>NZ_SBHN01000015.1:0-110270 GCF_006980715.1 Telmatospirillum sp. J64-1
ACGTAGACCGCCGCCAGAGATCAAGCTCTGGCGGCGGTTTTTTTAAGGGCAAAGCAGCCTCGATTTGCCACCTAAAAGGCCGATCCTCCCCCGCGCAAAGGTCTCCATGCTGAGGAGCCCCGCAGGGGCGTCTCGAAGCATGAATACGCGCGCCCTGCGTAACGCAACTCTCCCTTACGCCGTCCGCACGTCGCCGAGGAAGCGGGCGACCAGGCTGCGGATGGTTTCAGCCTGCTGCGAGAGTTCCTGAGCGGCGTTCAGCACCTGGACCGAGGCTTCCTGGGTTTCTGTGGCCGCCTGGGTCACGGCGACGATATTGACCGTGACGTCGGCGGTGCCGGCGGCGGTCTGCTGGACGTTGCGCGAGATTTCCTGCGTGGCGGCGCTCTGCTGCTCGACGGCAGCGGCGATGGTGCCGGCGATGGTATTGATTTCGGCGATGGTCTGGCCGATGGCGCTGATGGCCTCCACCGCCTGACGGGTCGAGTCCTGGACGCCGCCGATCTGGGCGGCGATCTCCTCGGTCGCCTTGGAGGTCTGGTTGGCGAGGCTCTTCACCTCGTTGGCGACGACGGCGAAGCCTTTTCCGGCTTCCCCGGCGCGCGCCGCTTCGATGGTGGCGTTCAGCGCCAGCAGGTTGGTCTGGCTGGCGATGTCGGTGATCAGGCCCACTACTTGGCCGATGCGGTCGGCGGCATCGGACAGGCTGCGCACGATCTGGTCCGTCCGGGTGGCCTGTTCGGCGGCACTGGTCGAGATGGTGCTGGAATGGGCGACCTGGCGCGCGATCTCGCCGATCGAGGCGGACAGCTCCTCGGCGGCGGTGGCCACGGCCTGGACATTGGCGGTGGCCTGTTCGGCCGCCCCGGCGACATTGGTCGAGCGCTGGGCGGTGAGGTCGGCGGTGCCGGACATGCTGGACGCCGTGGCGCGCAACTCGGTGGCGGCGGAGGCGACGGTCTCCAGGGCGCGGGCGGCCTTGCCGTCGAAATCCTGGGTCAGCAATTCGATGCGGCGGGCGCGTTCCTCGCGGGCCTGGCGCTCGGCCTCCTGTTCCTGGGCCAGGCGGTCGGCGGCGACGATATTGTCGCGGAAGACCTGCAGGGCGCGGGCCATCTCGCCGATCTCGTCGCCGCGCTCGGTGCCTTCGATGGAGACGTCGGTGTCGCGGCCGGACAGGCGGGCCATGACGGCCTGCATCTTGCCCAGGATGGCGAAGTTGCGGCGCAGGAAGAGGATGACCACCGCGCCGATGGCCAGGGTGGACAGCACGACGACCAGCGCCGTCTTCCACAGGATGTTGTTGACGATGGCGATGAAATCGGCGCGCGGCAGGCCGACGAACAGGACGCCGATCACCTCGCCGGAGCGCGACAGGATCGGGTCATAGGCGACGTAATAGGGCTGGCCCAGGATATCGGCTTCGCCGCGATAGGGTTTGCGGGCGCCCAGCACCGTGTCGTAGACGGGGCCGGGGGCCAGCTTGGTGCCGACGGCGCGGCTGCCGTCGTCATGCTTGATGTTGGTGGCGATGCGGGTGTCGCGCATGAAAATGGTCGCCACCCCGCCCATCAGCTCGGCGACCTCGTCCACCACCCGGTAATCGCCATTCAGGGGCACGTCTCCGGCATAGAACTTGTCGCCCTCGATGCGGAACTCGCTACCCAGGCGTTTGAGCAGGGCCCAGGCCACGGCCATGCTGGAATTCTGCTTTTCCACGGCCATCTCCCCCAATTCGCTTTGCAGCGTCAGGGTGACGGTGACGGTCGTGGCGGCCGCCAGGCCCAGCAGGCCGGCGATGGCGATGGCGGCGATCTTGGTGGTCAGGCGAAGCTTGCGGAAGAGGCTCATCAGGCGGTTTCCAGGCGACATTAGCCGATCGCTAATACCTTAAACGAAGGTATTAGCGTTCTCTACTGTGATTGCATGGGGCATGCAGGCGGGGCGGGAACCGGGGTGAGGCTTTTTCCGGTTCCCGCGGAGCCTAATCCAACTGGATGAAGAGAGCCTTAAGGTAGGCCGATTCCGGCAGGAAGGGATGCAGGGGGTGGTCCGGACCCGCGCCCGAGACGCGCAGGATGCGTCCGGTGCGGCCCGCCGAGAACAGGCCCTGGCGGATTTCCTCGGCGAAGGCGTCCGGGGCCATGTGGTGGGAGCAGGAGGCGGCCAGCAGGAAGCCGCCGGGTTCGACCAGCGGGGCGCAGAGGCGGGCCATCTTGCGGTAGCCTTTGGCGCCCGCGGCAAGATCCTTCCTGGATTTGACGAAGGCCGGCGGATCGGCGATGACCAGGCCGAAGCGTTCGCCGGCGGCGGCCAGCCGGGTCATCTCGCCGAAGGCCTCGGCCCGCTCGAAGCGGCAGCGTTCGGCGACGCCGTTCAGCCGGGCGGAGGCCTCGGCCAGGGCGAGCGAGCTTTCCGAACGGTCCACGGCGATCACTTCCGAGGCACCGCCCAGCGCCGCCTGGACGGCGAAGCCCCCCGCATAGGTGTAGAAGTCGATGACCCGGCGCCTGCCGGCGAAGCGGGCGGCATAGGCGCGGTTGTCGCGCTGGTCGAAGAACCAGCCGGTCTTCTGCCCCTCGGTCAGGTCGGCCAGGAAGCGGGCGCCGTTCTCGACCAGTTCCACCGGGCCGGACAATTCTCCCCGTGCCACCTTGTGATAAAGCTCCAGCCCTTCGAGCTTGCGCACCGGGCTGTCGTTGCGGAGGACCACGGCGCGCGGCGACAGCACTTCGTCCAGGGCGTCGAGCAGCAGGGGCAGCAGCAGCTCCATCCCCGCCGTGTTGATCTGCAGGGCCAGCACATCCCCGTAGCGGTCGGCCACCAAGCCGGGCAGGCCGTCGGCCTCGGAATGGATCAGGCGGTAATGAGGAGCGGCAAACAGCGTCTCGCGCAGGGAAAGGGCGGCGCGCAGGCGCCGGACCAGATAGTCGCGGTCGATAATCTGCTCGGCGTCGCGGTCGATCAGCCGGGCGGCGATCAGCGAATGCGGATTGAAGCTGGCGACGCCCAGGGTCTGGCCGCCGGCATCCATCAGCGTGACGAGGCTGCCCGGCGGCAGGGCCTTGGCTTCGGGCGTCATCTGGACTTCGTTTGAAAAAGCCCAGGGATGACCGGTGCGCAACCGTTTCGAGCGGCCGGACTGAAAGGTGACACGCGGACGGGAGAGGCTGTCTTGGAGGTTGTTCATGGGGGCGCAGTCTAGCGTGGCGAGCAAAGGGGGCAAGCGAAGAAGCAGCTTTTTCTTTAGTCTAATTTCAGAGTAGGTTCCCTCTTTTGGATAGGGGGTGGTCCATCTCTCTAAAACTTGTATGGTTTTGATCTGGATCAATGGCCGGGGGCTGCCACTCCGGCATATTCCGGCGAACCTGGACTCGGCCTTCGGGGCATAGTGCTTTGGAGGAAGGTAGTCTTGCCGCGCCGCATGGCGGGAGGGGGCGAAAACGACCCGACGGCGGCATCAGGCGGCAGGGCGGAATGGGCCGCCCACAAACATTTTGGTCGAAACAGGAGTTCGGCATGACCCAAGCGACCATGGCGCACGGAGCCCAGCGGGCCGCGGCGCCTGTCTATTATGAAGATGTCATCAAGAAGTTCGTCCTGGCGGCGACCTTCTGGGGCATCGTCGGCTTTCTGGCAGGCGTTTACATTGCCTTCCAGCTGGCCTATCCGGTCTTGAACCTGGGCCTCGAGTGGACCTCTTTCGGTCGCTTGCGTCCCGTTCATACCTCCGCCGTGATCTTTGCGTTCGGCGGCAACGTGCTGATCGGCACCTCTTTCTACGTGGTGCAGCGCACCTGCCGGGCTTCGCTGTTCGGTGGCAGGGGGCTGGCGAACTTCATCTTCTGGGGATATCAGCTCTTCATCGTCCTGGCGGCGCTCAGCTACGTGCTGGGCTACACCGACGGTAAGGAATACGCGGAACCCGAATGGATCGTCGACCTGTGGCTGACGATCGTGTGGGTGGCCTATATCACCGCCTTCGTCGGTACGCTGCTGAAGCGCGAAGAGCCCCACATCTACGTCGCCAACTGGTTCTACCTGGGCTTCATGGTCACCGTGGCCATGCTGCACCTGGGCAACAACCTGGCGGTGCCGGTGTCCCTCTTCGGCATGAAGAGCTACGGCCTGTTCTCGGGCGTCCAGGATGCGCTGATCCAGTGGTGGTACGGCCATAACGCGGTGGGCTTCTTCCTGACCGCCGGCTTCCTCGGGATCATGTACTACTTCATCCCGAAGCGCGCCAATCGCCCGGTCTATTCCTACCGCCTGTCGATCGTGCACTTCTGGGCCCTGATCTTCCTCTATATCTGGGCCGGCCCGCACCACCTGCACTACACCGCGCTGCCGGATTGGGCGCAGACCCTGGGCATGACCTTCTCGGTGATGCTGTGGATGCCGTCCTGGGGTGGCATGATCAACGGCCTGATGACCCTGTCTGGTGCCTGGGACAAGCTGCGCACCGACCCGGTGATGCGCTTCCTGGTCACGGCGGTGGCCTTCTACGGCATGGCGACCTTCGAAGGTCCGATGATGTCGATCAAGTCGGTCAACTCGCTGTCGCATTACACCGACTGGACCGTCGGCCACGTGCATTCCGGCGCCCTGGGCTGGGTTGCCTTCATCAGCTTCGGCGCCCTGTACTACCTGGTGCCCGTGCTGTGGAAGCGCAAGTCGCTCTACTCCATGCGCTTGGTCAGCCTGCACTTCTGGATCGCGACCCTGGGCATCCTTCTCTACATCACCGCGATGTGGATCTCGGGGATCATGCAGGGCCTGATGTGGCGCGCCTATGACGAGTACGGCTTCCTGCAGTACTCCTTCATCGAGACCGTCGAGGCCATGCATCCGTACTACGTGATCCGCGGCATTGGTGGCGTCCTCTTCCTCGCTGGCGCCCTGGTCATGGTCTACAACTTCTTCCGGACCATCCGCGGCGACGTCCGTAAGGAAGCCCCGTACGAGACCACGGCCGCCGTGGCAGCGCGCGGTTAAGGAGAGCGATCCATGTCTTTGGTCAAGAAACACAAGAAGCTGGAAACCAACGTCGCCCTGTTGCTGATCGGCATGCTCGTGACGGTCATCATCGGCGGCCTGGTGGAAATCATCCCGCTCTTCACCATCCAGTCCACTATCGAGAAGGTGCAGGGCATGCGGCCCTACACCCCTCTCGAGCTGGCGGGCCGCAACATCTACATCAAGGAAGGCTGCTACAACTGCCACAGCCAGATGATCCGTCCGTTCCGTGACGAGGTCGAACGCTATGGCCATTACAGCCTGGCGGCCGAATCCAAGTACGACCATCCGTTCCAGTGGGGCTCGAAGCGTACCGGCCCCGATCTGGCGCGCGTGGGCGGCAAGTATTCGAACGAATGGCATGTCCGTCACCTGATCGATCCGCGCGAAGTCGTGCCGGGTTCGATCATGCCGAGCTATGCCCATCTGATGCGGCCGCTGAAATATGACGATATCGGCGACCATCTGCGCACCCTGCGGATTGTCGGCGTTCCCTATACCGACGAGGACATCGCCAATGCCAAGGCCGACCTGGAAGCCCAGGCCGACCCCGATGCGGATAGCTCCGGCCTGATCGCTCGCTACGCCGATGCGCGTCAGTCCAATGTCCGTGTCGATAACTTCGGTGGTACGTCGCAGATCACCGAGATGGATGCTCTCGTTGCTTACCTGCAGATGCTGGGTACGCTGGTCGATTTCTCGACCTTCGATGCCTCGCAGGCACAGCGCTAAGGGGGCGGAGTGGATCTCCAAGCTCTATCCGAGTTCTTCCGCTCCCTCTGGGGGCTTTGGCTGATGATTCTCTTCCTCGGGATCGTCGCCTACGCATTCTGGCCGCGCAACAAGGACCGGCTCGAACGCTACGGCGACATGCCCTTGAGGGATGATGATGACGAGGAGCGCCGATAATGGCTTCTGTGGAAAAGGACCACGTCAGTGGCCAGGATACGACTGGTCATGAGTGGGACGGCATCAAGGAACTGAACACGCCCATTCCGAAGTGGTGGGTCTATGTGTTCTTCGCCTGCATCCTGTGGTCGGTGGGCTACTGGTTCGTTTATCCCGCCTGGCCGACCCTCAATTCCTATACCAAGGGTGCTTTCGGCTACAGCTCGCGCGGCCAGCTGGTCGGCGAGATGGAGAAGGCCCGCGAGGCCCGCGCCAGCTGGGAAGGCCGCTTCACCAACGCTTCGGTCGAAGAGATCGCTGCGGACCGTGAGCTGCTGACTTATGCCATGGCCGGCGGCCGTGCTTTGTTCGGCGAGAACTGCGCTCCCTGCCACGGCGCGGGCGGCGTCGGCGCCTTTGGTTATCCGGCGCTGGTGGACGACCAGTGGATCTGGGGCGGTTCGCTCGAGGACATCCAGTACACCATCACTCATGGCGTGCGGAACGAGACCGACGAGGCCCGCATCGGCGAAATGCCGGCCTTCGGCCGCGACGGCATCCTGTCCACCCAGGAAATCAACCTGGTGGCCGAATACGTGCTGTCGCTCTCGGGCAATGCCACCGATGCGGCGGCGGCCAGGAACGGTGAAGAGATCTATCTCGAGAACTGTGCCGCCTGCCACATGGATGACGGCTCCGGCATGCGCGAACTGGGGGCTCCGCCGCTGAACAACAATCTGTGGCTCTTCAACGGCACCAAGGAGGGCGTGGTCGCTCAGATCACCAATCCCCGGCATGGCAGCATGCCGGCCTGGGGCCTGCGCATGAGCGAAAACGACATCAAGCTGCTGACCGTCTACGTCCACTCGCTGGGCGGCGGCGAATAAGCCGGCTGAAGCGTCGCTTCTAAAGGCGCGGAACGGGCGACCGTTCCGCGCTTTTTTCATGAGGAGAGGGCCGGAAAATCGTTGCCGCGGCGAGGTTTTTTCAATTTGCCCCCAAATCGCGTAGGGATTCGCCGACTCCGGTAATGCACCCTGTCCTTAAAGGATATATAAGAGGGGGGAGAGAGGCGGAGTCAGTCATGCGGATGCTGCATGTCAGATATGCGTTCTTGGCCGGGCGTGGCGTGAGCCCGGTCGCTAGACTGCCCGCATTTCCCAAACAATTCTAGGAACTAGGCAGCAATGGCTACAGTCAAGGAAGCCGCTGTCGGCAGCAGCCCGGCGTCCAGCAAGAAGCCCGAAGAGCCGGAGAAAGTGCCGCTATACGCCTATGAAAAGGTGTACCCGCGCACGGTCAAGGGCCGTTTCCGGTCAATGAAGACCGTCTTGGTGGGGGTGCTTCTCGCGCTTTACTATCTGGTGCCGTTCCTGCGTTGGGACCGGGGGCCGGACGCGCCGGACCAGGCCGTTCTGATCGATATGGTCGGCCGGCGGGCCTATTTCTTCATGATCGAAATCTGGCCGCAGGAGGTCTATTACCTCACCGGTCTGCTGATCATGGGCGCCATCGGCCTGTTCCTGGCGACCGCCCTGCTGGGCCGCGTCTGGTGCGGCTTCACCTGCCCGCAGACTGTTTGGACCGACCTGTTCATCTGGGTCGAGCGCAAGTTCGAGGGCGACCGCAACGAGCGCATCAAGCTTGATCGCCAGCCCTGGAATGCCAATAAGCTGCTGCGCAAGCTGGGCAAGCACAGTGTCTGGATGGTGATCGCCCTGCTGACCGGCGGCGCCTTCGTGCTGTATTTCAACGACGCCATGACGGTGATCGGCGAGATCGTGACCGGCCAGGCCGGATGGGGCGTCTATACCTTCCTCGCCATCTTCACCTCGACGACCTATCTGCTGGCAGGCTGGGCGCGCGAACAGGTCTGCCTTTATATGTGCCCCTGGCCGCGTTTCCAGGCGGCGATGGTGGACGAGCATTCGATGATCGTCACCTATGAGGAATGGCGCGGCGAGCCGCGCGGTTTCGCCAAGAAAGATACCGGCTTCGAGGGGCGCGGCCATTGCGTCGACTGCCGCATGTGCGTGCAGGTTTGCCCCACCGGCATCGATATCCGCGAAGGCTCGCAGATGGGCTGTATCGGCTGCGGCCTGTGCATCGATGCCTGCAACAGCGTGATGGACCGCTTCAACCTGCCGCGCGACCTGATCCGCTTCGACTCGGCCACCAATCAGTTGGCGCGCGAACAGGGCCGGCCGGTGGCCAAGGTCAAGTGGGTGCGTCCGCGCACGGTGGCCTATGCGGTGCTGCTGCTGGTGGTTGGGTCTTTGATGGCCTTCGTCCTGGCGACGCGCGACACCACCGAAGTCAGCATCCAGCACGAACGCAGCCCGCTTTACGTGCAGCTTTCCGACGGCAACATCCGCAACGCCTATACCTACAAGATCCTCAACATGGTGCGCGAGGAGCGGGTCTATACCCTGCGGGTGAAGAATCTGGAGGGCGCCACGGTCTCGGTCATCGGCATCGATTCGCCCGACAGCCCCGATGCCGCCATCCGCCTGCCCGTCAATCCCGACACCATCGGCAACTTCCGCATCTATGTCACCGCGCCGCCTTCCGCGCTGAACGGCCGGACCACCGATCTGTATTTCGAACTGACGGATCCGGATGGCCACAGCACCCTGAGCAAGTCTCTTTTCGCAGGACCCAGACAGTGAGCAGCATGAATCAAACCGTGAACGGCACGACGAAACAGCCCCGCAAGCCCGGCTGGTGGTATCCCTATATCTTCGTTGCGGGATTCGCCGTGGTGGTTGGGGTGAACGGGATCATGTTCTATTACGCCAGTTCCACCTTCACCGGCCTGACGACGACCCAGGCCTTCGAAGACGGGCTGGCCTATAACAAGACCCTGGCCGCGGCGGAGATTCAGCGCCAGCGGGGCTGGCAGGTGGAGTTCGGGGTCGAGGCCTCGCCCCCGACTTCTGCCGAGCAGCAGTCGCGCTTCGCCGAAGTCTCGGCGACCTTCCTCGATCGCGACGGACAGCCGCTGTCGGACCTGACGGTGAATGCCCTTCTGTTCCGCCCTACGGCGGAAGGTTACGACGTCAGCCGGGTCCTGACCCATGTGGGCGAAGGCCGTTATGTGGCACCGGTCGAACTGCCGCTGTACGGGCAATGGGAATTGCGCCTGATCGGTTCGCGCGGCGAAGAGCAGCATCAGTTGGTCACGCGCGTCATCGTGCGCTGAGGCGGACGCCAGCAATACGACGCATCACGAAGTCCGGGGCGTAATGGAAAGTTGTCAGCACTGCGGTTCCGAGGTCCCTGCCAGCAGCCCGGTGGGACCGCAATTCTGCTGCCGGGGTTGCGCGGCGGCCCATTCACTGCTGCAGGGGGTGGGGCTGTCGCGCTATTACGAGTGGCGGAGCATCGATCCCACGGTGCGTCCCCTTCGTCCGGATGACGATGCCCTGGCGCCCGATTATTCGGTCCATGTGCGGCAGGCGGAAAACGGCAGCGCCGAACTTCACCTGATGGTCGAGGGGGTGCATTGCGCGGCCTGTATCTGGCTGATCGAAAGCCTGCTGTCGCGCCAGAAGGGCGTGCGTTCGGCCCGCGTCAACATGACCACCCGCCGCTTGGTGCTGCGCTGGAATCCCGAGGAGACGACGCCGGAGGAGATCGTCGCGCCGGTGCTGCAGGTGGGCTACCGCCTGATCCCCTACGATCCGGCCCAGCTGGGGGCCGAGACCATCCGCAACGAGCAGGAATTGCTGCGCTGCATGGCCGTGGCGGGCTTTGCCGCCGCCAATGTGATGCTGCTGTCGGTATCGGTCTGGGCCGGCCATTTCAGCGGCATGGACTGGGCCACGCGCTCGCTCTTCCACTGGATTTCCGCCCTGATCGCACTGCCGGCGACGGTCTATTGCGTGCGTCCCTTCTTCCGCTCGGCGGTCAATGCCCTGCGTTCGGGGCGGACCAACATGGACGTGCCGATCACTATCGGCGTCACCCTGGCCTCGGCCATGAGTCTGTTCGAGACCATGCGCGACGGCCCCCATGCCTATTTCGATTCGGCCATCACCCTGCTGTTCTTCCTGCTGGTGGGCCGCTATCTCGACAGCCGCGCCCGTGGCCGCGCCCGGTCGGCGGCCGAGGAATTGGTCGGCCTGTCGGCGGTGGCCGTCACCGTGCTGTCCGAGGACGGCTCGCGCCAATTGCTGCCGCCCCACAAGGTGGAGGAGGGCATGACCGCCCTGGTGGCGGCGGGCGAGCGCATCGGCGTCGACGGCGTGGTGATCGAGGGCGCCTCGGATATCGATACCAGCCTGATCAGCGGCGAAACCATGCCCGGCACGGTGCGGGTGGGCGACCGCGTCTTCGCCGGAACGCTGAACCTGCTGGCGCCCTTGCGCATCAAGGTCTCGGCGGTGGGCGAGCGAACGCTGCTGGCCGAGATCGTGCGCATGATGGAAACGGCGGAGCAGGGGCGGGCGAAATACATCGCCGTCGCCGACCGCGTTGCGCGCGGTTATGCCCCCGTCGTCCACAGCCTAGCGGCGCTGACCTTCCTGGGCTGGGTAATGTTCAGCACGATCGAATGGCAGACGGCGCTGCTTTATGCCGTCGCCGTGCTAATCATCACCTGTCCCTGCGCCCTGGCTCTGGCCGTGCCGGTGGTCCAGGTCATCGCCAGCGGGCGGCTGATGCGCCAGGGCATCCTGCTGAAATCGGCGACCGCGCTGGAACGTCTGGCCCTGATCGATACGGTGGTCTTCGACAAGACCGGCACGCTGACGCTCGGACAGCCGGAATTGCTGGAGGACGGCGCCTGGAGCAAGGAGGATCTGGCCGAGGCCGCCGCCCTGGCGATGGCCAGCAAGCATCCCCTGGCCCGCGCCCTGGTGCGCCAGGCGCCCGAAGTGGCGGTGGCGGCGAATGTCGAGGAAGTGCCCGGCTGCGGCCTCAAGGCGGGCGACCTGCGCCTGGGCAGCCGCCGCTGGCTGGGCGTGGCCGAGGACGATACCGCCCAGGGGCCGGAATTGTGGTTCGAGCGTCCCAACCGCAAGCCGGTGCGCTTCGCCTTCCAGGACCAACTGCGCCAGGATGCGGCCGAGGTGGTGTCCGCCTTGCGCAAGCGCGGCCTGAAGGTGGAATTGCTGTCGGGCGACCGCGAGGCCACGGTTGCCCGGGTCGCGGCCAGCCTGGGTATCGAACGCTGGCGCGCCGCCTGCACGCCCGCCGACAAATGCGCCCGCCTGGCCGAACTGGCCGCCGAGGGCCGGCATGTCTTCATGGTCGGCGACGGGCTGAACGATGCCCCGGCCCTGGCGGCGGCGGATGTCTCGATGTCGCCCTCGACGGCCGCCGATGTCAGCCAGAACACCGCCGACGTGGTGTTCCAGGGCCATCGCCTCGGCCCGGTGCTCGAAGCGATCGAGGTCGCGGAGAAATCGGGGCGCCTGGTGAAGCAGAATTTCGGTCTTTCCTTCCTATATAATGTGGGCACCATTCCGATCGCCGTCGCCGGGCTGGTGACACCGCTGATCGCCGCTATTGCCATGTCGACCTCTTCGCTGGTGGTGATCGCCAATGCCATGCGCCTGTCGCGGAGGAAGACCCTATGACCAACCTGCTGTTGCTGATTCCCGTCGCGCTGATCCTGGGCGCCCTGGGACTGGCAGCCTTCTTGTGGTCGCTACGTTCGGGCCAGTTCGACGACCTGGACGGAGCGGCCAATCGCATCCTGTTCGACGACGACGACCGACCGCGCCAGGGCTAGCTTTGGCAACACTGGACTTGGGCTAGACGAAGGGACTAATGTGGCGCGGAAAGCGCCACCGGATAGGCGACGCAATGGCTCCATACGATCACATCATCGACCGCGACAAGGCAGAGGGCTGTCCTGCTGCGCAACCCTGCGATCATTGTGATCTCGGGGATCTGGCTTTCTGTTCCGGCCTGACCCAGGGCGACATCCGCCGCCTGTCCTCGATACTGGGCCAGACCCATTTGCCGGCCCACGACACCATCTTCCGCGAGGGAGACCCGGCGCTGCACCTCTATTCCGTCGGTGCGGGGACGGTGAAGCTGTACAAGCTGCTGTCGGACGGACGGCGGCAGATCACGGCCTTCATGTTCCCGGGCGATTTCTTCGGCCTGCCGCTGGGCGGCGGCTATGCCTATACCGCCGAGGCGGTGACGCCGGTGACGCTGTGCCGCTTCCCCCGCCGCAAGCTGGAAGGCCTGCTGGAGGAAGTGCCGACGCTGGAAAAGCGCTTGCTGAAGCTGACCATCGCCGAACTGGCCTCGGCGCAGGATCAGATGCTGCTGCTGGGCCGCAAGACGGCGCGAGAGAAGGTGGCGTCCTTCCTGATCATGCTGGCCGAACGCTGCGAGAAGCGCGGCCGTACCGGCCCCAGCCTCCCCCTGTCCATGAGCCGGTCCGACATCGCGGATTATCTTGGGCTGACGATCGAGACGGTGAGCCGCGTCCTGACCCAGTTCAAGAAAGAGAACATCATCGGCCTCCCTGATTTGGGGCATGTGGTGATGCGTCAGCCGGAGCTGTTGCGGCAGATTGCCGAGGGCGGTTGATTTCCGCCGCGCCACGCGCCAAAAGGAAGGCTCGCTCGCCACGAGGGAGGAAAGAGTGAGCACTCAGGTCACGACGAAGCGTATCTCCACCCGCGATATCCGAGCCCGAAAAGGGGGCGAGCCGGTGGTCTGCCTGACCGCCTATACGGCGCCGATGGCAGGGTTCCTCGATCCTCATGTGGATCTTCTACTGGTGGGCGATTCCCTGGGGATGGTGCTCTATGGCATGGACACCACCCTGGGCGTCACGCTGGACATGATGATCGAGCACGGCAAGGCGGTCATGCGCGGCTCGCGCCGGGCCTGCGTCGTCGTGGACATGCCGTTCGGCAGCTATCAGGAAAGCAAGGAACAGGCCTTCCGCAACGCCGCCCGGATCATGCGGGAGACGGGCTGTGCGGCGGTCAAGCTGGAAGGCGGGGTGGAGATGGCCGAAACCATCCGCTTCCTGGTCGAGCGCGGCATTCCGGTCATGGCCCATGTCGGCCTGCGTCCCCAGGCCGTCCATACTGCAGGCGGCTTCCGCGCCCATGGCCGGGCGGAGGAGGAAGCGGCCCAGATTCGCGCCGATAGCCTGGCCGTCGCCGAGGCCGGCGCCTTCAGCGTGGTGGTCGAAGGCACGGTCGAGCCCTTGGCCCGCGCCCTGACCGCCGAGATCAGCATTCCCACCATCGGCATCGGCGCCTCGCCTGCCTGCGACGGCCAGGTGCTGGTGAGCGAGGATATCCTCGGCCTGTTCGCCGAGTTCCAGCCGAAATTCGTCAAACGCTACGCCAATCTGGGGGAACTCGTCTCCCAGGCCGCCGCCAGCTATGCGGAGGAAGTGCGCGCGCGCAGCTTCCCCGGCCCCGAACACTGCTTCGGCGTCAAGAAGTAAGAGACCATCGTGATGAACGCCTCCTCGGCTCCGCTTTCCATCGTCCGTAATACGTCCGACCTGCGCGCCCGCGTCCGTGCCTGGCGCCGCGAAGGGCAGCGCGTCGCCCTGGTGCCCACCATGGGCGCCCTGCATCAGGGTCATCTTTCCCTGGTGCGCTTCGCCCAGAGCCGGGCCGACCGCGTGGTGGTGAGCATCTTCGTCAATCCCAGGCAATTCGGACCGGCCGAGGATTTCTCCGTCTATCCGCGCCAGGAGGCCCAGGATGCCGCCGCCCTGGCCTCGGTGGGATGCGACTTGCTCTATGCACCGGCGGTGGAAGAGATGTATCCGGCGGGTTTCGCCACCAATATTTCGGTCAGCGGCGTCAGCGAAGGCCTGTGCGGCGCGGTCCGCCCCGGCCATTTCGACGGCGTGGCCACGGTGGTGACCAAGCTGCTGCTCCAGGCCCTGCCGGACCTGGCGCTGTTCGGCGAGAAGGATTGGCAGCAATTGCAGGTCATCCGCCGCGTCGTCCGCGATCTCGACATCCCGGTCGAGATCCAGGGCGAGCCGACGATGCGCGAAGCCGACGGCTTGGCCATGTCCTCGCGCAATGCCTATCTCTCGGCCGAGGAACGCTCGGTCGCCCCCGCCCTCTACCGGATCCTGTCGGAGACTGCGGCGGATCTGGCCGCCGGTGCCGGAACCACGCCGCTGCTGGACAACGCCAAGGCCGCGCTTGTCGCCGCCGGTTTCGAATCGGTGGATTATCTGGAATTGCGTGCGGCGGACAATCTGGAGCCGCTGGCGCGCGCCGAGAGGCCCGGCCGCCTGCTTGCCGCCGCCCGTCTGGGCCGGGCGCGGCTGATCGACAATGTCGCGGTGGCTGCCGCCGAATACGAATAGAGGAAGGAAGGGGCTTGCCCCTTCCTTGTTCCGTCATTCCCGCGCTGGCGGGAACAGGGCTTTCTCAGGCCGGGCGGCGGTCGGCGGGATCGACGTCCCAGGGGAAGACCAGCCAGACGTCCTGGCCGACATCCACCACTACCGTATCGGCGTCCGGCCGGCCCTGGGGCTTGGCATAGACGGTGGCGTAGTGGCATTTGGGCATCATCTTCTTGATCTCGCGGGCGGTGACGCCGCTATCGACCAGATCGTCCACGACCAGCCAGCCTTCGCCGTCCTCGCTCAGGCCCTTCAGCACCGACACCGCGCCCTGGGTGCGGTCGTCGTAGGAGGCGATGCAGATGGTTTCCACCAGGCGCAGGTTCAGGATCCGGGCCATGATGCAGGCGGGGACCAGGCCGCCGCGGGCGACGGCGACGATGCCTTTGAACGGGCCAAGGCCGGAAATCTTATCGGCGAGACGGTGGGTATCGCGGTGGATATCCTCCCAGCTCAGCGGCAGCGACTTGGCGGCGGTGTAGTCATGGTGGTTCACGGAAACCCTCCCTGGCGGAAAGCGAGGCATTTACCAGAAACTGCCCGGTGGCTGCAATGGCCCGTTGCACTTTCATGCGTAGCATCCGCCGAGTTCCGACTCAATTTACAGCCCGTCAGACTTTACGGAAGCCTTCGGATAAGGGAGAATTCGGCTGGACCATTAAAGTAGGACGGAATGCTGAATACTCCTACGGCGCTTCGCGGCATGGTTACCGCGCCTCATCATCTTGCTTCCCAGGCCGGTCTGGCGGTGCTGCGCGAAGGGGGCAATGCCATCGAGGCCGCCATCGCCGCCGCGGCCACCCTCTCGGTGGTCTATCCCCATATGAATGGGTTGGGCGGGGACGGATTCTGGCTGATCTCCGAACCCAACGCGATCATGCCCGTTTCCATCGACGCTTCGGGCGCGGCGGGCGCCAATGCGACGCCGGAACTGTATCGTCAGGCGGGACTGTCCGCCGTTCCTGTCCATGGCCCCCTGGCGGCCAATACCGTGGCGGGAACCGTGTCGGGCTGGCAGGCGGCCCTGGACATCAGTACCCGCTGGGGCGGACGCATTCCGCTGGCGCGGCTGCTCGAAGAAGCGATCTGGTATGCCCGCAACGGCTTCGCGATCACCCAGCAGCAGGTGGACGCGGCGGCGCGTAATCTCGATTCCCTGCGCCAGCAGCCGAATTTCGCCGAGCATTTCCTTCCCGACGGAGAAGTGCCCAAGGCCGGCAGCCGGATGAAGCTGCCCGCCCTGGCCGAAACGCTGGAAAGCCTCGCCCAGTTCGGGCTGGATGATTTCTATCGCGGCGGTGTGGCGCGGGCCATGGCGGCCGAGATGCAGGGGTTGGGCTGCCCGGTGAGCGGGGGCGATTACGCCCGCCATCGTTCGATCCGCCGCCGTCCGCTGTCGATCAATATCTCGGCCGGAACGGTCTGGAACCTCCAGCCGCCGACCCAGGGCCTGGCTTCGCTGATGATCCTGGGCCTGTTCGACCGCCTGGGCGTCAAGGAGGCGGAAGGCTTCGCCCATATCCACGGCATCGTCGAGGCCACCAAGCAGGCCTTCGTCGTGCGTAACACCCATGTTACCGACCCGGCCTATATGGCCATCCATTCGACCACCTATCTCAGTGATGCCTTGCTCGACCGCATGGCGGCCTCCATTCCGCCCAAGCAGGCGCAGCCCTGGCCCCATCGGGCGCAGGACGGCGATACCGTGTGGCTGGGCGTGATCGACGGCCAGGGACGGGCGGTCAGCTTCATCCAAAGCCTGTATTACGGCTTCGGGTCCGGGGTCATGCTGGGGCAGACGGGCATCCTGCTGCAGAATCGCGGCCTCAGCTTCCGCCTGGAGGAGGACGCGCAGAATTTCCTGCGTCCGGGCCGCAAGCCGTTCCATACCCTCAACCCGGCCATGGCGCGGCTGCGCGATGGGCGCGTCATGGTCTATGGCTCGATGGGCGGCGACGCCCAGCCGCAGACCCAGGCCGCCATCTTCACCCGCTATGCCATGTTCGGGCAGGATTTGCAGCGGGCCGTCACCGCGCCGCGCTGGGCCCTGGGGCGCAGCTGGGGCAAGCCCACCAGCGATCTGAAGCTGGAAGACCGCTTCGACCCGGCGGTGATCGAGGCCCTGCGCCGCGCCGGGCATGCGGTCGAGGTGATCCCTGCCTTCGACAGCCTGATGGGCCATGCCGGGGCGATCGTGCGCCATGAATCAGGCCTGCTGGAAGGGGCGTCCGACCCCCGCTCGGACGGCGCCGTGGCCGCCTTCTGATCCGCAAGGCTCCTGCCCGGAAACAAAAAAGCCCCGCTCGAAAGAGCGGGGCTTTTTTCTGTAAGACCTCGATCAGCGGGCGAAGATGTGGACTTCGCCGGACTGGGCGCCGCTGCTGGTGATGGCGGACAGGCGGATGCGGTTGGACGGCAGGCCCATATTGTTGAGCGAGCGGACCACCGCCTCGGCATTGCGGCGGGCGGCGGTGGTGCTGAGCGCGGCCCCGCCCGGAGTTCCGGCGGTGGGGGCCACGGCGACCACGTCGAAGACGGTCGAGGGACGACGGTCCAGCGCGCTCTTCACCGCGTTGTAGAGCGGCGTCTCGTAATTTACGTTGGGCTGGTCGAAGCGGATCACCACCAGCGGGCGGTCCGAGGTGCCGGCCTGGCCGAATTGCTGGGCCGCGGCTTCGGAACCGGCGGCGGCCGAGGCGGCGGAGAGAGCCAGGCTGGTGCCGTAGAGCTGGCCGTTCTTGATGGCCACGGCCAGGGTGTTCAGGTTGTTGCGCTCGTTGGCGACATATTGCTGCTGGCGCGAGATGTCCTGGGACAATTCGGTCAGCAACCGCTCGATCATCACGATGGTGCGGTTGGTTTCGTCTTCCAGGACGCGCAGCTGGCGGTGGTCTTCCTCGACCGCACCCGACAGGGCGCGGGCGGCGCGCACGCTTTCCAGCAGATAGGCGGCCAGGGCCGAGGACGAGGTGACCTCGTTGGCCAGCTGGTTCATCTGCAGCACGTCGGCATTGATCTGGTCCAGCTCGCTCTGCGCCACATTCCACTGCTGCACCAGGATCGGGTTGCCGGGCGTGGTGCCGACCTGCAGGCGGGCGTTCACCGCCGCGACGGTGCCGTGGTAGCGCTGGCTATCCTCGGTCGTCTGGTTGCGGATGTCGACCAGCTGTTGGTTGTGGCGGGCCAGGGTCTCTTGCAGCTGCTGCAGGTCGTTGCGCAGGGAAGAAACCTTTTGGCCGACGAAGGTGCCGGTGGAGGCCATTTCGGAAATGGTCGCGCCATTGCTCGAGGCAACTTGGCTGGGAACCACCTCGACAGCCGGACGGCCGGTCAGGTCATCACCCGGCCGGGGGCGCAACACATCTTCGGCGAAGGAGCAACCGCCTGCGAACAGGACCGCGCTCATGACTGCGGCGTGGGTCTTCTTGAAGGCCATCAGGACAGGTTACCTTGATCCGGTTCGAGCAGGCACTCGGCGTCTGGGACGGTTATCAATGCACGACAACCTGCATTTTCGGTAATCCGACCATGCAAATTGTGGGGGGAGTTTACCCCAAAGGTCAATTCCCGGACAAGCCGCTTTTGGTTAAGACCTTTGGCCGAAATGTGGCTTCGGGCAGCGGCGAAAAAAAAGTGACATGAGACGAAAGTTTCTGCTTGCACAGGGGTGGGGGTTCCAGTAAGTTCCGCCACCTCAACGGCGGCGCTGACGCCGCTAACGAGAAAGCACCCGTAGCTCAACTGGATAGAGCACCAGACTACGAATCTGGGGGTTGGAGGTTCGAGTCCTTCCGGGTGCGCCACTCTTCTTCTGCTCGGGCAGAGCAGGAGGCCCCACGATAGCCCCGCCACTGGCGGGGCTTCGTCGTTTCTGGGCCGGATTTCCGGAAAGAGAAGAGGCACCATGTTCGCGGGAATGGATTTCGGCACAACCAACAGCGCCGTCAGCCTGGTGGACGGACAGGGGCGCGCCGCCGTCGTCCCCATGGTGTTCGGTCAGGCCAGGGCGGAGACCATGCGCTCCATGCTGGCCTTCGAGGACGGTCACCGCGACGAACGCCGCCGTCCGATCGCCCGGATCGGCCAGGAAGCCATCGAGGCCTATCTCGAAGGCGACGGCGAGGCCCGGCTGCTGCAATCCTTCAAAAGCTACCTGACCAGCCGTTCCTTCACCTCGGCCTCCATCTTCAACGCCACCTATAGCCTGGAAGACCTGATCGCCCTGGTGGTGCGCCGCCTGCGCGAGACGGCGGAGGTCCAGGCGGGCGGGAAGATCGAGCGCCTGGTCGCCGGACGCCCGGTGTGCTTCGTCGCCGAGGATGGGCGGGCCGAGGACGATTTCGCGGTGGGACGGCTGCGCGAGGCCTTCGCCAAGGCGGGCATTGCCGATCTCGCCTTCGAATACGAGCCCATCGCCGCCGCCTATTATTATGAACAGGGCCTCGACCACGACCAGACCGTGCTGGTCGCCGATTTCGGCGGCGGCACCAGCGATTTCTGTCTGGTCCGCCTGGGTCCCGGTCGTGCTGGGCTGGACCGCCCGGAAGAGGCCATCATCGGCACCAACGGCGTCGGCATCGCCGGGGATGCCTTCGACCGCCGCATCGTCGAGCACGGCATCGCCGATTTCTTCGGCAAGAAGGCCAATTACCGCAGCGACGGCAAGACCCTGCCGGTTCCGGCCTGGATCTTCGGCAAGTTCGAACGCTGGCACCATATCGGCTTCCTCAATGCCCCGCCCACCTTGCGCATGCTGCGCGACATCCAGCGCTTCGCCGATGCGCCGGACCGGATCGAGAATCTGCTGACGCTGATCGAGCATAATCTCGGCTATCACCTCTACCGCGCCGTCGAGAAGGTGAAGTTGGACCTGTCGCGGGCGGGGGAAAGCGTGTTCCGCTTCGATTTCGACCCCATCGACATTACCCGCACCGTCACGCGCGCCGAGTTCGAAGGCTGGATCGAACCGGAACTGACCGAGATCGAGACCTGCGTCGAAGGCCTGCTGGAGAAGACCGGCATCCCCGCCCATAAGGTGGACCGCGTCTTCATGACCGGCGGCTCCTCCCTCGTCCCCGCCGTCCGCGCCATCTTCTCCCGCCGCTTCGGCGAGGACCGCATCAGCGCCGGCGGCGAGTTCGTCTCGGTGGCGACCGGCCTGGCCTATCGGGCGCGGGAAGTCTTCGGCGGCTGAGAAAAAGGGGGCCTGAGGCTCTGCCGCCTTTGGGAACATTCCTCCCTCCTGAATGTTACTCTTCCGCAACGAACGGAGGGGTCATGCATCATCGTCATCGCGTCTTTCCCAGCCCCGATTTCCGCACCGCCCGTACTCTGGTGGCGAGCGCGCGCAAGGCGCAGCGCTGTCAACTGCATTGGCAGGAGATGGGACCGGCGGCGGCCATCTGCGTGGGGCATCGGCTCAATCTCATGGGGCAGGGCATGGTCGACCCCTCCAAGACGGACATGCCGGAAATGTACCGCATGGTCGCCGAGAAATGGGCGGCGGCGGCCGAGACCTTGTGGATCGGCTATCTTGCCATGTGGCAGGGTTTCTGGCGCATTACCGCCGAGACGGCGGCGGTCTCGACGGCGGCCGCGCTGGGCGGGTTGGCGCCGTGGCGGCAGCGGGTAACGGCCAATGCCCGCAGGCTGGGCCGGTCGCGCAAATAGTGCGTTTCCTGGGGCATCGCGCGGCGGATTGGCTGCTGCTGGCTCTGCTCAGCCTGTTCCTCGGCTCGTCCTACATGTTCCAGGACCTGGCGGTGAAGACCCTGCCGCCGGCCACGGTGACCGGGCTGCGGATGGCGGTGGCGGCGCTGGCGGTCACGGCCTTGGCGCTGGCCTGGGGCCATCGCCTGCCGCGCGCGCCTGGGCTGTGGGGGCATTTCCTTGCCATCGGCCTGATCGGCAATGTGCTGCCCTTCTACGTCATCACCTGGGGGCAGGAAGGCATCGACAGTTCCCTGGCGGGCATCATCATCGCCACCGCGCCGACCATCACCCTGGTGATGGCCCATTTCCTGGTGCGCGGGGAAAGGATGACGCGCGGGCGGCTGCTGGGATTTGCCGTCGGCTTCGCCGGGATCGTGGTGCTGCTGGCGCCCGGCATGACCGGCGAAGACGCCCAGCCCATGCGCCTGTTCGCCGTCCTGCTGGGGGCGGCCTGCTTCGCCCTGACCGCCATCCTGTCGGCACGACTGCCCGATGACCTGCCGCCCCTCGTCACCGCATCAGGGGCGATGCTTGCTGCCGCTGCGGCGGCGGTGCCGCTTGCCTTGCTTGTCGAGGGCTGGACGCCGGTGCGGGAGGCGACCGGGCGCGGCTGGGGATTGGCGGTGATGCTGGGGCTGTTCGCTACCGGCGGCGCCTCGATCCTCTATTTCCGCATCGTCGCCTCGGCGGGGCCGGCCTTCCTGTCACTGACGAACTACCTCGTGCCGCTGGTGGCGGTGGCCTGCGGCGTACTGTTCCTGGGCGAGACGGTGGGGGCCAATGCCTGGGCCGGAATGGCCCTGGTCCTGGCCGGTGTCTGGCTGGGCGAAAGGGCGAAGAAGAAGGCCATGAAGGCGGCCGGGGGCAATCCCCGGACGGCGTGAGGGCAGGGCTCTCTCTGGTGGGGCGTTGCGGCCGGAGGGGGCCCTTTTATATGCCGGAAAAGAGGGGAATGGGCCGCCGCCCGGAGGGGGCTCGCCGGTTTTCCGGACCGCTTCCGGGGCTGAAAATCTGCCACAGCCCTTGCCAAGGTCGCCCAATTCCGCGACAAAATGGCGCTTTGCCAAGGCCAGCCCAAAAGGCCGGGCGCGAGGAGTGTTCGAGTGATGACCCAGACGCAGACGAGTCAGATCCTTGAGGATAGGATCGTGCCGCCGGGCCCCGATGCCTTGACCGAAAAGGGGATCGACCCGACTCTCGACTTGGCCGCAGAGATCGAACGGCTGAAGCGCGAGAAGAACGCCGTCATCCTGGCCCATTACTATCAGGACGGCGAAATCCAGGACATCGCCGATTTCGTGGGCGATTCGCTGGACCTGTCGCGCAAGGCGGCGGCGACCGATGCCGACATGATCGTCTTCTGCGGCGTGCGCTTCATGGGCGAGGTCGCCAAGATCCTCAGCCCCGACCGCAAGGTCATCATTCCCGATGCCGAGGCCGGTTGCTCGCTGGAGGATTCCTGCCAGCCCGAGCCCTTCCGCAAGTTCCGTGAAGCCCATCCCGACCATATCGCCGTCACCTATATCAACTGCTCGGCCGAGGTGAAGGCGCTGTCGGACATCATCGTCACCTCGTCCAATGCCGAGGCGATCATCAACCAATTGCCGCCGGACCAGCCGATCCTGTTCGCGCCGGACCGCCATCTCGGCGCCTGGCTGCAGCGCAAGACCGGGCGGCAGATGACGCTGTGGCAGGGCAGCTGCATCGTGCATGAGCGTTTCTCGGAACGCGAACTGGTCAAGCTGACCGTGCATCATCCCGAGGCCCGGGTCGCCGCCCATCCGGAATGCCCGCAGACCATCCTCGGCCATGCCCACCATGTCGGCTCGACCCGCTCGATCCTCGATTACGTGTTGGGCAGCGACGCCAAGGAATTCATCATCGCCACCGAGCCGCATATCATCCACCAGATGCAGAAATCGGCTCCGGAAAAGACCTTCATCCCGGTGCCGGGGCTGGACGAAGGCTGCAATTGCTCGAACTGTCCCTTCATGGAGCTGAACACCATGGAGAAGCTGTACCTGTCCCTGGTCAACGAGGCCCCGGCGCTGGAACTGCCCGAAGACTTGCGTCTGGCCGCCAAGCGCCCGCTGGAGCGGATGCTGGAAATGTCCAAGGGCATCGGCGCCTCGATGGCGGCCCGCCCGGCGGCGTCCTGACCATGACCAGCTATTCCTTGCCCCAAGGCCTGAGCGCAGAAGAGGTCGCCCGCGTCATCGCGGCGGCCCTGGCCGAGGATCTGGGCGGTGTCGGGGACATCACTTCGGAAGCGGTGATCCCCGCCGATCTGCGCTTCACCGGCGTGATGGTCGCGCGCGAGGAGATGGTCGTCGCCGGTATGCCCATCGCCCAGGCCGTTTTCGCCCATGTGGTGCCCGAAGCGGTGTGGACGGCCCATTGCGTCGATGGCGAGAAGATCGCCCCCGGCGCCGTCATCGCCCAGCTGGAAGGTCCGGCGCGCGGCCTGCTGACGGCGGAACGCACGGCGCTGAACCTGCTTCAGCACCTGTCGGGCATCGCCACCGAGACCCGCCGCTATGTCGAGCGGATCGCGGGCACCGGCTGCACCCTGCTCGATACCCGCAAGACCGTTCCCGGCCTGCGCCAGATGGCGAAATACGCCGCCCGCATCGGCGGCGCGCGCAACCATCGCATGGGCCTCTATGACGGCGTGCTGATTAAGGACAACCACTTGGCCGTCTGCGGTTCGGTCGCCGCCGCCGTCGCCGCCGCCAAGGCGCGAAACCTTCCCAATATCGAAGTGGAATGCGATACGCTGGAGCAGGTGGCCGAGGTGGTCGAGGCCGGGGCGGATATCGTGCTGCTCGACAACATGCCTCCCGAGATGCTGCGCCAGGCCGTCGCGATCGTGGCGGGACGCTGCCGCACCGAGGCTTCGGGCGGGGTCACTCTCGATACCATCCGCGCCATTGCCGAAAGCGGCGTGGATTTCGTCTCGGTGGGACGCATCACCCAATCGGCCCGTTCCGTCGATATCGGGCTGGACTGGCACTAGGAGCAAGGGCGATGGGGGTGCCTAAACTGGATAACGGGCAGGTCTTTGACGTCCTGATCATCGGCAGCGGCGCCGCCGGACTGACCCTGGCGCTGCAGCTGGCGCCCCATGCCCGCGTCGCGGTGCTGTCCAAGAAGGACCTGACCGAGGGCAGCACCTTCTATGCCCAGGGTGGCATCGCCGCCGTGCTGGACGATGCCGACACCGTCGAATCCCATATCGAAGACACGCTGGTCGCGGGGGCCGGGCTGTGCGACCGCAATGCCGTCCGCTTCGTGGTCGAGAATGCCAAGGAGGCCATCCAGCGCCTGATCGGCTATGGCGTGCCCTTCACCCGCGCCGAATCCCCCGACGGCAGCGGCCTGGAATATCACTTGACCCGCGAGGGCGGCCACAGCCATCGCCGCATCATCCACGCCGCCGACGCCACCGGCATGGCGGTCGAGACCACCCTGGCCGACCGGGTGCGTGAAAGCGGCGCGATTCTGCTGGAAAACCATGTCGCGGTGGACCTGATCCGCGAGAAGCTGCCGGGCAAGCGGCTGGGGCGCTGTGTCGGGGCTTATGCGTTGGACGTGGCGGACGGCCATGTGAAGCTGTTCCGTGCCCGCGTGGTGGTGCTGGCCACCGGCGGGGCCAGCAAGGTCTATCTCTATACCAGCAATCCCGACGGCAGCACCGGCGACGGCATCGCCATGGCCTGGCGCGCCGGTTGCCGTGTCGCCAACATGGAATTCAGCCAGTTCCATCCGACCTGCCTCTATCACCCGCAGGCCAAGACCTTCCTGGTGACCGAGGCCCTGCGCGGCGAGGGGGCAAGGCTGCTGCTGCCCGACGGTGAAAGGTTCATGCAGCGCTTCGACCCGCGCGGCGAACTGGCCCCGCGCGACATCGTGGCGCGGGCCATCGACCACGAGATGAAGCGGCTGGGCCTGGATTGCGTGCATCTGGATATCAGCCACCGCGATCCGGATTTCGTGCGCGGTCATTTCCCCACCGTCTACCAGACCTGCCTGCAATACGGCATCGACATCACCAGGCAGCCGATCCCGGTGGTGCCTGCTGCCCATTACACCTGCGGCGGGGTGATGACCGATCGGCATGGGCGGACCGATGTGGCGGGGCTCTACGCCATCGGCGAGGTCGCCTTCACCGGCCTGCACGGCGCCAACCGCATGGCCTCGAACTCGCTGCTGGAATGCCTGGTCTATGGCGCCGCCGCCGCCCAGGACATCCGCGAGCGGCTGGAGACCATCCCCGTCCCGCCGCCGCTGCCCGCCTGGGACGAAAGCTGGGTCACCGATTCCGACGAAGAGGTGGTGGTCTCCCATAACTGGGATGAGTTGCGCCGCTTCATGTGGGATTATGTGGGGATCGTGCGCAGCACCAAGCGGCTGGAACGCGCCAAGCACCGCATCAAGCTGCTGCAGGACGAGATCCACGAATATTATTCCAGCTTCCGCGTCACCTCGGACCTGCTGGAACTGCGCAACCTGACCGTGGTGGCCAAGCTGATCATCCGCTCGGCCCTGGACCGCAAGGAAAGCCGGGGACTTCATTACACGCTGGACTTCCCCGAGCCCGATCCGATCGCGCCCCCGCAGAACACCATCCTGGTGCCGCCCAATTTCTCCGCCCGTCGGGTGGAACTGATGCAGCAGGAACCCGTGGAGTAGGACAGCCGATGCTCCATATCAGATGCGGCGATGACATTATGGACATGCTTGCCGCTCTGCCTGGAGACCGCCTGCGCTCGATCGATCCCGTCTGCGAAGGTCCCTTGCCCCAGGGCGTGGAGGGGAGGGAATGGCATTCCCTGCGCGCCCGCTTCATCGCTCGCCGCTATGGTGCCGACGAAGCCGAAATCGCCGCTATGCTGGCCGCCGAACAGGCCGAGCTCGAAGCCTCGGTCGATCAGGAAGAGGTCGTGCTGTGGTTCGAGCACGATCTGTTCGACCAGGCCATCCTGGTCCGCCTGTTGTCCTGGTTCGCTCGCCATCCCTGCAACCGCCTGTCGCTTGTCTGCATCGGCAAGCATCCGGCCGTTCCCCGCTTTCTCGGCCTTGAGCAGCTTTCGCCCGAGCAACTGAGAGCGCTCTTTCCCCAGCGCAAGGCGGTGACAACGGCGCAATTCATCCTGGGCCAAGTGGCCTGGAACGCCCTTCGTTCGCCCGATCCGCGCCGGGTGGTGGCCCTGCTGGATCAGGATCTTTCCGCCTTGCCGTTCCTGGAAGCGGCGCTGGAACGTCATCTCGCCGAATTCCCCGATGCCACCGGGCTGGGCCTGACCGCCGCCCTGACCTTGCAGGCCATCGCCGAGGGCTGTGCCAAGGAAGAAGACTGCTTCCAGGCGGTGCAGGACAAGGAAGGGGCGCCTTATCTGGGCTTTGCCATGTGGCGGGCGCATCTTTACGACCTGATGAACGGGCGGCAGGCGGCGGTGGTCCGCCGGGGCGAAGGCCTGACCCTGACGCCTTTCGGTGAGTCCTTGCTTGCCGGGGAAGCCGACTGGATCGCGGCCAACGGCATCGACCGCTGGATCGGCGGCGTCCATCTGCGGCCGGACCATCTGTGGCGGCGGCCAAGGTGATACTGGCTCGAGACACAGATGGACACAGATAAACACGGATGATTCTTATTATTCCGGACTGCTGACAAAGACGTCGCCCCCTTATCCATCCGTCACCCCCGCGGAAGCGGGGGTCCATGTTGGGGCTTTAGGACGATGTGAGCCGCCAGATAGGGATGTTGCGGCTCCATGGGCTCCCGCTTTCGCGGGAGTGACGAGAAGGAAGATGGCTTGGTCCGTCTGTGTCTCTATAAATACCTTCACATCTCCACCAAAGTCCGCAGCATTCCCTTGCGTTCCTCCGCCTCGAAGGGGATCGGGCGGCAGAGGTCGATGGCGCGCAGGCCGACGCGCAGGGCGCGCAAGCCGGAGATGCCGCCTTCGGCGAAGCGGGCGGAGAGCTTTTCCAGGAGACTGCCGCCCAGGGCGTCGGCCATGGCCTGGCCTGCGGGATCGGCGGCGGCGGCCAGGGCGGCGCTGGTGATGACTGAACGGGCCAGGACCAGGGTGGACAGGCTGCTGGGGCGGAAGCCGTAGATTTCGCCGATACGCCGGATCATCGCCAAGCTGCGCCAGACGACGATGGCGACATCCAGGGCGGGATGGGGGCTGACGGCGGTGGCGCCCATGACGCCATAGCCGGTCAGGCGCACCACGCGGCGGGCCTCGGCATCCAGCGGCGTCAGCACCGCGCCGTGGAACTGGCGCAGGATGGCGGCGGTGTCGTTCAGCCCCTGGCTGCGGTGGCGGAAGTTGCGCACCAGTTCCGGCCGCCTTTCGCCGACCATCGTCAGCACCGGAGTCAGGGCTTGTTCCAGGCGGCGGGGGGAGTTGCTTTCCTCGGCCTCGGCCAGGGCGCGGCGGAACTTGTCCACCTCGCCCAGCCGCCGCAGGGCGCGGACCTCCCGCCACGAGGCGAAGGCGAGCGAGACCAGCAGCGCCGCGAACAGCAGGCCCAGCAGCCCCGCCCCGACGGGATCGCGGGTGAACAGCCCCGACAGCCACATCGTGGTGTCATAGATCAGGAAGGCGCCGATGGTCAGGACCAGCAGCGCCAGCACCCGCCCCCAGGGCGAGGGGCGACGGGTCAAGGGCTCCGGCGGCGGTTCCTCGTCCAGAGCCTCGACAGGGGAGGAGACGATTCCGGGTTCGGCACCGGGCGGCGCGGTTTCCTCGGGCGCGGGGCGCGTCACCAGCGAGGGATCGACGGGGCCGGGCTCGTGAGGGGGACGTTTGTCGGTCATGTCATGTCCTCGCCGATGAGAAAGTCCAGCGCCTCGGCCAGTTTGATGGCGGGGAAGCCGCCATGGCGCCAAGCCGGATCGTTGCGCGGCTGGAAATCCCAGAAGCGATAGCGGAAGGCATCCCAGCGCGGCGGGAAGTCCAGCGGCACCGCGCCGGGATCGAAGGCCTGTTCCTCGGTATCGCCCGGGCGCCTGCCGAACAGGATTTCCCGCCCCGTATCGGAGCGCCGCATGTCCTCGGTGCAGCGGATCGCGGCGATGGCGGCAACCTGGATCTCGGCACTGGTTTTGATGCGGTTGGATTCGTCGACCACATGCAGCATGCGCCGGGTCAGGTTCTCCAGATGCAGGCGGTCGCCGCGAATCACGTGATCGGCCTTGGTGGCGGCGAACAATACCTTGTCGATGCCGCGCCGTCCTGTCAGCCAGGACAGCGGGCCGCTGCGGCCATGGCGGAAATTGCCCAGGATGGCGGCCAGGGCCTGGCTCATGTCCTCGAACACCGTCGGTCCGGCATCCAAGGCCCGCAAGGCATCGATCAGCACGATCTGGCGGTCGAGGGCGGTGAAATGGCGGCGGTAGAAATCGCGTACCACCTTGTCCTGATAATCCCGGTATTTGGCGCGGAAGGCCTCGTGCAGCGAGCCGCGCCCGGGCTTGGCCCCCGCTTGCGCCCCGGGCAAAGGGCAGAAGCGCAGCACCGCAGCACCGCGCAGGCTGCCCGGCGTCAGGAAGCGGCCCGGCTGCAGGAAGCGCAGGCCGCGTTCGGCGCAGGCGCGTAGGTACTCGGTATAAAGCCGGGCCGCCTCGGCGGCATATTCCTCGTCATGCGCGGTGTCGGGCGCGCGTTGGGTGACGAAGGACAGCCAGTCGCGGGACAGTTCGGCGCGTGGTCCCAGGCGCGCCTGATCCAGCATGGCCTGGGACCATGTCTCGAAATCCTGCTCCAGCATGGGCAGGTCGACCAGCCATTCGCCGGGATAATCGATGATATCGAGGGTGAGGAGGGATTCGCCCGATCCCAGGCCGCGCCCGGCGGCGACGGCCCGCAGGCCTCGGCCCCGGCGGTAGCGCAGCTCCACGCGGATGCGCGAAATGCCTTCGGTCGGCTGGGGCCAGGAGGGAGTCTCGCCGGTCAGGGCGCGCAGGGTCTGGCCGTAGGGGAATTCGGGGACGGTGGCGTTGGCGTCGTGGCGCAGCACCGCGCCGACCAATCGGCCTTCGTCGAAGGGGCCGAAACCGCGCAAGGGGCTTTTCGCCGCCGTGGTCTCGGCCCGCAGAAGATCGTGCAGCAGGGCGGTGATGAAGACCGTCTTGCCCGCCCGCGCCAAGCCGGTCACGCCCAACTCGATCTTCCTGGTCAGCAGGTTGGACGGGCTCAGCTTTGGAATGAAATCGACCATGTTCTCCCTCGGATTCCTCAGGCGGCGCAACTATAGCGCGGATGGCGCGCCCGGGTCTGGGGAGAAATAGGAACGAGGCCCTCGATCCGCCCGCCTTTCATGCCGTGGGAATGCGGACCCGCACGGTCTGGCCGCTGGGGCCTGGGAATTGCTCGAACAAGGCGCGGGTGAGATAGGGCATGGCCGGGTTCAGCTCCCGCACACCCGTTTCGGCCACGGCACGGCCCTGCCACAAGGCGCGGCGCTGGCCGGTCTGCCAGACCCTCCCGTCGTTCAGCGAGACCTCCAGGTATTGGGTGTAATAGGTGGTACTGCGGGTGTCGCTGCCCAGCGGGATTGTCGCCCCCAGGCCGTACCAACTGCGCGAGCCGAAGCCGTAGCCGGCGCTGCCGTAGAAGGGCTGCGAGGAGATGTGGGTGCGCTGTCCGCCCTGGCCGTAATCCAGGGTCACCACGTAATCGGCTTGGCCGGTGCCGGGGGCCACGGGCAGCATGCCCTGCGCTTCCAGCTGCGCGGCGACCATTTCCGCATATGTCTGGAATTCCAGCGATCCTTGCTGTTCGCCCACCGGCATGATCGTGAAGCTTTGTCCCGCCACCTGGGCCGTCGGTAAGGCATGAAAGCGGGTGACATCGGAAGTCACCATGCGCGGCCCGCAAGCGGCAAGCCCCAACACGAGGGCGGCGACGACGAAAAGATGACGGAACATGGGACTCTCCTTGCTGAAGAGCGTGACCGTTTCGGAAACCTCTAGCTGAAAGATATAGGGCGCCGGGGCCCTCTCGTCACGCGGCACTCACCACAAGGAGGCGGAATGGGGAAAAGGGGTACAACAGGAAAAAGGGCGGCTCGTGCCGCCCCCGCAGGTCTTCCGACCGCCGATGCGGTCAGCGATTCACTGTCGTCCGCTGGGACGCCCGGTTCAGGTGCCGGGTCAATGCCTGCTCGATGGAATCGGGCTGGACATCGCAGCTGGTGGCCTCTTCGGGATGCGCGGGGTCGAATACCGCCCACCCGTCGGCCCGTCTTTGCAGACGGACGTGATAAAGGACTTCCTCGGTCATCGGTGCCTTCCCTCCTTCTTGCTTGTTTGTCTTGTTGTTTTGCGGGGGAGATGAAACACGTTTTCGCGGCACGGCGGCAACAAGCCAAAGGTGTCAGACGGGTGCAATGTCCGTATGACTGATGGTGGAGAATCGCGGCGCACCTCTTCTTCCTCTTCCTCGTCCAGCCCGCCCCGGTCGATGACGTTCAGCAGGCGGTTCGAGCCGGTGCGGTCGGCGGTGTCCAGTTGCACGGCCTTGGCGACGGGGGCACGGCCTTCCGCCACCCGGCCCAATCGCACCAGTACATAGCCATAGGCTTTCAGCACGAAGAGCAGGAAGCGCGCTTCGGGCTTCCAGGAGGTGAAGTCCGCATCCTCCGGTTCCAGGGCCTGCCAGTCCGGCCCCAGGTTCAAGCGGCGCAGGGCATGGCCCAGGCAGGCTTCGGCATGGGGCAGGGCATCTTCCAGCCGGTTCTTATAGAAGAAGAATTTATAGGCCGAGATGCTGATGGCGAGATGGTTGGGCGCCAGTCCCAGGGCGGCGTGGAGATAGGCTTCCGCCTCGTCCGTGTCGTGCCAGTAATGGGCTACCAGATGTAACGCCCGCTCGGCTTCGGCTGGAATGTCCTCGTCGAAGAAGCGACGGTTGTTCAGCCATTCCTCGTCCCATGTCTCGGCCATGCGTCCCTCCGTTCTGGAGTGGGCATTAAACCATACAAACAATACGGCTATCCAGGGGGCGAATGTCTCGCCTACAGCAGGAGACTTAACCTATTGAGATATTTATCGGATTAGCCGCATCCCGAGGAGCCGCGAAGCGGCGTCTCGAAGCATGGGGCGGGGTCCATACGAAGCCAGACCTAAAGGAACGGGACTCTAGACGGGCCGCCGGGCGCGCAGGGCGGCGCCGATGGTGCCGTCGTCCAGATAGTCCAGTTCTCCCCCGACCGGCACGCCATGGGCGAGGCCCGAGACGGAGACGGGACAATCCTTCAGGCGGTCGGCGATGTAATGGGCGGTGGTCTGGCCGTCCACCGTGGCGCCGGTGGCCAGGATGACCTCGCTGACCTGGCCGTCGCGGGCGCGGGCGAGCAGGGCGGGGATGTTCAGGTCTTCGGGGCCGATGCCGTCAAGGGCGGACAGCACGCCGCCCAGCACGTGGTAGCGCCCGCGGAACAGGCCGGTGCGTTCCATGGCCCACAGGCCCGACACGTCCTCGACCACGCAGATCTGGCTGGCATCGCGCTTGGGATCGGCGCAGATGGCGCAGGGATCGGTACTGTCGTAATTGCCGCAGACCGAACAGGTCTTGACCGTCGCCGCCGCGTCGGCCAAGGCGCGGGACAGCGGGTCGAGCAGGCTGTCCCGGCGCTTGACCAGGAACAGCGCGGCGCGACGGGCGGAACGCGGCCCCAGTCCCGGCAGTTTGGCCAGAAGCTGGATCATGCGTTCGATTTCTGGTCCGGCCATGATCGGTATCTATGCGGCAGAAGCGTGGCGGGCATGCTTCGAGACGGTCGCTGCTGCGATCTCCCCAGCATGAGGATATCCCTCGTCCTGAGGAGCGCGCAGCGCGTCTCGAAGGGCGCGTGTCAGAAGGGGAGCTTGAAACCGGCCGGCAGGTTCAGGCCGCCGGTCAGCTTGGACATTTCGTCCTGCATCTGGGTTTCGGCCTTGGTCTTGGCGTCGTTGAAGGCGGCGACGATCAGGTCTTCCAGCACTTCCACGTCATTGGGATCGACCAGCGAGGGATCGATCTTGAGCTTGCGCAGTTCGCTCTTGCCGTTCAGCGTGACGCTGACCATGCCTCCGCCGGAGGTGCCGGTGACTTCCAGCTCGGCCATCTTGGCCTGCATTTCCGCCATCTTGGCCTGCATCTGCTGGGCCTGCTTCATGATCTGACCGAGATTCTTCATTCTTCGTCTCCCGTCTCTACATCGGCATCCGTCAGGGCGGCGGCCGGTTCTTCAGTTTCCAGGTCCAGGACCTTCTCGATACTGGCGCCGGGGAAGGCCGCAAGGACGGCCTGCACCAGCGGGTGATTGGCGGCATCTTCACGTCGGCGCTGCTCGGCGGCGAGGCGCTGTTCCATCAATGTGGGCTCGCCCGGCTCGCTTGACACCGTGACGACCCAGCGCATGCCGGTCCATTCGGTGAGCAGGCGGCCCAGCTTGTTGGGCAGGTCCTGCGCCGCCCTGGGGCCGAGGCGGATTTCGATGCGCCCGGTTTCGAATTTCACCAGATGGACATTCGCCATCAGGTCGGTGGCGATCAGGGCTTCGCGCTTTTCGTCGCAAAGCTTATAGACCTCTTCGAAGCTGCGCGGGCCGCTGGGCGGCGGCGGGGCGGGCTCGGGCGGCGGCACGATGCGCAGCGCCGCCTGCGGGCCGTGGACCGGTCCGCCCTGGGGGGCGCCCTGCTGCGAGACGGCATGGACATAGCCGCCGCCATCGCCGCCGCTCGGTGCCGTGGCGCGGGGATTTCCGCCGCCGCCGGGAGGCTGCGGCTGGTTCTGCCCGCCGCGCAGGCTTTCGATCAATTCGGCGGGACTGGGCAGCTCGGCGGCATAGGCTAGCCGCACCAGCGCCATTTCCGTGGCCTGCAGGGGCGAGGGGGCGGAACGCGCCTCGTTCAGCCCTTTCAGCAGCATCTGCCAGGCCCGGGTCAGCGTCGCCATCGACAGGCCCTGCGCCATCTCGCGGCCGCGCACCCGCTCGGTCTCGCCCACCGCCGCGCCGTCGGCCTGGTCGGGGGCGACCTTCAGGCGGGTCAGCCAATGGGTCAGCTCCAGCATGTCCTGCAGGATCACCACCGGATCGGCCCCGGCATTGTACTGGTCGGCGACCTGGGCCAGGGCATTGGCGATATCGCCCTTCATCACCGCGTCCAGCAGGTCGAAGACCCGCGCCCGGTCGGCCAGGCCCAGCATGTCGCGGACCTGTTCCTCGGTCACGTCGCCGCCGCAATGGGCGATGGCCTGGTCGAGCAGCGACAGGCCGTCGCGCACCGAGCCGTCGGCGGCGCGCGCGATCATCGCCAGGGCGGCGGGCGCAACGCGGGCGGATTCCTTTTCGGCGATGGCGGCGAAATGGGCCGACAGCGTGTCGATCTCGACGCGGCGCAGGTCGAAGCGCTGGCAGCGCGACAGCACCGTGATGGGGATCTTGCGGATCTCGGTGGTGGCGAAGATGAACTTCACATGCTCGGGCGGCTCTTCCAGCGTCTTCAGCAGCGCGTTGAAGGCCGCCGTCGAGAGCATGTGGACTTCGTCGATGATGTAGATCTTGAACCGCGCCGAGGTCGGGCGGTAGCGCACGCCCTCGATCAGTTCGCGGATGTCGTTGACGCCGGTACGCGAGGCGGCGTCCATCTCCATCACGTCGACATGCCGGTCCTCGGCGATGGCGCGGCAATTGTCGCATTGGCCGCAAGGCGCGATGGTCGGCCCGCCGGTGCCGTCCGGTCCGATGCAGTTCAGGGCGCGGGCGATGATGCGGGCGGTGGTGGTCTTGCCCACGCCGCGCACGCCGGTCAGCACGAAGGCATGCGCCAATCGCCCGGACTGGATGGCATTGGTGAGGGTGCGAACCATCGCCTCTTGCCCGATCAACCCGGCAAAGTCGCTGGGCCGGTACTTGCGCGCAAGAACGCGGTACGGCGGAGAGGATACGGTTTCGGTCATCGACCCTGGTGGCCAAGTGGCCGCTGGGGGAAAAGAGGTGGGAGACCGACAAACGACCCGAGTCGGAACTCGTTACGGCTGCTTCCTTCCGGACCTGACCGGGTTGGCGAGGAACTCGTCCGCCGCCAGCCTCCCAGGGGCACTATATCAGCCGTCCGGGGCTTCGACGCAAGCCCGAAAGCACGGACGGCGCCCCTTGATGGTGAAAAGGTTGAGCGAAGAGGCCGAAAATCCGGGGGAAAGGAGAGAAGAAACCCCGTATTTCCGGTCGCTTCGCCCGATTGTGACGTGGGACCAATGGGGGAAGGGATCAACATGGCGAGGGGATGACCCTCTTGAGAGTGAGGCCGCACGAAAAGGGGAAGGACTCTGCCGCCTTGATTGGCCGCGGGGGTCTGTCTAGGTTCTGCTGTCCAGGGTCAACAGAGACGTTCAGGATGAGAGAGCAGAAACCGGCTGTGGAATTCGACACGGTCCCGCTGAGCAAGCGCGAGCAGATTCTGGCCGCGGCCAGGGAGGAATTCCTGGAATACGGCTATGCGGCGACCACCATGGACGCCGTGGCGGCACGGGCCGGCGTGTCCAAGGCCACGATCTATGCGCATTTCGAGAACAAGCAGACCCTGTTCGGCGCGATGATCACCAACCGCTGCGAACAGAGCTTCGACAAGCTGCCGGTGCCCCGGGGCGATGCGCGCAGCCTGCGGACCGAGTTGCATGCCCTGGGCCTGATGATGATCAGGCTGATCTATGCGCCCGAAGCCATCGCCCTTTATCGCGTCGTCATCGCCGAAAGCGCCCGCCAGCCCGAACTGGGCGAGATCTTCCACGTCTCGGGCCCCGCCCGGGCCATGGCCAGCCTCACCGCCTATTTCCAGAAGCTGAAGGACAAGGGGCTGCTCGCCATCCCCGATGCCCGGCTGACGGCCGAGATGTTCGTCGGCATGCTGAAGGGCCAGGACTACATGCGCCGCCTGCTCAACATGGAAGAAGGCGGCTGCCGCCCCGAGGATCTGGTCGAGGCGGCGGTCGAGACGCTGCTGCGGGCCTATGCACTGCAGGCCGAGGAAGTGTGAGACAGATGCCAGGGGGATAACGCAAGTTGGTCTCCCAGGTTTAGGGCCCTTTTGTTTTCCACCAGATATAAATAAAGACCCTTATGAAGGGCATAGTCACGGAGGATGTGCAGTCATAAGGCTGGGGTGATGTGTTAAAAGGCCGGCGGACATGACATAGCCGAGTTTGTTTGTGCTAAAACGAACTGCAGGCAAAAACCAAGCCGAGGGTTGCTAATGTCCGAGGCCACATTGTCGATAGCGGTCGATAGCTTTACCTTGTTCGCGGCGAACGCCATTATTCTTGTCGTGATGGCAGGGGCGTTTTTCTCTGCTTGGCGGAAGCAGCGTGATTCGACGTATTGGATCTCGTGGGTCGCAGCCAATCTGGCGCTTTCCGCCGCTCTCGTTATTTTCATGGTCGTTCCGGCAGAACGAGCAGGGCTGCTGATCACTCTGGCCAATTGTTTGCTGGTCGTGGGGTTTGGGTTGCGTTGGCGAGCAGCCCGTCAGTTCACGGGCCGGCCGGCTCCTTGGTTCCTTGTATGGGGAGCCACTATCCCAACTGCGATATTTTTCGCCTTCCCAAGCATCTTCGGCTATGGAACGGCTTATTTCGCCGTGAATATCATTCTGGCCGTCCAGTCCATGTTCATTGCCTGGGAATTCCAGGGCGAGAAGCAGAGGGATCTGCCTTCAAGCTATGGCTTGATCTGCTCCTATCTGTTGATGGGGCTGTCTTTTGCATTTCGAGCAGCCCAAGGCCTCTTCCTCAATGACGAGATGGGGAGCTATCTGCCCCAGGATATATTGTTGGAAATCCATTTGCTTATTGCAGTGGTTCATACGGTTTCGGCTGGCGCTTTCGCCCTATCCATCTCTTATGAGCGGGCTGCGATCAGTCTAAGGCGTATCGCTTTGCAGGATCCATTGACCGGGCTTTATAACCGGCGGGCGTTCGAGGGACGGTTGCGAGAGGTTCTTGAGGGGCAGCGTGGCCAAGGATTAGCCATCGTCCTGTTCGACATTGATCATTTCAAGGCCATCAATGATCGCTATGGTCATGCGGCGGGGGATGCGGCATTGCAGAGATGCGCCGGGGTTTTTCTCGAAACCCTGCGCCAATCCGATTTTGTCGCTCGAATCGGCGGCGAGGAATTTGCTGCTATCCTTCCCGATATATCAGCCCATGATGCTTATGAGGTTGCGGAAAGGGTGCGTCAGTCCATCGAGGGCTGTCAAATCAGCACAAAAGGCACCAGCTTCGCGCTGACACTTAGTGCCGGTATCTGTCACAGCGTTACCGATGAACATGATGTCGATGAGCTGCTGAGACAGGCCGACAAGAATCTCTACCGGGCGAAGGAAACAGGTCGTAACCGTGTAGAATGTGGCAATCACATATCCAGCACGAAGATTCCTGTTCTCCCTGTCGGAGCAGACTGACAGCGAGAGGTGTCTGAAGAGGATCTACTTCTCTGCCTTTACGGGGGCGGCGGGGTGAATTTGGGGTCGTTGGCCCAGTCGCGGGCGAGCTTGCGGTTGTCGTCTTCCAGCAGGGCCTCGACATTCGCCAGTTCGGTGGCGACATCCTGGCCGCCGGCCTTGGCGCGCAGCAGCCAGACATAGGCGCGGAAGGCGCCGAACTGGTCCTCGCGGGTGGTGCGGTACTGGCCGGCGACGCTTTTCTGTGCCGGGGCATAGCCCGCCACGGCGGCTTCGTAGAGATAGCGCAGCCCGGCCTGGCGGCGGCCTTCCTGCTGCAGCAGCATCTGGGCGAGGGAATATTGCGCCTCGGGCAGGCCCTTCAGCGCGGCCTGTTCCATCCAGCGCTGGGCCAGGGCCTCGTTGCGCTGGCTCGGATCGCCGTTGCGCAATTGCAGGGCGGCCTGGTATTGGCGCGCGGCATCGCCGGATTCGACCTCGTGGAGCATTTGCGCTTCCCGCATCAGGGCCTCGGGAACGGGACGCCGGGCCATCACCTGGCGCACCCGTTCGACCAGCCGCGACGGATCGGTTTCGGCCGCCAGTTCCATCACGCCTTCCTGGAACAGCCGCCGGGCCTGGGTCTGGTCGCGGGGAAGGCCGCGCCCGTCCCAATAGAGCGCGCCCAGGCGCAGCTTGGCGGTGCCGTCGCCCTTGTCGGCGGCACGCTGGTAAAGCTCAATGGCGCGGTCCAGTCCGCCGCCGGGGCATTCGCCCAATTCGTAGCGGCCGCCCAGATGGGTCAGGTCGGCGGGGCTGACATTTCCCACCGGCAGGCTTTCCAGCGCTTGCAGTTCGTTGTCGCAGGGATCGGGCGGCAACGGGGTGGGAATGAACAATTCCTGCGGCGGCGTGACGGCGGCAGGGGCCGGGGTCACGTCCTCTTCGGCGGGGGGCTGACTTCCGACGGGTGGCAGGGCAGGGGGGGCTGCGCTCTCCGGAGGCAGGGTACAGGCCCCCAGCAGCGCCGTTGCTGCAAGGACAAGGCCGGTGGCTCTCAGCGCGTTCATGGTCCGCAATCCCCTGTTACGGCAAAAGAGCCGTCAAAACCCCGTTCAGCAGCGGCCGGCCGGCCGCACTCGTTCGAATTCCGTCTTCGTCGGCAATGACGAAGCCGGATGAAATCATATCGGCCAAGCCGGCGGCGTCCAATACTTCCTCGGGATGACAGCCCGCCAGGGAGACAAAACGTTCGCGGACGAGGCCCTCGCGCAGGCGCAGCCCCATCATCACCAGCTCGATTCGGCGCTCGGCCAGCGAGAGGGGCGTGTCCTCGCGGGTGGCGTGGCCCTGGGATTCGACCAGCGACAGCCAGGCATCGGGCGCGCGGTGCTGGCGCAAAGCGTGATGGGTGCCGTCCAGGGTCAGGCGGCCATGGGCGCCGGGGCCGATTCCGACATAATCGCCGCCGCGCCAATAGACGAGGTTGTGGCGGCTTTCCGCGCCGGGCCGGGCGTGATTGGAGATCTCGTAGGCGGGCAGGCCTGCCTGTTCGCAGATTTCCTGGGTGGCGTCCCACAAGGCCGCCCCGGCATCGTCGTCCGGCAGCACGAAATCGCCGCGCGCATGGGCGGGATGGAAGGCGGTGCCGGGCTCGATGGTCAATTGATAGAGCGACAGATGTTCGGCGGCATGGTCCAGCGCGCGGCTCAGTTCGGCGCGCCACGAGGGCACGTCCTGGCCCGGCCGGGCATAGATCAGGTCGAACGACATGCGCGGGAAGGTGTCGCGGGCCAGGGCGATGGCGCGCAGCGCTTCCTCGACCGAATGGCGGCGGCCCAGGAAGCGCAGGTCTTCCTCCTTCAGCGATTGCACGCCCATCGACAGGCGCTCGATCCCGGCCTCGCGGAAGGCCCGGAAGCGGGCGGCATCGACGGTGCCGGGATTGGCCTCCAGCGTGATCTCGAATTCGTTGCTGACGGTCCAGTGGCGCCGAACCGCGGCCACGATCTCGGCCACCGTGTCGGGGGCCATCAGCGAGGGCGTGCCGCCGCCGAAGAACAGGCTGCTGACCCGCCGGTCCGGCGTCAGCACCGCGTAATGCTCGAGTTCTGTCAAGAGCGCGCGGCGCCAGCGGTCCTGGTCGATGCTGTCGGCGACATGGCTGTTGAAGTCGCAATACGGGCATTTCGACAGGCAGAACGGCCAATGGACATAGATACCGAAACCGGCGTCGGCGCTGTCAGACATGGGAAAACCCGTATTGGATCATGATGAAAGGCAAGATAGGAGCCGCAGCCCCGGGCGCCATGGGAGAGGTGCGCTGAAGCATCCTTCGAGACGGGCCTTCGGCCCTCCTCAGGATGAGGTCTGATTCAGGAGAGAATTAGCCTCATCTTGAGGAGCCGCGAAGCGGCGTCTCGAAAGGTGAAGGCGGGCCAGAAGCCTTCGCAAACTCACGCGAACAGCGCGTCGACCATCTTGCGGAAGGCCTCGGCGCGGTGGCTGATGGCGTGCTTGGCATCGGCATCCATCTCGCCGAAGGTCTGCCTGCTGCCCTGGGGCAGGAACATCGGGTCGTAGCCGAAGCCGTTCTCGCCGCGCGGCGGCCAGACCAGTTCGCCATGGACGACACCTTCGAAGGTGATGATCTCGCCATCGGGCCAGCACAGCGACAGGGCGCAGACGAAACGGGCGCTGCGATCTGCTTCCCCGCCGGGATTCTGGCTGTTCAGGGCGTCATGCACCTTGGCCATGGCCAAACCGAAATCCTTCGACGGCCCGGCCCAGCGCGCCGAATAGATGCCGGGCAGGCCGCCCAGCCCGTCCACCGCCATCCCTGAATCATCGGCCAGGGCCGGCAGCTTGGCGGCCATGGCGGCGGCGCGGGCCTTCAGTTCGGCATTCTCGACGAAGGTCGATCCGGTCTCCTCGGGCTCGGGCAGGCCCAATTCGCCCGCCGAAACCACTTCGACGCCATAGGGCGCCAGCAGCTCGGCGATCTCGCGCAGCTTGCCGGCGTTATGGGTGGCGATGACCAGCTTCTTCTCGGTGAAACGGCGCATGGTCCTAGCCCTCCAACACCTGGGCGATGGCCTGGCGCTGCTTCTCGGCCAGTTCGGCCACGCCCTTCTCGGCCAGGGAAAGAAGCGAGAAGAACTCGTCCTTCTGGAAGGGCTTGTCCTCGGCGGTGCCCTGCACCTCGACGATGGCGCCGGTACCGGTCAGCACGAAATTGGCATCGGCCTGGGCCGTGGAATCCTCGGCATAATCCAGATCGAGAACCGGAACGCCCTGCCACAGGCCGCAGGAAATGGCGGCAACCTGATCGGTCAGCGGCACGCTTTGCAGCACGCCCAGCTTCACCAGGCGGGCGAAGGCCAGATGCAGGGCGACATAGGAGCCGGTGATGGCGGCGGTGCGGGTGCCGCCATCGGCTTGCAAAACGTCGCAATCGACCTTGATCTGTATTTCGCCCATGGCCTTCAGGTCGGTGACCGAGCGCAGGGACCGGCCGATCAGGCGCTGGATTTCCTGGGTGCGGCCCGATTGCTTGCCCTTGGCGGCTTCGCGGTCGGTGCGCGAATGGGTCGAACGGGGCAGCATGCCGTATTCGGCCGTCACCCAGCCCTTGCCGCTGTTGCGCAGGAAGGGGGGCACGCGCTCGTCAACCGAGGCGGTGCACAGGACGTGAGTATCGCCGAAACGGGCCAGGCAGGAGCCTTCGGCATATTTCGAGAAATTGGGTTCGAGCACGATCTGGCGCAGCTCGTCGGGGGTACGGCCCGAAGGTCTCATGGAACGGCATCCTCTTGCTGGAACGGAGGGAAGCTAGCGATTCGTGTCCCATCCGTCCAGTTCCGCGAGAGGAGATGCCGAGAGGTCAAGTTGACGGGGGGAGAAGGGCCAATTAGATTCCGCTGACGGAAAGCCATGACAGACATGAAGAAGAACGCCAAGGGAGGGCCCGTCGTCGAGTTGAGCGAACGCTCGCGCGAGGTCTTCCGACAGATCGTCGAGACATATGTGGAGACCGGCGAGCCCGTCGGCTCGCGCACGCTCTCGCGCCGGCTGTCCAATTCGCTGTCTCCCGCGACCATCCGCAACGTGATGGCCGATTTGGAAGAGGCCGGGCTGCTGTTCGCGCCCCATACCTCGGCCGGGCGGATGCCGACCGAGGCGGGGATGCGTCTCTTCGTCAACGGCCTGCTGGAAATCGGCCAACTCGGCGGCAACGAGCAGAAGCGTATCGAGGAATTGTGCCGCGCCGCCGGCAAGAGCCGCGAACAGGCGCTGGAAGAAGCCATTTCCATGCTGTCGGGGCTGGCCCGCTGCGCCGGGCTGGTGCTGGCGCCCAAGACGCAGAGCCAGTTGCGTCATATCGAATTCGTGCTGCTCAATCCCGGCCGCGCCCTGGTGGTCATCGTCACCGCCGACGGGCAGGTGGAAAACCGCGTGGTCGAGGTGCCGCGCGACCTGCCGCCCTCGGCCCTGGTGGAGGCGACCAATTTCCTTAATGCCCGGCTGACGGGGCGCACTCTGAACGAGGCCCGCGACGCCCTTCTGGCCGAGCTGGAGAAGGACCGCAGCCAGCTCAACGAGTTGACCGGCAAGGTGGTCGAGGCCGGTCTGGCGACCTGGGCGGGCGGCGACAAGGGCGGCTCGCTGATCGTCCGCGGCCAGTCCCATCTGCTGGAGGACGTGACCGCCGTCACCGACCTCGAGCGCATCCGGGTGCTGTTCGATGCCCTGGAAACGAAGGAGCAGCTGGTCCGGCTGCTGGATCTGACCAACAATGCCGAAGGCATCCAGATCTTCATCGGTGCCGAGAATGAATTGTTCAGCCATTCCGGCTGCTCGATGATCGTTGCCCCTTACCACAATTCGCAGGAACAGATCATCGGCGCCATCGGGGTGATCGGCCCCACCCGCATCAACTATGCCCGCATCATTCCGTTGGTGGATTACACCTCCAAGGTGATCGGGCGCCTTATCGGATAGACAGGATTCCATGAGCCAGGAAAAGAAGGACGATCCCCAGTCCAACGCCCCGGAACAGCAGGCCACGCCCAACCCGATCTCGAGCGACGAGACGGTGGGACTGGGCGGTGGCGCCGAGGAGGCGGCGGAAGCCCCCGCGCCGGAGCCTTCCGCTCGTGAGGCGGAACTCGAGGCCGAGATCGAGAAGCTGAAGAAGGATGTGCTCTACGCCGCCGCCGAGACGGAGAATGTGCGTCGCCGCCTGACCCAGCAGGCCGAGGAACGCGGCAAATACGCGGTCACCAATTTCGCCCGCGACATGCTGGCGGTGGCCGACAACCTGCGCCGCGCCCTGGAGGCCCTGCCTGCCGATCAGGCCGACAGCGACATGGCCAAGAACCTGATCGCGGGCGTCGAGATGACCGAGCGCGAATTGCTCAACATCTTCGAACGTCACGGCATCCGCCGCGTGCCGGCGATGGGCGAGCGCTTCGATCCCAACCTGCATCAGGCCATGATGGAGGTCGAGGATGCCAGCAAGCCTTCGGGCACGGTGGTGGTCGAGATGCAGGCCGGTTATGTGATCCAGGACCGCCTGCTGCGTCCGGCCATGGTCGGCGTGTCCAAGGGCGGCCCCAAGCCCGGGCCGGGCGAAGGCGGCGAGCAGAAGGTCGATACCACCGCCTGATCTGCGGCGGCATCGGGCAGGGGCTTCGGCCCTTGCCGGGATTCTGAAACGGAAGGCCGGAAAATGCTGTCAGGATGGCTGAGGCCGGCGCTGCTGCTGGCGGGCGTAATGCTGTCCTCCGCCGCCGCAGCCCAGGGGCCTGCGACGCAGATGCCGGGGCAGCGGATTTCGGTCACGGTGGAATCCCTGCCCCCGCCGGGAACCGAGGACAGCGTCACCAATCCGCCCCGTGAAGTGCCGCGCCCCGACGGGGCTGGGCTGAATCTGCCGCCGGGCTTCACCGCCACCCTGTTCGCCGAGGGCCTGAACCATGCACGCTGGCTGCTGGCGGCGGAGAATGGCGACGTCTTCCTAGCGGAATCGCGTAGCGGCAGGATCACGCTGTTGCGGGATGAGACCGGTGACGGCCGGGCCGACCTGATCCAGCCCTTCGCGGAAGGATTCGCGCGGCCCCATGGCATGGCGATCCGCGACGGCTTCTTCTGGGTAGCCGATACCGCGCGGGTGTGGCGGGCGCCCTACGAGCCGGGCCAGATCAAGGCCGATGCCTTCGAGCCCGTGACGGCGCCGGGCGCCCTGGGCGATGCCGGGGGGCATTGGACCCGCAGCCTGGTCTTCCATCCCACCGCGCCGCGTTTCTTCGTGGGCATCGGTGCACGCGGGAATATCGGCATTGAGCCGGAGCCGCGCGCGACCATCCAGGAATTCTCCGTCGACGGGGCTTGGCAGCGGACCTATGCCTCGGGCCTGCGCAATCCGACCGGCCTGGCCTTTCATCCCCAGACCGGGGAATTGTGGACGGTCGTCAACGAGCGCGACGGCATGGGCGAAAGGCTGGTGCCCGATTACCTGACCCAGGTGCAGGAGGGGGGCTTCTACGGCTGGCCCTATGCCTATCTGGGCCCCAATCCCCAGCCGGATTTCGCCGCCCTGGCACCCAGCGACCTGATCGATCGGACCATCCTTCCCGATGTGCTGTTCGAGGCCCATTCCGCGCCGATGGGATTCGTCTTCTACGATCACGACCATTTCCCCGAGGATTATCGCGGGGATGCCTTCGTCGCCCTGCGCGGCTCGTGGAATGCCGACGAGCCGGTGGCCTATACGGTGGTACGGGTGAATTTCCGCGACGGGCGGCCGGAAGAGAACGCCTACGAGATCTTCGCTTCCGGCTTCTGGGTCGAGGGCACGCATCGTGCCTCGGTCTGGGGCCGTCCCGTTGGCCTGGCGGTCATGCCCGACGGCGCCTTGCTGGTGGCCGACGATACCGGCCAGACGGTGTGGCGGATCACCTATGACGGAGAGCGCTAAGGCCCTCAGCCGGTGATCACCTTGGGCCGGGGCGGCAGGCCGGAAGCGGGGGCGGACGTCACCGCCGGGGGCTTCGGGCGCTGGGGAATCCACAACCCGTTGCGGCGCTGGAAGGGCAGGGGATTGAGCAGGTGGCGTTCCAACCGGCTCTTGATCGCCTCGGTCGAGATGGGCTTCTTGACGACATCATGGACGCCGTTATCCAGCGCCTGGCGGATCAGCGGAACGGTGACGTTCGAGCCGGGCACCAGGATCATGACGGATTGGGCGCAGGGGCCGTCGCCGGCGCGCACCATGCGGGCGAATTCGAGGCCGTCGAGCAGGGGCATGCGGTCGTCCAGCAGGATCGCGTCGAAGCGGGTGGTCTGGGTCAATTCCAGCGCTTCGGCGCCGTCCTTGGCTTCTTGCATGTGGCGGATCCCAAGCGCGCGCATCACGGTCTTCAGCAGGTTGCGGAAGTTGAATTCGTCGTCGACGATCAGGATGTTTGCGCCTTCCAGCTTCTGCGGCGCCACCACCGACCCGGGCATGGCGGAATGGCCTGCCCGCAGATGGGCGGCCATGCGCTTGTCTTCCTTCAGGATATGCGCGCCCAGCCAGGTCTTGAGCAGGTCCAGCAGGGCGGCGGCCTTCAGTCGGCCTTCCTGGAAGGCAACGATTTCGTTGTTGATGCGGGCGACGAACAGGTCGTGCTGACGCTTATGGGCCGGGCTTTCGGGATAGCCGGCCGCTTCGAATGCCTCGGCCTCGCGGGCGAAATGACGCTTGGTGTAATCCGCCAGCACATTCAGCACCGAGCCCACCACATCGGCCCCGCCGCCGTCTTCTTCCAGGGACGCCGCCAGAATGTTGATCTGGTCAACAAGGATACGGTGGTCGCTGTCGATGAAATCGACGCCGGTTTCAAGTTCGGGCGTCCAAGGCATGAAAGGCATTGGAAGGCTCTGAATTATCGATAAGAAAAAAGAGCCTATACAGTAGGATATATTTCTTTAGTCAGCAAGGAAAGGGTGCGTCACGCGGCGCAAGGTAAGGTTGATGCGGCCGCCCTTGGGCAGCAGGCGGGACGAGCCGAACAGGATCCGGTCGATTCCGTGAAAGGCCATCCTTGCGGCACCGCCCAGAACGAGGACGGTCCCCGAGTCCAGCTTGACGCTGGTGGTCTTCCCGCCACGTTCGGGGCCGCCGACCCGGAAGACCGCGCTGTCGCCCAGCGAGACCGACAGGACCGGGGCATCCCGCGCCTCTTCGTCCCGATCCTGGTGCAGGCCCATGCGGGCACCCTGTCCGTAATAATTCACCAGGCAGCATTCAGGTTCGGCCGGATACCGGGTGAGGCTTCGCCACAAGGCCAGAAGGGGCTCGGGGATGGGCGGCCAGGGCTGGCCGGTGACGGGATGATGGGGCTGGTAGCGATAGCCGCTTTCGTCGCTGACCCAGCCCAGCGGGCCGGCATTAGTCATCTGCACCGAGAAGGGCCGCCCCGATCCCTGCATGCGCGGACGATAAAGCGGAGCGACGGTGGCAATACGGCGGATCTCTTTCACCAGCGCCTGTTGGGCTGTAAGGTCGAGATAGCCGGGCAGGATACGGAGGCCGTTCATCATGATCGGACAGCATCGGGAGTTGCGGGACCGTGTGCAAGGGGCGCTTCTTTCGTTGCCTGCACTTGGCAGTCGAAGGAAGAGAGTGCTAAATTGCCGCCCCACAGGCTGGCGAGGCGCGGTTGCAGTCAAAATTTCGCGCCTTATATAACCGCCATGTGATGAATAACCCACCATCCAAAGGGGTCTTTCGTCCTAACCGAAGGGGGTCTCTGCGGGTGCTATTCCATCGGGCTGCGGAGATCTGCCGCGAGCAATGAGGAAGTCATGAGCAAAGTCATTGGTATCGACCTGGGCACCACGAATTCGTGCGTCGCTGTCATGGAAGGCAAGAACGCCAAGGTGATCGAAAACACCGAAGGCGCGCGCACCACCCCGTCGATGGTGGCCTTCACCGAATCGGGCGAGCGCCTGGTCGGCCAGGCCGCCAAGCGTCAGGCGGTGACCAATCCAAACAATACTCTGTTCGCCATCAAGCGCCTGATCGGCCGTCGCTTCGACGATCCGCTGACCCAGAAGGACAAGGGCCTGGTCCCCTACCACATCGTGGAGGGCGACAACGGCGATGCCTGGGTCGAGGCCGAAGACAAGAAATACAGCCCCAGCCAGATTTCGGCCTTCATCCTGCAGAAGATGAAGGAAACCGCCGAGAATTATCTGGGCGAGAAGGTCACCCAGGCGGTGATCACCGTTCCTGCCTACTTCAACGACTCGCAGCGCCAGGCGACCAAGGACGCCGGCAAGATCGCGGGCCTTGAAGTGCTGCGCATCATCAACGAACCGACCGCTGCCGCCCTGGCCTATGGCCTGGAGCGCAAGGGGTCCGGCATCGTGGCCGTCTACGACCTGGGTGGCGGCACCTTCGACGTGTCGATCCTGGAAATCGGCGACGGCGTGTTCGAGGTGAAGTCCACCAACGGCGACACCTTCCTGGGCGGTGAGGACTTCGACGCCCGCATCATCGATTATCTGGCCGACGAGTTCAAAAAGGAGCAGGGCATCGACCTGCGCAAGGACCGTCTGGCCCTGCAGCGTCTGAAGGAAGCGGCTGAAAAGGCCAAGATCGAGCTGTCGAGCTCGATGCAGACCGAGGTCAACCTGCCCTTCATCACCGCCGACCAGTCGGGTCCGAAGCACCTGAACGTCAAGCTGACCCGCGCCAAGCTGGAAGCCCTGGTCGAGGATCTGGTGCAGCGGACCATCGAGCCCTGCCGCGCCGCGCTGAAGGATGCCGGCCTGAAGGCCAGCGAGATCGACGAAGTGATCCTGGTCGGCGGCATGACCCGCATGCCCAAGATCCAGGAAGTGGTGAAGGAATTCTTCGGCCGCGATCCGCATAAGGGCGTCAACCCCGACGAAGTCGTCGCCATCGGCGCGGCCATCCAGGGCGGCGTTCTGAAGGGCGAGGTCAAGGACGTCCTGCTGCTCGACGTCACGCCGCTGAGCCTGGGCATTGAGACGCTGGGTGGTGTCTTCACCCGCCTGATCGACCGCAACACGACCATCCCGACGCGCAAGAGCCAGGTCTTCTCGACCGCCGAGGACAACCAGACGGCCGTGACCATCCGCGTCTTCCAGGGCGAGCGTGAAATGGCCGCCGACAACAAGATGCTGGGCCAGTTCGACCTGGTCGGCATCCCGCCGGCTCCGCGCGGCATGCCGCAGATCGAGGTCACCTTCGACATCGACGCCAACGGCATCGTCAACGTCTCGGCCAAGGACAAGGCGACCGGCAAGGAACAGCAGATCCGCATCCAGGCCTCGGGCGGCCTGTCCGACGCCGACATCGAGAAGATGGTCAAGGATGCGGAAGCCCATGCCGCCGAGGACAAGAAGCGCAAGGAAGTGGTCGAGGCCCGCAACCATGCCGACGCCCTGATCCATTCCACGGAGAAGAATCTCCAGGAATACGGCGACAAGGTTCCGGCCAGCGACAAGTCGGCCATCGAAGCGGCCATCACCGACTTGCGCGGCGTGATGGACAAGGACGATCCCGAAGCCATCAAGTCCAAGACCGACGCCCTGGCCCAGGCGGCCATGAAGCTGGGCGAGGCGATGTACAAGTCCACCCAGGAAGGCGGCGCGGCCCCCGGCGGGGACGCTGGTCCCACCGAAGCGGGCCCGGCCGAGGAAGGGGTTGTCGATGCCGACTTCGAAGAAGTCGACAACGACAAGAAGGACAACAAGTAAGCCCTTCGGTGGCGCCGGTCTGTGCCACTAGCCTTGGACGCGCTCCGGGAGAGAATCCTCCTCCGGGGCGCGTCGCATGTTGCGGACGTGACGAATGAGCAAACAGGACTACTACGAACTTCTGGGCGTCGATCGCGGTGCCAGCAGCGAAGAGCTGAAAAAGGCCTATCGCAAGCTGGCCATGCAGTGTCACCCTGATCGGAATCCGGGCGACAAGGAGGCCGAGCAGAAGTTCAAGGACATCTCGGAAGCCTACGACGTCCTCAAGGATGAACAGAAGCGCGCGGCTTATGACCGCTTCGGCCATGCCGCCTTCAGCCAGGGCGGCGGGGGCGGCGGCCAGGGCTTCGGCGATTTCCATTTCTCGGGCGGCTTTGCCGACATCTTCGACGAGATGTTCGGCGAGTTCATGGGTGGGCGGCGCGGCCAGTCCTCGGGCCGGGGCGCCGATCTGCGCTACAACATGGAAATCACGCTGGAAGAGGCTTTCGCCGGCAAGACCGCCACCATCAAGGTGCCGTCCTCCGAAGCCTGCGAGGAATGCCACGGCACCGGCGGCGCCGGTGGCGCCCAGCCGATCACCTGCCCGACCTGTGGCGGCGTCGGCAAGGTGCGTGCCCAGCAGGGCTTCTTCACCATCGAGCGCACCTGTCCCACCTGCCAGGGCATGGGCCGGGTCATCAAGGATGCCTGCCGCGCCTGTAACGGTTCGGGCCGCACGCGCAAGGAAAAGACCCTTCAGGTCAATATTCCCGCCGGTGTCGAGGAGGGGACCCGCATCCGTCTGGCGGGCGAGGGCGAAGCCGGGATGCGCGGCGCGCCGTCGGGGGACCTCTATATCTTCCTCAGCATCCGGCCGCACCGCCTGTTCCAGCGCGACGGCGCGAATATCCATTGCCGGGTGCCGATCGCCATGGTCACGGCGGCCCTGGGCGGCACCATCGAGGTGCCGACCATCGAAGGCGGCCGGGCCAAGGTCACCATTCCGCCGGGCACCCAGAGCGGCCACCAGTTCCGTCTCAAGGGCAAGGGCATGAGCGTCCTGCGCAGCCCCGCGCGCGGCGACATGTTCATCCAGGCCCAGGTGGAGACGCCGGTCAACCTGACCAAGCGCCAGCAGGAATTGCTGAAGGAATTCGAAAAAGCTGGCGACGAAAGCCAGAGCCACAGTCCCGAAAGCCATGGCTTCTTCGCCAAGGTCAAGGAATTGTGGTCGGACTTGAAGGAATAGGGCATGAAGATCGGAATCGTCGGCTGTGCCGGCCGTATGGGACGCATGCTGGTGCAGGAAGTGCTGGCGACCGAGGGCGTGGAACTGTCCGGGGGCACGGAGCGCAAGGGCAGCGATGCCGTCGGCCGTGATCTCGGTGAACTGGTCGGGGCCGGGGCGGCCGGCGTGCTGGTGGGGACCGATCCGCACGAGCTGTTCCGCAGCTCCGACGCGGTGATCGACTTCACCGCCCCGGCGGCGACCGTGCAGCATGCGGCCCTGGCGGCGGATTGCCGCTGCGTCCATGTCATCGGCACCACCGGCCTGACCGCCGAGCAGGAGCAGGAATTGCGGGACGCGGCTTCGCGCACCGCCATCATCTGGGCGCCCAATATGAGCCTGGGCGTCAATATCCTGCTGGCGGCCGTCGAACAGGTGGCCCGCGCCCTGGACCCGGATTACGACATCGAAATCGTCGAGATGCACCACCGCCACAAGGTGGACGCGCCCTCGGGCACCGCGCTGGGCCTGGGCCGCGCCGCCGCCAAGGGCCGGGGCGTGGCTCTGGACGAGGTGTGGTGCAAGGCCCGTGACGGCCTGACCGGCGCCCGTCCGCGCGGCGAGATCGGCTTCGCCACCCTGCGCGGCGGCGATGTGGTCGGCGACCATACCGTCATCTTCGCCGCCGAGGGCGAGCGGGTGGAGCTGACCCACAAGGCATCCAGTCGCACGGTCTTCGCCCGCGGCGCCGTCCGCGCCGCCCGCTGGGGCCACGGCAAGCCGCCGGGGCTGTATTCCATGCGCGACGTGCTGGGGCTGGAATAGGACGTGCTGGGGCTGGAATAGAAGGAAGGCGGGCCTTCGGGCCTGCCTCCAGACGGCCGCAAATCGTCACCCCCGCGAAAGCGGGGGGCCATGTTGAGGCTCATGGAGATGCGAGCCGTCAGATATGGATGCTGCCGGTTCCCTGGACTCCTGCTTCCGCGGGAGTGACGAGGAAAAAGGGGTTCCCGGCTTCAACCCTGTGAGTTAGCCCGGCAACACAAAAAGGCCCGCGTCGAACGCGGGCCTTTTTTATCGCTAATCCTTGCCGAGCAGGATCAGGCGGCAGCCTTGCTTTCCATGGCGCGCTGGATGCGGCGCTTCAGGCGCAGGGCTTCAGCCGACAGCTTGCTGTCGTTGGTGCTCAGCAGGAAGGCATCAATGCCGCCATTGTGCTCGATGGTCTTGAGGCCACGGGTTGAAACCCGCAGGCGCACCATGCCACCCAGCGCATCGCTCAGAACCGACGTGTCCTGCAGGTTGGGCAGGAAGCGGCGACGGGTCTTGTTATTGGCGTGGCTGACATTGTTGCCGCTCATGACGCCCTTGCCGGTGATGCTGCAACGTCGTGCCATGGCCTTAGATCCTCTTCGTCTATCAGGCAAAAACTCAGGAAGCCGCGTTTCTACGCAGAGTCGGGCCGCGAGTCAATGGGAAAGGAGTCACCCGAACAGCTTGTCGATATCGTCCTGGCTGAACATGGCATCGACCTGTTCCTGCGTGACAGCCTGGCCGGCGCGCTGCGGCCCGTTGAGCAGGGCCTTGTCGGGGTCGATCTCTTCCTTCTTGGGCTCTTCGGCGGCGAGGGCGTCGGGGCCCCACATGCGCACCAGGGCATTGATGCGCTCTTCGACATATTTCAGCGAATGCACCACCTTGGTGATGCGCTGGCCGGTCAGGTCCTGGAAGGAGCAGGCTTCGAAGATGTCGTTGCCCTTGTCGGTGATGCGGTCGAGCAAGGCGAGCGCCTGCGGGTCGCTGACATGCTGGCGCGTCGCGTTCACCAATTCATCGATTTCCTCCATGCGCTCCATGATGGTGTTGGTGGCGCCTTCGGTACTTTCGACGATGGCGTCCAACTGGTCGACCATCTTGGCGAAGTGATCGTCGTCTTCGCAGCCGGGGCGGCGAATGGAGGCCAATTCCCGGCGGAACTGGCGGATATGGTTGAACAATCCCACCAGTTCCTGGCGGAGGCGGAGGATGTCGTCTTGGTCGCTATTGCGGGTCATCAGCACTTCGGCTCGGAACTAGAGGCTGCCAGCCTAGCGGCAAGAGGCGGCGAAGGAAAGGGTCTTGAATTCAAGACCCGTTTCCGGCCCCGGGGGACCCCTCCTGGCCGCTTGCCAGGAAGGCGTTCAGCAGGGTCTGAGCCGCCACGGTGGGGGTGCAGCTGCCGGAGGCGACCTTGTCTTCCAGCGTGCGCAGGATGCCGGTCACGGCGGGATGGGATTGCAACCGGGCGAGCAGGGTCTCGTTGACCTCGTTCCACATCCAGGCGCGGGCCTGGGCGGCGCGGCGGGAGTCGATCTCGCCGCTTTCGCCCATCACCCGGCGGTATTCCTCGACCATCGTCCAGACCTCGCCCAACCCGTCGCGGCTGAGGGCCGAACAGCGCAGTACCGGCGGCGTCCAGGCGGCGCTGGCCGGGCGCAGCAGGTGCAGGGCGCTGGCATATTCCCGCTGGGCGCGCTGGGCGGCGGCGGCGAGGTCGCCATCGGCCTTGTTGACGACGATGGCGTCGGCCAGTTCGACGATGCCCTTCTTGATGCCCTGCAATTCGTCGCCGCCGCCGGGAACCAGCAGCAGCAGGAACATGTCCACCATGTCGGCCACGGCGGTTTCGGACTGGCCGACGCCCACCGTCTCGACGATGATGACGTCGAAGCCCGCCGCCTCGCAGGCCAGCAGCGCCTCGCGGCTGCGCCGGGCCACGCCGCCCAGGGTGCCGCCCGAGGGCGAGGGACGGATGAAGGCGTCCGGATGGCGCGACAGATCCTCCATGCGCGTCTTGTCGCCGAGGATCGAGCCGCCCGAGCGCGGGCTGGAGGGATCGACGGCCAGCACGGCCACGCGGTGGCCCTGGCCGATCACATGCAGGCCGAAGGCCTCGATGAAGGTGGACTTGCCCACGCCCGGCACGCCGGAAATCCCCAGGCGCACGCCCTTTCCGGTATGGGGCAGCAGATGCTGCAGCATCGCCTCGGCCCGCTCGCGGTGATCGGGGCGGGTGGATTCGATCAGGGTGATGGCGCGGGCCAGGGCGCGGCGGTCGCCGGCCAGCACCTTATCCGCAAGCTCGCTTGGGTCCAGAAGCACGGTCGTCGTCTCTCGCTATCGGCGTCTCTAGTCTTTCTGGCGGCCTTCGTTGAGCAGCCGCTTCATAGCGGTGGCGACGAGGCGCTGGCGTTGTTCGTCGGACAGGTCGGCCAGGATCACTTTCTTGGCCCGCTGCACTTCCATGGCCTTGCGGATCAGTTCGGCACGGTCGGGGGTGACCAGGTCCTTGGCCTTGTCCTGCATTTGGGCGATCCGGGCCTCGCGCTCCGTGCGCGGCTTGGCCTTCTTCGCTCTCGCTTCGGCGCGGGCCTTCTTTTCCAGGGCGGCCTTGGCCTTCTTCGTCAGGAACAGGTCTTTCAGGAAACCGAACATGCCCTAGCCTTTGATGGAGAAGGTCGCATGTTACACCACAGGGAGGGGCGGGGTCATCCCGCCTGTTCCCGTGCCAATTCCGCCTGGTGATGGGCGGCTTCCTGCTGGCGGTGCCACATCTCGGCATAGCGGCCGTTCGCGGCTAGAAGCTGTTCATGCCGCCCGCGCTCGACGATCTGGCCGGCCTCCAGCACCAGGATTTCGTCGGCATGGGTCACCGTGGACAGGCGGTGGGCGATGACCAGCGTGGTGCGGTTGGCCGAAACCTCGCGCAGCGAGACCTGGATTTCCTTTTCCGTGCGGGTATCCAGCGCGCTGGTGGCTTCGTCGAAGAGCAGGATGGCCGGACGCTTCAGGATGGTGCGGGCGATGGCGACACGCTGCTTCTCGCCGCCCGACAGCTTCAGCCCCCGCTCGCCGACCTTAGTTTCGTAGCCTTCGGGCAGGGTGGTGATGAAATCGTGGATGCGTGCCAGATGGGCGGCTTTTTCCACTTCTTCCCTGGTCGCGCCCGGACGGCCATAGGCGATGTTGTAGGCGATGGTGTCGTTGAACAGCACCGTGTCCTGGGGAACGATGCCGATGGCCGCCCGCAGCGAGGCCTGCCGGACCTCCCGGATGTCCTGGCCGTCGATCAGGATGCGTCCGCTATCGACGTCGTAGAAGCGGAACAGCAGGCGCGAAATGGTGGACTTGCCGGCCCCCGATGGTCCGACCAGCGCCACCGTCTTGCCCGCCGGCACCGAGAAGGAGATGCCTTTCAGGATTTCCCTGTCGGGATTGTAGCTGAAATGCACGTTCTCGAAGGTCAGGGCGGCGCCTTCCATCTTCAGGTCTGGAGCGCCGGGCTTGTCGCGGATCTCGGCATTCTCGCCCAACAGATGGAACATATGCTCCATGTCGGTCAGGGATTGCTTGATCTCGCGGTAGACGAAGCCGAGGAAGTTCAGCGGCAGGTAAAGCTGGATCAGATAGGTATTCACCAGCACGAAATCGCCGATGGTCATGTGGCCCGCCACCACGCCCTCGGCGGCCATCAGCATCACCACGATCAGGCCGACCGAGATGATGGCGCCCTGGCCGATATTGAGCATCGACAGCGTGGTCTTGCTCTTGACCGCCGCGCCTTCATAGCGTTGCAGCGATTTGTCGTAGCGCCGGGCCTCGTGCTCCTCGTTGCCGAAATACTTGACCGTCTCGTAGTTCAGCAGCGAGTCGATGGCCTTGGTGCTGGCCTCCTGGTCGGTCTCGTTCATGGTGCGGCGGTATTTCAGCCGCCATTCCGTGACCAGCAGGGTGAAGGCGATGTAGCCGCTAATGGTGACCAGCGTCACCAGGGCGAAGCGGAAATCGAACAAATACCAGAGGATGCCGCAGACCATCAGGACTTCGAGCAGCGTCGGCAGGATGTTGAAGAGCATGAAGTTCAGAAGGAACTCGATGCCCTTGGTGCCGCGCTCGATGGCCCGCGAGATGCCGCCCGTCTGGCGGTCGAGGTGGAAGCGCAGGGCCAGGCCGTGCAGATGACGGAAGGTTTGCAGCGCCACCGTGCGGATGGCCCGTTGCGCCACCTTGACGAAGACCGCGTCCCGCAGCTCGCCGAAGGCCTGCGAGGCGACGCGGGCGATGCCGTAGCCCAGCAGCAGCGCCACCGGCACGGCGACCAGCGCCTGCCCCGGAGCGACGGTCAGGGCGTCCACGGCCAGCTTGAACAGCATGGGGACATAGACGTTGATCAGCTTGGCGGCGACCAGGAAGATCATCGCCACCACCACCCGCGCCCGCAGGCCGATCTCCCCCTTGGGCCAGAGATAGGGCAGCAGCGACTTGATGGTGTGGAGGTCCTGGCGGGGGCCGATCTGGACCGCGCGGTCTTGGGAGGAAGGGGAACGGCGTCTCATGGAAAAGCGGAACCAATAGTGGTGGGGCCGCTTCAACATAGGGGCTGTGAAGCCGATTCCGAAGGGGGAAGGCGAGAGCGGGGAAGGTTAATGGCCTGCCGTGCCCTCCGGCACGGGCCTTCGTCCCTCCTCGGCGAGGGCTGCTTTCTGTCGGTGCGGGCGGTTCAATGCCCGGCGAAGATGCGGTCGCGCAGGCGGCTGTATTGGCCGAGCCCCGCCTTGCTCATCAGCGGGTCTTCCTCCCCTTCGACCAGACCCGCGATTTCCTCCCAGTCGCCGGGCAGGAGGGCGGCCTGGGCACGGGGCAGGGCGTCGGTGTTCTCGCATTCCATGTGGCGCTGCTGGAAGTCGATATAGGCTTCGGCGGCGGCCTGCAGCGCCGGGCGACGGCCCGGCTGGACGCGGGCCTCGTCGATCAGCCGGGACAGGTCGTCGGTCATGCCCGCGACATGGCGATGCTCTTCCAGCAGGCGTTCGACCACCGCTGCCGCCCCGGCATCGCGCAGACGCAGGCGGCGGAACACCAGGTCTTCCTTGGGATGGTGGAAAAGGTCGGGATAATTGCGGATGTAATGGGCGATCTCGCCAAGCATCTCGAAATCGGCGTCGCCGTCGCGGGCGAGCCTGTCCAATTGCCGACGCATCAGCCTAAGAACACGGCCCAGCGTACGGTGCTCTTCTTCGAGCATGTGCAGGATGGTCGAAGCCATCTTTTGTTCCTCCCCGTCAACGGCGCAAGTCGTCTCTTTATTTCGCGGGCAAAGGGTACATCTTTCGTGTCTACAACAACAAGATGAACAGAAGGGCTGCCTCGCCCGAGTCGGCCTTTTCCGTTACGCGATTCCCGCCTCTTGGTGCGGTATGGGGCAGAGCACCATATTGCAGGGCCAAGGAGGGACATCGTCATGAGCTATCTCGATCATATTCATGCCTGTAACCGCTTTGACCTGGGCAATTACCGTCCCTTCGAGGTGGGTGGCCAGCGGGTCGGCTGGGTGGCGAAGGATTTCATGCTGCGCCTGGCGGCCTTCACCGACATCTTCCGGGTCCGCGACGATGTGGTGAGCCTGAACGAGGAATTGCGCAGTCCCGAGGAACGGACGGAAGCGGTGCGCGGCGTGCTGCGCAAGCTGGTGCAGGAAGGTGTTCTGCCCAAGATGCGGGGCGAGGATTACGACGTGGCGCCCCGCTTCGGGGCCGAGGCGGTGATGCGCATCGACCGCACGGCGGTGCAGGAATTCGGCATCCGCGCCTATGGCCTGCATGTGAACGGCTTCGTGCGCTATGGCGAGGGAATGCATCTGTGGATCGGCAAGCGCGCCCTGGACAAGGCGGTGGCGCCGGGCAAGCTGGACAATCTGGTGGCGGGCGGCCAGCCCTCGGGCCTGTCCCTGGCCGAGAATCTTGTCAAGGAAGCCCAGGAGGAAGCCGATATCCCGCGCGAGATGGCCTGCAAGGCCAAGCCGGTGGGCGTCATCTCCTATTGCATGGAGACGGAGCGCGGGCTGAAGCCCGATGTGATGTTCTGCTACGACCTGGAAGTGCCGCGCGATTTCGAACCCATTCCGAGGGATGGCGAAATGACCGGATTCGAGCTGATGCCGGTCGAGAAGGTGGCCGAGATCGTGCGGACCAGCGACGCGTTCAAGTTCAACGTCAATCTGGTGATCATCGATTTCCTGATCCGCCATGGCTATCTGACGCCCGAGAACGAGCCGGACTACCTGGACCTGGCGGAAGGCTTGCGCCAGCCCTTCCGGCCCGAGCTTTTCTCACCCTCGGTTGACAGCTCTGCTGCAATGCGGTAGACATATAATTTCTCTGACTGGATATTTCGCGAACTTTATTTTCGTCCGTGAAGCGGAAGGCGCCCTTTCATGACCATCAAGCCCCCGAAGAAGTTTTTCGAGCCCTTGGCCATCGGCGCGCCCTCTCCCTATCGGGAATTGCCGGTGGCGCTGGAGAGGATGATCCACTTCTTTCCGCCGCATGTGGAAAAGATGCGTGCCCGCGTGCCGGACATGGTGTCCCAGGTGGATGTGCTGCTGGGCAATCTGGAAGACGCCATCCCCGCCGATGCCAAGGAAGCCGCCCGCCGGGGCTTCATCGAGGTCGCCACTTCCGTCGATTTCGGCGCCACAGGCCTGTGGACCCGCGTCAATTGCCTGAACAGCCCGTGGTTCCTGGACGACGTGACCGAGATCGTCGCGGCGGCGGGCGACAAGCTGGACGTGATCATGCTGCCCAAGGTCGAGGGGCCCTGGGACATCCACTTCCTCGACCAGCTTCTGGCCCAACTGGAGGCCCGGCACGGCGTCAAGAAGCCCATCCTGATCCACGCCATCCTGGAAACCGCTTTGGGCGTGGCGAATGTCGAGGCCATCGCGGCCGCCAGCCCGCGCATGCACGGCATGAGCCTGGGTCCGGCCGACCTCGCCGCCTCGCGCGGGATGAAGACCACGCGGGTCGGCGGCGGCCATCCCTTCTACGGCGTGCTGGAAGATCCGCGCGGCGATGGCGGGGCGCGCGGCTTCCACCAGCAGGACCTGTGGCACTATACCGTCGCCAAGATGGTCGATGCCTGCCAGTCGCAGGGCATCAAGGCCTTCTACGGCCCCTTCGGCGATTTCAGCGACGATGCCGCCTGCGAGGCGCAGTTCCGCAACGCCTTTCTGCTGGGCTGCGTCGGCGCCTGGTCGCTGCATCCCAAGCAGATCGAGATTGCCAAGAGGGTCTTCAGTCCCGACGTGGAGGAAGTGCGCTTCGCCCGGAAGATCCTCGAAGCCATGCCCGACGGCACGGGGGCGGTGATGATCGACGGCAAGATGCAGGACGACGCCACCTGGAAGCAGGCCAAGGTCATCGTCGATCTCGCCCGGCAGGTTGCGGCCCGCGATCCGGCCCTGGCCGAAGCCTATGGACTGTGACAAGAGAATTCTGACGCTGCATTTTTGGTCGCAACATTTGCTCTCGGGGCGGCGCGTGCTATAAACCGCGCCGCCCCGTTCCTTTTTCGGGGACGAAGAGTTACGCCAGGAGACGGTCATGAACTTCCTCGACTTCGAAAAGCCGATTGCCGAACTGGAAGGCAAAATCGAGGAATTGCGCCATTTGAGCGACAGCGATGAGATGAATATCGCTGAGGAGGTCGCGCGCCTTCAGGCCAAGGTGGAGAAGCAGCTGCGCGCCACTTATGCCAAGCTGACACCTTGGCAGAAGACCCAGGTCGCGCGCCATCCCGACCGTCCGCATTTCTCGAATTACGTCTCTGCCCTGGTGCAGGATTTCACGCCGCTGGCCGGCGACCGCACCTTTGCCGAAGACCGCGCCATCATCGGCGGCCTGGGCCGTTTCCGTGGCCATTCGGTGATGGTCATCGGCCATGAAAAGGGCCACGATACCGAAAGCCGCGTGCGCCACAATTTCGGCATGGCCAAGCCCGAAGGCTACCGCAAGGCCAAGCGCCTGCTGGAAATGGCCGACCGCTTCGGTATTCCGGTCATCACCCTGGTCGATACCGCGGGTGCCTATCCGGGCGTCGAGGCCGAGGCGCGCGGCCAGGCCGAAGCCATCGCCCGTTCCATCGAAGCCTGCCTGAACATCCGCGTGCCGCTGATTTCGGCCATCATCGGCGAAGGCGGCTCGGGCGGCGCCATCGCGCTGGCGGCGGGTAATACCGTGCTGATGCTGGAACATTCCGTCTATTCGGTGATCTCGCCGGAAGGCTGCGCCTCGATCCTGTGGCGCAGCGGCGAGGCCGCCAAGGATGCCGCCGAGGCCCTGCGCCTGACCGCCCAGGACCTGCACAAGCTGGGCGTCATCGACGATGTGATTCCCGAACCCCTGGGCGGCGCCCACCGCAATGCGCAGCAGGCCATCACCGCCCTGGGCGATGCCGTCGAGGCGGCGCTGAAGGATTTGTCCGGTCTGGAGGGCGGCGTCCTGCGTGCCCGCCGCCGCGAGAAGTTCCTGGAAATGGGCAAGCGCGGCCTGGCCTGAGGCCAAAAGGGGCCGTCCCGGCCCGCTGAAAACGATCCCGTCTCGTTATCTCGGCCCCTCGCGGAAGCGGGGGGCGCATCGCTTCCCGCTTCCGCGGGAATGACGGGGCAGAAAAAGGCTTCGTCAGCACTCAGGAGGCAGCCGGACAGGGCCTCCTTTTCTTTCCTACGTCACCGGCAGGGCAGGCTGCTGCACAGTTTGGCCGCCCGCAGATAGGCGATCCCGGCATCCATGGCGGCCTGGGGGATGGGCGCGTCTTCGCCTAGATAGGATGGGGTCTGCCAAGCGCGTTGCAGGGCATAGAGATTGCTCTGTCCCTTGATGACCAGGAACATGGACAACTCGCCCCGGCCGGTCAGCGTGTTCAGCGGGCATTGCACGATCTGGAAGGCGGCTTCCTGCTGCGCCATCAGGCCTTTCTGGATGTCCCCGAAGCGCGGTTCCTCGCAATACTTCTCCAACTGGCCCGGGACGCTGGCGAGGAAGAGGTCGGGCGGCATGGTGCTGAGGCCGTGCATGACCTGGACCACGACCATATCGCTCCAATCGTCCAGATTCTGCCCCTCGGGCACGAACTGGCGGATCTCGGCGGTGCCCTGGCGGGTGTCGTAGGCCTTTTCCCAGCCGGGTGGCGGCTCGAGATACAATTGTTCCTGCGCCTGGGCGGTGGCCGGCAGGGCGAAGGCGGCCATGCATAGGGCGGCGGCGGTCCAGGCGACGGCAGCGTCTTTACAGGTAAGGCTCATCATGTCCCGATGGGTTCGGACGGTTTCATCCTTGGAATGTCACAGGCAAAGCCGACTTTTTTAGGGCCGAGTTTCGATCTCATTAGAGGCGGAGACTGGTCCGGAAGGGATATTTGCTCTAGGGTGGTGGATCTTTCGGACTCCTCAATGCGCGATATTCTTCGCCCCTTCTTGGGGAAGGGATATATCAGAAAGATTGTGCTGATTTGGAGGAATCCTCGCAACGCGCATAAGATTCGTCTTCAAATCTTGTGGCACGGGTGTTATGTCTGCCACCAATCGGAGGTGGTAATAAGTGCAGACTCACCAGATCATGGAAAAAATCCCTGGCCGTCCTCATCCCATCGATATCCATGTGGGCAGTCGCGTCCGCATGCGTCGTACTTTGGTGGGCATGACCCAGGATCAGCTCGGTCAGGCGCTGGGCATCACGTTCCAGCAGGTTCAGAAATACGAACGCGGCACCAACCGTATCAGTGCCAGCCGCTTGCATGACATGGCCTGCATCCTGGGGGTGCCGGTATCCTTCTTCTTCGAAGAGATGCCCGTCGGCCAGAATGCTGCGCCGGCCCAGGCCGATGACGACGCCGACCCCATGGGAAAGCGCGAAACATTGGAACTGGTGCGGGCCTACTGGCGCATCACCGACCCCCGCCTGCGCCGTCAGGTCTATGACCTGGCCCGCGTCCTGGCGGATGCCGGTGGCGGCAAGGAATAAGCCTCGGCCCGTCCGGGCATGAGGCGGCGATAGGCGAGAGCCTCGGCTACGTGAATGCGGCCGGGGCTCTCTTTTCCTTCCAGGTCGGCCAGGGTACGCGCGACGCGCAGGACGCGGTGATAGCCGCGTGCCGAAAGACGCATCCGTTCGGCGGCTTCGGCCAGAAGCTGTCTTCCGGCGGCATCCGGCTTTGCAATTTTATCGAGTAATTCCCCTTCGGCTTCCGCGTTCGTGCGGATGCCGCGTCCCGGCGCCAGCGCCTGGAAACGTTCCCGCTGGATCGCGCGGGCCGTGGCGACACGGGCGGCGATTTCGGCCGAGCCCTCGGCGGGCGGCGGCAGGGACAGATCGGCGGGGCTGACCGCCGGCACATCCACATGCAGATCGATCCGGTCGAACATCGGGCCTGAAATCTTGGCCTGATAGTCCAGCCCGCATTTGGGCGCGCGGTTGCAGGCCTGCGCCTCGTCGCCGAGATAGCCGCAGCGGCAGGGATTCATCGCCGCGATCAGCTGGAAACGCGACGGATAGGTGACATGGGCCTGGGCCCGGGCCACCGTCGCCCGGCCGGATTCCAAGGGTTGGCGCAGGGCTTCCAGTGCCCCGCGCGAGAATTCGGGCAATTCGTCCAGGAACAGCACCCCCAGATGGGCCAGCGACACCTCGCCCGGCTTGGCACGATGCCCGCCGCCGACCAGCGAGGCCGTCGAAGCCGAGAAATGCGGGTCGCGGAAGGGGCGGCGCTGCATCAGCCGGCCCTGGTCGAGATGGCCGGCGACGGAATGGATCATGCTGACCTCCAGCGCCTCGGCCGGGTCCAGCGGCGGCAGCAGGCCGGGCAGGCGTGCCGCCAGCATCGACTTGCCGGAACCGGGCGGGCCGATCATCAGCATGTTGTGACCGCCTGCCGCCGCCACTTCCAGGGCGCGCTTGGCGCTTTCCTGGCCCTTGATGTCGCGTAGGTCCAGCAGAGGGGCAGCGTCCTCGGCCAGTTCCGGCACCGGCGGGGCGAGGATCTGCACGCCCTTGAAATGATTGACCAGCGCCAGCAGGTCGCGCGGGGCTAGGATGTCGCTGCCGCCCGCCCAGGCCGCTTCTCCCCCCTGGCTGCCCGGGCAGATCAACCCGCGCCCGGCGGCATTGGCGCCGATGGCCGCGGGCAGCACCCCGGCCACGGGCGCCAGCCGTCCGTCCAGCCCCAGTTCGCCCAGGATGGTGTAGTTGAACAATTCCTCGCCCGGCAGGACGTTCATGGCCGCCAGCAGGGCGCAGGCGATGGGCAGGTCGAAATGGCTGCCTTCCTTCAGCACGTCGGCGGGAGCCAGATTGACGGTGATGCGCTTGGGCGGCAGGGCCAGGCCCAGGGCGGTCAGCGCGGCGCGCACCCGCTCGCGCGATTCCCCCACCGCCTTGTCGGGCAATCCGACCAGCGTGAAGGCGGGCAGGCCGCTGGCGAGTTGGACCTGGACATCGATCTCCAGGACCTCGATCCCCTGGAAGGCGACGGTTTTGACGCTTGAAACCATGGCTGTGCCGTTCCCCCAATGCACACGCCATAGTAGGCGATGCGGGCGGGAATGGCTAGAGAGGCGCTCGGTCTGCGAGAGGGGCGTCGCCGGATGTTTCGGCGCGCCAGAGGGTGGGGTAGTGCCGGATGAAGCCCGAGGGGCCGACCTCCAGCAGGCCTGATAGCCGACGCTCGGCGCCTCGTACCAACATTCCGTTTCCGTCCGCCGCTAGCATGGATCTGCCCGACCCATGCACGGCCGATCTGCAGCATGTTATCAGCGCCAGTCCTTTCTCAATGTAGGGGCGCCTACCTTTATCAGCCAATTTACTAAATTATCTTTCCAGTTCACTTAATTTTCGCTATGGTCCGGTTGTCATGGTTGGAGAGAGAATTTAGTAAACCAGTCGAAGGGGTCCCAAATGAACGGTGCTGCTCTTGTGCAACTCGCATTGAATGCCCTCTCCTGCACCCAGAAGGAACTCGCAGTGCGCCTTGGGGTGTCTCCCACCCAAATCAGCAAGTGGAAGAGCGGGGAACACATGTCTAAGGACATGGATGACAAGCTCCGTAAGATGAGCGGGATCGGTGACAAGGACCCGCAATTTGTTGTTTGGGCAGGTTCCCTCGATGCAGCAGATAAATGGGAAAAGGTCATTCGTCTCCTTGCGGACGCTGCTCAAGAAGAAGCTGAAACGGGCTACGTCACTGAGCCTCTAACAGATGACATGGGATTACTTCCTTGGCACACATTCCATGTTCTTAGGAAGATGGGGGTCGAACTTCCGAAAGAATTTCCAAAGGAAGTCGAGGGCGCAATTGGTTTAAATGAGGAAGATGATTCTGCCTCCGACCTCGATTCTCGGTGGGAGGCGATGATGGAGAATCCGTATACGTCTCTTATTTACAAAATATACAAGTCACTAAACGACGTTTACGGTTTCTACGCTGCCTACGTTGAGGGTCTGGTTTACGATGAGAGCCTGGATATATTTGAAATTGGGTCCCAAGTCGATTCTTGCCTTTTGGAGTTGGCGGCGGCAAAGCTCGATGAAAAGCCCGTGATGGCAGCCAATTATGACGCCTTTAAATGGAACACGCTGCAGGACTACGAAAAGTGGCTCAACACTGTAAAGGAGAAGGCTTTCCGCGCTGGTGTGCCGCTCAGAGCAGAGCTTCTCGACTTGGCCTATGGCTCTGCTGGTGAGCTTGGGAGCGAGGCTGAGGCTGAAAGTCTGGGGCTTAACAAGGGGCGTCTTCACCCCGACATCTACATGAACGAACTGTTGGTCGGCATGAGAACGATTCACCAAGTGCTGCCCGCGATTCTCAAGAAGTTGGGCATAAGCGAGGAATTCAAGCTCGACGCGTCAGAGTTTCGGGTGAACAGTCGGAGGTAGTGCTAGGGATGCTGGGGAGTGGCATGGCGTCAACCTTATACCCGCCACTCCCTAGCATCAGCGTAAGCGTGTATAGTTGCTCCGAGTGACGCATGACCAAGGTTCGTCAGCAGGTCGCGCGATTCCCCCACCGCCTTGTCGGGCAAACCGACCAGCGTGAAGGCGGGCAGGCCGCTGGCGAGTTGGACCTGGACATCGATCTCCAGGACCTCGATTCCCTGGAAGGCGACGGTTTTGACGCTTGAAACCATGGCTGTGCCGTTCCCCCAATGCACACGCCATAGTAGGCGATGCGGGCGGGAATGGCTAGAGAGGTGCTCGGTCTGCGAGGGGAGCGTCGCCGGATGTTTCGGCGCGCCAGAGGGTGGGGTAGTGCCGGATGAAGCCCGAGGGGCCGACTTCCAGCAGGCCCTGGTAGCCGACGCTCGGCGCCTCGTACCAATATTCCGTCTCCGTCCGCCGCTCATAGCGTTGCGGCAGCAGGACCAGGCGGTTCGTCGCCGGGTCGAGCCAGGCGACATCGATTTCTGCGCTTTGGCCGACGGCCAGCGGGACCCGGCGAAGCTGTGACAGATTGGTCGCCGGGGTGAAACCGAGATCGAGGTCGAGGCAGGAATCCACGCCGGATTGCGGCGTGCCGTTCAGGATCCAGATCCCGTCGCTGCGGGTGATCTGCTGCTCCACGCCGTTCCGGCCGATGAAACCGTGCAGCGCCCCATGCAGGCTTTCCCAGTCCGCATTGCATTCCACCAGGTAATGCAGGCATGCCGGCTGGCCGTCATGGCGGAACACCGACGTCCCCTGCAGAAGCCAGGTCTCGCCCGTATGCTTCAGGGAACAGGCGTCATGGCCGGGGGCATCGAGCCGCCGCCATAGGATGGATGCTGCAAGAGGCATGGCGGGGCCTAGGCGGACGGCGCGTCTTCGGGCGCTTCTCGGGTGAGGTCGTGGCGGGCCATGGCGGTCCTTCTGTTCCCTTTTCCTTCAAGGGGCAGGAACAGGGTGCGCCCATCGCCTGTCTTGTTCAAACCTTCTTCGGTCGTTCCCCCCTTGGGGGCTTCCGGCCTCTCTCAAGAGAGAGGCTCACTCCTTGCGCAGCCCCAGCCAGGGGCCGCAGAGGCGCAGGACCAGCGGGTTGACCGCATAGACCATCCCCAGAACCATGACCGGCACGATGAACAGCGCCTTGAGCCAATGGGGCGCATTGGCCAATTCCGCGGGCAGCAAGTAAAGGATGCAGACGATCAAGGGATAGGCGCCCGCCATCATGGCCAGGGCGTAACGATGCCGTTTCATAACTCTCTCCAGAAAGGACTTTCCGTTTATAGCAAGGGGGACCTTCTCTTCAAACCTTGGCAGGATCTCTGCGCTGGACTTTTCAGGGCCGGAAGCTGGGCTATACTCGGAAACGGGACCGGGCGCGCCGCGTCCGGCGGCAGGGCGAGGCCGGGTAGGGATGGAATATCGGCTCCAGCGCATGGATGTGGGCCTGGTGGTCCTGGACGAGAGGCGCAATATCGTCTCGCTCAATCCGGCCGCCTCGCGGCTGCTGGGCGGCGTGGAGAGCCGGATCGGCCGTCCGATCCAGGACCTGCATGGGCCGGGCAGCCGCGAGAAGGTGGAATTGCTGCTGGAGGCGGCCAAGCGTCCCGATGCCCCGCCCTCGGCCACCTCGATGATCGTCGCCTTGCCGGGGCGGATGGTGGTGGCCAAGGTGACCTCCCTGCCGTGGGATGGAAGGTCGGCCACGGTGCTGATGCTGTTCGACCTGGGAGAGGCGCCCGCCGGAGCGGCGGCTCCGGAAAAGGAGCCCTTGGTGAAACTGCCGGTGGCGACGCGGCATGGCGTGGCCCTGATCGACCCGCCCGACGTGGTCTACCTGCGCGCCGACGGCCATTATTCCACCGTCCATACCGCCGAGGGCGCCTTCCTGTGCAGCTTGCCTCTTTCCGAACTGGAACGGCGGCTGGACGGACGGCAATTCGTTCGCTCGCATCGAGGCTATATCGTCAATCTGGTCCATGCCCAGGCATTGGAGAGGATCGGGGACCGGGCGGAATTCATCATGGCCGCCCCAGGGGCGCCGCGCGTTCCGGTCAGCCGGGGGCGGATCGAGGCATTGAAGAAGCGCCTGGCCTTCTGACCCTCCGCAATTCGTGCATGCAGGCGGTGCTTCGCGCGCCGCAGCCGCCGCTCGGAGCGCGGTGGCTTGTCAGGGCGGGCGGTGTTGGCAATAGAGAGAGCTTCGCGTTCTTCTTGCCATAGGGCCTGCCATGGATGTTCCCGCCACGACCGACCGTTACAAGACTTTCCAGGGCATCGATTGCGAGGGCAATTCCCGCCAGGTGATCGAGCGGGTGCTGATGCATATCAATGACCCGGCGAAGACGAACGCCTTCTGGGAAAGGTTCAAGCTTCGCCTGGCCGAGGCGGAAAAGCTGCATGCCCGCCGCGCCGATGAACTCTGCCTGGCCTGCTCGCACACCTATTACATCGAGGAATTGTTCGAAGAATACGAGGATGCGGTCGGCCTGGAATTGTTGCGCAAGCTTGAAGAAGAATGCTGCTGAATTTCTGACCAGAATCGGCCTTTCCCGCCCTTCTGCTGTCTCCGGCAGGTAAGGCGCGAGGGAGACAGTGTTGAGCATCTTGAGAACTTTCCTCATCGAGCTGTGACTAACGGAAAGAGACTGTTGCGGAGAACCGCGCTACTTCCGGGAGATCACACGAAGATGAGCGAGCGTTACAAGGCGTTGATCGAAGCCCTTTGCGTGCAAATGAACATCGGCAATGCCGCCGGCGTCTATGAGAGCGGCATTCTGGATGTCGAAGGGCAGAACATCTTTCTCGAGCTGAGTGAAGCGGACGGGACGGAAGAGGTCCTCGTCTATTCCGACCTTGGCGCCATCCCCCAGGAGAAGGCCGGAGAAATCCACCGCAACCTGCTCGAGGCCAACCTGCTGTGGGCCGGTACCGGCGGTGGCACGCTCGGTCTTCATCCCGATACCGGCTCGGCTGTTCTGGCCTATCGCCTGCCCGTCGAGGGCGTGACCGGCGAGGCCTTGGCCGCCGTCATTAGCCAGTTCGCCCGTGTTTCCCAGTTCTGGCGCGATTTCATCGCCTCCGGCGGAGAAGGCGGCGGCGGTGGAGAGGGCGGGGCGCCCGATTTGCCCCAGGCCCCGAACATGGTGCGTGTCTAATCCGGGCGGAAAGGGAGTCGAGCCATGGTGAATATAAACGCCAATGTCGGCGTGACGACGCCGTTGCTGGGGAATCATGCGGGGGTGCAGGGCGGCGAGGTCCAGCCCCAGCAACAAGACAATGCCGGCGGAGTCCGCACTGGCATCCGGCAGCAGGTGGAAAGCCTGCGCCAGCGCTTCGTCGATACGTTCCAGCGCATCACGCATACCGGCAATCACACCGCCGACAAAGTGTTCGCGCGCCAGAACCCCTATGTTGCCGCCCTTGCCGTACCGCCGCAGGCGGGCGAGAACGGCTTTACCGATAACGGTATTCTCGCGCGCCATGGCCAGGCGATCGAGCAGAAGCTGCAGAATTACTGCGAAGCCATCGGCACCAAGGTCACGCCGCAGGAATTGCGCGCCCTGATCAATACCGGGGAACATCTGGTCAATGCCATCACGCGCGGCGACGTCGAGGGCGGCACGGTCCATATCAACGTCAACGGCCAGGATTACGATATCCCCAGCAGCCTTCATACCACCCGCGCCATCAGCTGGTACCTGACGGCCAAGACGGCGGAGCTGGAGATCCTCGATGGCGGCGACCACATGGTCACCAGCGGCTCGCTGGTGATGAAGGACGAGGGCAACCGTCTCTACGATTTCCTGAACGCCAACCCGACCTCCTATGGCCGCATCTCGACCCATTTCAACGAGCGTAGCGCCAGCGGCAGCGCTTCCTTCGGCAATGTCGGCTTCTCGGGCTTGTTCGGCAACAAGCCGGTCCAGCGCGGGATCGAGGATTTCGGAAACCGGCTGCCCTCGGGCAAGGGGGCGGTGCTGTTCGACAAGATGCAGAACGAACAGATTTTCATGAAGTTCGAGCATGGCGGCATGCCCAAGATCTTCCGCATGACCGGCGAGGCCCACCATACCACCGGTCAGAAGATCGCCAATGCCTTCCGCAGCCTCGGGCGTTGCTTGGAGCACTCGCTGAGCTTCATCACCTCGCGCTTCAACACCTCGGCGGTCGGCTTCGGCATGCATCGCGAGCATGTGCACAAGGATGCGACGCGCGATGCCGTCTGGGACCCCTTCGTCAAGCTGACGAAAATGATGGAGCCCCATAACCCGGCCGTGAACCAGCTGGAGGATGTGGTGAACCAGGCCAAGAAATACGGCACCGACTACATCGACCAATTCCTGGGAAGCATGCAGGGCTACAAACCGGTGCCGGGCAAGGAGGAGGAATTCGAGCAGACGCTGGCGGCGCTGAAGGACTCGATCAGCCGGTTCAAGGACGAGCAGGGGCCGAATTTCGGCGTCGAGCGCAAGGGGATGGAGACGCATATCTCGCTGGAAACCTATCCCAGCGAATTGTTCACCGACGACGCAAACCCCGAGCCGCTTTACACCATCCGGCTCGACTGACAAGACTGGGCCAGCCGCCCCGGCTTCCTTCCGAGGGAAAACGGGGGCAGGGCGGCTGGCCGCTTTCTTGCCTGAAAAAGAAATCCCGCCAGGAGCAAAAACCGGATGAAGGCTTCCGGTGCATTTGCTTCGGCGGGATTTTTTGGTGGGCGCGGCGGGACTTGAACCCGCAAGTCATCAAAGACGCTCGATTTTAAGTCGAGTGCGTTTACCATTTCGCCACGCGCCCGGTCCCTTGGGTCATGCTCCCGATCCGTGATCGAGAGGGCAGACTTTAACGCGACAGACTCGCCGAAGTCCATACCGCAGCGCAAGGTGATCGTTGCGGGATCAATGAGCGGGAGGCGGGCCGAGCAGTGCCGTCAGGCCGGTGGCCAGGGTTCCGCGCCAGTGCAGATAGTCGTGGCCGCTGGCATATTCCCGGTGCTGGACGTCATAGCCCTTGGCGCGCAGCACGTTCCGCAGATGCCGGGTGGCCTCCAGGATGCCGCCCCGCATGCCGCGAGTCTCGAAGAGTCCAGCTTCCAGGTAGAACCTGACGGGCTTCTTCGGCGCGGCCGCGAATTGCCGCGTCAGCCATTCCGGTTCGCCTTCTTCTCCCACTGCGTCGGGCGCCCACCAGAACGAGCCCGACTGGCTGTAGACATTGCCGAACCATTCCGGATGGTGGAAACCGGCATGGGCGGCGGCAAGCCCGCCATAGCTGGACCCTGCGATCACCGTCCGGCCTGCCTCGGCGGAGAGCCCCTGTTCCCGCGCCCAGGGCATCAGTTCCTCCGCCAGGAAGCGCAGGAATGCGGGATTGGGCGGCAGTTCGGCCGAGCGGGCGGCGTTGCTGGGATTGCCGATCAGGATCGCCGCCGTGGGAGGAAGCCGTCCCGCCGCGATCAGATTGTCCAGGATCACCGGCGTCGGCACCTCCTCGACATAGCGTTCGCCGTCGAAGGCCACCAGCAGGGCATTGCCCGGGGCGCCCGGCTGCCAGCCCGGTGGGCGGTAGAGGTGGATGTCGCGGCTGTTGCCGAGAATGTTGCTGGCGAAACGGAGCGTTTCCACCTGGCCGGCCGGGACGTCCGGGCGGGGGGCGATCCAGGGCTGAGCGGGGGCGCCGGGCAGTTCCAGCACGGAACTGCCGTGGAAGCGGTCCACCGGATCGGCGGGGAAACTGTGCCGGTTGAAGGGGTCGCGCTGCGCCGTCGCCAGGATCGCCCGGCGGCGTTGCGTCGCCGGGGCGTTCAACTCGGGCACGTCCGGGGCCAGCCGGTAGCCCAGCCGCGTATCGCGGGGAAGGCGATAGCTGCGATACCAGATGTCGGAGCGGCCAAGGCGGTGCAGCCCGTCATGTTCCCCCGTGGGCGCGCCGAACAGGCGGACGGAGTGTTCGGCCCCGCGCCACAGGAAGGTGACGAGAAGCTGGTCCTCGGCCAAGGGCGGCTCCACCCCCTCGGCTTCGACGAGCGGGGTGCCCAGGCTTTCGATATTCCGCCAGAAGCTGCTGCTGTCGCCGCCCTCGGTCAGACGCTCCGTCATGGCGCGCAGGATGGGGCTTTCGATGCTTGCGGGGGGCGGGGCGACCTGATCGGCGAGCGGGACGACCTGGGCGATCCGCAGCCTGTATTCGCCCGGTTCCACCGCCTGGACCTCCAGGGCATAGGGCGGATGATCGCCGACGACGAACATGAAATCCTGCCGCTCGCCGCGGCCATGGGCCAGGACCCGGAGCGCCTCGCCCGATGCGTCGCGCAGGATCAGGCGCTTGCCCGTCCCTTCAAGGCTGCCCTGAACGAAGGCTCCCTTTTCGGCATCGAGCCGGTGGGTCCGGCTTTGCCCGGAGTCCAGGCTTCCCTCGCTGTGTCCGCCCGCAGGTAACAGGGGCGAGACGGCCGCGATTTCCGAAGCGGATGCCGTCGTGGCGGCCAGAAGAAGGGTCCAGCACAGAAGAAAGCGCAGGCAGGCAGGAAACATGAACCGCAACCGTGAGAGGTGGAGTGGAAAGGGGGCTACCCTAACCATCGCGGCTGTTTCATGCAACCGATTCTCATTTGCATGAAAGCGGGTCCGTGCGGAGCCGGAAGGGAGGTCAGTACTCGTCCTTGCCCTGGCTCATGATGCCGACACCCATACCGACGCTGCCGAAGGTGACGAACAGGCCGAAGAACAGCAGGCCGATGACCAGGAAGGGATTGTCGCTGCGCAGCGCCAGGCTGCGGATCTGGGCGATGTCGTAATAGAGCAGGGCCAAGCCGAAGATCAGGCCGCCGGTCAAGCCATAGGCCAGGTGCTTCAGCAGGAAGATCAGCATGGTCTTCTCGTGACGCTGCATCTTCTCCTCAGCCTTCGCCGTCTTCCCAATCGGCACCCAGGTCCTGCGCCAGCTGGCGGACCTCTTCGGCGGCCTCGGCAAGCAAGGCGGCATCGGCGCAGCGCAGGACGATCGCCGCGCCCAGCCGGTCTTCGCGGATGAAGGGATAGCTGCCGATCTCGACGCGGGGGAAGCGCGACTGGATCTCGGCCAGGCCGGCGGCCAGCGTGCCTTCCGGCGTCCAGACCGTGACGGTCTGGGACAGCATCTTCTTGCCGCCCACCAATTGCGGACGCAGGAAATCGTACATCGCCTGCATGATGCGCGGCACGCCCGCCAGCACGAAGACATTGCCGATGCGGTAGCCGGGAGCGGCGCTGATGGGATTGTCCACCAGTTCCGCTCCGGCGGGGATGCGGGCCATGCGCAGGCGCATGTCGTTGATGCCGCCGCTGGCGCGCTGTTCGGCGCTCTTGTAATAGGCTTCCAGGCGGCGCACCGCTTCCGGGTTCAGCTCCAGTTCGACGTCGAAGGCCTGGGCGACGGCTTCCGAGGTGATGTCGTCATGGGTGGGGCCGATGCCGCCGGTGGTGAAGACGTAGGAATGGCGGGCGCGCAATTCGTTCAGCGCGGCGATGATCACGCCGTGGTCGTCGGGAATGATGCGCACTTCCGCCAGGCGGACGCCGTCGTCGTTCAGCGCCGCGGCCAGGAATTGCACATTGGCGTCGCGGGTGCGGCCCGACAGGATTTCATTGCCGATCACCAGGATCGCGGCGGTGACCTCGCTTTCGCGCTTCATAGCCAGTCCCTCAAGATGGCCACCAGCGGGATGTCGGCCGGCGGCATGGGTAGGGCTGCCATCTGGTTGGGGCGGACCCAGCGCAAGGTCTGCCCCTCGCGCGCGGCGGCCTCGCCCTTCCAGATACGGCAGACATAGAGCGGCATCAACAGGTGGAAGGTATCGTAGTCGTGGGAGGCGAAGGCCAGCGGCGCAAGGCAGCTTTCGCTGGTGTCGATGCCCAGTTCCTCGCGCAATTCCCGCACCAGGGCTTCCTCGGGCGTCTCGCCGGGATCGATCTTGCCGCCGGGGAATTCCCAAAGGCCCGCCAGCGACTTGCCCGGCGGACGCTGGGCCAGCAGCACGCGGCCTTCGGCATCGACCAGGGCGCAGGCGGCGACCAAAACATGGGGCTTCGCCCCTTGCGCGGCCAGCCAGTCTTGGCGGGACAGGGACAGCTTGCGCATCATGGCGCTGCGGTTGCGCGCCGGCAGGTCGGCCAGTTCCTCGCTTTCGAAGCGCAGGCCCAGCTTTTCCAGCACCCGGGCAGAACGGGTGTTCTCGGCCAGGACACTGGCCCAGACGCGGTCCAGCTCCAGGTTGCGGAAGGCCAGGCGCAGTATGCGGCGTGCCGCCTCGGTGGCGTAGTTCTGGCCCCAGCAGGACTGGCCGACCCAATAGCCGAGTTCGGCGCTCTTGCCGTCGATGATCAGTCCCACGCAGCCGATGACCGCCTTGTCGGTCAGGCGTTCCATCGCCAGCACCACGGCCCGCCCGGCCTCCTGCTCGATGGCGACCTCGGCGATGAAGCCTTCGGCGGCGGAGAGGGGATAGGGATGGGGAATGTCCGAGGTGGTGGCGGCTACCGTTCCGTCGGCCAGCAGGGCGGTCAGCCGGGGCGCATCCTCGGGCCGCAGGGGGCGCAGGCGCAGCCGCCCGGTGTCGAGGATCTGGCCGCGCCAGCCGCGTGAGGCGGCGGCGCAGCCCATCATGTCGCTCTCGCCGCTCACGTGCGGTACGCGCCGTTGATCTCGATATAGCCGTGGGTCAGGTCGCAGGTCCAGACGGTGGCCTTGCCCGACCCCACGCCGACATCCACCTCGATCAGGATGTCGGTGCCCTTGAAATGGGCCTCGACGGGGGTTTCGTCGTAATCCGGAACGACCTGGCCGTTCTTGGCCACCTGCACGCCGCCCATGCGGATGCTCAGGCGGTCGCGGTCGGCCTTCTCGCCGGCCTTGCCGACCGCCATGACGACGCGGCCCCAATTGGCGTCCTCGCCCGCCACGGCGGTCTTGACCAGCGGCGAATTGGCGATCGCCAGGGCGATGCGCTTGGCCGGCTTGGCCCCGGCGGCGCCGGTGACCTTGATGGTGACGAACTTGGTCGCGCCTTCGCCGTCCTTGACCACCAGATGGGCCAGTTCCAGCAGCACTTCATCCAGTTTCTTGCGGAAGTCCCGCAGCAGCCCGTCCTTGGCCGAGGAAACCTTGGGATGGTCGGCCTGGCCGGTGGCGAACAGCATCAGCGTGTCGCTGGTCGAGGTGTCGCTGTCGACGGTGATGCAGTTGAAGCTCTTGTCGCAGCCCTTGGTCAGCATCTCCTGCAGCACCTCGGCCGGGATGGCGGCATCGGTGAAGACGTAGGACAGCATGGTCGCCATGTCCGGGGCGATCATGCCCGAGCCCTTGGCGATGCCGTTGATGGTGACCGTGGTGTCGCCGATGCGGGCGGTGCGGGTCGCCGCCTTGGGGAAGGTGTCGGTGGTCATGATGGCCCGCGCCGCTTCGGCCCAGGCCTCTTCCTTCAGCGCCGCCGGAGCGTCGGGCAGGGTGCCGGTGATCTTCTCGTCGGGCAGGGGGACGCCGATGGTGCCGGTGGAGGCGACGAAGACCTCGCGCGGGTCGCAGCCGAAGACCTCGGCCGCCTTGTCCACCGTGCGCTTCACCGAGGCCACGCCCAGGGCCCCGGTGAAGGCGTTGGCATTGCCCGAATTGACCACCAGCACGCGGGCCGTGCCCAGGCCTTGCGCCTCGCGGCACCACAGGACGGGGGCCGAGGCGGTCAGCGAGCGGGTATAGACGCCCGCGACCGTCGTGCCCGGCGCCAGTTCCGCCACCAGCAGGTCAGGACGGCCCTTGTAGCGGATCTTGGCTTCGAAGGCGCCCAGCTTCACGCCCTTGACGACGGGAAGCTGGGGGAAGGTGGCGGGAGCGAGGGGCGAGATGGCAGTCATGGTGGTCTTCGGGCTTTGCTTTTAGGGCCTTACTTGGCGGGATTGCCGTTGATGTCGAACTTCTTCACCTGGGCGCTGTCGCGCAATTCCTTGACCATGGCGACGATCACTTCCTCGGCCATGGCGGCATGGAGCTGCTCGCGCACTTCCTCGAAGGCCGGCGGCTCGGCCATGCGCTTGTCCTCGACCTTGATCACGTGCCAGCCGAACTGGCTCTTGACCGGATTGGCGCCGACGGTGCCCGGCTCGATGCTGAAGGCGGCCGCCGAGAATTCCGGGACCATTTCCTCTTTCTCGAAATAGCCCAGGTCGCCGCCATTCTGGCTGCCCGGATCCTTGGACTTCTCCTTGGCCAGCTCTTCGAAGCTGGCGCCCTTGTTCAGCTGGGCGATGATGTCCTTGGCTTCCTTTTCGGTCTCCACCAGGATGTGGCGCGCGCGGACTTCCTCGCGCGGTTCGGCCTGCTGGATCAGCTCGTCATACTTGGCCCGGACCTTCTCCTCGGTCAGGGTCTGGTCGACGCGCTTGGCCAGATAGGCTTCCTGCAGCAGGCGGTTTTCCATCTCGCGCAGGCGCTGCTTGAGCTGGGCGTCGTCCTGCAGGTTCTGCTTGCGCGCTTCGGCGGCGATGATGCGGCTGTTGATCAGGTGGTCCAGCAGCTGGTCGTAGACCATTTCCAGCGGCACCTGGGCAACCTGGGGAATCGAGTTCTGCAGTTCGACCAGTTCAGACTTGCGGATGTCCTTGCCGTTTACAGTGGCCACCACGGGGTCGTTGGCGAAGGCGGGGCTGACGAAAAGGCCGGCGGCGAGGGCAAGGGCCAGGGTGCGCGGGGCGAAACGGGGCATCGGCATGTCCTTATTGGAAAACATCGGCGCCACCTCTGGGGCCATGGGCCCGCTTGCGGCGGTGGGGAAAGCATAATGCACAGAGATTGTGACCTTACAAGCGCGCCATTGGGACGATAATGTGGTGGGACCTTCACTCGATGGCCTATTTTCCATTCTTGCAGCCTCTCCGGCAGGCTGGTACGGCCCCGTCGTTGACAGATTATCCCCTGGGTTCTATGTGTTTGACCGTCGCGACACAGGTCTTGTGTGGCCGGCCATCTCTGTTTGTCGAGGATACTTCATGTTCGGCGCTATCGCCCGGCGGCTTTTTGGGACCGCCAATGATCGTTTCCTGAAAACCCTGCGTAAGGACGTCGAGGCCATCAACGCCCTCGAGCCCGAATGGGAAAAGCTGAGCGACGACGAACTCCGTGACAAGACCCGGCTGTTCCGCGAGCGCCTGGAAAAGGGCGAGACGCTGGACGACCTGCTGCACGAAGCCTTTGCCACCGTGCGCGAGGCCGCCAAGCGCGTTCTGGGCATGCGGCCCTTCGATGTGCAGCTACTGGGCGGCATCGTCCTGCACAAGGGAATGATCTCCGAGATGAAGACGGGGGAAGGCAAGACGCTGGTCGCCACCCTGCCGGTCTATCTCAACGCGCTGAGCGGCAAGGGCGTCCATGTGGTGACGGTCAACGACTACCTGGCCAGCCGCGACGCCGAGATGATGGGCCGCCTCTACGGCTTCCTCGGCATGTCCACCGGCATCATCGTGCACGGCATGGACGACTTCCAGCGCCAGACCGCGTATCGCGCCGACATCACCTATGCCACCAACAACGAGTTGGGCTTCGACTATCTGCGCGACAACATGAAGTTCCGCCTGGAAGAGATGGTCCAGCGGCCTTTCAACTACGCCATCGTCGACGAAGTCGACTCGATCCTGATCGACGAAGCCCGCACGCCGCTGATCATCTCGGGCCCGACCGAGGACAATTCCAGCCTCTATGTCGCCGTCAACAAGCTGATCCCCAAGCTGACGGAAGAGGATTACGAGAAGGACGAGAAGGTCCGCGCCGTCACCCTGACCGAGCAGGGCGCCGAGCATATGGAGCAGCTGCTGCGCGAGGCCGGGCTGCTGGTCGAAGGCAACCTCTACGACCTGGCGAACGTGTCGCTGGTCCACCACGCCAACCAGGCCCTGCGGGCGCACAAGCTGTTCACCCGTGACGTGGACTACATCGTCAAGAACAACAAGGTCATCATCATCGACGAATTCACCGGTCGCATGATGGAAGGCCGCCGCTATTCCGAAGGCCTGCACCAGGCGCTGGAAGCCAAGGAAGGCGTGAAGATCGAGAACGAGAACCAGACCCTGGCCTCGATCACCTTCCAGAATTACTTCCGCATGTATCCCAAGCTGGCGGGCATGACCGGCACGGCCATGACCGAGGCGGGCGAATTCGCCGAGATCTACGGCCTGGAAGTGGTCGAGATCCCGACCAATGTGCCGGTGGCGCGCCGCGACGAGGACGACGAGGTCTATCGCACCGCGCGCGAGAAATTCGACGCCATCGCCGCCCTGATCGAGGATTGCCGCGCCCGCAAGCAGCCGGTCCTGGTGGGCACCGTGTCCATCGAGAAGTCCGAGCTGCTGTCCGGGATCCTGCGCAAGAAGGGCATTCCGCACAACGTGCTGAACGCTCGCCACCACGACCAGGAAGCCTATATCGTCGCCCAGGCCGGCGTGCCCGGCGCCGTGACCATCGCCACCAATATGGCCGGTCGCGGCACCGACATCCAGCTGGGCGGCAATGTGGAGATGCGCCTGAAGCAGGAACTGGCGGACATCACCGACGAGGCCGAACGCGCCAAGCGCGAGGCCGAGATTCGTGCCGAGGTCGCCGAACTGAAGCAGCAGGCGTTGGAAGCCGGCGGCCTGTATGTCATCGCCACCGAACGCCATGAAAGCCGCCGCATCGACAACCAGCTGCGCGGCCGTTCGGGCCGTCAGGGCGACCCGGGCGCATCGAAGTTCTTCCTGTCGCTGGAAGACGATTTGATGCGCATCTTCGGCTCGCAGCGCATGGATTCCATGCTGCAGAAGCTGGGTCTGAAGGAAGGCGAGGCCATCGTCCATCCCTGGATCAACAAGGCCCTGGAAAAGGCGCAGCAGAAGGTCGAAGCGCGCAACTTCGACATCCGCAAGAACCTGCTGAAATACGACGATGTGATGAATGACCAGCGCAAGGTCATTTACGAGCAGCGCAAGGAGCTGATGCAGGAGACCGACGTCTCCCAGACCATCACCGATATGCGCCACGAGGCGATCGAGGAAATCGTCTCGCGCTGCATCCCGGAAAAGGCCTATGCCGAGCAGTGGGACGTCAAGAGCCTGCACGAGGAAGTGCTCCGCGTCACCGGCCTGGACCTGCCCATCGCCGAATGGGCCAAGGAAGAAGGCATCGCCGAGCAGGAAATCCAGCAGCGCATCACCGAAGCCGCCGACCGCAAGATGGCGGAAAAGGCCGCCAATTACGGCCCCGACGTGATGCGCATGGTCGAACGTTCGCTGCTGCTGCAATTGCTCGACCAGTCCTGGAAGGACCACCTGCTGACGCTGGATCATCTGCGCCAGGGCATCAACCTGCGGGCCTATGCCCAGCGCGATCCGCTCAACGAATACAAGGCCGAAGCCTTCAACCTGTTCGAGAAGATGCTGAACGACCTGCGCGAACGCGTGACCGGCGTGCTGTGCCATCTCGAATTGCGCGTCGATCCGCGCCAGCCCCCGGCCATGCCCGAGCCGCCGCGTCCGCGCATGACCGAAACCCGCCAGGACCCGGCCCTCGCCGCTGCCACCGGCGGTGCGGTGCTGCCCACCGATGCGGCCGGCCAGCAGGCGCTGGCCGAACTGGACCCCAACAACCCCGCCACCTGGGGCAACGTGCAGCGCAATTCTCCCTGCCCCTGCGGGTCGGGCAAGAAATACAAGCACTGCCACGGCGCGCAGTAGGTAAGACGGAAAACGCGGGCTTCGGCCCGCGTTTTTTTCTTGGGGCCAGACGTGGGGCCGGGGCCGCCCGCCACGAATCGTCACCCCCGCGAAAGCGGGGGTCCATGTTGGGAATCGTGAAGATATGAGCCGCTGAATATGGATGAAGCGGCCCCATGGACTCCCGCTTTCGCGGGAGTGACGAAGAAAAAGAGGTTTGTCAGCATTTTGAAATGCGCGCTTCGGCCCGCGTTTTTTCTTGGGGCGGGGCGTTCAATCATGCTTCGAGGCGCCGCTTTAGCGGCGTCTCGATGGAGGAGGCGGGCCAAAGGCCTTGATCGCCCCTGCTGGATGCTGAAGTCCCGGCGGTTGTGCCCCGATCCCTTGCAAGGCCTTGCCGCCCGCGTGCGATCTCCTATACTGCGCCCCTGTTTTTTATCCCCCCTCTCGAAAGGGCGAATTGTCATGAAGGGCGAAGTCAAAAAGGTCGTGCTGGCCTATTCCGGCGGCCTCGATACCTCGATCATCCTGCGCTGGCTGCAGGATACCTACCAGTGCGAGGTGGTGACCTTCACCGCCGATCTCGGCCAGGGCGAGGAGCTGGAGCCCGCCCGCAAGAAGGCCGAGATGCTGGGGATCAAGAAGGAGAACATCTTCATCGACGACCTGCGCGAGGAATTCGTGCGGGACTTCGTGTTCCCCATGTTCCGCGCCAATGCGCTGTATGAAGGCGTCTATCTGCTGGGCACCTCGATCGCCCGCCCGCTGATCTCCAAGCGCCAGATCGAGATCGCCAACCAGGTCGGCGCCGACGCCGTGGCCCATGGCGCCACCGGCAAGGGCAACGATCAGGTGCGCTTCGAGCTGGGCTATTACGCCCTGAAGCCCGAGATCAAGGTCATCGCCCCGTGGCGCCTGTGGGACCTGAACTCGCGCACCAAGCTGCTGGAATACGCCGAGAAGCACCAGATTCCGATCGCCAAGGACAAGCGCGGCGAGGCGCCCTATTCGACCGACGCGAACCTGCTGCACATCTCCTATGAAGGCAAGGCGCTGGAAGATCCCTGGGTCGAGCCCGACGAGGACATGTTCACCCGTTCGGTCAGCCCGGAAAAGGCCCCCGACACCCCGACCTATGTCGAGATCGAGTTCGAGAAGGGCAATGCGGTCGCCATCGATGGCCAGCGCCTGTCTCCGGCCGCCCTGCTGACCAAGCTGAACGAACTGGGCGGCGCCAACGGCATCGGTCGCCTGGACCTGGTGGAGAACCGCTTCGTCGGCATGAAGTCGCGCGGCGTCTACGAGACCCCCGGCGGCTCCGTCCTGATCGTCGCCCATCGCGCCATCGAGAGCATCACCCTCGACCGCGGCGCCGCGCATCTGAAGGACGAGTTGATGCCGCGCTATGCCGAGCTGATCTATAACGGCTTCTGGTGGTCGCCCGAGCGCGAAATGATCCAGACCATGATCGACAAGGCCAGCGAGATGGTGAACGGCACGGTGCGTCTGAAGCTCTACAAGGGCAATGTCACCGTGGTCGGCCGCAAGTCGCCCAACTCGCTCTATCGCCTCGACTACGTCACCTTCGAGGAAGACAGCGTCTACAACCAGCGTGACGCGGAAGGCTTCATCAAGCTCAACGCCCTGCGCCTGCGTCTGGCGAAGATGGCCCGCGGCTAAGCAAGCTCTGGTTTTTTAGCGGGAAGAAGAAGGGCGGGCGCAATCCCGCCCTTTTTTGCATCCTGGGGGCCAGTCTCCTGACACAAGGCTGTCAGGAGGAGGGGCGTATGAAGGCGTCATTGGTTTAAGCAAAGGAGAATGACCAATGAAGTTCGCCGATAACGTCGTCGTCTGGTTCGAGATTCCTGTGAGCGACATGACCCGTGCGGTCGCCTTCTACGAGACCGTCTTTGCCACAAAGCTCAAGCAGGAAACCTGCCAGAGCACGGATTTCCCCATGGCTGTCTTCGATGCCCCGGACCAGGCCGTTCACGGGGCTTTGATCGCCTATGACGGCTTTTCTCCGTCTGACCAGGGCAGCCTTGTCTATCTCAATGCGGGAGAAGATCTGTCGCTGCCCTTAAGCCGGGTGGAACAGGCCGGCGGCAAGGTCACTGTGCAGAAAACGCTGATCAGTCCCGAGATCGGTTACATGGCGCTGTTCATCGATAGCGAGGGCAACCGGGTCGGGTTACATTCCCTCAAGTGACCGAAGAAGGGGAACTCCATGCGTCGCGCCGACCGCCTGTTCGAAATCGTCCAGGTCCTGAGACGGCGGCGTATCGTCAAGGCCTCGCAACTGGCCGAGAGCCTGGAGGTGTCGGAGCGGACCATCTATCGCGATATCCGCGACCTTCAGGCGAATGGAGTGCCCATCGATGGCGAAGCCGGTGTGGGATATATGCTGCGTCCCGGCTTCGACATTCCCCCCATCATGTTCAGCAGGGACGAAATCGAGGCTTTGGTGGTCGGCGCCCGCATGGTGCAGGCCTGGGGCGGTGCCACGCTGGCCCTGGCCGCGACAAAGGCGCTGGAGCGGGTCGAGGCGGTGCTTCCCGAGCAGCGGCGGCCGGAACTGGAGGCGGCCCGCCTGTTCGTGCCCGATTACGGGATAGCGCCGGACCTGGCCGAGCGGATCGACAAGCTGCGTCAGGCTGTGAACCTCCGCCAGGTGATCGCCTTCGATTATGAACGCGCGGACGGCACGCCTTCCCATCGCCATGCCCGTCCTTTGGGAATGCATTATTGGGGGCGGGTTTGGACTCTGGCGGCCTGGTGCGAATTCCGTGCCTCCTACCGGACCTTCCGGGTCGACCGGATCGGGGTTTTGCATTGCCTTGATCGGTATTTCCTGGAGACCCCCGAATGCAGCCTGAGCGGCTATCTGGTCCACGCGGCCTGTAACGAAGAGAGGGGACGGGCTGCGGATTAGTCGGCCTTTCTTTTCATGCGTGCGGGAACCGCCTGTGGGCCTGGGTGTTTCGTGGCGAAAGACCCAGCGCCATCAGGAGCCGCCCATGACGGAAAAGCCCGGGATCGAGAAGGACCAGGATGAGCGAGGGGAGCCCCTGCGGGTTTCCTTCCTGTCGCGCCGCCGTTTCCTGCAGGGTGCGGGCGGCGGGCTGCTTGCCGCGACCTCCCTTTCCACCATGGCCGCCGCTCAGGAACGCCTGCCGGTCGATGCCATCGGCCGGCCCGATCCGCAGATGACGACGGAGCCGCCGATCGAGCCGGAGCGGCGGGTCGGCTATGCCGTCGTCGGATTGGGGCAATATGCGCTGAACCAGATCATTCCCTCCTTCGCGGAAAGCCGGTCCTCGCGGCTGGTGGCCCTGGTCAGCGGCAACCGGGAAAAGGCGGAGCGGACGGCGGACCTCTACGGGGTCAGCCACGACGCCATCTATGATTACGACAGCTATGACCGGATCGCCGAGAATGACGAGATCGAGGCGGTCTATGTCATCCTGCCCCCGGCGCTGCATGCGGAATATTCCATCCGGGCTGCGCGGGCGGGCAAGCATGTGTTGTGCGAAAAGCCGATGGCGATGAATGCCGAGGAATGCGCAGCGATGATCCAGGCCGCTTCCGAGGCCGGGCGCAAGCTGATGATCGGCTACCGCGAGCATTACGAGCCCCATAACCTGGAAGCCATCCGCCGTATCCGCGAGGGAGAGCTGGGCACCGTGCGGGTGATCCAGACCGATACCAGCCGCCCCATCAATCCGGATGTGCCGGCGGACCAGTGGCGGGTGCAGCGCGATCTGGCGGGCGGCGGCTCGCTGTTCGACATCGGCATCTATGGCGTCAACGGCGCCCGCTACCTATCCGGCGAAGAACCGGTGGAGATTAGGGCGATGACGCATACGCCGGAGGGCGATGCGCGCTTCGGCGATGTCGAGGACGTGGTGAGCTGGCAGATGCGCTTCCCCAGCGGCATCACCGCTATGGGCTCTTCCGCCTTCAGCTATCAGGCCAACCGCTTCTCCGTCGAAGGCACCGAGGCCAGCCTGCAGATGCAGCCGGCGACGGATTACTACGAACATAATCTGTCGATCCGCACCCAGGACAGCGTGGAGGAGGTACAGATCGACGAGGCCAATCAGTTCGCCCGCCAGATGGATCACTTCTCCGAAGCCATCCTGAACGACAGCGAAATCCGCAGCCCTGGCGAGGAGGGGATGCAGGATGTGCGCCTGATGCTGGCGATTTACGAGGCCGCCCGTACCGGGCAGCCCGTCGCGGTGGATTGGGAATACGGACGGCCCGGCTGACCCGGAAGGGCAGGGTCTTTCCGTTCGGTGAATTGACGCTTTCGGGCGGCCTGCCCACCTCAGCCGCAAGAGGCAATACGTTGGGAGGATAGCAAATGGCGGAAACAGGCGCCCAGAAGGCTGCGGTGCTGCTGGCCAGCGGTTTCGACGAAGCCGAGGTCAAGGCCCTGCGCGAGCGCTTTGAACATGCGGGAATCGAGACCGTGGTGGTTTCAACGAAGAAGGAAGAGGCACGCGGCTGGCGCAATACGGAATGGGGCGACAGCCTGCGGGTGGATGAATCGGTGCTCGAGGCCGATGCCAGGAATTACGACGCCGTGGTCATTCCCGGCGGCCTGATCTCGGCCGATACCTTGCGGTCGGATTCCTATGCCGTGGATTTCGTCAGAGAAGCGGTGCGCAGCGGCATTCCCGTCGCGGCCATCGGCCATGCCAGCTGGCTGCTGGTCGAGGCCGATGCGGTCAAGGGGCGGCCCGTGACCTCCATCGCGGGCATCCGTCAGGACCTGGTGAATGCCGGGGGCAGCTGGAAGGACGATGTGGTGGCCGAAGGCGGCCTGTTCCTGGGCCGTCACCGCGACGATCTGCCTCGCGTCGCCGCCGCCGTGATCCATTCGGTCAAACGCGCCCATTGAAAACGGGGCAGCCGCTCAAGACAGGAAGAGGAGAGAGGACGATGACAGGACGTTTTAGCGGGCGGGGCATGATGGCCTTCGCGGGCGGTACGATGGCCGCCCTTCTGGCCAGCCGGATCCTGCCGCCGATCATGGCGCAGGCGGCGGGGTCGGCGCGCAGCTCCATGGGGCGGGACCCCTTCGAGGGGCTGATCCAGGACCACCGCCATTTCCTCGACCTCCTGGGCCAGATGGAGGAAGCGGAGGATTCGGGTGCCTTCCAGCGCACGCAATTGCTGCTCCGGCTGAAACATGCCCTGGCCTCCCATGCCATGGCCGAGGAGGACGTGGTCTATCCGCTGCTCCATGACGAGGCCCATTCCGAGGACAGCGCCAGACAGCTTTACGCCGAGCATGGCGAGATCAAGCGCCATCTTTACGCCATGGAACGGCTGGTCTCGAAGGACCCGGCCGCCTGGGTCGACCATGCCCATGCCTTGCGGCTGCTGATCCAGGACCATGCCCGGCACGAGGAAGAGGTGGATTTCCCCCGCCTGCGCCAGATGCTGAGCGAGGAGGAACTCAACCGCATGGCCGGGCATATCCAGCGCGAGAAGGCGCTGCTGCTGTAATCGTTCCTCAGCCCTGCGCGGCCGCCCATTGCGCCAGGGTGGCGCGCAGGCTCGACGTCTCGTAACGGCTTGACGGAGAGGGCGGCGTTTCTCCGCTCTTCAATGCCGCCAGCACCTTTCCCTTGTAGGCGTTGAGTTCCGCCAGGCCGTGACGCTCCAGCAGGACCTGGAAGCGGGCATGGCGGCCGGGATGGAAGGGCTGCGGGTGCCCCATCAGGTCCTTGGCGGGATGCGCGGGGAAGAGATGGGCGGCGGGGCACCAGCCTTCCGGGATCGGTGCCGTCGCCGCATGGGTCTGCCCGCTTTGCAGCAGTTTCGGCAGGATATGCGTATGCGGCCCTTGCGGGCTTTCCCCGTCCGGCGGCGGAATCGGCTGGAAGACCTCGGCGCGGGCGAAGCGGGTGAGGAAGACACGATGGGGGGCGGCGGCCAGGATGGCGTCCTGGAGAGGATTTCCCTCGGTAAAAAGGGGCTGTCCAACCCCTTTGCGCAAGGACGCGATAAGATCGGGATTGCCGGTGCGGATGCAGGCATCGACCTGCGGCTGGCCGAGACCGAGGTCGAAGAGGATATCCCGGCGGTCCTGCGGGCGCAGCGCCGCCTCGTCGGGACCAAGCTCGGTCAGCACCCGGCGTTCCGACATGGAGCAGTCCGCCCGGGGCAGGCAGAGGGCGATGGCCTGGCTCCAGCTGCCGCTTCCGGTGGTGGCATGCTCATAGGCGACCAGCCGCAGGCCCGGCCAGGCGGAGAGGCGTAGGCCGCCCCTGTCCGTGACTGCCGAGACCGTCTCTTCGTCCTCTGCGATTTCCACGGCTTCCGTCGCATCGCGCATGAATTCGGCGATGGCGCCGAAGGAGCCGACGCTCCAGGCCGCGTCGGAGTCGCGCAGATGCTCCTTCAAAAGCTGGAAGCTTTCCGCATGTTCCGTCATGAATTCCCCTCCTGCGGGTCTTGTTTGTTCCTTGCGGCCACTCTTTCCCAAGGCAGCACGTATTCTTCCGTTCCCGTCCGCCCGCGCAGCAGGCGCACCCCATAGGCGGCCTCGGTCCGCGCGTCGCTCAGCACCTCGCGGGGGCTGGCATCGGCGACGATCCGGCCCCGGTCCAGCAGGACCAGGCGGTCGCAGAAGCGATGCGCCAGGGTCAGGTCGTGCAGCACCACCACGATGCCTTTTCCGCCATCGGCCTGTGCGCGCAGCAATTCCATGACGCGAAGCTGGTGATAGGGGTCGAGGGCCGTCACCGGCTCGTCTGCCAGCAGGATCGCGGCCTCCACCGCCAGGGCGCGGGCCAGCAGGACGCGCATCCGCTCGCCGCCCGACAGGGTGGAGACGATGCGGTCGCGCAATTCCGTCACCTCCGCCGCCGCCAGGGCGTTCTCCACCGCCCGCAGGTCGTCGGTGCCGGGCGGGCCGAAACGGCGGTGGGGCAGCCGCCCCAGCGCAACCAGATGTTCCACCCGCAGGGCCCAATTGACCTCGCCGCCTTGCGCCAGGAAGGCCAGCTTGCGGGCGAGGTCGCGGCCTGTCAGCCTGTTCCCGTCATGGGTGACCGTTCCGCCCTCCGGCGGGCGCAGCCCGGCCAGGATGCGCAGGAGGGTGGACTTGCCCGCACCGTTCGGGCCGATCAGCCCGACCATCTCGCCGGTTCCGAATGCGAGGTCCACGCCGTCGAGGATCAGGCGTCGCCCGGCGCGGCAGGTGATGTTCCTGGCTTCGATCCGCATCATGCCTCCCGCCGCAGGCGCCAGATCAGGCTGAACAGGAAGGGTGCGCCGATCATCGCCGTCACCACGCCCAGCTTCAGTTCCGGGCGGACCGGCAGCAGCCGCGTCAGGCTGTCGGCCCCCAGCACCAGCAAGGCCCCGCCGAATCCCGAGACGAGCAGCAGGCGCCCCGCCCGGTGACCGACCAGCGGGCGCAGGAGATGGGGCACGATCAGGCCGACGAAGCCGATGGCGCCGGTCACCGCCACGGCGCTGCCGACGGCAAGGGCCGCGCCCAGCACCAATTGGGCGCGCAGGCGCATCAGGTTGAAACCCAGGCTGGTCGCCGTGTCCTCGCCCAGCGTCAGGGCGTCGAGGGCGGGCGCGGCGGCAAGCATCAGCCCCCAGCCCGCCAGCATCAGCGGCAGGACGAGCCAGACATGGTCCAGGCTGCGGTCGGCCAGCGATCCCATCAGCCAGAAGACGATTTCCGTGGCGGCATAGGGATTGGGGGAAAGGTTGAGGGCCAGCGAGGTCATGGCCCCGGCAAAGGAATTGATGGCGACGCCCGCCAGGATCAGGGTGGTCATGCTTGCTCCCCGTCCCGCCAGGGCGAAAAGCAGGATCGTGGCGATCAGGGCACCGGCGATGCCGCCCAGCGGCAAGGCCAGCGAGAAGGCCCCGGCAAGGCCCGAATAGAACATTGCGACCGCCCCCAGCGCCGCCATGCCGGAAATGCCGATGACGCCGGGCTCGGCCAAAGGATTGCGCAGAAGCCCCTGCATCGCCGCCCCGGTCAGGCCGAGGGAGAAGCCGACCAGCATCCCCAGCACGGCGCGGGGCAGGCGGATTTCCGTCAGGACCAGGGCCTCGATGCTTTCCCGGCCCGCCAGGGCGTCGCGCAGGGCCTGGCCGAGATCGAGCGGCGCATAGCCCAAGGCAACGGACAATCCGCAGGCGAGGACGGCAAGAACGGCGAGGGCGGCATTCAAGCCCGCCGCAGGCATCGCAAGACGCGCTTTCATGGGTTCCTCCGCCTGGCCCGAACCCGTTCGGCGGCTTCGGCGAGTTGTTTCACGGTCTCGACCAGCATCGGCCCCGGACAGGTCCAGAGCCGCGAGGGCAAGGCCAGGATCTCGATCCGCTCTCCCAGCCGCTGCAGGGCGGGATGATGCAGCACTTCCATCGCCAGCGCCGGATGGTCGCGCGCATCCGCATCGATGATCAGAAGATCCGCCTGTTCCAGGATCACCGTTTCGAGGGGGATCTGGCCATACAGGAACAAGCCGTTCTCGCCCGCCGCATTCGTCAGCCCGGCCTTGACCAGCAGGGAATCCACCAGCGAGCCGGGACCGACGGTGAAGCCATTGGGCCGCAGCACGAAGGCACGCGGCCGCCATTCCGCGGGCGGCGGTGCGAGGGCGGCGAAGGAATCTTCCATCGCGGCGACCATCTCCTCCCCCCGTTCCTCGTGACCCAGCGCCGTGGCGACGGAAAGGATCTGTGCGTAGACCTCTTCCAGGGTCTGGGGCACGCCCAGTTCCATGACCGGCATGCCCGTCCGCCGCAGGAAGGCGACCGTGGTGCGGGTGGTGTATTGCCCGGCCAGGATCAGGTCCGGCCTGTACAGCAGGACTTCCTCGGCTAGGCCATGATTGATGCCGACCTGCGCGGCCTCTTCCCAGACTGTCGAGGCGGCGGGGTCGCGGGCCAGCCATGTCACCGCCGCCACATGCTGCCGGTCCGCCAGCCTGAGCACCAGTTCATCGGCGCACAGATTGATCGAGACGATCCGCCGTGCCTGCGCCGCGTCCGCATTTCCGGCACGGAGGCAGGCCGAGGCGGCCAGGAGGGTCAGAAGGGCAAGGAGGAAGGGCCGCATGCCGGATCAGAAGGCCAGGTTGATGCCGACATAACCGGCCCGCCCCGGCGTGCCGTAGCTGAAGACTTCCTGGTAATGTTCGTCGAACAAATTCTCGACACGGGCATGGATCTCCGCATTGCCGCTGATCGCATAGGAGCCGGCGAGGTTGACCAGGGTATAGGCATCCAGTTCCACCACCCGGCGGTTCCACAGGGCATCGAAGGCCCAATCCTTCTGCTTGCCGTTATAGACGATGCCCAGGTTAAGTTTGGCGCGGTCTTCGAGGAAGCGGTAGTCGAGGTTCAGGCTGGCGATATGGGACGGACGGCGCACCAGTTCCGCGCCCGTGGCGTCCTCGCCCGAGCTATAGGTATAGGCGCCGCGCGCTGTAAGGTTTTCGAGCAGCCGCAAGGTCAGCCCCAATTCCGTCCCCCAGATCTTGGACCGGCCCGGCAGGTTGGCGGAGGTCTGTCCCGTTCCCTGGATCAGGTCCTCGATTGTCTGGTTGAAATAGGTGGCGTCCAGGACCGCCCGGTCATTCCAGAAAGCCTGATCGATACCGGCATCCCAGCCCGTGCCTTTTTCCGGCTTGAGGTCGGGATTGCCGCGATAGGTGTTGGTATAGCCGAACAATTCGAACAGGGTCGGATTCTTGACCCCGGTGCCGTAGGAGGCGCGCAGCTTGGTGCCCGTCTGTGGGATCGCATAGGCGCCGGTCAGGCGGAAGGTATCGGCATCCTTGAAGATTTCGTTCCGGTCGTGACGCAGGCTTCCCGTCAGGGTCAGCCGGTCGAGCAGGGTCACCTGATATTGGCCGATGAAGCCGGTGGTATCGATGCTGCGGTCGAAGGACGACCACTGGCTTTCCGACACCGCGCGGTTGTCTTCGTGCTGCACGGCGAAGGTCGCCACATGGGCGGCATCCAGGAAAGACAGCGTCTCGAAATAGACGTTGCTTTGATAGTCGATGCGATAGGTCTTGCCTTCATAGCTGCTCGTGACCGCGCCCGCCTCGCGGTAGTCGCGCTGATGGCGGACATGGGAGAGGCCCAGGATATGCTCCCAGCGGTCTTCCAGCAGGCTCAGGCGGCCCTGGATGCGTCCGTAGATCTGGTCGCCCTTGATGTCCTGGTCCGCGTCGATCGCTCCCACTCCGCCGATCTCGGTGTCGCTATCGCTGTGGAAATCGACATAGCGTCCGACCAGGGACAGCTCGAAAATGTCGCTGGGGCGCAGGTTGAGCGTGGCGAAGCCCGTGCCGTTACGGTAGCCGTCCCGTTCGGGATTGCCCCTTTTCTCGTCGGCCACCGAAACGCCGTGGGTCCGCAAGCCCGCCGCCCCGGCGATGAAGTCGTAGCGTTCCCCGCCGCCGCTGACCGAAGCCCTGCCGGCAAGGGTATCGAAGGAGCCGCCTTCCAGGCTGAGGCGCAGTGTCGGCCTGCCCTGGCCCCGCCTGGTGACGATATTGATCACGCCGCCGATGGCGTCCGATCCGTAAAGGGCGCTTTGCGGCCCGCGCAGCACCTCGACGCGCTCGACCTCGGCGGCCAGCAGATGAGCGAAGTCGAATTCCGATCCGGCGGAGGGATCGTTGACGCGGATGCCGTCGATCAGCACCAGCGTGTGATTGCCTTCCGCGCCCCGGATGCGGACCTGGGTCAACTGGCCGAGCGGCCCGGTGCGGTTGACCGCGAGGCCCGGCACCTCGCGCAGGACATCGGAAACGAGTCGGGTCTGGCGCTTTTCCAGCTCCTCGCCCGTCAGGGTCGTGACCGCGCTGCCGACGGCCTCCCAAGGGGTGGGCACCAGATTGGCGGTGACGGAAACGGGGGGAAGCGCATGGACCTGCGGGGAGGAGGGCTCCTGTGCCCGCGCCTCGGCCAGAGCCAGCGTGAGAGTGCAGAGGGCGAAGGAGGAAAGACGGCCGTAACGGCCGGAAAGGATCGACATCATCAAGACCTCGGGCGGCTTGCCTGTGGCACGTCACCGCGAACGAAGTCTTGCCGCAGCCTTTGACGAAAACGACGTCAGGCGACGGTTCGGCTACCACCAGGACACCCCGCCCGGCGTGCTCGCGTGTGACCACGAGTGACGGCAGGTCTCCTGGCTTGCGGGTCGTCATCTTCTTCGTCGCCTTCCCGAACCCCGAGAGTCCAGTGGCCTGTTGACGAAGGATTCGCCGCTTACAGTTGCGGGGGCAGCCGCGGCTTGAGGCAAGAACTTGCCGGTACCGCGTTCCCTTTTGATCCCCGAGGGGAACCGTCGGGGCAAGCTTATAGGCAAGGGACGGCGGATTGACCAGGACTTTTTCTTTGCTCCCTGTGGTTGAGGGGGCGATTTTTCTTTTCCGGGGGCTGCCGCCTTCTTTTCGCCGGGGACCTTGTGTCCGTTCCGTCCGCCTCCATATAGAGGCTATTCCGACATCCCCTCATCGACCACGACCGGCTCTGGGTCCCAAGGCCGATCGTCTGCTCGCCCCGGTCCTGCGGCTGACCCGGCGGGCGGGCGGCGCCTGTGCAGAGCATTGATGTCGGATCAGGAGGCCGCGCGATGGCGCGGCAGATAACATACGCATGACATTGAAGACCCCTCACGACGTCCCGGCGGCCATGACCGGTCGGGCGATCATCCTGCTTCCCGTCCAGAAGGGCGTGGCCCATCTGCGCAGCGCCGAGGCCAGCCTGGACGAGGCGAAGGGACTGGCGCAGGCCATCGGGCTGGACGTGGTTCATGCCCTGACGGTGCCGATGACCAAGCCCCGTCCGGCGACCCTGGTCGGCAGCGGCACGGTCGAGCATCTGGCGGCGCTGGTGGCCCGGGCCGGGGAAGAGGGCCATCCTATCGACCTCGTGGTGGTGGACCATGCCCTGACGCCGATCCAGCAGCGCAACCTGGAACGTGCCCTGAAGGCCAAGGTCATCGACCGGACCGGCCTGATCCTCGAAATCTTCGGCGCGCGGGCCCGGACGCGGGAAGGCCAGTTGCAGGTGGAACTGGCGGCCTTGAGCTATCAGCGTTCGCGGCTGGTGCGGTCCTGGACCCACTTGGAGCGGCAGCGCGGCGGCTTCGGCTTCCTGGGTGGTCCGGGGGAAAGCCAGATCGAGCTGGACCGCCGTCTGATCGGCGGGCGCATCGACAAGCTGAAGCGCGAACTGGAACAGGTGCGGCGGACCCGCAGCCTTCACCGCAAGGCCCGCTCGAAGGTGCCTTACCCGGTGGTGGCGCTGGTCGGCTATACCAATGCCGGCAAGTCCACCTTGTTCAACCGCCTCGCCGGGGCCGACGTCTTCGCCCGCGACCTGCTGTTCGCCACGCTGGACCCGACCATGCGGGCCATCGACCTGCCCGCCGGGAACAAGGTCATCCTGTCGGACACGGTGGGATTCATCTCGAACCTGCCCACGCATCTGGTGGCGGCTTTCCGCGCCACGCTGGAAGAAGTGCGCATGGCCGATGTGATCCTGCATGTGCGGGACATTTCCCATCCCGACAGCGCGGCGCAGAAGGCCGATGTCGAGGCCATCCTGCGCGAGCTGGAGATCGATCCCGAGGCCGATCCGCGCGTGATCGAGGTGCTCAACAAGACCGACCTGCTGGAGCGGGACGAGCAGGAGGAATTGCAGGCCAGGAGCGGGCGCCATCCGGCCGCCGTCGCCGTTTCCGCCCTGACCGGGGAAGGCATCGGCGCTTTGTTGGCCCTGGTGGACCAGCGCACCGGCGCGGCCCGGGAAGTGGTGGAGCTGGATGTCGATCTGTCGGACGGCGCGGCCATGTCCTGGCTTTACAGCAAGGGCGAGGTGCTGGAGCGCCGGGACGAGGAGAACTGGGCCCATCTGCTGGTATCCATTTCGCCCGCCGACCTGGCCCGGCTGCCGCAACGGAGCCGCTGACGCAAAGCTGCGGCCTTTGACCCGAGGGAGAAGGGAGGATGGAAACATCCTCCCTTTTTCTTTGCGGTACGGGTCAGGGAGAGGGGTGACAAAAAGAAGACCGTAAAAATATTGTGGTTAAAAATACGGGAAAACACCATGTGGACGAAGTTTTACTGCATATTGTATTGTATCCTTAGAGGTGAAGGATATGATGACAGTTCTTAATTGCATAGTTTATGAGCACAATATCTGGCTTGTAGTTGTTGCTGCTCTGGTGTGCGTAATAGGTTCTTGGGCTATTATGCGCCTGTTCTATCGTGCTGCTAGCACTACAGGAATCCAGAAGCTCGGCTGGCAATTTCTGACGGCTGTCGCGGCCGGAGCCTCGATCTGGTGCACGCATTTCATCGCAATGCTTGCCTATGACCCCGGTGTTCCTGTGGGTCTCGATCCTGTACTGACCATTGTTTCCCTCTTGATTGCAGTGGTTGGTGCCGCGCTGGGGTTCGCCATCGCCGCGTCCAAATGGTCGCGGGCCGCGCCGGTCATCGGCGGCGGCGTTGTCGGGCTGGCGGTCGCTGCCATGCATTACAGCGGGATGATCGCCTATCGCGTGCAGGGGCTCGTGTCCTGGGACATGAACTACCTGATCGCCTCGATTCTTCTCTCCGTCGGCCTCACCGCCCTGGCGTTGCATTTCGCCATGCGCCGGGTTTCCCCCGCCGACAAGGTCATTGCCGCCGGGGTGCTGGTTCTGGCCATCGTCACGCTGCACTTCACCGGGATGACCGCCTTCAAGGTCACCCCCATGCTGATCGAGGGGTCCTTCTCGAATCCGGCGGCCTTCAGGGCCTTGGCGCTGGCCATCGCCTGCGTGGCCCTGCTGATCGTGGGGGCGGGCTTCGTCAGTTATCTCATCGACGACAGCGTGCGTTCGGAATCGATCAAGCGCCTGCATCACATGGCCCTGAACGACAGCCTGACCGGCCTGCCCAACCGGGTGAACTTCGCCGAGCATCTGGAAGCCGAGATCAAGATTGCCGACGAAACGGGCGGCAAGGTCGCCCTGATCGGGATCGACCTGGACCGTTTCAAGGAAGTGAACGACCTGCACGGGCATCATGCGGGCGACGAGGTCCTCAAGATTCTCGCCGAGCGGATGCGCAACCTGCTTCAGGAAGGTGAATTCGTCGCCCGGCTGGGCGGCGACGAATTCGCCGCCGTCTACCGGATGCACGAGCAGGAAGGGCTGATCGACTTCATCACGCGCCTGGAAACCGCGCTGTTCCGGCCGATCCGGCTGGAGGAATATGAATTCATCGCCGGTGCCAGCCTGGGCATCGCCCTCTATCCCACCGACGCGACGGATGCGGAGAAGCTGATCAACAACGCCGACCTCGCCATGTACCGGGCGAAGGCCGACATCACCACCTCGGCCTGCTTCTACGAACCCACCATGGACGAGACGATCCGGGCGCGCCGGAAAATGGTCAGCGAATTGCGGGAAGCCCTCAACAACGACCAGCTCGACGTCTATTACCAAGTGCAGAAGGATGTCGCTTCGGGCGAGATCTGCGGTTATGAGGCACTGCTGCGCTGGAAGCATCCCGAGAGGGGCTTCGTTTCCCCTGCCGAGTTCATTCCCTTGGCCGAGGAGAACGGCCTGATCCTGCAGATCGGGGAATGGGTGCTGCGGAAGGTCTGTGCCGAGGCTGCGAGCTGGGACCCGCCCTACAAGGTGTCGGTGAACCTGTCGCCCGTGCAGTTCGTCCATTCCGACCTGCCCAAGCTGATCAAGGATGTGCTCGACGAAACGGGCATGGCGCCCGAGCGGCTGGAACTGGAACTGACGGAATCCACCATCATCAACGACAAGGTGCGCTCGCTGCACATTCTGCGGCAGATCAAGGCGCTGGGCGTCACCATTGCCCTGGACGATTTCGGCACCGGCTATTCCTCGCTGGATACGCTGCGCAGCTTCCCCTTCGACAAGATCAAGCTCGACCGTTCCTTCATGCAGGAAATCGAGACCAGTCCGCAGGCCAAGGCGATCATCCGCGCGGTGCTGGCCCTGGGCAAGAGCCTGAGCGTTCCGGTTCTGGCGGAAGGGATCGAGACGGAAGGGCAGTTGTCCATCCTGTCCACGGAAGGATGCGACGAAGGCCAGGGATACCTGCTCGGCCGCCCGGCGCCGCTCGAGGTCATCATTCAGGAAGCGCAGATCCGGAGGAGTGTGTTCACGGTCAAGCCGGAAGAAAGCGAGAGCATGGCTTGACCTGCGCATGACCTCTAGAGCTTCGCTGGCGGGGCAGGGGGAAGCAGCCGCCGCGCAAGCTAGGGCGCAGGCCACCGGAAACGAGGGGAGCAGCGCAGTGAAGAAGACGGGGAAGAGAACGAGGGGGCATTGCATCTCGGTCTTGCTCTTCTGATGCGTTGCATTCCGGCGAAGAAGCTGGGATAGTTCCGCCCATGACCAGCATGGCTCGACAGCACAGCTATTATGCGCTGCCCAAATAGGGCGGCGTGGATGGTCATTGGCTGACACATCACTTCCGCCGACAGGTCGGCGGCATGTGTTTCAGCAAACGGTCTCCGGCCTTCGGCCCCTTTGGAGACTCGAGACATGGCGACGATGAACGCCGAACCTTCCTTCACCCCCCGTTCCGATTTCCTGCGCATCCTGTCCGAGCGCGGCTTCCTGCACCAATGTACCCATTGGGAGGCGCTGGACGACGCCTTGGGCCAAGGTCCCGTCACCGCCTATATCGGCTTCGACGCCACCGCCGACAGCCTGCATGTGGGGCATCTGCTGTCAATCATGGCCCTGCGCTGGCTGCAGAAGACCGGTCACCGGCCGATCGTGCTGATGGGTGGCGGCACGACGCGGATCGGCGACCCTAGTTTCCGCGATTCCACGCGGCCGCTTCTCGATGACGCGCAGATCGCGGCGAATATCGCGGGCATCCGCCGGGTCTTCGACCGTTTCCTCCGTTTCGGCGAGGGGCCGCGCGACGCGGTGATGGTCAACAATGCCGATTGGCTGGACGGGCTGGGCTACATTCCCTTCCTGCGCGATTTCGGCCGGCATTTCTCGGTCAACCGCATGCTGACCTTCGATTCGGTGCGCCAGCGCCTGGACCGCGAGCAGCCGCTGACCTTCCTCGAATTCAACTACATGCTGCTGCAGGCCTACGACTTCGTGGAACTGAGCCGCCGCTTCGGCTGCCGCTTGCAGATGGGCGGTTCCGACCAATGGGGCAATATCGTCAACGGCGTGGAACTGGGGCGGCGCGTGGACGAGCGCGACCTGTTCGGCCTGACCACTTCGCTGCTCACCACCGCCTCGGGGGCGAAGATGGGCAAGACGGCGGGCGGGGCGGTCTGGCTCAACCGCGAGCGTCTGGCGGCCTATGATTTCTGGCAGTTCTGGCGCAATACCGAGGACGCCGATGTGGGACGCTTCCTGCGGCTCTTCACCGAATTGCCGCTGGACGAGATCGCCCGGCTGGAAGCCTTGGGCGGCAGCGAGATCAACGAGGCGAAGAAGCTGCTCGCGACCGAGGTGACGACCCTCGTCCACGGGCCGGACGCCGCGCAGGAAGCCGCCGAGACGGCGCGCCGCACCTTCGAGGAAGGAAGCGGCGGGGAAGCCCTGCCCAGGCTCCTTCTTCCCAAGGACCGGCTTGCCGAAGGCACGAAGCTGGTCGATCTGCTGGTGGCGAGCGGGCTGGCAGCCTCGAAGGGCGAGGCGCGGCGTCTGATCGCCGGGGGCGGTGCCCGCGTGAACGGTGCAGTCGTCTCGGAAGACGAGGCGACGCTCTCGCTTCAGGATCTGGGAGAGGACGGCGTCATCAAGCTTTCGGCCGGACGCAAGCGGCACGCTTTGGTTTGCGTGCAGGAGGATTGAGAAGGACCATCAAGAACAGGAGATAGGGCCCGTATTCGTGCTTCGAGACGCCCCTGCGGGACTCCTCGCCCTGAGGAGGCCGCGGAGCGGCCGTCCCGAAGGGCGAGGCGGGCCAGGGAGGTGGCGCTTCCGGGTCTTTACGCCACCTCGCATTCTCCCGAGACCAGCAAGCTGCCACTCTCCGCATCCACTTCACGCAGGCGCACGGAATAGCCCCAGAGGGTGCGGATATGGCGCAGGGTCTTGTGCATGGTGGCCTCGTCCAGGCGCTGGCCGTCGCGGACGCGGTGTTCCAGGATCAGCTTGCGGTCCCCGGCCAGGTTCACATCCACCACCTCGATCTCCGGATCGATGCGGGCGATTTCGTATTCGGCGGCCAGGGCTGTGCGGATGTCGCGATATCCCTGGTCGTCATGGATCGCCGCGACCTCGAAATAGGGATAGCCCTGGTCGTCGTTCAGCCGGATCATGCGGAAGTCGCGGATCACCTTGGGGCTGAGGAATTGCAGGATGAAGCTTTCATCCCGGTAATCGGCCCAGATTTCGCGCAAGGTGCCCATCGGGTCCTGATTGCCGGCGATTTCCGGGAACCAGGCGTAATCCTCCTCCGTCGGCTCGCGGCAGATGCGCTGGATGTCGCTCATCATGGCGAAGCCCAGGGCGTAGGGATTGATGCCGCCATAGCGCTTGTCCGAGAATTCCGGCTGGAACACCACCGATGTGTGGGAATGCAGGAATTCCATGAAGGAGCCGTCATCGATCTGGCCGCGTTCGTGCAGGCGGTTCATGATCTCGTAATGCACGAAGGTGGCGCAGCCTTCGTTCATCACCTTGGTCTGGCGCTGGGGATAGAAATATTGCGCCAGCACGCGGACGATACGCAGGATTTCCCGCTCCCAGCCGCGTAGGACCGGGGAATTCTTCTCCAGGAAATAGAGCAGGTTTTCCTCGGGCAGCTCGATGCGCTGGCGGCCTTCTTCCAGCAGCCGCTGGTAATCGGCATTGCCCAGTTCGGCGCTGGGGTCGACGCCGGGCACCGTGGTCCAGAGCGGATTCCAGGTGGTTTCGGCATAGCGCCGCCGCTCGCGCTCGCGCTCCAGTTCCTCGGCGAGGCTGCGGCGCGGGCGGCGGCTGTAGCGGTTGATACCCTGCATCTGCAGGGCATGGGCGGCATCGAGTACCCGCTCGACCGCTTCCTCGCCCTCGCGTTCCTCGCAGCGGGCGACATAGTCGCGGGCGAAGGCGAGGTAGTCGAGAATCCCCTTGGCGTCGGTCCACTGCCGGAACAGGTGGTTGTTCTTGAAGAAGTGGTTGTGGCCGAAGGCGGCATGGGCCATGACCAGGGTCTGCATGGTCATGGAATTCTCTTCCATGATGTAGCAGATGCAGGGATCGGAATTGATCACGATCTCATAAGCCAAGCCCTGATAGCCCTTGCGGTAGAGGACCTCGTCGCGGGCGAAGCGTTTGCCGAAGGACCAGTGCCGGTACATGATCGGCAGGCCGATCGAGGCATAGGCGTCGAGCATCTGCTCGGAGGTGATGACTTCGATCTGGGTGGGATAGACATCGAGCCCCATTTCGTTGATGGCGATGTCCTCGATGGCGTCATGAACGCGCTTGATGGTGTCGAAATTCCACTCGCGGCCTTGGTAGAGCAATGCCATGCGGCTCTTCTCCTATTCCACGTTGTCGCGGGCGAAAAGTTCGTGGAAGACGCCGAAGATTTCGCTCGCGGCCGAGGCCCTGCGCATGGCCAGCGGCACGCCGGGTTGGACCAGTGTCTCGTAGGTCCGCCACAGATCGGTGACGCCCTGGCGCTCGTTCCAGGAATCGCCCGGCGGATCGTCCACTTCCAGATAGGCGAAATACTGGCAGGCCGGCAGCAGCTTCTGGGTCATGGCATGGATGACCCTATCGCGGTCGGAACTCATATTGTCGCCGTCCGAGGCCTGGGCGATGTAGATGTTCCAGGAATCCAGCGGATAGCGTTCGGTGATGATGTTGGCCGCCACGTCGAGCGCGCTGGATACCAGCGTGCCGCCGGTCTCGCGCGAGCGGAAGAAGGTTTCCTCGTCCACTTCCTGGGCTTCCTGGGTGTGGCGGATGAAGACGATCTCCAGCGATTCGTAGCGCCGTTCCAGAAACAGGTAGAGCAGCATGAAGAAGCGCTTGGCGAGGTCCTTCATATGCTCGTTCATCGAGCCTGAGACGTCCATCAGGCAGAACATCACGGCCTGGGCGATGGGGACCGGGCGGTGTTCGAAGCGGCGGTAGCGGACATCCACCGGATCGATCCAGGGCACGGCGCGCAGGCGGCGTTTCAGCCCTTCGATCTGCGCCGTCAGCTCCGCCACCTTGGTGTCGAGCCCTGCTTTCTCGGCTTCCGCCAGCTTGGCTTCCAGCTCTTCCAGGTCCTTGGCGGCGGGGCGGCCCAGGGCGATGCGCCGGGCCATGCCGTTGCGCATGGTGCGGACCACGTCCAGGGATTGCGGCCCGCCCGAGACGGTGAAGCCCGCCCGCGCAGGGACGGTCGAGGAAGCGCCCTTCAGGCGCCGCTTGACCATGTTGGGCAGTTCCAGGTCCTCGAAGAAGATGTCGAGGAATTCCTCGCGCGTCAGGGTGAAGGTGAATTCGTCCTCGCCTTCGCCGCTGTCCGAGGCCTCGCGCCCGCTGCCGTCCCCGCCGGGCGGGCGGGGAATGCGGTCCCCTTTGATGAATTTCTGGTTGCCCGGCAGGACGAAGTCGCGCGACCCGCCGCTCTTGCGGAAGCTGGGTTCGGAAATGCCGTCCACGGGCACCGAGACGGATTCGCCTGCATCCACCTCGGAGACCCGGCGACCGGAAATGGATTCCGCGACGGCTCTGTGGAGCTGGGCCTTGAGCCGACGCATCAGGCGCTGCCGGTTGGGCAGGCTCTTGCCTTTGGGATTGAGTCGGCGGTCAATGATATTCATGACAATCCTTCTCAGCGCGTGGGACGAATATGCGTCACCCTGCCTTGTTCACGCGCATGTACCATTCCACCAATCGGCGGACCTGCCGCTCGGTATAGCCGCGCGACACCATGCGTTCGACGAAGTCGTGGTGCTTCTTCTCGGTTTCACTGTCTTGCTTGGAGCCGAAGCTGATGACCGGCAGCAGGTCTTCGACCTGGCTGAACATGCGCTTCTCGATGACGTTCCTGATCTTCTCATAGGCGGTCCAGGACGGCGTCTGGCCGCCATGGGACGCCCGTGAGCGCAGGACGAACTTGACCACTTCATTGCGGAAGTCCCGCGGATTGGCGATGCCGGCAGGCTTCTCGATCTTGGACAGTTCCTGGTCGAGCAGCGTTCGATCCATCAGCTGGCCGGTATCGGGGTCCTTGAAATCCTGATCCTCGATCCAGGCATCGGCATAGGAGATGTAACGCTCGAACAGATTCTGTCCATAGTCGCTATAGGATTCCAGGTACGCTTTCTGGATTTCATTGCCAATGAATTCCGCATAGCGCGGAGCCAGCATGCCTTTGATGAATTCGAACAGGCGCTTTTCCATCGCCTCGGGGAATTGCTCGCGGTGGATGGCCTGTTCCAGCACATACATCAGATGCACCGGGTCGGCGCCGATCTCCTGGCTGTCGTAATTGAAGGTCTGCGACAGCACCTTGAAGGCGAAGCGGGTCGAGATGCCGTCCATGCCTTCGTCCACGCCGGCGGCGTCTCGGTATTCCTGGATGCTGCGGGCCTTGGGGTCGGTTTCCTTGAGCTTCTCGCCGTCATAGGCGCGCATCTTGCTCATCAGGCTGGAATTCTCATGCTCCTTCAGGCGCGAGAGCACGGCGAACTGGGCCAGCATCTCCAGCGTGCCGGGCGCGCAGGGGGCCTCGGCCAGGTCGCTGCTGCGCAGGAGCTTCTGGTAGATCTTGGTTTCCTCGGAGACACGCAGGCAATAGGGGACCTTGATGACGCAGATGCGGTCGATGAAGGCCTCGTTGTTCTTGTTGTTCTTGAAGCTGTGCCATTCGGATTCGTTGGAGTGGGCCAGGATGATGCCCTGGAAGGGCATGGCGCCGATATTCTCGGTGCCGACGTAATTGCCTTCCTGGGTCGCCGTCAGCAGCGGGTGGAGCATCTTGATCGGCGCCTTGAACATCTCGACGAATTCGAGGATGCCCTGGTTGGCGCGGTTCAGGCCCCCCGAGAAGCTGTAGGCGTCGGTGTCGTTCTGGCTGTAGGTCTCGAGCTTGCGGATATCGACCTTGCCGACCAGGCTGGAGATGTCCTGGTTGTTCTCGTCGCCCGGCTCGGTCTTGGCGACCGCAATCTGGCGCAGCCGCGAGGGCATAAGGCGAACGACCTTGAATTTCGAGATGTCGCCTCCGAATTCATCCAGGCGTTTAATGGCCCAGGGCGAGGCGATCGACGTCAGGCGCCGTCGCGGAATCCCATAGGATTCCTCCAATTCCGCTCCCATCGTTTCCGGATCGAAAAGGCCCAGCGGGCTTTCGAAGATGGGGCTGATTTCATCCCCGGCCTTGAGGACATAGATCGGATGGCTTTCCATCAATGCCTTCAGACGCTCGGCCAGAGAGGATTTGCCGCCGCCGACCGGTCCCAGCAGATAAAGAATTTGCTTGCGTTCCTCCAGCCCTTGGGCGGCATGGCGGAAGAAGCCGACGATGCGCTCGATGGTTTCTTCCATGCCGTAGAATTCGGCAAAGGCGGGATAGATCTTGATGGTGCGGTTGAGGAAGATGCGCGACAGCCGCGGGTCTTGGGCCGTGTCGATGATCTCGGGTTCGCCGATGGCGGCCAGCATGCGCTCGTGGGCGCTGGCATAGGCCATGGGATCGTCCCGGCAGAGTTCCAGATAAGCCTTGAGGGACATCTCGACGTCCCGGCGGGACTCGTGACGGGCTGCGAACTTTTGGAAAAGGTCAGCGCTCATGCAGGTCTCCAGACAAGACAAGGCGGCCCAGCTTCCCCGTCGGCAGCCACGGGCGGACATGGTTGGGCCTGGTAAAGATACTCTGCCCCCAACGTAGAAATACGCTCACTCGGTGGGCGCCTCCTTCGATGTCCTGGTGGCTGCCAGCCCCCGTGCCGGGAAAGTGCCCCGGCGAACAGGGCTGGCGACCGTTTCCCAAACCATCATAACAGCAGAAGTCGCGCCTTAGATAGAAAATGGCACCCGCAGGCAGAGCTTCAATGTGACGGCTGGAGTATCGGTATCGCTTTCGCCCATCTGCCTACTTCTTATGCGCAATAAGAGGGATGAGGGCTGGATGCCCGCCTGTTTCCGGCGAAGCGCAAGGGATTGCGGCTGCCCGAGGCCGGCTGGGGCAGGGTGGATGATGGCTGATCACTCTAAAATAATGCGCCTTGCGCCCGGATGCGAGTTTTGTCTGCACCAGGGGAAAGTCTTTGTCTTGAGCGTTGAATATGAACGGTTTCTTTGCGGCGGGGAAATGAACGGGAAAGGGAGCTGGCTTTGCCGTTGACGGAGAGAAAGATCATTCTGGCGCGTAGGTTTTCCCCGCTCCGCCCGTTGAAAGACCATCATGATGCTGTTGCTGACCCATACCGCCATCCGTTTTGCTGGTTTTCGCCCAGGCTCTCCACTGGTCCTGCGCGGTTGCCGGCGTGAGCCTGACGGTGCTGGTCGTGGCGGCCCTGCCGCTGGGATTGCCGGTGGTGCAGCCCCCCTCTCTCTGCTCATGCGGCATCATGGCTGCGGCTTGGGTCGTTGCCGCCGTGACGGATGTGGCCGCCGGTCACGTCCTGGTGAGTTTGCTGCTGCTGGCTGTGGGATGGAACGTCATGACGGTCTCGGGCACGGCGCCGCGGGTCATCCTGCTGGCCCTGGTGAGGCCGACTGGTCTTACTCCTCCGGTTTGCAACTGAAGGAGTATTAATTTTTATGACAGCTATTTCCATAGCTGGAACTGCTCTTCATTCGTATTATTCTTTGTGCTCAAGGTCATCAATGCGCGCAGAGGGTCCAATGTACGCTTGTCCGCTCTCCTGGAGGAAAAACGCATGAGCCTCGTGCGCCAGATGATTATTGTTGTGATCCTGGCCTTGGGGGTAGGGGGCGCGTGGTGGTTCTGGAGTTCGGGCGGGCAGGAATCCTCGGGAAGCGCGCCGCTCGCCCAGATTCCGGCCGTGCCGGTCGAAGTGGTCGAGGCGCGGCTTGATACCGTCGATGAAGTGATCGAGGCCGTCGGCACGACGCGGGCCCGGCAGTCGGTGGATGTGGTGGCCCTGGTTTCGGGGCGGATTTCCGACATCCTGTTCGAGGCCGGACAGCGGGTCGAGAAAGGGCAGGAACTGGTGCGGCTGGACAGTCGCATCGAGGAAGCCAATCTGGCCGAGGCCCGTGCCTTGATGGAAGATGCCCGCACCCAGCTGGAGCGGGCACGTCAATTGCTTGCCAACCGCACCGTCCCCCAGGCCCGCGTGGACGAGCTTCAAGCCGCCTACAACGCCGCCCAGGCGCGTCTGACCGCCGCCGAAAGACGGCTGGAGGAACGGGTGATTGTGGCGCCCTTCAGCGGCGTCGTCGGCCTGCGCGAGGTGGATGAGGGCAGCCGCATCACGGAAAATACCGTGCTGACGCGGCTGGACGACCTGTCGCTGGTGGAACTGGAATTCCAGGTCCCGGAAATCTTCTTCGGCCGCTTGCAGCGCGGCCAGCGGGTGGAAGCGATCAGCGCCGGCATGCGGGATCACCGCTTCGTCGGCACCATCGTCGCCATCGATACCCGCATCGACGCCGTTTCCCGCGCCTTCCGGGTGCGGGCGGAATTCCCCAATCCCGACAACGCCCTGCCGGCGGGCCTGTTCATGGCCGCGCAGATCACCCTGGACTCCCGGGCCGGTGCGGTGGTCATCCCGGAACAGGCCGTCGTGGCCGAAGGGCGGTCGACCTATGTCTACCGCGTGCGCGAGGGCGTGGCCGAACGGGTGGACGTGCAGCTCGGCCTGCGCCGGGTCGGCGAGGTCGAAGTGGTGGCGGGCCTGACTGCCGGGGACATGGTGGTGACGGCGGGCCTGCAACGGCTGCGCTCGGGGATGCCGGTGAATATCGTGTCCGAGCACCGCCCACAGATAACCGGTGAAGTCGGTGAACAGGAGCGTGCGGGATGATGATCTCCGATATCACGATCAAGCGTCCCGTCTTCGCCACGGTGCTGAGTGCGCTGATCGTCGTCATCGGTCTGTTCGCCCTGCTCAATCTGCCGGTGCGCGAGCTGCCCAGCGTGGATTCGGCGGTGGTGACGGTCACCACCACCTATTCCGGCGCCGCCCCGGAAATCGTCGATACCGAGATCGTCGAGGTCATCGAGGGCGCGGTCAGCGGCATCGACGGCATCCGTTCCATCACCTCGACCAGCCGCCTGGGCAGCGGCAGCACGGTCATCGAGTTCGAGGTGTCGCGCAATATCGACGAGGCCACCAACGACGTGCGCGATGCCGTTGGCCGCGTCGCCAACCGCTTGCCCGACGACGCCGATACGCCCCGCGTGGTCAAGACCGACAGCGACGCCCAGCCGGTGATGCGCATTTCCATCACCAGCGACCGCCTCACGCCCGCCGAAATCTCGGATTATGCCAGCCGCTTCATCGTCGACCGGCTGTCGATCCTGGACGGCGTGGCACAGGTGGAGATCTTCGGCGAACGCCGCTTCGCCATCCGTATCTGGCTTGACCGCCAAGCCCTGGCGGCGCGCAACCTGACGGTCGCCGATATCGAGGAGGCCCTGCGCCGCAACAATCTGGAACTGCCCGCCGGCCAGATCGAATCGACGACGCGCCAGTTCACCGTGCGCACCGATACCCGTCTGTCCTCGGTCGAGCAGTTCCGCAATATCGTGGTCACCCAGATCAACGGCTATCCGGTGCGGCTGGGTGACCTGGCGGAAGTGGAATTGGGGGTCGAGGACGACCGTTCGGCGGTGCGGGCCAATGGCCGCGCGGCGGTGGGGCTGGGCGTGCTGCGCCAGGCCCAGGCCAATACCATCGCCGTTTCGGAAAATGTGCGTGCGCAGTTGGAACTGCTGCGTCCGTCCCTGCCCGAGGGCATGGAAATCACCGTCAGCTCCGACGATGCCACCTTCATCACCCAGTCGATCCGCGAAGTGGTGGTGTCGCTGGGCATCTCGGTGGTGCTGGTGGTGCTGGTGATCCTGTTCTTCCTGCATTCGGTGCGAGCGACCATAGTGCCGGCGATCACCATTCCGGTGGCCGTGATCGGCACCTTCGCCTTCATGTATGCCTTCGGCTTTTCCATCAACGTGCTGACGCTGCTGGCCCTGCTGCTGGCCATCGGCCTGGTGGTCGACGACGCCATCGTGGTGCTGGAGAACATCCAGCGCCGGGTCGAAAGCGGCGAGAAGCCGCTGGCCGCCGCCTTCCTGGGCACGCGGCAGGTGACCTTCGCGGTCATCGCCACCTCCCTGACGCTGATCGCCGTCTTCGTGCCCATCTCGGCCCTGCAGGGCAATGTCGGGCGCCTGTTCGCGGAATTCGGCTTGGTCATGGCCTCGGCGGTGGCGATTTCCACCTTCGTCGCGCTCACGCTCTGCGCCATGCTGTGCTCGCGGCTGCTGCGCGAGAAGGAACATCCTGGGCCGATCGGCCGGGCCCTGGAACGCGGCTTCGACATGATGGCCGAAGGCTATCGCCGCACGCTGAGCATGGCCCTGCGCATGCCGCTGGTGGTGCTGGCGGCGGCCTTCGCGCTGTCGGCCACCTCAGTCCTGATCTTCAACCTTCTGCCCAAGGAACTGACGCCTTCGGAAGACCGCGGCGTCTTCCTGATTCCCATCACCGCCCCGCAAGGCGCCACGACCGCCTATACCAATGAACAGGCCTTGCGCATCGAGGAGGTTCTGAAGCCCTTGCGCGAGAACGGCGAGGCCGACCGCATCTTCTCCATCGTCGGCTTCCGCAATCAGCCGAACCGGGGATTCATCGTCGTCGGTTTGGTGGATTGGGAAAACCGCACGCGCAGCCAGCAGGAAATCGTCAGCAGCGTCATTCCTGGCGTCAGCCAGGTTTCGGGCGTCCGCGCCTTCCCGGTCAATCCGGCGGGCCTCGGCCAGCGCGGCAGCAGCCAGCCCCTGCGCGTCGTGATCGGGGGGCCCGATTACGAGAGCGTGCAGGAATGGGCCGAGCGCATCCTCGCCCGCGCCGAGACCAATCCCGGCCTGCAGAATGTCGAGATCGACTTCGAGCCCACCCGTCCCCAGTTCAATGTCGTCATCGACCGCCAGCGGGCCGATGACCTGGGCGTGGGGATCGAGCAGATCGGCCGTACCTTGCAGACCATGCTGGCCTCGCGCGAGGTGACCGATTACATCGATCGGGGCCGGGTCTATCCCGTCCTCTTGCAGGCCCGCGATGCCGACCGGCGCACGCCTTCCGACCTGACCAATATCTTCGTGCGGACCGACAACGGTGAGCTGGTGCCGCTGACCGCCCTGGTCAGCCTGGACGAACTGGCCGCGGCGCCCGAGCTGCGCCGCTACGATCGCCTGCCTTCGGTCACCATCACCGCCGCGCTGGTCGACGGCTACGACCTGGGCTCGGCCATCACCTATATGGAGGAACTGGCCGCCGAGGTCCTGCCGCCCGAGGGGCGCCTGGATTTCGCCGGGCAGAGCCGTGAATATCTGGAGACGTCTGGCGGTCTGGCGCTGATTTTCGGTCTGGCCCTGCTGATCGTCTTCCTGGTCCTGGCCGCCCAGTTCGAAAGCTTCATCCATCCGCTGATCATCATGCTGTCGGTGCCGCTGGCCATCGCCGGAGCCCTGGCGGCGCTGTATTTCACCGGAACCTCGCTCAATATCTACAGTCAGATCGGCATGGTGCTGCTGATCGGGCTGATGGCGAAGAACGGCATCCTGATCGTCGAATTCGCCAACCAGCTGCGCAGCGAGGGCATGGATGTGCGGACCGCCATCACCGAAGGCTCGGCCCTGCGCTTCCGCCCGATCCTTATGACCGTCCTGTCCACGGTCCTGGGGGCGGTACCGCTGATCATGGCCACGGGCGCCGGGGCGGAAAGCCGCGTGGCCATCGGCGTCGTGGTCATCGGGGGCTTGAGCGTCGCCTCGCTCCTGACGCTGTTCGTCACGCCGGTCCTCTATGACCTGCTGGCCCGCTTCACCAAGTCGGTGGATGCGGTCGAGCGCGAACTCAACGGGCAATTGGCCGAGCGCCAGCCGAAGGCAGCGGAATAGGTTCAGCCTTTCCGCCGGAGCATTGACAGGGCGGCTGTCGGCAGGCGACAGTCGCCCGATTTTTTTTCCACACGCGCCGCGTCGTCCGGAGCCTCAGAGATGTCCATTCCGTTTATCGATCTTCCCGCCCAACGCCGCCGTCTTGGCGCCCGCATCGACCAGGCGATCGCCCGGGTGCTCGATCATGGTGCCTATATCCTGGGGCCGGAGGTGACGAAGCTCGAAGAGCAGCTGGCGGCCTTTGCCGAGACCCGCTTCGCCGTGACCTGCGCCAACGGCACCGATGCCCTGCAACTGGTGCTGATGGCCGAAGGAATCGGGCCGGGCGATGCGGTCTTCGTTCCCGCCTTCACCTTCGTCGCCACCGGCGAGGTGGTGCCGCTGGTCGGTGCCACGCCGGTCTTCGTGGACGTCCTGCCCGACACGTTCAACATGGACCCGGCCAGCCTGGAGGCCGCCATCGGCGAGGCGGAGCGCCAGGGGCTGAAGCCGCGCATGGTGATCCCGGTGGACCTGTTCGGCCAGCCCGCCGACTACCCCGCCATCCAGAAGGTGGCCGACCGTCATGGCCTGACGGTGCTGGCCGATTCCGCCCAGGGCTTCGGCGGACGCCTGAACGGCAAGTCCGCCGCCAGCCTGGCGAAATACACCTCGACCAGCTTCTTCCCGGCCAAGCCGCTGGGCTGCTATGGCGATGGCGGGGCGATCTTCACCGATGACGAAGCCGTCGTCGAATTGCTGAAGTCGATCCGCATGCACGGCCAGGGGCGCGACCGCTACGAGAATGTGCGGATCGGCCTGAATTCCCGCCTCGACACCATCCAGGCGGCGATCCTGCTCGAGAAGCTGGACATCTTCCCCGACGAGATCGAGGCCCGCGACCGCATCGCCCAACGCTACAACGATCTGCTGAAGGACGTGGCGGAGGTTCCGGTGGTGATGGAGGGCGCCCGATCGGTCTGGGCGCAATACACCATCCTGGTGGATGACCGCGCCAAGGTCGCTGAAGCCTGCAAGGCGAACGGCGTGCCCACCGCCATCTACTATCCGATCCCGTTGAACCAGCAGGGCGGCTACAACATGTTCCCGGTGGCCCCGGGCGGCGTGAAGGTGGCCGAAAGCCTGTCGCGCCGGGTGATCAGCCTGCCCATGCATCCCTATCTCGACGAGGCGACCCAGGACCGCATCGTCGCGGTGGTGCGCGGCGCGCTCTAAGGGATTTCGGAACAGGAGGAAAAGACAGTGTCCATCATCGTGACCGGTGCGGCAGGCTTCATCGGCTTTCACACCGCCAAGCGGTTGCTCGAGCGCGGCGAGCGGGTCATCGGGGTGGACAATGTCAACGACTACTACGATCCGTCCCTGAAGGAAGCGCGGCTGGCCGTGCTGCGGGAATACGAGGGCTTCTCCTTCTACCGCATCGACATTGCCGACCGCGCGGCGATGGACGAGATGCTGGCGCGGTATGACGACATCAGCGATATCGTCCATCTCGCCGCCCAGGCCGGGGTGCGCTATTCGCTGATCAATCCCTATGCCTACAGCCATGCCAATCTCGAAGGCCATCTGGTGATGCTGGAAGTGGCGCGGCGGCTAAAGCCGCGTCACTTCGTCTATGCCAGTTCGTCCTCGGTCTACGGTGCCAACAAGACCTTGCCCTTCTCGGTCGAGGACAGGGTGGACAACCCCATCTCGCTCTATGCCGCCACCAAGAAGGCGAACGAGCTGATGAGCCACACCTACAGCCATCTCTACCGCATTCCTTCGACCGGCTTGCGCTTCTTCACCGTCTACGGCCCCTGGGGGCGGCCCGACATGGCGGCCTTCCTGTTCACCAGGGCGATCATGGCCGGCCAGCCGATCAAGGTGTTCAATCACGGCCGGATGCGCCGCGACTTCACCTATATCGACGACATCGTCTCGGGCGTCATCGGCGTCCTGGTCAAGCCGCCGGCGGATGACGGCGAGACCCCTCCCTACCGCCTCTACAATATCGGCAACAACCGTTCGGAGGACCTGATGCGCTTCATCGGCCTGATCGAGCGGGAGCTGGGCCGCAAGGCGCAATACGAGATGCTGCCCATGCAGCCCGGCGACGTGCCGGAAACCTATGCCGATATCGAGGCCCTGGCGCGCGATGTCGGCTATGCCCCGACCACCTCCATCGACGAAGGCATTCCGCGCTTCGTGTCCTGGTATCGGGATTATCACGGAGTGTGACGCCCGTGCCCGCCGAGGATGGAGGACAGGCCCGGCCTTGTGTCCGTCCGGCCGAGGGTTATGTGTAGTCTGCCATGAGAAATTTGCACGGAAATCTCGTAGATTGGCGTGATACCCGTGGGGTTGTCTGTTTTTCTTCCTTATGCTAGGCAGGGCCATGATCAGTCGGCTGAAATCGCTATTGCTGGGAACGAGCGCGGATACGCCCGACAAGGGGCATGACAGCGTGCAGCTTGCGGCTGCCGCCGTGCTGGTGGAGGCGGCCATGATGGATGGTCGCATCAAGGATGCGGAGAAGGCCCACATCCACAGCCTGATGCGCGAGCGGTTCAAACTGACCGATGAAGAGGCGGATGAGCTGGTGGCTTCGGCCATAGAGGCGATGCAGGAATCCAGCCAGCTTCTGCCCTTCACGCGCACCATCAAGGACAATTTCGATTACGAGCAGCGGATCGAGATCATTGAAATGCTGTGGGAGGTGGCCTATGCCGACGGCCAGCTCCACGACTACGAGAGCAACCTGGCCCGTCGCGTCAGCGGCCTCATCTACGTGACCGACCAGGATAGCGGGGCGGCCCGCAAGCGCGCCATGGCCCGTCTCGGCCTGAACGACGGCACGCTGGGCTGACGCCGCCACGCATCTTCCCCCAGGAGACCATCATGGCCTATATCGTTACCGAGAACTGCATCAAGTGCAAATATACCGACTGCGTCGAGGTCTGCCCGGTCGATTGCTTCTACGAAGGCGAGAACATGCTCGTCATCAATCCGGACGAGTGCATCGATTGCGGCGTCTGCGAGCCTGAATGCCCGGCCGAGGCCATCCTGCCCGATTCCGAGGAACTGGCCCAGAAATGGGCCGAGATGAACCGGGAATATTCGCTGAAGTGGCCGAACATCACCCGCCGCAAGGACGCGCCGGCCGATGCCGACGAATGGAAGGGCCGCCCCGACAAGGCCAAGCTACTGAGCGAGAAGCCCGGCAGCTGAGGCCGGTGCCGGTTTCCCCGGCGCCTTTCCTGGCGAGTCTCCGGCACCCGGCGGCTTCCTGACCACGTGGATTAGTCTTCCGCGCCGAAGGGAAAGCCAGCCGGGTGCTTGTTTTTCTCCTGTCTTTCACATACGCCTCGTGCTATAAGAAGCAGTCCGCCGAAATGCGTCCGGCGGACTTACCTTTCGGCAGCCGCCATGCATAAGGCGGCCCGATTCATACGGGACAAGACAAGTTCACTATCGGCCCGTTCCAACAGACGGTGCCGTAACCCGTGTTTGCACCACGCCGCGATAGGCGGTATGGCGGGTCAGAGCGCCCAAAGCCTCTCTTTCTCGAAGGATGAGTGATAAGATGTCGAGCGACCTTACCTTTACTGCCGGTGACTACGTGGTCTATCCGACCCATGGGGTGGGCCAGGTCACCGCGATCGAACAGCAGCAGATCGCGGGCATGGAAGTAAAGCTGTTCGTCATTTCTTTTGATCGTGATCGCATGACGCTGCGTGTTCCGATCAGCAAGGCGCACAAGTCCGGTCTGCGCCGCCTGTCTTCCTCTTCCGTCATGGAACAGGCGCTGTCCACCCTGAAGGGCCGGGCCCGCGTCAAGCGGACCATGTGGAGCCGCCGCGCCCAGGAATACGAAGCCAAGATCAATTCCGGCGACCCCATCGCCATCGCCGAAGTGGTGCGCGACCTGCACCGCAATGCCAACCAGCCCGACCAGTCCTATAGCGAAAGGCAGATCTACGAAGCTGCCCTGGAGCGTCTGGCGGCCGAATTGGCGGCTGTCGAGTCGATCGACGCCGATGCTGCAACGCAAAAGCTGGAAAAGCTTCTCTTCGCTGCGTAATCTGGTATGTGGGGCGGCTCATCCTGGGCCGCCACGCCACTTCTTGGAATAACGCACGCATCCATAATGACGGCCACCCAGAACATTTTCGCATCATTGCGGGCAAATACGCGTGTCTGGGCGGTCGCCGCCATTCATGGGCAAGTGGACCGCCTGCGTGCGCTGCATGACAAGCTGAGCGGGGAATTGGCCCTGGGCGACCAGATCGTCTATTTGGGCAATTTCCTGGGCCACGGCCCCGCCGTGCGCGAAACCGTCGAGGAATTGCTGCTGTTCCGCCGGGCTGTCATGGCCCGCACCTGCGAGGACGGTGCCTCGCTGGTCTATCTGCGCGGCCAGCAGGAAGAGATGTGGCAGAAGCTGCTTCAGCTTCAATTCGCTCCCAATCCATCGGAAGTGCTGCAATGGCTGGCCGATAACGGCATCGAGGCCACCGTCAACGCCTATGGCGGACGCCTGCGGGAAGGCTTCACCTATATCCGCGACGGCGTTTTGCCGCTGACCCGCTGGACCAGCAGCCTGCGCCAGTCCATGCGCCAGCATGACGGCCACACCCAACTGATGAGCGTGTTGCGCCACGCCGCCTATACCGAGGACGGCCGCCTGCTTCTGGTCAGCGCGGGTATCGATCCGCGCCGCCCGCTCGAGGATCAGGGCGACGCCTTCTGGTGGGGCAGTGGCGGCTTCGTCGAACTGGCCGAATCCTATAGTGGCTTCGGCTGTGTCGTGCGCGGCTTCGACCGCGCCCATTCCGGCCCGGCTTTCGGCTCCGTCTCCGCGACGCTGGATGCCGGTTGCGGCTTCGGCGGCCCTCTGGTCGCCGCCGCCTTCGACCCCGACGGCAGCGTGGGCACGGTCATCGAGGCGTGAGGAATCGTCGCATGCTTCGAGACGCCGCTTCGCGGCTCCTCAGCATGAGGGATACCTTGCTGATATAAATAAAGAATTAGCCTCACCCTGAGGAGGCCCGTAGGGCCGTCTCGAAGGGTGCGGCGGACCAACCCTGTCCGCGCCTCGTGCGTCAGAGTTGACGCACGAGGCGGGTCCTCTCACCCTCCCGGATATTGGTTTTCCTTCAGAAAACGCGCCAGATGGACGGCGTTGCGCGCGGCCATGGCCGAGGTGCTGACGATCGCTTCGGGCGTCTGCGGCAGGTCCTTGAAATCCTTGGCCTGCATGGCTTCGCCGACCCAGTAGCAGACGGCGCTGGCGGGAATGGTGAAGCCGACATCGTTCAGCGCCTGGAAGAGTTCCGCCGAGACGTGATGGGCGCCGTCCTCGTTGCCGACCACGGCCACCAGGGCGACGCGCGGATAGGAGGGCATGCGCCCCTGGTCGTCGGTTTCGCCCAGGAAGGCGTCCATGCGCTCCAGCACGCGCTTGCAGATGCTCGACGGCTGGCCCAGCCAGATGGGCGTGCCCAGGACCAGGATATCGGCCTCCATGATCCGGCGGCGGATCTCGGGCCAGTCGTCGCCCGGTCCTTCATCCGAGGACACGCCCGGCTTGATGTTGTAGTCGGCCACGCGGATGACCGCGCTTTCCACCCCGAACTTCGCCAGATCCCCCAGCATCAGCCGCAGCATGTGGTCGGTGGAAGAGGGGGATTTGTCCGAGGTCTTGAGGGTGCAGTTCAGGGCAAGGGCTGTCAGGGACATGGCGCCGCTCCGTTGAATGCTTTTTCCGTCAACGGAGCGGCGTCCGCCTTGTTCCCTCTTACGTCACGCCGTGCTTGCGCAGCAGGCGGCGGAAGCGGTGGTAGTCGAGGCCCAGGCGCTGGGCGGCTTCCTTCTGGTTGAAGCGCGCCTTTTCCAGGGCTTGGCGCAGCAGGCCGCCGGCAAAGCGGTCGAGGGCGGCGTCGAAATCCGCTGTTTCCGGCTCCGGCGGGGGCGGGGGGCTGGCCGCCGGAGGTGCCGGACGGGAGGTGCCGAAGGGATCGAGGAGGACGGAGGAAACGGGGGCGTCCGGTTCCTCGTTCAGGGCGACGGCTCGTTCGGCCACGTTCTTGAGTTCCCGCACATTGCCCGGCCAGGAATGGCCGAGAAGCTGGTCCAGGGCGGCGGGAGTGAAGCCGGCGAAATAGGGGCGGCCCAGTTCGCGGGTCATGGCGCGGGCGAAATGCTCGGCCAGCAGCAGGATGTCCTCCGGGCGCTCGCGCAGGGGCGGCAGGGTGACGACGGCGAAGGACAGGCGGTCGAGAAGGTCGGCGCGGAATTCGCCCGCCGCCGCCATGGCCGGGAGATCGGCGTTGGTGGCGCAGATCAGGCGCACGTCGACGCGCTGGGTGATGCTCGACCCCAGCCGCTCGAACTCGCCGTATTCGACCAGCCGCAGCACCTTTTCCTGCACGGCGGGTGCCATGGTGCCGATCTCGTCGAGGAACAGCGTGCCGCCATGGGCGGCCTCGAAACGACCGGCGCGGCGGCGGGTGGCGCCGGTGAAGGCCCCGGCTTCGTGGCCGAACAGCTCGGCATCCAGCAGGCTTTCGCTCAAGGCGGCACAGTTGACCTTGACGAAGGGGCTGTCCCAGCGTTGCGAAAGGTAATGCAGCCGGGCGGCGACCAATTCCTTGCCGGTGCCGCGCTCGCCGATCACCACCACCGGCCGGGGCACCGGAGCCAGCGCCGAAACCCGTTCCAGCATGGCGAGGAAAGAGGGCGATTCACCCAGCAAGGGCGGCGGGGCGGGGATGTCGGAATCCGCTTCAAGATCGATCATTTCGCCAAATTATGACGAAAACCGCCACTCCTCAAGAGGGAGAATCGGCGGAATCCGGGCGATTCGGAATTGGCACGCTGCCTGCAATCAAGAAGGCCGAGAGTTTTGCCGATCCCTGGAGAGAGAGCCGACATGAGCATCTTTTCGCGCCTGAGCGACATCATCAACTCGAACATCAATTCCATGCTCGACCGGGCCAAGAACCCCGAGAAGATCATCCGCCTGATCATCCAGGAGATGGAAGACACCCTGGTCGAGGTCCGCTCCAACTCGGTGCGCTTCATCGCCGAGAAGAAGGAGATCGAGCGCCGCATGAAGCAGCTCGAAGGCGAGCGCGACGAATGGCAGCGCAAGGCCGAACTGGCCCTGCAGAAGGACCGCGAGGACCTCGCCCGCGGCGCGCTGTCGGCCAAGGCCCGCGTCGTCGAGACCCTGGAGGCGCTGGCCCAGGAACATGCCCAGATCGAGGAAAGCTTGGCGAAGCAGAGCGAGGACCTAGCCCAGCTCCAGGCCAAGCTGGCCGATGCCAAGGCCCGCGAGAAGGCCCTGGCCACCCGTCATTCGGTCGCCTCGTCGCGGCTGAAGATGCGCGGCCATATCCATGACGACCGCATCACCGACGCCTTCGCCCGCTTCGAGCAGGTGGAACGCAGCCTGGACGAACTGGAAGGCAAGGTGGACAGCTTCGACCTGGGCCGCCGCCGTTCGCTGAAGGAAGAATTCGTCGAACTGGAAGCCGATGCGGCGGTCGAGGACGAACTGGCTCGCCTGAAGAGCCGCGTGAAGGGCGGCGGCTCCATCACTAGCGGGGACTGATCATGGAATTCGTCGTGTTCTTCCTCGGCTTTCTGGCGCTTGCGGTGGTGGCGCCGATCGCCCTCATCGGCCACTACATCGTCCGCTGGCGGTCCATCCGCACGCTGTCGGCAGAGGAGGAGCGCACCATGACGGAACTGCTGGGCACCGCCGACCGCCTGCGCGAGCGTGTGGCCAATCTGGAACGCATCCTTGATGCGGAAGCCCCTGGCTGGAGGAAAGACGCATGACCAGCGATCTCCGCTTTCGCCTCTATCGCCGCCCCGAGGACGGCTGGGTCGCCGGTGTCTGCGCCGGTCTGGCCGAATATCTGGGAATCGACGTCAGGCTGGCCCGCCTCGGCTGGTTCCTGGGTCTGGTCTTCTTCACCCTGCCCAGCCTGCTGGCCTATCTGGCTTTGGCGGCGTTCCTGCGCCGCCGTCCGCCGGAAGGATTCGGCTCGCCCCGGGAGGAGGCCTTGCGCCGTGCCGTCCATCTCGGCCCCCAGGCCGCCCTGCGCGAGGCCAAGGGCAAGCTCCAGGACACCGAGGAACGTCTGAAGCGCCTGGAAGAGGCCGTGCTGTCGGAAGACTTCCAGCTCCGCCGCAAGTTCCGCGACCTGTAGCCCATACCTTCTTTCATGCGTTATGCCCGCCCTGGCGGGCATCCATACCGTCGCCTTTCAGGGCCGCTATGGGTTCCC
>NZ_SBHN01000015.1:110280-130343 GCF_006980715.1 Telmatospirillum sp. J64-1
CCGTCGCCTTTCAGGGCCGCTATGGGTTCCCGCTTCGGCGGGAGCGGCGAGGAAAAAGAGGTGTCGGAAGTCTGACGGGACCGGGGTTTTCCCCCGGTCCCGTTTTTTTACGTTCGCCTGGTGCTCCGGCGGCGCGGGGCCGGTTCGGAGACGGTTTCCTGGGCGCCGGGAGCCTCGGGCAGGGATTCCTTGATCTGGGCCGGAACGTCGCGGGAGCGGGTGATGCGCACCTTCCGCTTGCCGCTCGTCTTGGGCGCGGGCTCGTCATATTCATGCACGGCGGGCCGCTCGTTCCCCTGCTCGGCATCGATTTCGGCGGCCGCCTGCGCCCAATGGTCGTCGTGGCGGCCTTCCGGGCGTCCCTGGCTTTCCCAGATCTGGTAGGCGCGCTCGCGGATGCGCAATTCGCGGTGCTGGTCCATGCTGTCTCCTCCCGGTCTGTGCTGTCCGGCGCTTCGCTGCGTCAACACGGTACCGGGCCGGATGGTTCCGGATCAGGTCCTGCCGTCGGAGATGATCTTGACGCGCTGGCCCTCGCGCAGGGGCTGGCCCGGCTGCAGGTTGTTCAGCATCAGGAAGCGGTCCAGGTTGAAGCCGTCGTCATAGGGCAGGCGGGCGGCCAGGCTTTCGACGCTGTCCCCGGGCCGCACCCGTACCACGCGCAGGCGGTAGGGCTGGATGGCGGCGGCTTCGGCGGCGCTGAGCTTGCGGAAGCTGTAGGTGGTCTTGCGCAGGTCCAGGCTCATCTGCTGGGTCAGGTTCGGCGGCGTGATGAACATGAAGCGATAGACCGTATCGGCGTCGAAGCGGATCGCCACCAGCCGGGCATCCATGCGGCCGCGCTGGGTATCGACCTGCGTCACAGCCGTCGCCGCCGGCAGGGAATTGATCTCGATGGCCTCGACCTGGGACAGACGGCTGTTGCGGCCCCAGCTTTGGGTCAGATAGGTCGTCATGTCCCCGGCCTGGGGCAGGCGGCCGCCGTCGAAGACGGCCATCGCGCCCGAGGGATGGCGTCCAATCACAGCGTCGTCCTGATTGAGCACGGTGAAGCCCTGGGGCATATCGAAGGCGAGGCGCAGGTCGGGATGCAGGAACTGGCGGCCGCGCACGACGCCCTTGGACGGGTCGTCGCCATAGAGCAGGCCGTCGATGCGGTCCAGATAGGTGTCGCGCGCCAAGCTTCCTTGCGGCGGGGCGGAAAGCGACGCCTCCATGGCGCGCTGGACGCGGTCGAGGGTGCGGGGATGGCTGGCCATCCAGTTGAATTCGTCCACCGAGGAGGGATCGCGCCCGGCGATGCGGGCTTCCAGGCTGGCCTGCTGACGCAGCTTGTCGAGGAAGCTGGCCATGGCGCTGGCGTCGTAGCCGGCCAGCGACATGTAGCGGATCCCCAGGGCATCGGCCTCGAATTCCTGGTCGCGGCTGTAGTTTTGCAGATAGGCCGCCGCGCCGGTCTGGGCGACTTGGCCCAGTTCCTGGCTGCCGACCAGGATGCCGAGGACCGCCGCCCCGAGATTGGCCGCCATGCCCCGGCTGTAGCGCGAGGCGGAATGCCGCCCGGTGACATGGCCGATCTCATGGGCCAGCACGCCAGCCAGTTCCGCCTCGTTGTCGGCCAGCGCCAGCAGGCCGCGCGTGACATAGACATAGCCGCCCGGCAGGGCCATGGCGTTGACGATGTCGCTGTTGAGGACGGTGAAGGTGTATTGCGCGTCGGGCGTTTCCGAGACCTGGAGCAGGCGCCAGCCGATCTCCGTCACATATTCCTGGATGCCGTTCTCGTCATAGACGCCGCCGAAGGCTTCGAGCAGGCGGGGATGTTCCTGCGCGCCCATCTGCTGTTCCTGGGCGGGCGACAGCAGGTTGAAGCTTTGTTGTCCGGTTCCGGGGGCGACTTGGCAGGCGGCGAGGGAGAGGGCGGCAAAGCTGGGAAGAAGAAGGGCTCGCAAACGCGACGATAGGCTCACGTCCAGGGGCTCCTAAGGCAATGCGGTGACAGGTTCCGAAGGTGTCGTGCCCTTATCTTCCTCGAAGAGAGCCCCCGGCGGCAACAGGATACGAAAGACCGAGCCGCGTCCGGCGACGGAACTGACCGAGATGGAAAAGCCGGAGAGGGCGGCGATGCGGCGCACCACCGACAGGCCCAGGCCGGTGCCCTTGGCGCGGTCCCGTTCGGGATTGCCGATCTGGTAGAAGTCCTCGAAGATCAGCGCCTGCTCGCTGGCCGGGATGCCCCGGCCGGTATCCCAGACCTCCAGCGCCAGTCCGCCGCCGGAGCTGGACCGCGCGGCCACCAGAACGCCGCCGCGATCGGTATAGCGCAGGCCGTTGCCGATCAGGTTGCGGATCATGTTCTTGAGCAGCACCCGGTCGGCCAGGATGAAGCGGGACGGGGCGAAGCAGCGCAGCCGCAGGGATTTCTCCGCCGCCACCGGCTGGGCCTCGACCACCAGGTCGTTCAGCAGGACGGCGATGTCGAAGCGGGTGGGGCAGGGGCGGATTTCCCCGGCCTCCAGGCGGGAGATGTCGAGCAGGTCGTTGAGCAGTTCCGCCGTCGCCCCCAGCGACAGCCCCACCCGCTCGGCCAGCAGGGCTTCCTCGCCGGTCAGGCGCTGGCGCAGGACGTCGAGGAAAAGCTGGGCCGATTGCAAGGGTTGGCGCAGATCGTGGCTGGCGGCGGCGAGGAAGCGGGATTTCTCGTCATTGGCGCGCTTGGCATCGTCGAGGGCCGCCTGCAGATTGGCCTCGGCGCAGCGGCGGTCGGTGATGTCGCGGATGATCAGCAGGACCTTGCCGCGCTTCATGGGAACGATCCGCCCCTCGAACCAGCGTCCGGGGCCGTGCGGCGGTTCCAGCTTGTATTCCACGCTCTGGATGGTCCTGCTGCGGCGGGCCTCCTTGACGGCGGCGGCGATCCGGACGGAGGTGCCTTCCTCGAACAGGACCTCGATCTTCTTGCCCACCGCCTGTTCCGGCGGCCGGGTCAGGAAGCCGGCATCCTGGGCGTGGATGGAGGTGTATTCGTTGCGGGATGAAATTTCCAGCAGGAGGTCCGGCATGGCCCCCAGCAAGGCCCCGTAACGGGCGATCTTGGCCCCCGGTCCCGCGCTCCGGTGTGTTTTCTTCCGTGAAATTCGACCCTCTGCCTTCTTGCGGTGCGCCGGCTTCGGGTTGGTCGTCATGGCTGCCGCCTCCAATGCGCCCACCCCCGAGAGGATGCCATAGTCTTCATGAAGAGTGCATTACGGTTGTGCTCCCCTGCCAAGGTTGGCAGGGGAGGTTGCAAATCTGCTGGCGGGATCAGGCGACGAGGCTGCGCAGGACGTAATGCAGGATACCGCCATGCCGGTAATATTCCACCTCGTCCAGGGTATCGATGCGGCACAGGAGGGGGACGGTCTGGTTCGACCCGTCCTTGCGGGTGATGCGCAGGGTGACCTCCTGGCGCGGCTTGATGCCCTGGGACAGGCCGGAGATGTCGAAGATCTCGGTGCCGTCCAGGTTCAAGGTCTTGCGGCTGGTGCCTTCCATGAATTGCAGCGGCAGGACGCCGAAGCCCACCAGGTTGGAGCGGTGGATGCGCTCGAAGCTTTCCGCGATCACCGCCTTGACGCCCAGCAGCGCCGTGCCCTTGGCCGCCCAGTCGCGGGACGAGCCGCTGCCGTATTCCTGCCCGGCGATGATGACCAAAGGCACGCCCGCCTGCTGGTATTTCATCGAGGCGTCGTAGATGAACATCTGCTCGCCGTCGGGCTGGTAGAGCGTCACGCCGCCTTCGGTGCCCGGCGCCATCTCGTTGCGCAGGCGGATATTGGCGAAGGTGCCGCGCATCATGACTTCATGATTGCCGCGCCGCGCGCCGTAGGAGTTGAAGTCCGCCACGCCGACGCCGTGTTCGATCAGATATTGCCCGGCGGGCGAGGCCTTCTTGATGTTGCCCGCGGGCGAGATGTGGTCGGTGGTCACCGAATCGCCCAGGATGGCCAAAGGCCGCGCGCCGCTGATGTCCTGGAAGCCCTGCGATGGCTGCTTGGACATGCCGGTGAAATAGGGCGGGTTCTGGATATAGGTGGAATTGCTGTCCCAGGCATAGGTCTTGCCGGTGGCGACCTTCACCTCCTGCCACTGCTTCGGGCCGGTGAAGACGTCGGAATAGCGGGTGCGGTACATCTCGGGCGTGATGGCCGAGGCGATGGCCTCGCTGATCTCGCGGCTGGTCGGCCAAATGTCCTTGAGATAGACCGGCTGGCCGTCCTTGCCTTTGCCCAGGGGCTCGGTGGTCAGGTCCAGGTTCATGGTGCCGGCGATGGCATAGGCCACGACCAGCGGCGGGCTGGCCAGGTAATTGGCCTTCACATGGGGATTGATGCGGCCTTCGAAATTGCGGTTGCCCGACAGTACCGAGGCGACCACCAGGTCGCCGTCCTCGACCGCCTTGGCGATGGGTTCGGCCAGCGGCCCGGAATTGCCGATACAGGTGGTGCAGCCATAGCCGGCAGTGGTGAAGCCCAGTTGGTCCAGCGGGTCCTGCAGGCCCGCCGCCTTCAGGTAGTCGGTCACCACCAGCGAGCCCGGCGCCAGCGAGGTCTTGACCCAGGGCTTGCTGGTCAGGCCCTTTTCCACCGCCTTCTTCGCCACCAGGCCGGCGGCCATCAGCACATTGGGGTTCGAGGTATTGGTGCAGGAGGTGATGGCGGCGATCACCACGTCGCCATGGCCCAGTTCGTGATCCATGCCCTCGACCTTCACCTTGGCGGAGGGATCGCCGTTGGTCAGGCCGGGCAGGACCTCGGCGAAGCCCTGCTTGGCATTGGACAGCGCGATGCGGTCCTGCGGACGCTTCGGCCCGGCCAGAGAGGGTTCGACGGTGGACAGGTCCAGTTCCAGCGTGTCGGTGAAGACCGGGTCGGGGGTGGCGGCGTCGCGCCACATGCCTTGCGTCTTGGCATAGGCCTCGACCAGGGCCACGGTGTCGTCGTCGCGCCCGGTGAATTTCAGGAAGCGGATGGTTTCGGCATCGATGGGGAAGAAGCCGCAGGTGGCGCCGTATTCCGGCGCCATGTTGCCGATGGTGGCGCGGTCGGCCAGGGGCAGCGCCTCGACGCCGGGGCCGTAGAATTCGACGAATTTGCCGACCACGCCCTTCTTGCGCAGCATCTGGGTAACGGTCAGCACCAAGTCGGTGGCGGTGACGCCTTCCTTCATCTTGCCGGTCAGCTTGAAGCCGATGACTTCGGGCAGCAGCATCGAGATGGGCTGGCCCAGCATGGCCGCTTCGGCCTCGATGCCGCCCACGCCCCAGCCCAGCACGGCGAGGCCGTTGACCATGGTGGTGTGGCTGTCGGTGCCGACCAGCGTGTCGGGATAGGCGACCAGCCTGTCACCGTCCTTGCCGGTCCAGACCACCTTGGCGAGATATTCGACATTCACCTGATGGCAGATGCCGGTGCCCGGCGGCACCACGCGGAAATTGTCGAAGCCCGTCTGCCCCCAGCGCAGGAAGGCGTAGCGTTCGCCGTTGCGCTGGAATTCCATGTCGGTGTTCTTCTTCAAGGCATCGGCGGTGCCGAAGAAATCCACCATGACCGAATGGTCGATGACCAGATCCACCGGCGAAAGCGGGTTGATGCGTTCGGGATCGCCGCCGAGCGCGACCACCGCGTCGCGCATGGCCGCTAGGTCGACCACGGCGGGGACGCCGGTGAAATCCTGCATCAGCACGCGGGCCGGGCGATAGGCGATCTCACGGTCCGAGTAGCGGTCCTTGATCCAGGCCGCCACGGCCTTGAGGTCGTCGACGGTGACGCTGCGGCCGTCTTCATAGCGCAACAGGTTCTCGAGCAGGACCTTGAGCGAGAAGGGCAGCCGGGACACATCGCCCAAGCCAGCCTCCTGTGCGGCCTGAATGCTGAAATAGTCATAGCTTTTGCCCCCTACGGTCAGGGTGCGGCGCGTCTTGAGGCTGTCATGGCCAACGACGGACATCAGTCATTCCTCCGCTGCTGAGGGGAGTTCAGCGGGGCTGAAACAAACCCTCACGTTTCCGTGTCATCGGGGCTTGCAGGCCCCATCGGCTGATCGCGTTTCCGCTTATGCCGGAGTGCTCTACAAGTGGGCCAACCATGCCGCTGCGGGAACGGGATGCGCCTATTTCGCTTTCTGCTTACAGCACATCTTCACTCTTCTGTCCAGTGACCCCATCCGTACGGATAGGGTAATACCCACCCTCCGCTTCGGGCAGACTTTCGCCCTGTCTGACTAGGAAGGAAGTTGTCGTAGGCGCATCTTTCAAGATCCAACCGCAGACTGAGCATATTTACGCCACAATCCACTGCTTTGATCGCGTTTGTGAGGTTCCCCCCTCCTCACATGGCTGTAGCCCTGGATCTGCCCAGGCTCATGCTGAAGTCCTGGCGGCCGGCCCGTTCCCCCCTTGCGGGGCCGGCCGCCCCCCTTCCCAAAGACGCCCCTTTGGGTGATTTCCCATTTTCCGCGAAGATGAAAATCGAAGGAAACTTGCTTTCCTATCGACATATCCCTTATGGCCGGTAGTGAGATTCCTGTTATTGTGCCGGCGATGAAAGACTTTCCCTCTACAACCTTCTCGGGTCATGGCCTGGTGTGCCTGCGTGGCGAGCGTATCGTCTTCGCCGGGCTGGATTTCTCGGTGTCGGCGGGCGAGGCGCTGATCCTGCTGGGACCCAACGGCAGCGGCAAGTCGAGCCTGCTTCGGGTCATGGCGGGATTGCTGCGCCCGATGTCGGGGATGCTGTCCTGGAACGGACACTCCGTGCGCGAGGACCCCGAAAGCCATGCCGGGCGCATCCATTATGTCGGCCATCACGATGCCGTGAAGCCGGTTTTGACGGTGGCCGAGAATCTGCGTTTCTGGGCGAGGCTGCACGACCCCAAGGGGGCGGAGGGCCATCTGGACGCGGCGCTTGAGGCCTTCGACCTGATCCATCTGGCCGATGTGCCGGGGCGGATGCTCTCGGCCGGGCAGAAGCGGCGGCTCAACCTGGCCCGGCTGATCGCCGCGCCGGCCCAGGTGTGGCTGCTGGACGAACCCTCGGTGGCGCTGGACCGGGCCTCGGTGGCGCGGCTCGAGGCGGCCATCGCCGCGCATCGCGCGCAAGGCGGCATGGCGGTGGTCTCGACCCATGCCGAGATCGCCATGCCCGGGGCGAAGATCATGAATCTCGACGATTTCACCCCGGACGCCGAGACGCTGGCGGCGGGGCTGTTCGCCGATCTGGACGAGATGGGGGCGGGGCAGTGATGCGATTTACAGAAATCGTCCGTCGCGACCTGCGGCTTGCGCTACGTCAAGGTAGCGACAGCATCATGGTGGTAACCTTCTTCGTACTAACCGTGGTTTTGTTCCCCTTCGGGATCGGCCCGGAAGCGAATATTCTGGAACGGGTGGCCGCCGGCATCTTGATGGTTACGGCCTTGCTGGCCTCGATGCTGTCGCTCGACCGCCTGTTCCAGGCAGATTACGAGGATGGAAGCCTGGAACTGCTCGCCCTGACACCGACCCCGCTGGAAGTGGTGGTGACGGCCAAGATCGTCGCCCACTGGCTGACCACCGGCCTGCCGCTGCTGATCGCCTCGCCTTTGCTGGCGGTGCTGCTGCACATGGAGCCGGCGGGCTTCGCCACCTTGCTGGCGGCCATGGCGCTGGGCACGCCGACGCTGAGCCTGATCGGCGCCATCGGCGCGGCGCTGGTCCTGGGTGCGCGGCGGGGCGGGGTGTTGTTGTCGCTGTTGATCCTGCCACTTTATATCCCGGTGCTGATCTTTGCCGTCGGGGCGATCGACACCGCGATACAGGGCTTCGATCCGCAGCCGCAATTGCTGATCCTGGCTGGGATCCTGCTGGCGGCTCTGCCGCTCTGTCCCTGGGCCGGCGCGGCCGCCCTGCGGCAGGCTTTGGAATGAGGCGCGGAAGGTTTATGTCGCCTTCGCCTTTGGCAGTAGGGGTATAAGGGGTATCTGCCCACAATCTGGGTAGGGGTATCTTCTCATGTCGCTCAATGGACTGTAAGAAGTACGGCCATGCATCGTTTCGCTAATCCCGCTCGTTTCCTCCGCCTCTCGGCGGTGCTTCTGCCCTGGTTCGCCTGGGCGACGGCGCTGTTGACGGCGATCGGCCTCTATTACGCCTTGTTCGCCTCGCCTGCCGACTACCAGCAGGGCGAAACGGTGCGCATCATGTATGTGCATGTGCCGGCTGCCTGGATGGGGCTGTTCGTCTATACCAACATGGCGATCGCCAGCGCCGTCGCGCTGATCTGGAAGCATCCGCTGGCGGATGTGGCGGCCAAGGCCTCGGCGCCGATCGGTGCGGCCTTCACCTTCCTGTGCCTGGTCACCGGCGCCTTGTGGGGCAAGCCGATGTGGGGTACCTGGTGGGCCTGGGACGCCCGCCTGACCAGCATGCTGATCCTGCTGTTCCTCTATCTCGGCCACATGGCCCTGGTGAACGCCTTCGACGATCCGACGCGCGGCGCCAAGGCAGCGGCCATCCTGGCCCTGGCCGGTTTCATCAACGTGCCGGTGATCAAGTGGTCGGTGGATTGGTGGAACACCCTGCACCAGCCCGCCAGCGTGACGCGCGTGGGACTGCCGGCCATCGATCCGTCGATGCTGGTACCTCTGTTGCTCATGGCGGTGGCGTTCACTACCTACTTCGGGACAGTGCTTCTGCTGAGGATCCGCTCCGAGATCGCGGCCCAGAAGCTGCGTAACATCCGCATGGCCCAGGTGCGCTCCGCCGGCCACGCCCGCTCCGCCGCCTGATCGAGGTCGTCATGGAACAGATTTCCGCATTCTTCGAGATGGGAGGCTACGCCGGCTTCGTCTGGCCGTCCTATGTCCTGACCGCCGTGGTGATGGTCGCCCTTCTCGTGCTGTCGCTGCGCGAAATGCGCAGCAATGAATCCCAGTTGCGCGCGCTGGAGGGCAACCGCCCCCGTGGCGCCGCGCGCCGTGCCGCAGCCCGTGCGGCGGAAGAGACGACGGAGGCCGGACAGTGACACGCAAGACGAGGCGCCTTTACTTCGTGACATTGGGCATGCTGGCTTTGGGCGCGGCCGCCGTGCTGGTGCTCACCGCCATGAGCGACAAGCTGGTCTATTTCTACAGCCCCAGCGATCTGCAGACCCAGCACATCACCGAAGACCGCCGCTTCCGTCTCGGTGGCCTGGTCGAGGAAGGCAGCGTCGAGCGCGAGGGCCAGACCACCCGGTTCCGCGTCACCGATACCGTGCATACCGTCAGCGTCGCCTATACCGGCATCCTGCCCGACCTGTTCCGCGAGGGGCAGGGCGTGGTCACCGAAGGACGCCTGGGGGCCGACGGCACGTTCCAGGCCGTCTCGGTCCTGGCCAAGCATGACGAGAACTACATGCCGAAGGAAGTGGCCGATTCGCTGAAGAAGACCGGCCAATGGAAGCCCGAGGACCAGTGACAGACATTCAGACGGTAAGGACCCGCCCGGCATGATTCCCGAGATTGGCCATTACGCCCTGGTGCTCGCCCTGTTCGTCGCCATCGTGCAGGCGACGGTGCCCCTGATCGGCGCGCATCGCAACGACGCCGCCTGGATGGAGGTCGCCCGCCCGGCGGCCCTGGTCCAGTTCCTGTGCGTGGCGGTGGCCTTCGCCGCACTGACCCATGCCTTCGTGGTCAGCGACTTCTCCGTCCTCAACGTTGCCCAGAACTCTCATACCGACAAGCCGATGCTTTACAAGGTGTCCGGCGTCTGGGGCAACCACGAGGGCTCGCTGCTGTTCTGGATCACCACGCTCGGCCTGTTCGGCCTGATGGTGGCGCTGTTCGGCCGCAACCTGCCGCCCAGCCTGCGCGCCCGCGTCCTGGCGGTGCAGGCGATGATCACGGTGGGCTTCCTGCTCTTCGTGCTGTTCACCTCGAATCCGTTCGAGCGCCTGGACCCGGCGCCGGCCAATGGCAGCGGCCTCAATCCGCTGCTGCAGGACCCGGGCCTCGCCTTCCATCCACCCTTCCTCTATTTCGGCTATGTCGGCTTCTCCATCGCCTTCTCCTTCGCCATCGCGGCGCTGCTGGAAGGCAAGGTGGACGCCGCCTGGGCGCGCTGGGTGCGTCCCTGGACGCTCGCCGCCTGGGTCTGCCTGACGCTGGGCATCGCCCTGGGCAGCTGGTGGGCTTATTACGAACTGGGCTGGGGCGGCTGGTGGTATTGGGACCCGGTCGAGAACGCCTCCTTCATGCCCTGGCTGCTGGGCACCGCCCTGCTGCATTCCGCCATCGTGGTGGAAAAGCGCGACGCGCTGAAGAGCTGGACCATCCTGCTGGCGATCCTGACCTTCTCGCTCAGCCTGCTGGGCACCTTCCTGGTGCGCTCGGGCGTGCTGACCTCGGTCCATGCCTTCGCCACCGATCCGCAGCGCGGCGTCTTCATCCTGGCCCTGCTGGTGGTCGTCACCGGCGGTTCGCTGCTGCTCTATGCCCTGCGCGCGCCGGTGCTGAAGGCCGGCGGCATCTTCTCGCCGGTCTCGCGCGAAGGCTCGCTGCTGCTCAATAACGTGCTGCTGGCCGCCGGGACCGGAACGGTGCTGCTGGGCACGCTCTATCCGCTGTTCGCCGATGCGCTGAACCTGGGCAAGATTTCCGTCGGCCCGCCCTTCTTCAACGCCACCTTCGTGCCGCTGATGCTGCCGATGGTCGTCGCCATGGGCATCGGGCCGCTGCTGGCCTGGAAGCGCGGCGATCTGCCGGGCACGATGCGGCGTCTGCGGATCGCCATCGCCGCCAGCGGCGTGACGCTGCTGGGCATGTGGCTGCTGGCTCCCGAGCAGAGCCCGTGGTGGGCGCCGCCGACCATGGCCTTGGCGGCTTTCCTGGCCCTTGCGACGCTGATCGAATATGCCGAGCGCATCAAGCTGTTCCGCGCCAGCATGGGAGAGACTCTGCGCCGCGCCCGCAACCTGCCGCGCGCCGCCTATGGCATGACAATCAGCCATTTCGGCTTGGCCCTGGCCATGGCCGGCATGATCGGCTCGACCGCCTGGGTGACCGAAAGCATCCAGGTCCAGCAGGTGGGCGAGACGGTCACCGTGGCCGGCTACGACTACCGCCTGGATCAGGTCAAGGAAGTGCGCGGCCCCAACTTCACCGCCGAGCGCGCCGTCTTCACCGTCACCCGCGACGGCCAGCACATGGCGACCTTGCGGCCGGAGCGGCGAGTCTACAACCAGCCGCCGCGCCCGACCACCGAGGCGGCCATCCGCACGCTATGGTATGCGGACCTCTATGCCGTGGTCGGCGAGCCCGACGGCCGGGGCGGCCACGTCACCCGCATCTACCACAATCCGCTGGTGCCGTGGCTGTGGGCGGGCTGTGCCCTGCTGGTGGTCGGCGGCAGCATCTCGCTGAGCGACCGGCGTCACCGTGTCGGCGCCCCGACCAAGGCCCGGGCCAAGCCCGTGGCCAGCGGCAAGACCGCCGAAGCATAAGGAAGATCCGGGATGCGCCGTATTCTCTATCTTCTGCCGGTCCTGATCTTCCTGGTGGTCGCGGGATTCTTCTTCAAGGGCCTGTTCATGGACCCGTCCGAGGTTCCGTCGCCGCTGATCTCGCAGCCGGCGCCGGACTTCGACCTGCCGCCGCTGAATCCCGAAAAGCCGGGCTTCCGCACCGCCGACATGCAGGGCCGGGTGACGCTGGTGAACTTCTTCGCCTCGTGGTGCATTCCCTGCCGGGTCGAGCACCCGCTGTTCATGGAACTGGCCGCCCAGCATGCCGACGAGGTGCAGTTGGTGGGCATCAGCTACAAGGACAAGCCGGAGGATTCCCTGTCCTGGTTGAGCCGCCTGGGCGATCCCTATGCGCGGATCGGCCATGACGAGACCACCCGCGTCGCCATCGATTGGGGGGTCTACGGCGTGCCCGAGACCTATCTCGTCGATCCCCAGGGGATCATCCGCTACAAGCATGTCGGCCCCATCGACCGCCACACCATGGACAACACCATCCTGCCCATGATCCGCGACCTTTCCAAGCCGGTGAGCTAAGCCCATGGCCCTGCGCATTCCCCTGGTTCTGGCCCTGATGCTGGCCTTCGCCGCCCCCGCCGCGGCGGTGCAGCCCGACGAGTTCCTGCCCGACCCGGTGCAGGAACAGCGCGCCCGCGATATCGGCCGGAACCTGCGCTGCCTCGTCTGTCAGAACGAATCCATCGACGACAGCGATGCGCCGCTGGCCCGCGACCTGCGCCTGCTGGTGCGCGAGCGTATCCAGCAGGGGGAAAGCAATCAGGAAGTGATCGATTTCGTGGTCGCCCGCTATGGCGAATACGTGTTGCTCAAGCCGCCCTTCAAGGCCAGCACCTATGTGCTGTGGTTCGCGCCGCCGTTTTTCTTCTTCATCGCCCTGCTGGCTGCATTCCTTTACTACCGCCGCAGCCGTGCCGAGGAGGCCCTGCCCGAGGCACAGCCGCAGCCCCTGACCGATGCCGAGCGCCGCCGCCTGGCCGCCCTGCTGGACAATGACAAGGCCCCATGACCCTCTGGATCATCCTGGCCGCCATGACCCTGGCGGCGATCATCCTCACGCTGCTTCCGTTGCTGCGCAGCACTTCCAAGGCTGCGAACGAAGCGGAATACGATCTGGCGGTCTACAAGGACCAGCTTGAAGAGATCGAGCGTGACCTGGAACGCAGCCTGATTTCACCGGAACAGGCGGCCTCGGCGCGGCTGGAGATCCAGCGGCGCATGCTGGCTGCTGCCGGGCGGGCCGAAGCGGAAGCCGCCAATGCCGGAACCGGCCGCCGCAATCATGCGGGGACGGTGATGGCCGTGGTGGTGGCGATCCCGCTTGGCGCCGCTCTGGTCTACGGCACGCTGGGCAGCCCGCAGCTTCCCGGCCAGCCCTATGCCGAACGCCTGGCGGCCCGCCTGGACATGCCGCGCGAGCAGGTCGAGGAGATGATGGCCCTGGTCGAGCGCCTGGCCGAGCGCATGGCCGAACAGCCGGATAATGCCGAAGGCTGGGCGATGCTGGGGCGTTCCTACCGCGCCCTGGGCAAATATGCCGAAGCCGCCGATGCCCTGCGCGAAGCGGTGCTGCATGGCTATCAGGATGCCGAGACCCTGGCCTCGCTGGGGGAAGCCATCGCCATGTCCAATCACGGTTCGGTGACGCCCGATGCCGTGCGCGCCTTCGAGGCGGCCCTGGTGGCCCAGCCCGGCGAGCCGCGCTCGCGCTTCTATCTGGGCGTCGCCCGCGCCCAGGCCGAGGACCTGCTGGCCGCGCTGTCGATCTGGCGCGACCTGGAAAAGGATTCCCGTCCCGACGCGCCTTGGGTGCCCATGCTGCGCAGCCAGATTCAGCTGGCCGCCGCCGAGTTGGGCATCGACCCTGAAACCGTTCCCCCGGCTCCGCCCGCCGTGAGCAGCGAGACCTCCGGCGCCCTGGCCGGCATGTCCAGCCAGCAGACCGAAATGGTCGAGAACATGGTCGCCGGCCTTGCCGCCCGCCTGGAACAGGAACCCGGCGATTTCGAGGGCTGGATGCGCCTGGGCCAGTCCTATGGCGTGCTCGGCCGCGAGGAAGCCGCGCTCGACGCCTATGGCAAGGCCATGGCGCTCGATCCGCAAGCGGTGGAGCCGCGCCTGGCCTATGCCGAGATCGCCTTGAACCAGTGGACCGGCGAGGGCGAGCTGCCCGAGGCCGTGGTGACGGTGCTGCGCGAGGTTCAGGCGCTGGAGCCCGGCAATCCGGAAGCGCTGTTCTTCATCGGCCTCGCCGAGGCCCAGGCCGGACGGCCCGCCGAAGCCCGCCGCCTGTGGCTGTCCCTGCGTGAGATCCTGCCGGAAAATTCCCCGGCCCGCGCCGACCTGGACCGGCGCCTCGACGCCCTGCCGACGAGCTGAAGACGGCCGACCCTATCGGACTCCGCTTCTTGGTGTCGTGGTGGTTTCTTCATGCCGCAGGGGGCCACCAAGATACAAAGACAGCAAGGCTTTAGGGCCTGGTGTCGAGCGTTATTGCCGCTTTCGCAGGAGTGACGAGGGAAAAGAGGCTTGGTCAGCATGTTGAGCCAAGGACCGGAAGGTCCTTGGCTTTTTTCATGTCCGGAATCGAAAGAGGGGAGGGGCGGGCGCCCCCGTTACGTCCGCGACAGCAGGAAGACGGCCTGTTCGGCCAGCAGGTTGCCCTGGGGCGAGCCTGCATTCTGCTTGCGGATACGCCCTTGCGAATCGAGGGCGATGCCGCGCTCGATCTTCAGCCCCAATTCGTCGCAAAGGGCGGTGAAGTCGGCGATGGTGCAGAAATGGATATTGGGCGTGTCGTACCACTGATAACCCATGGTCTCCGTCACCGGCATGCGGCCATGCACCAGCAATTGCAGGCGCGCTTTCCAATGGCCGAAATTAGGGAAGGAGACGATGGCTCGCCGGCCGATGCGCAGCATCTGTTCCAGGATCACCCGGGGCTGGCGGGTGGCCTGAAGGGTCTGGCTGAGGATCACGTAATCGAAGGCGCCCGAAGGATAATCCTTCAAATCCGTATCGGCATCGCCCTGGATCACGGACAGGCCGTTGCGCACGGCGGCGCGCACGCCCTCCATGCTGAGTTCGATGCCGCGCCCGTCCACATTCTTGAACTGGTTCAGATAGTCGAGCAGGATGCCTTCGCCGCAGCCGACATCGAGCACGCGCGAGCCCGGCTCGACCATGTCGGCGATGACCTGAAGATCGATGCGGATGCCGCCGCGCGGTTGACGCCAGGCGTTCATTCCTTGCCGCGCCCCAGGCCGCGATGCTCGGCCGCGCCTTCCAGGAAACCGGCCAGCACGCCGTGGAATTCCGGCTCGTCCAGCAGGAAGGCATCGTGGCCCTTGTCGGATTCCACCTCGACGAAGCTGACATTGGCCGCTGCCGCATTCAGCGCATGGACGATGGCCCGGCTTTCCGAAGTGGGGAACAGCCAGTCGCTGGTGAAGGAAATCACGCAGAAGCGGGTGCGGGTGTCGCGGAAGGCATTGGCCAATACGCCGTCATGTTCGGCAGCAATGTCGAAATAATCCATCGCCCGCGTGATGTAGAGATAGGAATTGGCGTCGAAGCGGTCGACGAAGCTCGACCCCTGATAGCGCAGATAGGATTCCACCTGGAAATCCGCGTCGAAGCCGTAGGTCACGGAAGAGCGGTTCTGCAGGTTGCGCCCGAATTTCCGGTGCATCGCCGCTTCGGACAGATAGGTGATATGCGCGGCCATGCGCGCCACGGCCAGGCCGCGGCTGGGGGTCTTGCCTTGAGCCAGGTAATCGCCGCCGCACCAGTCGGGATCGGCGATGATGGCCTGGCGGCCGACTTCATGGAAGGCGATGTTCTGCGCTGAATGGCGGGCGGCGGTGGCGATCGGAATGGCCGAGAACACCTTGTCCGGGTAGGCGGTCGCCCATTTCAGCACCTGCATTCCGCCCATCGAGCCGCCGATGACGCAGAACAGGTCCGGCACGCCGAGATATTCCAGCAGCCGGGCCTGGGCCTGCACCATGTCGCCGATGGTGATGACCGGGAAGGACAGGCCCCAGGGCTTGCCGGTTTCGGGATTGATGTCCTTGGGGCCCGACGTCCCCATGCAGCCGCCCAGGACGTTCGAGCAGATCAGATAGTAGCGGTCGGTATCCAGGATCTTGCCGGGGCCGACGAGATCGTTCCACCAGCCCGGCTTGCCCGAGACGGGGTTGCGGTCGGCGACGTAATGGTCGCCGGTCAGCGCATGGCAGATCAGGATGGCGTTCGATTTCTCGGCATTCAGCTTGCCATAGGTCCGGTAGGCGACCGTGAACGGCCCGAATTCGATCCCGGAATCCAGACGCAGGGGCCTGTCGGTCCCTAAAACCACCGACTGCCCGACCGGGGCGTCGGCATCGAAGGCGCCGGATTGGGGAGAAACGGTCATAATTTGGCAGGAACTCCGGGAAAAACGAGACCGACTAGCTAGGGCGCGGTCGGCACAGTGTCAACGTTTTCTTTGATTTCGTAGCGTCGTGAGACTACTACTATGCGCTCCTTTTTGCAGCTACCTTTCGAGAAATGGCAGACGACCCTTCGCTTGACGACCTGCGGCGTGAAATCGACCGCATCGACGATTCGCTCCATGACCTGCTGATGCATCGCTGCGACGTCGTGCGCCGCATCGGCGAGGCCAAGGGGGATGCGGCGGTCTATCTGCGTCCCGGTCGTGAGGCCGAGATCCTGCGCCGTCTGGTCGCCCGCCACCAGGGGCCGTTCCCCAAGGCCGTGCTGGTGCGCATGTGGCGCGAGATGATGAGCGCGCTGGTCAGCCTGCAAGGCCCCTTCGGCGTGGCCGTCTACATGCCCGAACGCGGCGCCGGGTTCATCGATCTGGCGCGCGGCCATTATGGCAGCCATAGCGCCCTGACCTCCTATCGCACCGCCGGCCAAGTGGTGCGCGCCGTGGCCGATGGCGAGGCCACCGTGGGGGTCGTGCCGGTGCCGACCCTCGAAGGCGAGCCGTGGTGGCAGGGCATGATGGGGCAGGGCGCTGACGTGCCGCGGATCATCGGCCGTCTGCCCTTCACCGGTCCCCGCGCCGACAGTGCCGAGGGCCTGGAGGCGCTGGTGATCGCCCGCCTGCCGCAGGATGCGACCGGCAACGACCGTTCCTGGCTGGCCTTCGAAACGCTTCCCGATATCAGCCGCGCCCGCCTGAAGACGACGCTGCTGGCCTCGGGGCTGGAGCCGCGCGAGTTTTCCGGCGGCATGCACAGCGAGGATCGCTGGACCCATCTGGTCGAGTTCGAGGGCTATGTCGCCCCGGACGACCGCCGTATCCTGCGGATGGTGGAAAAGGCCGATCCGGTGCTGCATGCCGTCGTGCTGGGCGGCTATCCGGTGCCGCTGTCGCCGGAAGAACTGGCGCCCTAGGCTTTTCCATTCCGTGCCTTCGACTTCGTCTCAGGACAGACAGACATGACCGCACCCATCGCTCGCCCCGGTATCATGGACATTTCGCCCTATGTGGGCGGCGAATCGAAGCTGGCTGATGCCCAGCGCATCATCAAGCTGTCTTCCAACGAAGGCGCGCTGGGTCCCAGCCCGCGTGCCATGGAGGCCTACAAGGCCCTGGCCGGAGAGCTGCATCGCTATCCCGACGGCGGTTGCACGGAACTCCGCCGGGCGATCGCCGAGCGCTACGGCCTGGATGCGGACCGCATCGTCTGCGGCGCCGGTTCCGACGAATTGATCGGGTTGCTGTGCAAGGCCTATGCGGGGCCGGGCGATGAAGTGCTCTACAGCCAGTACGGCTTCCTGATGTATCCCATCTCCGCCAAGGCCGTCGGGGCGACCCCCGTGACCGCGCCCGAGGTGGAACTGCGCACCAGTGTCGACAACCTGCTGGCGGCGGTGACCGAGCGCACGAAGATCGTCTTCGTCGCAAACCCGAACAATCCCACCGGCACCTATATCTCGGCCGAGGAGATGAAGCGCCTGCGCGACGGCCTGCCGTCCCATGTGCTGCTGGTCATCGACGCGGCCTATGCGGAATTCGTCGGCCGCAATGATTACTCGGCGGGCGAGGAACTGGTGGAGTCCACCGACAATACCGTCATGACCCGCACCTTCTCGAAGATGTATGCCCTGGGCGGGCTGCGTCTGGGCTGGGCCTATTGTCCGGCCAATGTGGCCGACGTGCTGCAGCGGGTGCGCAATCCCTTCAACGTTCCGGCCCCGGCCCAGGCCGCCGGTGTCGCCGCCCTCCGCGATACCGCCTTCGCCGATCTGTGCCGTGCCCATAACGATGTCTGGCTGCCCTGGCTGGCCGAGCAGCTCACCGCCCTGGGGCTGGAAGCGGTGCCCAGCGTTGCCAATTTCCTGCTGGTGCGCTTCCCCGCCGGGGGCAAGGATGCCCAGGCCGCCGATGCCTTCCTGCGCAAGCGCGGCATCATCGTCCGGGCCATGGCCGGCTACGGCCTGCCCGATTCCCTGCGCATCACCATCGGCCGCGACGACGAACTGAAGCTGGTGGTCGAGGCGCTGACCGAATTCATGGAACAGTCATGAGTGACGGAGTCCTGTTCGACAAGGTTGCGTTCATCGGCATCGGTCTGATCGGTTCTTCCCTGGCCCGCGCCCTGCGCCAGGAAGGGCTGGCGGGCAGGCTGGCCACCTACGACCACAGCGCGGAAGCCCGCGCCAAGGCCTTGGAACTGGGCGTGGTGGACGAGGCCCCCGCCGATCTGGGCGAGGCCGTGCGGGATGCCGACCTGGTCATGGTCTGCGTGCCCATCGGCGCTTGCGCCGATCTCGGCCCGGCCCTGGCGCCGCATCTCAAGCCGGGCGCCATCGTCTCGGATGTGGGATCGGTCAAGCAGGCGGTGATCCGCGACCTCGGGCCGGTGATCCCCGACGGCGTCTTCTTCGTTCCCGGCCATCCCATCGCCGGTACCGAGCATTCCGGCCCCGAAGCCGGTTTCGCGGAACTGTTCCAGGGGCGCTGGTGCATCATCACGCCGCCCACCGGCACCAATGAAGAAGCCGTCGAGAAGGTCGCCGAGATGTGGCGCCGGGTCGGCAGCATGGTCGAGATCATGGACCCGCATCATCACGACAAGGTGCTGGCCATCACCTCGCATCTGCCCCATCTCATCGCCTATACCATCGTCGGCACGGCGACCGGGCTGGAGGAATCGCTGCAGCAGGAGGTGATCAAGTTCTCCGCCAGCGGCTTCCGTGACTTCACCCGCATCGCCGCTTCCGACCCGGTCATGTGGCGGGACATCTTCCTCAACAACCGCGAGGCGGTGCTGGAAATGCTCCAGCGCTTCAGCGAGGATCTGACCGCCTTGCAGCGCGCCATACGCTGGGGCGAGGGCGATACCCTGCAAGACCTGTTCACCCGCACCCGCGCCGTGCGCCGGGGCATCGTGGACGCGCGTCAGGCATAAGGGACGGAACCGAGGGCACTGCCCTCGGGCTCCCGTCAAGAGGCTCGCCTCTTGGATCTCCTGAAATTAAAGGGATCAAAGGGCCGAGGCCCTTTGCGGGTTTGGGCAGAGCCCAAGCTTTTCCTAGATGATCTTCTCAAGAAACGGCAGGCGGCCCTGACGGTCTTCGACCTCCAGCACCCAGAGGTCGGAATCATAGGTGACCTGACGGGCGATATAGGAATCGGCTTTTTCCTCGGGCACGGGATCGGGCCCGGTGCTGCGCATCCAGACAAGATTGCCCTGGGCGTCGCGGGCCTGGGACAGCACCTCGCAAGTGCCGTCCAGGCGGTTGAGCTTGATCAGGATGGCCCCGGCATCGGCATCGCCCCGGCGCACCACCATGGCCGGGATGGCTTCGATCTCGCAGCGGCGGATGGCGGCTTGGATCCACAATTTGGATTTCAGTTTGGCTTCGGTCATGGCCGGCAGCTTACTGCAGCCTGCCTTTCCTGGGCAGCCGGAAGATGGGGAAGGTCGGCCAAGCCAAGCCTCTTGCCGGATCGCCCGAACATTCCATTTGACAGAACGCTCAAGGCTGCGTACAAACCGCCGCCTTGCCCGACGGTCCTGCCGCCGGGTGCGGTTCGGGAAAATTCCTGAATAAAAAATGTTGACAGGCCCGGCCTGAAAGACATATAAACCTCCTCCGCTCGACGGACCCACGGTTCGGAAGGCGGCGAGAAGCGAGGCGGGAAACCGGCTCTGCGGATCGAAAAGAAAGAGTTTGACAGGGTTTGGCGGTTGGCCTAGAAACCGCGCTCCCGGTTCCGGGAGGGGCGCTTTGAGCGCCACGTTCTTTGACAAGTGAAGACGGAAGGGATGCGCAGGCGGCGGCGACCGGAAATGGTCTTGCTTCTTGTGCATCTTAAAGAGAAACACGCTCTATTGAGATATGTGCAGGAAGCGAGCTCTTGATTGCTGTCTATGGCAGCAGATCAACTTGAGAGTTTGATCCTGGCTCAGAACGAACGCTGGCGGCATGCCTAACACATGCAAGTCGAACGAAGGCTTCGGCCTTAGTGGCGCACGGGTGAGTAACGCGTGGGAATCTGCC
>NZ_SBHN01000016.1 GCF_006980715.1 Telmatospirillum sp. J64-1
CGGCCCAGCCTAACTGACCAATCCGCTTGCGTGCCATGACGGCCTCTCCTGTTGATCGAACAGGCCGCTATCGAATCACAATCATGCCTTCCGTGCAAAGGTCTCCAGCATGAGGTTTAACATGTTGATATGTTTGTAGGATTAGCCTCATGCTGAGGAGCCGCAAAGCGGCGTCTCGAAGCATGGGGCGGGCCTAGCGAGGGCTGATACGACGTCAGGCCGTGATGCGCATTAAAGACACGAAACTCTAAGGCGTCGTTTCACGAGAGGGGCCGTTCTTCCCGGCCCTTCTTCTCTCCTATGACGCGGCCGCTTCCATCTGCCCGGCGGGCAGGCGCAGCGTGACCGTGGTGCCTTCGTTGGGGACCGAGACGAGCTCGATCTTGCCGGCGTGAAGCTCGACGAAGCTCTTGACCAGGGCAAGGCCCAGACCGGCGCCCTGCTGGCGCGCTTCGGGCGCAGACCCCCGGGTGAAGCTGGAGAAGACGCGGGCCTGTTCGGCCTGCGGAATGCCCATGCCGTTATCGGCCACCGTCATGACGATCTGGTCGCCCTCGCGCTGGGCCGCCAGGATGATATAGCCGCCGGGCCGGTTGAACTTGACGGCGTTGCTGATCAGGTTGAACAGCACCTGCTTAATGCGGCGCTCGTCGGCGACCATCCAGCCGATATCCAGCGGGCAGTCGAAATTCATCGAGATATTCTTCTCGCGCACCCGTTCGCGGGTCAGGTTCAGCACCGATGTCAGCATGGCGTGGACGTCGAAGGTGTCCAGGGTCAGCGACATCTGGCCCGCCTCGATGGTCGCCAGATCCAGGATATCGCTGATCAGCGACAGCAGCGAATGGCCCGCTTCGGAGATGCCGCGCGTATATTCCACCTGGCGCTTGTTGAGGCTGCCGAAATATTCGTGGCTCAGGATTTCGGAGAAGCCGATGATGGTGTTCAGCGGCGTGCGGACTTCGCAGCTGACATTGGCAATGAATTCCGATTTCAGCCGGTCGGCGGCGCTGAGGGCGTCGTTGCGTTCCCGCAAGGCCCGTTCCACGCGGGCGGAATCGCTGATGTCGAGCCAGCTCATCAGCACGGCACCATCGGGCAGCGGAACGCTGGTATAGTCGAGGATCGTGCCGTCGGCACGGTTGAGGCGCCCGCGTGCGGGCTGGCGCTCGGTGAACAGGCGGAGGAAGCGCTCGCGGGTGGCGGGCCAGGCGCTGGCCGGGAAGAAACGCTGGTGACGGTCGATGATGTCCGTCAGATGGGGCGCGCCTGCCAAGTCGTCCGGGGCGATTTCCCAGATGCGGCCGAAGGCGGGATTGGACAGGCGCAGCCGCCCGTCGCCACCGAACAGCGCCACGCCTTCATGCAGATGGTCCAGGGTCTCGCGCTGCACCGCGATCGAGGTGTTGAAGGACCGCTCCAGCGCCAGGGAATCGGTCACGTCCTCATAGGTCACGATCAGCCCGCCGAAGGGATGGGGCGAGATGATGCGGCGCAGGGTGCGCTCGTCGGGCAGGTGCAGCAGATCCTCGACCGGTTCGATCAGCGAGGTGAAGCGCTTCAGTTCCTCTTCCTTGAAGCCGCGGTAATCCGCCGTCTCGGGCAGGCGGCGGCGCTCGCGCAGCTGATCCAGAACGGCGCCGTAAGGAGGCTGGCTGTCCAGCCAGTCGTCGTCCAGGCCCCACAGGGTGCAGAAGGCGGTGTTGTAGAAGGACAGGCGCGTATCGGGGGCGAAGATGGCGATGGCCGAGGACAGATGTTCCAGCACCTCGGCCTGGGCGGCGACATGGCGGTCCAGTTCGCTCTTCAGGTCCTCTTCCCGCGTCCGGTCAAGGGCGAAGCCGATGGTCAGCTTCTCGTCCCCGCCGATGGTTTCGGGCAGGGGCGATTCGGTCAGTTCCATCAGGCGGCGGGCGCCGTCCAGCACCAGATGGAAACTCTCCGTGCGGGGCGAGGCGGCGGCGCGGGCGCGGGCGGCCAGGGCGCGGGCCTGGCGCAAGGCCGGTCCGGCGGCCAGTTCGGCGCCTTCCTCGACGGCCAGTTCGGTCGAGGGGGCATCGACGGCGCGGGCATAGGCTTCGTTGCAATAGATCAGCGCCAGATCGCCGTCGCGCATCCAGACCGGCACGGGCAGCAGGTCGAGCAGGGCCTGCAATCGGGCCAGTTCGCTGGTCAGTTCCTCGCGCTCGCCGGCCAGCCGGTCGAATTCGGCGCTGCCCTCGGTCACGTCGCGCATCCACAGCGTATCGGCCATCACGCGGCCATCGGCATCGGCGGCGCGCATGCCGATGACCAGGACCCGGCGCATGCCGTCGCGCAAGGGGAGCTCCAGCTCGAAGCCGCGCCCGTCCTGGCGCAGGGCGGCCACCGCCAGTTCCAGTTCGGCGGCTTCGGTCAGGCCGAAGCTCTGGCGGATGTCGTCCCAGCCGGCATCGAGGCCGCTGATCAGTTCCAGCAGCACCGCCAGACGGCGCGAGCAGCGCTCGGTGCCGTCGGGATACCAGCAGAAGAAGCCGTCCGGAGCCGCCAGCAGCATCTCGTCCAGCCGCGCGGCCTCCGTCATGCTGCTTTCCAGTTCGGTGCGCAGCCGGCGATTCTCCGAGCGTTGCAGCCCCAGGACCGGCAGCAAAAGCGCGACCGCCGTGCCCGCCGCCGTCAGGACCGGCAGGCCGGGACCCAACACCCAATCGGTGAATTCGCGAACCTGCTGGAGGATATCCTCGATCACTACGCCTGCCTCATCTCACACCGGGGCCTAAACTGACGGGGTAGGCCGAAAAACTCAAGCACGCGCAGAGGGAGGCGGGGAAAGGCGAGCTAATAATGATAGCGGCATTGGGCGATTTCGAGCGCCTTGCCGGCCCCGGAGCCCGAGACGCGGTAAACCAGCCGGTGTTCGCCGGTGATCCGCCGCGACCACCAGCCCGCCAGGTTCTCCTTCAAGGGCTCGGGCTTGCCCAAACCCTTGAAGGGATCGCGCTTCGCGTCCTTGATCAGGTCGTTGATCTTCTTGAGGGTATCGCGGTCGTTCGCCTGCCAGTGGAGATAATCCTCCCAGGCTTCCGGCGCCCAGATGAGCTTCATTCGGTGGGGTCGTGTTCAACACCCTGACCGGCATCAAGGGAATCGATCGCCTTCAGCAGGCGCTGGGCGTTGGCCGGGCTCTTGAGCAGGTGGAAGGTCTCCATGATGCCCTCGTATTCCTCCTCGGACATCACGACGACGGAGCTTCCCTTCTGGCGGGTCACGGTGAGCGGCCTGCGCGATTCGCAGACCGAATCCATGTAGGACGCGAGGCTTTGGCGGAATTCGCTATAGCTGACATGGGCCATGACGCCCTCCCTGGCTGAGATGTACAAATATATGTACAATCCGGCCGAGGGTCAATGTCATATCCGCCCCAGAAAAACGCCCCGGCCTTGCGACCGGGGCGTTTCCTTGGACGCCGCTTTTCGCTTAGTAGCGATAGGCTTCCGGCTTGAACGGACCGGCGACGTTGAGGCCGAGATAGTCCGCCTGCTTTTCGGTGAGCTGGGTCAGCTTGGCGCCGACCTTGGCGAGATGCAGGCGGGCGACCTTTTCGTCCAGATGCTTGGGCAGGACGTAGACCTTGCGCTCGTACTTGTCGGCATGGTTCCACAGCTCGATCTGGGCCAGCACCTGATTGGTGAAGCTGGCGGACATCACGAAGCTGGGATGGCCGGTGGCGCAGCCGAGATTGACCAGGCGGCCTTCGGCCAGGACGATCAGGCGCTTGCCGTCGGGGAATTCGACTTCATCGACTTGCGGCTTGACGTTGTGCCACTTGTAGTTCTTCAGGCCCGCGATCTGAATTTCGGAGTCGAAGTGGCCGATATTGCAGACGATGGCCCGGTCCTTCATCTGGCGCATGTGGTCGACGGTGATGACGTCCACATTGCCGGTGGCGGTGACGAAGATGTCGCCCAGCGGGGCGGCTTCGTCCATGGTCACCACCTGATAGCCTTCCATGGCGGCCTGCAGGGCGCAGATCGGGTCGATCTCGGTGATCATGACGCGGGCGCCCTGGCCGCGCAGCGAGGCCGCCGAGCCCTTGCCCACGTCGCCATAGCCGCAGACCACGGCGACCTTGCCGGCCAGCATCACGTCGGTGGCGCGCTTGATGCCGTCCACCAGGCTTTCGCGGCAGCCATACAGGTTGTCGAACTTGGACTTGGTGACCGAGTCGTTGACGTTGATGGCGGGCACCAGCAGCTTGCCGGCCTTGGCCATTTCATAGAGGCGATGCACGCCGGTGGTGGTTTCCTCGGAGATGCCGCGCACGTCCTTCAGCATTTCCGGATATTTGTCGTGCATGAGCTGGGTGACGTCGCCGCCATCGTCCAGGATCATGTTCGGCGTCCAGCCGTCAGGGCCGCGCAGGGTCTGCTCGATGCACCACCAGAATTCCTCCTCGGTCTCGCCCTTCCAGGCGAAGACGGGGATGCCGGCGGCGGCGATGGCGGCGGCAGCCTGGTCCTGGGTCGAGAAGATGTTGCAGGACGACCAGCGCACCGAGGCGCCCAGCGCCACCAGCGTCTCGATCAGCACGGCGGTCTGGATGGTCATGTGCAGACAGCCGACGATGCGGGCGCCGGCCAGCGGCTTCTTGCTGCCGTATTCTTCACGCAGGGCCATCAGGCCGGGCATTTCGGTTTCGGCGATGGCGATTTCCTTGCGGCCCCAATCGGCCAGGGAGATATCGGCCACTTTGTAATCGGTAAAAGCGGTCATGGGCGCTCGGCTCCTGCGAAACATCGGTTTGGCATGATGATAGCTCATCTTCTACCAGTCTCGCGGGGGAACGGCAATAGCGCATAAAGATATCTTTATATGGTCATGCCTCCATGTGGCAACTCACGCGGCCCGGATGGTGCTGAGGAAGGCGGAGACCTGTTCGCGCAGGCGCCCGGCCTGGGACGCCAGACGCCCGGCCATGTCCAGGGCTTGGCCGGCGGCCTGACGGGTCTCGCCCGAGGCGCGGGAAAGCTGCTCGACATGGCTGACGGCCTGTTCGGTATCGCTGGCGGCGCCCTGGATGTTGCGGGCGATCTCGTCGGTGGCGGCGCCTTGCTGTTCCACGGCGGTGGCGATGGCGGTGGCGATCTGGTTCAGTTCGGCGATCACCGAGGCGATGGTGGCGATGGTGCCCACCGTCTGTTCCGTGGCCCGCTGCACCGCGTCGATCTGGGCGGAAATCTCCTCGGTGGCCTGCGAGGTCTGGGTCGCCAGCGTCTTGACCTCGTTGGCGACGACGGCGAAGCCTTTTCCGGCCTCGCCCGCGCGGGCGGCCTCGATGGTGGCGTTCAGCGCCAGCAGGTTGGTCTGGCTGGCGATGTCGTTGATCATTCGGGCCACGGCGGAGATGCGCCCGGCGGCTTCGGACAATTCGCCGACCCGGCCTTGTGAGTCCTCGGCCTGTCCGGCGGCTTCGGCGGCGATGGTGGCCGAGCGCTGGACCTGGCGGCCGATCTCGGTGATCGAGGCCGACAATTCCTCGGCGGCGGCGGCCACGGCCTGGACGCTGGCGGCGGTATGGCCGGTCGAGGCCAGCACCGCTTCGACTCGTTCGTCGGCCTGGGCGGTGGAAGTGGTCATGGTCTCGGCGCTTTCGTGCATGCGCCCGGCCATGGCCGCCACCTCGCCGACCATTTCTCCCAGCTTGGCCTCGAACTCGCCGCCCAGGCGGTCGATCATGGCCCGCCTTTCGGCCTCGGCCTGCCGCTTCAGGCTGTCCTGTTCGGCTTGTAGATGCTCGGCATTCTTCAGGTGCTCGGCCAGCAGGCGGAGGGCACCGGCCATGTCGCCCAATTCGTCGCGGCGGTCGCCCAGGTCGGGAAGGTCCGGCGGCGCGGCCTCGGCCAGGCAGCGCAAGGCGGCGCCGGTCCGGGCCAGCGGGCAGGCGAGGCTGCGGTAAAGCAGCAGGAAGCCCAGCAGGATGACGGATGCCCCGCCCGCCACCGCCGCCGCCAGGATCTCGGGGGAGAGGCTGCCGTGCAGCGCCAGCCAGCCGGTTCCGCCCGCCACAAGCTGGGCCGTGAGGCTGGCGGCGACGACCCAGGCGAGTTTCACGGCGGCGGGTGCATTCAGCCATACCGAAATCATCGTCCTCAACTCCCGTGCAGGACAAAGACTGCCGTCATGACAGTCAGGCAAAGGGCTGCGGCGCTGCTCAGGGCGCCGGACAGGCGGAAGGAGCGGGCGGCGGAACCCTGGCGGCGGTTGCTAGCCGCCAGCAGGCGCTGGGCCGTCTCGTCCTCGAGCTGCTTGAAGGCGTCGATGCGGGCGGTGGCGGCCTTGAACCAGTCTGCGGGACTGGGCAGCGCGGTCGCGGCATCGGCCCGGGACAGTGTCTGCCGCAGCGCCTCGACCTCCCGGAAGGCCGGGGAAGCGGCGGCGGCGTGCAGCTTGGCGGCGATCTCTTCATCGGCGAGGTCGCGGAAGCTGCCCAGATACAATGTCTGCGATTGGGACAGGCCGCGCATGCGCGAGCGGTCGGCGTCGGTCAGCACCTGGCGGCTGAGTGCGCCGTTGATCACCGCCCGCTCCTGGCCCGCATATTCCTTGCCGGTGATCAGGTTGATATAGGCAAGGCCCAGGGTGGGGACCTTGCCGCGCGCGGTGCGGCGGACGATCTGGCGGACCAGGTCCAGAAGTTGGCCGACCACGGCGGAATAGGCTTCCACCACATCGGGCGGCGCGATGGCCTTGCCGTCCACCTTCTGCCGGAGGACGGGCAGGGTTTCCAGGGCGTCGCGGCAGCGTTCCAGTGGGGCGGCCAGGGCGGTGGTGCGATCCAGGCTTCTGGCGGCGGCGGCCAGGAAGGCCGTGGAGACGGCGGAAACCACCGCGCGCTGGTCGTCGAGAGTCTTGTCCCCGTCGTTCCCGGAGCGCCCGGCATGGGCGGTCGAGAGGCCGCGTTCCTTCTGCAATTCATGGGCAAGCTGGCCGCAGGCGATGGCCAGCCGTACCTGATCCCCGGCGAGACTGGTGTCCGCCTTCTGCCGTCGCGCGGCGGAAAGCAGCCAAAAGGCCACGCTCAGGGTCGCGGTGGCGATGCAGAGAAGAAAGACCGAGAGGAAGGAGAGGAGGAGAGCGGACATTTCGGGCCTCGCGGCAGTCTAGCCTTGGGCTAGAAGGTGTTTTTACCGTTCTACCAGCAATAAGCATGCCACCCCTTCGCGCGGGAAAGGGAGGCTGGGGCCCGGGAAACCCTCGTCATTCCCGCGAAAGCGGGAATTCCTGCATCCGCCACTCAATATCTTGCTGCGAGTCCTCAGCATTGCCCCAACTTGGATCCCTGCTTTCGCGGGGATGACGGAAAATTGGGAGCTATGAACGTTTTTCCGCGGCCTTGGCCGCGGCCTCGACGGCCGATAGTCGCAATTTTCCCTGAAATATCACGGAGGATTGCCTGCACACGAATTGGGCGGATTCTGGCTACCGGGCAGGCGTCGCCGCTTTTGTAGGCAGGGTGCGGGCGTCACTCGTCCCGCACCATCTCCAGCATCCGTTCCAGCACCTCCTCGGGCAGTTCGCGGATGCGTTCGCTCAGGCGGTTCGCCAGCTCGGTGGCGGTGGGGGACAGGCCGGAAGTGTCGAGCGTGACCTTGGGATGGGACAGGGCCGCCAGCCGCTTCAGGTCCTCGACGTCATCCCAGATGATGCCGAAATAGCCGCAGATCTGCATGACCAGCCCCGGGCTGGGGCGGCCGCGATTGCCGTGTTCCAGGGCCGAAAGATAGGCCGAGGACAGATGCAGGTCGGCGGCCATTTCCTTGAGGGTGATTCCCCGTTCTTCGCGCAATTGCCGCATTTTCTGGCCAAAGGGCGTCATCTGCTTCCTATCCGCTGGAAGATCCGTGCAGGGGGGAAGATACTCTACTGCCGCCGCCGTTTCAGCAGGACGTAAAGGGCGCCTTCGCCGCCGTCGCGGGGCTGGGCATGGCTGAAGGCGAGGATGCGCTGGCGCAGCGAGCCCTCGTTGAGCCAGCGCGGCACGGCGGCGCGCAGGACGCCGATGCCGCGCCCTTCCGAATCGCGGCCCTTGCCGGTGATGACCAGCACGCAGCGGCGGTCGGCCTCATAGCAGCGATGGAGAAAGGCGATCAGGGCCGAATGAGCGGCCTCCTGGGTCATGCCGTGCAGGTCGATGCGGCCGTCGATCGCCATCCGGCCCTTCTTCAGGCGGTCGGCATTCCGCCGGTCGACTCCGGGCGTGGCGCCGTGATGCAAGGCCGGCAGCGAGGAGGCCGGGCGCGGGGCGGGCGGCTGCGGCGGAGGAAGGGCGGGCGTGGCCCTGACGGCGGCGGGCATGGGGGCCGGTTCCGGCGGGACGGACTCCGGCCCGGCCAGGTCTTCCCGTCCGGGCAGGGGTTGCACGTCACGGGTCAGGGCCCGCCACAGATCCTTTTCATCATGAGAGAGGCCGCGTTGGCTCCGGCGGCGCCGGTTGGGATCGGTCACGGGGCCGTCGCGCCCACCAGCACCAGATGCAGACGGCGCGGGCCATGGGCGCCCAATTGGATGGACAATTCGATATCGCCGGTACGGGACGGGCCGGTGATGAGGTTGACCGTACGCGGCAGGCCGCCTTCCCCCAGGCGGCGCAGGCGGACCCAGACGTCTTCATAGGTGGCGGTGATGTCCTCGGCCTTCAGCACCACGATATGGGTGTCGGGCAGGAAGTTCAGCGTGGTCGGGCTGTCCGGCCCCGACAGCAGGGCCAGCGTGCCGGTCTCGGCGATGCCCGCGAAGGCGGGCGTGACCGAAACGCCGTCGCCCGCATCGGCGGCACGGAATTCCACGCTCATCAGCGGCGAGGATTCCCAGTCCAGCTCCTTCAGGGCCGGGGCGATCACCAGCCGGGGCGGTTCGTTCAATCCGGCGAGATAGCGCGCCACCTCGGCAGGGACTTCATCGAGGCTGTCGACCCGCGCCACGCTGGCCGCCGCCGCCTGGGCCATCTCGACGAACAGCGCGACCCGCCCTTCCTGGCCCAGCGACAAGGCGCGGGCGGGCAGGACATTGGCGCGGGGTTCGGCAAGGCGCGCCCGCAATTCGTCGGCCCGGCGTTCCGGCAGCGGGCCGCGTTTCAGCGAGCGGCGGATTGCTCCCAGGATTTCCTCACGGCTCGACATTGGTCTGTCCTTCATCCTTCGGCCTATCGGCCATCTGTGGCGGTGGAGCGGGCGGCTGCTGCGGTGGAGGCGTATTCATCCGGGAATATTCCTCCGCATCCGGCAAATAGGTTTGGGCGAAGCGGCGCCAATCCCCCGACGGGGCGAGACAGGAAATTCCCGGCTGGTGGACCAGGGCCACGGCGATGCCGCCTCTTTCCCACATCATCTTCCAGCCTTCGACGCTGCCGAAGGCCAGGGCGATGGTGCGCTGGCGCAGGCGCCAGGCGATCAGGTGGTTGATCACGAAGAAATGCGCCAGCACCGCCAGGAACATGGCGACGAGGCCGATGATCATGCCCATGGACAGCAGCAGCGCCAGAGATCCCAGCAGCAGGAACAGCAGCGGCAGGATGTATTCCCAGGGATTGTAGACCAGCGAGCCCTGACGGTTGAGGGCGTCGAAATCCACATAGAGCGCCAGCCGCCGGTCGTCATGGGCCAGCCGCAGCGCCTTGTGCAACTTCTCGTCCTGCTGGGGGTCTGGACGTCGCGCCACGACAGCCTATCTCCGCTTGCGTTCGGCCCATTGGCTTTGGAAGCTGCGGCCCTGGGGCGCGGGCAGGTCGCGCGCCTTGGTCCAGCCTCCGGCCAAAGGCAGGCGCGGCAGGCGGCCCGTGCCGCGCGACAGCTTCGCCAGCAGCCGTGCGCCCAGGCCGTTGGCCAGGCGGTACAAGGCGGGCCGCTTGGCCAGGAAGGCCCACAGCTTCAGCCCCGCCCGCACCCGGCCCGGCGTCAGATGGCGCTCGAACTCGCGCTCGCGCCAGTGGCGCAGCATCTTGGGCAGCGGAATCCGCATGGGACAGACGGCCTCGCAGCGCCCGCACAGGGTCGAGGCATTGGGCAGGTGGCGCGCTTCCTCCAGCCCCACAAGGGCCGGGGTCAGGACCGACCCCATGGGGCCGGAATAAACCCAGCCATAGGCATGGCCGCCCACCGCGCCATAGATCGGGCAATGGTTGATGCAGGCGGCACAGCGGATGCAGCGCAGCATGTCCTGGAACTCGCCGCCCAGCATGGCCGAGCGGCCGTTGTCCAGCAGCACGACATGGAATTCCTCCGGCCCGTCCAGGTCCTCGGGGCGGCGGGGGCCGGTCGAGACGGTGGTATAGGCCGAGAATTCCTGGCCGGTGGCCGAACGCGCCAGCAGGCGCATCACGGTCGCCGCGTCTTCCAGCGTCGGCACCACCTTCTCGATGCTCGCCAGCACGATATGAACGCGCGGCAGGGTCTGGGTCAGGTCGCCGTTGCCCTCGTTGGTAACGATGATGCTCGATCCCGTCTCGGCCACCAGCATGTTGGCCCCGGTGATGCCCACATCGGCGGCGACGAAATGGCCGCGCAGCACGTCGCGCGCCTCGTCGAGCAGCTGGCGCGGCTCGTCCAGCATGCGGTCGGCGGGATAGCCCTCGTGCTTCTTGCGGAAGGCCTTGGCGAAATGCCCGCGGTTGAGATGCAGGGCCGGGGCGATGATATGGCTGGGCGGGTCGCGGCGGAGCTGGATGATGTATTCGCCCAGATCGGTCTCGACCGGTTCGACGCCGTGGGATTCGAGGTAGTCGTTGAGCGCGATCTCCTCGGCGATCATGCTCTTGCCCTTGGTCACCGTGCGCGCATCGGCCTTGCGGCAGATCTCCAGCACGGTGCGGCGCGCTTCCTCGGCATCGCGGCACCAATGGACATGGCCGCCCTGGGCGGTCACCTTGTCCTCGAAGACTTCAAGATAGAAGTCGAGATTCTTCAGCGTGTGGTTCTTGAGGTCGCGCCCGGCATCGCGCAGGTCCTCGAATTCCGGCAGCTTGTCGATCGCCTTCAGGCGGTTGATGCGGAACCCCGCCTTCACCTTGGCGAGCGAGTCCTGCAAGCTGTCGTCGGCCAGGGCCGTGCGGGAGGCGGATTCGAAGCTGTGGCAATCGGGCTGCATGTCAGTCGTCCTTCTCGCCGATTCCCGGCGCGTCCCCGGTCATGCCGGCCAGCACCTCGGCGACATGGCGGACCTCGATCTCCTTGCCCTGGCGCTTCAGGCGTCCGGCGATGTTGAGCAGGCAGCCCATGTCGCCCGCCAGCACCATCTCGGCGCCGGTGGCCTCGATATCGGCGACCTTGGCGTCCACCATCTTTTCCGAGATGTCGGGATACTTGACGCAGAAGGTGCCGCCGAAGCCACAGCATTCCTCGGGCTGGGCGAGGTCCTTGACGGTCAGGCCCTTGACCTGGGAGAGCAGCTTGCGCGGCTGTTCCCGGACCTTCATCTCGCGCAGGGACGAGCAGGAATCGTGGTAGGCCGCCACCGTCGGCAGGCTGGCCGCCAGATGGTCGATCTTCAGCACATCCGCCAGGAACTGGGTCAGTTCGTAGGTCTTGTCGGCCAGGCGCCGGGCGCGTCCGGCCAGGTTCGGGTCGTCCTCGAACAGGCTGGGATAGTGGTGGCGGATCATCCCGGCGCAGGAGCCCGAGGGCACCACCACGGCGTCGTGATGGGCGAACAGGTCCATGACCCGGAGCGCCAGGGCGCGGGCATCCTCGCGGTCGCCGGAATTATAGGCCGGCTGGCCGCAGCAGGTCTGGCCTTCCGGCACGTCGATGACGCAACCGGCGTCTTCCAGCAATTTGATGGCGGCGAAACCGACGGTGGGACGGAACAGATCGACGAGACAGGTGACGAAGAAGCCTACCCGCATTGGCTTGACTGACATGGACGCACTTTCGCGGCGACGGGGACGGAGTGTTTTTCCAGATTACCGGAAAAAAGGCTAGATTTCTAAGGCCCTGTTTGCAGGAAGCGGATGCGGGGGCTGCGCTTCCCGTCCTTTTCCGCCGGTTCCGCCCCTGCGGAAAGAAGCCCTGAAATCAAGGCAGGGTCATGACGCCCTCCCTCCTCCGCCGCATCGGGGATTCGGGCCGGGTCGTTTTTCGTTTTTACCCATCCTCCACTAATGGTTTTACATGCCGGAAGTGCTATGCCTTGCGGAGCCTGAGGAAGATATGTTCAAATCTTTGCAATAATAAAACATATAATTACGGAGGAGCGCTCATGACCATTGCGTTGCTAAGCCGTGAGCACAGCCTGGAGGAGATGCCGGGGCACCGGGATTTCGCGGCGGCGATGGCAAGCCGCATCGGCAGCCTGTGGGAGAATCTCGCCAAGGTTGCAGCCGACATCGACGGCGTCGCCGTCAATGTCCAGCGGCATTCCAGTCAATGCCTGGATCTGCGCCATGCCGCCGAGACCATGACGGCCTCCAATGGCGATATCCGCAATGCCGCGGCGACGGCCAGCGAGGTCAGCCAGGCGGTATCCGCCGAAACCCTGCAATCCCATGCCGTCCTGCAGGCCGCGCTTGGCGACGTCGCCTCGCTGGTGAATTCGGTCCAGCGCATCGAGGAAAAGCTGCTCGGCCTGGGCCAGGCCCTGCAGCGCGTCTCGCGGGTCAGCCAGGAGATCGAGGTAATCGCCCGCCAGACCCGCCTGTTGGCGCTCAACGCCACCATCGAGGCGGCCCGTGCGGGCGAGGCCGGCAAGGGGTTCGGCGTGGTGGCCAACGAGGTCAAGGCCCTGTCCCAGCAGACCAGCAACGCCACCTCGCATATCGAGGAGACCGTGACCGAATTGTCCCGGCTGATCGAGAGCCTGGGCAATGAAAGCGCCAGCAGCATCGAAGTCGCTGGACGCGTGCAGGAATCCACCAGCACGCTGGCCCAGACCATCGATGAATTGCACACCCAGTTCGGGATGGTGGACCAGCGCGTCCACCAGATCGCCGCCGCCTCGCAGGCCAATCTTGACCAGTGCAGCACCGTCGCTACTTCGGTTTCGCTGCTGAGCGAGGAGATGGAACGCGAAAGCAAGTCTCTCTCCCAGGCCAATGAACGCACGGCGGAATTGCTGGCCCTGAGCGAAACCTTGATCGAACTGGTGGTGGAGAACGGCTTCGAGACGGCCGACAGCCCCTTCATCCGTGCCGCCCAGGAGACGGCCCGGCGTATCTCGGCCTTGTTCGAGCAGGCCGTCGACCAGGGGCAGATCAGCCTGGAAGACCTGTTCGACGAGAATTACCGGCCCATCGCCGGGACCAACCCGGTGCAGCACATGACCCGCTTCGTCGCCTTCACCGACAGGACCCTGCCCGAAATCCAGGAGGCCCTGCTGGCGGAGAATCCGAAGATCCAGTTCTGCGCCGCCGTCGACCGCAACGGCTTCCTGCCGACCCACAACAAGAAATCCTCGCAGCCGCAGGGCAAGGACCCGGTCTGGAACGCCATCCATTGCCGCAACCGGCGGCTCTTCAACGACCCGGTGGGGCTGGCCGCCGCGCGCAACCGCAAGCCCTTCTCGCTGAAGACCTACAGGCGCGACATGGGGGGAAGTTTCGTGCTGATGAAAGACCTGTCCGCGCCGATCATGGTCAAGGGACGCCACTGGGGCGGCTTCCGCATGGGCTACAAGGTCGACTAGGCGGGTAACTGGTCCCCTGGTGTCTTGATGCTTCCTTCATGCCGCAGGGAGCCACCAAGACACAAAGGCTTAGGGGTTTGGCGCCGAGCCCTCCCATTTCAGCAGAGTACTGACGAAGCCTTTTTTCTCGTCGCTTCCGCGCAAGCGGAAGTCCATGCAACCGCCCTTTCTATCAGGCGGTTTACGGCTTCATCAGCCCCGGCATGGGCCCCCGCTTTCGCGGGGGTGACGATCTATTACGGGCGTTACCGACCTTGCTGGCAGCTTGTGAACCCGGACAGCAACGCGCTTGGATATAGCGAGTCTGTGATTTATCCCGCCAAGCGGACGATCACTTCGACGCTGGCGATGGTGGTGCCGGGCGGAGCATCGGGCAGCCTGGCGACCTGGACTTGGTCGCCGGGGATGTCCTCCAGGCGGCCGGAATCCTGGTAGAAGAAGTGATGGTGGTCGCTGGTATTGGTGTCGAAATAGGAGCGGCCGGGTTCGACCACGATTTCCCGCAGCAGCCCGACTTCCGTGAATTGGTGCAGCGCATTGTAGACGGTGGCCAGCGACACCCGCAGGTCGGCGTTCAGGGCCTCGCTATGCAGCTGTTCCGCCGTCAGATGCCGGTCGCGCCCGTCGAAAAGCAGACGGGCGAGGCCCAGACGCTGGCGCGTCGGGCGCAGCCCTACCGTCCGCAGGCAATCGAGCGCTTGGCTAAAGGGGCGCGACGTCGTCATCTCCTGATTCCTACTATGCCGGAGGTCGTGTCCGCCTATTATACCCATTCCGTTTGGGGTTTAAATGCAAATGGTCAGGTCTTGCCCTGAGTCTGGTTCTGCACCTCGTCGGCGGCGCTTTCCACGCCTTGGGGCAGATCATGGACATGGATGTCCTCGGCACCGTATTTCTTGAAAACCGCCACGGCGCGTTCGGCCGCGGTGTCATCGCGCAGGCGCACCCAGACCAGGATGCCGCCGCGTTCCAATTGCTTGTGCAGGTTGTCGGCGATCTTGCTGTCCAGCACCTTGCCCAGCGCCAGGCCTAGCCCGGCCATGGCGCCGCCGCCGATGGCCCCGACAGCCAGGGCGACCGCCGCCGCGCCGCCGGTGAAGAAGGTGACGCCGCCGAAGGTGAGGGCGCCGATATAGCCCATCACCGCCGCCAGGGCGCTGCGGCCCTCGGTGCGTTCCTCGGGCCCGGCATAGGCCATGCGCGGCGCCGAGCTATCGTCTGCGTGATTGCGGATGTTCTGGTAATTCTGGCCGAATTTCTCTTCGACCACCTCATCGCGGGCCAGCAGGCTGATATCGCCATGCTCGAAGCCCGAGGTCATCATCTCTTCGATGGCGCGTTCCAGGGTGCCGACATCGTTGAACACCCCTACCGCCTCGCGGGCCGTCACGCCGCTGCGAGGCTCATCGTCGTAATCGGTACGCTCGACGGCCATGGCCAATTCCTCCGTCCTGTCCGTGCGGCATTTCTCTTGATATATGGCCGCGACGGACAGGTTTAAGGAGGAAATGCCCGGTTAAGGCTTAATCGCCCATGGCGATGCGTTCGACCAGTTGACGCACCGTCGGGATAAAGCCGCCCGCATAGAAGGGGTCCTCGCCGAAGCGGTAGGCGTTATGACCGGCGAACATCAGTTCGTTCTCGACATTGCCACCATGGCTGATGTTCTGCAGCGTCTTCTGGATGCAGAAGGAACGCGGGTCGGCCTTCTTGCCGGTGGTGCCGGCCTCGTTCTCGGCCCAGTTGCTGAACATGCAGGCCGACAGGCAGCCCATGCATTCGATCTGGTCCCTGCGGATCTGCTCGCCGCGTTCAGGCGTGACGAAGACCAGAGTCGAATCGGGGCTGCGCATTACGTCGGTGAAGCCTTCGGCCATCCAGGACTGGGCGCGGGCCACGTCCTCGGGGCGGACCCAGACGCGGCGGCCGCGGGCGCCGATGGCCAGTTCGCCGGTCAGTTCGCCTTCGGGCTCGCTGGCATAGGGAATTTCATGTTCCAGGCGCTGGCACAGCTCGTTCAGGAAGTCGTTGCGCACCGCCGAGGAATAGAAGCCGGTGGGGCTGAACTTGTGCAGCAGCACGTCGCCGGCCTTCAGCGTCAGCAGGCGTTGCTTCCAATCGTCCGAGATGGGGCTTTCCTGGGTCAGCAGCGGACGGGTGCCGAACTGGAAGGCCACGGGGCCGAGTTCGGGATTGTCCAGCCATTCTTCCCATTCGCGCAGGAACCACACGCCGCCGGCCATGAAGATCGGCGTCTCGGTCAGGCCGACCTCGTTCATGGCGGCGCGCAGGTCGCGCACGCGCGGATAGGGGTCCTGGGGCTCTTGCGGGTTCTCGCTGTTGGACAGGCCGTTATGGCCGCCGGCCAGCCAGGGATCCTCGTAGACGACGCCGCCCAGAAGTTCGGCATGCTTGTGGTAGGAGCGCTTCCACAAGGCCTTGAAGGCGCGGGCGGAGGAAACGATCGGATAGTAATAGACGCCGTGCTCGGCGGCGATTTCGGCCACCTTGTAGGGCATGCCCGCGCCGCAGGTGACGCCGTGGATCAGGCCCTTGGCACCTTCCAGCACGCCGCGCAGGATGGGCTGGGCACCGCCCATTTCCCACAGCACGTTCATGTGGATGCGGCCTTCCCCGTTGGACATCTCGTGGGCGATGCGGGCTTGGGCGATGCCGCCCTGGATACCGTAGGCGATCAGCTCCTCCTGGCGTTCGCGGCGGGTCTTGCCACGATAGACGACAGGGATGGGATTGCCGTTCTCATCATAGGAATCGGCATTGACGCCTGAAAAGGTACCCACGCCGCCGGCAGCCGCCCAGGCACCCGAGCTGCGCCCCGTCGAGACGGCAATACCCTTCCCCCCCTCCACCAAGGGCAGGACCTCACGACCGGATATCATCAACGGTTTCAGGGACTTCACTAAGTCATCTCCACTTCATTGGCGCGCCCGTCAGGCGTGCGACGTTCCCTCGGCAAGGGCATATAAGAACTTTATCCAGCCCGGCCATGTTATTGCCGCGCCTTCAGTAGTCGGTCTGGGCAATCGGAAAAGACCGAAAGGACGCCCCAGTTCCATAGCGTCACCGCCCGGCGCGGATCATTCACTGTATATGCCAGAACATCCAAGCCCGCCAAGCGCAGCTTGTCCACGACTTCTGGTGTAAGATGCCGGTGGTCGAGATTTATACTGCTGCAGCCATAATCCGCCACCAGATCGGGCCAGTCCCGCGGCAGGCGGGAGGCGAGCAAGCCGCGCGGCCAGTGTGGAACCACCGCTTGGGCCGCGTGCAGGGCGGCATGGGAGAAGCTGGAGATCAGCGGGACCGGCAGATGGTCCGGCCAAAGCCGCTGGGCCTCGCCCAGGCCGATGCGGGCAGTCTCGTCCTCTCGCCCCTGGTCCGGCTTGATTTCTATATTGATGCCCAGGCCCAGGGTGGCAAGCAGTGTCAGCGCTTCCGCCAGGGTGGGAATGGCCTCGCCGGCGAAAGCGGGCGAGAACCAGGCGCCGGCATCGAGATCCCGAATCTCTTCCAGACTCTTGTCGGCAACGCGGCCCGAGGCGCCGGTAATGCGCCTCAGGCCGTCGTCATGGAAAAGCACGGGCTGCCCGTCGCCGGTCAGCCGCAGATCGAACTCGACCCAACGCGCCCCGAGTTCCGCTGCCCGGCGGAAGCCGGCCAGTGTATTCTCGGGGGCGCTGTCGGCGGCCCCGCGATGCCCGATCACGGAAGGCAGGTCGAGGGGCATGCCGGGAATGCGGCGAGGCCTTAGCCCTCGCCACCCTCCTGCTTCGGCGGGTTGAGGTCTTCGCCGGTCTCCTGGTCGACCTGCTTCATCGACAGCTTGACCTTGCCGCGGTCGTCGAAGCCGATGACCTTGACCTTGACCACGTCGCCCATCTTGACCACGTCGGTGACCTTCTCGACGCGCTTGGGCGCCAGTTCACTGACATGGACCAGACCGTCGCGCGATCCCAGGAAGTTGACGAAGGCGCCGAAATCGACGGTCTTCACCACCTTGCCGGTATAGATCACGTTCAGTTCCGGTTCGGCGACGATGCCCTTGATCCAGTCGATGGCCTTCTGAGCCGCCTCGCCATCGACCGAGGCCACCTTGATGGTGCCGTCGTCCTCGATGTCGATCTTGGCGCCGGTGACTTCGACGATCTCGCGGATCACCTTGCCGCCGGTGCCGATCACTTCGCGGATCTTTTCCTTCGGAATGGAGAAGGTGGTGATGCGCGGGGCGTTGGTGCTGACTTCCGTGCGGGCGGTGGTCAGGGCCTTGCCCATCTCGCCGAGGATATGCATGCGGCCGTCCTTCGCCTGATCGAGGGCGATCTGCATGATGTCCTTGGTGATGGACGTGATCTTGATGTCCATCTGCAGGGCGGTGACGCCCTTTTCGGTACCGGCCACCTTGAAGTCCATGTCGCCCAGGTGATCCTCGTCACCCAGGATGTCGGACAGCACGGCGAACTGGTCGGCTTCCTTGATCAGGCCCATGGCGATGCCGGCCACCGGACGGGGCAGGGGAACGCCGGAATCCATCAGCGCCAGCGAAGTGCCGCAGACGGTGGCCATCGAGGAGGAGCCGTTGGATTCGGTGATCTCGGAGACCACGCGGATGGTGTAGGGGAAGCTGTCCTTGGGCGGCATCACCGGATGGATGGCGCGCCAGGCCAGCTTGCCGTGGCCGATCTCGCGGCGGCCCGGCGAACCCATGCGGCCGGCTTCACCCACCGAATAGGGGGGGAAGTTGTAATGCAGCATGAAGTGTTCGCGGTATTCGCCTTCCAGGGCGTCGATGATCTGCTCGTCCTGGCCGGTACCCAGGGTCGAGACGACCAGGGCCTGGGTTTCGCCGCGGGTGAACAGGGCCGAGCCATGGGCGCGGGGCAGAATGCCGACCTGGACCTCGATGGGGCGCACCGTCTTGGTGTCGCGGCCGTCGATGCGCTGGCCGGTCTTCAGGATGTTGCCGCGAACCACGTCGGCTTCCAGGCCCTTGAAGACGCCCGCCAGAACGGCCAGTTCGGCTTCGTTCTCGGCCAGCAGGTCGGTGGCCTGCTGCTTGATCTCGGCGATGCGGGTCTGGCGATCCTGCTTGACGATGATCTTGTAGGCCTCGGCGAGCTGCTCGACGATGCCCGCCTTTTCCAGCTTGTCGCGGACGATGGCCTGTTCCGGGGCGGCCGGAGCCACGTCCCACGGATCCTTGGCGCATTGTTCGGCCAGCTCGATGATGGCCTGGATGACCGGCTGGAACTGTTCGTGACCGAAGGTCACGGCGCCCAGCATCACCTCTTCCGACAGCTCCTTGGCTTCGGATTCGACCATCAGCACGCCTTCGGTGGTGCCGGCCACCACCAGGTCCAGATCGGACTTGGGCAGCTCGTCACGGCGCGGGTTCAGCACGTACTGGCCGTCGATATAGCCGACGCGGGCGGCGCCGATCGGGCCCAGGAAGGGCACGCCGGAAATGGTCAGGGCGGCCGAGGCGCCGACCATGGAAACGATGTCGGGATCGTTTTCCATGTCATGGCTGAGCACGGTGCAGATGACCTGGGTCTCGTTGCGGAAACCCTTGGCGAAGAGCGGGCGGATCGGACGGTCGATCAGGCGGGAGACCAGGGTCTCCTTCTCGCTCGGACGGCCTTCGCGCTTGAAGAAACCACCGGGAATCTTGCCGGCGGCAAAAGTCTTTTCCTGGTAATTGACGGTCAACGGGAAGAAATCCACCCCGGGCTTGGCCGCCTTCTGAGCAACCGCGGTGCAGAGAACGGTGGTGTCACCATAGGTGACCATCACGGCGCCATCGGCCTGACGGGCGATCTGGCCGGTTTCCATCACCAGCTTGCGGCCGCCCCACATCAATTCTTTGCGGAACACCTTAAACATGGACATTGCTTGACTTTCCTCTTCCATTAGATCGCCGCCGGATTGCGGACGATCCCCATCGTGTCGGTGCGGCCCCGTCGGTTTTCTCGGTTTTCACATCGTCACAGCGGTGGCAACCGGTATCTAGATAAGGTTTCGCCCGCTTGGGATCACTCCCGCGCGGGCTCTACCCTGCCATCGCGCCGCCCCGGTTACCGGACGACGCGGTATCGCATGATTATGGCTTACTTGCGCAGGCCCAGGCGCTGGATCAGGCTTTCGTAACGCGCAACGTCCTTGCGCTTCACGTAGTCCAGCATGCGGCGGCGCTGACCGACCATGATCAGAAGGCCACGACGGGAGTGGAAGTCCTTCTTGTGTTCCTTCAGGTGTTCGGTCAGGTTGCGGATGCGTTCGGACAGAATGGCCACCTGCACTTCGGGCGAACCGGTGTCGCCGGGGGCGGTGGCATATTCGGTGATCAGTTCCTGCTTGCGCTCGGCCGTGATCGACATCGTCTACTCCATAGACTTAAAGGTTCATGACGCGCACCGGCCGGAGGTTTCCGGCTTCGATGCGTGCGAGCGCCACCAGCTTCCCTTCGGCCATGGCCCGCACGGTTTCACCGGCGGCGATGGCGGGAAGGCCAGACCGGGCTGCCAGGCGCAGGATCGGCACCGGCTGTCCGGAATGAAGGCGGCGTGCTTCGTCCTCCGTCAAGGCGAGCGCCGGGATGTCGTCCAGCGCAGTCTCAACGGGTAGGACACAAGACGCGGCACTATGCCCAAGTTGTTCCAACTTATCCAGGGAAATCGCGTTGGCTTCGTGAAAGGGACCGCAGGAGGTGCGGCGCAGGGCGGCGATGTGGCCGCAGGTCCCCAGAGCCTTGGCCAGATCGCGGGCGAGCGAGCGGATATAGGCGCCCTTTCCGGTCTGGACCTCGAATTCGGCATGGTCGTCGTCGGGCTGGGCCAGGAGCTCGAAGCGGTCGATGCGCACGATGCGCGGCTTCAGCTCGACCACTTGTTCGGCGCGCGCCAAGTCATAGGCGCGGCGGCCGTCGACCTTGACCGCCGAGAATGCCGGCGGCACCTGCTCGATCTCGCCCAGGAAGGCGGGCAGGGCGGCCAGGATCTCCTCGCGCGAGGGCCGGTGGGGGCAGGTCTCGATCACCTCCCCTTCCTTGTCGTCGGTGCTGCGCGCCTCGCCCCAGCGGATGGAGCAGCGATAGGTCTTGGCGCCGTCCATCACCCAGGACACGGTCTTGGTCGCCTCGCCCAGGGCGATGGGCAGGATGCCCGAGGCCAGGGGGTCGAGCGTGCCGCCATGACCGACCTTGGCCGCGCCGGTGATGCGGCGCACACAGGTCACAACGGCCGTCGAGGTCATGCCCAGCGGCTTGTCCACCGCCAGCCAGCCATGGACGGGCAGGCCCTTCCGCTTACGCCCCATCGTTGCGGCCTTCTTCGGCCAGCGGATCGTCGTCGATATCGTCGGCGGGATCTTCGTCTTCGCCTTCTTCGGGACCTTCCAGGTCGCGGCGGACCGCCTCGCTGCGCAGCAGGGTGTTGATGCGCTGGAACTCGTCGAAGGACTGGTCGGGTTCGAAGGACAGGTTGGGCACCGCGCGCAGCTGAACCCGGCGGGCCAGCTCATGGCGCAGATAGGGCCGCACGCGGCGCAGGGGTGCCAGCAGCGCGGTGGCATCGCCGCCGCCGAGCGGCGTGAAGAAGACCGTGGCGTTGCGCAAATCCGGGCTGACCCGGACTTCGGTGATGGTGATGGATTGATGGGCCAGGGCGGGGTCGTGGATATCGCCGCGCTCGATCACTTCGGCCAGGGCATGACGCAATTCTTCGCCCACGCGCAGCTGACGCTGCGACGGGGCCTTGTTGGCCTGACGTCTGGTCATGGCGCCTCCGTAGGCTGGGCAAGGTTGGGACAGGGCATGGGACGGAAAAGGTGACCGGCCCCGGCATGCGCGGACACATGCCGGGGCCTGGAAGCCATCATGCCGTCACGGCGGACGAACCACCCTTTCGGCTTTGGGGCATCATCCCGCTTTCGCGGGAAGGGCCTCAGAGGACTCCGGCCACCTCTTCAATCTCATAGCATTCGATGAAGTCGCCGACCTGGATGTCGTTGTAGTTCTCGAACGACATGCCGCATTCGTAGCCTTCACGGACTTCGCGGACATCATCCTTGAAGCGCTTGAGCTGGCTGAGAGCGCCCTGATGGATGACCACGTTGTCGCGCAGCAGACGAACCTTGGCGCCACGCTTGACGATGCCTTCGGTGACCATGCAGCCGCCGACCTTGCCGACCTTGGTGATGTTGAACACGTCGCGGATCTCGGCATAGCCGAGGAAGCGCTCGCGCAGGGTCGGGGCCAGCATGCCCGTCAGGGCCTTCTTCAGGTCGTCCGTCACATCGTAGATGATCGAGTAGTAACGGATGTCCACTTCGTCGCGGCGAGCCAGATCGCGGGCCTGCGGGTTGGCGCGGACGTTGAAGCCGATGATCAGGGCGTCCGAGGCCTTGGCCAGGGTGACGTCCGATTCGTTGATGGCACCCACGGCGGCGTGCAGCACGCGGACCTTGACGTCCTCGTTGCCCAGCTTTTCCAGGGTCGCCACGATGGCTTCGACCGAACCCTGCACGTCGCCCTTGATGACGACCGGCAGTTCCTTGACCTCGCCCGCCTGGATCTTCGAGAACATCTGTTCCAGGGTGCCACGGCCACCGGCGGCGGCCTTGGCCTCGCGTTCCTTGCGTTGGCGGTAGCCGGCGATGTCGCGGGCACGGGCTTCGGTCTCGACGGTGATGAAGTCGTCACCGGCATTGGGCGTGCCCTGCAGGCCCAGCACCTCGACCGGGGCGCCGGGACCGGCGGATTCGATCTTGTTGCCGTGGTCGTCGACCAGGGCGCGGACGCGGCCCCATTCCGACCCGGCGACGAAGACGTCGCCGACCGTCAGCGTGCCGCGCTGGATCAGCACGGTCGCCACCGAGCCGCGGCCCTTTTCCATCTTGGCCTCGACCACCACGCCGCTGCCGGCACGGTTGGGATTGGCCTTGAGGTCGAGGATTTCCGCCTGCAGCAGGATGGCCTCTTCCAGCTTGTCCAGGTTCAGACGCTGCTTGGCCGAGACTTCCACCGCCAGGATGTCGCCGCCCATCTCCTCGACCACCAGGTCGTGGTTGAGCAGGGCCTGGCGCACCTTGTCGGGGTTGGCGTCGGGCTTGTCGATCTTGTTGATGGCGACGATGATCGGCACATTGGCCGCCTTGGCGTGGCGGATGGCCTCGACCGTCTGCGGCATGATGCCGTCATCGGCGGCGACCACCAGCACGACGATGTCCGTCACTTTGGCGCCGCGGGCGCGCATGGCGGTGAAGGCTTCGTGGCCGGGGGTGTCGATGAAGGTGATCTTCTGACCGCTCTTCAGCGTCACCTGATAGGCGCCGATATGCTGGGTGATGCCGCCGGCTTCGCCCGACACCACGTCGGTGGAGCGCAGGGCGTCGAGCAGCGAGGTCTTGCCGTGGTCGACGTGACCCATGACGGTGACCACCGGCGGACGGGGCTGCAAGTCCTCTTCGCGGTCGGTATCGCCTTCCAGGCCGATCTCGACGTCGCTTTCCGAAACGCGCTTGGTGTTATGGCCGAATTCGGCGGCCACCAGTTCGGCGGTGTCGGCATCGATGGACTGGTTGATGGTGGCCATCACGCCCATGCGCATCAGCGTCTTGATGACGTCGCCACCACGTTCGGCCATACGGTTGGCCAGTTCCTGAACCGTGATGGTGTCGGGAATGATCACTTCGCGGATCACCTTTTCCTGCTGCCGCTGCATCTGCTTCTGGCGTTCGCGCTCGCGGGCACGGCGCACCGAGGCCAGCGAGCGGCCACGCTCGCCACGATCCTCGTCGGTCAGGGCGGCGGTGATGGTCAGCTTGCCGGTGCGGCGGCGCTGGTCGGCACGCTTGGGCGGCGTGGCAACCTTGGCCGGAGCCGGACGGGCCGGGCTGCCGGGGCGCTTGCGGGCGGCGGTTTCCTCGTCGTCCTCGGCGGCCACGGTTTCGGGACGGGCCACCGGCTTGGCGGGCGCGGCCGGAGTCGCGGCGTCGGGCGTGGTGACGGCGGGCTTGGCCGGCTCGGGCTTTTCCTGGGCCTGGGCGGGGGCCTGCTTGGCGGCGAGGGCTTCGGCGCGGGCGCGTTCCTCTTCCTCGGCCTTGCGGCGCGCTTCTTCCTCTTCGGCGCGGCGCTTGGCCTCTTCCTCGGCCTTGCGGCGGGCCTCTTCTTCCTCGACCTTGCGGCGCGCTTCCTCTTCGGCGCGGCGCTTGGCCTCTTCTTCGGCCCGGCGGCGGGCTTCCTCTTCGGCCTTGATGGCCTCCTGCAGGACGCGGGCGCGCTTCATCTTCTCGGCGTTGGTCAGATCGCCGGCCGAGGACAGATTCTTGAGCGCAGCTTCGGCGGTGTGCAGAGCATGGGCGGCTTCGGGCGTGGAAGAGGAAGGCGAGCCTCCATTCTCGGAGCCCGGGGTCGGGGTAAAGGTACGCTTCTTGCGGACCTCGACCGTCACCGCCTTGGACCGGCCATGCGAGAAGCTCTGGCGGACCTGGCCGGTCTCCACGGTCTTCTTGAGCTCGAGCTTCCCGCCCGACAGTCGCAGGGGAGTCTTGCGGTCTTGGTCGTTGGACTGCGTCATAGGTGTGACTTATCTCTCGCTTCCGCGGGGGAATTCCCCGCCAACCCAAACTAGCCGAGCGGCCTTCCGCTCTGCCTGAAACCTTGCAGCCGTCGGCATTCGACGGCCAGACGCTGGGCCAAGCGGCCCGGCGCAAATGCCACATGAACCGGGTTGTCCCGGCCTAGGGCCACGGCCAACTCGTCGCGCGTGAACAGGTCGATGACCGGAACGCCACGCCCCACTCCGGACAATTTTGCCCGGCCGCCTTCCGCGGCATCGGCCGCTTCCAGCAACAGAGCGACACGGCGGGCCGCCAGTTCGGCCTTGACCTTCTCGAAGCCCGTGACCACCTGGCCGGCGCGGCGCGCCAGACCGACGATCTGCAGGCAACGGCGGGAGAGCAGACGCTCGACCCGTTCGGCCAAATCCTCGGGCACCGTCACACGGGCCCGTGCTGCCTTGGCGAAAAGCCTTTTCGCCTGAGCAACAGCAATCATATCACGTTCGGGGCTGATCCATAACCCCCTGCCGGGCAGGCTACCCTCTATATCCGGCACCACGGTTCCGTCTGGGCCGACGACGAAGCGGATCATCTCTTCCGCCGGACGGACCCGCCCGGTGGCGATGCACCGCCGGCTGGGTCCGCTTTCGTCATCCTCGGCGGTCTCGATCTCCGGGAGGCCGGGTCCTTCTTCGGGCACGGCCTCTTCCGTCTGCTTCTGATCGGAACCGGTCATGACCTCGTCCGTTCCCAGGATCAGGATGCCTGACCTTCCCCGTCTTCGCCTTCGAACCAATGAGCGCGGGCCGCCATGATCACGGCATTGGCCTGTTCTTCGCTCATGGCGTCCTTGCCGACGATCTCGAGCAATTCGTCCCCGGCCAGGTCGGCCAGGTCGTCCATCGTCTTGACGCCGTTCTCGCCCAGCTTCACCAGCATGGCGGGCGTAATGCCCTCGATCGAGGCCAGTTCGTCCACCACGCCCAGCTGAACGCGGCGCGCCTCGTTATGGGCGTTCTGCTCGTTCAGCCAGCTGAGAGCACGTTGCTGCAACTCGGCTGCGACGTCCTCGTCGAAGCCCTCGATCTGGCTCAGCTCTTCCAGGGGAACGAAGGCGACCTCTTCGACAGCAGAGAAGCCCTCCGTGACGAGTAGATGGGCAATCACATCGTCCACGTCCAGTGCTTCGATGAACATCTTTGAGTTGGCGCGGAATTCTTCGTTGCGCCGTTCCGATTCCTCGGCCTCGGTCATGATGTCGATATCCCAGCCGGTGAGCTGGCTGGCAAGGCGGACATTCTGACCGCGACGACCGATCGCCAGGCTGAGCTGGTCGTCGGGCACCACGACTTCGATGCGGTTGGCTTCCTCGTCCAGCACCACCTTCGCCACCTCGGCCGGAGCCAGGGCGTTGACGATGAAGGTGGCAGGATCGGGCGACCACTGGATGATGTCGATCTTCTCGCCCTGCAATTCGGCAACCACGGCCTGCACGCGCGAGCCGCGCATACCGACGCAGGCGCCGACCGGATCGATGCTGGAATCGCGGCTGAGCACGGCCATCTTGGCGCGCGAGCCGGGGTCGCGGGCGACGGCCTTCAGCTCGATCACGCCGTCATAGATTTCCGGCACTTCCTGCGCGAACAGCTTGGCCATGAACTGGGGATGGGTACGCGACAGGAAGATCTGCGGGCCGCGCTGTTCCTGGCGGACGTCGTAGATATAGGCGCGCACGCGGTCGCCGGTGCGGAAGGTTTCGCGCGGGATCAGCTCGTCGCGGCGCAGCAGCGCCTCGGCACGGCCCAGATCGACCATGACGTTGCCGAATTCGACGCGCTTGACCAGGCCGTTGACGATCTCGCCGGCGCGGTCCTTGTACTCGTTGTACTGGCGCAGACGTTCGGCATCGCGCACTTTCTGCACGATCACCTGCTTGGCGGTCTGGGCGGCGATGCGGCCGAAATCGATGGGCGGCAGCGGATCGATGATGAACTCGCCGACCTGGATCTCCGGATTCTTCCGCCGGGCACGCTCCAGCGTCATCTGGGTGTTCTCGTCCTCGACCTCTTCGACCACCTCGATATAGCGGGCGAGGCGGATTTCACCGGTCCGGCGGTCGATCAGGGCGCGGATGTCGTGCTCGTGGCCGTATTTCGACCGGCCGGCCTTCTGGATCGCCTGTTCCATGGCTTCCAGGACCTCGTCGCGGTCGATGCCCTTGTCGCGGGCTACGGCGTCGGCCACCTGCAGGAGCTCGGGACGCGGAAGTGCGGCGGTTTTTTCCATTGTTCTGGGCCCTATTGTTCCTGGTCCTTCAGAGTCGCGGCAATCAACTCGTCCGTCAGCACCAGCTTGGCGCGGTGCAGATCGGCAAAGGGGATGGCGACTTCGCCGGACTCGATCTCGAGCCGGATCAGATCGTCCTCGCCAATCCCCAGGAGGCGACCGCGAAAACGCTTGCGCCCGTCGATCGGCTGCTTGGCGTCGAGCTTGACGTCGAAACCCGCATAGCGTTCGAAATCCTTGCGGCGCACCAGCGGCCTGTCGATGCCGGGGGAAGAGACTTCGAGAGTGTAAGCCGCCGGGATCGGATCCTCGACATCCAGCACGGCCGAAAGGGCGCGGCTGATATCGGCGCAATCATCGACGGTCATGTCCTTGCCATCCTGGCGCTCGGCCATGATCTGCAAGGTCGGCCGGACGGTCCCCTGATACTGGACGCGCACAAGCTCGTAGCCCATGCCTTCCAGCGTCGGCGTGACCAGGGCTTCCAGACGTGTTTGCAGGTCCATATCGGCGGCTCGTTGTTAAACACTAACCCTAAAAAACAAAAAAGTGGGCCAAAGGCCCACCCTTACAACCCTGCCAGTGTGGGCAGGACCACAAGAATGTCTTGCCGGCACTATAGCGAAAACACTTATAGAAACAAGAGTTTTCGCGCACAGAGCCGGAACGCCGCCACCCGCCGGGCGTTCCCCGCGATGGGGAAAAACACCCGGAAGGGGCGGGAAGCGGAAGAGTCCGCCTACGCCTTGCGGCGGAAGCGCATGAAGGCGCAGGGCCGTCCGACGGCGACCGCCTTCCCTTCGTAGCGGGTGGGCGGCCAGTCATCGGGGCGGATGCGGCATTCTTCCAGGGCCTTGGCCGTCCACTCGAATTCCGGCCGCTTGGCCAGCTGTTCGAGCGTCCAGTCCACATAATTGGCGTCGTCGCTGGCCACACGCAACTCCCCGCCGACGCGAAGCAGGCGGGCGATCTGGTCGAGATTGTCCTGGTTGATGAAGCGGCGCTCGGCATGGCGCTTCTTCGGCCAGGGATCGGGGAACAGCACGAAGACCCGCGTCAGCGCGCCATCGGGCAGGGCCGGCATCAGCAGGCGGGCATCCTCGGGAAAGACCCGCACATTGTCCGGCGTCGGGTCCTTGGCCTCCAGATGCTTCATCAGGCTGGCGATGCCGTTGACGAAGACCTCGCAGCCGATGATGCCGACATCGGGATGACGCGCGGCCTGTTCGGCCAGATGCTCGCCGCCGCCGAATCCCACTTCCAGCCAGACCTCGCGGACCGGGGAAGGGAACAGGGAAGGCGGATCGAGACGCTCGTCCGGGCCCGGTTCAGGCAGGGTCAGGCGCGGCAGCATCTCTTCCAGGCGCCCCTGGGCCTGGACGCGCAGGCGCTTGCCGCGGCGGCGACCGTAAAAGCGGGGGGCGTCCTCGCGGACGCCCCCTTTGCCGTCTTCGAACTCGGGCTGACTCATCAGGCGAAAGCGCGCTTCAGTTCGTCCACCAGATCGTTCCGTTCCCAGGAGAAGCCGCCATCGGCTTCCGGGGCGCGGCCGAAATGGCCATAGGCGGCGGTCCGGGCATAGATCGGCCGGTTGAGGCCGAGATGGGTGCGGATGCCGCGCGGGGTCAGGTCCATCAGTTCACGCAGGACCTGGGACAGCTTGGCTTCGTCCACCTTGCCGGTGCCTTCGGTATTGATATAGACCGACAGCGGATGCGGCACGCCGATGGCATAGGAGAGCTGGATCAGGCACTTGTCGGCCAGTCCGGCGGCGACCACGTTCTTGGCGAGGTAGCGCGCGGCATAGGCGGCCGAGCGGTCCACCTTGGTCGGGTCCTTGCCCGAGAAGGCGCCGCCGCCATGGGGAGCCGCGCCGCCATAGGTGTCGACGATGATCTTGCGCCCGGTCAGGCCGCAATCGCCGTCGGGACCGCCGATGACGAAGCGTCCGGTCGGGTTGACGTAGAAATGCTCCTCGTCGCACATCCAGCCCTCGGGCAGGACGTTGAGGACATGGGGGCGCACGATCTCGCGGATCTCTTCCTGGCTGGCGCCTTCGCTATGCTGGGTCGAGACGACCACCGAGGTGGCGCCGACCGGCTTGCCGTCGACATAGCGCAGGGTGACCTGGCTCTTGGCATCCGGGCCCAGCTTCGGCTCGGCGCCGGAATGGCGGGCTTCGGCCAGGGACTTCAGGATGGCATGGGCGTAATAGATCGGCGCCGGCATCAGATGCTCGGTCTCGTTGACCGCATAGCCGAACATGATGCCCTGGTCGCCCGCACCCTCGTCCTTGTTGCCGGCGGCATCGACGCCCACGGCGATATCGCTGGACTGGGCGTGGACATGCACCTCGACGGCGGCGTCCTTCCAGTGGAAGCCGACCTGCTCGTAGCCGATTTCCTTGACGGCGTGGCGGGCCACTTCTTCCAGGGTCTTGTCAGTGATGCTGTCGGGGCCGCGCACTTCACCCGCCAGCACGATGCGGTTGGTGGTGCACAGGGTCTCGACCGCGACGCGGGCTTCCGGCAGAGCGGTCAGATAGGTATCGACGATGGCGTCGGAAATACGGTCGCAGACCTTGTCCGGATGACCTTCGGACACGGATTCGCTGGTAAAAAGATAATCGAGCTTGGACACAGCCGATCCCTCCGGGATAGGAGTTGTGCGGGACCAGGGCCATCGGATGAAGTGCGATGCGCCCCACTTAGCCGTTTTTAACGTGGCGGCAAGCGGGAAAAATCCCCCACGGCCGGATTCTTCCGGCGCGCCAACTTGTGGCAGCCTCGAGTGACCGGCGTCAAGAGAAACTCGTCGAAAGATAGAGTGTCCGGGAAGAATTTGCCCGCCTACAGATGGGCCCCGCGGACGGCATCGGGATAAGACCGATGGCGCGGGACCATCCGGAAGGCGGGATGCTTAGTCTTCCTTGTCCTTGTCGGCCATGCCGTCGCTGGCATTGGCCAGCGCCTTGGCCAGGTCGAAGACGCGGCGGCGGACCTGAGGATCGGTGATGCGGTAATAGGCGCGCACCAGCTCCAGCGTCTCGCGCTTGGTCATGGGATCGGCCTCGAAGGGCTCGGGTTCCTCGGCGAGGCCGGAAATCAGGCGCGGGCTCTGCTGGGAGACTTCATCGGACATGTCGTCGAAGAAGAAGGAAACCGGCACATCCAGAACGCGAGAAAGGTCGAACAGGCGGGAAGCGCCGATGCGGTTGGCGCCCCGTTCGTATTTCTGCACCTGCTGGAAGGTCAGGCCGATGGCTTCGCCCAGCTTTTCCTGGCTCATGCCAAGGAGAGTGCGTCGCAAACGCACGCGTGAACCGACATGGACGTCGATGGGATTGGGTTTTCCGGAAGGTGTCCGGCCACGGCTTCCCGAACGGCGGGTCACAGAGTCTTTTTCTTTCGGAGCGCGCGAAACAGGAACCATCATACATCCACGGAAATAGCGTTCTGGTATGAAAGCCATACCACAGGTTCGCGAAGTTAGGCATACGTTAGTATGCAAGTCAACCCGGGGAGGTCGGCGGAAAGGCCAAGCTTCCTGGTGTTGCATACACTTGTTCACCCCCTTCGGATCATTCTCCCCGTAACAATTGCAGCGAGTGCTGCAACTCCGATCAAGACGAGAGGAATTGTGTTTCCGTATCTACCGTAAAGAGTGGCGTGCCCCAATGATCCCGGCAAAGGGGAATCAATCACGCCGCGAGTGCCCAGTTCGAGCTCGGCGACGCTGCGCCCCCAGGGATCGATGACGGCGGAGATGCCGGTATTGGCGGCACGCACCAGCGGAAGACCCTCCTCGACGGCCCGCATGCGGGCGCTGGCGAGATGCTGATAGGGGCCCGAGCTGATGCCGAACCAGCCGTCATTGGTGATGTTGAGCATCCATTCCGGCCGTTCCCCCTCGCCGATCACGGCGCCGGGGAAGATGACCTCGTAGCAGATCAGCGGGCTGACCGGCGGCAGGCCGGGGAAGGTCAGGGATTGCGGCCCCGGCCCGGCGGAGAAGTCGGTGCTGCCATGGGTGAGTTTCTCGAAGGGCAGCAGGCCGCGCAGGGGCATGTATTCGCCGAAGGGCACGAGATGGGCCTTGTCGTAGACGCCGATCACCTGCCCCTGGTCGTTCACCGCCTTCAGGCTGTTCCAGACCTGGAAGGGTTCGATGCCCTGCGGCGTGGCGCGCGGCGCGCCGGTCAGCACCAGGCCGCCGGGTGGTGCGGCCAGGGCGACGTCGCGGCTGCGCATCGGGTCGAGATCGAGGAAGTAGGCCGCCGCCGTCTCGGGCCAGATCACATGGGTCGGCGGGATGTCCGCCGGTTCCTGGCTGAGGGCGACATGCTGGGCGAGATGGGCCATGCGCAGGTCGTCGCGCCATTTGTGATTCTGGGCGATATTGGCCTGGACTAGGCGCAGATGCACGCCCTCGACCATCCGCACCGGCCCTTCCGGCAGGCGTGCGGCGCCGCCGACCCACAGCCCGGCCAGCAGTGCGGCCCCGGCGGCGACCGAAGCGATGCGGCGGACAGCGGAGCCTTCGCCGCCCAGCAGGGCGGGCAGGGAGGCGACGAGGACGGTCACGAAGCTCAGGCCATAGACGCCGGTGAAGGCCGCCAGCTGCAGCATTTCCGGCCAGGGCGCCCAGACATTGCCCATGAGATTCCAGGGAAAGCCGGTCAACACCCAGCTGCGCAGCCATTCCATGAAGGTCCAGGCCGCCGCGAACATGAGGACCCGCGCCCCGCCGCGCACGCCGCTCAGGCGTGTGGCCAGGGTGGTCAGGCCGATGAACAGCCCCATTCCCGCCCCCAGCCCGCCCACGGCAAAGGGCACCAGCCAGCCCCAGCGTTCGGGTTCGGTCAGCAGGGCATGGGAGACCCAATAGAGGCCTGCCGAGAAATGCCCGAAGCCGAACCACCAGCCGATGCCGAAGGCGCCCCACCGTCCGCGCGCGCCGTCCAGCAGCCAGATCAAGGCCGGAAAGGCGATCAGCAGCACCGGCAGGATATGCAGGGGCGGCAGGGCAAGCGCCGTCGATGCGCCCAGCAGGACAGCGAGGAACCGGCGCCGCCACCCTTGCAGGGCGGCGGTGCGGCAGGCCAGGGAGGGGAGAGAGGTCACGGGCTTAAGCGGTCTCTTCCTGTTGCGGCTGAGGCAGGTTGCGGACCCGCAGGCGCTTGATGCGGCGCGGATCGGCATCTACCACCTCGAATTCCAGTCCCGAAGAATGCGGGATCAATTCGCCGCGCGCCGGTACACGTCCGGCCAGGGCAAAGACCAGCCCGCCCAGCGTGTCCACGTCTTCGACCTCTTCCTCGGGGAAGAGGCGACCGACCCGCTCCTCGAATTCCTCGATGGGGGTGCGGGCATCGGCTTCGATCACGCCATCGGCGCGGATGCGCAGTTCCGGCTCTTCTTCGCCGTCGTGTTCGTCCTCGATCTCGCCGACGATCTGCTCGACCAGATCCTCGATGGAGACCAGGCCGTCGATGCCGCCGTATTCGTCCACGACCAGAGCCAGATGGGTACGCTTGAGGCGCATTTCCACCAGCAAGTCCATCACGCGCATCGAGGGGGAGACGAACAGCACCTTGCGCAGGATGCGGGACAGGACGAAAGGCTTCTCGGAATGGACCAGCGCCAGCACGTCCTTGATGTGGACCATGCCGATGGCGTCGTCGAGCGTGCCGCGATAGACCGGCAGACGGGAATGGCCCGCCGTGGCGAAGGTGGCGACCAGATCGTCGAAGGGGGTCTTCAGTTCGACCGCGACGATGTCGGCGCGGGGCACCATGACATCGGAAACATTCAGGTCGCGCAGATGCAGGATGTTGCCCAGCAACAGGCGTTCCTGCTCGTCGATCGGGATTTCCGCCTCGGCCCGTTCCTCGATCAGTTCCTCGAGTGTATCCCGGACGGTATCCCCATTCCGGCCGCGGCGCAACGAGCGCAGCCAACCGCGAAAGCTTTCCACAAGGGATGGATCATCGGCCCCGTTTTCACGGGGCGATCTACTACATGATATGTCGCTCATTCCTTTACACCATGCTCCTTTGCCGGCTGCTGGTAAGGGTCGGGCACGCCGAGGGCCGCGAGGATCGCGGTCTCCATGCCCTCCATCTCCTCGGCTTCGCTCTCGTCCTCGTGGTCGAAGCCCAGGAGATGAAGGAGCCCATGCACCAGAAGGTGGGTCAGGTGATGGGTAAAGGTCTTGCCTTCCTCGGCCGCTTCGGCGGCCGTGGTCTGGTAGGCGATGACGATGTCGCCCAGGAGGATCGGCCCGTCTTCGGGCAGAGGGGCGTCTTCGTCGTCGAGGGAAGCGAAGGACAGCACATTGGTCGGCTTGTCCTTGCCACGATAATCGCGGTTCAGGATGCGGACGGTCTCGTCATCGGTCAGCACGACGCTGACCTCGATGCGGTTGAGATCGGGCACCTCTTCCCAGAAGGTGATGCCCGCGCCCAGGGCCGCCGCGCAGACCTGGCGCGCCAGGTCTTCCACATCGGTCAGAGTGGTCGTCCACAGGTCGCACTCGACCGAGACGACGATGGACGGCCCGTTGCCGTTCCCGCCAGGATCCTCGGGGCGGCCGCCACTCTGGTCGTCAGGCATTGCCGTCTCCGGTGGTGGACTTGCGGGCCTTCATCTGGCGTTCGCGTTCGTCATAGGCCTTGACGATGCGGGTCACCAGGCCGTGGCGCACCACGTCCTTGGCGCCGAACTGCACGAAGCCGACGCCGTCCATGCCGTTCAGGGTGTCGAGGGCATCGCGCAGGCCGGATTTCATGCCGGCGGGCAGGTCGACCTGGCTGAGGTCGCCGGTCACCACCATGCGCGAATTCTCGCCCAATCGGGTCAGGAACATCTTCATCTGCACCGGCGTGGTGTTCTGCGCTTCATCCAGGATGACGAAGGAATTGGCGAGCGTCCGGCCACGCATGAAGGCCAGGGGGGCGACCTCGATCTCGCCCGAGGCCAGCTTCTTCGCCACCGTGTCGCCGGGCATCATATCGTAAAGGGCGTCATAGAGGGGACGCAAATAAGGGTCCACCTTCTCGCGCAGGTCGCCGGGCAGGAAGCCCAGGCGCTCGCCCGCCTCGACCGCCGGGCGGGACAGGATCAGGCGGTCCACCTGGCCCTGGAGCATCATGGAAACGGCCTTGGCCACCGCCAGATAGGTCTTGCCGGTGCCGGCCGGGCCCAGGCCGAAGACCAGTTCGGCCTCGTTCATCGCCTGCATGTAGGTGGCCTGGGTCGGCGAACGCGGCGAGATATGGCGCTTGCGGGTGCGGATGGTCAGGTCGGAGGACGGCCCGCCCATGCCGCCCATCCGCAGGGCGGCATCCACGTCGGCGGTCACGACATCCTGTCCCCGGCGCAACTGACCATAGAGATTGTCAAGCACGGCCGCGGCCTCCTCGACCTGCTCGACCGGCCCGTTGATGGTCACTTCATTGCCGCGCGATTGCAGGGAAACCCCCAATTGCCGTTCGATCCGCTCGAGATGGGAATTATGCGGGCCGAACAGTGCTTGCAAAAGTGAATTGTCGTCGAACGCACGCGTCACCGAAGCCGGAGCGGGATCGTTCACGCCAGGGCCCTTTCCTGTTGGAGGTCGGCGGCCATTTCGCCGGAGAGCGAATTGGCATGGCCGTCCAGGATGCGCAGGCGGACCAGCTTGCCCAGCAGCGCCTCGGGCGCCTGGACATGGACCGGCTGCATATAGGGGCTGCGGCCGAGAAGCTGGCCGTCGAGCTTGCCGTGGCGGTCCAGCAGCACGTCCATGACGCGGCCGGTACAGGCACGGTTGAAGGCCAGGGTCTGCTCGCTCAGAAGTTCCTGCAGGGCGGCCAGGCGTTCGGCCTTGGCCTCTTCGGGAACCTGCAACTCCATGGCCGCCGCAGGCGTGCCGGGGCGGGGCGAGTATTTGAAGGAATAGGCCTGCACGAAGCCCACCCGGCGCACCAGCTCCAGGGTGTCCTCGAAATCCCGTTCGCTTTCGCCGGGGAAGCCGACGATGAAGTCCGAGGACAAGGCGAGGTCGGGGCGCGCGTCGCGCAGCTTCTCGACCAGACGCAGGTAATCCTCGGCCTTGTGCTGGCGGTTCATCAGGTGGAGGATGCGGTCGGACCCCGATTGCACCGGCAGATGCAAGAACGGCATCAGCTTGTCCACGTCCCGATGCGCCGCGATGAGGTCGTCATCCATGTCGCGGGGATGGGAGGTGGTGTAGCGGATGCGCTCCAGCCCGTCGATCTCGGCCAGTTCGCGGATCAGGCGGCCGAAGCCCCATTCCCCGCCATTCGCGGCCTCGCCGTGATAGGCGTTCACATTCTGGCCCAGCAGCGTGATCTCGACCGCGCCGCCCTTGACCAGGGCGCGGGCCTCGCTCAGCACGTCGGCGACGGGGCGGGAATATTCCGCGCCACGGGTATAGGGCACCACGCAGAAGGTGCAGAACTTGTCGCAGCCTTCCTGCACCGACAGGAAGGAAGCCGGACCTTTTGCCACCGGCTCGGGCAGGAAGTCGAATTTCGGTTCGACCGGGAATTCGGTATCCAGCACGCCCTTGCGCTTGCCGCCGGCCTTGCTTTCGGCGGCGCGGCTCGCGCGGGCGACCATCTCGGGCAGGCGGTGATAGGTCTGCGGTCCCATCACGATGTCGACGATCGGGGCGCGCACCATGATTTCCGCGCCTTCGGCCTGTGCGGTGCAGCCGGCAACGGCCAGGATCATGCGTTCCCCGGCCTCTTCCCGCGCCTGTTTGAGCGGACGCAGGCGGCCCAGGTCCGAGAAGACCTTTTCCGATGCCTTTTCGCGAATGTGACAGGTGTTGAGGATGACCATGTCCGCCCCATCGGGCGCATCGGTCAAAGTCCATCCATGAGGAGCCAGGACGTCGGCCATGCGGTCGGCGTCATAGACATTCATCTGGCAACCATAGGACTTTATGAAAAGTTTCTTACCCAAGTTCTTTGCTACAGCCCGCTTCGCTGCTCTTGCTGGGGAATGGACAGACCTCTCGCCAAGAAACGAGACAGCGAGCCCACCATCTCTGAAACCTAGCATCCGACCGCCAGGAGTCAAGATTCCGGATCAGCGCGCGGGGGTGTCTCCCTCTTCCGGCCAGCGTCCGGTATTGGCGGCCAGCAGCCCCGCCTTCACCGTCTCGTAGCAGTGGCGGGCGAGCGCCCGGCGGTCGGGGAAGGAGTCCAGGCCGACGGGGGTGTGGAGGATGATGTCGACCCGCAGCCGCCCGAGGCCGAGCAGGTGCCAGATATGGGGCGCCAATTCCATGTCGCCATACCAAGCGAAATAGGGCCGCCAGGCATAGCCGATGGGAATGCCGTTGAGGCGGGTATAGGCGATGGTCACCGGCTGCACCGGCAGGGCGCGGTCGTTGGGCCGGTATTCGGCCACCGAGAACAGGGCGCTCTTGAAGGGCAGGACGCGGTTGCCGTCATGGCTGGTGGCTTCGGGAAACAGGATCAGGCTGTCCCCGGCCTGCAGCCTGTTCAGGATCTCGTTGCGATGGGTCTTGCTGTCCTGGCGGCGGCGGTTGATGAAGACCGTGCGTCCCAGCCGCGACAGCCAGCCGATCACCGGCCAGGTGCCGACCTCCGCCTTCGAGACGAAGGAGGCCGGCAGCACGGAGCCCAGGATCGGGATGTCCATGTAGGAGATATGGTTCGAGACGTAGAGAAGGGGATGGTCCTTGGACAGCTTGCCGTGGATCACGATCTTGATGCCCATCAGCCATACCGCGACCCGCCAGAAGAAGCACTGCATGTCGCGGGCGCAGGGACGGCAGACGAGCAGCGCGAGCGAAAAGGGCAGAAGATAGAGCAGCGTCCAGAGCAGGAAGAGGACGAGCCGGAAGGCGGCCAGGCTGCGCGAGACCATGACCGTCAGAAATCTTGCGCGGCTTGGGGATCGCGGGCGGTGCGCTCGTAATGCTTCTGGTATTTGTCCGTCACCAGATCGGTCTTGACGATGACGCAGACATCGATGGTGTTGAACTGGCGGTCGATCACCGCGCCATCCCCGATGAAGCCGCCCAGGCGCAGATAGCCCTTCACCAGCGGCGGCAGCGCCACCAGGGCGCGCTTGGGGTCCACCTCCTCGGGCGGCAGCAGGGCCATGTCGGTATACAGGCCGGGCAGGGCCGCCGGGCGGAAATCCTCGGGTGCCAGATGATGGTAGCGCAGGTAGGAAAGCGGCAGGGCCAGGGCCTGCGGATCGGTGCCGGGCAGGCTGGCGCAGCCGAACATGAGGTCGATCTTGTGCTGGTTGACATAGGCCGCGATGCCGCGCCACAGCATCTGCATGGTCAGCTTGGTGCGATAGGCGCGATGGACGCAGGACCGGCCCAGTTCCAGCAGCCGGCCTTCCTGGCGCAGGATGCGGGTGATGTCGAATTCGCTGGCCGTGTAGAAACGGCCGAAGCATTCGGCCTGGCTGCGCTGCATCAGGCGATAGGTGCCGACCACCCCTTCGGCACCGCGCCCCATGCTGGTGTCGATGACCAGAAGATGATCGCACAGCAAATCGAATTCGTCGAAATCGCGGCCCAAGGCGGCCATTTCCGGGGTGGGGTGGGCGCCCATTTCGTCATAGAAGACGGAATAGCGAAGAGTCTGCGCGGCCTCGATTTCACTGCGATCGGCAGCCAACCGCACTTCAAGATCGCCCGAGCGCAGCACGGACGTCATCGGTACTCCAACACTCATCGCGCCACCGTCCTCACCATCACCGGCGGAATAACCACTCAGTTTGTCTCGGATTCGTCCTCGGATTTCAAGGGCGTCCCGTAAAGCTCCAGCCGATGACCGATCAGGCGGTACCCCAGGCGGCGGGCGATTTCCCGCTGCAGGTTCTCGATCTCTTCGTTGTGAAACTCGATCACCTTGCCGCTTTGCGTGTCGATCAGGTGATCGTGATGCTCTTCGGGCATTTCCTCATAGCGCGCGCGACCATCGCCGAAATCATGGCGTTCCAGGATGTCGGCCTCCTCGAACAGCCGCACGGTGCGATAGACCGTGGCGATGCTGATGCCGGAGTCGATTTCCGTTGCGCGGCGATAGACCTCTTCGACATCGGGATGATCGGTGGCATCGGACAGCACGCGGGCGATCACCCGGCGCTGTTCGGTCATCTTCATCCCTTTTTCGATGCAGCGTTGCTCGATACGGGAAATCATGGGTTCTCTTGGGCGTTTTTGACACAATGTGATGCTTGGCCCGGCCTCATTACCGGGCGGCGCAGGCCAAGTATAGACGAAAAGGCGCCCAAGCACAGTGCTTGTGGCGCCTTCAGTCTTTTTCTCCAGCTCAGACGGCGGCGCGGCGGCGCTTGCGCGGCTTGGTGCCGAGACCGATCTTCTTGGCCAGGCTGGAACGGTGCTGCGCGTAATTCGGCGCCACCATGGGATAATCGGCCGGCAGACCCCAGCGCTCGCGGTATTCCTCGGGCGTCATGTTGTAGGCGGTCTTGAGGTGGCGCTTGAGCATCTTCAGCTTCTTGCCGTCCTCAAGGCAGATGATGTAGTCGGGGGTGACCGACTTCTTCACCGGCACGGCCGGTTGAGGACGTTCGACGGCGGCGGGCTGAGTACCGACGCTGGCCAGGGTCTTGTAGACCTCCTGGATCAGATTCGGCAGGTCAGTCACAGCCACGCTGTTGTTGCCCACATGCGCAGCGACGATTTCGGTCGTCAGGGAAAGAAGTTCACTTTGGTTCGACTGCGCGGTCATCTAAGGTCTACCCTCCATTACAGCGGATGCCGGGCTATATATTCTTTTCCCGGTCATTTAGCAATCTCCATCCGCAAAAAAGAAAAGAGACGCGGCCCCCATGACTGAAAACGCCAACTACTACCTCGATATCACCAACGAAATTTGCCCCATGACCTTCGTCAAGACTAAGTTGCTGATCGAAAAAATGGCCAAAGGAGAGGTAGCGGAAATCCGCTTGAAGGGTGAGGAGCCTTTGAAGAATGTTCCTCGCTCGGTCGCGGAGTTGGGACATCACATACGTAACCTTTCTCCGGAAGAAGGAGAAGGGTCAACCGGTGTGCATCGGCTGTTTATATGCAAGGCTTAATTATAACGGGAATTTGCGGCGGGCAAGGTGAAATTACAGGTCCCGCCGCATGATTAGTGCATCAATCGTGCCGCCATAGTAACGTGCCCTGCGGCCCACCTGTTCAAATTTACGGGTGTTGTAAAGAGACAGGGCCGCCTCGTTATTGGCCGCGGCTTCCAGGAACATCACTTCGGCGCCCGCCTTCGCCCCGGCTTCGAGCGCCGCATCCAGCAGTTTTCCGCCGATTCCATGGCGCCGCCAGGGCGGCAGGACGGCGATGGTCAGCACCTCGGCCTCGCCGCCCGCCGCCCGGCACAGGATCACGCCCGCCGGCTGCTGCCCGTCCTGGGCCACCCAGCCGTAGCAGCCGGGCATCTCCAGCAGGTCGCGCACTGCCTTTTCGTCCCAGTAATCCTTGAAGCAGACCCGATGCATTGCGGCAATCAGTGCAGCAAAGGGGGGAGCCGCCGGGACCAGTTTCATGGTCATGCGGCACCCTTCGGCAGATTGACGTCGGGTGCGCGCAAGTAAAGGGGTTCGGCCGGACGGGTGCGGCCTTCGGCCCAATGGCGGGCGGCCACGCGGGCGACATGGAGGGCATCGGGCAGGCCGCTTCCCGTGGCCCGCAGCCATCCCTCGGGTGCCTCGGGCAGGCGGGCGGCGGCATCGCCGCAAAGCAGGGCAGGCGCCGGGGCCAGGGCGAAGGCATCCTCAGGCCGGACCGAGACGATCTCTCCCAAGGGCCGCAGGTCGGTGCCGAAGGCCTGGGCGAAGACGTCCTCGCGTTTGGATTCCACCGCCACCAGCAGGTTCCGTCCGGCCCTTTCGTCCTGCCCCACCCCTTCGGCTATGGCTTCGGTCGTGCTCACGCCGATGGCGGGAAGATCGGCGGCCAGGGCCATGGCGCGGGCGGTCGCCAAGCCGATGCGCAGGCCGGTGAAGGCACCCGGCCCCACCGTCACGGCCAGCGCCGTGATCTCGCGGAAGGACAGGCCGGACTGCGCCAGCGCCTCGGCGATCATGGGAGGCAGCGCCTCGGACTGGCCGCGCGCCATTTCGGCGAAGCAATGGGCCAGGACCTCGCCGTCGCGCAGGATGGCGACGGAACAGGCCGAGGTGGCGGTGTCGAAGGCGAGAAAGACGGGAGAGGACAAGCCGGAGGCCTCTTTTCCAAGTGAACCAGACCGCTATACTGCCGTTCCGCGCCCTTGCAGCAAAGGACATCCGTGCGTATGGCCCTGGTCGAAATCACCGAAGCAGAATTCGGCGTGGAGCTTTCCATCGCCTATGCCACCGCCGGCAACTTCACCGGCCGCCCCGTCTATGGCCGCCCGGCCTGCTATCTCAATCCGGAAGGGGCGCAATTGCTGCGCCGCGCCGTCGATCTGGCGGCCCCCTTGGGCCTGCGCCTGCGCATCTTCGATGCCTTCCGTCCCGCCGAGGCCCAATGGAAGCTGTGGCAGCACAGCCCCGATCCGGAATTCCTGGCCGACCCGCGCCGGGGCTCGCCCCATTCCATGGGGGCCGCCGTGGACCTGACGCTGATCGACGGCAGCGGCGCCGAACTCGACATGGGCACGGCCTTCGATGCTTTCACGCCGTTGTCCCATCACGGCGTCACCGAAGGGATCAGCCCCGAGGCCCAGCGCAACCGCGCGCTGCTGCTGGGGATCATGACGGCGGCAGGCTGGGACTTCTATCGGAACGAATGGTGGCACTATCAGCTTTTCAACGCCCGCAAGCGCTGGCCGGTGCTGAGCGACAGCGTGCTGCCGCAATCCATGATGTAATCGGGAAAGAGGGGATCAGACGAAGACGATCGAGCCGTCCCGGGAGGCGTCGGACAGGAAGGTCACCAGCCCGCCCGGCTCGATCGGCACGTCCTGCCGCAGGCTTGCCGCCTCCATCCCGATGGCGCGCAGGCCCATCTCGCAAACCATGATCTTGCCGCCCAAAGCGGTGCAGGCCGAAAGCAGTTCCTCGAAGCGGCCGATGCCCTTGGCGGCGAAATCCTCGTCCATGGCCGCGCCGTCCTGCGTGCCGCCGCTGGTGGGCAGGCCCTGCCAGCCGGGGCGTCCGTCGGGGCCGGGGGCGGCCAAGGCGCGGGCCGCGCCCATGGTGAAGAACAAGGTGGCGGGAATATTCGTTGCCAGGGCGGCGGCGGCCATGGCCAAGGCGTAATGGATCTTGTCGAAATCGCCGGAATAGATCACCAGCGACAGCTTGTCAGGTGCGGGCATGGCCGGACAGGTCGGTGATGACGGGATGGTCGCCGCAAAGCGGGCAGGCGGGATCGCGCGGTACGCGGACGATGCGGAAGCCGGGGGTGAGGGCGTCGTAGATCATCAGCCGCCCGGCCATCGATTCGCCGATGCCCAGGATTTCCTTGATGACTTCCGTGGCTTGCAGGCTGCCCATGGTGCCGGCGACCGAGCCCAGCACGCCGGCCTGGGCGCAGGTGGGAATCTGGTCGGCGGGCGGCGCCGAATGGTAGAGGCAGCGATAGCAGGGCTGGCCCTCGCCGGGGCGGAAGGTGGCAAGCTGGCCGTCGAAGCGCAGGATCGCCGCCGAGACCAGAGGCTTGCGCGCGAAGAAGCAGGCGTCGTTGACCAGGAAGCGGGTGTCGAAATTGTCGCTGCCGTCCGCCACCAGGTCGTATTGCGCGATCAGTTCCAGTGCGTTCGAGGCATCCAGCCGCAGGCGGTGGGGAACCAGCGTCACATCCGGGTTGATCTCGGCCACGGCGGCCCTGGCGCTGTCCACCTTCGCCATGCCGATGCGGCCGGTGGCGTGCAGCACCTGGCGCTGCAGGTTCGACAGCTCCACGGCATCGTCGTCGACGACGCCGATGGTGCCGATTCCGGCGGCCGCCAGATAGAGGATCAGCGGAGACCCGAGCCCGCCCGCCCCGATCACCAGGACCTTGGCGTCGAGCAGCCGCGCCTGTCCCACCCCGCCCACTTCCGGCAGGATGATGTGGCGGGCATAGCGGCGGATCTGGGCCTCCGTGAAATCCACTCTGTTACAGGCCTTCGAACAGGGCGGTGGAGAGATAGCGCTCGGCGAAGGAGGGCAGGACGACCACGATCATCTTGCCGGCCATGTCGTCGCGCTGGCCCAGCTCGATGGCCGCGCCCAGGGCCGCGCCCGAGGAGATGCCCACCGGCACGCCTTCCAGCTTGGCCACGGCACGGGCCAGGGTGAAGGCGGTCTCGTTGGAAATCTGCAGGACCTCGTCGATCACGGCCTTATCCAGGTTGCCCGGCACGAAGCCGGCGCCGATGCCCTGGATCTTGTGCGGGCCGGGTGCGCCGCCCGACAGGACCGGGCTGTCTTCGGGCTCGACCGCGACCATCTTGACCGAGGGCTTGCGCTGCTTCAGCACATGGCCGACGCCGGTGATGGTGCCGCCGGTGCCGACGCCCGAGACGACCACGTCGACCGCGCCGTTGGTGTCGCGCCAGATTTCCTCGGCGGTGGTGCGCTCGTGGATCAGGGGATTGGCGGGATTCTCGAATTGCTGGGGCATGATGGCGCCGGGCGTGGCGGCCAGCAATTCCTCGGCGCGGCGGACGGCGCCGGTCATGCCCTTGGCGGCCGGGGTCAGTTCAAGTTCGGCGCCCAGCAGCAGCAGCATCTTGCGCCGTTCCATCGACATGCTTTCGGGCATGCACAGGATCAGCTTGTAGCCCTTGGCGGCGCAGACGAAGGCCAGCGCGATGCCGGTATTGCCGGAGGTCGGCTCGATGATGGTGCCGCCGGGCTTGAGCTGGCCCGAAGCCTCGGCGGCTTCGATCATCGCCAAGCCGATACGGTCCTTGACCGAAGCCAGCGGATTGAAGAATTCGCATTTGCCGACGATCTCGGCCTTGCAGCCATATTCCTTCGCCAGTTTGGGCAGTCGGATCAGGGGCGTGGCACCGATGGTGTCGATGATGCTGTCATAGATGCGGCCACGGAATTCACCGCTTTGCGCTTCGGTCTTGGCGTCGCTCATGTGTTTTCCCCGTCTCGCTTTTTATGAGGGTCGGTCTGGTACGGTGCGCGGGTCAGATAATGAAGTCCAGCTTGTTGGTCGCCTCGCTGGGGATGCCTTCCTTGTAGGAGCGCATGCATAGCTCGTCGATGCTGATGGCATCCAGACGGCTCATGATTTCTTCCTGCAATTCGGCCCACAGGGGGCGGATCACCTGCTTGCCCAGTTCGGAGGCGGGCGCTTCGTCCTGGATCGGGTCTTCGGCGGTTTCCATGGCCCGGACGACGCGCACGATCTCGCCGATCGAGATGCGCCGCCGCTCGCGTGCCAAACGATAGCCGCCGCGCGGCCCGCGCACGCCGACCAGGATGCCGCTGCGGACCAATTGCTGCAGCGTCTGCTCGAGATAGCGCCGGGGAATGCCCTGGCGGCGGGTGATCTCGCGGCTCTGCACCGGCTCGCCACCGGCATGATAGGCGATGTCGAGAACCGCCTCGATGGCGAAGAGCATCTTCTTGGACGGTCGCAGCATCAGGTCTTATTGCCTCCTTGAGAGAATCCGGTCGAGCCGAAGCCGCCCGCGCCGCGGGCGCTGTCGGACAGGGCGTCGCTTTCCCGCCAGGCCACGCGGCTGACGGGCGCCACCACCATCTGGGCGATGCGCAGGCCGCGCGTCACGGTGAAGCTTTCGGCCCCGTGATTGATCAGGATGACGCCCACCTCGCCCCGGTAATCGGCATCGATGGTACCCGGCGCATTCAGCACGGTGATGCCGTGCTTGGCGGCCAGCCCCGAACGCGGGCGGATCTGCGCCTCGAAGCCTTCGGGCAGGGCGATGGACAGGCCGGTGGGAATGATCGCCCGCGCCCCCGGCGCCAGTTCCACCGGCTCGGCGACGGCGGCGGCCAGGTCCATACCGGCGGCGTGGTCGGTTTCGTAGCGCGGCAGCTCCAGCCCCTCGGCATGCGGCAGGCGGCGGATATCGACGGTTACGCTCATGCCGGAACCTCGGAGGTGGTGGGATGGGGCTTGGCGAAATGGGCGGCGATGCGTTCGGCCAGACGTTCGGCTACCAGTTCCTTGCCCATGCGCGGCCAGGCTTCCACAGTGTCGGGCGTCAGCAGGTGGACGGCATTCTGGTCGCCGCCGAAGGTGCCGCTGGCGGGCGAGACGTCATTGGCAACGATCCAGTCGCAGCCCTTGCGCGCCAGCTTGGCCGAGGCATGCTGCAGCAGCAATTCCGTCTCGGCGGCGAAGCCCACCACCAGGGCCGGGCGCAGTTCGCCCGGCTGGGACAGGGTCGCCAGGATGTCGGGATTGGGCGTCAGGGCGATGGTGGGCGGTCCGCCGCCCTCGGTCTTCTTGTGCTTCTGCGCGCCGGGATTGGAGACCCGCCAATCGGCCACGGCGGCGGCGCAGACGGCGATGTCGGCGGGCAGGGCGGCAAGGCAGGCCTCCAGCATCTGGGCGGCGGTCTCGACCGGCACGATTTCGACCCCTTCGGGCGGAGGCAGGGTGACGGGACCTGAAACCAGGGTGACTTCCGCGCCCAGGCGGTGCAGGGCGGCAGCCACGGCATGCCCCTGTTTGCCCGAGGAGCGGTTGGCGATAAAGCGCACCGGGTCGATGGGTTCATGCGTCGGGCCGCTGGTGACGATGGCGCGGCGGCCCGCCAGGGGCTTCGCCTCGGGGGGCAGGACGCCGATCAGGCGGCCGATGGCGGCCATGATCTCGGGCACATCGGCCATGCGGCCCTCGCCCACCTCGCCGCAGGCCAGTTCGCCCGCGCCGGGGCCGACGCGATGGACGCCGCGCGCCGCCAGGGCGGCGACATTGCCCTGGGTAGCCGGATGGTTCCACATGAAGACGTTCATGGCGGGCGCGATCAGCACCGGCTTGTCGGTCGCCAGCAGCGCGGTGGAGGCCAAGTCGTCGGCCAGCCCGCAGGCCATCTTGGCGATCAGGTTGGCGCTGGCTGGCGCCACAACCACCAGGTCGGCCTCGCGCGACAGGCGGATATGGCCCATCTCGGCTTCGTCGGTCAGCGAGAACAGGTCCTGGTAGACCTTGTGTTCGCTCAGGGCCGCCACCGAGAGCGGCGTGACGAATTGGGTGGCGCTTTCGGTCAGGACGCAGCGCACAGCCGCCCCCTGTTCCCGCAGGCGGCGGATCAGGTCCAGGCTTTTGTACGCGGCGATACCGCCTGAAATGATTAACAGAATGCGCCGACCACTGAGCACGGGGGTAATCCAAAAAAATTCACGACAGCGGAGTGTGATTAAACTAGTCGTGGCCGGGTCTTCGTGCAAGCGCCGATTCCGACTCATGCCATGAGGCTTGGTCTCCGCCGCTTGACAGGCGCGATGCCTCTCGTCACTCTTTGGGACATGAAGGCGAACCCGACTCTCACCCTACGACTTTCCGGCCCGATCTCCTGAGGGAGGTCGGGAAAAGACTGTCGTATCGAGGTGTAGTAGTGCCGGTGAAGCCATGTTTTCCGATCATAAATCCGTTCGAGCGCCCTCTCGTCGCGTCAACAAGCACGACTATCTCGCTCAGTTCGATCTAAGCCTGCGACTTCTCTGCGGCCGCCGGGACTGACGGCTGCCCGGTTGGCTGTAGCTCTGCCGTATTCGTTTTTTCCGAATACTCCGAGAGAAGTTGCATATCATGCTGCGCGACCCTTCCAGTAAATATCGCCCGTTTTCACCCATCGACCTGCCCGACCGCACCTGGCCGTCCCGCCAGATCACGCAGCCGCCGCGCTGGTGTTCCAGCGATCTGCGCGACGGCAACCAATCCCTGATCGACCCGATGGACGGCCCGAAGAAGCGCCGTTTCTTCGATCTGCTGGTCAAGGCCGGTTTCAAGGAGATCGAAGTCGCCTTTCCGTCGGCCTCGCAGACCGATTTCGACTTCGTCCGTCATCTGATCGAGGACGCGGCCATTCCGCAGGACGTCACGATCCAGGTCCTGACCCAGTCGCGGGAGGATCTGATCCGCCGCAGTTTCGAATCGCTGCGGGGGGCGGAGCAGGCCATCGTCCATTTGTACAACGCCACATCGCCCATCTTCCGGCGCGTGGTCTTCGGCATGGACAAGGCGGCGGTGCGCGACCTGGCGGTCAGCGGCGCCCGGACCATCCTGGAAGAAAGCCTGAAGCAGCCCGAGACGCGGTGGAGCTTCGAATATTCGCCGGAAACCTTCTGCTTCACGGAAGAGGATTTCGCGCTGGAAGTCTGCGAGGCCGTGCTGGACGTGTGGCAGCCGACGCCCGAGCGGCCGGTCATCCTCAATTTGCCCGCCACGGTGGAGATCTCGACGCCCAACCGCTACGCCGACCAGATCGAATGGTTCTGCCGCAACATCTCGCGGCGGGAGTCGGTGGTGGTCAGCGTGCATCCCCATAACGACCGGGGAACCGGGGTCGCGGCGGCGGAGCTGGCCCTGATGGCGGGCGCCGACCGTATCGAGGGCTGCCTGTTCGGCAATGGCGAGCGCACGGGCAATGTCGACCTGGTGACGTTGGCGCTGAACCTCTATACCCAGGGCATTGATCCCAAGCTGGATTTCTCGGACATGCGCTCGGTGGTGCGGGTGGTCGAGGAATGCAACCAGATCCCCGTCCATCCCCGCCATCCCTATGCCGGGGAACTGGTCTTCACCGCCTTTTCCGGCTCGCACCAGGACGCCATCAAGAAGGGGCTGGCCGCGCAGGCAATGCGCAATGACGGCATCTGGGACGTCCCCTATCTGCCCATCGATCCGGCGGATCTCGGCTGTTCCTACGAGGCGGTCATCCGTCTGAACAGCCAGTCGGGGAAAGGGGGCGTGGCCTGGATCCTGGAACAGGAGAAGGGGCTGCGCCTGCCGCGCCGCCTGCAGATCGATTTCAGCCGCGCGGTCCAGAAGGTGGCCGACCGCACCAGCCGCGAACTCACCGCCGAGGACGTTTGGGCGACCTTCCAGGAGGCTTATTGCCTGGAGGGGGAACAGCGGTTCCGGCTGCTGGAGCATGGCAGCCTGGGCACACGTTCGTCCGGCCAGGATTACCGCTTCACCGGCCGCATCGCGGTGGATGGAGAGGAACATGCCGTCAGCGGCCGGGGCAACGGCCTGATCTCGGCCGTCCTGGGCGCCCTGCGGGACAATTGCGGCCTGGACCTGGATGTCCTGGATTACCATGAACATGCCATCGGCCGGGGCGCGGATGCCCAGGCCGCCGCTTATGTGGAATGCCGCGCGGCGGATGGGCGGGTGGTCTTCGGCGTCGGCATCGACAGCGATGTGGCGACCGCGTCGGTCAAGGCGATCCTGAGCGCGGCCAACGGGTTCAGCCGTCTCGCCTGAAGGCATGGCCCTGTCCCGGTTTTCCCGGGACGGGGCGTCGCCTAACCCGTCGTATTGCCGATGAAGGACGAGCCGCGCCCCCGCGCCAGCAGATGGGCGGCGGCGGTTATCAGGCGGTTGGGCATGACAGGCTTGGCCAGGAAATCGTCGAATCCCGCCTGCAAAGCCTGGTCGCGGTCTTCCGGGCGGGCATAGGCGGTCAGGGCCAGGGCCGGTACCTCCTCGGCTTCCGGCAGCACCCGAAGGCGGCGGATCAGGGCATAGCCGTCCTCGCCCGGCAGGCCGATATCGCTGACGATCAGCGATGGGCGGCTGGTCAGCAGGTGGGAATGGGCTTCCTCGCCATTGGCCGCCGGCATCACCCGGGCCCCGAATTGCTCGAAGACCTGCTGGATGAGCTGGCGGGTATCCGCTTCGTCCTCCACCACCAGGATCACCGTGCCGGTAAAGTCCACATCCTCGGCATCGCCCTCGGCCAGGGCCGGGAACAGGCTTTCCCCGGCCAGCGTCACCAAAGGCAGGCTGACCGAGAAGCTGGCGCCTTTTCCTTCGCCCTCGCTTTCGGCGGTGATGCTGCCGTCATGGGCTTCCACCAGTGACTGGACGATGGCCAATCCCAGTCCCAGGCCGCCGAAGCGCCGGGTGGTGCTGGCATCGGCCTGGCGGAAACGCTGGAACACGTCGGTCAGGAATTCCGGCTTGATGCCGATGCCGGTATCCCGCACCGTCAGCCGTGCCTGGCCCTGCTCCTTGTGCAGGGTCAGGGTGATGCGTCCGCCCTGCGGGGTGAACTTCACGGCATTGGACAGCAGGTTGAGGATGATCTGCTGCAACCGCCCGCCATCGCCCATGATCCACAGGCCGTCCTCCAGGGCGACCTCGATCTCCAGCCCCTTGTTCTCGGCGGCCACCGTGACCGAATGCACTGCTGCCCGCGCCACTTCGGCCAAGTCCAGCGGGCGCCGGTCCAGGGTGATCTTGCCCGAGATGATCCGGCTCATATCCAGCAGGTCTTCGATCAACTGGGCTTGGCTGCGGGCGTTGCGTTCGATGGTTTCCATCACTTGGCCCAGCTTTTCCGGCCCGACCAGCCCCCGGCGCATCATCTGCACCCAGCCCAGGATGGCGTTCAAGGGAGTGCGCAATTCGTGGGAGAGGACGGCCAGGAATTCGTCCTTCACCCGGTTGACCTTCTCCGCCTCGCTGCGGGCGGCGCGTTCCCGTTCCAGCAGGGCCTCGCGCTCGGCCTGGGCCTTGCGGATCTCGGTGACATCGCGCAGGACGATGGAATAGGCCAGCAACTGGCCCTGCGCGTTGCGGACCGCCGATATCACCCCTTCGCCCCGGAAGCGGCTGCCGTCCTTGCGCAGGAAGAAGCGTTCCCCGGCGACGCGGCCCTTCGTCCTGGCCTCGGTCCGGACAAGGCCGGGCACGTCCGCGTCGCGGTCCTCGGGCAGATAGAAGAGCGCCATGGGCTTGCCCAGGATTTCCGCCTCTTCATATCCCAGCAAGCGCAAGCCGCCCTGGTTCCACGAGGAGATGGCGCCATCGGGCGTGATGGTGAAGATGGCATAGTCGTGGACGTCGTCGATGGCCATGCGCAGCCGCTGGAGATTTTCCTCCGCGGCTTTCTTGTCGGTGCGTATGCGCGCCTCGACCATGGCCCGCTCGACCGCCGCCGGCAGACGTTGCAGGCGGTCTTTCAGGACATAATCGGTCGCGCCCTCCTTCATCGCCTCGATGGCCGTCTCCTCGCCCAGCACGCCGGAGACGAAGATGAAGGGCAGATGGCCGTTTTCCCGCTGGCGCACGAGGCGCAGGGCGGCCATCCCGTCGAAAAGCGGCAGGCGGTAATCGGCCAGGATCAGGTTCGGCCAGCCCTGTTCCAGAAGCGCGACGAAATCGGGCTGGTTCTCCACCCGGCGGACCTCGATGTCCAGGCCGTGCCGGGTCAGCCGGGACAGGATCAGCTCGGCATCCAAAGGGCTGTCTTCGAGGAGCAGTATCCTCAGCGATGTCATCATCATTCACCCGCGTTTGCGGAAACCCGGCGGCGGCTCATTGAAAACCCCCCAGAACATGCCGAGTTCGTAGATCGCGGCGAAGAATTCCTTGTAGCCCACCGGTTTTACGACGAAGGCATTGACGCCCAGTTTGTAGCTGCGCACCAGATCCTCCTCCTCGCGCGAGGAGGTCAGCATCACCACCGGGATGTAGCGGGTCTTGGGATGCTGCCTGATCTTCTCCAGCACTTCCAGCCCGTCCAGCTTGGGCAGCTTGATATCGAGGATGATCACCACCGGCATCTCGTGCAGGGGCCGCTCTTCCTCGAGGAACAGATAATCCAGGGCCTCGGCGCCGTCGCGGGCCACGGTCACGTCGTTGCCCAGCTTGCACTTCTCGAAGGCCGAAAGGGTCAGTTCCAAATCGAGCGGATTGTCTTCGACGAGCAGGATGGGCTTGAGGGGGGCGGACAAGATCAAGGCTCCGTCACAGGCAGCGAGACATAGAAGGACGCGCCCTTGCCGGGCTCGCCCTCGGCCCAGGCCCGGCCGCCATGGCGCTCGGCCACGCGGCGGACATTGGCAAGGCCGATACCGATGCCTTCGTATTCCTCGGCCCGGTGGAGACGCTGGAAGACCCCGAACAGCTTGTCCACATAGGCCATGTCAAAGCCGATGCCGTTGTCGCGCACGAAATAGGTGATCATGCCCGGCTCTTTCTTCTCGGCTCCGATCTCGATCACCGCGGGATGGCGCTGGCGGCTGTATTTGAGCGCGTTGGAAACGAGATTCTGCAGCACCATGCGCAGCATGACAGCATCGCCTTCCACCGGCGGCAGGTCGGCGATGCGCCAGACGATCTGGCGGCCCGCCGTTTCGCTTTCCAACCCGGCGATCACCTCGCACAGCAGGGTGTTCATGTCCACCTGCCGGCGGTTCAGCGTCGCCCGGCCCATCTGCGCGAAATGCAAAAGGCTGTCGACAAGTTCCCCGGCGGAAAGGGCGGATTCGATGATGATGTCCAGGTAGCGCTGACCGGCGGGGCTGAAATGCTCTTTTTCCATGTCGCGCAGCAATTCCGAATAGCCGACGATATGGCGGAAAGGCGCGCGCAGGTCGTGCGAGACGGAATAGGAGAAGGAGGCCAGTTCCTTGTTGCTGCGCTCCAATTCCTTGCTCAGTTCGGCCAGTTCCTCGGCCTGGCGCAGCACGATGCCAACGATGGACTGTCGCAGGTCGCGGGCGGCATCGATTTCGCTGGGCTGCCAGGGGCGCGAGCGCAGATGCACCACTTCCTTCCACATCTCGAAGGATTTGCGGGGATGCAGGGTCTTGGCCTCGGGTTCGACCGGCTTGCGCGGATCGCCGCCCCATTTCACCGTCTGCACCACTTCCGGGCGGAACCAGATGACGAAGCTGGGATGCAGGCTGGAAATGGAAACGGCCAGCACGCCGCTGGCGCTGTCGGCAATGTCTTTTGCCTGCGGCCAGAGATCGGCCAGACGATCGGTGGCGAAGACCTCTTCCTTGCCCTGCTCGCGCAGCCATTGCGCCAAGTCGCGGACAATTTCCTCTTTGGGCGTCCGGCCGACCAGGTGCAGCTGATCGTCCGCGATGATGGCCGCCCCTTGGGCATCGGCCAAAGCCAGAAAGTCCCGGCCCTGCTCGGCCAGGGCCGCCAGATAATTCTCGCGCCCCGCCATCGCCGCCAGCAGCCGCGCCTCGCATTGCTTCAGCTTCAGGCGGCGATGGGCATCGGCACTGCGTTCGCGCGATTCGATCTGGACCGCATAAACCTGGCTGAAAAGATCACAGGCGGTGCGGATGCCGAAAGGCACCACCGCCGGTACATGATTGTGGCAGGAAATCAGCCCCCACAGCCGCTCGCCCTGGATCACCGAAAAGGACATGGAGGCAGGGATGCCCATGTTGCGCATATATTCCAGGTGAATGGGCGACACGCTGCGCAGCACGGAAAAGCTCAGATCGAGTGCCTTGCCCGTCTCGGGGTCGAGGGGCGGCACCAGGGGAACCGGCTGATAGGCGGCATCCGGGATCAGGCGCAGGCGGTTGATGCGGTACAATTCCCGCGCCTGTTCAGGAATGTCCGAGGCCGGAAAACGCAGGTCCAGATAGGACGGCAGATGCTCGTTGCGGTCTTCGGCAATGACCATGCCGTTCCATTCCTCGTCGAAGCGATAGATCAGCACCCGGTCGAAGCCGGTGATGCGGCGCACTTCCTGGGCGGCCACCGCATCCAGTTCCTCGGCCGAAGCGGCGCGCAGGCGGTCGAGCGAGTCTTGCAGCAGCGCATGGATGTCGGGTGAGGGCGTCGCGGCCGGCGGGCATTCCTCGAGTTCGACCACCACCACCTCGCCGCTGCGATGGGCGAGAAGCTGATAGGACTTCCCCGAGGGCAGGGAAAGCTTGGGGAATTTCTTGGGCGGCCCCGCCCGGACCTGGCGCAGATCTTCGATCTGCGATGACAGGGGCGTGTTTTCCAGCAGCTGTCCGACCGGCTTGCCCAGCGCCTCTTCCGGAGTGATGCCGAAGACATCGGCGAGATTGGCACTGACCTGGCGCAGCCTGCCATCGGCGGCGCCGAAGGCCAACAGCACCCCATGGGGCTGGATGCTGCCGGGAATGCGGATGGGCTCGCGGGCGCAGTTGGACAGATCGACGGCGGGGAAGGAATCCGGCTGTGTCATGCCTCGGCCTCCTTGGGGACACAGAGCCAGCGATGCAGCGCGATGAAGGTCGCCACGGCCATGCCGGTGATGGCGTCATCAGCGGCGGGCGAGGAATGCGCGGACAGGATGCGGCGGAAATCCTGCCACATGGCCCCCACCTGCGCGCCATGGCTGTGGAAATAGGCCATCCCCTGTTCCTCCGACCAGCCGAAGCGGGCGCGGACATGGCGGGTGATGAAACGGCCGCCGAGGGTCGAGCCCTCCAGCACGTAGAGAGAGCCCAAGGCTTCCTCCCGGCTGCGGAAAACGGGGAGATGGGGACAAAGGGGAAGGGCGGCGATTTCTTCTGCCGTCAGCCCTAGAAAAGTCAGGTCCTGCTCCAAAAGATGAAGCCGGCGGCGGGGCGCGAAAATGGCGTCGCCTTCGCCGAAAATGGCTGTCAAAGCCGCTTCCCAGGGGGAATGGAAGCCCCAGAAGCGCGTCAACAGCCAAAGATAGCGTTCGCGGGAGAGATCGGGGGCCATCAGCCCCAGATCATCTTCCAGCCGTTGATGGATCGGCCATGTTTCCCGGCGCAGCCGCGCTGCCAGTTTTTGTGCCTGCTCCGTCTCAGGCATTACTGGCGAGGGCGGAAACCCTCCGCAGCAGATCGTCGAAATCCACCGGTTTGAGCAGCCAGTCGGCGAAACCGCCTTTGCGGAAATCATCTTCTTCCAGCATGTGCCCGGTCAGGGCGATGGCTTGGACCGGACGTTGCGACTGGATCTTGTTCACCAGTGCAAAGCCGTCGTCATCCGGCAGGGAAATATCGGTAATGACCACATCGACATTCTTGCCCAGCGCCACCGCCAGGGCCGTGGTGGCGTCGCCCGCCGTATGCACGCCATAGCCTTCCGAGGTCAGCAGGCTTTCCAGCAGCATTCTGGTGATGTCGTCATCTTCGACCACCAGGACAGTCGTCTCCGGTTTCGTCTTCATCGTCAAGACATCTCCAGGCATATCGCAGAGTAAGGGGAAAACCTTAATATCTGACTTACTCTCTCAGGCCAAGCTTTCCGTCCGTAATGGGACCTCGACGGAAAAGCAGGATCCCTTGCGAAGCTGCGATTTGACGCTGACCCGGCAGCCGGTCATGGCCGCCAGGCGGGAGACGATGGACAGGCCCAGCCCCAGGCCGCCCTCCCTGTTGCGGCCGCTGTTGCCGACCTGATGGAAATCCTCGAAGATCACGTCGAGCTGGTCTTCCGGGATGCCGATGCCGCTGTCCCAGATTTCGAAACGCAGCCGGCCACCGCGCCGCCGGGCGCCGAATAGCACACCGCCCTGGTCGGTGTAGCGGATGGCGTTGGAAAGGATGTTGCGCAGGATGCGTTCCACCAGTTGCGGGTCGCACCACAGCTCGACATCCGGGGCGAAGGTCTTGAAGCGCAGGCCCTTCTGCTGGGCGATGGCCGAAAATTCCAGTTCCAGCCGGTGCATGATGTCGGCGCTGGAAAAAAGGGAGAGTTCGGGCGTGATCAGCCCGCCCTCCACCCGCGACAGGTCGAGCAGGCCGTCGAGCAGGCTGCGCAGGGAATCGGTGGCCTGGCGCAGCCGCTCCACGATCGGCGTGATGTCCTGGCCCGGTTCGCGCTGTTCCAGCGCCTCCATGAACAGCGTCAAGGCATGGACCGGCTGGCGCAGGTCGTGGCTGGCCGTCGCCAGGAAGCGGGTCTTGGCGTTCAGCGCCTGTTCCATCTGGGCCTTGGCCTCGGTCATCGCCTCCATCGCGTGCTTGCGGTCGCTGATATCGACCACGGAACAGACGACCGAGCCGCTGTCATCGAAGGAGGCGCAATCGAACAGGCCGGTGAAGACCGTGCCGTCCAGGCGGTAGAAGAGGTATTCCGCCGTTTCCACCGGCTCGCCGCGCCGTGCCGCCGCCACATGGGCGAGAAGCCGCATATGGTCCTTCGAGGCAGCCAGCAGCAGCAGCGGCTGCCCCACCAGGCGGTGCTGGACGGAGCGGAACTGGCGGATGGCCATGCGGTTGACGTCCTGCACGAAACCGGCCAGATCGACGACGAAACAGGCCACCGGAATGGTGCTGAAAAGCGTCATGTAGCGCTGGCGGGATTTTTCCAGTTCAAGCTGCGCGCCGCGCAGTTCCTCGTTCTGGATATCCAGCTCCGCCTGGTGGATGAACAATTCCTCGATCAGCTCGCGCATCTCGTGTTCAACCACCGGCCGGGCCGTCAGGCGCCCCTCCTTCAGGGCGAGGCGCGCCCGGGACCGTAAATCCTCACCATCCATCTAGCCTGTCCTTTCGGTCCTTTGATGCGCAGTCGGATCGAAACCGGTATTGACCGGCAGGTGAGTCACCACGAGGCTGCCGCCGGTATTGGGCAGCAGGGCCACGTGCAGGAGCAGGAAACGCTCGCCCCAGGGCAGCTTGGTCCAGTACATGTCGCTCTGGCCGGACCGTACCATGTCCATGGCCTCGTTCAGGACCCGGCACTGGTCCTGTCCCAGGGGCAGCAATTCCCGGCACAGCCGCAGATAATCCCGCCCCAAGCCCGCCGACGAGACGAGGGGCAGATGTTTTGCCGCCAGATCCTTCCAGGCGGCATTGACCAAGGTCACGATGCCGCTGGCATCGAGCACCACCACGCTGGCCGGCAAGGTGTCGAGCACCGCCTGGAGGCGCATCTGCACCTCCTTGATCAAGGTGATGTCGAGGAAGGTCACGACAACACCCGAAGGGGCCGACTTCTGCTGGCCGCGCGATTGAGCGGAGATATAGGGCAGCAGACGGACGAGCAGCCATCGCCCGAACGAGGATCTGACCTCCCGGCTGGTGGTGCTTCCTTCTGTCAGGGTCGTGCGCAGATCCCTAAGAAAGTCGCCATACTCCAAATTGGACGAGATATGGGCAATGGACCGTCCGATGTCACGGGGCATGACATTGAGAAAATTCGCCAGGGGCGCGGTGAAACGGCGGATGATCAGGTCCTGGTCGAGGAACAGGACCGGCAGGTCGATGGCCTGGAACAGGTTGTCCAGGTCGTCGGTGACCTTCGTCAGTTCCTCGATCTTGGCCTCGTATTCGGCGTTGAGCGAATGGAGCTCCTCGTTGACCGATTGCAGCTCTTCGTTCGTGCTCTGCAATTCCTCGTTCGAGGTCAGCAATTCCTCGTTGGCGGCCTGCAGCTCTTCGTTCGTCGTTTCCAATTCTTCATTGGTCGCGTGCAGGCTTTCCTGGCTGGTCTGAAGGTCGATCTCCAGGCCCTGGATACGTTCGGCGGCCTCGCGCTGGAGGCCCTCCATGCTCGGCGCTTCGCCGGTGAAGCCGCTGCGGCTGGGGGTCATCACCACCATGCAATAGGGGCGGCCGTTGCGGTCGACGAAGGGCCGGATCACCGGTTGCAGAAGTTCGGTGCCGCGCGCGGTGACGACACTGACATTGCGGCAGACGACCTCGCTTCCCCGGCGGAAGGCGTGATGGACGCCGGTGCCGATGATGCCGCGCAAGGAAGGCAGAAGCAGCTTCAGCAGGTTCAGGCTCATGGCGCCCGAGGCCATCTGGAGGAAACGGCTGCCGCCGCCGAAGATATGCACGATTTCGAGGTGATCGTTGACCAGCAAGGTCGGCGGGGAGAAATCCTCCATCAGCATCGACAGGCTCTGATCCACCGCCATCTCGTTTTCCGTGGCGGTAACCCGCGACCGGCGGGGCTGGGCGGTGGGCGCGGGCAGGGCGGTCGCGGGCAGCAGGTCGGGCGGCAGGCGCTTGGCCTCGCGCACCACCTGATAGATCTTGTGCTTGCCGTCGACGACGCTGAAACCGCTGGCGAGGTCGCCCAGGGTCTCGCTCGATCCCTGGAACAGATAGCCGCCGGCCCGCAAGGCGTAGTGGAAGCGGGAGAGCACCTTGCGTTGCAGGATCGGCTCCATATAGATCAACAGATTGCGGCAGCTGATCAGATGGACGCGGGTGAAGGGCGGGTCCTTGAGGACGTTGTGGCGGGCGAAGACCACCATCTGCCGGATCGTCGGCGTGACGCAGAGCCTTTCACCCCGGCGGGTGAAATAGCGCTGGCGCAGCTCGGGCACCATGTCGTCCAGTTGATGAGGATCGTAGGCACCATGGCTGGCGATTTCGACGGCGTCATGGTCGATATCGGTGGCAAAGATCTTGATGTCGCGGTCCCGTCCCGTCTTGCGCAGATGCTCGGCGAACAGGATGGCGATGGAATAGGCCTCCTCACCGGTGGCGCAGCCGCAGACCCAGACCCGGACCGGGTCGCTGGGGCCCGCCGCCTTCACCACATCGGGAATCACCTGCTCGGCCAAGGCGTCGAAGGCGCCTTCGTCGCGGAAGAAGCGGGTGACGTTGATCAGCAGGTCCTTGCAGAGAAGCTGGGCCTCCACCGGGGTTTCGCGCAGATGTCTGGCATAGGAGGCCAGATCGGCCAGGCCTTGCAGCGACAAGCGCCGTTCGATCCGCCGCGCTAGGGTTGAGCGGCGGTAATGGGAAAAATCCACATCGGCATGGAGATGCAAGGCCGACAGCACCTGTTCGATCTGCGGATCGTCCGGATCCACCTTTCCCGTCTGCCCACGCGGGCGCGGCGCGTGGGACAGCGCGATGATGGAATCGGCCAGCATGTCGGCGGGCACCACGTCGTCGACCACTCCCGAGGCGATGGCGCTGCGCGGCATGCCGTCGAAGGCGGAGCTGTAGGGTTCCTGCACCAATACCCGGCCGCCCGCTTCCTTGATGGCGCGAATGCCGCGCGAACCGTCGCTGCCGGTTCCCGAAAGGATGACGGCGATGGCCTTCTCGCGCTGATCGGTCGCCAGGCTTTCGAGGAACAGGTCGATGGGCAGGCTGAGATTGGTGCTGGCCTCCTTGACCACCAGATTCAGGCGGCCGCCGGAGATGGTCAGCAGCTTGCCCGGCGGCAGCAGATAGACCTTGTCGGGCTCCACCACCATGCCGTCCCCGGCTTCGGAGACCGGCATGGTGGTATGCTTGGACAGCAGGTCCGCCATCAGGCTCTTGTGATCCGGCGAGAGATGCTGGACCACGATGAAGGAGAGGCCGGATTTGGCGGGCATGTTCTGGAAGAAGATGCGCAAGGCTTCCAGGCCACCGGCCGAGGCTCCGACGCCGACTACGCCCCTTGGTTTCTTGCGGTTATTGCTTCTGCTGCCCGCTTTATTGGGGCCTGACTCGGGCGTTGCCACAGAACATTCCCTCGGTCACAGCTATTGTCATTGAGCAAGCAATCTAAGTACATTCCGGGGTGAATTCGAGTGAAATGCGTCACAATCGGCACGACCGGTCTCGGTGGGAGAGACCCGTTGGAGGAGAGGCCGCAGACATGTCCAGCCTGAAGCCAATCTTACTGGTTGAAGACGATCCCCGTGATGTGGAACTGACCCTCAACACCCTGGTGCAAAGCCGTCTGGCGAATGAAGTGGTGGTGGCCCGCGACGGCGCCGAGGCCGCCGCGATGCTTTTTCCCGAAACCGGGAAGGGGCTGCAGCCCGGGATGATCCTGCTGGACATCAAGCTGCCCAAGCTGGGCGGCCTGGACCTGCTGGCCCGCATCCGCGAGACCCCGGCGACGCAGGCCCTGCCGGTGGTCATGCTGACCGCCTCCGGCGAGGAGGCCGACCTGGCGCGCAGCCATGCCCTGGGCATCAACGCCTATGTGGTGAAGCCGGTCAGCCTGCAAGCCTTCCAGGACGCCCTGTACGAATTGGGGACCTTCTGGGGCATCATGCCGCGCCGGACATGATCCGGTTTCCCCGGATCATGTCAGCCTGAGCGGATCTTCCCCTAGCGCCTGCCGAACAGGGTATTCACCAGCGAATCCCAGACGCTTTCCAGGGTTTCCACCGCCGCCGGCAGCGGATTGTGGATGACGGGCGCCGCCGGTGCGGGCGGCGGCGGCGGGCTGTAGGCCATGACGCCGGGCAACTGGCGGACCGGCTGGCCCTCATGGGCATGGTTCATGACCTTGGCCCAAAGCTGGGCAGGCAGGCCGCCGCCGGTGACGCGCTTCATGGGGGTGCCGTCGTCATTGCCGACCCATACCCCGGCGACCAGATCGGCGGTATAGCCGACGAACCAGGCATCGCGGTAATCCTGGCTGGTGCCGGTCTTGCCCGCTGCCGGACGGTCGATCCGGGCATTCCGGCCGGTGCCGTAATCGACGACGTCTGCCAGCATGGAATTCAGCGCGGCCAGCGGCCCCGCCGAGATCATCTGGCCCGGCCCGCCGCCGCTGCGCCGCCACAGGACTTGGCCCGAGCGGTCGCGGATCTCGCTGATGCCGTGCGGCCAGACGGCATAGCCGCCATTGGAGAAGGGCACATAGGCCCCGGTCAGTTCCAGCAGCGAGACCTCGCTGGTTCCCAGCGCGATGGAGGCGTCGTTGGCGATCGGCGAGGTGATGCCCAGGCGCTGCGCCGTCTGGATCACCCGCTTGGTGCCCACCCGGTCGATCAGGCGCACGGCCACGGCATTGCTCGATTGCGACATGGCGCGGCGCAGGCTGATCGGCCCCTCGTAGCGGCCGTTGAGGTTTTCCGGCCGCCAGTTGCCGATGCGGACCGGGGCATCCTCGATGAGGTCTTCGGGGCTGAGCCCGGCTTCCAGTGCGGCCAGATAGACGAAGGGCTTGAAGGCCGAGCCGGGCTGGCGGCGGCTTTGGGTGGCGCGGTTGAACTGGCTTTCGCCGTAATGGCGCCCGCCCGACAAAGCGCGGATGGCGCCGTCCTGCGACATCACCACCACGGCCCCCTGGCTGGCCCCGGCCTTGCTGCCGGCATCGGCCAGCAGCGTGGACAATTCACGGTCCACCCGGCGCTGGAGGGCGATATCCAGCGTGGTCTGCACCACCAGGTCGCGATTCGGCGGCAGGCCGAAGCTTTCGATCTGCTCCATCAGCCAATCGGCGAAATAGCGTCCGGCGGGGGAGAACTGGCGGACGCCGGTCGGGCCGACCTGCGCGGCATGGGCGGCCTCGGCCTGGGTGATGTAACCGGCGGCGACCATATTGGCGAGGACCTGCACCGTGCGCTGATGCGACGCATTACGGTCCGCGCGCGGATTGTAGCGCGACGGCGCCTTCAGCAGCCCGGCGATCATCGCCGCCTGATAGAGATCCACCTCGCGCGCGGAATGGCCGAAATAGCGTTGCGCGGCCGCTTCCACCCCATAGGTGCCCGCCCCGAGATAGACCCGGTTCAGGTACAGGGTCAGGATCTGGTCCTTGGTGAAGCGGTATTCCAGCTTCAGGGCCATCAGCAATTCCTGGATCTTGCGCTTCATCGTGCGCTCGGGCGTCAGGAAAAGGTTCTTGGCCAATTGCTGGGTGATGGTGCTGCCGCCCTGGACGATGCGCCCGGCCTGATAATTGACATGGGCGGCACGGGCCAGGCCGATGAAGTCGAGGCCGAAATGCCTGTAGAAGCGCCGGTCCTCGGTCGCCAGCACCGCCTGGGGCAGGTGGCGCGGCAGGGTCGCCAGCGAGACCGCCTCGCCATACAGGTCGCCGAAGGCGGCGAAGGTTTCCCCCTGGACCGAGACGAAGGAGATGCTGGGCCGCCGGGTGAAGGTGGTGGCGCTTTCGATCTCGGGCAGGTCATAGGCGTAATACAGCAGCACCCCGGCCAGGCCGACGGCCCCCCAGATGCCGAGCGTCACGGACCATTTGAGCAGAAAGAGAAACAGACGCCTTCCCTTGGACTTCTTGCCCGAAGGAGGTTTCCTGCCGCCGCCGCTGCGTTTCCTGCGAGACTCGCCGTTCTTGGCAGAAGAGGGCTTTTCGCCTTTGTCTGCGCGGAGGGGGGAAGTGCCGGATGGAGAGGTCATGGCCGGAGGAATAGCATAAAAGGTGTCACTTCTCAAAACTGGCACATTGCGCCCGCTGCCCATATACTCGACTATTGATAAAGGTTCTTGTGGCGATTTTCGGGCGGGAAGTCGTCTTCACAGGGGGAAGGTTTACCTATGGAAGATCTCACCGTGACGGTGCCCGCGGAACTGCGAGAACGCCTGGAACGGCTGGCAACGGAAACCGGCCGTGATGTGCAGGATTGCCTGACCGAAGCGGTCGGTGATTGGGTTTCGGCATGGGAACGCCATCTGGCCGACCTGACCGCGGCGGAGGAAGTCCGCCCGCTGCTGCGGGTGGCGAGCAAAGGCTAAGGCGTGATGCCCTTGGAGCGTGACGCGGTAAATCCGCATCACGCTCCAAATTTATATATTTGCCCTCTGCCTTAGCGCGCCCCCGCGTGCTGAGCCGCGGCCATGCTTCGAGACGGCCCCGGCTCAGCCTTCCAGCATGCGCCGGAGCAGTTCGACATCTTCCGCGAAGGAAATGTCGGTCTGGCAGAGTTCCTCGACCTTCTTCACCGCATGCATGACGGTGGTATGGTCGCGGCCGCCGAATTTGCGGCCGATCTCGGGCAGCGAGCGCGAGGTCAATTGCTTCGACAGATACATCGCCACCTGACGGGGCCGGGCCACCTGACGCGAGCGCCGGGCGGAATGCATGTCCGAGATGCGGATGTTGAAATGCTCGGCCACCCGTTTCTGGATTTCCTCGACCGTGATGCGGCGGTCGTTGGCGCGCAGCAGGTCGTGCAGCACCTCCTGGGTGCTTTCCAGGGTGATGTCGCGTCCGACGAGCTGGGCATGGGCGATGACGCGGTTCAGCGCGCCTTCCAGTTCGCGGACGTTCGAGGTGATCTTGTGCGCCAGGAATTCCTGCACCTTGGTCGGCACGCTCACGCCCATCTGCTCGCATTTGGCATCAAGGATGCCGAGGCGCAGTTCGTAGGAGGTGGCGTGGATATCGGCGACCAGGCCGCAGCCCAGGCGCGATTTCAGCCGGTCTTCCATGCCTTCCAGGTCCGACGGCGACTTGTCGGCGGAGATGACGATCTGGCGCCCCTGGTCGACCAGCGAATTGAAGGTGTGGAAGAATTCCTCCTGGGTGGAATCCTTGCCGCCGATGAACTGCACGTCGTCGATCATCAGCACATCGACCGAGCGGAACTGCTCCTTGAAGGCCATGGTGTCCTGATAGCGCAGGGCCCGCACGAAGCGGTACATGAACTTCTCGGCCGAGAGATAGATCACCGTGCGCGCCGGATTGCGGGCGCGGATGTGGTGGGCGATGGCATGCATCAGATGAGTCTTGCCGAGACCGACGCCGCCATAGAGGAACAGCGGATTGAAGGACACCACTTCGGCCTCGGCCACGCGGCGGGCGGCGGCATAGGCGAATTCGTTGGGCTTGCCGACGACGAAATTGTCGAAGGTGTAGCGCGGGTCCAGCGGCGCCGAGATCTCGTCATTGCCCGAGACGGCGCTGCCGACGGCGGCAGCCGTGGCCGTTTCGGCGCGCGGCGGCTGGATGGCCGGGGCGGCGGAGGCCGCGGCGACTTCGGCCACCGGCTGGGCGACGGCGGCGGCAGCAACCGGGCGGACCGGCTGGACCACGAAGTCGATGCTGCGGATATCGGGATTCTCGGCACCCCACAGGATGCGGATGCGCTCGCCGTAATGGGCCGCGACCCAGTCGCGCATGAAATTGGTCGGCACCGCCAGGCGCAGGATGCCGTCGCGCAGGTCCGCCAGGCTCAGCGGTTGCAGCCAGGACTTGAAGGCGGAATCGCCGTATTCCTCGCGCAATCGGCCGCGCACTCGGTCCCATTGGGCATTGAGCATCTGGTCAGTCCCGTACGACATCACTTTTCCCGGCACGCCGGCTTCCGCCGTGCATGGCCCCTGACAAGCCACCAAGGCCGAACCCCAAGCCTTTTCCCTTTTCCGGATACCCGGTCATGACAAAGGGCACCGCGATACCTGCTGTAGAGGAGAAGGGCAGGCAATGCGGTCTTTGGTTCGATTGTTCTTGGTGCTTTTGACGAACCTGCCGCGGGCAGGACCAAAAAGATAGCTGGGCAGGACGCCCAAGGCAATAAGACCTTGTTCCAAAAGCCCGAGAATCCGCCATTCCTGGCTTTCGGGCATGCGAAAACCGCACCCGCTTTCGACGGATGCGGTTTCGGCAGTCGGACGCGCGAAGGAAAGCCTTAGAGGGCCTTCACGCGGGCGGTCAGACGCGACACCTTGCGAGCAGCGGTGTTGCGGTGCAGGACACCGGCGTTCACGCCACGGGCCAATTCCGGCTCGGCGGCGCGCAGGGCAGCCGTGGCCTGCTCCTTGTCGCCGGCGGCAAGAGCGAGTTCCACCTTCTTGACGAAGGTGCGGATACGGCTCACGCGGGCACGGTTGACTTCGGTGCGGCGCTCGGTCTGGCGGATGCGCTTCTGAGCCGACTTGTGATGGGCCATGGTTGTCGAACCTATTTTCAGAACAATGCGAAATCGGAAGGCGCGTTTATAGGTCGCGCCGGGGGCTTACGTCAACACAGGAATCGCAATGGGCGAAGACTCGCCGATGACTCGATCCAGAGTCCCCGGAGACTCCAACAGCAGGTTGGGGATAGCGTTGAACCATCCCCAATACTTGGTAGCGATTCACCGATTCTTGAAATTGGGCTGGCGCTTCTCGATGAAGGCGGCCATGCCTTCCTTCTGGTCCTCGGTGGCGAAGGTGGAATGGAAGACGCGCCGTTCGTACATCACGCCCTCGCGCAGGGTGGTCTCGTAGGCGCGGTTGATGCAGTCCTTGGCCATCATCACGCTGGGACGCGACAGGCCGGCGATGCGGTCGGCCACCTTCAGGGCCTCGTCCAGCAGATCGGCGGCGGGGACGACGCGACTGACCAAGCCGGAGCGTTCGGCCTCGGCGGCGTCCATCATGCGGCCCGTGAGGACCATTTCCATCGCCTTGGACTTGCCGACATAGCGGGTCAGGCGCTGGGTGCCGCCGGCGCCGGGGATGATGCCCAGCGTGATTTCCGGCTGGCCGAACTTGGCGGTGTCGGCGGCCAGGATGAAGTCGCACATCATCGCCAGTTCGCAGCCGCCGCCCAGGGCATAGCCGGACACGGCGGCGATGACGGGCTTGCGGCAGGTCGTCACATGCTCCCAGCCCTTGGTGATGAAGTCCTCGAGATAGGCGTCCATGTAGGACTTGGGCTGCATTTCCTTGATGTCGGCGCCGGCGGCGAAGGCCTTCTCGCTGCCCGTCAGGACGATGGCGCCGACCTCGTCATCCGCCTCGAAGGCATCGAGCGCCCGGCCCAACTCCTCGATCAGATCCGCGCAGAGCGCGTTCAGGGCCTTGGGACGATTGAGAGTGATCAGGCCGACCCGGCCGCGCGTTTCGACAAGGATGTTCTCGTAAGCCATCGACTCGAAGCTCCTGTTCTTGTGGAACGGTCATTTGCCGTCGAACATGATGGCGCCGCTCATTGCGGCGACAGGGTAAAGCGAACCGTGACCGGCCCCTGGCCGGTGACGTCCAGGCGCAGCATCTCGCCTTCGCGGCGGAAGGACAGGCCCGTGATTTGCTGCCAGCCCAGTTCGGGCAAGGCCGCCGTATAGAAGGAAGCGACATCGGTGGCGGACACGTCGCCATGGGCATAGGCCTCGACGATTCGTCCCGTGGCGGTGTCGAAAGACAAACCCGCCTCCGTCTGCTCGGCCAAGCCGGGCATCAGTGGAATATCCTCGACCGCCTCCAGGAAAGCCGCAGCCTGCCCGCTGCCCGGCAGCAGGGCGAAAAGGACAGCGGCCACCGCAAGGGAGGCTCGGAGAGCACGAAACAGCGCCATGACGATGCCTAATATCATTAGCGTTGGCGTTTCGTACAATAGAAAGTGCTTCTACCGGCCTGTACCATTCGCTTTATACCCCCAGTGCGGGCAAGGTCGCAGTCGCATCCGGGGCAAGGCTCGCCCTCGCGGCCGTAGACGGCGAAATTATGCTGGAAATAGCCCAATTCGCCGGAAGGCTGGCGATGGTCGCGCAGGGACGACCCGCCTGCGGCGATGGCTTCCTCCAGCACCGCCTTGATCGCCGGGACCAGCTTCTCGGCCCGCTTTCCCGCCACCGTGGCGGCGCTGCGCTTGGGCGAGATTCCGGCCCGGAACAGGGCTTCCGAGACATAGATATTGCCCAGACCGGCAACAAGTTTCTGGTCGAGCAGGGCCATCTTGATCGGCGTTTCCTTGCCCGAAAGAGCCTTCGACAGAGTATCGGGCGTGAAATCCTCGCCCAGGGGTTCCGGCCCCAGCCCGGCCAGCAGGGGGTGGGCGGCCAGGGCCTCTTCCTCGCATAGCGTCATCAGGCCGAAGCGGCGGGGATCGCAATAGGTGATCACCACCCCTTCCTCGGTGCGGAATTCCACATGGTCGTGGCAGCCCGGCGGTTCGTTGCGCAGGCTGGGCGAGATGATCATGCGCCCGCTCATGCCCAGATGGCCCAGCAGCACCAATCCGCCCGAAAGGCGGATGACCAGGTATTTCGCCCGCCGTCCCACGGTCTCGACCCGTCGTCCGGTCAGGCGTTCGGCGAAGGCTTCGGGCAGGGGAATGCGCAGGTCGGGCCGTCTTGCCTCGACATGGGCCAGCACGCGGCCGTCCATGACGGCGGCCAAGCCGCGCTTTACGGTTTCGACTTCGGGAAGTTCGGGCATGGGCTCGTCTTTTGAAATATCCGCTTTGCTAGACAGACATGGAAAATACGGCAAGATCAAGAGGCGCCGCTTCCCCATGGCGCGACGTGCGGCCTTGGGATATGGTCTTGCACCATGACGACAGAAGATCAGAACCGCCCCGAGGGCACCACCCATTTCGGCTTCCGTACCGTGCGCGAAGAGGAGAAGGCCTCGCTCGTGCGCGGCGTCTTCGACGAGGTGGCGCCCAAATACGATCTGATGAACGACCTGATGAGCCTGGGCGTCCATCGGCTGTGGAAAGATTCGATGATCGGCTGGCTGCGTCCGCGTCCGGGCATGGCTCTGGTCGACGTGGGTGGCGGCACGGGCGATATCGCCTTCCGTTTCCGCAAGCGCGGCGGCGGACCGGTGGTAGTCTGCGACATCAACCGCGAAATGCTGTCGGTGGGCCGCGACCGCGCGCTGAACAAGGGCATCATCGAAGGCATCAGCTGGGTTTGCGGCGACGCCGAGCGCCTGCCCATCCCCGATGCCAGCATGGATGCCTATACCATCGCCTTCTGCCTGCGCAACGTCACCCATATCGACGCAGCGCTGAAGGAGGCCCGGCGCGTCCTGAAGCCCGGCGGGCGCTTCCTCTGCCTGGAATTCAGCCATGTGACCGTGCCCGGCCTGCGCGAGGTCTACGACCGCTATTCCTTCGACCTGCTGCCGGTTCTCGGCCAGGTGGTCGCGCGCAACCGCGAGGCCTATCAGTATCTGGTGGAATCGATCCGCCGCTTCCCCCCGCAGCCCGAACTGGCCGAGCGCATGCGTGCCGCCGGGCTTGAACGGGTGTCGTGGCGCGATCTTTCCGGCGGCATCGCCGCGATCCATTCGGGCTGGCGCCTGTAGACGATGATCAACACCGTCCGCAACCTCTGGCGCCTGTTCGTCATCGCGCGCACGCTGGCGCGCTACGACGCTCTGTTCCTGCTCGAACGCCTCAGCGTCACCTGGCCGCTGACCCTGACCGCCAAGATGCTGGCGCGGCGCAAGGAAGAAGGCCGTCCGGGCCAGCGCCTGGCCGGGGCGCTGCGGGAATTGGGGCCGACCTTCATCAAGCTGGGCCAGGCCCTGTCCACGCGCGCCGACCTGATCGGCGATCAGGTGGCCGCCGATCTGGCCGAGCTTCAGGACAAGCTGGAGCCTTTCGACAGCGCCGAGGCCAAGCGCATCATCGAGGAGGAGTTCGGCGAGAGCATTGAGGTGCTTTATGCCAGCTTCGATGAAAAGCCCGTCGCGGCGGCTTCCATCGCCCAGGTGCATTTCGCCGTCACCAACGAGGGGCGGGAGGTGGCGGTCAAGATCCTGCGCCCGGGTATCGAACAAAAATTCGAGCGCGACATCTCGCTGTTCTACTGGCTGGCCGAACTGATCGACTTCACCCAGCCTTCCCTGCGCCGCCTGAAGCTGGTCGAGGCCGTCCGTACCTTCGAGGAATCCGTCACCATGGAGATGGATCTGCGCTTCGAAGCGGCGGCGGCGGCCGAACTGGCCGACAATTTTGCCGGCGACCCGACCTTCCGGGTACCCGAGATCGACTGGCAGCGCACCTCGCAGCGGGTGATGACGCAGGAACGCGTCATGGGCATTCCCGTCGACGAGCGCGAGGCCCTGATCGCCGCAGGCCACGACCTCGACTCGATCATGGTCAAGGCCGCCGAAAGCTTCTTCAACCAGGTCTTCCGCGACGGCTTCTTCCATGCCGACCTGCATCCGGGCAATCTGTTCGTCGATGCCGAAGGCAATCTGGTGGCCGTCGATTTCGGCATCATGGGCCGGGTGGACGAAGCCACGCGGCGCCATCTCGGCGAGATGCTGCTGGGCTTCCTGACCGGCGACTACCGCCGCGTCGCCCGGGTGCATTTCGATGCGGGCTGGGTGCCCGCCGACCAGAATATCGATTTGTTCACCCAGGCCTGCCGTTCCATCGGCCAGCCGATCCTGGGCCGCGAACTGCACGAAATTTCCATCGGACGCCTGCTCGGCCAGCTTTTCCAGGTGACCGAGACCTTCGAGATGGAGACCCAGCCCCAGCTTCTGCTGCTGCAGAAAAGCATGCTGGTGGCCGAAGGTATCGGTCGCATCCTGAATCCGCGCATCAATATGTGGCAGCTGGCCCAGCCGCTGATCGAGCAATGGATGCGCGACAATCTGGGCCCCGAGGCGCGGATGCGCGAGACCATGGGCAATGTCCTGCTGTCGCTCGAACGCCTGCCCAAGCTGCTGGCCGATACCGAGAACGTGGCCGGACTGATGTCGCACAAGGGGGTGCGCCTGCACCCCGATTCGGTCAAGGCCCTGACCCGCGAACGCCGCCGCTCGCTCACGCCCAACTGGCTGCCCTGGGTGCTGGTCGCGGTGCTGCTGGCGCTGGTGGTGTTGCGCTAGTTCCTACCACGCTGCGGAAAACCTCGTCTCTGTCTGCACCGACTCGTCACCCCCGCGAAAGCGGGGGGCATGTCGGGGCTTGTGGAGAGGCAACCCGCTCGATGCTGATGTTGCGGCAGCATGGATTCCCGCTTTCGCGGGAATGACGATGGAAACAGGAGTTTCTCCGCAGGCTTCTAGTCGCTAGCCCGGCAGGAGGTTCACGCCGTTCACCGCCCAGGCGCCGTCCATCACTTCGAGGCGGGTCAGCGACAGCGGCGCAACGGCGAAGCGCAAGGCGGTTTCGGGCGGAAGGTCCAGCGCGATCGCCAGGGCGGCGCGGATGGTGCCGGCATGGGCGATGGCGATGATATCGCGGTTGGGATTTTCCTCGGTCAGCACGTCGATGGCGGCCTTCACCCGCTCGACCATGTCGGAGAAACTCTCGCCGCCGGGCGGGGGCGTCGTGGCGGGGGCCTGCCAGAAGGCCGCCAGGTCGGGGTCCTTGGCGGTTTGCAGGCGGCTCCAGCTTTGCCCCTGCCAGTGGCCGAAATCCTGTTCCACAAAGGCCGGCACGATGATCGGCGGCGGCAGCGGCAGGCCGACATTGCTCAGCGCCTCGGTCGTCTGCATGCAGCGGATCAGGCCGCTCTCCACCAGCACCGCACCGCGCGGCAGCAGCCGGGCGAGGGCGGCGAAATCTTCCGTTTCCGAGGTGTCGCAGGGCAGGTCGAGGCGGCCATGGATGCGGCCTTCGGGATCGGGAACGGGGGCGTGGCGCAGCCACCACCAACGGGTCGAATGTTTCATAGGGCTCCCACGGCGGCGATCAGGACCGCCGTCTCGGTGATCTGTTGCAAGGCGCCCAGGACGTCGCCGGTATGGCCGCCGATTTGGCGCCGGGCGAGCCGGGTAACGGCGAGAGCGGCCAGGGCGGCGGCGCAAAGGGCGGCAAAGCCGGTCCAGCCGGGCAGGCAGAGCAGCACCACCGCAGCGCCCAGGGCCAGGGCGATCCAGACGGTCGCGGCAGACGGAGTTCCGGCTCCGGCGCCCAGGCCGTCGTCACGTGCCGGCGGCAGGAGATGCAGGACGGCGGGCATCACGGCGCGGGACAGGGCGGCGGCGGCGACCAGGGCCAGCGGCAGGGCGGGGGATAGTGCGGCGGCCTTCAGCCCCACCAGCAGCACCAGGGCCAGCACGCCGTAGGAACCGATGCGGCTGTCGCGCATGATCTCCAGCTTGCGTGCCTTGTCGCGTCCGCCGCCGAAGCCGTCGGCCATGTCGGCCAGGCCGTCCTCGTGCAGGGCGCCGGTCAGCAGCGCCATCACCGCCAGGGCCAGCAGGGCGGCGACCAGTGGCGGCAGCACCAGCCCCGCAGCCCACAGCACCAGTGCACCGATGCCGCCGACCACCGCGCCGACCAACGGAAAGGCCCACATGGACCCGGCCAGCCCGCCCGGCGGCAGGGCGGCGAGGGGCGGCAGCCGGAGGCGCGTCAGGAAGGTGGCGGCCAAGTGCAGGTCGGCCAGCACTCCCCCTCTGGAAGATGTGTCGCTCTCGCTCATGACCGGCGGTTATAGGGGAGGCCTCGGCGATTGTCCAAGCTCCAGGCGGGTGGGGATGGAGGTCGCCTCTCTCGCGCGGATGGAGTATAGAGCCCGGAACTGTCGCTTCGTCCGGAGTGTCTTCATGATCGCCTGCCTCGATGACCTGCGCCGCCTGCTGGCCGACCTGCCCGGCCCCGATGCCGCCGCCCGGGCGGCCTGGGCCGAGCGGGAGCCGCAATTGACCAAGCCGGCGGGTTCCCTGGGGCGGCTGGAGGAGCTTGCGGGCTGGCTGAGCGCCTGGCAGGGCCGCCATCCGCCCCGGCTGGACCGGCCCGCCGCCCGCATCTTCGCCGGAAATCACGGCGTGGTCGCCAAGGGTGTTTCGGCCTATCCGGCGGACGTGACGGTGCAGATGGTGGCCAATTTCCAACGGGGCGGCGCGGCCATCAACCAGCTTTGCCGCCTGTTCGGCACGGAATTGCAGGTCGTCGCGCTGGAGCTCGACCGCCCCACCGCCGATTTCTCCGAAGGTCCGGCCATGACCGAGGAGGAAGCTGTCGCCGCGCTGAAGGCCGGTCTGGATTCCGTGCCCGCCGAATGCGACCTGTTGTGTATCGGTGAGATGGGCATCGGCAACACGACTTCCGCCGCCGCCCTCTGCCTGGGCCTTTATGGCGGCAGCGCTGCCGATTGGGTGGGGCCGGGAACCGGCCTGGACGACAGGGGATTGCGCCGCAAGGCCGAGGTGATCGAACAGGCCGCCACCCTGCATGGAGGCGCCGATCCTCTCGATCTGCTGCGCCGCCTGGGCGGACGCGAGCTGGCGGCCATGGCCGGGGCCGTGCTGGGGGCGCGGCTGAAGCGCGTGCCGGTGATGCTGGACGGCTATGTCACGACGGCCGCCGCCGCGCCGCTGGAAGCCTTCCGCTCCGGCGCGCTGGATCATTGCCTGGTGGCCCATGCCTCCGCCGAACCGGGCCATCGCCGCCTGATCGAGCGGCTGGGCAAGCGCGCCCTGCTCGATTTGGGGATGCGCCTGGGCGAAGGCTCCGGCGCCGCCCTGGCGGTCGGGTTGGCCCAGGCTGCCGTCGCTTGTCATACCGGCATGGCGACCTTCGCCGAGGCGGGGGTCAGCGGGAAGGAATAAGCAGAGCGGATCATCCTTCGAGACGGCCCTGCGGGCCTCCTCAGGATGAGTCTCGATCATTTAGCCTCACCCTGAGGAGCCGCGTCAGCGGCGTCTCGAAGGACGAGGCGGGCCAAAGCCTCTTTTACAACGGCGGATCGGTCACGCCGCGCAGCCGTGCCGCAGCGACCAGGGCGAAGCGCAGGGTGACGGCCTTGCGGCGGGCGGCGTTCAGGCGGGTTTCCGGGGCGGGGCGCAGGAGGACGCCGTCGAAGGCATCGGCGACGATGAGGCCGCATTCCCCGGGCAGGATTTTCGTCGGGAAACCGGGGGCGACGGCGAAGTAAAGGGCATCGCAGAAGTCGAGATATTCCGGCCATTTCTGGTCGGCGCGGAAATCGGCGACCGAGGATTTGATCTCGACGCCCAGCAGCTTGCCGTCGCGGCCCAGTCCCATGACATCGAAGCGCCGCCCGGTGGCGATGGTGAATTCGGTCAGGCTGCCGCAGCCCATCTGGGCGAGCAGGCGGCAGACGCCGCGGGCGATTTCGGGGGCTTGGCTCATGGCGCCATGGTTCCGCAAGGCGCGCATGGCGGCAAGTCGGAAAAGCCGCTTGCACCAAGACCCGTCCTGCCGTAAGGGGTTTGGCATCCCCAGCCCCCTTGGACCGCCTTTATCATGATGAAAACCATCCGCGCCAAGCTGCATGGCATTCGGGTCACGGCAGCCGATCTGAACTATCACGGCTCGATCACCCTCGACCCCGACCAATGCGCCCTGGCCGGCATCTATCCCATGGAATTCGTCGAGATCTGGAACAAGAATTCCGGTGCCCGCATCTCGACCTATGTCATCTTCGGCGAGCCGGGCTCGCAATGCTGCATCCTTAACGGCGCGGCGGCCCGGACCTGCCAGGTGGGCGACGAATTGATCATCGCCGCTTCGGAATATTGCGGGCCGGAACGGCTTTACGACCTGAAGCCGCGCATCCTGACCTTCCTGCCCGACAATCAGGTCGACCAGGTGCTGAATTACGAGGTTTTCGCCAGCGAGCGGCGGCCCTATGATTTCCGCATCGTCGATGCTGGCAGCCATACGCTGGAAAGCTGTCACACCTGGCCCAATGTGGATATTGCCGCCGTGCGTGCCGATCTCGAGGCCAAGGGCTGGAGCGAGGCGGAAGTGGAAACCTTCATCAAGGCGCATTTCTCGCTATGACGGATACCAAGCCCAAAGCCATCGTGCTGCTGAGCGGCGGCCTGGATTCCGCCACCGTGCTGGCCATCGCCAAGGAACAGGGATTCGACCCGCTGGCGATCAGCTTCCGCTACGGCCAGCGCCATGAGGCCGAAATCGCCTCGGCCCGTAAGGTCGTCGAGGCGGCGGGCGTGACGCGCCATGTGATCGTGGACATGGATCTGCGTGTCTTCGGCGGCTCGGCCCTGACCGCTTCCATCGAGGTGCCCAAGGATCGCGCGCCCGAGGAGATGGAGGCCGACATCCCCATCACCTATGTGCCGGCGCGCAACACCATCTTCCTGTCCTATGCCCTGGCCTTCGCCGAGGTCGAAGGAGCCTTCGACATCTTCATCGGCGTCAACGCCGTGGATTACAGCGGCTATCCCGATTGCCGCCCGGCCTTCGTCGAGGCCTTCGAGGCGATGGCCAATCTTGCCACCAAGGCGGCGGTCGAGGGCGGACGCAAGCTTGTCATCCATGCCCCGCTGCTCCACATGACCAAGGCGGAGATCGTGCAACGGGGCACGGCACTGGGAGTGGATTACGGCCTGACCAGTTCCTGCTACGATCCAGAACCGGATGGAAAGGCCTGCGGACGCTGCGATGCCTGCCATCTGCGGCTGCGTGGATTCGCCGAAGCCGGACTGACCGATCCGGCCCCCTATGCGTCGCGCGCGGGAGACTGACATCCAAGACGGGAGGTGGGCATGAAGGTAGGTGTTGTGGGCGCCGGCATGGTTGGCAGTTCGGCGGCCTTTGCCATGGTTCTGCAAGGCGCCTGTTCCGAAGTGGTGCTGGTGGACCAGAACGAGAAACTGGCCGAGGCCCAGGCCCAGGACATCCTTCATGCCACTCCTTTCGCCCATTCGGTGCGGGTGCATCACGGCAATTACAAGGGGCTGACGGGGGCGGGCGTGGTCATCCTGGCCGCCGGGGTCAGCCAGCGCCCGGGTGAGACGCGGCTGGAATTGCTGGGTCGCAATGCCGCCGTCTTCAAGCAGATCATTCCCCGCATCCTGGAGGTGGCGCCCGACACGATCCTGCTGATCGCCACCAATCCGGTGGACATCATGACCCATGTGGCGACGCAGATTTCCGGCCTGCCGCCCGAGCGGGTCATCGGTTCCGGGACCATCCTCGATACCGCCCGTTTCCGCGCTTTGCTGGGCGAGCAGCTGGGAATCTCGTCCCGCTCGATCCACGCCTATGTGCTGGGCGAGCATGGCGATTCGGAGGTCCTGGCCTGGTCCGGTGCTGCCGCCGGAAGCATCCCGGTCGAGGCCTTCGGGCGCCAGGTGGGCCGCCCCATCGACGCAGGAGTGAAGTCCCGCATCGACGAGGCCGTCCGCCGCGCCGCCTACCGCATCATCGACGGCAAGGGGGCGACCTATTACGGCATCGGCGGCGGGCTGTCGCGCATCGTCTCGGCCATCGCCGGGGACGAGGACGCCATCCTGACGGTGGCCGTGCGCATGGCGGAGGTGGAGGGCGTCAAGGACATCACCCTGTCCCTGCCGCGCATCGTCGGCGCCAAGGGCGCCGTCGGCACCTTCTGGCCGGACCTCAGCGCGGATGAGCATGCCGCGCTGAAGCGCAGCGCCGAGGTGTTGAAGAAGGCGGCGGAAGGGCTGGAGGTCTGACAGGCAGCGGAAAAGTCGGCTCTCTCTGCACCGGCTCGTCACCCCCGCGAAAGCGGGGGGCATGTGGGGACTTGCAGAGATGTGAACCGTTAAATGCTGATGTTGGGGCAGCATGGATTCCCGCTTTCGCGGGAATGACGAGGAAAACAGGAGTTTTTGCAGCCTGCCAGAGGGAAGGCCTATGCCCCCTTGGCTTGAAGCGCTTGCCCATACTTCGAGACGCCGCTCCGCGGCTCCTCAGCATGAGGTTTATCTTGTTGATATAAAGGGGGAATTAGCCTCGCCCTGAGGAGCCGCGCAGCGGCGTCTCGAAGGGCAAAGGCGGGCCATGGCTTTGAAGGAGCAGCCGGGCAAACGAAAGCGCGGGAGGCTGTGGCCTCCCGCGCTTTTTCTTAAGCGGCCCGCACGCCTTCCAGGAAGCGGCGGACGAGGCCTTGCACCTCTTCGGTCTGGCGGTTCATCTCGCCTGCGGCGGAGAGGACCTCCTCGGCGGCCTGTCCGGTTCCCAGGGCGGCTTCGTTGACGTCCTGGATGATGTGAGTGACCTGCTGGGCCCCGGCAGAGGCCTGCTGGACGTTGCGGGCGATTTCCTCGGTCGCGGCGCCTTGCTGCTCGACCGCCGAGGCGATGGCGACCGAGATTTCGCTGATGGCGCTGATGGTCTTGCCGATCTCGCGGATCGCCGCCACGGCTTCGCGGGTAGCCGCCTGGACCGAGGTGATCTGGCCGCTGATCTCGTCCGTGGCCTTGCTGGTGGCATTGGCCAGGGACTTGACCTCGTTGGCCACCACGGCGAAGCCCTTGCCCGCTTCGCCCGCACGGGCGGCCTCGATGGTAGCGTTCAGCGCCAGCAGGTTGGTCTGGCTGGCGATGTCGTTGATCAGGCTGACCACGTCGCCGATGCGTCCGGCGGCCTCGGCCAGGCCCTCGACCATGCGGTCGGTGCGCTCGGCTTCGGAGACCGCCTGCTGGGCGATGGTGCTGGATTGTTCGACCTGACGTCCGATCTCGGAGATGGAGACCGACAATTCCTCGGCGGCGGCGGCCACGGTCTGGACATTGGTCGAGGTCTCGGCCGAGGCAGAGGCGACGACGGCGGTCTGGTTGCTGGTTTGCTGGGCCGTGGAGGAAAGGCTGCGGGCGTTGCTTTCCATCTGGCTTGCGGCCGAGGAGACCACGGTCAGGGCGCGGTCGATGGCGTTGTCGAAGTCCCGCGTCAGGCTTTCAATCAGGGCCGCGCGCTTTTCACGGGCCTCGCGCTCGCGCTGCTGCTCGGCCTCCAGCGCCCGCGTGCGTTCCATGTTCTCCTTGAAGATGGCCATGGCGCGGGCCATGCCGCCGACTTCGTCGCGCTGCTGCACGGCGTCGATGGTCACGGACAGGTCGCCGCCGGCCAGCCTTTCCATGGCGCTGCGCAGGCGGCTGAGCGGGGTGGTGATGCCGCGCACGACGACGATGGCGACCAGGGCCGTCAGGGCCAGCACCGCGATCACGACCGCAGCGGTGATCATGAAGGTCTGGCGGGCGGCGGCGCTCAGTTCCTCGCCCCGGGTCAGCAGATCCTCGGCCAGGATGTCCTCGACCGTCTTGAACTGGTCGAGACGCTTGCTGGTGGCCTGGAACCACGTTTCAGGCGTGACCCCCTTGGTATCGCCCGTCTGGTAGCTGGCCAGGGCGATCGAGCGCAGGAACTGGACCTCTTCCCGCGTCTCTTGGGTGACCGTGTTCCTCAGCAGTTCCACATGATGGGGCAGGGCGTGGCTGTCGAAGACCTTGATCCAGGTGTCCTGCTCGGCCAGGAGCGCCTGGAATTGCAGGAGCAGCGGGAGGTTCAGGCGGCCGCTGTTGAAGCCGCTGGCACCGATGCCCTGTTCCTGCCCGGCCACTTCCTTGGCGTGAATCAGCGCGGTATAGGCGGCGAAGCCCGCGGTGGCTTCGTCGTCCGTGCTCTGGCGCTCCATGATCGGCACCAGGCTCAACAATCCGAAGACGGTGTTGTTGTAGAAGGCGATGGCGTCATTGCGCGCCATGCTGCCGCTGTCGATGCCCTGGCGGTTGGCGACCAGCTTCTCGTCGAGCGGTTCCAGCGCGGCGATGGCTTCCGTCAGTTCCTCGTCCAGGTGACCGGCATTGGCGGCGACCACTTGGCGGAATTGCTCCAGCGCTTTTATGGTGATGTCGCGCTGCGCCGCGAGTTCGTCGCCATAGTGAAGGCCTTCGCTATTGAGAAAAAGATTGCTCAGGCCACGTTCCGTTTGCAGTTCGTGCGTCAGATGGCCGATCTGAACTGCCAGGATGGCGTGACGCTCCAGACTTTCAGCTTCCGTGGTGGTTTTCCAGCTATCGAAGAGTTGATCGCTCGCCAGCCAGAGAAGTGTCATCACCGGCAAAAGGAAAGCCAGGAGAACACGAGTAAGGATATTGAGATCGTTCAGCCGTGACAGCATGACTACCCCGGAAAGATATGATTACTGCCCCATAGAGGGCTGCGAGGCCTCTAGGTGCAACCCTAAAAAGTATATAGGTACATGATCTTTCGTATATGCGGGCGGAATTAGTGAAATGAAACAGCAACAAATAATCCTCACGGTGCGGACGGAAGGGCGGGGATTGCTGGATGTGACGGCCCCGGTCCAGGATTGGGTGAGGCGCAGCGGCATCCAGACCGGATTGCTGACGGTCTTCATCCAGCACACTTCGGCCAGCTTGACCATCCAGGAAAACGCCGATCCCGATGTCTGCCGCGACCTGGAAAGCTTCATGGAGCGGGTGGCGCCCGAGGATCCATCGTTGTACCGCCATGGCGCGGAAGGTCCCGACGACATGCCCGCCCATATCCGCAGCGCCCTGACGGATGTGTCGCTGAGCATTCCTGTGTCCGGCGGGCGCATGGCCTTGGGAACATGGCAGGGGCTCTACGTCTTCGAGCATCGCCGCCGGGGTCACGAGCGGCGGCTGGTGCTGCATCTGTTGGGGCAATAGGGTCCCTTGATCCGGCGGGCCGCCAGTCTCATGTCGGAGGAAAGAGACAGAAGAAGCGGAGGCGGCCATGATCTCGCCTACCCGACTAACCCTTCCTTTCGCGGCCGTCCTCCTGGCCTGGGCGCCGCTTTCGGCCCATGCCCAGGGAGGAGCCGGTTTCCATCCCGAATTATGTGAGCAGGAGGTGTCGCGGCTGCGCGAGCACCTGCTGGAACATCGTGAAACTTTCAGCGAGCGTCAGGTCAGCGATGCCTGGCAGCGTCTCTATCTGGCCCAGGAGGATTGCCGCTCCGCCCCGGACCGGGCCGAGGAGGCCCTGGCCGATGTGCGCCGCACCCTGGAAATGGCCGAGGCCGGAGAACTCGACCATCTGGTTCCCCAGGAAGCCCGGGGAATCGAAGGGCCGAGGGGATTGGAGCCGCCCCAATGAAGGACGGGCCCCGCCAGGAAGAGGCGGGGCCCGTGCAAGACGGAACAAAAGGGCCGGGTTTCGTCTTTTATCCCGGACGCTATCCCTTCAGCGCCGCCGCATGGTGGCGCAGATGGTCCTCGATGAAGGTGGCGATGAAGTAATAGCTGTGGTCGTAGCCCGGTTGCAGCCGCAGGGTCAGGGGATGACCGGCCTTCTCGGCGGCCTCCTTCAGCGCCTGGGGCTTGAGCTGTTCGGCCAGGAAGATGTCGCCTTCGCCCTGGTCCACCAGCAGCGGCAGGCGTTCCGGGGCATTGGCGATCAGCGCGCAGCTATCCCAGTCCCGCCAGCTTTCCCGATCCGGCCCCAGATAGTTCGAGAAGGCTTTCTCGCCCCAGGGGCAGTTCATGGGATTGGTGATCGGGGCGAAGGCCGAGACCGAGCGATAGCGGCCGGGATTCTTCAGCGCGCAGATCAGGGCGCCGTGACCGCCCATGGAATGGCCCGAGACGGAGCGGCGGTCGCTGACCGGGAAATTCGCCTCGATCAAGTCCGGCAGTTCCCGCACCACGTAATCATACATGCGGTAATGCTTGGCCCAGGGCTCCTGTGTGGCATTCACGTAGAAGCCCGCCCCAAGGCCGAAATCCCAGGCGCCTTGCGGATCGCCGGGCACGTCCGCGCCGCGCGGGCTGGTGTCGGGGGCGACGATGGCGACGCCCAGTTCGGCGGCGATGCGCTGGGCGCCCGCCTTCTGCATGAAATTTTCGTCCGTGCAGGTCAGGCCCGACAGCCAATAGAGCACCGGCACCTTCTCGCCCTGTTCCACCTGGGGCGGCAGATACAGGCCGAACACCATGTCGCAGCCCAGCACGGAAGAGCGGTGGCGGATGCGCTTGTGCCATCCGCCGAAGCTCTTGTTGGCGGCGATTTCCTGCAATGCGTCGCTCATGCCGGACCTCACTGGTTGTAGAGAATGACCGAGCGGATGCTCTTGCCTTCATGCATCAGGTCGAAGGCCTTGTTGATGTCGTCCAGGCCCATGGTATGGGTGATGAAGGTGTCCAGTTCGAACTCGCCGTTCAGATATTGATCGACGATGCCCGGCAGTTCCGACCGGCCCTTCACGCCGCCGAAGGCCGAACCGCGCCAGACGCGGCCGGTGACGAGCTGGAAGGGACGGGTGGAGATTTCCTGTCCGGCCCCGGCGACGCCGATGATCACCGACTCGCCCCAGCCCTTGTGGCAGCATTCCAGGGCAGAGCGCATGACATTTACATTGCCGATGCATTCGAAGGAATAATCGACGCCGCCATCGGTCATTTCGACCAGCACTTCCTGGATCGGGCGGTCGTAATCCTTGGGATTCACCACATCGGTGGCGCCGAGCTGGCGGGCGATCTCGAACTTGTCGGGATTGATGTCGATGCCGATGATGCGCGAGGCCTTGGCCATGACCGCGCCGATGATGGCCGACAGGCCGATGCCGCCCAGGCCGAAGATGGCGACCGTGGCGCCGGGTTCCACCTTGGCGGTCTTCAGCACCGCGCCCATGCCGGTGGTCACGCCGCAGCCCAGCAGGCAGACCTTTTCCAGCGGCGCGGATTTGTTGATCTTGGCCAGGGCGATCTCGGGCAGCACCGTGTATTCCGAGAAGGTCGAGGTGCCCATGTAGTGGAACAGCGTCTTGCCCTTGGCCGAGAAGCGCGAGGTGCCGTCGGGCATCAGGCCCTTGCCTTGGGTGGCGCGGATGGCCTGGCAGAGATTGGTCTTGCCCGACTTGCAGAATTTGCACTGGCCGCATTCGGGGGTGTAGAGCGGAATGACATGGTCGCCCGGCTGGACCGAGGTCACGCCGGGGCCGCATTCCACCACCACGCCCGCGCCTTCATGGCCCAGGATGGAGGGGAAGATGCCTTCCGGATCGGCACCCGACAGGGTGAAGGCATCGGTATGGCAGACGCCGGTGGCGACGATCTGCACCAGGACCTCGCCCGCCTTGGGGGCGGCGACCTCGACTTCCTCGATTTCCAGGGGACGATCGACTTCCCAGGCGACGGCAGCGCGCGACTTGATCATGAAGGCTTCCTTCCGGCATTTCGTTGCGATTAGGGGCATCATAGTCCCGCCGCAGGGCTTGAAAATCGGCCCGTTTGGGAAGGACTATTGCAGTTCTGGGATAATCCGCGAGTATAGGCCCCATGAACCAATGGGATGGCATCGACGAATTCGTGGCCGTGGCGCAGATGGGCAGCTTTTCCGCAGGCGCCCAGCGTTTGCGGGTGTCCTCCTCCCATGTCAGCCGCCAGGTGGCACAACTTGAAACGCGGCTGGGGGAGCGATTGTTCTACCGCACCACCCGCAAGGTGGCCCTGACCCCGGCGGGGCAGGAATTGCTGTCGCGCTGCGCCGGTCTGGTGGCGGCGCGGGACGAAGCCCTGGCGGCGATCAGCAACATGCACGAGACGCCGCGCGGCCTGCTGCGCCTGACCTGCGCGGCGGCCTATGGCGAGCGTTTCGTGGTGCCGCTGGTCAACGATTTCCTGGAACGCTATCCGGCGGTCGAGGTGGACATCCACCTGACCAACAAGACCGTCGACATCGTACAGGACAAGATCGACCTGGCAATCCGCATGGGACGGTTGCGGGATTCGGGGCTGGTGGTGACGCGGCTGGTGCCGCGGGTGATGTATCTCTGCGCCGCGCCGTCCTATCTGGCCGAGCATGGCGTGCCGCGCAGCCTGGGCGATCTGCCGCGCCATCGCTGCCTGATCGGGTCCAGCGACACCTGGCTGTTCAGTGACGGCGGCAAGGACTGGGCTTTCCAGCCGGCGGGGCGTTGGCGCTGCAACAATGGTTATGCGGTGCTGGACGCGGCCCTGCGGGGATTCGGCCTGTGCCACCTGCCCGATTATTACGTGCGCGAGCATATCGAGTCGGGGCGGCTGGTCTCGCTGCTCGACGACAAGCGGCATATGAATATGGCGGTCTGGGCGGTAACGGCCCAGCAGCGCCAGTTGTCGAGCAAGGTCCGCCTGCTGGTCGAGCATCTGAAAGCCGGTCTTGCCGCCCGGCCCGAATACCGCCAGGGCTGAGGCGGCGGAATTGACGAAATCTTTTCCGTCTTCGGCCTATTGCTGCGGCAGGGAAATGCTCTTGGCCTGATTCCTGCTTGAAGACAGGACGGATCTTGAATCGAGAGGGTGAATGAGCCTACGCGTCATCGTGGTCGACGACGAGCCTGACCGCGCTGTTCTGGTGCGCGAGGCGCTGGAGGCCGAGGGATTTACCGTCGTGGGCGTCTTTCCCACCGGGGCCGGTCTGATGACCAAGGTGCCCGAACTTCAGGCCGACGTGATCATCGTCGATATCGACAGCCCCGACCGCGACACCCTGGAAGACATGCGCCGCGTCACCTTCGAGCAGCGCCGCCCGGTGGTCATGTTCGCCCAGGACGGCAAGCCTGAAACCATCCGCGCCGCCGTCGAGGCCGGCGTGGCGGCCTATGTGGTGGACGGGCTGAAGGCCGAACGGGTCAAGCCGGTGGTCGATGTGGCCGTTGCCCGGTTTGCACAATTTCAAGGCTTGCGGACCGAGCTGCACAAGGCCAAGTCGTCCCTGGCCGAGCGCAAGCTGGTGGAAAAGGCCAAGGGAATCCTGATGCAGCGGCGCCAATGCAGTGAAGAGGAAGCCTACAAGCTGATGCGCAAGATGGCGATGGACCAGAAGGCGCGCCTGGTGGATATCGCCAACAGGATCATCGAGGCGGCGGACCTGCTGGGCTGAGGGCTTGCTCATGCTTCGAGACGGCCCTTCGGGCCTCCTCAGCATGAGGTTTATGTTATTGAAATAGAATGAGGAATTAGCCTCACCCTGAGGAGCCGCCTTGGCGGCGTCACGAAGGGCGAGGCGGACCAAAAACATGTCTTCCGCAGCCTCTGAACACTAAGATGCATAAATATTAATCACATCCTCGCGGCGTGTTCATAATTTATGCAGAATCGTGGTGCGATGCAGCGTGGAAAGGGCTGGAAACTCCCAAAACGTGTTTGGCATGCAGACTGCATAGCTATGGGCGAGGCAGGTCCGGTTCTCAACGGCGAGATCCCGGAACAGCCAGAAAGTTGAATCGGCCCATGGCGACGGCGCTCCGGGCCTGATCGGAACAACGGCGTTCCTCGATCCGAACCCTCCTGTCCACCTCCGGGGGTTTCGGTTCGCGGGAACGCCGTTTTTGTTTTTCCCGCCCTGTGGGGGCAGAATTGGGGGAAAGAAACAGATGAGCGACCAGAAGACATTCGAACAGGCCAATGTTTCGCGCCGTAGCCTTCTGAAGGGCGTCGCCGCCACCACGGCCACCGCTGCCGTCCTCACCGCCGTCCGCGCCGCCTTCCCCGGTGGGGCCCATGCCGTCACCACCGCCGAGGCGCCCGAGGTCAAGGGCGCCACTCTGGGCTATATCGCCCTGACCGATGCCTCGCCGCTGATCGTCGCCCTGGAGAAGGGCTTCTTCAAGAAGCACGGCCTGCCCGAGATGCGGGTCGAGAAGCAGGCGAGTTGGGGCACCACCCGCGACAATCTGGTGCTGGGCTCGGCCCGGGGCGGCATCGACGGCGCCCATATCCTGACGCCCATGCCCTATCTGGCGACGGTCGGCAAGATCACCCAGGCGCCGCTGCCCATGGCCATCCTGGCGCGCCTGAACACCAACGGTCAGGCGATTTCGGTGTCCAATGCCTACAAGGACCTGAAGGTCGGCACCGACGCCACGGCCTTCGGCGAGGCCCTGCAGAAGGCCAAGGCCGGCGGCAAGGATGTCAAATGCGCCATGACCTTCCCCGGCGGCACCCATGATCTGTGGATCCGCTACTGGCTGGCCGCCGCGGGCATCGATCCCGACCGCGACGTGGCAACCATTGTCGTGCCGCCGCCGCAGATGGTGGCGAATATGCGCGTCGACACCATGGAAGCCTTCTGCGTCGGCGAACCTTGGAACAGCCAGCTCGTCACGCAGAATATCGGCTATACGGCGCTGACCACCGGCGAATTGTGGGGCAACCATCCGGAAAAGAGCCTGGGGATGCGCGCCGATTGGGTCGAACAGAATCCCAACGCGGCCAAGGCCATGCTGATGGCAGTCCTGGAAGCCCAGCAATGGTGCGACAAGGACGAGAACAAGGAAGAGATGTGCAAGATCGTCTCGGGCCGCAACTGGTTCCGCGTGCCGGTGAACGACATCCTGGGCCGTGCCCAGGGCCGGATCGATTACGGTCACGGCAAGGTGGTCGAGGACAGCCCGCATCTGATGAAGTTCTGGCGCGACCATGCCTCCTATCCCTTCCAGAGCCATGATCTGTGGTTCCTGACCGAGGATATCCGCTGGGGCTATCTGGAACCCGATACCGACCTCCAGGCGCTGATCGCCCGGGTGAACCGCGAGGATCTGTGGCGCGAGGCGGCCAAGGCCATCGGCGTCGCCGAGGCCGACCTGCCCGAAGGCACCTCGCGCGGGGCGGAGACCTTCTTCGACGGCAAGGTCTTCGATCCGGCCGATCCCAGCGCGTATCTGCAGAGCCTCGCCATCAAGCGAGTCTAGTCCAAGGACAAAGTCAGGAAAGGGCCCTAGCCATGAACCTTCGCGTCGAAAGCCTGAAGAAGCCTTTGTCCATGCCTGCCCTCGACGGCGCGGCGCTGGCGAAGAGCGCGCGCCGGACGGCCGTCAACCTGATCCCGCCGATGGTGGCCCTGGCCCTTTTGCTGGCCGTCTGGGAAATGCTGTGCCGCAATCCCGGCGTGACGCTGCCGCCGCCTTCGGTGGTGCTGGCGGAAACCTGGGACCTGATCATCGATCCCTTCTACGACAACGGCAGCATGGACAAGGGGATGTTCTGGCATCTCCATGCATCGCTGTCGCGCGTCGCCATCGGTTTCTCGCTGGCCGCCGTGGCGGGGATCGGCCTGGGCGTGCTGATCGGCCAGAGCAAGCTGGCCATGCGCGCCCTGGACCCTTTGTTCCAGATCCTGCGCACCGTGCCGCCGCTGGCCTGGCTGCCCATCTCGCTGGCCGCCTTTCAGGCCGCCGATCCTTCGGCCATCTTCGTGATCTTCATCACCGCGATCTGGCCGATCATCCTGAACACCGCCGTCGGCATCCAGAACATCCCGCAGGATTACCGCAACGTCGCCCGCGTGCTGCGCCTGTCGCCGGTCGAGTTCTTCGTCAAGGTCATGCTGCCCGCGACGGTGCCCTATATCTTCACCGGCCTGAAGATCGGCATCGGCTTGTCCTGGCTGGCGATCATCGCGGCGGAAATGCTGATCGGCGGCGTGGGCATCGGCTTCTTCATCTGGGATGCCTGGAACAGCTCGCTGATGAGCGAGATCATCCTGGCGCTGATCTATGTCGGCATCGTCGGCTTCATGCTCGACCGCATGATCACCTTCATCGGCCGCAAGGTCGGCGGCGTCTAGAGCCGGAAGGGGAAAGGGCATGTCGCTGGAAAAGACCCGCCTGCGCCTGGGCATTGTTCCGCTGATCGATGCCGCCCCGCTGGTGGCGGCCAAGGAACGCGGTTTCTTCGCCATGCAGGGGCTGGAGGTCGAAATCAGCCGCGAGGCTTCCTGGGCCAATATCCGGGACAAGGTGGCGCTGGGCGTGCTCGACGGGGCGCATATGCTGGCGACCATGCCGCTTTCCGCCAGCCTCGGCCTGGGCGCCATCCGCGAGAAGATGGTCGCGGCGATGGGCCTGAATACCGGCGGCAATGCCATCACCCTGTCCAACGCCCTGTGGGAACGCATGGCCGAGGCCGATCCCGCCGCCATGACCCGGCGCCCGGTGACGGCGCGGGCGCTGAAGACGGTGATCGAGGAGGACCGCCGCCAGGGACGCCCGCCGATGACCTTCGCCGTGGTCTATCCCGTTTCGCCCCATATGCTGGAACTGCGCTACTGGATGGCCTCGGCGGGCATCGACACCGAACGCGACCTGCGCCTGGTGGTGGTGCCACCGCCGCAGATGGTGGCGCAGCTTTCCGCCGGAAATATCGACGGCTATTGCGTCGGCGAGCCGTGGAACAGCCTGGCCGTCAGCTTGGGGCTGGGGCGGGTGGCCATCACCAGCCGGGAACTCTGGGCCGGGCGGGTGGAAAAGGTCTTCGGCGTCACGGAAAGCTGGGCGCGGACCCATCCCCAGACCCATAAGGCCGTGCTGAAGGCCCTGATCCAGGCCGCCTGCTGGTGCGACGAGAATCGGGGCGAACTGGCCGAGATCCTGGCCCAGCCCGCTTATGTGAATGCCCCGGCCGAAGTGGTGCGCGCTTCGCTGCTCGGGCGGTTCCGCTATGAATTCGGCGGGCCGGAAGAGGACATTCCGGATTTCCTGCTGTTCCACCGCCATGGCGCCAATTTCCCCTGGCGCTCGCAGGCCCTGTGGTTCCTGCGCCAGATGGCGCGCTGGCGCCAACTCCCGCCCGGCGTGGACATGGGCAGGACGATGGAAGAGGCCTATCGCCCCGACCTCTACCGCATGGCCGCGCTGGAACTGGGCCTGGCCGTGCCGACCACCGACAGCAAGACCGAAGGCACCCACGCCGGACTCTGGACCCTGACCCAGGCCAGCGCTCCGCTGGAGATGGGGCCCGATCTTTTCTTCGACGGCAGCGTGTTCGATCCCGCCGCCGCTTCACAGACATCTCTGCCTCCCGGCGAAGAAGCCGCCGGGGCCTGACAGGAGACCTGCCATGTCCGCTTATCTCTCCGTCGAAAATGTCGGCATCACCTTCGAGACCGACCGCGGCCCCTTCACCGCCTTGCGCGACATCCGCCTGAGCGTCGCGAAGGGCGAGTTCATCTCGGTGATCGGCCATTCCGGCTGCGGTAAGTCCACTCTGCTGAACATCGTCGCGGGCCTGTCCAAGGCGACCACCGGCGGCGTGCTGCTGGAGGACCGCGAGGTGAACGAGCCCGGTCCCGACCGCGCCGTGGTGTTCCAGAACCATTCCCTGCTGCCCTGGCTGACCGTCTACGAGAATGTCCGCCTCGGCGTGGACAAGGTGATGAGGAACCGCCCGAAGGCCGAACGCCATGAATGGACGCTTGACAACCTGGCCCTGGTGCGCATGGACCACGCCAAGGACAAGAAGCCCCACGAGATTTCGGGCGGCATGAAGCAGCGCGTCGGCATCGCCCGCGCCTTGGCCATGGAACCCAAGGTGCTGCTGCTCGACGAGCCCTTCGGTGCGCTCGATGCGCTGACCCGCGCCCATCTGCAGGACAGCCTGATGGACATCCAGCAGCGCCTGGGCAACACGGTGATGATGATCACCCACGACGTGGACGAGGCGGTGCTGCTGTCCGACCGCATCGTCATGATGAGCAACGGCCCCGCCGCCACCATCGCCCAGGTCCTGGACGTCAAGCTGCCCCGCCCGCGCCACCGTATCGTCCTGGCCGACGATCCCGATTACAACCATTACCGCGCCGAGGTGCTGCGCTTCCTGCACGGCAACGAACCGGCGGGCAAGGCGGCATAACATGCTTCGAGACGGCCCTTCTCGGCATGAGGTCTATCTTATCGATAAGAATAAGGAATTAGCCTCACCCTGAGGAGCCGCGTCGGCGGCGTCTCGAAGGGTGGGGCGGGCCAAAGGCCGGCGAGGTGTTTTTTCGCAGGGCGGTGCCCTGTAACAGCCTTGGTGTCTTTGTGTCTTGGTGGCCCCCTGCGGCAGGAAGAAACCACCAAGGCACCAAGGGCACCAAGAAAAGGAAGGGAATCCGGGGCGGCGCCCCAGTTAGAACAGCGGCAGCGGCGAGACGCCGAACAGCCAGGGATGCAGGTGCAGCATCGCGGCCCAGGCGACCAGGCCCAGCAGGATATGCCACCAGCGCACATCCTTCGGGCGCAGGCGGAGGGGCTGCGAGGTCTGGGCGGCCAGGCGGCTCCAGTCCGCTCCCAGCCGGGTGCGGGATTTGCGGTCCAGCAGGGCCGGGGCGCTGAGGGAGAGCAGGAAGAGGGGGGCGAACAGCATCAGCGCGGCGACGTCGCCATTGGCCAGCAGATGCGAGCCCGACCACAGGATCAACGCCCAGGGCAGGGGATGGCGGGTCAGGCGCAGGATGCCCAGATTCTGCGGATCGAAGCCCTTGCCGCCCGGCCCCAGGGAGAAGGGATTGGGCGTGGCCAGCGCCGCAATGCCGAGGATGAAGGCGACGGGCATGGCGAGGTTCGGCACCCAGCGCGTCCAGGGGGCGAACCACAGCTCGACATAGGGCGCGTCGGCATAGGCCAGGGCCATCCACAGGATGACCGCCAGCGACAGCAGCGAATAGGCGATCAGATAGGGCCGCAAGCCCATCATCGCGACCAGCCTTGCCCGCACGGGACGGGCGGCGGGCAGGGCGTGGGTGAGCAGGAAGGCCGCCACGGCGGCGGCCAGATGCGAGAGCGAGCCCGTCATGATCCGCTCAGAACTGGGTCAGGCACTCGGGCAGGTTGAGGCGGTGGAGGCGACAGGCGGCTTCCAGCGTGTTGCGCAGCAGCACGGCAATGGTCATGGGGCCGACGCCGCCGGGAACCGGGGTGATGGCGCCCGCCACTTTGACGGCTTCCTCGAAACGCACGTCGCCGACCAGCTTCTTTTTGCCGTCGGGGGTGATGATGCGGTTGATGCCGACGTCGATCACCGTGGCGCCCGGCTTGATCCACTCGCCGCGGATCATCTCGGGACGGCCCACGGCGGCGACGACGATATCGGCCTGGCGGCATTCGCCGGGCAGGTCGCGGGTCTGGGAATGGGCGATGGTGACGGTGCAGTTCTCGCGCAGCAGAAGCTGGGCCATCGGCTTGCCGACGATGTTCGAGCGTCCGACGATGATCGCCTTCATGCCCGACAGATTGACCAGATGGTCCTTCAGCAGCATCAGGCTGCCCAGCGGCGTGCAGGGAACGAGCCCCGCGCCGCCGGTGGCGAGGCGGCCGGCATTGAAGGGATGGAAGCCGTCGACGTCCTTGGCCGGGTCGATGGCCTCGATCACCTTCTGCGGATTGATGTGATTGGGCAGGGGAAGCTGGACCAGGATGCCGTGGACGCTGGGATCGTCGTTCAGGCCTTCGATCAGGTTCAGCAACTGCTTCTCGGTGGTGTCTTCGGGCATGAAATGCTCGAAGGAATTCATCCCGATCTCGGTGGCGCGCTTGTTCTTGTTGCGCACATAGACCTGACTGGCCGGGTCGTCGCCCACCAGCACCACCGCCAGGCCCGGCGTCACATGATGATAGTCGCGGAGTTCGCGCACGCTCTCGGCAAGGGAATCGCGCAACTGCCCGGCGAAAAGGTTGCCGTCGATGATCTTGGCTTCAGTCATTTCGTTCGATCCATGAAGCTAGGCGCTGCCGGATGTCCTCGGCTTCGCCGGTGATATGCACAACCTTGCGCCGGTCTGTGGCGCCGACGACGATCTCGAAGGCGCCCTTGGGCAGCTTCCATTCCTTGGCCAGCAGCTTGATCAGCGCGGCATTGGCCTTGCCGTCCTCGGGAATGGCGGTCACCGAGACCTTCAATATGTGGGAACCGTCGGCCTCGGCGGCCAACCCCTCGATCCGGTTTCGCGAGGCCTTGGGCGTCAGGCGCACGGCCAGCCGCACGCCGTCGGCCGCAAGAGTCAGCGGCAGGTCAGAGAATTCTGAGGACAAGTTGCCGCAGGACCTCCTGCACCAGGATCAGGATCAGGATCAGCGCCAGGGGCGAGAAATCGATGCCGCCGGTATTGGGCAGGATGTTGCGCAACGGCCGCAGGAACGGCTCGGTAATGCGGTGCAGCGCATCCATCACCGTGTAGACGAAACGGTTATGGGTGTTGATCACCCCAAACGCCACCAGCCAGCTCATCACCGCCGAGATGATCAGGGCCCACATGAACAGCCGGATCACCAGGCTGATGACCTGGTAGAGCGGGATGATGATGACTTCCATCCGCTAACACCTCATTCTGCCAAGAGTTTCCGGTAAACTAGCGACAGACTGGCCCCGGTGCAAGCGCCCCCCGCCGCAAGTCGGGGTAATCGCCTCGCGCAACGGAGGGGTGGCTTCGGTTTGAACGCTTGACAAGCCCCGGGGCGATGGGCATTATCCCGCACCTTACGGGCCCGTAGCTCAGTTGGGAGAGCGCTGCAATCGCACTGCAGAGGTCGTCGGTTCGACTCCGATCGGGTCCACCAAATTTTCCCTAGCAACACATTTTCCGCTTCGTTTGCTGGGCAGAAATCCACTACCCCAAAAATCAGCCCGTCGCTTTTCTGTCGCGGTGACGAGGCTTCTGCACTGCCGCCACGCGCGAACACGGAATTTCCCCTGCGCGGCAAGCCCGATTCTTTGGGTCTTCTTCCCTATCAGCTTCCAGCTTCCTGCGCGGGTGCGGCCTCTGGTGAGGCCCGGGCACCTGCCGATAAAGGTAATACTATCCTACTGCGATAGTCTGATAAGGGCGGCTTCTCATTGGCGATAGGCGGGGTAGTGCGAAGAAGCGCATCCCGTTATGCTGAGCAATATCCTCGGAAATTGTGGAAACGGTGGAATAGCCTGATGGATGTGCTCGCACGAAACAATGTAAAGGTCTTCGGGTCCGGCTCCCGTGCCATGGTCTTCGCCCATGGTTATGGTTGCGACCAGACCATGTGGCGCTTCGTCGCACCTGCCTTTGCCGAGACTCACAGGATCGTGCTGTTCGACCATGTCGGCTGTGGGGCTTCCGACCTGGAAGCCTATGATGCCGAGAAATACGGCACGCTTTCAGGCTATGCGGAGGATGTCCTCGAAATATGCGCGGCGCTGGACATCACCGACGGCATCTTCGTCGGCCATTCGGTCAGCGCGATGATCGGGATCCTTGCCGCGAATAAAGACCGAACTCGCTTTTCCGATCTCGTCCTGGTGGGGCCCTCTCCCTGCTATGTGAACAAGGACGGCTATATCGGAGGATTTGCCCAAGAAGATATCGATGACCTGCTCGAGACGTTGGACGACAATTATCTCGGCTGGTCCAGTGCCATTGCGCCGGTGATCATGGGGAATGCCGATCGTCCGGAACTGGCGCAGGAACTGACGAACAGCTTCTGCCGGACGGATCCCGAGATTTCGAAACACTTCGCCCATGTCACGTTCCGGGCCGACAACCGGGCGGATTTGCAGAATGTCACGGCCCGCACCCTGGTCCTCCAATGTTCCGAGGACGTCATTGCGCCTTACGACGTCGGCGAATATGTCCATCGGATGATCCCGCGCAGCAGGTTCGTCATGATGAACGCCACCGGACATTGTCCCAATCTGAGTGCCCCTGAGGAAACCATCACGGCGATCCGTTCGTTCTTGATGGACCAGGCGGCAGAGACGCGCGGTGAAACCTGAACCTTTTTGCGACGAGACGGCAGAGGAGCTTTATGAACATGCTCCCTGCGGCTATCTGACCACGTTGCCCGATGGGCTTGTCGTCAGGGTGAACAAGACCTTCCTATCCATGCTGGGGCGGAAGCAGGAGGACATATTGTCCAAATGCCGCTTCCAGGACCTTCTGAGCATCGGCGGCCGGATCTACAGCGAGACGCATTTGATGCCCTTGCTACGCATGCAGGGCTTCGTGCGCGAGGTCGCTCTCGAATTGCGATGCGGCACCGGCGGCAAGCTTCCGGTGCTCGTCAATATCGAGGAGAAGAGGGACTCGGACGGCGCGCCCATTTGCAACCGGATCACGGTCTTCGATGCGACGGACCGCCGGAAATACGAGCGGGAGCTATTGGAAGCGCGGCGCAAGGCGGAAGCGATGGCGGCTGAATTGTCGCAGTTGAACGCCACCCTTGAAGAGCGCATCGAGCGTGAAGTGGCCGAACGCCTTCAGGCCGAAGAGGCCTTGCGGCAATCGCAGAAACTGGAGGCTCTTGGGCAACTGACCGGCGGGGTCGCCCATGACTTCAACAATCTGCTCCAGGCATTGTCGGGCTGCCTGCACATGATCGAGAAAAAAGCCGCCAACGAACAGATCGGCCCCCTGCTCCAGGCCGGGAGGCATGCGGTTGAGCGCGGAGCGAAGCTGACCCGGCAGCTTCTGGTCTTCGCGCGGCGCCAAGCGCTCCGGCCGGAAGCGCTTGACGTGCGGGATAGCCTGCTGGGGATGAGCAATCTGCTGGGGCATGCCATGCGTCAGGGGGTCAAATTCGAAACGGCGCTGGAGCCCGATCTATGGCCGGTGAAGGTGGACGCGACCCAGCTTGAGGTCGCCCTGCTGAACCTGACCGTCAATGCCCGGGATGCCATGCCGCAAGGCGGGCGTATCGTCCTGAAGGCGCGCAATCTCTCTTTTTCTAGTCCCGAAGGGCCGGAAAAGCTGCTTGGCGACTTTGTCGAGATTTCCGTGGCTGACGAAGGTACGGGAATGTCGCCCGAGGTGCTTGATCGGGTTTTCGAGCCCTTCTTTACGACGAAGGAAGTCGGAAAGGGAACGGGTCTGGGTTTGAGCCAGGTCTATGGCTTTGCGCGGCAATCCCAAGGCGGCATCAGGATCGAAAGTGCCGTAGGGGTCGGCACCACCGTTTCGATCCTGATGCCCAGGACGGCTGAACGACCGGCCGCCATCGCCGAGACGGTGCTGCCGGACAATATTCGCGGGGGAACCGTCTTATTGTTGGAAGACGATCCGGTTGTGTCGGCCGTGACCGTTTCTGCCCTGGAAAGCTTCGGTTTCGTCGTGACGCATGCCATGACGGCGGAGGAGGCGCTTGCCGCCCTGAATTCGTGCGCCAGCTTCGATCTTCTTCTGGCTGACGTCATTGTGCCCGGCAGTAAGAATGGTCTGGACATCGCCCGGGAGGCACGGCGGATGAAGCCGAATCTGTCGGTCATCCTGGTCAGCGGCTACAACGAGGCGATCACCGGCATGAGCGACTTGGAAGAGTTCACCTTCCTCGAGAAGCCCTATCGCCTCGAAAAGCTCGTCAAGGCCATCTGCGAAGCGATCGGGGAAAAGGCGCAACCGCAAGAGTGATTTGGGGGCAGAGGGAAGGCATCTCTTCCGGCTGTTCCTCCGCCGCTTCAGGCGGATTGCTTTTCGGGCGAGAAGCGCAGGCGGATCAAGGCGCCGCCCTCCGGCTGGTTGGCCAACAGCAGCTTTCCTTCCAACTGCGCGGCCAGGCTTTTGATCAGGCGCAGGCCCAGGCCCGGAACGCTCCGCCCCGCAAGGATGGCTTCCGAGAAGCCCTGGCCATTGTCCCGGACTTCCAGGACGAGCGTTTCCTTGTCGGACACTTCCTTTTCGGAAAAGAAGGCGACCTTAATCATCCCGCCCCTGCCGTGGGGAAAGGCGTGCTTGACGGCATTGGCCACCGCTTCATTGACCAGCAGGGCCAGGGGCATCGCCTGGTCGAGGGACAGGATGATGGAATCCGCCTCGGCGGAAATGGTGATGCCGCTTGGGGCCGTGTCCCCCAGGACATCGCAGAGGCGCCGGATATATTCGCCGCCGTCGAGGGCGGCGAAATTGTCGCTCTGGTACAGGATCTCGTGGACCAGCGCCATCGCCTGGACCCGGGTCAGGCTGTCCTCATACCCGCCTTGGGCCGTTTCCGGCACGCGCGAGGCTTCCAGCTGGAGGAGGCTCTGGATGATGGCGAGGTTGTTCTTGACGCGGTGATGGATCTCGTTGAGCAGGATCGAGCGCTGTTCCAGCGAAAGTTCCTTTTGCCGGATCGCCGTAAGGCCCCAGCAGGTCAGCAGCGCCAGCGAGCAGAGGCCGACGATCAGCATGAAGCTCTGCCGGAAGGCCGTCTCCCGCCAGGCCGCCAGGGCGTCGTCCTTGGCGGTCGAGGAGGCGACGACCAAGGGCCAGCCGGTGACCCTGCGGAAATAGCCGACCCTATGGACGCCATCGGATTGCGCCACCAATTCATAACGCCCTTCGGGGCTGCGGGCGGCCTGCCGGATCACCAGGGAATCGGTGAAGGAGGGGGGCGCGGATCTGGGAGCGACATTCTGCCGGATGGCAATGGGTGAGCCATCCGCGCGCAGGATCAGGACATTGTCCCGGGGGCCGATATTCAGGCCGGTATAGATCTTCTCGAAATAATCCTGGCCGATGGAGACGGCGGCGACGCCCAGGAAATGGCCGTCCGGGGTTTCCAGCCGCCGGCTGACCGAGAAAAGCCAGGTGCCGGTGACGGCGCCTTTCCTCAGGGCGGTGACGTAGTATTTCTCGCCGGCGGTATGGGCGAGAAAGAAGTTCCGCTGGCTTAAGTCGAGTTGGGTGACATCCTCGTCGATCGAGGTCGCCAGGGGAATGCCGGTGCTGTCGACCACCCAGACCTGCAGCATTTCCGGGAAATAGCGCGTCCAGTCCTTCAGTCTCTCCGGAAAAAGAGGGTCCTCGGCGGCGCCGGATGCGACGTCGTCGGCGATTGCCTCCAGGATGCCTTGCGCCGTGCCCATGACCCGCAAGGCATGTTCTTCGAGGAGATCAGCCAGGGCTTGATTCTTCGCATAGGCCTCTTCGATGACCTGGTGACGCGAGAGAACAAGAGACCACGTGGTATAGAGGCTGATCGCCAGGGCACTGACGAGGGCCAGGATGATGACTCTCAGACTTGGCGAAAACCTGTGCTGCCGTTGCTTCCCTGCAATGCTTGGCATCTTTTTTATTCCCATTGTTATGCCAATGGTATTGTTGTTGATGGGCTTGGAAGCGCCTGGAGGAGGTTACCATAGGAAATCTCTGATGCACAGAGATAGAAAAATAGGGGAACTTATAGGGGGTGAGGTAATACAGGTTATTACGGAACTCCTGGTAGGTGTATTCAGAAATGCTTTTTGTGTCCTGAAAAAGAGTAGTGCTTTTTTTGGGGTAACTGGATATTCCGGATGTTTTTCTCCCGCGTCGATCGGGGTGGCTTTTTTGGTGCTATCTATGGTTGAGAAAGGCTTCCGCGACCCCTTTTGCCTAGGCCGCGAATGGAAGGTGAAGGGCGCTTTGGCTTGACGGAGCCTAGCGTTTCGTGCCATTGCCCCCTTTTCCCGGATTTCCTATGGGTTCCTGGCTCCCATGAAGGTGGACGAGTTCGATTTTGAGCTGCCGCGCGATCTGATCGCCGAGCGGCCTGCAGTGCCGCGTGATGCGGCCAAGCTGCTGAATGTGGAGGCGGAGCAATTCCATGATCTGGTGGTGCGCGACCTGCCCGCTCTGCTGGCTCCCGGCGATGTGATGGTTTTCAACGATACCCGCGTGATTCCCGCGCGCCTGAAGGGGCGGCGCGGCGAGGCGGGGATCGAGGTCACGCTGCATGAGCAGATCGCGCTGGATCGCTGGAAGGTCTTCGCCAAGGGCGCCAAGAAGCTGAAGGCGGGACAGGAGATCACTTTTGCCCCCGGCTTCTCGGCCATGGTCGAGGAGAAGGGTGAGGCGGGAGAGGTCACCTTGCGCTTCAATCGCGCCGGTCCCGATCTGGTGGCGGCGCTGGAACGCCATGGCGAAATGCCCCTGCCGCCCTATATCAAGCGTGAGGGCGGGGCCGACGAGCGCGACCGCAAGGATTACCAGACCGTCTATGCGCGCGAGGACGGCGCGGTGGCGGCGCCGACGGCGGGCCTGCATTTCACGCCCGAGCTTCTGGCCGCGCTGGATGCGCGCGGCATCAAGCGGGTGACCGTGACCCTGCATGTCGGGGCGGGGACCTTTCTGCCGGTCAAGGTCGAGGACACCGCCGAGCACAAGATGCATTCCGAACGCGGCTTCATTTCCGCCGAGGCGGCCGAGGCCATCAACGCGGCGCGGGCGGCGGGCGGTCGCGTCGTCGCGGTGGGCACCACCTCGCTGCGGCTGCTGGAAAGCGCCGCCGACGAAAACGGCATGCTGGCGCCCTATGCGGGTTCCACCGACATCTTCATCACTCCGGGCTATCGTTTCAGGATCGTCGATCTGCTGATGACCAATTTCCACCTGCCGCGCTCGACCCTGTTCATGCTGGTCTGCGCCTTTGCCGGCATGGACCGCATGAAATCCGCCTATGCCCATGCCATGCGCCATGGCTATCGCTTCTATTCCTACGGAGATTCGTCGCTGTTGCGGCGGGAGGGTCTGGCATGAGCGGCTTTCGTTTCGAGCGTTTCGCCAGCGATGGGCGTGCCCGGCTGGGCCGCGTCCATACGGCTCATGGCTACATCGATACACCGGCCTTCATGCCGGTGGGCACGGCGGCCACGGTCAAGGCCATGCAGCCGGAATCGGTGGCTGCGACGGGCGCGCAGATCCTGCTGGGCAACACCTATCACCTGATGCTGCGCCCGGGGGCGGAGCGGGTGGAACGCCTGGGCGGCCTGCATGAATTCATGAACTGGCCCCACCCGATCCTGACCGATTCGGGCGGCTTCCAGGTCATGAGCCTGTCCAAGCTGCGGAAGATCACCGAGGAAGGTGTGACCTTCCAGTCCCATCTCGACGGCAGCAAGCATCACCTGACGCCGGAGCGGTCGATGGAGATCCAGCGCATGCTGGATTCCGACATCACCATGTGCTTCGACGAATGCACGCCCTTCCCCGCGACCGAGGAACAGGCCGCAGAGTCCATGCGCATGTCCATGCGCTGGGCGCGGCGCTCGCGCGATGCCTTCACCGAACGCCCCGGCTATGGCCTGTTCGGCATCAACCAGGGCAGCATCTACGAGAACCTGCGCGAGGAATCGGCCAGGGCGCTGATCGATATCGGCTTCGACGGCTATGCCGTGGGCGGCCTGGCGGTGGGCGAGGGGCAGGAGCTGATGTTCCAGACGCTCGATTTCACCACGCCCATGCTGCCCGAGGACAAGCCGCGCTACCTGATGGGCGTGGGCAAGCCGTCCGATCTGGTGGGCGCGGTGATGCGCGGCATCGACATGTTCGACTGCGTCATGCCCACGCGCTCGGGCCGTACCGGACAGGCCTTCACCCGGCGCGGACCGGTCAATATCCGCAATGCCCGCCACATGGACGACCCCCGGCCGCTGGACGAGGGCTGCTCCTGCCCGGCCTGCAAGAATTATTCGCGTGCCTATCTGCACCACCTCGCCCGGTCCGAAGAAGTGCTGGGCCTGATGCTTCTGACTTGGCACAATCTGCACTATTATCAGGACTTGATGCGGGGCATGCGTCATGCCATCGCGGAAGGACGGCTGGCGGATTTCGCCGCCGATTTCCACCGCGAACAGGCATTGGGCGATATCGAGCCCCTGTGAGGAGCCCGGAGCAATGGCCGAAACGATCTACGACAACCTGACGCAACTGGGCACCAAGTCCGACCTGCCCAACACGCCCGACGAGGCGGTGCTGGAAACCGTGCCCAATCCCCATCCGGGCACGCTCTATCTGGTGCGGTTCACCTCGCCGGAATTCACCTCGCTCTGCCCGATCACCGGCCAGCCCGACTTCGCGCATATCGTCATCGATTACGTGCCCGAGGATTCGCTGGTGGAAAGCAAGTCGCTGAAGCTGTTCCTGGGCAGCTTCCGCAATCACGGCGCCTTCCACGAAGACTGCACCATCGCCATCGCCCAGCGCCTGGTCGATGCCATGGAGCCGCGCTGGCTGCGCATCGGCGCCTATTGGTATCCGCGCGGCGGCATTCCCATCGACGTCTTCTGGCAGACCGACGAGCCCCCGGCGGGGTTGTGGCTGCCCGATCAGGGCGTGCCGACCTATCGCGGGCGCGGCTAGTTCCGGCGCCCGAAGCGGAGCGCAGAAAAAATCCGTAGGCAGACCATCAGAGGTCCTCGCTCCTAAGATATATCCTCTCGGCAAGCGGCACAGGGCTATGATCGCGCTTGTCCTGCCAAAATAATCTGTCATCAGATGGCCTGCCGAGAGGTGGTCGAGGAGCTTCGTGTGTTAGAGACGCCATCGCAGCTTGAATCCATAAATTTCAAAGCCTTGTTCGATGCGGCTCCAAGCCCGCATATGCTTCTGGACCGGGAATTGCGCTTCGTCTGGGCCAACGAAGCCTATCTGAAGGCCACGTCCCGCAAGCTTTCCGAATTGCTGGGCAAGAACATCTTCGAGGTTTTCCCTTCCGGCCCGGACGATCCGGGCGGGGAAAGCCGGAGGCAGCTCGCCGAGTCCTTCGAGCGGGTCTTGCGGCAAGGCAAGGCCGATATCCTGGCCCTGATCCGCTATGCCATCCCCAGCGCCGACGGCACGTCCTTCGAGATCAGGTATTGGAGCGCCACTCATACGCCGATTCCCGACGAGCAGGGCCGGGTCCGCTTCATCCTCCAGCAGACGAACGACGTCACCGACATCCAGAACCTGAAGATGGCCGCGGGGACGGAAAAGGAAACCCTGTTCCAGACCCATATGGCCCGCCTCCAGGCCGGATTGTCCCAGCAGGCCCAGGTGCTGCAGGAAGAGAAGCAGAGCCTGGAAACGGAACGTTCCTATCTGCGCGAGCTGTTCCGCCAGGCGCCGGGCTTCGTTGCCGTGCTGCGCGGCAGCGAGCATATCTTCGAGCTGGCCAACGATGCCTATCTCCGCCATGTCGGCCACCGGGACCTGATCGGCAAGCCGATCCGGACCGTCCTGCCGGAACTCGTGGGGCAGGGCTATGTCGAGATCCTGGACGGGGTGCTGGAAAGCGGGCGGCCCTTCGTCGGCCGGGACATGCGCGTCCTGCTGCGCGAAGCCCCGGATGCGCCTCTGAAGGAAACCTATGCCGATTTCGTCTATCAGCCGATCGTCGGCGAAGGGGGCATCGTCTCGGGGATCTTCGTCCAGGGCCAGGACGTGACGGAGCGACGGCAGTCGTTCGAGGCCTTGCGGCAGGGCCGCAGGCAGTTGCGGGAAAGCGCGCGGCAGCTGGAACTCCTGAACCAGGTCGGCAATGTGATCACCGCCGAGCTGGATATCGGAAAGCTGCTGCAGCTCGTCACCGATGCGGCCACCGAGCTGACCGGGGCGCAATACGGGGCATTCTTTTACGACCGCCCCAATGAAGAGGGAAAGCGAGACAGGGTTTTCTACCTGTCCGGTGCTTCGGCCGAGGATTTTTCCGCTTTCCCGATGCCGCGCAATACGCATCTGGCGGGGCTCACCTTCCTGGGCGAAGGCATCGTCCGTTCGGACGACATTCTTCAGGACCCGCGTTACGGCAGGAATGCGCCTTTTGCGGGGATGCCTCCGGGGCACCTGCAGGTGCGCAGCTATCTTGCCATTCCGGTCATCTCGCGCAGCGGCCAGGTCCTGGGCGGCCTGTTCTTCGGCCATGGGGAATGCGGCGTCTTCGACGACAGGGCCGAGAGGCTGGGGATGGGCATCGCGGCGCAGGCCGCCATCGCGCTCGACAATGCCCGTCTTTATGAAAGTGCCCAGGCCGAGCTGGAAGAGCGGCGGCAGGTCCAGGAAGCCTTGCGGGCCAGCGAGGACCGCTTCCGGACCCTCGCCAATCTGGTTCCGGCCTTCGTCTGGTTCAGCCGCCCGGACGGGCGTCTCGATTACCTGAACGACCGCTGGTACGGCTATACCGGCCAGACTCCTGAACAGGCGCTGCCGGACGGATGGATCGAGGTGCTTCATCCCGACGACCGGGCCCGGGTCCGGGCTACCTGGCGGGAGGCCTGCGAGAAGGGGACGCCGTTCGAGGCCGAGGCGCGCCACCGCCGTCATGACGGGGAATATCGCTGGTACATCATGCGGGCGGAACCGCTGCACGACGAGCGGGGCGTGGTGACGGCCTGGTTCGGCACCCATGCCGATATCCATGACCGCATCATGGCGGAAACGGCGCTCCGCGATCTGAACGCTTCGCTGGAATTGCGCGTCTCCGAGGAAATCGCCGAGCGGGAAAAGGCCCAGGCCGCGTTGTTGCAGGCCCAGAAGATGGAAGCCATCGGGCAATTGACCGGCGGCATCGCCCATGACTTCAACAATCTGCTCCAGGCGCTTTCGGGCTGCCTGAACCTGGTGGGACGGCGGGTCAAGGATCCCGCCATCGAGCCCTTGCTGGAAACCGGGCGTCAGGCGGTGGACCGGGGCGGCAAGCTGACGAAGCAATTGATGGCCTTCGCCCGCCGTCAGGCCCTGCGTCCGGAAGCGGTGGATGTGCAGGATGCCATGCTGGGCATGGCGGATTTGCTGGGGCGGGCCTTGCGCGCCGACATCTCCTGCACCATCGATCTGGAAACCGAATTGTGGCCGGTCGAGGTTGATCCGACGCAGTTCGAGATGGCGATCCTCAATCTGGTGGTGAATGCCCGCGATGCCATGCCGGACGGCGGGTCCCTGCGGATTCATGGATGCAACCGCCAGCTTGCCGCGGGCGACGTGCCGGAGGGGCTGGAGGGAGCCTTCGTCGAGATCACGGTGGCCGATAGCGGCTCGGGCATGACGCCGGAAGTCCTGGAACGTGCGTTCGAACCCTTTTTCACGACCAAGGGGGTCGGCAAGGGATCGGGCCTCGGCCTGGCCCAGATCTACGGCTTCGCCCGGCAATCGGGCGGCGTGGTTCATATCGACAGCATTCCGGGCAAGGGCACCAAGGTCAGGCTGCTGCTGCCGCGCTCCCTGCACATTCCCGTCTCGCGTCCGGTTGAGAAGGTCGCGGTCGAGGCCGGCGGGGGCCGCATCCTGATGGTCGAGGACGATCCCATCGTCGGCAGCATCATGAGCGCCGCCCTGGAAGGCCTGGGCTATGATGTGCTGCGGGCGACCACGGCCGACGAGGCCGTGGAGATGCTGGCGGCGGGTGCCGAGATGGACCTGCTGTTCACCGATGTGGTGATGCCCGGCGAACGCAGCGGCCTGGACCTCGCCCGCGAGCTTCGCAACGCCCAGCCGGACCTGCCCGTAGTCCTGGCGACGGGCTATAGCGAGGAGATCGGCGCCAGCGAGGGCTTCCGCGTGCTGGCCAAGCCTTACCGGACCAAGGATCTGGTCGAGGCCCTGGAGACGGAGCTGGCCCGGGCGGACAGGGGCCGCTGAGGGAAATTCGCGGGTCTATTCTTTTTCCCGATGGCGTGCAGGGGGCCGGATGGCCTATGCACAGCCTTTTCGACCATTGCAGAGGAAAGAAGCGGGATGTCCGCCGATCCGGCCGTTCTCAAGCAGCAGATCGCGGAGCAGGCGCGCGCGCTGGGCTTCGACGCCGTCGGCTTCGCCTCGCCCGAGGCGGACAATGTCGCGGCGGAGAATCTGGCGGCCTATGTGGCCGAGGGCCGGCATGGCGAGATGGCCTGGATGGAAGAGACGCTGGAACGCCGGGCGACGCCGCAGGGCCTGTGGCCCGAGGTGCGCAGCGTCATCGTGCTGGGGGTCAATTACGGCCCCGCCCAGGACCCGCTGGCGCTGCTGGGCCGGACGGCGCATGGCGGGATCAGCGTCTATGCCCGCAACCGCGACTATCACGACACCATCAAGAAGCGGCTGAAGCAATTGGGCCGCTGGATGGCCGAAAGCTTCGGCTGCCAGCTGAAGGTCTTCGTCGATACCGCGCCGGTGATGGAAAAGCCGCTGGCGGGCAAGGCCGGGCTGGGCTGGCAGGGACGCCATACCAATCTGGTGTCGCGCGAGTTCGGATCGTGGCTGTTCCTGTCGGAAATCTACACCACGCTGGACCTGCCGCCGGACACGCCGGGGCAGGACCGCTGCGGTTCCTGTTCCGCCTGCATGACGGCCTGCCCCACCGGCGCCATCACCGGGCCCTACCGCATCGAGCCGCGCCGCTGCATCTCCTACCTGACCATCGAGCATAAGGGGCCGATCCCGAAGGAATTGCGGCCGATGATGGGCAACCGCATCTATGGCTGCGACGATTGCCTGGCCGTCTGTCCCTGGAACAAGTTCGCCACGCCGACGCGCGAGGCGGATTTCATGCCGCGCGTCGAACTGACGGCGCCGCGCCTGGCCGATCTGGCGCAGCTGGACGATGCCGCCTTCCGCGAGGTCTTCACCGCCTCGCCGGTCAAGCGGATCGGGCGGGACCGCTTCCTGCGCAATGTCCTGATCGCCATCGGCAATAGCGGTGTGCCCGAGCTGGCCGCAGCGGCCGAGCCACTCCTGTCCGACGAGTCCGCGCTGGTGCGCGGCGCGGCGGTCTGGGCCATGGCCCGGCTGCTGGAAGAAAAGGATTTCGCGGCGCTGCGCGACCGGCATCTCCCCGGCGAAGAGGATGCCGAAGTGCGCCGCGAATGGAGGAGGGACTAGGCCGCACCCCGTTCGGCCGAGGCCAGAGCGCGCGCCATCTGGCTGAGGGCTTCCTGGTGGCGCTCGTTCTCGATCTGCGAGAAGTTGCGGGCCAGTTCCAGGCACATGCGCTGGCGGGCCGTCAGGTCGGGGCTGCGCTGGCCTTCAAGGCCTTCGAAGAAATAGCTGACGGGCACGCCCAGGACCTGGGAAATCTCGTAAAGGCGACCGGCCGAGATGCGGTTGATGCCGCGCTCGTATTTATGCGCCTGCTGATAGGTCACGCCGATCAGGTCCGCCATCTGCTGCTGGCTGAGGCCCAGCATGATGCGGCGCTCCCTGATCCTGGCGCCGACGTGACGATCGGTGTCGGTTGCCCGGTTCAACGGTTTCGCCTTGGCTTCCTGCTTGCTGCTCATGATCCTCGACTGGTCTTCGGTATGGGTTTCGAACTGGGTGTCTTCGGACGCTGCCATGGCTAACCCTTCCTTGTCTGAATGCGGATCGTCCAGGCTTCGCAACCCTTGGCGCATGTCGGCCAAGACACCGCCGCCCGGCCCTTGCTCTCTGTCTGGAATAAGGAAAGTTCAGACACGTCTCCTCCGTGACAGCACATGGACCGGCAGCGCATGGACCAGAACGCCCTTTGCGGTCATGCGGACCGCATGTCGGGCACAGCAGGAAGCAACCTCATTCCTTGGGCTGCGACCGGGGATCGTCGTGCCAGGAAATCCTCCTGCATGACTTCTGGTAGTTGCTTGGTTGAAGCCGTCTTCCCGTTAGTGCGTATATGGGCGCGTCGAAGCGGCTATGCAAAGGACGACTGTTCGACCAGGGCGCGCAAATCGGAGGTAGAGCGAATGGGACGGCCCTGTCCGATAGGGCGGAGCAGCGGGTCAGACGCTGAGGTCGAAATGGTGGCCCGAGGCCAGGAGGGGCAGGGGAGGAAGCAGGGAATCGTCGGCGGCGCGCGCCGCCTGGCGCGGCATGCCATAGGCGCGCAAGGCGGCATGATGCGCGGGAGAGGGCGTGGCGGACAGGAACATGATGTCGTCCATGTCCATGTCCGGGCTGTCCGACTGGGCCAGGGATTGGGCCAGGAACAGGGTGGTTCCGCCCTGGGCGGCGAAGCCGAGCCAGGAGAAGAAGGGAAGGGGCTGGCCGGGCGTCTCTTCCCGGTCCGGGCGGCCTTGCTGCTGATCGGGCCTGACGGGCGCGTCGGCCTTGGGGACGAAGCCCTCGCTCTCCTGCAAAGCATGGCGCGAGCGGGGGATGCCGTCTTGCTGCTGGTTCAGGGCTTCGGCGAAGCCGGGCTGCGGGAAAGGCCGGCCGGGGGCCGGCAGCATCAGGGACTCGCGGGCATGAAGCCGGCGAGGGTCTTCAAGGGGCAGGGCCGGGGTTACGGGGAAGACGGCCAAGATCCAGGTCCCTTTGTTGCAGCACTAGGGGGAGTCTAGACACCAATGCGGCACTGCCGCAAGAACCGCGAAGGGCTTACCAAAGCAGTCTAGGGTCAGCCATCCCCTTGGTTCGGTTCGCGTTCCGTTCGAGTCAGCTCGTCCAGCTTCTTTTGCAGCGCATCGAGCTGGCTGCGCAATTCGTTGAGGCTGGCCTGGCTTTCCCCGGCCTGGGCAGCGCCGAAGGGCGTGAACATCTTCATCGCGCTTTCCAGGAAGGCCATGTTCTGCTTGCTCATCTCCTCGAAGGGATTGAAGGGGAACATGCCTTCCAGGGCGTTGTGCATGTACTGGCGCATCTGTTCTTCGTTCCGGGCGAAGGACTGCATGCTGTAATCCAGGTAGCGCGGCACCAGCCCGCCCAGGGAATCGCCGTAGAAGCTGATCAGCTGGCGCAGGAAGCTGATGGGAAGGAGGTTCTGGCCCTTGGATTCCTCTTCGACGATGATCTGGGTCAGCACGGCACGCGTGATGTCTTCGCCGCTCTTGGCGTCGTAGACCACGAAATCCGTGTTGTCCTTGACCATCTGGCAGAGATGCTCCAGCGTGACATAGCTGCTGGTCGCCGTGTTGTAGAGGCGGCGATTCGCGTATTTCTTGATGGTGATCGGGGCACTGGGCTTTGTGGCTTCGGACATGGTGGGATTCGCTTCCATCAACGTTTCCAGGGCCTTTGTAATCATATTGCGATTTTCACTCAGATAATGCGCGGCAACAACCGTTTTTAGCGAGTGCGAAACAGGAGATGTCGTATCTCGCCTGGGAGAGCGGAGGGGGCGTGCTTCATCTGGTCAAGCGAATCAGCCTCGGATATGATCGGCCATCATGACCGACGCCCCGGATATCCGTGCACTGGCGCAACGTTATCTCGACCTGTGGCAGGATCAGATGACGGCCCTGGCTGCCGACCCGGCCTTGGCCGACGCCATGGCGAAGACCCTTGGACTGATGGGGCAGAGCGCTGCCCTGGCCGCTGCCAGGGGGGCCGGAATGGGAGTGCCGCGTGCGGCAAAAACGCCAGAGGACAAAGAGCGTTCCACCGCGGCCGGAACAGGCGGCGCCAAGCCTGAGGCAGGGGCCCCGCCCGCTGCCGCTGCATCTGCTGGTCCAGACCGCGATCCTGATGAGCTCGCGCGCCGGGTTGCCGAGCTTGAGCAACGGGTCGCGCGCCTGGAAGCCGCACTTGGCCGCCGAGGCCGCAGCCCTGGGCGCAAGCCTGCAGGGGATCGAGCCTGATCTCTTCGCGCGGGCGGTGGACGAGGAATCGCGCCGCCGCCTGGACGAGTTCCTGCGCGGCCTGCAAGCCTATCGCGCCCATCCCTATCGCCGTAACCTGCCCGAGACGCCGGTGCCGTGGTCGGAGGGGTCGACCCGTCTGATCGATTACGGCACCGAGATCCAGAAAAACGGCGGTGGCGGACGCCCCGTGCTGGTGGTGCCGTCGCTGATCAACCGCGCCCATATCCTCGACCTCATGCCCCGGCGCAGCCTGATGCGCTATCTGGCGGACAGGGGGCTGCGCCCCTTCCTGGTGGATTGGGGCGAGCCGGGGGAGGCGGAGGCCGCCTTCACCTTGAGCGATTATGTCGCCGGGCGGCTGGAGCGGGCGCTGGACGTGGTGCTGGAACTCTGCGGACGGCCGCCCGCCGTGATCGGCTATTGCATGGGCGGGATGTTGGCCCTCGCCTTGGCCCAGCGCCGCCGCGGCGACCTCTGTGCCCTGGGCCTGCTGGCCACGCCCTGGGATTTCCGCGCCGGACAGCCCGGCACGGCGGAGCTGATTCAGGCGATGGAGCCGATGCTGACCCAGATGATCGAAGCGAACGGGCAGATGCCGGTGGACATGCTGCAGATGCTGTTCGCCAGCATCGACCCGGCCATGGCGGGGCGCAAGTTCCGCAATTTCGCCCGGCTGCGCCGGACCACCCAGCGCGCTGAGATCTTCGTGGCGGTCGAGGACTGGCTGAATGACGGCGTGCCTCTGGCGGCCGAGGTGGCGAAGGAATGCCTGTTCGGCTGGTATGGGCGCAACGAGCCGGCCCGGGGCGAATGGCGGATCGGCGGCATGGTGGTCGAACCAGAGGCGCTGGACCTGCCGACCCTGGTCATGGTGCCCCGGCGCGACCGCATCGTTCCCCCCGCCTCGGCGCTGCCGCTGGCGAGGAAAATTTCGCGCATCCGTTGTCGAACCCTGGCGACAGGGCATATCGGGATGATCGCGGGCGCGCGTGCGAAGACGGATGTCTATGGGCCTCTATCTCTTTGGTTAAAGGAACGTGTAGGTCCTTAGAGGTCTTGCCTCGAACGCCGAAACTCAGATAAGACGAAAGGACGGCTTGTTCCTGGGGAATGTAACCCGGAAGTTGAGCCAATCTAGCGAGGGAGCGAGGAAGTTCATGACCGACATCGTCATTGCCGCAGCCACACGTACACCTATCGGTTCATTCAGCGGCAGCCTGAGCGGCTTTACCGGGGCCCAGTTGGGCGAGATCGTTATCCGCGAATTGCTGCGCCGGGGCGATGTCGAAGCCAAGGACGTCTCCGACGTCGTGATGGGCCAGGTGCTGACCGCCGGTCAGGGACAGAACACCGCCCGCCAGGCCGCGATCAACGCAGGGTTGCCGATCGAGACTCCCGCCATCACCATCAACCAGGTCTGCGGTTCGGGCCTGCGCGCCGTGGCGATGGGCTTCCAGGCGATCCAGACTGGCGACGCTTCGATCGTCATTGCCGGCGGCCAGGAAAGCATGACCAACTCGTCCCATGTCACCTATCTCCGCTCGGGCGTGAAGATGGGCGACACGCAACTGGTCGATACCATGATCAAGGACGGCCTGTGGGATGCCTTCCACGGCTATCACATGGGCACCACCGCCGAGAACGTGGCCCAGAAGTGGCAGTTGACCCGCGAGATGCAGGATGAATTCGCCGCCGCCTCGCAGCAGAAGGCCGAGGCTGCCCAGAAGGCCGGCAAGTTCAAGGACGAGATCGTTCCCGTCACCATCAAGGTGAAGAAGGAAGAAAAGATCTTCGACACCGACGAATACATCCGCAGCGGCACCACCGTGGAAGCCCTGGCCAAGCTGCGTCCCGCCTTCTCGAAGGACGGCACCGTGACCGCCGGCAATGCCTCGGGCATCAATGACGGTGCCGCCGCCGTGCTGCTGATGACCGCCGATGAAGCCAAGCGCCGCGGCCTGAAGCCGCTGGCCCGTATCGCCTCCTGGGCGACGGTCGGCGTCGACCCGACCATCATGGGCTGCGGCCCCATCCCGGCCAGCCAAGCGGCGCTGAAGAAGGCCGGCTGGACCCCCGACCAGCTGGACCTGATCGAAGCCAACGAAGCCTTCGCCGCCCAGGCCCTGGCCGTCAACAAGGACATGGGCTGGGACGTCAAGAAGGTGAACGTCAATGGCGGGGCCATCGCCCTCGGCCATCCCATCGGCGCCTCGGGCTGCCGCGTTCTGGTCACGCTGCTGCATGAAATGCAGAAGACCGGCGCCAAGAAGGGCCTGACCACCCTGTGCATCGGCGGCGGCATGGGCATCGCCATGTGCGTCGAAGGGGTCTGAGGCCGCGGGGCTTAAGAAAATCGAAGGGGATCCTCGCAGAGAGCGATCCCCTTTTTTTACCCGGAGCCGGGTAAAAGGGTTGTCGCAGTGGTTGAAAATTTCGTACGATCCGCTGCGTTAGAAATTTAATTTCCCGGTTCGGTCTATCAGGGGCAATAAATCTTAAGAAGAGGAGTCTCCCATGGGGCGAGTTGCAATAGTCACCGGCGGCACCCGCGGCATCGGCCGTGCCATTTCCGTTGCGCTGAAGGAAAAGGGATACACCGTCGCGGCCAACTATTTCGGCAATGTCGAAGCGGCCAAGAAGTTCGAGGAAGAAACCGGCATCCGCGCTTTCCGCTGGGACGTCTCGAAATTCGACGAATGCGGGACGGCGATCAAGCAGATCACCGAGGAACTGGGCCCGGTCGATATCGTCATCAACAACGCCGGGATCACCCGTGACGGCACCCTGCATCGCATGACCTACGAACAGTGGGAAGATGTGATTCAGACCAACCTGACCTCCTGCTTCAACATGTGCCGCCATGTCATCGAGTCGATGCGCGACCGCAGCTTCGGCCGCATCGTCAATATCGGTTCGATCAACGGCCAGGCCGGTCAGTACGGCCAGGTGAACTATGCCGCCGCCAAGTCGGGCATTCACGGCTTCACCAAGGCCCTGGCCCAGGAAGGCGCCGCCAAGGGCATCACCGTGAACGCCATCGCGCCCGGCTATGTGGATACCGAGATGGTCCGCGCCGTGCCGCCGGCCGTGCTGGAAAAGATCATCGCCAAGATTCCCGCCGGTCGCCTGGGCCGCGCCGAGGACATCGCGCGCGGCGTGCTGTTCCTGGTGGCCGACGACGCCGATTTCATCACCGGCGCCACGCTGTCGATCAATGGCGGCCAGCATATGTATTAACAGGCTGGGGCAAGCTCCTGTTTTCCTCGTCATTCCCGCGAAAGCGGGAATCCATGCTGCCGCAACATCAGCATTGAGCGGTTTGCATCTCCGCAAGCCCTCACATGGACCCCCGCTTTCGCGGGGGTGACGCGTGCGGTGCAGACAGAGCCTACCTTTTACGCATCCTGTTAAGCCGTCCTAGGACGGCTTCCGGAAGGCCCGCCGGGGAAACCCGGCGGGCCTTTTTCTTGCGCCGCCTATTGCACGGTGATGAGCCCGGTCATGCCCATGCCCTCATGAACGGTGCAGATCAGGGGAAAGCTGCCGGGCTGGCCGGTGACGAAATCGAAGACGCGGGTCTGGCCGGGGGCGACGGCGATGCGTTCGACGCTGGAGACGGGGCGGCCGTCGATGGCATGCGGGGTAATGGCCCGGAAGAATTCCAGCGAGACGAAGGTATGGGGGCTGTTCGAGGGATTGCTCAGGAACAGCCGGTAGGGCTGTCCGGCATTGAGCAGCAATTCCCCGGGCTGGAATTCGTAATTCTCCAGATTCACCTGCCGCTGTTCGGCATTTGAGAAATCCATGGCCGGCGCGGCGGGGGCGCGGCTGGGCTCAACCGGGGTGAACTGATCGGTGGCGGGCGTGCAGGCGGCCAGAAGCAGGGCGGCCGCAAGAAAGGGGTGTCGAGGAAGTCGGATTGCCGGCATGGGGGACCTCCGTCGCTGACTGTCCCCCATGTCGGCAGTCAGAGGTCCTGGGGCAAGACCACTTTCGTCAGAGGCACGATTCCCAGGGCGCGGCGCAGGGTCTCGGGGCGGCAGGGTTTGTGGATCAGGGGCAGTCCGTGGTTGAGGACCCGGCGCAGCCGTTTCGGCTCGGTATCGCCGCTGACGATCACCGCCGGCAGGTTGGCCCCGAAGCGGCGGCGCATCTCCGCCACCACGTCGACGCCATCCAGGCCGCCGGGCAGGCGCAGGTCGGTGACCAGCGCCACGGGCGGCCTGGGCATGCGCGTCACCCGCGCCAATGCCTGGGGACCGTCGGGCGCCACCTCGACCGTCCGGCCCCATTGTTCGAGCAGCAGCGCCAGGGCGGTGGCCTGATCGGGATGATCCTCGACCACCAGGATGGGGCCGGGGGGCAAGGTCTGGGGGGCGACGGCCGGAGGATGACAAGCCACGGGACGCGGGGCGGGAGGCTGGACATGCGTTTCGGCCAGCGGCACCAGGACCGAGAAGCGCGATCCCCGGCCATGGACCGAATCCAGTTCGATGGGCAGGCCCAGCAAGGCGGCGGTGCGGGCGACGATGGCTAGGCCCAGTCCCAACCCCATGCGGCGGTCGCGCTGCGAGTTGCCGCTTTGATAGAATTCCTCAAAGATGCGCCGCCGTTCGTCCGGCGGGATGCCCGGGCCGGGTGTCGCAGACATCGATGCGCAGATGCGTTCCCCGGCGGCGGCAGCCCAGAAGGATCTGGCCCTGCTGGGTATAGCGCACGGCATTGGCCAGGAAATTCCGCACGATCCTTTGCAGCAGCACGGGATCGCTTTGGACGTGCAGGCGGCAGGGCACGACCTGCAGGCGCAGCCCCTTCTCCGCCGCTTGGGGTTCCCATTCCGAACACAGATGCTCAAGCATCTCGGCCACCGAGACGGTGCCGATCTTGGGGGTCACCACGCCCGCTTCCAGGGCCGAGATGTCGAGCAGGGCGTTCAGCAGGCTCTGGCTGCCTTGCAATGCCTCGGAGGCCTTGTTGGCGATGGCCTGATCGGCGGGCCGGTCCTTCAGGCGTTCCCCCAGGACCGCCAGGAACAGCCGCGCTCCTTGCAGGGGCTGGCGCAGATCGTGGCTGGCGGCGGCGAGGAAGCGGCTCTTGCCTTCATTGGCGCGTTCGGCCTCCTGACGCGCGGTCAGCAGGGCGGCGGTACGTTCGACCACCCGCCGTTCCAGCGTCGCGTTGACGATGGCGAGGTCGCGGCGGGCCTGTTCCTCGGCGCGGATGCGCTGGAGAGCCAGGGCCGCGATGGCGGCAAGGGCCAGGACGACGAGCAGGCCCAGCACGGCATTGCGCCGCAGGCGCCAGTAGAACGGGGCCAGGGCGTCCTTGGTACTGACCGCGGCGGTCACGATCAGGGGCAGCCCCTCGATGCTGCGATAGGACAGAATGCTGTCGGAATCCTTGTCCCGGCGCTCGCGGATCAGGCCGTCGGGCCGGTCGCGGTGGGCTTTCAGGATCTGCCTGATCTGTTCATCCGAGAGCGCTTTTTCCGGGTAACCCGCCATCTGGCGGCCATCGACACGGAGGAGATTGATGCGGCTGCCGGGAAGGGTGCGGGCCTTTTCGTAGAAGGCTTCGAGCATCGCAACGGGAAACACGACGACGGCGATCCCGGCCATGCTGCCGTCCGGGGCGTTGAGGCGGCGGCTGATGGTGAAGATGGGGTTGCCGGTGCCGCGTCCCAGGATGCCTTCCCCCACCACCAGCCCGCTGCCCGCCAGATGCTCGCGGAAATAGGGGCGGTCGCCGATATTGAAAGGCTTGACCCACTGCACCCCGCCGGTGACGTGGAGAACGTTGCCCTCGGCATCGGTGACGCGCAGGGCGGCGGTGGCGGGAAGATAACTTTGGATCTCGGCGAGGTCGGACCGGGCCTGGGGAGAGGTGGTGATCGCCGCGGGTCCGCCATGGACGGCTAGGGCGCCCTCGGTCAGTTGCAGGGAAAGGTCGGCCACCTGGACCGTCCGCTGGACATGCTCTTCCAGCAGATCGGCCAGGGCACCGGTTTCGGCCTGAGCCTGTTCCAGAGAACCGGCATAATCCATCCAGGTTCCGAGAAGGCCGAGAATCAGGAAGCAGCTCAGGAAGAGCGCCATGGTCGCCAACAGAAGGCCACGAGGCGATATCCGGCTGAGGATTGCCCTCCTGTTTCCCTCCATGGAACCTCCCACGCATTTGCGCCCGGGTAAGTTTCCGGTCAGAGAGGAGGGCTGTAAAGGGAAAGTCTCCCTATCGGGCCTCCGACAGAAGGCCTATATCCTGCTCTGCGGAAAGGCCTGAAAACGGGGAAATTCCTATTCTTTGGGACGGCTGGCCTGGGCCGAGGGGCGCTGGGAAATGCGCTCGAACCATGCGGCCAGGGCCGGGCGTCCGTCGCGCCAGCGATCCTCGGAAAAGCGCAGGTCGAGATAGTCCAGCGCGCAGAGGATGGTGACCTCGCCGATGGTGAATTGCCCGTCCAGTTCCCCCGCTTCCTGTTCCAGCGCGTCCAGGGCGCGGCGGATGGCGGCCTCTTGCCGTGCCAGCCAGGCGGGCGAGCGTTGCTCGGGCGTGCGCATCGTCGCCTCCACCCGGCGCAGGATGGCGGCATCCATGATGCCGTCGCCCAGGGCCTGGCGGCGCAGGGCGATCCAGCGGGCCGGGCCGGGGGCGGGGAAGAAGGACGGATTGCCGTCCTGGGCATCGAGATATTCGCAGATGACCGGGCTGTCGAAGAGCGTTTGACCGTCGGCCAGGACCAGGGCCGGCACCTTGCCAAGGGGGTTGTCCTTATGGACGTCGCTGTCGGCGGCGAAGGGCGCGCTCGGCACCACTTCGATGGCGGCGTCCAGGCCCTTCTCGATGGCAACGATCTGCACCTTCCGGGCATAGGGCGAGGTGGTGGAAAAACGCAGCTTCATCTTCATGATGGGAAAATTCCTTGTGGAGAAGGGGGAGGCTAGAAAACGTCCTTGCGGCGGCGCAGTTCGGTGAAGACGGCCAGCGGGTCGGCACCGGCGGGCAGGCCCACGCCTCGCGCCACGCCGTCCTGGTCGGCGCGCAGGAAGGGATTGGTCTCGATCTCTTCGCCCAGCAGCGCGGGGATGGTCGGTTCGCCCCGGTCCCGCATTACGTCGATGCGGGCGATGCGTTCCCGCAGGCGGGGGTTGCCGCTATCGACGGTGGCGGCGAAGCGGGCATTGGATTGGGTATATTCATGGGCGCAATAGACCCGCGTTTCGGGCGGCAGTTCGCGGAAGCGCCGGAGAGCCCGCCACATCTGCGCGGGCGTGCCCTCGAACAGGCGGCCGCAGCCCAGGGCGAACAAGGTGTCGCCGCAGAACAGGGCCTGGCTGGAGGCGAACCAATAGGCGATATGGCCGCTGGTATGGCCCGGTACTTCCATCACCTGGGCGGTTTCCGAGCCCAGGGCGAATTCGTCGCCTTCGCTCAGCTGGACCTGGATGCCGGGGATGCGGGCGGCATCGCAGCTGGCGCCGACGATGGTGCAGCCGGTGGCCTTCTGGATGGCGAGATTGCCCCCGGTATGATCGTTGTGATGATGGGTGCTGAGGATATGGGTGATGGTCCAGCCACGCGAGTCCGCCGCCGCCAGCACCGGCTCCGCCACAGCCGGATCGACCGCCGCCGTGGCGCCGCTTTCGGGCTCGTGCAGCAACCAGACGTAATTATCCGACAGCACGGGCACGCAAAGGATTTCCAGCTTGGCCATTTCCTACTCCTCTCCTCTGAATCGGGGCCGAGCATAGCATATAAGCCCTTGTTAAGCCTTCCGATCATCCCCATTGATCCGATTTAATAAGACCATGAAGGTTCGATGAGCGCCAAGCACAAGGCCATGCTATCCTATCCTCCGATGTGGACGGATGTGGTCGAGCTTCGAGATTTCTACGACAGCAGCCTGGGGCAGGTGGCACGACGCCTGATCCGGCGCCAGCTGCGTACGCTTTGGCCCAGCGTGCGGGGACAGCGCGTGCTGGGGCTGGGCTATGCCACGCCCTATCTGCGGCCCTTCCGGGACGAGGCGGCGCGGCTGTTGGCGGTGATGCCGCCGACGCAAGGGGTGATGCCCTGGCCGCCCGAGGGCCGCAGCCTCGTCGCGCTTGCCGACGAGACCGAATTGCCGCTGCCCGACCGCTCCATGGACCGCATCCTGATGGTCCATGCCATGGAATCCACCGAACAGGTGCGGGCCATGATGCGCGAGGCCTGGCGGGTGCTGTCCGACAGCGGCCGGATCATCGTCATCGTGCCCAATCGCGGCGGCATCTGGACGCGGCTGGAACGCACGCCCTTCGGCAATGGCCGTCCCTATTCCCAGGGCCAACTGGCCCGCCAGTTGCGCGAGACGATGTTCACCCCCTTGCAGACCTCGCAGGCGCTGTTCCTGCCGCCCAGCCAGTACCGGCTGGTGCTGCGTTCGGCGCAGTGGATGGAGCGCCTGGGCAATCGCTGGTTCCCCCGCTTCGCCGGCGTGCTGATGGTCGAGGCCGCCAAGGAATTCTATGCCGCCACCCCGGTCGCCAAGGGCAAGCGCAGCCGCGTCGCCATCGCCCTGCCGCACGGCTTCCGGCGGGACGGCGAGGAGCAGGAGACTCTTCCCGGCTGCCAGCCGACGCCGCGCGGGGTTCCGGATACCCAGCCTCCCGCCTGATGCCGGGTAGGCTTATTCCTATTCCGCCGCGATCCGCTGCGTCAGCCAGGTCTTGGCATCCTCTTCGGCACTGGCGATGCGGAAGAAGGGGCGTTGCGCCAGATGGTCGAGGGCCCTGTCTGTTTCCTCGGTCGAATCGTAGTGGAAACCGCCCCGGCCGTCGGGAACGGTGACGCAGGAGCAGCAATCCTTCAGCAGCACGATTTCCGGCGGCGTCCCGCCCTTGTTCTCGACATGGCGGACCATGTCGGACAGGGTCCAGAGCACGCAATGGCTGAGCGCCTGCCCGGCCACGACGATGCGGTCATGGGTCTCCAGCAGATGGGCGATGCCGTTCTGGGGGCTGGCCGAGGTCAGGTCTTCCAGGCGGCGGCCGTCGAAGGCGGTGGCGATTTCCGGCCCCATGGCGGAATAGCTTTCCGTCCAGGGATTGTCCCCCTTGCCGATCAGCACCGGCTGGCTGCACCGGGCGAAGCCGTGGAACAGCATCATGCGCCGTACCGCGCCGACCAGGTTCTGGCCCGGGCTGCCCTTCAGGCAATGGAAGGGCCACAGGGTCAGGGCATAGCGTTCCGCCATCCCCAGGCTTTCCAGATAGTGGCGCAATTGCTGTTCGGCCCAGGAGGGGCGCTCGGCGGGAGGGACGTCGGCGGGAACCAGCGCCACGGCGGCGGGCGAGGGACGCAGCCGTTCCTGGTCCAGGTCGTCGAGCGAGATTTGGGTGAAGGGGGCGGGATGGCGCCCTTCGGCATCCTGCCAGAAGGCGGTGTGGAAGACCTGGTAGGGCGTGTGCTCGTCCATGCTGGCGGCCACGGTGGTGATGTCGGGGAAATGGCGGTAGTACCACCCGGCCAGGCGCTTGAGGTCGTCCACCGCGCCCGTGCCGGACCGCCCGCCGACGAACAGCGCGCCGTCCGGATAGCAGAAGTCGTTCTGCAGGTCGATCAGCAGCAGGGCAGTGCGCGTCCGGTCCTCGGCGGCGGGGCTGAGGCGCAGGCTTTCACGCACCACCTCGGCCATGCGCATCACATGATCGGCATTCGGGTCGAAATCACGGCGGACCTGGCGGTCGAGATCGTCGATCACCGGGGCGACGGCAGCCTGATGGTGTGGAGTCTCGGTCATGCTTGCCTCCCTCTTCGGTCCTGAGTGATAGGATATCCGCTACAAATTGGCAGTCCTGCCGCCCATGGGTAGGCCGCCCGTAAGGGATAGGATGCATCTGAAGCGCTTGCGGGAAAAGCTGCTATAGTGCGCTGCACTATCAATCCTCTGTGGAGTGCCCCATGGAAGAGAAGATGACCGCCCGCCTGCCCAATCTCGATATCGAACTGGTGCGCCGCGACTTTCCCGAGGAACAGGCCGAGGTGGTGACCATCCGCCTAAAGGCCACGCCGGATTTGCGGTCGGTGGCCGGATTCCTGGCGCCGCAGGCAATGATGATGCCGTTCCTGGCGGCCAATCCCTTCCTGCAGATGGCGCAGGCGGCATGGGCGCCCTGGCTGAAGATGATGGGGGCGGAGATGACCGCCTTGCCCGGGCCGGAACGGGAAAAGCCCGGGACAGAGCAATAGGGTTTTCGTCAGTCGGCCAGCGAGGACGCCATCAATTCGCTGAGGGCGCGGTTGCAGCGGGCGTGGCTGGGACAGCCCTTCTGGAGGGTGCATTTGAACAGCTCGGCCGCCAGGGTCAGCGCGTCGTGACGCTGTTGCCTGTCTGACAAGCCGCGGGCGGCACAGGCGACCAGGACGGCGCAGGGGAAGTCCTGATCGGTTGTCTGGGCCGGGGTAGACATTTCCGACGGCATCTGGGCCATGGGCATCGTGGTTGCGGTCATGGGGGGTGCCTTGCGAGGGTTCCCGTAGGGTTTCTGTGGTCTTGTGTGCCTGTTCGGGCCGGTGCGCGCAATCGCGCAGACGTGCAGGAACGCGGCAACCGAGGACATAGCACCAAAGAGGCAGCGAGAGAGGTTAAGGTTGCAGGACAAGTCTTTACGACCGCGCGCAGCTGTCTTACATGCTGCTGCATATTCTATCCCGCCAGGATTTCTTTTTTCATGATGACCTATCTAATGCTCGTGGGCGGCTTCGTGCTGCTGTTCGTCGGCGGTGAAGCGCTGGTGCGCGGCGCCGTCGCCCTGGCCCGCCGCCTGGGCGTGTCGCCGCTGGTGATCGGCCTGACCATCGTGGCCGCCGGTACCTCGGCCCCTGAACTGGTCGTCAGCCTGCAGGCCGCCCTGAGAGGCCAGCCCGATATCGCTGTGGGCAACGTGGTCGGCAGCAATATCGCCAATATCCTGCTGATCCTGGGCACGGCGGGATTGATCCAGTCCATGCGTGCGTCCCCGGGCCTGGTCTATCGCGATGGCGGCATCATGGTGGGGGCTTCCCTGCTGTTGGTCGCCGTGGCCCTGACCGGCCAAGTGGCGCAGTGGCAGGGCGGCATCATGTTCGCCGGGCTGATCGCCTATATCGTCTATTCCTACTGGGCCGAGAAGCGGGGGACGAAGCCGGACTTCCACAGCCAGGAGGCCGAGGAATTCGAAGCCGTGCCCATGAAGCTGCCGGTGGCCGTGCTGGTGCTGATCCTGGGGCTGGGCGGGGTGATGCTGGGCGCCGACTGGCTGATCAACGGCGCGGTGACCATCGCGCGGCAGTTCGGCGTGTCGGAGGCCGTGATCGGCCTGACGGTGGTGGCGATCGGTACCTCGCTGCCGGAACTGGCGACGTCGGTCATCGCCGCCTTCCGCCGTCATGCCGATGTCGCCATCGGCAATGTCATCGGCAGCAACATCTTCAACATCCTGGGCATCCTGGGCGTGACCGCGCTGGTCACTCCGGTGCCGGTCAACCCCAGCATCGTCGCCTTCGACATCTGGGTCATGCTGGGCGTGTCGGTGTTGCTGCTGCCCCTGCTGGTCACCGGCTGGCGTCTGGCGCGGGCCGAGGCGGCGTTGTTCTTCGTCGCCTATGTGGCCTATGTCGGATGGCTCTATCTGAGCGGGTAGGGCCGTCGACCCTCTGCGGACTTGACGCTTCGCGGTGAAAGCCTCAGACAATAATACAACCGGAACAGGGAGCTGCCCATGCTGAACCATCACACGGCGCTGATCTACACCATGGTCCTGACGGCGGCGGCCGACCAGGAGGTCAGCGACGCGGAATTGCGGGTGATGAGCGAGATCGTCAGCTTCCTGCCGATCTTCCGCGACTACGACCGTTCCCGTCTCAGCGAGACCGCCCTGGCCTGCACCGAGATGCTGTCCGAGGAAGACGGGCTGGAGCGGGCGCTGGACATGATCGACCAGGCGCTGCCCCAAGACCGGCTGCGCGATACCGCCTATGCGCTGGCCTGCGACGTTGCCGCCGCCAACGGCTTCGTGTCGCAGGAGGAACTGCGCCTGCTGGAAATGATCCGCCATCACCTGGGCATCGAGCGGCTGGTGGCCGCCGCCATCGAACGCGGCGTGCGCGCCCGCTTTGCGCTGCTCGACAAATGAGCGCCGCCAAGCCTCTCGCCGGCCGCACCATCGGCTTCATCGGCCTAGGGCTGATGGGGCGGCCCATGGCCTGCAACCTTGCCCGGGCCGGGGCCCGCATGATCATCCACAACCGCAGCCGGGGCGTGGTGGAGGAATTGGCCGCCGAGGGAATGGAGGCCGTCGCCGGTCCCGCCGAGGTGGCGGGCAAGGCCGGTATGATCATCCTGATGCTGAGCGACACCGCCGCCGTCGAGGCGGTCGTCGAGGGACCCGGCGGGCTGCTGGAGGGAGTGCGGCCTGGCTGCCTGGTGGTCGACATGGGCACCACCGCCGTGGCCGCGACGCGCCGTCTTGCCGACAAGGTGGCGATGGCCGGAGGCTCCTGGCTGGATGCGCCGGTTTCGGGTGGTCAGGTGGGCGCAGCCGCCGCGAGCCTGAGCATCATGGCCGGGGGCAGCGACAATGATTTCGCCATGGCCGAGCCGGTCTTCCGCTGCCTGGGCCGACAGGTCACCCATATGGGCGGCATCGGCACCGGGCAGGTCGCCAAGGCGGCCAACCAAGTTATCGTCGGCCTGACCATCGGCGCGGTGGCCGAGGCCATGGCCCTGGCCGAGAAGGGCGGCGTCGCCCCGGCCCGCCTGCGCGAGGCCCTGATGGGCGGCTTCGCCTCCTCGCGCATCCTGGAACTGCATGGCGACCGCATGGCCCGCCACGATTTCACGCCCGGCGCCCGGGCCACCACCCAGCGCAAGGACCTGGACCAGGCCTTGCAACTGGCCGGATTGCTGGATATCGAGCTTCCGGCCACCGCTCTCTGCCGCGACCTCTACGACCGGCTGATCGAACAGGGCGATGGCGGGCTGGACCATTCCGCCCTGTTCCGGCTGTTCTCGGGGCGGTAAGCGGGGTCGATAGGCGCAGGGCGCTGCCCAGCACCCGCCAGGAGCCTCGGGCTCCTGGACCTCGGTTTCTGCACTGGCCCATGCTTCGAGACGGCCCTTCGGGCCTCCTCAGCAGCATGAGGTTTATCTTATTGGAATAATAAAATAATCTCGTCCTGAGGAGGCTGCGGAGCAGCCGTCTCGAAGGACATCGGCTTTCCTATTGTGCCGCCCAGGCCAAGGACTGATCCTCCAGATGCTGATGGCGGGTGGCGGTGCTCCTGCGCAGGAAGGGATCGCGCAGACTGGCGAGGATCGCCGCGCCGCGTGCCTTGGCCTCTTCGATCATGTCGCCCAGGATGTCGCGCGTTTCCTCGTCCGTGGCGGTTTCCGGCTCGTCCAGCAGCAGGATCGGATAGTCGCGCACGAAGCAGCGGGCGATGGCGACCTTCTGGCGTTCGCAGGGCGGCAGGGATACTGCCGGGACGTTCCACATCGCTTCGGGCAGGTTCAGTCTTTCCAGCATGGTGGCGGCAAGGTCGCGGCAGGTGGCGACATTGGCATCGGGCAGGGCCTCGCAGACGATGTTGAGGCTGCAGATCGCCGTGGTCGGCGGCAGGACCGGACTGACCATGCCGATGACGTCGCGGTGCAGGTCGTGCAGGCGGGAGGGCGGGGCCTCGGTGATTTCGACGGCTTCGCCGAGGCCGGGAGCATCGACCAGGATGCTGCCGCTCTGCGGCGGGCATTGGCCGTGGACGGCCCGCAGCAGCGTGCTCTTGCCCGAGCCGGAAGGGCCGTCCAGCAGCACGCATTCGCCCGAGCCAACATCGAGGGACAGCCCGGACAGGACCGGAAGCTGATATTCGCCGTAACAGTGAAGTGTAAAGCTTTTGTGAAGGTCGCGGATCCTGATGAAGGGGCGCATGATCACCTCCCTTTAGCGTTTCTTCATTCTATTTTAAGGATCGTGAAGATTTCGCGCCGTACAGATTAAGGTTGCATGAAAGACGCCCCGCGAAAAAGGAGAAGAGTCTTTAAACTTTCTTGATATTGTCATGGGGCTGAAACGAGCCATGGCTAAGGTGCCGCCACGTTATGTTGCTGACTGGCTGCGGAGACTGAAGCCAAATGAGCAAGCTGCACGACACGGACGATATCGGCGTCAACCCCACTGCTGAACGTCCCTTTTCGCAGATCATCGACACCTTGATCTCGCGCCGTGGCGCCTTGAAGGGCATGGCCGCCGGCGCGGGTGCCGCCATCGCCGGTGGGGCGGTATCGCATTTGGTGCTGGCCGGACCGGCCCAGGCCTCGACGGCTTCCGAACTGCCCACCACGCTGGGCTTCGAGGAGGCGGCCCATGTCATCGCCGACAGCCATCACGTCGCGCCGGGCTACGACGCCCGCGTCCTGATTCGCTGGGGCGATAAGGTGGTGGCCGACGCGCCGGAATTCGACGCCAACAACCTGACGGTCGAAGCCCAGGAAAAGCAGTTCGGCTACAACAACGACTATGTCGGCTTCTTCCCGCTGCCCGTGGGCTCGGACAACAGCGAAGAGGGCATCCTGGTCGTCAACCATGAATACACCAATCCCGAGCTGATGTTCGACGGCCTGACCGCCGACAACTACCTCGAGCTGATCACCCGCGAGCAATGCGATATCGAGATGGCCGCCCATGGCGCCAGCGTGATCGAAGTGCGCAAGGAAAACGGCGCCTGGAGGGTGGTGCCCAACAGCCCCTTCGCGCGGCGCATCTCCATGCGCAGCACCGAATGCGTGCTGTCCGGCCCGGCTGCCGGTCATGACCGCCTGAAGACCTCGGCCGATCCGTCGGGCCGCAAGGTCATCGGTACGCTGAACAACTGCGCCGGCGGCAAGACCCCCTGGGGAACGGTGCTGAGCGGCGAGGAGAACTTCCACCAGTATTTCGCCGGCGATCCGTCCAACAGCCCGGAAGCCGCCGCCTACAAGCGCCTCGGCGTGTCGGGCAAGCCGACCTATGCCTGGGGCAAGTATTTCGACCGCATGAATGTCGAGAAGGAACCCAACGAGCCCAACCGCTTCGGCTGGATCGTCGAATGGGACCCCTACGACCCGACCTCGGTGCCGGTCAAGCGCACCGCCCTGGGCCGCTTCAAGCATGAAGGCGGCACCTCGGTGGTCAATCCCGACGGCACCGTGACCATCTATTCCGGCGATGACGAGCGTTTCGAATATCTCTACCGCTTCGTCACCACGGGCAAGTACAACCCCAACGACCGCCGCGCCAATTTCAACCTGCTGGACGAAGGCACCCTGTCGGTCGCCAAGTTCAACGACGACGGCACGATGGAATGGCTGCCGCTGGTCCATGGCCAGGGTCCGCTGACCGCCGCCAACGGCTTCGCCAGCCAGGCCGATATCTGCATCGACACCCGCCGCGCCGCCGACCTGGTGGGCGCCACGCCCATGGACCGGCCGGAAGACGTGGAGCCGAACCCGGTGACGGGCAAGGTCTACATGATGCTGACCAACAACACCAACCGTAAGGCCGACCAGATCGACGCCGCTAATCCGCGCGCCGACAACGCCTTCGGCCATGTGATCGAGATGCTGCCCCCGGGTCCGGACGGCAAGCGCGACCACACCGCCAAGACCTACGGCTGGAACGTCTTCCTGCTGGCCGGCAACCCGGCCAAGCCGGAACATGGCGCCCGCTACCATGCCCAGACCTCGGCGGCCGGCTGGCTGGCCGCGCCGGACAACTGCGCCTTCGACCGCCGGGGCCGGTTGTGGATCTCTTCCGACCAGGGTTCGGCCCAGCGCAAGAACGGTATCCCCGACGGCATGTACGCCATGGACACCGAAGGCCCGGGCCGCGCGCTGAGCCGCTTCTTCTATGCCTGCCCGCGCGATGCCGAAATGTGCGGGCCGGAATTCACGCCCGACGGCAAGACCCTGTTCCTGGCCGTGCAGCATCCGGGCGAGGAGAAGAACTCGACCTTCGCCAATCCTTCGACCCGCTTCCCGGACTTCACCCCGGGCATGCCGCCCCGCCCCTCGCTGGTGGTGGTGACGAAGAAGGACGGCGGCGAGATCGGCGCGTAAGCACCGGAAGAGCCAGCAAGTCTTGCGGGGCCGGCGGGAAACCGCCGGCCCTTTTCTTTCGTGCCGCTTGACGCCCAGGTTGCGTGGGCGATACCTTGATCGCGCTTCGACGCCCCAAGGGAACACGGTCGGAAACCGTGGCTGCCCCCGCAACTGTAGGCGGCAAGCCCTCTTCAACCAGCCACTGGCGATGCCGGGAAGGCGGAGGGGGCGCAGAGCCGTGAGCCAGGAGACCTGACGGCGTCGGATCAGACTGGAAAACCGGGCGGGGTGTACCGGTGGAACGGGGCGCGCCGCGCCGACGCGGGCAATCCCTCCACAAGAAACCCTCCCCCTCATGGGAGAGATCCGACAATGCATATCATGGAAGGCTATCTGCCGCCTTTGCACGCGGCGGCATGGACGGCCGTGGCCGTGCCTTTCGTCATCGCCGGCGGCATCACCCTGGCGAAAACCCTGCGCGAGCGGCCCGAGACGCGGCTGCCCCTGGCGGCGGCGGGAGCCTTCGCCTTCGTCCTTTCGGCGCTGAAGATCCCTTCCGTCACCGGCAGTTCGTCCCATCCCACCGGCACCGGACTGGGGGCGCTGATGTTCGGCCCCTCGGTGATGGCGGTGCTGGGGACGGTGGTGCTGCTGTTCCAGGCGCTGCTGCTGGCCCATGGCGGCATCACCACTTTGGGCGCCAATGTCTTTTCCATGGCGGTGGTCGGGCCCTGGGTGGCCTGGGCGGTGTGGCGGCTGGCGCGCGGCGCCGGGGCGAGCCTGCCGGTGGGCGTGTTCCTGGCGGCCATGCTGGGCAATTTCGCCACCTATTGCATGACCTCGGTGCAACTGGCCCTGGCCTTTCCCGATCCGGCTTCGGGCTTCGGCGGCGCCCTGGCCAAATTCCTGTCGGTCTTCGCCCTGACGCAGGTGCCGCTGGCGGTGGTGGAAGGTCTGCTGACCGTGCTGATGGTCACTTTCATGACCCGCTACAGCCGCGCCGACCTGGGTCGCCTGAAGGGAGCCGCGTGATGAGGAATACCCTGCTAATCCTGCTGGCGATCCTCGCCATCGTCGTCTTCCCGCTGCTGGTCGTGGACAGCGAATTCGAGGGCGCCGATGCCCAGGCCGAGGCGATCCTGGCCGAAGGCGGCCACGAGCCGTGGTTCGAGCCGCTGTGGGAGCCGCCTGGCGGCGAGACCGAAAGCCTGCTCTTCGCTCTGCAGGCCGCCCTGGGGGCGGGGCTGCTGGGCTATTACATCGGCGTTCGCCGGGGCCGTTCCGCCAGCCGGGAGGAGCCGCACCTGGGCGGGGCTCCCGGCAATGCAGGGCATTGACCGCTACGCCTATGACAACCGCTGGAGCCGCCACCATCCGGGTGAGCGGCTCCTGCTCGCTTTCGGCCTTCTGTTCCTGGCCGTGTGGCAGCAGCCTGCCGCCGCGCCGCTGGCCGGGCTGGCGGCGATCCTGGCGGCGCTTCTGGGGGCCGGGGTGCCGCTTTCGGCCTATCTGAAGGTCGTGGCGGCACCGGCGGGATTCCTGCTGGCCGGTACGCCGCTGCTGGCCCTGTCGGTGGAATGGTCGGAAGGCTTGCGTCTTGCCTTCTCGCCCGAGGGCGCGCGGGTGGCGGCCGAGGCCGCCTTGCGCAGCCTGTCCGCCGTCTGCTGTCTTGCCCTGCTGGCCCTGACCGTTCCGGTGACGGAGATGGTGGCGCCGCTGCGCCGGATGGGCGTGCCTGCGGCGGTGGTCGAGTTGGTGCTGCTGATCCATCGCCTTGTCTTCGTCCTGGCCGAGCGCGCCCTCGCCGGGCATCGCGCCCAGGCCGCGCGGCTGGGCCAGTCGGGGGTTCGTCGCAGCCTGCGTTCGGCGGCCCTGCTGGGAAGCGGCCTGCTGGGCCGGGCCTATGTGAAGGCGGAACGAATGGAATTGGGATTGGCCGCGCGGGGCTTTTCCGGCGATCTTGGCACCTTGCGCCAGCCGCGCCGGTTCTCCGCGAAACGGCTGGGGGCGATCGTGCTGCTGCTGTTCGGCCTGCTGCTGGCCGGGCTGACGATGCCGGAGTTGCCGTCTTGGCCGACCTGATCCTTGCCGCGCGCGGCTTGACCTATAGCTATGGCGGTTCCGCCCCGGCGCTGGACGGGCTGGACCTGGATGTAACGCGCGGGCGCAAGCTGGCGATCCTGGGTCCCAATGGCGCGGGCAAATCCACCTTGCTTCTGCATCTGAACGGCACCTTGCGTCCGGCCCGGGGCGAAATCCTGCTGGACGGCGTGCCCGTGGGCTATGGCCGGGCCGAGCTGAACAGGTGGCGGGCGCGGGTCGGGCTGGTCCTGCAGGACCCGGACGACCAGCTTTTCGCCGCTTCCGTCTACGAGGACGTTTCCTTCGGCCCGGTTAATCTGGGGCTGCCGGAAGACGCGGCGCGGCGGCGTACCGAAGAGGCGTTGGAGGCGATGCGTATTGCCGCCCTGGCCGAACGCCCGCCGCATCTGTTGAGCTTCGGCCAGAAGAAACGCGCCGCCATCGCCGGTATCCTGGCCATGCGCCCCGACATGCTGCTGCTGGACGAGCCCACGGCCGGGCTGGATTCCCATGGCGAGCGCCATCTTCTGGCGGCTTTGGACCATCTGGTGAAGGACGGGGCGACCATCGTCTTCACCACCCATGACGTCGATCTGGCCTATGGCTGGGCCGACGAGGTGGCGCTGTTCAGCCATGGCCGCGTGCTGGGACAGGGCGAACCGGCCGAGATGCTGGGCGATGAGGCACTGCTTCGCCAGGCGCGGCTGCACATGCCCCTGCTGCTCGACCTCGCCCGGCTGCGGCATGAGGAAGGCTATCCCTATCCCTCCGGCGGCCCGCCCCGCAGCCGCGAGGCCTTCGCCGACTGGATGCGCATGGCGCCAGCCCGGAGCGGCGGCGGCTGAAAGAAGGCCCTTTGGGTCATCGGCAGGACTATGGCACGATACCCGGAGAGCTTCGTAAGGGTAGGGGAATGAACGGCAGGAATGTCGGGATGGACGGGGCCGGGGGGGCTCTCGACGGCACGGATGGCCTGTCGGACGTGCGTATCCGCGCCGTGCTCGACAATACCGCCGATGCCGTCCTCACCTTCGATGAAGGCGGCGCCATCGGCAGCTATAACCCTGCGGCGGAAATCATCTTCGGCTGGACGCCGCCCGAGGTGGTGGGCAAAAGCATCGGCTTCATCATCCCGGAACTGGCGCCGGTCCCGGGGCAGGTGACGGCCGAGCGGTTCATGGGCCGCCGCCGCGAGGTGGCGGGCCTGCACAAGAACGGCCACAATTTTCCGCTGGAGCTGTCGGTCAGCGAAATCTCCCTGGGCGGCGAGCGGCTGTTCATGGGCATCGCCCATGACATCACCGAACGCAAGGCGGCCGAGGAAGAGGCGCGTAACCAGCATGAATGGCTGACGACGCTGATCAATGCCCTGCCCGAGATCGTCTGTTTCAAGGATGGCGAAGGGCGCTGGCTGATCGCCAACAGCTTCTATCTCGAACGTTTCGGGCTGAGCGGCGTCGATTATCGCGGCAAGACGGCGGGCGAGCTGAGCCAGATGACCAGCTGTTACGATGCGTTGCTGCTGGAAAGCTTCGAGACCGACCGCAGGGCCTGGGAAAGCGGCCGGCCCACCAGCTTCGAGAGCCGGGTAACCGGCGCGGATGGCGTGGAAAGCGTCTTCGATATCACCAAGCTGCCGCTATTCAATCCCGACGGCAGCCGCAAGGGATTGGTCGTGGTGGGGCGCGACGTGACGGAAAGCCGCCACTCGGCCGCCCGCATCCAGCATCTGGCCCATTACGACAGCCTGACCGATCTGCCCAACCGCCTGCTGTTCCAGGAAAGGCTGCGCCAGGCCCTGGCCCAGGCCCGGCGTTCCGGCAAGACATTGGCGGTGATCTTCCTGGACCTGGACAAGTTCAAGGATATCAACGACACGCTGGGCCATTACATGGGGGACCTGCTGCTGAAGGCGGTGGCCCGCCGTCTGCTGCGCTGCGTCCGCGAAAGCGATACGGTGGCGCGGCTGGGCGGCGACGAATTCGCCGTCCTGCTCACCGACTTGGCCGAACCCGCAGACGCCGCTGCCGTGGCGGCGGCGCTGAACCATTGCGTCGCCCAGCCCTTCTCCCTGGACGGCCACGAGATCGTCACCAGCACCAGCATCGGCATCACGCTCTTCCCCGAGGATGCCCTGGATGACGATGAATTGCTGAAGAATGCCGATCTGGCGCTTTATCGCTCCAAGGCCGAGGGGCGGAACAACTTCCACTTCTATGTGGCCGAGATGAACGAGGAGGTGCAGGCGCGCAAGGCGATCGAATGCGACTTGCGCCACGCTTTGGGGACCGATCAGCTGACCCTCTACTACCAGCCGCTGGTGGAGGCCGGACATGGCCGGATCACAGGCTGCGAGGCGCTGCTGCGCTGGTACCATCCCGAGCGGGGGCCGGTGCCGCCGTCCCAGTTCATTCCCATCGCCGAACGCTCGGAGCTGATCGTGCCGCTGGGCCGCTGGGTGCTGCAGCGGGCCTGCCGCCAGGGGGCGGAATGGATGCGCCTGGGACTGCCGCCGCTGCGCATGGCCGTCAACCTGTCGCCCGCCCAGTTCCGCCATCAGGATCTTGTCGGGCTGGTGCGCGAGGTGCTGCAGGAGAGCGGCTTGCCTCCCGCCTTGTTGCAGCTGGAGATCACCGAGGGGATCGCCATGCACAATGTGGAGCAGACCATCGCCGTCCTGGAAGAGCTGCGCGCCATGGGCGTCAGCATCTCCATCGACGATTTCGGCACCGGCTATTCCTCGCTGAACTATCTGAGGCGTTTTCCGGTGGACAAGCTGAAGATCGACCGCTCCTTCATCACCGATCTGGGGCTGCATCCGGACAACGAGGCCATCGTCAAGGCCATCGTCAATCTGGGCCACGGCATCGGCACCATGGTCAATGTGGAAGGCGTCGAGACGGCGGAGCAGTTGGCCTATCTGCGCAGCTACGGCGTAGACGAGCTTCAGGGCTTCTGGTTCAGCCGCCCCATTCCCCCGGCCGATTTCGCCCGTCTGGTGTCGGGGCCGCTGCCGTGGGACCTGCCGGCCAGGGAGGAGTTGGGGGTTGCGGTCTGAGGGTCTTGGCCCGCCCCGCCCTTCGAGACGGCCCTTTGGGCCTCCTCAGGGTGAGGATAATTCCTTTTTTGTCTCAATAAGATAAACCTCATGCTGGAGACCTTTGCACGGAAGGCATGATTGTGATTCGATAGCGGCC
>NZ_SBHN01000017.1 GCF_006980715.1 Telmatospirillum sp. J64-1
CCTATCAGAGCCGTGGAAGACCACCACGTCGATAGGTGGCATGTGGAAGTGCGGCAACGCATGAAGCTAAGCCATACTAATCGCTCGACCGGCTTGACCCATCATCGCAGCGGCAAGCCTGGCGCAACGAACACAAAAGCACTTTCCAGAAGATAACCCGCACGAGGGCCGGATCAGACGCGCGTTTCGACGACCTGGTGGTCATGGCGAGGGGCCTACACCCGATCCCATCCCGAACTCGACCGTGAAAACCCTCAGCGCCGATGGTACTGCGTCTCAAGACGCGGGAGAGTAGGTCGCCGCCAGGTCTTCCAAACGCGCACAAAGAAAAACCTAATCACGATCACGGCGCACCCCCAGCGCCCACACATCACCGCGGGGTGGAGCAGCCCGGTAGCTCGTCAGGCTCATAACCTGAAGGTCGCAGGTTCAAATCCTGCCCCCGCAACCAAAATTACCAAGCAATATCAACGCTTCAGACGAAAGTCCCGCTCCTCACGGACGGGGCTTTCAGCGTTTTTGGCACAGTTTTGGCACAGTCAGAACCAAGCTGTGCCAACTGCCGACAACAAATCCCGGCAACTCTATGTCCTGCCTGTACGTCATTCCGGGCTCGCCCAGGCCGGCAACGCATCGAGGTATCTCAGCTCCTCGCGGACCACGGGATCGAGCGCCTCGGGCAGCAGGTGCCGGAGCATCGACCATTCCTGCGACCGCTCATCAGCCTGTGCTTCGCTGCGATGGCGATGCAGATGTTCCCCCACCTTGGCCTTCAGCAATCCAGCCATTGCCGTGTTCCCTATCAACCGCGTCAGCAGGTCGGTGTAGCCACCGAAGGTGCCGGCATGCAGGTAGGTATTGAGCATCGCCCGGATGTTCGGGTGTCCGCTCGCATAGTTGCGCTCCTTCCCGTTCGCCGCCGCCACGATCGAGAAGGCCGCCGCCACGAGTAGGCTTTGAGGACGTTCAAGGCCATGCAGCGGTGCAGAGTGATCCCATTTGGCCAGGTCGCTGAACCACGGTCGGCGACGTCGTTCGATCTCCGCGAGGAGCGGCGTCACGATCCGGTCCTCATGATAGGGGAGCTTCGACCTCGGGATGGTCAGCTCATCGAACCGGACGAGTTTCGGCGGATCGAAGCCGTCGCCGCTCCGCAGATAACAGTTGAGGACGAGAGTCCGCTGTTCCTTCGACGCCTCGACGGCGAGCGGGTCGAGGACGAAGGCGTTTCCCCGGTGCCGGCGAATGACATCGATGAAGCTCTGCTGCACCTGGGCCTTGGTGTCGATCCCGAACAAGATCCAAAGCAGCGGCACCCCTTCGCGCTCATAGTGTTTGCACCTGGCCGAAATCTCCGTCTGGAAGGTGCTCGACATCTGGAATTCGACGGCGAAGGCGCCGAAGCCTTCCCACTCGACATAGACATCCGGGAACCGGCCATGTGCCGTCTCGGTCGGCGGCAGGTATTCGGCCACGGTGTGCCTCACATGGCGCGGGTCGAGGGCCACAAGCGCCGCCACTTGCTCGCACATCAGCCTATGGAAATCCGATTCTTGACGGCCCTGATACTGAGCGGCGCGGGCATCGTCTGGCACGGTGTTGCGGCCGTGATACCAGGGGCAACTTGGATCGCTGCCGCTGTAATGCGCGAAGAGTGGGAGGCTGACACCACGTCGTCGCGCCGTCCTTATGTACACGCTGCCGTCGCATGCCAGGCAACGGGCAACCAAGCCTTCGTTGCCCTGCCTATGATCGGTGATCCGGTCGCGTAACAAGCCCCAGCTATCTTCGGGCATTGCCACCAAGTCGTGGGCCGTTACCGGGCCGATCCCATCGACCACGGCGGCTTCGACGATGCGTTGTGGCTTCCTTCCCACGCCGGCCAACGGGCTGTCGCCTCCTCTACGTCAGTCCGTATGCTGAGCGGAGGAGCGCAAGCGCTTCGTCGCGGGTGAACGGCACGTCAAAGGCTTTCGGGTCGAGCGCTTCGTCCGCTTGCGCCAGTTCGACAAAGCGCCCGAGGTCGGTGCGGATGGGGCCGGATATCTCGACCGAGGCACCGCGCGGTAGGAGCTGCACCAACCGGAAGACGTCATTGCGGTGTTTCTTGATGTTCTTGCCGTCCACTTTCTCGCCAGCATCGGAACGCGCCTTGAGATCAAGAAATGCGCGCGCCTTGAAGGGGATCAGCAGCGTCTCATCGATGATCGTCACGCCATCCAGCTTCCGCTTTGCTGCCTGGAGTGCCTCGTAATAGCCCTCGTCGAGCAGGATCGCGGAAAGGCTGACAACATCCTCTTCCACAGGAATCGGCGTCAGAGCGGCATCTTCAGGAAGGTCGAGCGTTCCCGGCTTGCGCGAGAACAGCTCGATCATGAAGGGGAAGCTCTGGTCGGTCGGCTTGTGAAAGCGATAGAACTCCTTCTCTCCGTCGCTGCGCTCCCGAGCCTGGTATCCGCCTGCATCGAGAAACGCCCTGAAGACTTTTCCGAATGCGGCATCGACCACCTCGACACAGAGCACCATGTCGATGTCCTTCGTCGCCCGGAAACCGAGACCGGCCGCGTCGAACAGCAGGTCGCAGGCGGCGCCGCCGATGATGGCGTATTGCTCTTCATGCCCTGCGAAATGCTCGCGAAACTTATCTATTCCTACAACCACGGCAGCCCCTCCACTAATCGTTCCGCGGCCGCGGCCACGCGCTCATCGCTGTGATCCTTGAACTGCGCATAGAGCGACAGTGGATCGACGGTCGGCATGTCGGATAACCCGGCAGGGTCGTAGGACCAAGTTTCCACCATGTAGTCAGCGTCATGCCTGTCCGTCTCGACCAGCCCGCGATCGCGAGCGAGGGTTTTCCAGTCACTTGCCGCTATCGCGTAGGCATCCATGCGCGGCCTCGATAGATCGGTCAGCTCAGCAAGTGCGCTCTCACCGGCGGTTTTCAGGGGCGCTCCCACGAAATTACCTTTGACGAACTTCACGGCCCGAACGGGGCTTCGCAGGTGGTCACGCGCCACATCAAGAAGCTGGCGGCCGGACGCTTTGAATCGAATATGCCGTTCTTTCCCGTGCTTTTCGGTCTCCGCCAACCGGACGGCGACCAAATCATCGAAGGCGCGGCCAATCGACATGGCCGAGTAGTGCAGCCGTTTGGCAATCAGCGAAGGCGTGAAGGCGTTCTCGTCGGGTCGTAAGAGGTGGTGGAAGAGGACGGCCTGTGCAGCCGGGGACAAGCCATCCGCATCCTGGAGCTTCGGCGCGCGAAAGTGCTCCCGGAGGTCCATGGCAAGATCCGGGATATAGAGCTGATTGCCCGGCACGACGAAGGCGACACCATGGCTGAGAAGGCGCGACCGATTGTGTGCGCTGAGGGAGGGCGCTGCGAACACGACAACGGCTTCTATCGCGGAGCGAACCAAGCCAACGTGTTTGGCGATATCCGACGGCGTTGCCAAGTTCTCCCGAGCGGCAACGAATATGCAGCGCTTGCCGGCAATCTGAGCTTCATAGAGCTTGTAAGTGCGTTCCAGGAATGAAGGGAGCGCGAAGGTGCCACCAATCTCCGTCACACGGATTCGGTCATGCAGGGTTTCCCCGAGATAGCGCTCCAGCGCCTCGGCGAACGGCTCTTCCATGATGGTGCGCTGTTTATCTAACATCGATGTGCATAGTAACACTGTTAGTGTTAGCGTGCAATATAGCTGTTAGTGATCTGACGACGCTCAGGGGCGCAGCCCCGTCCGCCCCACCAAACCCCTCTGGCGGATGTCAATTTCTGCCCGCGTTACCAATCTCGTATGATAGGGTAAAAAGAACAAACGATGAACTGTGAGGTTTCGCCATCGAATGAAGACCGCGCGTCCGCCAGCAACTGCCGCTAGTCAGACAGGCTCGCTTAAGCACACCATCGACCGGCTTCGCGAGACCATCGAGCGGACAGCTCCGCGCCCCTCCATGCGCCCAGCCCCGGCGAACGACAACCAGCCGGACTTCTTCGTTCCCTCGCTCTGCGACATTCCCGTCAAGGACGGTATCGGTCTGATGGACATCGCCGTGTTCCGGCTCTCGAAAAGCCAGACGCGGAAGGGCGATACGATCCGCTACGAACTTGCCGACGCGGTCGTGGAGGTGAAGGGCGGCGCCGACGGCATGGCTACGGTCTATGACTATGACATCGTCCTGATGATGATCAGTCACCTGGCCGACGCCATGCGGCGGTACCGCGCCGGCCTTGGTGAAATGCCCTCGGCAAAGTTCCGTCCGCACAGCGCCGAGATATTCAAGTTCTGCCGCATGCCCTTCGGCGGCCGCCAATACGAGGCGTTGGAGCAGGCCCTCGACAGGCTGCAAGGCACCTACATCAAGATTTCGGTCAACGACCGCCGGAAGGCCGGCCGGCGTGCCGGATACTTTCCACTCATCGCCGGCGCTACCGTCGCGACGCGCACCGACACGGGCCGGGTCGGGTCTTTGGAGATCACCATCCCCGACTGGATTTATCAGGGTGTGACCGGCCACCAGAAGCCTGAGATTCTGACGGTCAACGCCGACTACTTCCTCATCAGAAAGGGCTTGGCCCGATTCATCTATCGCCTCGCCCGCAAAGCGGCTGGCACCGGTGAGGCGGCGTACTCCTTCGAGACCGTGCATGCCCGTTGCGGGACGACGCGGCAGCTCAAGAAGTTCGCCCACGAGCTGCGTCAGCTCATCGCGGCCAACGACCTGCCAGACTATGAACTGGCCGAGGGCAATGGCAAGGACGGTCCCCTTCTGCTCATCACGTCCCGAGCCAGCCGCGCCGCAGCCTGATCCTTCTGGAGTCCGCAATAGACAGTCCCACGACCTTTCCGCGCGTAGCCGCGCGTCTGAAATCGCGCCCTGTGGATAGGCTGTCTATTGCGGACCCGTCACTGTCCATTGCGGACCGAAGTGCTGTCTATTGCGGACCGGAGCCTGTCTATTGCGGACCCGGTTATCCACTGATCGAGGCGGATTGCCAAGATTTCCGATGATCAGACGAGTCTAAAACTAATTAAAACAAATATTGAAACGATTAAAACGCAGTCGCTTGTGGATAACTCGGCGGTCCAACCTGCCTGGTCTCGACCAGTTCTTCTTCGGCAACGCCGACCTCTTTTGTGCATGCGGAGGGGTGCCCAATGCCATCGGCGGCATTCCGTCGGACACAGCGAAGGCGCTGTGCGGCCGGCAAAGGGGCTCTCGAATGGGGTCCAGATGGTGATGCCGGTAGCATGCTGTTGGCAAACCGCTTGCAAGCCTGACCAGGAGCAACCTGTCGTGTTTGGCAGTCCTTCTGACTGCGGCAAGGAGGTCCGTTCCAGTTCTCGGTTCAGGCGTTATCCTGACCAGACTGCCTGTCTTCACGCTTTGCCTTCTGGATTTCCTGATACTGCCGGGACTGCTCCGCAATCTGCTCTGATCGCGCCCGAGCCGCATTGCGTCCCTCATCGAACTGCTCGCGCCAGCTTTTCGACTTTGGCAGGCGCCTCAGATACCAGCGCATGAAGAGATAGCAGAGCGGCGCGGCAATAAGCGCGGCTATGATCAGACTTCCACTCATCCTTTTGACCTCGCTATTCTGGCGGCGGCGCGTTCGCTCCCGCCGCATCGGTTTTGAAGGGGCGCGAGGCGCAACAGGAGCCGTTTCTGTTCATTCGTCGAAGCTCGGCGGTGTCGGAGGGCGGCGCGGCGGCTCCGATGATCCAGCGGGCCGCTCAGGCGCTCCGCCGTCCCCTTCATCGGCATTCTTGGTTGCCTCGGGCGTATCGGCCTTGCGGGCGCGCATGCGCGCTTGCAGTGCGGCCAACTCCGCCTGGTATTCGGCATCCCCTTGCAGATCGGCGTCTTCCGGCGATGCTGCGACGGGTGCTTCCGCCTCAGGCTCTTCGTCGTTCGGCTCAGGCTCCATGGCTGGGGTTGGTTCAGGGCGCGGGGCTCGGTGTATCTCCTCGCCAAATTTGCTTTTCTGCTCGATCACCCAGTCTTGCAGATCCTCATCGGCATAGTGGGGCTTGAACATCCGGGCGCGGATCGTCAGCCCATCCTGGATAATGACGCAGTCCTCGCGGAACTCAGGCCCCATCAGTTGCTGTGGCGAGGCCACCCAGTCTTCGCCGCCCCACAGGTCCTTGCGCTTGCCGAGGCGGTTCGCGACATGCTCCGCCGTCGTCTGATCATTCGGGCGGAAATAAACCTGACAGCGGCAGTTGGCGATGAGGCTCTCCCATTTCTGGTAGACCTCCTTCAGCTGCGCCATGTCCTGGGTGAACAGCCACAGCCGGATGCGGTAGCTCCGCGTGATCGCAACCGCGTCCTCGATAATGCGCATGTAGCCGAGCTGCGGCATCTCGTCGAAATAGAACGTCATCGGCCAGTTGGGATAGCTCTTTGGCAGGTCCGCGTCGGTCGCGTTCTCCTCGTCGAGCATCCTGCGGACGCGGATCGCTTCGCTCAGATGCTGGCCCAGCATGACGCGCAGCACCGTGCGCATCGAACTCATCTTCTCCGGCGACACGATCAGGTAGATCGTAGCTGCCCGGCCGACTTGGGCCTCCTCAGCTTCTTCGTCGTAGTACCAGCCCGGTGGGCGGCCGGCCTTCGCAGCCTGCATGACGCAACTGTTGTCCTCGCGGAGAATGGTCTCCACCGACCAGCCCGGTGTCGAGCTGGACGTCACCGCCACCACATCATCGGACCGCCATACCGCAAGCTGTGTGCGCAGCGTCGTCGTAATCGAGGCGCGCAGCGCCTCCGATTGCGTCTCGATGATGTTGCCCAGCTCTTGCAGTCGTTCGTCGTCGGAGCCTTGCAGGTCCTCGACCATGGCGTCGAAATCGGCCTTGCTCGCCGCCAGCAGGCGGCAGACTTCGCGCATGTTGCGGCGCTCGCGCGGCCGGCGGTGCATGACGTAGAAGATCAGCCCGGTCAGCAGGTCGCGGGCGGCATCGTCCCAGAACGGCTCCTTGCTCTGCGGCACCACCAGCAATTCGGCGAGAAGCCGCGCGTCGTCCCAGCCCTTCACCCGGTCGAGCGGGTTGTAGCAGTCGGAATCGGGCTCGCCCGGCGCCCATTTGTAGACCTGGCCGTAAAGGTCCCGACGCCACGCCGTCTCCCGGTAGTTTTCGCCTTTGGGGTCGAGCACCACCACCGGCCCCTCGAACTCCAGCAGCGTGCGCAGGATGAAGCGCTGGCCCTTGCCCGAGCCGGTCGGCGCCACCGTCAGCAGGTGGCCTTCGCCGTGAAACAGGACCGGCAGCCTCACGTCCTCGCCATTCGACCGCTGCCTCGGCATGTAGCCCAGCTCCAGCCTGTCCACCGGAAATGGCGTGCCCTTGCGCGAGAATATCCCCACCCGCAGCAGATCGTCGTCGCTCGCCCATGCCTGCGCTTGTCCGAGGTGCTGGATGCGGTCGCGGTTCGCCTTGGTCATCATCGGGATGGCCTGGCGCAGCGTGGTGCGGGCCTCCTCGATATGGCCTTGCAATAGGTTGCGGTAGAGAATGTCCCTGTAGACCGAGTCGAGCTGAGGGTCGCGGACGACCATCTTGAACGCCTCGCGCCATGCCGGGTCGAGGGTCTCCAGCAGCAGGTGCACGGGCGACTTGCCGGCGTCCGGGTCTACCGGCCGGTCTTTCTTTCCACCCCCGAACAGCTTGCCGAACACCATCCGCCCTCCGCCAGCAGACCAGACCCCCTTTTGTTCTGTCGATTCCTTGTACCCCGATTTGGCTGATCTTCCTATGACTTGAGTGCTGCCCGAGGTTGACGTTTCAGCTACGCCGCGCCTGTCAGGCGGTGATTGTTGCCGGCGGCCATAAGCCCTCGATGCCTTGCGCCAATGGGCATCGTGACAGTCTCCCAAATGGCCCCGCCGCCCCCTGACGGTGGGGCTGTTCGGTCTCCGGGCTCCAACTCTCCCGTTGGCGAGGTTCCTCTGATCCTTGCCGCTGACCGCAGCCCACGAGCCGTCCTCAGTTGTGGCTGACCTGGCAGGGTCGCCGTGCGGCACAACGGTGGTCGGTCAGTTTCTTCCCCTGCGGCCGAGGCCGCATTCCTCGCGGGCGCTGCGCGATCCAAGAAACAGTCCGCCCGCCGTCTTCCGGTTCCCTCCAGCCCTCTCGGGTGCGCCGCCCGTCTTGCCCCTGCCTCTCCGGTCGCCATCGAACGGCCGCGATGGGCGCGGTCGCAAAGACAAGGAGAGGAACCATGACCGCACAACGCATCGACGTTTACACCCAGGTCACGAACAACATCATCGCCGCCATCGAGGCGGGCGCGGGCGACTGGCAGATGCCCTGGCACCGCAGCGGCGAGGGCCTGAACCGCCCCGTCAACATCGACACCGCCAAAGCCTATCGCGGCATCAACGTCGTCAGCCTCTGGGCCGCAGGACAAGCCCGCGGCTTCAGCACCGGCACCTGGGGCACCTATCGCCAGTGGCAGAACAAGGGCTGTCAGGTCCGCAAGGGCGAGAAGTCGAGCCTGGTGGTGTTCTACAAGGAACTCGACGTGGAGGAGCAGAACGACGACGGCACGACCGAGCACGGCAAGCGCCTCATGGCGCGCGCGAGCTGGGTCTTCAACGCCGACCAGGTGGACGGCTGCGAGGCGCCCGCGCTGCCCGAGCCCAAGGACCCCGTGCAGGTCATCGACGCGGCCGAGCACTTTGTCACCGGCACCGGCGCAACCATCCGACACGGCGGCAGCCGCGCCTTCTATCGTCCCTCGGACGACATCATCCAGATGCCCGAGCGGGAGCGCTTCCTCGGCACCGAAACCAGCACTGCGACCGAGAGCTACTACGCCACGTTGCTGCACGAGCTGACCCACTGGACGGGGAACGACCGCCGCTGCGACCGGCAATTCGGCAAGCGCTTCGGCGACGACGCCTATGCGATGGAAGAGCTTGTGGCCGAACTTGGCGCAGCATTCCTCTGCGCCGACCTGGGCGTGACGCTCACCCCGCGTCCCGACCACGCCGCCTACATCGACAACTGGCTGAAGGTGCTCAAGGCCGACAAGAAGGCCATCTTCACCGCCGCGTCGCAGGCCGCCAAGGCCACCGACTTCCTCGGTGGCCTGCAATCCGTCGAGACGGAGGAGGCGGCCTGATGGCCGCCTCTACTCCTTCAGTCAGGCCGGGAGCTTTTGGCTCCCGGCATAAGCCTCCAAACATGGAGGTTCCCAATGGGTTTGGTTTTCAACTTTCTCGACCGGATAGCCGCAAACAAAAGCATGCCACTGAAAGTGCGGTTCTTCGCCAGTGATCTGCAAATGAGAATGAGCCCTGAGGCCCAAAAAGTGGACGCATTGCTCAGTGAGGAGCGCGTCAGTGAAGCGGCCGAAATCGCTTCGGCCATGCCTGAAAGTCACCTAAGTCAATCCATGACCTTCAGGGTCGCGGGTGTCCAAGCCCGCTTGCATGACCGGCAAATCCGTGCCGAGCGAGAGGCACAATGGCGCGCCGAAGAAATTGAAAACGCTCGTGCAGGCGTGAGAGCCGCAGCCGAGGTGGAAATTCAATCCGGACCTCTCTTCGTGGAGCAAAATTTGCGAAAGATGCGCAAAGTGACGACATGCCCTGTACCTCGGGTGCGCCCGAACGACGAGCAGGAACCCGAGCGGTAGCAGCTGAAGGAGCAGCCCGCTCCCATAGCTGACCCGCCGCCCTGCGACTACGTGGAAAACTCGACAGTCGCCAGCTTGCTCTCCACGGCAGCACGCGCATTGTGCATGGCCTTCTCAGGCAACTTGCGGAAGGCGTTCGCTATCGCGAGGGCTAGCGCAAGGCCGATGCCGGCGCCGATCAAACCGGCTAACATCGAGCCCCGGAACATGCCTAGGCTCAGGACCCCACCTAGAACTGGCAATACGACGATGTTGAGGACGCTGCCAGCCTTCATCATCCGACCGACCGTGTTGGCGCCGTCGCCGGTTAGGGCGACCATCGCTGAAAACTCACCGTTGCCGTGATCCTTGAGTTTCCCGCTGACCTTGATGTTGTAGCCGACCTCGGCGCCTGTCTTCCGGTCGAAGGCATTCCGCTGTTGCTGCGCGAAGGCGCGTCCCGTGCCGGAGAAGCTGCCATCCGAAGTTTGGTCGAATGTCCCGCCAAGTGCCGCTTCCACGGCCTTCATGGTTGCGGCCGTCGCCTGCGCGAGAGTCCTGTCTCGCTCAAGGGTGAAGCGCCGCGTCATCGTCACTTCCTGCATCGCTCACCCGCCTGACCGTTTCGTGCTGTCCACGAACAGTCTCGTCTGCTGGTCCACGAAGAACACCGGCATGGGCGTATGGCCCTGAACCGCCACCGCATAGCCTTCGCCCTCGCGGTGGAACACATGGCAAAGTCGCGTGCCGGGCGCGATGTCTGAGCCTGCCTCTGCCGTGAGGCATAGCTCTCCTTGCCCATCGACGGACCATGTCCCCTGAATGAACAGCCCGATGCGGGTTATTCGCCCCCGGCCGCCCGTGGACAGATCGAAAGTGACCTGGTCAGCGGTTGGGGCATGAATGGCCCAATGCTGATCGATGAAGGTGCGGCGCACCTCAAGTTCGGGGACGCGGTCGGCTCGGCGGGCCTCTTGAGCCTGCGCACTGGCAATTCCGATGGTCAGCACAGCGCCGAGAAGCGCCGTAGGAATACGGCGGGAAGAGCGAGAAGCCTTCGGCATGGGAACCTCATGAGAAGGAGGACGGGAAGTTGATCGCTCCGGACCCATCGAGCCGCAGTCGAAGATGCGCGTTGCGCGGCTGCCACAGACCCTTCGGCAAATCGAGTTACAGAATGGGCAATAGTGTCGCTCGCTCGGACTGCCCTGCGTTACGATTCTGGAAGGTGAAACGGCAACGGAGGGACGGTCTTCTTTCAGGCGCGAGGCGATATGGAATGGAGCCTGTTCGATCCGGCCGGCCACCGGAAGTACCTGACCGAGGCCGAGCGGCGAGCCTTCATCAAAGCCGCTAAGAGCCAGGCACCGGAGGTCTACACGCTGTGCCTGGTGCTGAAGGACACGGGCTGTCGCCTGTCCGAAGCCCTCGCTCTAACGGCCGATCACATCGACCTACGCGCGGGTGTCGTCGTCTTCCGTAGCCTCAAAAAGCGCCGTCCTGGTGTACATCGCGCTGTGCCCGTCTCTCCAACCGTGCTCGCCGAGCTCGACCGTGTACATGGTGTGCGCGGCGCTCAGGGCGGGCCGGATGGTGGTGCATCGGCACGCCTCTGGCCCTGGCACCGGATGACCGGGCACCGGCGCGTAAAGGAAGTGATGGCGGTGGCAGGTGTGAACGGTCCGCACGCGACCGCCAAGGGTCTCCGCCACGGCTTCGGAGTTGCAGCACTTGAGCGCGGAATTCCGATCACGTTGCTCCAGAAATGGCTCGGTCACGCGAAGCTCGCGACCACCGCCATCTATGGCGATGCCGTCGGCGCCGAAGAACGGCGCATGGCCCGGAAACTGTGGGATTAGCTGGATTTTTCGATCTTGATTTCTGTGACTGAATTGCCCATTCCGTCACTTTCCGAAAGCTCGATCTTTCGGCGGCGCCTGCTTGGCTGCGAAAGCATGGGGACGGATGGTTGCTTAACGAGATAAGCCGCCCCCTTTCGGGGGCGGCTCCTCCGTTATCGGCCAGCGGTCAAGTTGGCCGCTGCCGCAAACAGCCAGATCACAGCAAGCGCGAGCAGTCCGCCCAGCGCGACGCCCATGGTGACGATGCCGAACACGACCACGCCGACCAAAAGCCAGAATGTTCCGGCCTCGGTAAGCATCACCGCGACATCCAGGGCAATGCCGATCCCGACGACAAAGCCGGTGCCGCCGAACGCCATGATGATCATCAGGACGAACAACATGGTGAAAAGCTGCCGCATGTCATTTCTCCGCCGCATTACTGCGGTCGGCTCCCTCAGCTAGAGTGGATGGAATTGCACGCCGAAACGGCGCTTACTCCGCCATAAGAGGCGGGTTGAGACGTGAAGCGGTAAAGCCACGAAGGGCTGATGTGTCGGTTTTCATCCCCTTATGGGGGGGTGCGCGAGCCGGTTCCTGACACCTGCCTACCGGTGCCGCTCACACGGGCGGACTTACTTTAAGAACGCTTCTCAGAAAAAGGAGCCGCCCCTCATGGGGGCGGCTCCTTCGCTATCGGCCAGCGTAGTGCGCGTTGAGCGGGGCGTTCACCGCGACCATGGTCGCGACCAGCATCGAGATTGCCAGGACTGCGAACCCGGCAATGATTGCTACGGCCGCGATCACTACGGCCGTGAACATCACGCCGGCGACCGCGTCGGCATAATCGAGCCACGCCAGGGCGGCCGGGATCGAAACGCTCACGGCCAGCACTATCGCGACCACGGTGACCGTGGCGGAAATGGGCAGCAGGGCTTCGGCGAGCAAGCCGAATACGATTCCCGCCGCGAAGGTGCGGAAGGAAACTCCCTTCGGGATCCTTTGGAACATGAATACGCACCGCCGCATTGCTGCGGTCGGCTCCCTCGACAAGAGTGAATGGGATTGGAGGGCGAAATGCCGCTTACGCCGCCACAAGGAGCGGGGGTAAGACGTGAAGCGACAAAGCCACGAAGGCTGATGTTTCGGTTTGCCGAGCTTATGAAAGGTGGCGCCAACGGCTGCCTGACAATGGCTTGCGCGGCGCCTCGCTAGTCACCGTCGAATGCAGATGAGCCCTCCCGCGCACAAGCGCGGGAGGGCTTTCGATTGGAGTGGTGTTAGCCCTCCTTGCACAGCATGGCGACGAGCGGAACGGCCAGAGCCGTTACCAGTGCGAGCACGGTCAGAACCGCCGCGTACCTGAAGGCAGTCTCCGGCTGAACCGCACCGACATCGGCCATGATGCTGACCGCAACACCGAAGGCCACGAACATGCCAGCGAGGTACAGCATGCCGATATCGTTGTACTCGACGCAGTAGAAAATGAGAGCGAATGCGACGAGCATCAGCATGTACAAGGTCGTACCCACCAGCACCACCGTTACCGGAACCCACAGGAGCGACGCGAGCGCAATCGCCACAATCAGGGTGAAAGTGACAGCGAGCGTCTTGGGGGCGTGGAACACATCGCGCATGGACATACAAACCGCATTACTGCGGTCTGCTCCCTCAGCAAGAGTTGACGAGAATCCAGGTGATTGTCGCATTAACCAGTCCTGGGACTGGAAATCAGAATAGGAAAAGGTATGCCCTGGCAGGGTCAGTGGTTCAGTTTGCCAGTGCTTATGGAATGCGGCACAAATCACTGACTGACGCCTCTGTCGCAGCCACGCCCAAAGCGCAGCGCGCGCTGATGCGTCTATGTCCTGGCCATGATTGAGATTCTGTGCGGACTGCGGCGCTCAGGGCCGAGCGGGCACAGTCATCACATCCTGCGTGTCAGGATCACGGAAGCGCATACGTCACCAATCGCCGAAGTCATCGCCGCCGGAGCAGAAAATGCCCGAACAACTGGTACGGCACACATTGTCACAACAAACGTTGCAGGATGTAAAACCCCCTGGAGTTGCTGACGTACACAGCATCCGGCCATTCGTATTTGCCCGACACCAACGGTCTCCCGAATAGTCGTTCGTGAAGACCATCGTCGCATTTATTCGTTGTGAATTGAGCGTGCCGGTGAGGGTGCCGCCGGTAAGGCGGAGGTAGCGCCCATCGCCATCCGACTGGGTTATGCCCTGATCGGCGATGCACTCCCACGTTGAGCCCGTCCATCTCAACTTCTGAGCAGTCCCGCAGGAAATTGGAGCGGGTCGATCGCAGATAACCTTCGACCCATTGGTCCGGCACCAACGACCATTGGTCAGTGCACCCACCTTGGGGTCAACCTCGGTGGAAGCGGTGGCGCCAATGTTATCGGTCACACAGGTCCAGGCCGTGCCGCTCCATTGCAGCTTTTGCGAGGAGGTACAGGTGGGGATGTTGCCGACGTTGCCGCTGCCAACGTAGAGTTGATTGGCCGTCACGCGGGCGTTGACGTTCATGTTGCTGCTGAACGTCGAGGTTCCCGTCACAGCCAGGTTGTTGTTGAGCGTGGTATTGCCTGTGATGTTGGCGCCGCCCGCGCCGACGGTCAGGCCGCCGGCACCGATCGTAATGCGGTTGTTGAAGGTGCTGTTTCCGGTGACGTTCACGCCGCCGCTGTTGACGTTGACGCGGTTCGTGAAGGTGGCCTGTCCGTTGGTGGGATTGAGCGTCAGGTGGGGGATGCAGTCGTTGGCGTCCCTGTTGGCGTGCGTTGGCGCGTACACCCGCCCAGCCGCGGTACAGGCGTTCATGCGCTCGTTCTCGGTTTGGAGAGTGGTTAGCTGCGCATTCTGCTTGGCTCCCTCGGCGCCACCACGCGACGGCGTGGAGAAGAATTTGCTTTGAGCCATTACGTTGGCGGCAGATGCGGTGCACAGGAGTGCGATGAACAATAAAAGTATGCGTATCACGGCAATGCCCTCACTATTTGTTCTTTATGGGCGCGGCCAAAAATGGCGTTTTGTAAAAATCTGACCTGCGTTCAGCACTTCCCGCCTCGGTAAATGAACATAGAGTCCAGGCACACATAGACTTTCTGGAGAGTGCTCGCGGAGCAGTCGCACACCGTGTGCGCGCCGTGATTGGTGGCAGGGCATAGCGCGTCGCCGACATCCACCTCTATGCAAGGACCGCGTCCTTTGACGCGTACATCGCTCACGAGATCAAAACGTGAGGATTGATTGAGGGCGCCCTCCAGAACAGGGGAAGGATGCGGATAGAATAAAGACTCAATAATAAATTGAACAACAAGCAATACTATGTCCCGACAATATTATCGTTGCGGCGAACAAGTAGAATAATAACGCAAGTTTTGGTGTGGGGAAAGAATTCCCCTGCCTGCAACCGCCTGCGGCGTTTTCCGGACACCCCTTCGAGCGGGGGCAGTCCCCCGCAACGCCCCCGAAGCCGCCGCACCGGGACCCGCGCTCACGCTACCCTGTGCGGCGGCGAAGGACGGCCCTTTGGGCCGACGTTGATTTCGTTCTTCGCGCTGCGCGCGGAACCTCTCTGGCCAGCTTGTGCCGACCCCGCCGGGCTTGCCCAAGGTCGCCGTCCGGCCTGCCCGTTCCGTTCGGGCAGCAAGCTGCCCTCCCGTGTTGGCCGGATTGCACCCCTTCGGGGCGGCTCTCTTGGAGCCCGTCGGATGTCGGCGCGACGCCGCCAGGCCGACCGCGCTCACTGATCATCACTGGTTCTTCTGTCGTCGCTCGCCGCTGGGCAGAGGTTCAGGCGCGGGGCGTGTGTGCTCTGTGCTGCCTGTAACGACTGCACGGAGGATTGAGCGAATGAACGACACGACGACGACCCTTGGCAGCGCTGCCGCGCTGCTGACCGACGAGCAACGCGCCCGCATGTTGAGGAACGGGCGGGAGAACGCCGAGCGCATAAGCGAGGACGGCGACACCCATAATTTCTGGCCTGTGGTGAAGCTGTTCTGCCCATGGGGCGCGGCGACGTGGCTGCTGTCCGAACTCGACCCGGACGCGCCGGATATTGCCTTCGGCTTGTGTGATTTGGGCATGGGCAGCCCCGAACTCGGCAGCGTCAGCCTGTCGGAAATTGCCGCCATCCGTGGTCCCGGTGGCCTGACCATCGAGCGCGACCAGCACTTCAAGCCGACCAAGAGCCTGACGGCCTATGCCGCCGAGGCGCGGCTTGCTGGCCGTATCGTCGCGTAGTCGGGAGGGCAGACCATGAAATGCCTTGCCGATTTCAAACGCGCCCTGCTGGCGCATCCCTGCTGGACGTTCCAGTACATCGACAACGAGCGCGATTGCGGCGTCCAGCGCCGCACCGTCGCTCACGTCCAGACCAACGGGGTGTGGTTCACCATGCCCGATAGGGGCGGCGGCAAGACGTGGCTGGACTTCCCGTCCGCCCGTCTTTGCCGTTTCCCCGACCCGCAAACGCTGGTCATCGACCACGGCGACGAGTGGGGCACCCGCCTCATCTACCGCATGGCGGCGGCACCTGCCGTGCCAGCCGAAAGCGCCATCACCACCGCCTGACCAACCCGCCCGCTTCGGTGACGGGGCGGGCACGAATTGACGAAATCACGAAAGGACGAAACCCATGACCATCCAGACCATCCCCCTGAACAAGCTGGCTGTCGCTGACGGCAACAACCCCCGCCGCAGCATGGACGCCGCCGCCCTCGACGGGCTGGCAGCCTCCATCAAGGCCGACGGCCTTCTGCAAAACCTTGTGGTTCGCAAGGACGGGCGGAAGTTCCGCATCGTGTCGGGCGAACGCCGCTATCGCGCCCTGTTGCTCTTGGCCGAGCGCGGCGACATCGGCAAAGACCATCCCGTGCCCGTGGAGGTACGCGGTGGCCTGTCGGAGGCCGACGCGCTGCGGCTGGCCACCGTCGAGAACATCCAGCGGGAGCAGCTTGCCCCTATGGACGAGGCGGAAGCCTTTGCCGCCCTGTTGGGCGAGGGTGCCAGCCTTGAGGACGTGGCCGCCAAGGCGGGCGTGTCGGTGCTGACCGTCAAGCGCCGCGTGGCGCTGGCCTCGCTGTGCGACGAGGCGAAAGCCTTGGTGCGGGAGGGTGAGTTTTCCCTGTCGGTGGCGGAAGCCCTGACACTGGCTACCCATGAGCAGCAACGCGCCCTCGTCGAGCGGCTGGAGCAGGGGTATCACTACGATGCCGACGATGTGCGCGGGATGCTGACGGGCGAAAAGCCCGCCGTGTCGCTAGCCATTTTTCCGATGGAACAGTACGAGGGCACCGTCACCGCCGACCTGTTCGCCGACGACGACAACACCTTCTTTGACGATGCCGAGCAGTTCTTCCGCTTGCAGTCGCAAGCGGTCGAGGCGCTGGCCGCGCATCACCGTGAAGCGGGTGCGGCGTTCGTCGAGGTGCTGACCGAGGGCTATGCCCCATGGTGGCAGTACCGCGAGGCCAACACCGAGGACGGCGAAGCGGGCGGCGTGGTCATCCACTTCAAGCCGTCTGGCCGTGTCGAGGTGCGCGAAGGGCTTGCCCGCCGCGACGTGCGTCCGAGCGTTGCCGAGGAAACGGCGGCAGCGCCCGCAGCACCCAAGCCGCAGCCCGAATATACGGGGCCTGTGGTGCGGATGGTTGCCGCTCACAAGAGCATGGCCGTGATGGAAGCCTTGCTGGCCGATGCCCGCAAGGCCAAGGAAGTGGCCGTCATCCAGATGATGCGCGGTATCCGCTATCACGGGCGGATTGCGGTCGATGCCCATCCCGCGCTGGCGTTCTTCGCCACCAGCGACAAGCCGCCCGTCAGCTACAGCGCCGTGGAACGGACGGCGCAGGAGTTCGTCACCGCGCTGGGCCTGGAGGGCGGCAAGCGCCATGCCTACGCCCGCCCCAGCCGTGGCGCGTGGGATGTGCTGTTAGGCGACGACAAGAGCGCCGAGCAGCTTTACGCGGCGGTGAAAGAATTGTCTGACAGCGAGCTTGAGCAGTTGCACCTGCTGCTGACCGCGCTGGCCTTCGGGCAGGAAAGCATGGAGGCGCTCGATACCACCGACAGCCTGTTCAATCAGGTTGCCGTGGATTTGGACGTGGATATGCGTGACCGATGGGTGCCCGACGAGGACTTCCTCTATCGTCGCCGCAAGGAGCACTTGGAGGCCATCGCCCGCGAGAGCGGGGCGGTGTCGCGCCTCGGCAAGCTCAAAGACTACGCCAAGGGCAAGCTGGCCGCTGCGCTGGCCAACCACTTCCAGCGTTGCGCCGAGGACGACGCGACCTTGCCCGCCGCCATGCGGGAGCGGGGGCGGAACTGGCTGCCGGGAGCCATGCTGTTCCCCGCCGTGACGGCGGATGCGCCCGCCGAGCCGGAGGCCGAGGACATCGAGGCGGACGGGCAGGACGACGATGCCGACCTGTCCGACATCGAGGCCGACGAGGGCGACCTCACCGAGGCGGCGGCGTAGCCGCGCACGGCTGCCCTGTCGGGTCACACCCCGACAGGGCTTTCGCCGCCTTCCATAAGGGGCGGCCAACAACAATCGAAACGGGAGGCAACCCACCCATGACGACATACGATGTTCTGAATCGCGACGGCGACATAGAGGCCACGGGGCTTGATGCGGTTGACGCGCTGCTCATGGCCGTCAGCCATGACGGCGGCGTTGGTGTGTTCCGGCCTGGCCGGGACGAGCGGGGCCGTTTCGACGGCACCCTGAACTTCTATGGCGAGGTCAGCCCCTCGCTGGCGCGTACCACCGCGCTGCGGCCTTGGCACGACATGGCGGGACATCACGATTCCCGCCGCATCTCGCTGCCGATCTGGGGGCGCACGGCGGCGGATTGTGCGGCGAAGGTCATCGCGGTTCACGGCAACGACATCGGCGGCTGGTCGGTGCGTCCCATCGATGCGGCCTGAGCGGACATGCGCCGCGCTTTCGCTGTCCCTCATAAGCCTGAAGAAGAAAACCAAGATGGAAGTCGCAACGACGATGAGCTTCGACCGAAACGACCGCGCCGCCATTCTCGCGGCGCTTGCCAACCCCGACCCCAATAATCCCGTTGCCGTGGCGCTGGCGGAACGGCTCAAGGAGCTGACCGGCCGCTACTGGCTGCACGCCGAGAAACTCGGCCGTGTGCCGACGGAACTCATGCTGGTCAAGCCGACCACCGCCTTCGACGACATCGCCTGTCGCCTGCATCTGAACGCCTTGGCCGACGCGGTCGGCCAGAAGCTCACCGTCGTGTGGGTAGACGCCGAGCAGGACGCCGCGAACCCGACAGACGAATAGGAGGACGCCATCATGCCCATCATCGTCACCATCGCGGTCATCGTCCTGGCCGCTTTCGTCAGTACCAGCACCGGCAGTGCCGACGCCTTCATAGCCGTGCTGTTCGTCGGCCCTTTCGCGGCTGTGGGGCTGTTCTATGTCCTGATGCTCGTCGGCTGGCTTGTGAAGGCAGTCCGAAGCGGGCCGGGCTCCCGCTGACCATGCTCCCGCGCACGCCGTGCCGATGCAGGTGCGGCGTGCGCCGTTTTCTCGCCTGCCGCCTTGGCTTTGTGATGGGGGCGGATGGACTTCTCGACATCACCGATGAACGCGACTGGCCGACATCGGCCAGCGGGATCTGATGCCGCCGCGCCGCACGTCGGGTGAAGGGGCGCCGAGGTCGCCAAGCTGAGCTTCCTACCTGTTTGGATCGGTCAGCCACCCATCTGCGTCCTTTCCTGTCATGGCCACATCTGAGCCCGTCGCCCGTCCCCGCAACGGCGCACGGTCAGTTTCTTCCCCGGCCTGCGGCCTTCCTCGCGCATCAAGAAACAGCCCGCTTGCCGTCTGCCGCTTCGCTTCGCCCGCTTCGTGTCCCGGTCGGGGCTTCGCCCCTCCGCGCCTCTTGGGGTGCGGGGCCGTGCTTCGACGGTCTCTCTCATGGGCCATGGAAAGGTCGCGATGGGCGCGACCGCCAGAACCAAACGCAAGGAGACTTTCATCATGGCAACCATCGGCACCTTCACCAAGACCGACAGCGGCTTCACCGGCACCATCCAGACCCTCGGCCTCAAGGCCACCAAGGTCGCGATCACCGGCGTCGAGAAGACCAACGACTCCGCCCCCGACTTCCGCGTCAAGGCGGGCACCGTCGAGATCGGCGCGGCCTGGCACCGCACCAGCAAGGGTGGCAACGAGTACATCTCGGTCAAACTGGACGACCCGAGCTTCGTCGCTCCCATCTACGCCAACCTGGTCGAGCAGCAGGACAAGGGCTTCGCCCTCATCTGGAGCCGCTGACCGCAGGCGACGCCGCCCGCCACACGGCGGGCGGCGCTGCCTCCGCATAGTTTAACGATTTAACGAATGGACGATTTCATCATGATCACTTTGACCGACATCCACATGCAACGCCTGCACGCCGAGGGCGCGCGCCTCTCCGAGGACGCCGACCGCCGCCTCGCGACTGCCGAGGACACCGACGATTCCGACGACTGGGATGCGTGGAAGGAGGCCGACGGCATCGCGAGCGGCTTCAAGCTCGCCCTTCAGGAGGTCGCCCGCGAGGTGGCCAACCCCGAACCGACGCCGCCCGCGCCTGCGCTCAGCTACGACGACTGGCTGGCTGCCTATCGCCCCGTCCGCAACACCATCCGCAAGTATGCGCCCTTCGACGGCCTGATGTTCGAGACCTTCGGCCCCGAACTCGATGCCGTTAGTGCGGCCGACCCGGCCTGCATCTGGACGCTCGTCAGCAGCGATGACGACGACGGCCTCTACCTTCTGTCCGGCTGCCATTTCGTCAACCGGATGGGCTACCTCGTCACCGAACGCCCGTGGGCTGGCGACGGCCAGCTTGAAATCCGCCTCGATTGAGGCGTCCACCAACTGCCCCCGTCGGTTCGCCGTCGGGGGCTTTTTGTGCTCCTGGTCGCCGTGCTTCGGCGGGGGCGCACACATCCAGTCCCGATCCCTTCCGGCCCGTTGCCGTCCTTCGGATGTTCGCGTTCGTAGCAGGCGGCGCCTTGCCGTCCATGACCTGCCCGCGCCAGCGGGCTGGCCCGCCCGTGTTGGTCAGGACGGCGGCGGCTCATGCCGCCCGCCCTTTCGGCCGCGTCCGTCAGGACGCGCAACCAACGACCGAAAGGAGATCATCATGGGACTGGATATGTACGCCTTCACCACCGCCGAACCCGTCGAGGCCGAAGTGGACTTCACCGCCAAGACCGCCACTGAGCTCGCCTACTGGCGGAAGCACCCCAACCTGCACGGCTGGATGGAGAATCTCTACTACGCCAAGGGCGGCCACGACATCGACTTCAATTGCGTCAACGTCGCGTTGACGACCGACGACCTCGACCGGCTGGAGGCCGACATCGAGGCGAACGCACTGCCCTTCACCGAAGGCTTCTTCTTCGGGTCGAGCGACGGCAGCGAACGTGACGACGACCTCGCCTTCATCGCGAAGGCCCGTGCGGCCATCGCCGAAGGGAAGACGGTGTTCTACACATCGTGGTGGTGAGCCTCTGGCACCATCGACGAAGCCGCCCGGCGACGGGCGGCTTTTGTCGTGCTGGGGTGGGTTGGCTGACGGACGCCATGAGCCACCGCCGAACAGGCCGGAAAGTACATGCACCGACTCAGCCTCGGTGCGCGGGCCGATAGGGACACCTGGCTCCCCACTGATCGTCGCCTTGCTCGGATGTTGCCGTGCCTTCGACGCCGCCGTCCGGCATGTCAGTTTGCGAGACAGCCGGCGTGTTCAGCCGGGGCCTTTCCATCCTTCCTCTGGCCGTGACCGGCGGGCCTTCCTGACCTGGGCGAACGTGGCGCCGGCGGCGTCCGCCGCAACGGCTCGTGCCCGACTTTCTTCCCCGGTGCCTGCGGCACCTTCCTCGCGGTCGCTTCGCTCCAAGAAAGACGGGCCTCGCCGTCCTCCGCTGCGCTGCGGCCCTGCGGGTGCGGCTGGTCGCCTCTGCCGCCGCCTTTCGTCGCCCATGGAAGGCCGCGGTCGCGGCCAGGCAACGAAGGAGGAAAGACCATGAACCGACTGAACACCACCGACAGCTTTCTGGACCTGACCTGGGACGAGTACGTTATCGAGGTCGAGGACAACTACCTGCTGGAGACCGGCGACGACATCGACGAAGACCAGTACGCCGACATCGTCCGCGCCTACGACCAAGGCCTGAGCCCGATCGGCTGCGCCATCGCCCTGATGGACCTGCGGCATCACCAGGGTCGGCCGCTGGCCGCCTGACCCAGCCGCGACCGCGCACCTAGCCCCGTCGGGTATCCCGGCGGGGCTTCGTCATGTCCCGCGCGGTCACTGCTGCCGCTGGGGTGCAACGGCGATCTGAGGGTCTTTGAGCACCACGCGGTCACCGACAACTTCGACGTAGTCGAGGTTGATGAGCTGTTCCAGCGCGTCGGCAAATGCATCGCTTGTCCAGCCGTCGCTACAGGCACCCTTCCAGACGGCGAACACTTCCGCTGCCCCTTGGGGCGCATGCTCCTCGATGCGCCTAAGCAAGGTTGCCGCCGTGAAGTCCGTCATGCCGTCGTCTCCGAGTGATTCATATGCAGGGGCTTATGAGCGCGGTCGGCAATCGCCGCCTGACAGGCACAGGCGCGGCACTATCCGCCTGGACAGTGACCGAGCCGAGACGGCACCGACCGGCAGCTCCGGAGCACCGGCCGAGGCGGCGGCGAAATGCCTTCGACGTTCCGCCATACCGCCGGAAGCTCAGCCCGGCCGAGGGGCGTCAGTCGCCCACGTCCGCTCTCCTCTTGGGAAAACAGCAGCCACACCAGCACGGGCCTTCGACTGCGGCCAATCTGGCATCGGCGTCGCCCACCGCAACGGCTCGTGCCCGACTTTCTTCCCCGGCGCCTGCGGCGCCTTCCTCGCGGTCGCTGCGCTCCAAGAAAGACGGGCCTTGCCGTCCTCCGCTGCGCTGCGGCCCTCCGGGTGCGGCACGCTCCTGCGCCGCTGCCTCATCTTGGCCACGAAGGCCGCGCGGTGCGGCCCAAGAAACCCCAAGAGGAGACCGACCATGAGCCACCCAACCACCCTTGATCTCGTCCGCAGCCTGACCTTCGACCAGTACGTCGAGTTCGTAAACATTGCATTCGTCGAGTACTTCGACCGGATGCCCAACGGCGACGTGAAGTCGGGCGTGCGCTTCTGGTACGACATCAACGTCCACCCGATAAGCGCCGCCCTGATGCTGCCTGACTGGGGCTACTGACAGCCGCCGCGCTCCGTTGCATCAGCCCCGCCGGCCTGACGGCGGGGCTCCTCGCATGCCTATCCGCCGGCACTTTCGGGCGGCCGAGACGGCGCTGTCGCGCCGCCGACCGCCCGCTTGCGCTGTGCCGCGTTCCGGCGGCGGATGTTGTTGGTGGCCGTTGGCAGGTGTTGTGGCTTGTGGAGAAGGGCGATTGCGGTTAGTATCGCGTTGTCCATCGTTGGCATTAAGTGTCTGACCTGTCAGTCCGAATCCACTCCACCCTGTGGACCGACCCCATAAGTGGGGGAGGGTTTTCGTGTCACAGGGGGGAGGCAAGATGGATGTTGGTCTACAAAAATACCTGACGGGCGGCCTGCGGCCGGCCCCTCCGCTCGCCCCTGACGGGGACGACCGACGGCATTATTATTCGCCCAACAGGCCCCGCATTCGACCCCCTGGCGGGGTCTCAAGCGTCGCCATCTTGCCTCGCCATTCGGCCCTGCGGCCTCAAGGGAGGGAGAGTCACGGCACCCTGATGCTCCCCTTTCGGGACTGTTGAACGGGGAGGCACCGGCATGGCAGGACGCAGACCCAAAGCCCCCGAGGACCGCCGCGACGTCGTCGCCCGCATCCGCCTGACCCGCGCCGAGCAGCGTGCCATCCAGCAGCGCGCCGTCGAGGCCGGCGTCACCTTCGCCGACTATGTCCGCGAGACAGCGATGGGCCGCAAGCCCAGGGCCAAGCCGGCGAAGGCGAAGGCCATCGAGGACGTGTTCTACGAACTGGGGCGAATCGCCAATAACCTCGCCCAGCTCGAAGCCGCCACGGGGGATGAGACCTACCGGCCGTGGGCGGTCTATGTCGGAAAGGAGATGGTCGAGCGCCTGACCGACCGTGCCGACCTGGCGCCGGTCCTCATGCACCACGTCGAGGCCGTCAACGGCATCGGCCACCTGATCAACAGCCTCGCCCGCCGTGCCAACTCGGGGAAGGACATCGACGACGCGGAGCGCGACGAGGCGCTCACCATCCTGAAGGACGTGCTGGCCCCGATCCACAAGGCCGTCGCCAAGGGACCGAAGGGGCGGGAGCCGGACGGCAAGCCCGACGGCCCGGAGGGAGCTGATGCGCTTTAAGGTGCCCGCCCGTCAGCCGGAGAGCTTCCGGGGCTCGGCACTCTATCTCGCCGGCCAGATCAAGGGGCTCTCCCCCGACCGGGTGGAGTTCGTCGAAACGCGCAACCTCTTCACTGACGACCCGCGCGCGGCCGCGGCCGTCATGGACGCGACGGCGGCCAAGTCGGTGCGCTGCAAGCAGCCGGCCTATCACTTCATGATCACCTTCGACCCGAAGGACGCGGCGGCGGGGAAGGTGACGCCGGAGGTCAAGCGGAAGGTGGCGCAGCAGGTCATCGAGCGGATGGGGCTGACGGAGCATCAGCTCCTCGTCTACAGCCACCGCGACACCGACCACCCCCACCTGCATTTTCTGGTCAACCGTGTGCATCCCGAGAAGCACGTCGCCTACGACCGGCATCAGGACGGACGGCGCCTGACCGGCATCGTGCAGGAGCTGGCGCAGGAGCACGGCCTCAACATCCTGCGCAACCGCGAGTACGAGCGACAGCTTGGCCGGGACGTGGTGGAGGACTTCGGCCCCACCGTCTCCGACGCCGAATACTGGCAGGCGCGGCGGGAGCAGCGCGAGGCGCAGATCCCCTTCGCCAAGGACGACATTGCCGACCTGCGTCGCCGCCTGAAGGACGACTTCATCCGCGCCCGCGATTGGGATGACCTGGCCCAGCGGCTGGCCGACAAGGGCGTCACCCTGGAGCGCAAGGGGCAGGGGCTGATCCTCACCGACGGGGAGCGCTTCGCCAAGCTCTCCGATATGGGCAAGGGCGTACGCTTCCATGCCCTGGAGGAACGCTTCGCGGAGAGCTTCGACGACCACATGGCGCGTCAGGCCGCGCGCGTGGCGCAGCGGGAGCGGGGCAAGGAAGAACCGACACCCGACACGTCGGGCATGGCGCCGCCCGAGCGGCGCACGGTCGAGGGCATGTTCGCCGAGGAGCCCGACCGTGATCCGGCCGAGGCGGCGGTGCGTCGGTTCGACGAGGCCGACATGGACTTCCGCTACTGGAGCCAGATCGAGGCGTCCTACCGGTCGGCCGCCGGCAAGGTGCGCTATGCCGAGCGTCAGCAATCCTTCGCCGAGAAGCAGGTGCCCCGCGACCAGTCATGGCTTCAGAAGCGCAGCCGCAGCCTCGACGACATCCTCGGCAAGGTCTACCGCGATGCTGCCAAGGCCCGCACGCTATGGGATGACCTAGAGGAGAAGTTCGGCATCCGCGACGCCGAGCGCATGATCGAGAAGGACCCCTTCATCCTCGGTGCCGTGCGCGGCACGCGATTGGGCGACACGCGGACGGCCGACCGAAAGGAGGCCAGGCGCTACTACCGCTACATCATCGAGCGTCGCCGCCGGTGGCGTGACGCCAGGAACCGGCTGGAGCATACACGCTCGGAAATCGAGCAGGCGCGACGGCGGGTGAAGCAGGCCATCCGCGATTACGAGATGCTACAGCAGATTGCCGGCAGCCCGCAGGTGCTGCGGGACACCATGCTAGAGAAGATCAAGGCGCGGGCGCGGGCGCTGTCGCGCGTCACCGAGAAGGCCATAGAGCGCAGCCGTCTGTCGGACGAGCGGCGGGAGCAGCTCCATCGCGCCTGGCGCGTGGCGAAGGAGAAGCGTCTTGAGCGGGAGCGCAAACGCGAACGAGGCCGGGCGTTCGGGCTCGACCTGAGTTTGTTCGACAAGTGACACGACGTCGCTTCTATCGTATTTTCGGTAGCATATATGAGAATTGGGCAGGATTCTGAATTGTGGCGCTGCGCTGGCGGTTTGGGCACTCGACTTGATCGAGATCAATGGCACGACGTTCACTCCGTCCCTATATTGCATATGAGTTCTATTTCCCTGTCACCAACCGGCTAGGTAGTCCGTGAAGCAGGCAAGGACATTTCAACGCAAAGCGGGTTCGCCCCTCGGGGTGCCGGGCTCCCGGCGTTGGCTTGCCTTTTTGCTCACTTTCGCCCTGCTCGTTACCGGGTTCTCGCATTTCGCAGTTGCCAGTCACGACGTACCGTCACCGGGGCACACTCACGAGCTCGGTTGGGTTGGTGATGACGCAGGCGATGAACCTTGCTGCCCTGATCACCGCGGCCAGCCGCATGCTGCGAATTGCGGTATGACCAGCGGGTGCTTCCTGTGCGTGCCCGTGAGCAACCCCGCCGCAACGCGTGTCTCGAAGACTGGCACGGCTCAGTGGGCGGTAGAGGCCGTCCAGTCTGGCCGTATTGCTTCGGCCCTGTTTCGCCCTCCACGAATCTCCTGAACGTCTGATGCGGTGCGCTTCGTCTGAAGCGCGCTGAAAGCGCTGTCTGGCTGCGCCTAGCCGGTCCGCCCGTCACGTTAAGGAGGTTGCTACCTTATGCAATATACATCCCGTCGCCAGTTTCTGGCGTCAGTTGCCGCGACAAGTGCACTCGTCGCCGCGCCGTCACTGCTGTTCCCGACCCGTGCCGCCCTGGCAGCCTCCGCTTCGACGATCCGGGTGGATACCCGAGTCATAGAGGTGAACGGGCGCGCGGCCACCGTCTTCGGCCTTACCCAGCCCGACGGCACCCATGGCCTCGTTACAGAAGCTGGTCAGCGGTTCCGGGTCCGGCTTGAGAACCGGCTCGACGAAGAAACGCTCATCCATTGGCATGGGCTCACGCCACCCTGGCAGCAGGATGGCGTGCCGCAACTTTCGCAGCCGCCGCTCGCCCCCGGCGCGGCTTACGATTACGACTTCCCGCTGGACCGGCCCGGTACCAACTGGATGCATTCGCACCACGGGCTTCAGGAGCAGCGCCTGATGGCAGCGCCACTGATCGTCCGCGACCCGGCCGAGGCAGGTACCGACATCCAAGATGTCGTGGTCCTGTTCCACGATTTCACCTTCCGGGACCCCGACGAGATTCTCGCAGGGCTCAGGGGCGGCGGCCATGGCGGCGCCGGACACGTAGCTGCCGAACACCGGCCTGGCCTGCTGCGCCGCATGATGGAAACCGTGATGCCCATGCGCGGCATGGATCACGGAGCCGGCCATGGCGGCATGGACCATGGCGCCATGGGCGCGGGCATGGTGCACCTGCACGACGTGGACTACGACGCCTTTCTCGCCAACGACCGGACCCTGGACGACCCGGAGGTGTTCCGCGTCGAACGCGGCGGCCGTGTCCGCCTGCGCCTGATCAACGGCGCGACGGCAACCAATTTCTGGTTGGACCTGGGCCGTCTCGAAGGCCGCCTGGTAGCGGTCGACGGGATGCCGGTTGCCCCGGTCACCGGGCGGCGATTCGAATTCGCAATCGCGCAGAGGCTCGACATTCTCCTCGACCTGCCGGCGGGCGAAGGGACGTGGCCCGTCTTCGCCGTACGGGAAGGCGAACGGGCGCGCACGGGATTCATTCTGGCAACGCCACGTGGCACCGTCGAAAGGGTCGCCGGCGATGCCGCGGAGCCGGTCCAAGCGGTCGGGCTTGCTCTCGAACGGAGGTTACGAGCCACGCAGCCCTTGGCGCTGCAGGAGGCAGACCGTCGTCACACTGTGACCATCACCGAGGCGCCGGGCTACATCTGGATGCTGAACGGCGCTTCTCATGGCGATCACGCCCCTCTGGACGTGCGCGCGGGCGAGCGGGTCGAGATCACGTTCAACGACCAGACCACCATGGCCCACCCGATGCACCTGCACGGGCATCATTTCCAGGTGGTGGCGATAAACGGCGAACGCTTCGCAGGCGCGGTGCGCGATACCGTGCTCGTGCCCGCGAGGGGCAGCGTCACCATCGCCTTTGACGCGACAAACCCCGGTAAGTGGGCGCTGCACTGCCACCACCTCTATCACATGGCGGGCGGCATGATGACCACGGTCGAATACGACACATAGAAACGGGGGCGGAAGGCCGCAGCGGCGGTTCGTCTTGTTCTCGGTAGCTGCGGGGTGCGGGCGATGTTGGCAGCAGTTTCGTAGACATCCTAAGAGCAACCACCGGTCAATGCCAGAACTGCCGACAGACATAGAATGATGAGAAACGACAATGGATGAAAACGTACCTGAGCTTGCTCGCCCGCGAGGCAGTGGTCGCGGCAGATCGCGATTGCCGAAAATTTTGGTGAAAAACACGGCGATGCGGCATGTTCTGATCATTCTTGCCGCTGTCCTGCTGGTCGCTCTGTTCGGGCTGGTCCATCAACAGTGGAGCCCGATGCATCGCTGGAACAGGGCTACCGCCGACGCCTCCATCGTAATGTTGTCGATGACCATGGCACTGGGGCCGCTGGCAAAGCTGTGGCCGGCATGGGGACGCCTCTTGCCGTTTCGGCGGGAACTGGGCGTCCACGCGGTGCTACTGGCGTTCATTCACACCGCCATCATCCTGGATGGCTGGGTTGAATGGGACCTGGCACGGCTGGTCGGCTTCGAGTTCCATCCCGGTCTTGGACATTACGTGATGGTGCAGCACGGCTTCGGGCTGGCAAACCTCGTCGGCGTCCTGGCGCTCGGCTACGGCCTCATCCTCGTCGTCACGTCCAATGACCGCGCCTTGCGTTTCCTTGGCGGGCCAGTGTGGAAGTTCGTGCAGCGAGGCGCTTATGTCCTCTGGGTGCTTGTCGTGGCCCATACCGCGTATTTCCTGTTCATGCATTTTCTGGACTTTCACCGCCCGACGCCTCCCACCAACCCTCTGCAGTGGCCGTTTACTCTGCTCGTGTTGCTGATTCTCGTACTCCGCTGGACCGCTTCTATCCGTTCGTGGCGCGGCAGGCGGCCCGCAGATGGGTATAGCGGCTACCGTCTCGGAGCGGGCGCCTCCAGCGTGAATGACCGGAGCGCTTCGCGTCTGAAGTTCGGCGCAGAATTAAACCATGGAAAGCAAAGCGCATGACAAAGACGTCACAAACTGAGAGGGGATTCTTCCGCCTGACGCGAAGTCATCTGCTCTGGATTTGCCCAATCGTCGGGCTGATGGCCGGCGTCGCCATCCTCTGGCTTTTCGGGATTGGCCTTTGGACCGTGGTCGCTTTCCTGTTCCTGATTGCGTGCCCTCTCGTCGTCGCGTGGGTCCTGGTGATCGACCGGCAGGAAAACAGAACATCGAGGAAAGAGCCATGAACGACAGACGCACACGAGAGGCCGCAGGAAAAGCCACCGTAAGCGCCGCGCACCTTATCGTCCCAGGCATGGGGAGCGACCATTGCGCCGGTTTGGTTTCCACCTCACTCAGGCGCCTTGAGGGCGTAGCGAACATCCGCACGAACATCGCCAATCATCGCGTCGATGTGGTGTTCGATCCTGGGCGGCTCGATCTCGACGGCCTCAAGACCGCCGTCGAAAAGGCCGGCTACGATGTCGCCCGGGCGGAGAGCGACGAAGCCCAAGGTGTGCATGTCGTTCGCCTCACTGTCCCCGGCATGGGGAGCGATCACTGTGCGGGCCTCGTGTCCGGTTCGATCAGGCGACTTCCCGGTATCGCCGATGTGGGAACCAATATCGGTAACCATCGGGTCACCGTGCAATTCGATTCCACCAGCACCGATGCAGCCGCCATAAAGGCAGCCATCGAGCGAGCGGGCTATGACGTGGAGGCGGTCGAGGAAGGCCGCAGCTCGGCGAGGGCGCCGGTGGCCGACGACGTCGAGGAGCGGTACCTCGCGACGGCCTGGAAACGGCTGTGGATCGCGGCGGTGCCGACGACCCTGATCATGTTGATCATGGGACCGCACATGTTCTGGCAGCCGATCCCGGGCTATCTGGCGATCGTCGCCGTCCTCGCCTTCCCCGTCGTGTTCCTTTACGGCGGTTTTGCAACGCACCGCTCAGCATGGCGCTCGCTGACCAACCGCACGGCCAACATGGACGTGCTCATCTCGATGGGCAGTCTGCCGCCGTATTTCATCGGCTTGGTCGGCTTCGTCTATCCGATGACCTCGTTCATCGAGATGGCGGCCACGATCATGACGTTTCATCTGCTCGGCCGCTATCTGGAGACCCGCGCCAAAGGTCGGGCCAGCCAGGCGATCAAGCGACTGATCACCATGGGTGCCAAGACCGCCTCGGTGCTGCGCGACGGTCAGGAAGTCGAGGTGCCCGTTTCCGAGCTCCAGGCCGGCGACATCATGGTGGTGCGCCCCGGCGCGAAGGTGCCGACCGATGGCGAGATCGTCGAGGGCAACAGCCATCTGGACGAATCCATCGCCACCGGCGAGTCCGTGCCGGTCGAGAAAGGACCAGGCGACGCCGTCATTGGGGCGACCATCAACAAGGAGGGGCTGCTCAGGGTGCGCGCGACGAAAGTCGGTGCCGACACGTTCCTGTCGCAGGTCATCCGACTTGTCGAAGAAGCGCAGGGCTCCAAGGTACCCATCCAAGAATTCGCCGACCGCATCACCGGCTACTTCGTCCCCGCCGTCATTCTGATCAGCCTCGCCAGTCTGGCAATATGGCTTGCCTTCGGTGAGAGCCTTCGCCCGATCCTGCTCTGGGGAGCGACCTTCCTTCCCTGGGTCAACCCCGAGCTGACGCCACTCCTTGTCGGCGTCCTGGCTTCGGTGGCCGTGCTCGTGATCGCGTGCCCGTGTGCCCTCGGACTCGCGACGCCGACCGCGATCATGGTGGGCAGTGGGCTTGGCGCTGAGCGCGGCGTGCTGATCCGTTCCGGTGAAGCCATCCAGACCCTGAAGGACATCAAGGCCGTGGTGCTGGATAAGACCGGCACCATCACCAAGGGGAAGCCGTCGCTCACCGATGTCTCGGCCATGGAAGGGTTCGACGAGGCGGAAGTCCTGCGGGCGGCGGCGTCCGTCGAAGCCGGGTCGGAACACCCCCTCGGTCAGGCCATCGTTACCGGCGCGCGCGAACGCGGGCTGGACGTCCCCGAAGTTACCGAGTTCAAGGCAATCACCGCTCGCGGTGTCGAGGGGAAAGTCGATGGCCGCCATGTCCGGGTCGGCAGCCGGCGGCTTCTGAACGAGGCTGGGATAGAGCTTGGAGACCTCGACGAACGGCTGACGCAGCTCGAAACCACGGGCAAGACCGCCATGCTGGTCGCCATCGGCGACCGCGCTGCGGGCCTGGTGGCAGTCGCCGACACGATCAAGGAAGACTCCAGGGCCGCCATCGCGGCGATGCACGAACTTGGCATCCATGTCGTCATGATCACCGGCGACAACGAGCGCACGGCGAGGCATGTCGCCTCCCAAGTCGGCATCGACGAGGTGCAGGCGGGCGTGCTGCCCGAAGGCAAGGTCGCAGCGATCCGCGAACTCCAATCGCGTTACGGCGACAGGGTGGCGATGGTCGGCGATGGGATTAACGATGCTCCCGCGTTGAAGCAGGCCAATGTCGGCATTGCTATCGGCGCCGGTGCCGATGTCGCCATCGAGGCGGCCGACGTGACCCTCGTTAAGGGTGAGCTTACCAAAGCCGTCGAAGCCATTCGTCTCTCCAAGGCGACATTCTCGAAGATCGTCCAGAACCTTTTCTGGGCCTGGTTCTACAACGTCGCCGCGATCCCGATCGCCGCGCTCGGGCTGCTGCACCCGATGATCGGCGTGGTCGCCATGACCGCGAGCTCGCTCTCGGTCATCGGCAACTCGCTGCTGCTGAAGCGCACCAGGCTGGAGGTCCACAAACCATGACGCACGATCATTCGCACCGAGATTCGAACCAGAACGAAGTCCGCAAGCGGCCGTTTCTGAACACACCGGCGGGATTTGCGCTCTGCGTGTTCCTGGCCGTCGCCGGGGTCTTGCTCTGGATCGAACATCGCGCCCATATCCTCGGCGCCCTGCCGCTTCTGCTCCCACTGGCCATCTGCCTCGGCATGCACTTCTTCATGCATCGGGGCCACGGTGGACACGGCGGGGGGCGCCATGAACGGTGATCTTCCCGCCTATGGCCTGTGGCTTCTGGTGGCGGTCAACGCCGGGATTTTTATCCTGTTCGCCTTCAGCTTCTTCAAACCGAAGACGGCACGCGACTGGCGAACATTGGGCGCTTTCTCCGCCTTTATCGTGGCGCTCTTCGTTGAGATGTACGGCTTTCCGCTGACACTCTACCTGCTCGCCGGCTGGCTCGGCACCCGGTTTCCGGCACTGGATCCCATGTCCCACGATGCCGGCCATCTCTGGCCCGCGATCTTCGGCTGGTCGATGGATCCCCATTGGTCGCCCTTCCATCTGCTCAGCTTCGTCTTCATCGGCGGCGGCTTCATCCTCATCGCGACCGCCTGGCGGGTGCTGCATGAAGCGCAGCGCGAAGGGAGACTGGCGACCACAGGTCCCTATGCGCGTCTTCGCCACCCCCAGTACGCCGGGTTCGCGCTGATCATGATCGGCTTCTTCCTGCAATGGCCGACGCTGGTCACCGGCCTGATGCTGCCGGTCCTGCTCGTCATGTACTGGCGCCTCGCCAAGCGTGAGGAACGCGAGGTCGAAGCGGCCTTCGGCGAGGCATACCGGCACTACGCCAGAAGCGTACCTGCGTTTCTGCCGCGCTTGGGCAGCCTGTCGACTGGCGGAGCGCCATGACTGCACAACCCCAAAGCTTCTCATCCCAACCAGGAGTACGAGCCATGAAAACCAACCCAACCCTATCCATTCTGTTCGCCAGCCTGTTGTTCGTCGGCACGGCAACGGCCGCCGTTGCACAAACCGGCAGCCAGGATCACGACGCGCACCATCCGGCGGAAACCCAGGCTGCCCCCGCTGCGCCGACAGGAGACGTGCCGCCGCCCGCAGGCATGCAAGGCGGCATGCCCGGCATGGGCATGATGACGCCCGAGATGATGCAGATGATGCAGCGCATGATGGGCGGAATGCAGGGCCGCGGCATGCCGGAAGGCGGCATGGGCCAGGGCATGACGGGTCAGATGCCGATGGCCGGCGGCATGATGATGTGCCCGATGATGCAGATGATGGGCGCGCGCTCGGGGATGGACATGCAATCCATGATGGGAGCCGCGATGCTCTATGGGATGCCCCACGGCAATGCCGAAGAAATGACGCCTGAGCGTGTACGCACATTTCTGGAGCAACGCCTGGAACAGCACGGCAATCCGCGCCTCAAACTCGGTGAGATCGCGAGCGCTGCCGACGGAAGCATCACGGCCGAGATCGTTACCGTGGATGGCTCGCTGGTGCAGAAGCTGGCCTTCAACCGCTATCCGGGCCTGTTCCGGCAAATCACCGAATAGGCGTGCTGCCGGATGCGAGGCCGAGCCCTGCCGATCGTCCTGTTGGCGCTGTTTCTCGGACTGGCGCTCGGGCTGATGAGCATTCCGTTTCTGGTTCGTGAGGGGACGCCCGTCGTATCGGCGTCAGCACCCCTCGCGTTCAGCATCGACCTGGGACGTGGGAGTGCGAATGGTCGGCTGGAGGTGACGGCGGATCGCCGATTCCGGGCGACGTTCCGGATAGGCGACTCCGGTGGTGAGGGTCGAGCCGAAAAGCCAGTCTCGCTCGTCCTGGTCATGCCGGAGCATGCCATGTCACCGCTCGTCCCTGCCCTGTCACGTGGCGATGGGGGGGGATTCACCGCTTCCGGCCTTCTACCGATGCCGGGCCTTTGGGAGCTTCAGATCGAAACCCAAGACGGGAGAGCCATCATCCCGTTCCGCATCGACGGATGACGGTTGGCATGGGCGCTCCGTATTCCGCCGGACAAGCCAACTGGCTTTCGACCATGAGGCGTTACCTGGTTCTCATGGCCCTCGGCAGTCTCGTCTGGGAGTTCGCCCATATGCCGCTCTACACGCTGTGGGAAACCGGCGCCCCGGGCGAAATCGTGTTTGCCGCCATTCACTGTACTGGCGGAGACATACTGATCGCGATGAGCGCACTCCTCGCCACGCTGTTTCTGTTCGGCAGCAGCCGATGGCCAGAGGCTGACTACCTACGTGTAGCTCTTGTCACCATTGTAGTCGGTCTGGGCTACACCGTCTTCAGCGAGTGGCTGAACATCGAGGTCCGGGAAGCCTGGGCCTATCGCGACCTGATGCCGGTCATACCTGTGATCGACGCCGGTCTCTCGCCCATCGCCCAATGGATCGTGCTGCCGATTCTCGCCTTCTGGTGGGCGGCACCGCGGAGAGAAGCATCATGAATTTTCAAGATCTGAAATATGCCCCTGCCATCGTGACCATGGTTGCCGGCCTGTTCCTCACGACGGCCGCCGCGCATGCGCAACCGGGTGTGCCCCTGACCGAGCTGTTGCGGTCGACGCACATTCACGGTCTTGCGGTCGATCGCGCCGAAAGCGGGCGTCTTCTCATCGCCACCCATCACGGCTTGCACGCGCTGCGCCTCGATACCGCAACAGTCGAGCGTGTGTCCGAGCGACAGGATGACTTCATGGGCTTCACGTCGCATCCGACCGACGCGACGAAGTTCTATGCGAGCGGGCATCCGGCGCGCGGTGGAAACCTCGGCTTCGTCGCGTCCACGGATGCCGGGAGGAACTGGACGATAATGTCGCCGGGAGTCGGAGGACCAGTCGATTTCCATCAGATGGACGTGAGCAAAGCCGATCCGAACGTGATCTACGGCGTTCATGGCGGGCTTCAGACAAGTCGCGACGGCGGACGCAGTTGGAGCCTTGTTGGGCCGGTGCCGGACGGCTTGATCGACCTCGCCGCATCTTCAACCGTCGCCGCGAGACTCTACGCCGCGACACAGCAAGGGCTTCTGGTCAGCGAGGACGGCGGGCATGGATGGCAGCCTGCGCACCTCTTGCGTCGTCCGGTCAGTATGGTCGAAGTGGCAACAGACGGAGCAATCTATGCGTTCATGCTCGGCAGCGGCCTACTTCGCGCGGAGGAGCCGTCCTTCAACTGGCAAACCTTGAGCAACGATTTCGGGGATAGATACCTGCTGCACTTCGCTGTCGATCCCGTGAATCCGGCGCGCCAGTTTGCATCGACACAGAACAACGAGCTGCTGACCAGCGATGATGGGGGCCGGAGCTGGCGTCGGCTCGGGGCACCGTGAAGCGCACCGCAATTCTCATCGGGATAGTGGCAACCGTCACTGCGGTGGTCGCGACGGTTTTCCTTGGTGGTATTGGCCAGCGGTCACCACCTGGCCGGGCCGATCCAACAGACCCTCAAGCGATTGCGCTGGGCGAACGAGTCTATCGCGAACATTGTGCCGCCTGTCACGGAACGAATCTGGAAGGCCAGCGGGACTGGCAGAGCCGGCGGCCCGACGGCCGATTGCCTGCTCCACCCCACGATGAAACTGGGCATACTTGGCATCACGCCGACGAAGTCCTGTTTCGCATCACGAAAGAGGGCGTCGCCGCTTTGGTGCCTGGTTACGAAAGCGACATGCCGGCCTATGCGGATACACTGACCGATAATGAAATCTGGGCTGTGCTTGCATACATCAAAAGTCGATGGCCTCCGGCCATTCAGGCCCGACAGGCGGACATCAATCGCCGAACCGGGCAGGATTGACGCTGACGGCCCGTCGGAAGAGAGTAGGGGGGCGCATGCCCAGCAAGAAAAGGCCCGCCGCGAACACGGCATTTCAGCTCAAGGTTCAGATTATCGGCATCGAGCCGGAAATCTGGCGGCGCGTCATCGTCCCCGCCACGCTGACGCTGCGGGAGCTTCATGCGGTCCTGCAAGGAGCCATGGGCTGGCAGGACTACCACCTGCACATGTTCGAGATCGACGGAAAGCGCTTCGAGGTGCCGGAGGATGACAGGATCGGGCCGGAGGATGGCTATGCGGACGAGCGGAAGCAAACGCTGGCGAGAATCCTCACAAGGGGAATGGAGTTCCTCTACGTCTACGATTTCGGCGACAACTGGAAGCACCTGGTCACGGTCGAGGATGTCGCCGCTCCCGCCTCCGCGTGCCAATTCATACCGCGCTGCATTGCCGGCGAGCGCGCATGTCCGCCGGAGGACTGTGGCGGCGACTATCGCTATCCGGAGTTCCTGGACGCGCTGGCCGACCCCAACCACCCTGAACACCGGGACATAGTGGATTGGGCGGGCGGCTTCGAGTCCGAGGTATTCAGCTTGTCGCAGGCCAACGCGCTGATCGGCGCAATCTGCGCGCTGTATGGGGAGCGAGGCTGGGGTTTTCGTCAGCCATGACCGGCTCGGGCGTGGGATTAGGTGGCCTGCATTTGCCTGCTTACCGGCATTCTTTTGGACTGATGAGCAACAGTGCCTGGTCCCGGCTTTCCGGTTCGATAGCTACGGCCAAGCCTTGGCTATCACACCAGTCCAGAAACTCCGATAGCGCGCGGGTTCCGAGGAATGCACTGTCGAGTGGAAGCCCGAGAATACGGCCGCCGCGCGACATGCAGGATTGTATCCCTTGCGGCACATCCTCGGCTCTCATTCGCGTCAGGTGCTCGCCGGCGCGTATCTCACGCTCGGCTGCTGTTTGATTGAAATCCCTGGCCGATTGAAGGGGGTCCTCCTCCGCACCTGCCCGACGCCACTTGTCTGCCAGACACTGCATGGCAAGATAATCTCCTTAGTTTTCTACATCGTCTTATGCACTCCGCCTCCAATTCTCGAATGACAGGGGGAAGAACAATGTCTGTCCTCGCGCTTGCCTCGACGAGGTTCGCGCCGTTTTGGACCGCCACGGGATGGCCAACCGCTTCGGTATCTGTCTTCTACATCAGCATTTCCCGATCCGGGATGACGAGATTCTCGTGGAAACCTGTGACGAGGCAGAGCGGACGCTGACGCTCCGACCGATGAGCAAAGTCAGCCTGCCCTTTCACTCTGTCGTGGAGACCGTATGGCGGTTCGACAGGCCAGGAGCCTCGGCAGCGTGCTGGAAAGCGTGCGTCGCTGATGGGCCAGCCGGTTCCCATCGGAAAAAGCACGTTCAGGGCCGGACACTGGTACCTTGATGGTGTCATTATGGAACGAAGGCTATTCGTAGGCGAACATCTGCTGAAGAACGTCGGCGACCTCGCGACAACGCGGCTCCGGCAGGCGCCCGAGATGCTTGGCGAGGCGCGCCTTGTCCACTGTCCGTATCTGGTCGAGAACCACTTGTCCCTTCTTCCGCTGGAAGGTGACATCGACGCGGCTCGGATAGTCCCGCCGCACGGAGGTCATGGGAGCGATGATGATCGTCCGGATGTGCCGGTTCATCTCGTCCGGCGATATGACCAGGCAAGGCCGGGTCTTCTTGATCTCCGAGCCCAAGGTGGGGTCGAGGTTCACCAGATACACGTCATAGCGCCGGACTTCCGCTACCACTCCCATTCCTCCTTGTCCCAATCATGATCGATCGTGTCGGGGACAAGCAGGGCATCGTCCTTGGCGGCAGCCATCTTCGCGAACGCGCCATCCCAGCCATCGCGAGTACGGCGGGCGGGTGCCAGCACGACAATGCCGTGCTCAACGCGCATCTCGATCTGTTCGCCGAAGCCACATTCCTTGATGACCGAGCTTGGAATCCGAACGCCCTTGGAATTGCCAATCGGAACCAGGTTCACTTTCATTGCCATGTCCTCCTATGTAATAACAATGTAATTACTATGGTCGCGCGTGTCAATGGCTCGACACGTCCTGCCGCGACGACGGCAGTCCGTCCCCCGCCCAGAAGGGGATGCTGTTCCGGCGATCATGCCAACCGATGGTGAACCCGATGTGGGCTTCCCGGTCGCTTGTCACGATGGTTGCCGTACAGCGCCGGTAATCGCGGCCGGCGCCGCTCCGGACTTCCGATGCGGCGTATAGACCGAGAACCACGCTGCCGCTTTTCTCTTCGAGCGCGACGCGAATCTGATCGAGAGAACGCGCTTCGTCGCAACGGGGTAACTCCATCGGACCTCCATGCGCGTCGCGGTGCAGAAGCACAGCGAGCGGGATGGCCCACACTGTGGCGACGAGCACGCCGAGGAAGGCATACGCGCCAGTATCGTGATTGAACGATTTCATCCTTTCATCCTTTCGTTATTTCATCATGTCGGCGGATATGAGCGCGCCGGGATCGTCCTCCGCCGCATCCATGCGCCATGGCGTCCAGCGCCCCTTGAAGGCCCGTTCCTCGAAGTAGCGGAGCTTCTGCGCCAGGATCGGCCGACAGCCCTGCACGAACAGGAGCTGACAGCTCTCCGGCAGCAGCATGATTTCGGACGGCGCCAGCAGCGGCCTTCCGATCTCGCTGTGCTGTTCGCTGTAGTTCGACGCCAGCGCCAGGAACGGGAACCGCCCGCTCTTGCCTCCGCTGGAGACCTTCACCGTGCGCTGGCCGAGCATGAGCGAAAGCAGCAGCGCCGTTTCATCATCCTGGACGTTGAAGGCTTGCCGCACCGCGCAGTTGGCGATCATCGAGCGCCACTTCCGATAGGTCTTCTGGAGCTGGTCGAGGTCCTGGACGAACAGCCACAGGTGCGCCCCGTAGCCAGCCAAGTAGCCGATGCCGTCCTCGATCGGCCGCATCGGTCCCAGCGCCGGCAGCTCATCGAGCAGGAACAGCACCGGATGGCGGGGTATCCGCTTGTTCCGTGTCATCGCGGCCGTGGTTAGGCCCACCATCAGGCGCAGGAAGGGCTGGTAGACGGAGACATACTCCGGCGGGATGATCAGGAAGACCGACATGACGCCGTTCTTCAGGTCTTCTAGCCGGAAGGTGGAGCGGCTGGTGATCGCCCCGAGCTGGGGGCTGTCGAAGACCTCCGTCCGCGTCTGCGCCGTCGAGATGACGGCCGAGCGCTCCTTGTCCTCCTTCTGCGAGAACCCCTGAGCGATACGCTGCACGATGGGGTGTTTGGCATCGGCCATGCCGGTGAGCACGCCGTCGAAGCCTTCGCGCGAGCGCATGAGCAGAACTCGCAGCTCGCGCAGGTTCCGGCGGCCGGGCGGCAGGTCATGGGCAATATGGAGCAGCAGGCCGGTGACAAGCACCCGCGCCTCGCGCTCCCAGTGGTTCGGCTCGTGGCTTTCCGGCGCGACGATCATCTCGGCAATCAGCCGCGCATCGTCCACGTCGTTGACGGTGCCCGTGCGGATGAACTCGACCGGGTTGTAGCAAGCGCTTTCGATGTTCGGATCGAAAGGCGCGAACGCATGCACCGGCCCAAGCGTGCCTCGGTGCCTGGCCGTGATGCGGTAGTTCTCGCCCTTGATGTCCGTCACCACCACCGAGCCCGGATGGTCGAGCAGGTTGGGAATGACGACACCGACGCCCTTGCCGGAACGGGTCGGCGCGAAGGTGAGCAAGTGGCCCGGCCGGTCGAAGCGGACGAAGCGTCCGCCCTTCTTGCCGAGGATGACCCCGCGTGACCGCAGACCAGCGCGGCCGATGTCGGCCGGCGTCGCAAATGCGGCGGCGCCGTGCGCGTCGCTCGGCCGGCGGTAGAGGCGATACGCGAAGAAGAGGATACCGGCGAAGGCGATGCTTCCCGCCGTCGCGAGTACAAGCAGCCTGTCGGTTCCGACGGTGAGGTTGTCGATGAGAGCCCAGATGAGCGCCGCGATGAGCAGGCAGATTGGCAGCTCGACGAGGACAAGCCTGACGAGGCGCCACAATAGACGTAAATGCCCCATGGTGCATTCCCTTGGTAGTTGACTTTGCCAAGGACTTATGGAGCGACGAGAAAATTACTTTAGCTGACGTGTGGTAATTCTTATCGGATGAGACAATAATGGAAGTGTTGCCGATCCCGTTCGTCGCATTCCCAATTGACGACTTTGCCAAATGAGGGGTCGGCAACGCCTCCGTACTTATTTGTGACTACGCAGACGCGATCTTTCACCTACCCGAACGGGTAGGTTGAAAACGTGGACGATTTCCATAAAGGACGATTTCGTTACCCGCGCCGGGCTTTCACCAACTCCCAGCCTTCGCGCAGCAGGTCGAGCATGGACATGCCGTGCATGGCCGCCAGCGACTTGAACTCCCGATGAAACTCCGGAGAGACCTTGAAGTTGAGCGGCTTCAGCCCGCTTCCCTCGGGGCGCTGGAGATTGTGCGGGATCTCGGCCGAAGCGGGCGGGTTGCCCTTGGTCGAGCGGGTCGGTGCGGGGACGTTGGCCATATCAGGCGGCTTCCTCTTGTTGTTGTTCGGTAATGAGGTCGACCAGAGCTTGCGCGACGGCATCGGCCTTGGCATTGAGGCTGGCGAAGCGGGTTTCCGACAAGGCGCGGCCTTCGTCGCTGGCGCGGCGATAGGCGACCTTCTCCGGCAGGGCGGCATCGACATAGCGATAGCCCGCCTGGCGGACATAGGCTTTCGCCTCGTCCTCTTCGGCGCCACTGTCGCCGGCGCGTGTGAACACGAAGACCAGGCGGCTGGCAGGCACGCCTTTGCGCACCAGCTCGTGGGCGAGCAGAACGCTCGGCTCCAGATCGTCGAGAGCAAGGCCGGTGGGCAGTACGGTGAGCCGGCTGGCCTCGGCGATGTGCAGGGTGCCCATGGTCGCATGCGGGGGTCCATCGAGCACGAGCAGGTCGTAGGGCGCCACCACCTTGAGCGCCTGTGCGACGGTGCCGAACCGCTCGACCGGGACGGCGGGCTCCTGCCCGCGTTGCAGGCGACGCGCCTGCCAGTTGAAGCTGGTGCCCTGTTGGATATCGAGGTCCGCGATTTTGACGTGCCAGCCCGCCGCGGCATATTCCCGGGCGATCAGGCGGGCCAGTGTGCTCTTCCCCACGCCGCCCTTCTGCGAAACGAAGCCAATAACGATACTCAATAAAATACCCTTTTTATTTCATTCTACCGTCACAGAAGAAAGAACGAAATAAACAAATGTAGATTTAATGCTTTCTGTCTCCTCCATAAGCATAAGGATAATGGGGAGGGCGAAACATCAATCTGGCGGTACTGGACTTCATCGAAAAGTCGCGGGACGTGGCTGACCTGGCCGCGCTAGAGGCGCTGTTCTCGCAAGTGCTGGCCGATCTCGGCTTCCGGGAATGGGCCTATCAGGTCATCCGCGCCGAAGCCCTGCCGGACGAAAAGCCGGTGATCCTGACGACGTTCTCGGATGCCTGGCGCGACCACTACATCGACAGCGGCTACCACCTCATCGACCCGGTCATTCTGAAGGGGCCGGAGCAGTTGTTGCCCTTCACCTGGAGCAGCATGTCTTTCGGCGTCGAGCCGACGGAGGAGCAGAAGAGCTTCTTTGCCGAAGCCGAGGCGTTCGGTCTTGGCGAGGGTCTGGGCATTCCGGTGCATGGCGTGCACGGTTCGCTCGCGATGGTGTCCATGGTCGCCGAGGAAGAGACGCGCCGTCTGGCCAGCATGCTGCGTTGCCACGGAGAGGAGGTTCATCTGATCTCCCTCATCTTCCACAATCTCGCGCGGGAGCTGATGTCGTTGGGACGATCCGGCCGTGGACCGATCAGCTTGTCCGCACGGGAGCGGGAGTGCCTGCTCTGGCTCGCCAAGGGTAAGACCCGATGGGAGATTTCGATGATCCTCTGCATATCGGAGGAGACAGTGAAGTACCATCTCAAAAATATTCGGGCGAAATTCGGTACGTTCTCCCGTCATGAGATTATCGTGCAGGCTGTTCGCCTTGGTCTGATAAGCCCGTGACAGCTTTACCCGCCGGTAACTACCCGAGTGGGTAGGATACGCCCTGCGCCAAAATCTGTTTTCCTTTCCTGAGTTAATTTCAGGAAAGGAATTTTTGATGCTTCTACTTATTTCGCGTGACAACGCGCACCTGCATTGGGATGCGCTCGCCTCCATGCACCAGCTCCGCCGCGCAGTTTTCAAGGAACGCCTCGGCTGGGATGTCAACGTCGTCAACGGACTGGAACTCGACCAGTTCGACCTGCCGGATGCGCACTACCTGATTCACCGCGCGCCGGACGGCCGCGTTAACGCCTGCACACGACTTCTGCCGACGACAGGCCCTTACTTGCTGGCCGACGTATTCCCTCAGCTGGTCGATGGCGTATTGCCGCGCGAGGCACACGTCTGGGAGAGCACGCGCTTCTGCGCCGACCAGACGACGGCGCCGGCGAACATCGCCGCAATCCTCATGGCCGGCATGCTGGAGTTTGGCTTGAGCGCCGGGCTTCGCGCATATGTCTCGGTATCAGACATACGCATGGAGCCGATCATGCGCCGCGCCGGCTGGAATCCCATCCGCCTGGGCGGGACGATGCACACTGGCACCGACACGGCCGCGGCCGAGTGGTTGGAGGTGTCGCCCGAATATCTGGCGCGTGTAGCTCGACGCACAGGTGCGGTGGGTCCTGTCATCGCCAACCTCCATGAGTTCAGCCAGGAGAGGGTGGCCGCATGACACACGATACTGAATGGCCGGCGGCCGAGCCGCATTGCGGTCAGGAGCAGGCTGCTACTGAAGCTGGTTGGCTCGCTTGGTGCATCCGCTACCTCGCAAATGAGGCGCGGCGCAGTGGTTTCGAGGATACGGCCGCGGCCTTGGATGCGGCCGCGCCGATCGCCGATGGCGACGAACGTCCAGCCGATCGCTTGAGGGATTGAAACACCGGCAGGCGCATTCTCTTAGCAGAATTTGTGGGGGATGCAGAGTTCGGGAAGATAACGGCTCCAACTGTGCTGCTGTCAGTAATACTGTCAGCACAAAGCTACATGGCATTTTCAGAGCTGCCCATAAGTCATTGACCGGACGGAATGTCCATCAATTTGTGGGAGTGAATCCGAATGAAATGTCACCACATTACTTTTGTTTGCTTTATAGCAGCAAGCGCCGTGTTGGGCGCGACCGTGGTCGCTGAAGCTCAGGGTGTGGCACGCACCGGAACAGGTGTAAGCATTTCCCGAGAGAACATTAACCGTCTGGAGAATGACTATCTCCAGTTCTCGCAGGCTGTAACGGCCACCTTGGAGGCTTATAGCATTCGGATTGATGAGCTACGCGAACAGAACCGTCAACTCACCAAGCAGATTGAGAGCCTCCACGTAGACCTCCGCAAACTCGTCAAGCAGTCAGAGAATCTGGATGTCCGGGTAAAGGTCGTAGAGAAGCATATCAAACAAAGCGGAGGAGGCGGCGGCGGCGGTGGCACCTCGCCTGGTATCGACGTCCACTGTCCAGCCGGCCAGGCGCTCCAATCTCTTTCAGGAAGCACCCCGAAATGCGTGAACCTGAATGCCTCGCTCTCCGGTACCTGCCCGCCGGGGCATGTTGTCAGAGGGATTGCTGCTAACGGCAACTTGCTTTGCATGGAGGTGCGTCAAGAAACAATCGAGCGACGCGCCTGTGAGTCGAAATACGTTGGAACTGATCGGTGCGGCGTCCGATTGCCGAAAACCCAACATGGTCAGATGGCGAGAGCTCTCTTAGTGGGTGGCGCGGACGGGACCAGAGGTCTCGCGACAATAACCGCCCTTTGCTCGGAAGGCGTCTTCGAATCTGTCACAGAGCAATTACACCACGCCTGTGCGGAGCGTGGCCCATGAAGACTGAGATCAGTGATTGGGATTTCGTAGGTCGTTTCAGTTGAATCCTAGAAAGGTCAGAATCATTTGACGCGACGCATCATCTTATTTTCCTTTATATACGCACTGTCCATTGCCGCGCTGCTGCCAACGTTTCTATCAACATTGGCCGCGGCATCCGCTCAGTGTACAGACCCCGACCATCGGCCGGAGGCGGTGATTGGGCAGCACCTTGCACAAACTGCGGCTGCCGAGTGGGCATTGAAGAAGCCCCAAGCCACGAAGAAGGCGGCGTCATCTCGGGGGTTCTGCACGAGGCACTACGACCCTGTCTGTGCGCGAAGCAAAACCGGAGAGACTCGCACCTTCGGCAATAAATGCGAGGCCGAGTCCGCTGACTGGAACGTAACAAGTAAAGGATTGTGCGACATCAACGCTCGGTACGACAATGATGAGAACGACAAGAACCAGTAGGCATGACGCAGTCACCGTCAGGGTTTCATTAAAAATAGGAGGAATAAAAAGTTAATTCAGAATTAAATTTAACATCATGCAGATTGTAAAAATGGCATTCAAGTTATTTTCAAACATTTATGGAGAAAGCGTCATGTCTAACGCTAATTATAAATCATGCATAGATATAAAATGTCTGATGTCGCTGTCAATTGCAACTCTTGCTCTTTTCGCCGTGGTTCCGATGACTGCCTATGGGTATGCGGTGGAAGGTCAAGCAGTGAGGGCTACTGCAACCAACGATTCGACGGAGATGATTGTCGGGCAGTACAAAGCCAAGAAGTTTAACTCTTCGCGGACGCCGGCGGGTCAGAGGGCTAAGTACAGGCCCACACCTGCGGGCAAACCGGTCAAGCCCAATCCGGCCGGGACCCCCGAAGTTGTCGGGGGGTGTGCTATTGGGATGGCAGGATCTTGCAACCCAAGTCCGGCGGGTAAACGAGGAAAGCCCTCACCGGCGGGCAAGCGGACCAAGCCCAATCCGGCGGGCACGCCAGAATTAGCGGGCGGGTGCGCTATTGGCATGGCAGGATCGTGCAACCCGCGTTAACGGGTTTTTGCCGAAGGCCAGCGAGCGACTAAACTTTTCGCCGACAAACTTTGAGACACAGCCAATGGGTGGTGTCCAAGTGGGAAAGAGTACGGATGTTCGCTGGCCTAACCGGCGGAAATATCTCTCGCAAAAACGACCGATACTGACAGGGCGGATGTTCTGAGGAGGGCGGAACGTGTTTCCGCTCTTTTGTATTTCTCAAAACTGTGCGTCGAAATCTGATACACTGTCCGAGTTAAATTTACGGATTTTGAGAGAGTGAATATTGGTTACGCCCGCATTTCAACAGCCGAGCAAAATCTGACACCTCAGACGGACGCCCTTTCGGCGGTCGGATGTGAACGCATTTTCGTTGAAACCGCGTCCGGTGCGCAGCGTGACCGGCCCGAGCTTCTTAAGGCGCTGGACTACATGCGCTCCGGCGACACACTTGTCGTTTGGAAGCTCGACCGCCTGGCCCGTTCCATGCGCCAGCTCATCGACACCGTGGAGCTTCTTCAATCCAAGGGCATGGGCTTCCGCTCCCTGACCGAAGCCATCGACACGACGACGGCCGGCGGCATGCTGGTGTTTCACATCTTTGGCGCCCTGGCGGAGTTCGAGCGCGCCATGATCCGCGAGCGCACGAGGGCAGGGTTGGAAGCGGCTCGCGCACGAGGCCGCAAGGGCGGCCGGCGGCGCAAGCTGTCCGAGGATAAGCTCCGCATGGCCAGAACCCTGCTACGCAACCCTGAGATAGGCGTTGCAGCCGTCGCAAACCAACTCGGCGTGTCGCCTGCCACTCTATATCGGCACCTGCCGGGCGGCCGGGGAGCGCTCCGAGAGGGCGCCGCCTGACGGTTCCTCTTGGACTTTCCCGATTCTTCCCGTAATTTCTCAATACGGGCTGGATGTTCCGGCGGGGAGCCGTATGGACACCGACATAATGACGATCCGGGAGGTGGCTGAGTATCTCAAGCTCACCGAGAAGACGGCTTACCGACTCGCAGCCGAGCGCAAGATTCCCGGCTTCAAGGTTGGCGGCGCATGGCGGTTCCGGCGCGGTGACATTGATAAATGGATAGAGCAGCAGTCGGCCGAGGCGAAAAAACGGGGAGGGGAATAGTGTCGGGGGCAATCGCCATGGTTCAGAGCTTCGGAGGCTTCGTCTGGATTGCGGAGGCGTTCCCTCACAGCAGTAGCCCGCGCATGGCACGCAGTAGGCTTTGTATCGAGAAGGGTGCGCGACATGGCGACCGAAGCTGACACCTGTAGGAAATACGTCGTCCCCAAGCTGCAATCGGCTGGTTGGGACAATGAACCCCATTCCATAGCCGAGCAGCGCACCATCACGGATGGGCGCGTCATTCCCGTCGGCAAAGGCTTTGTCCGCAAGCCTCCGAAGCGTGTGGACTATCTGCTGCGCTACATGCGGGACTTTCCTCTTGCCGTGGTCGAGGCTAAGGCCAGCTACAAATCCGCCGCCGATGCCGTTCAGCAAGCTCGCAGCTACGCAGAGATTCTGGACCTCAAATACGCCTACGCCACCAACGGGATTGAAATTATCGAAATCGACTATTTCATGGGGACGGAAACTCGCGTCTCTGATTTTCCCAAGCCCCAAGAACTCTGGCAGCGCTATCAAACAGGCAGCGGGATCGACACGCCGGAGCGAATAGAGCACCTGATCGCCCCTTACAACACGGTGGGCGGTAAACCTCCGAGATACTATCAGCAGATCGCCATCAATCGCACGGTCGAGTCCATTCTGTCCGGGAAGAAACGCCTGCTTCTCACCATGGCGACGGGAACTGGCAAGACCATCGTCGCCTTCCAAATTTGCTGGAAGCTCTGGTCGAGCCGCTGGAACACGACCGGGGAGCATCGCAAGCCGCGTATCCTGTTCCTTGCTGATCGCAACATCCTCATTGACGACCCGAAGGACAAAACCTTCATCCCCTTTGGGGACGCGCGCTACAAGATTGAATCCGGCGAGATCGTCAAAAGCCGGGAAATGTATTTCGCCATCTACCAGGCACTTGCAGAGAACGAGCGCCGCGCTGGGCTTTTCCGGGACTACCCGCCGGACTTCTTCGACCTCATCATCGTGGACGAATGCCATCGCGGGAGCGCGCGGGATGACAGTTCATGGCGCGTCATCCTTGAGCATTTCAAACCCGCTTTCCAGCTCGGGATGACGGCGACGCCGTTACGAGATGACAATCGTGACACCTACCGCTATTTCGGCAACCCGCTCTACGAATACAGCCTGCGCCAGGGCATCGACGACGGCTTTCTTGCTCCCTACCGCGTTCATCGCGTCGTCACCCAATGGGATGCGGCAGGGTGGCGGCCCAGCAAGGACGAGGTGGATCGCTTTGGCCGAGCAATCCCCGACGATGAGTACCAGACCAAGGATTTTGAACGGGTCATCGCTCTGCGCGCCCGCACGCAGTCTATCGCCCGCCACCTGACCGACTTCCTCAAAAAGACCGACCGCTTCGCCAAGACCATCGTTTTCTGCGTCGATCAGGAACACGCCTCGGAGATGCGGCAGGCTCTGGTCAATCTCAATGCCGACCTTGTGGCGCAATATCCGGACCTTGTGGCGCGTGTCACCGCAGACGAGGGCGCAATCGGGCGCGGGCATCTATCCCGTTTCCAGGACCTCGAAACCAAGACGCCAGTTATCCTCACATCGTCGCAACTGCTGACGACGGGCGTGGACGCGCCGACGTGCAAGAATGTCGTTCTGGCACGCGTTGTCGGGTCTATGAGCGAGTTTAAGCAGATCATCGGACGTGGGACACGCCTGCGCGATGACTACGGCAAACTCTGGTTCAATATCCTCGACTACACCGGCTCGGCAACCCGCATGTTCGCCGACCCGGATTTCGACGGCGATCCGGCCCGGATCACGGAAGAAGAAGTGAACGACGCCGGGGAAACCACCGCGACGACGGAAACGGTCCCCGAAGGGCAGGAACCGGAGCCTGCCGCGCCGGAGGAAGGCGAGCCCGGCGTGATCGAACCGCCGACCGGCGAGCCGCGCAAATTCTATTTTGACGGGGGGCGGGTCGAAGTCGTGGCCCATCTGGTCCACGAGCTTGATCCGAACGGCAAGCAGCTTCGCGTCGTCAAATACACCGACTATGCCGCCGAAAGCGTTCGCTCGCTTGCGCCGACCTCCGCCGAGCTTCGCAATCGATGGGCGGACGCAGGCCAGCGCAGCGAGATTATCGCCGCGCTGGCCGAGCGCGGCATCGACTTTGACGTGCTGGCCGAACAGACGGGGCAGACCGATGCGGACCCCTTCGACCTGCTTTGCCATCTCGCCTTCAACGCGCCGCTTCGCACCCGGCGCGAGCGAGCACAGCGCCTCAAAGCCGAGCGCAAGGACTATTTCGAGAAGTTTTCCCCCGAGGCGCGTCAGGTGCTCGACGAGCTTCTGGAAAAATATGCGGAACACGGCGACGCGCAGTTTGTCCTGCCGGACGTGCTCAAGGTTCCGCCCATCTCAACCCACGGCCAGCCTGCCGAGATCATCAAGCTATTCGGCGGCCCCGATGAGCTTCGCCGGGCCGTGAACGACCTGCAAGGATTGCTCTATGGCACGAACTAAGAAAAAGAACGGCGCAGACGCCGCACCGATGACGACCGCCCAGATGCTTGGGAGTCTGCTGAACTCCGCCCGCAAAATCATGCGCAAGGACAAGGGGCTGAACGGCGACCTCGACCGTTTGCCGCTGCTGACATGGATCATGTTCCTCAAATTCCTCGACGATCTTGAGCAGCAGCGCGAAGAGGAAGCCGCGCTGTCGGGCAAGAAGTTCAAGGCCGCCATCGAAGCCCCGTATCGCTGGCGCGATTGGGCCGCTGATCCGCAGGGAATCACGGGCGACGAATTGCTCTCCTTCATCAATGCCGAGGAAGCCGTGCGCGCCGACGGCAAGAAAGGCCCCGGCCTGTTCGCTTATCTGCGCTCGCTGTCCAGTTCAAACGGCGACAACCGACGCGACGTGATAGCCACCGTGTTCAAGGGCGTCGATAACCGCATGAAGAGCGGCTATCTGCTTCGCGACATCGTTAACAAGGTCGGCGGGATTCATTTCACGTCGTCGGACGAACTTCACACCCTTGGTGCACTCTATGAATCCATGCTCCGCGAAATGCGCGACGCGGCGGGCGATTCTGGCGAGTTCTATACGCCGCGCGCCGTCGTCCGCTTCATGGTGGAAGTCACCGACCCGCGCCTTGGCGAAACCGTCCTCGACCCGGCCAGCGGCACAGGCGGCTTTCTGGTGGAGGCGTATAACCACCTTGAAAAACAGGTGAAGACCGTCGCCGACCGCAAGCGTCTGCAAAACGACACTATCGCCGGCTGCGAACCCAAATCCCTGCCTTATCTGCTCTGCCAGATGAACCTGCTGCTGCACGGGCTGGACGCGCCACAGATCGACCCCGGCAACGCGCTTCGTTTCAAGCTCTCCGAGATCGGCGAGAAAGAGCGCGTCGATGTGATCCTCACCAATCCGCCCTTCGGCGGGGAGGAGGAGAAGGGTATCCAGGGCAATTTCCCGGAAGACCGCCAGACGGCGGAAACGGCGCTCTTGTTCCTGCAACTCATCATGCGCAAGCTCAAGCGCCAGCCGACTCTCGCCGGTCGCCCGGCGCGTGCGGCCGTCGTCGTGCCGCATGGCAGCCTTTCATCCCCAGGTGTTGCCAAGCGCATCCGCGAAACGCTGCTTGGCGATTTCAATATCACTGCGATAGTGCGCCTGCCTCACAATGTTTTTGCCCCGTACACTGACATACAATCGAACGTCATATTTTTTGAGCGCGGCGAACCAACACAATCAATTCTCTATTGCGAGCCGTCCCTTCCGCTCGGCTACTCGCTCAGCAAGACCAAGCCTTTGCTTTACGAATGGATGGAGCCGCTCAAGAAGCTCATAGCGTCGAGGCAGGAAACGGATACCTCTTGGCTTGTTCGGCGGGATGACCTCGACGAAAATCTCAATCTCGACATCAAGAACCCTCGCCGAAAATTCATTTCTTTGGCTGACCGGGGAGACCTTGAAACCCTCTCTGCGCAAATGCGCTCGTATGCCGACGAGGCCGATGCCATTAAAGCCGAGCTGGCGCAGGTCACGGAATTGATAAGGCAATCACCGTGGGAGTTGCTTGGTGGCCACACGTATGAATCGGACGAGCGGATCGGTGAGGACTATTCACCCGAGCTGCAACTCCTGGGCGTGTCTGCCGAAGAAGGGATTACCAATCCGAAGACGGCTATCGGCAAATCGCCTGAACGATACAAGGTGCTACGGACGCATTACCTTGCCTACAACCCCATGCGTATCAATATCGGGTCAATCGGCGTCGTTCGTGACGATACGCAGCAAGGTATCACGAGCCCTGACTACGTCGTCTTCTGCTGTGGACCAGACTTGTTGCCTGAATACGTATATCACTATTTGAGAAGTGAGGCGGGTCGTCACGAAATCAACCTGAAAACCAAGGGGTCGGTACGGTTCAGATTGTATTTCGAACAGCTATCTAAGATTAAAATACCCGTGCCAAAAGACATTGAGACTCAGCAGCGGTTTGTAAATGCCTGTAACAGGCTTGAGGGCCTGAAGAAGATGCTCAATGCCGCCGCTTCGTCGGCGACAGATTGTCTTAACGCGGCCACGCGCTCCGGCTTTCTCCTTGAAAGCGACAAGCCGTCAGACACTTCACCGGGGAGCCGGGCGGCATGAGCGTCGCGGCCACGCCATCCGCGCCTCTGACCGAAAAGGCCGCTCTTGCGGACCTTGTGGCATGGGCGGAGAAACGGCCTGCTTGGCAGAGAGATGCGCTTCGCCGGCTGGTCACAGGCGAAACGCTCGACGATCAGGCGATTGCAGAACTTACGGAGCTTTGCCTCGATCCGACGCGCACCCATGCGCCGATCTCGCAATCGCATATTGCGGCTGAAACGAGCGCGGCGGAACCGATTTCGCTTCTTTCGATAAAGAACCCCACTGCCATCAACGCGCTGGCCAGCCAGCAAGAGCTATCCTTTGAGCCGTCGGGGCTGACGGTGATTTACGGCGATAACGGTTCGGGCAAGTCGGGCTACGTTCGCGTCCTGAAGCACGCATGTCGTTCGCGGGACGGAAAGTTCTCAATCCACAGGGACTTAGAGGACAAGACCGACACGCCGCAGTCTGCCGAGATATGCTTCGCGCGGGGCACGAACACTGATCAGTTCAGTTGGACGCCTGACGGCGAGCCGCACAGCGACCTCCCATCCGTCAGCATCTTTGACTCTAGAAGTGCCAGCATCCATGTCGAGAGCACAAACGAGGTCGCCTACATCCCCCGGCCAATGCGTTTACTGGAAGCGTTGGCTGACGCCGCCGACCGTATCAAAGCAGTCCTCGACAGCAAGATTGTAACGCTCAAAGGCCAAGTACCGCTGGCGATTTCTAACCCGACGCTTAGTACGGAAACGGCGGCCGGCAGCTATATTTTCGGGTTAAGCGCCAAGTCCAACATCTCGCAGCTGGATAAGCTCGCCGAACTTAGCGAGCAAGAAAGTGTGCGCCTCTCCACGCTTGAAACCGACTTCGCTCAAGACCCCAAGCGCGCTGTGGCGCGTCTGGAGAATCAGCGCGGAGAGGTTGAGCGCCTCCAGACCACCCTTCAAGCTCTCATCGGCGCCACGAGTTCGGCGGCGTTCGCTGAAATCAATACGCTGCGCAAGGCGCATGGCGATGCCGTGGAAGCCGCATCGGTAGCGTCGCAGCAGCTATTCAGCGCATCGCCGTTGCCCGAGGTAGGCCAAGCCGCTTGGCAAAAGCTATGGGAGGCTGCACGCACCTATGCGGACACCGTCGCCTATCCCGGAAGGACGTTCCCTTCGAGCGAACCGGACACGCTTTGCGTGCTTTGCCAGCAGCCCCTCAGCGCGGAGGCAATCGCCCGCCAACAGACATTTGAGTCGTTTGTCAAAAGCTCGACCAAAGCTGATGAAGCGGCGGCGCGTGCGAAGCTGGACGCGGCCCTTACACAGCTGAAAGGGCGGAGGCTACGCTCTGGCGATATTCTGAAATCTAGCAAGTTCCTCGCCACCGAAATCGGCGATGCGTCGCTTGCGCAGCAAGTTTGTCGGGCTTTTGTCGTAGTGCTCTGGCGGCTTCGGGCGATGGTCAGGGCGTATGGCGAACCGAAGCCGCTTGGCGCTGATCCGCTCCAGGCGCTTTCGACCCTCGCATCCGATCTCAAAACGCGCGCCGCGCAACTTTCCGCCAATACGCAAAGCGAAGACTACAAGAAACTGAAATCCGAATACCTTGAGCTGAAGGAGCGCGCCGCCCTTGCGCCGCTGCTCCCCGACATCAAGGCGCAAATCGCCCGCCTCAAGGAGATTGAGAAGATCAGTACGGCGCTCAAGGCGACCGCGAAAAAGCCCATCACCGACAAGAACAAAGAACTGTCGGACCGCATGGTGACGGATGCGCTTCGCGGTCGGTTCGCGCGAGAGATTGACAAGCTGAAGCTGTCCCGCATGCCGGTTGAACTGCGCAAGGAGAAGGACCGGCAAGCAGTATCCTATTTTCGCGTCGCGTTGGTGGAGCGGCCGGACGCCAAGGTCGGCGAGATATTCAGCGAAGGTGAACACCGCTGCGTTGCGCTCGCGGCGTTCCTTGCCGAACTGGTCACTGCGCAGCGTTACTCCGGTATTGTTTTCGATGATCCAATGTCATCGCTTGACCATATCCATAGAGGCGCGGTCGCATCGCGGCTGGTGGAAGAGGCGGACCATCGCCAGGTCATCGTATTCACGCACGACCTTGCGTTTCTGTATGAGCTTCGCCGCGAGGCGGAGAAGGTAAACCGATCCATCGCGTTTCGCAATGTTCGGCGGCAGCAGGACAAGCCCGGTTACATTAAGAACGAATTACCGGACAAGGCCAAATCTGGACTTGAGATGTGCAACTCGTTGCGGTCATCGCTCAAAGCGGAGAAACCGGGCTTCGACAACCTAACAGATACTCAGCGTACCATCTTCTGTAAGGGCACTATTGGTCAACTGCGTGATGCCTGGGAGCAGGCAATCTCAGATTATATCCGCCCCGTGCTTGAAAGGTTCGACAACAAGGTCAAGCCGACCTCAATGTTCAAACTTGGCATTCTCACGGAAGATGACGTGAAGCGCGTGATGGCCGCGCAGGCAAGGTTGTCCGAAGATCTTCATTCGGCGGCACAAGCGTTGAATCCCGAAGCCGTATCACTTGATGATCTGCTAAATGAGATCAAGGCTCTGGAAGAATGGATTCAGTCTATGCGTGAGCGTCAACGAAATGCGGTCAAGCCGGTGCTAAGTTAGGTTGTTATGGAGAAAGAAACCCCGCCTTTCGGCGGGGTTTCAGTCGAGGAAAGGGGCCGGTCAGGCCGCGGGCTTCAACGGCTTCGGAGCCATGCGCTGGCCCTCCAGCCACTTGTTGAATTCGGCGCGGTCGATGTAGACCCGGCCACCGATCTTCAGCAGCGCGGGCTTCAGTCCATTCGTCTCCGCATGGAATATCCACCAGCGCAACGTGTGCTCCGTGATGACCGGCGAATCCGCCGCAACCTGCTTCACGGTAGCGAGGTCCCTGTAATCCACCATGTTTTCCTCATGGTTCGGGGCCTATAAACAGCAGGAAGCCTAATCTATGCCTCAGAACATCTTCTCGTTCAATTCCCGGACCACCCCCTTGACGTGGCTCTCGGACAGGTGGGCATACCGCCGGACCATCTGGAGCGTCCGGTGGCCGAGGATTTCGGCGATCTCGACGAGGCTGGCGCCGTTCATGGCGAGGTAGCTGGCCGTCGAGTGCCGGAGGTCATGGAAGCGGAAATCGGCGATTTCCGCCGTATCGCGCGCGTTCTCCCAGGCCGTGCGGATGTCGATCGGCGCCTCGCCGTCCCGGCGGGGGAACAGCCAGCGTGGCCCCGGCGGCGAGCCCAGCTCTTTGTAGACGCCATTGACCTTCTCGACCTGGCCTTCGAGCACGTCGCGCAGGTGATGGACGACGGGCACCGCTCGCGTGTCGCCGTTCTTGGTATCGCGGAGCACAGCCGTGTCACGGTCGAGGTCGAGATCGGCCAGCGTCAGGCCGAGGATTTCGCTCTTCCGTGCGCCGGTGGACAGCGCGAACACCACCACGGGGTAGAGGTGCTCGTTGTCGCTGGCCTTGCAGGCATCGAGCAGGCGCTTGCGCTCGGCATCGCTCAGATAGCGCATACGCTCGTTCCTGATCTTGGTAATCCGGTTCACGCCATCCAGTGGGCTCGACCCCGTCCAGCCCCACTGGACCGCGTACTTGAACAGCACCGCCAGCATGTCGCGGTAGTGCTTCATCGTCTTGCGGCTCTTCGGCTTTGGTGCCGCCTTCGGGGCTTTGGTCTCTTCGCCTTCCTCGGGCGGCTTCCGCCGACCGTCGCCGGCGGCAGCCAGCTCGGCGAGCTTGTCGCTCACCATGTCGGCCGTGATGTAGGCGAGGGAGTATTGCCCCAGGGTCTTCTCCCAGTAGGCGAGGAAGGAGCCTTCCGCCCGCTTGGTGCTCTCCGCCCTGTGGATGAACACTTCCTTGCGGAAGCGGTCGATCACGTCCTGGAGCGTCTTGGTCGCGGCCGTGCGGACGACGTTCTTGAACTCGCCCTTGCGGATGCCGCTTTCGGTATCGGACGCCCACTGTTTGGCGTCCGTCAGCCGCTTGAAGGTGCGCACTTGGTCGGGGAAGCCCTTCATCCGAACCATGACCCGATAGGACGGGCCTTTCTTGCCTTCACGCTTCTGGATGGTCGCCATGGTATGCCTCGGGAACACGAGGGGGAGAGGAGCGGCGCGGATGCGCCAAACCGTTTTTGGCACACTTTTGGCACACTGAGAAGCAAAAAACCTCAACAACAGCCTGAAGGGCTCAATCAGAAAATGCCGCCGTTTCAATTATATGCTTATTGAGAATTGTTGGCGGATTGTGCCAAAAGTGGCTTTCCGCTTGGCTCATAACCTGAAGGTCGCAGGTTCAAATCCTGCCCCCGCAACCACTTTCGTTATAACTCAATAGAATGTGAGATATAACAATTACTTAGGTCGCAAAAAGGCGGCCTTTTGCCTTGTCCGACACCGTACTCAAGTGTGGTGGTGAGGCTTGCGGTCACGAAGACCAAATGGCGTTGGTCTCCGACGACATGATCCGGAATACCTATCCGGCTCGCACCGCATCGAGTAGATAGCGGAAAACGTGCTCGGTCATCCAACGGGCGCGCTGGAAGTGGGATTCCCAGCAGTGACGGGTTCGGTCGGGTTCAGCTTCTGGATCGCGATCCAGGACGATGCGGGCGACCTCGCGCCAGTCTGCGCCTTCGGCCTCCGCGTCCAGCAGGCGCAGGTAGGTGATGAAGTGGTCCTCGTCATAGGACGTGATTTCGTCCGCCCACGGCACATCGTCGGCGATCTCGGGATCGAGTTTGGCCATGCACCCGTCCTCCGTGCCGTGCACATCCATGGCGCCCGTTCAGGGCAGCCTCCGGGCGTCGGGTGCGCGGTGCTGCTCCACCTATCTTAATACGGAATGGCGCCGGGGGCCCGCGGGCATATGTCGATTAGTACCAGCGGCCCTCACGATTGACCGATAACGGCCCATGCTCTGGTTCCGATTGATGTTACGGTGTCGGGCATGGCGATGAGGCTGTTCCATGCCTCGCAGGCCGCGTCGATGATGTCGTCGTAGGTTTCGAAGACGCGGTTCGAGAGGAAGTTGGCGCGCAGATACTGCCAGACTTGCTCGACGGGATTCAGTTCCGGCGAGCGCGAGAGCAGCAGGATCGGTGTGATGTTTTTCGGCCAGCACAGGCTGCCTGTGGTGTGCCAGCCGGCGCGATCAAGCAGCAGAACGGCATGGCCGCCTCGTCGGACCATGGACGATATTTCGCAAAGATGCTGCTGCATCGCCTCGGTGTCGGCGAAAGGCATGGCAAGACCGGCCCCGACACCCCGGGCCGGGCAGATCGCGCCGAAGAGGTAGGCGCTTTCATAGCGCTGGTCGGCGGGTTGACGTGGGCGTGTTCCCCGGCGAGCCCATTGCCGGACAAATGCCGTTCTTCTGCCCGATGCGCGCCTCATCCTGGGACCAGATTTCGATCTTTCGATCGTGTGCGCGTGGTGGCAGATGCGCTTTCAGCGTCGAGGCGAAGTTTTGAACGCTTCCATCACACCGGCGTCCTGCCCGGGATGATGCGGGCGGGCGCTGATGTGCGAGAAGCCGAGGTGCTTCAGGAGCTTGCCAACCGTCCGCTCATGATAGACCACGCCGAAGCGCTCCTCGATCAATCGCTGAAGATCAACACGGCGCCAGCGCACTACGCCATGGGTTGCGCGATCCGGGCCGGTCTCGATAAGGCCCGCCAGCTCCTGATGTTGCTCCGACGACAAACGGCGCGGATTTCCGCGACGGCGATTGTCCTTCAACCCCTCCGGGCCGAGCGCGTTGAACCGATGCACCCAGTCCCGCAGCGTCTGGCGGTCCATGCCGCCGATCTTCGCGGCATCCGCCCGGCTCATTCCGTCCAGAATAGCCGCAATCGACAGAAGGCGGCGGCTCTGGCTCGCGTTCTTCGTCAACGCCGCCAGTCGACGCAGTTGTGCAGGCGTATAGCTCGGCTTGACCTCAACGACCTTCGGCATGGCAGGTTCTCCCTGCCACGGTGAATCACATCAACGCCGAAAGGGGAATCCCTTTCGAGTCAATTGAAGCGCCCGTTGGTATAATGTCTCCGGTCAGGTGCAATTCCTGCGGAACAGCGAAGGCGTCGTCCCTGTCATCTTGCGGAACACGTCCGTGAAATGGCTGTGGCTGGAAAAGCCAAGGGCGAGCGCGATCTCCGTGATCGACGCGCCGTCCGACAGCAGCATCTCCTTCGCCTTCTGAATCCGCCGCTCGGTGATGTAGCGGCAAGGAGGCTTGCCAAACGTCGTCTTGAACGCCTTGCCGAAATGATGCGGGCTGAGTCCTGCTTCCGCGGCGAGCGCTGCGAGCCCGATATCTTCGTCCAGATGCGCCTCGATGAAGTCGACGATCCGCCGCCGGCGCGAGGCGCCGAGACCGCCCCGGATCGACGGCGGCGGCCTACCGTTTTCGCCATAGGTTTCAAACAAGCGCAGAGCGAGCGAGGTACCGACGAGGTCCAGGCAGAGCCCGCCGCAGCGGCTATCGTCGATCAAGCTGCGCCTGAGGCAGGCTATCAGCTCCTCGACCGCCGGGTCGCGGAGCGCCGCCCTACCTCTGATCTCGGGCACGCGCCCGTCGAAGGCGTTGCCGATCGTGCGTTCGATGAAGCTATTTTCCATGGCAATGACGAAGGACTGCTTGTCGGCTGTCCAGCCGACATGGGCGGCCCGATCGGCCGGGCTCAAATGGAAGTGCCCTGCAGCGACCGAATGCTTCTCGATGCGGCGGCTTTCTGGCAGACGGCAGATGAGATCCAGCGGTTCGCTTTCATGCATGAAGAGGGCGAACTGTGCCGTGACGATCTGTGTCCCGGGATTGATCGGGATATCGCATCGGCTGACGACAATGCCGTTGCGGGCGATGCGCCGCGTGACAGACAGTACCGGGGACGCAATTTCCGACGTGAAATCGACCAGAGTGGTTTCGGCCATGACGCAATCTCCATCGCCTGAAAATTGATATCTCGGCCGATAGCGGGTTGCCGGCCTTTAACAAGTTCCATTCCCGGTAGAGTGTGTGTTTCAAAATCGATGATCCTGTGGCAACTTTGTGATGAGGACGGTGCAACTGTGGCAATCTCGGGTTTTGTTATCTCTGCCCGAGTTCATTTGTACTTTAATAAAATTCTGTAGTTTGCAGATCTATCCAGGTCTGATGTTGCGAATATTGTAACGATTTCCTGAAAGACGCCGCGAAAACACGGAAGCCAACCCGTGTCTCAACTATCGATAGTAATCGATGTCGTCGGCGACCTCCCGCCAGTGACATCGACCTGGCAGGAGGCGGCTTGTTCCAGGTGCTGTGCGACGGATCGTCAAATGGCCGCGCCGCGTCCGCTACGGCCGGATGGCCTCATGGGAGGAGACAAGCCCCATGTCCAAGGAGAAGACCGTCCCCGGCATAAGTCCGCGCGCCGACTGGCGCGATCCCGAAAGTTACAAACCCCTCATCGACCTGGACCGGGCCGGTTGGGCCTGGGAGTGGCTCAAGCGCAATCCCGACTTCGCCACGGCTGCCGGTGGGCTGCCACAGGTGTCGCCTCCACTCCGTCCGTCCGCCACCGAGCCCCGGCTGAAGGCCGCTCAGCCCCGAGTCCTCCGTATCCAGAATCCGGGGCCGTTCGAACACTGGGGCGTCTTCTTTCACCACTGGCGTTGCCCTGCCGGCTACGGACGTCTTTTGGCTGCCCGATCTCAATCCATCGGTGCTCGTCGTGGAAGCGCAGCCCATTGCACCCGGCCACACCGACGCCTTCGACATCCGATGCTTTGCGTCAATGACGACCGTGTTGTGCTGCGGCGGATCCGAGCACGTGCTTTTCAGCGATGGCTTGCGCCATCTCCAACTGATGGTGACGGCAGGCAGTGTTCTCGATGGCCCGGTGTGCCTTCGCTACCTGCTGTCGGGTCTCCGGCACATGGAGGCGAAGGTTCTGACGCTGCAACGCCTGTGCGGGCTTTGCCGCCTCGGCCGTCTGCCGCGCGGCCTCTTTCCGCCGGAGCGCCGGGTCAGGCGCTGGGCGATGATGCTGCGCGCCTGGGACGGAGAAATGGCGGGCGCGAGCCGGCGGCAGGTTGCGGCGGCGATCTTCGGGGAGATGGCGGCGCGCGAGCTCTGGGAGTCCGGTTACCGCTCCCGCATGCAACGACTTGTCGGCGAGGCGGAGGAGATGGTCAGCGGCGGCTACCTGGGACTGCTGAGGCGGGAAACAGAGGGAAAGAGGGGCTTCTGACGGGTGAAGGGCTGAAGCCGGCGAGAGAACACCGGCCCACCCGCAACCCGTGAGGAGACCTCCCATGTTCCAGTTCGTCCGCCTGTCCGCCGTCATCGGCATCGTGTTTTTCGCCTGTCTGTCCTTCTGGCCCGCGCTCGACGAGGAGCATTCCGGCCCGGCCAATGTGATCGACGCCGATACAATCGAAGTGGGCGGCGAGAAGCATCGCCTCTACGGCGTCGATGCCGTGGAGATCGACCAGCGCTGCCGCCGTCGCGATAGCGCGACATGGCCTTGCGGCAGAGAGGCCGCCGCCGCGCTTACCAAATTTCTCGAAGGCCGAAAGGTCAGTTGCGAAGTCTGGCAGGGAACGACGCGCGATGCCCATGGCCGGTTCGTATCTGTTTGCTACGCCGGTGGCGACGACATCAGTAGCTGGGTGGCGAAGAACGGCTGGGCGGTTGCCGATCGCGACGCCAATCGTCTCTACAACTACACAAGCGACGAGGGCACGGCCCGGTTTCTGCGCCGCGGCATCTGGAACGGAACCTTCGATCCGCCCGCCGAATGGCGGCGCCGGCAGCAGGTAGGAGGGTAGCCATGAACGCGCTGTTTCCCCCGCCGACCGACATCTCCACCATCAGGCTCCGAGCGCCTTCGCTCGGCGCCGGTGTGCAGTCTACCACCCTGGCCCTTATGGCCGCCCACGGCGAGGTCGGGCCGATGCCCGACTGCGCCATCTTCGCAGACACCGGCTGGGAGTCGAAGGCCGTCTATGAGCATCTCGCCTGGCTTAAATTGCCGAATGTATTGCCGTTCCCAGTGCATATCGTGACTGCTGGCAACATCCGCGACGGGCTGGTCCGCGGCGCGCAGGGCGAGCGCTGGGCCTCGATCCCCGCCTTCACCAAATCCGCATCGGGCAAGGTCGGCATGATCCGCCGGCAGTGCACCAAGGAACTGAAGATCGTGCCGATCCGCCGCAAGGTGCGTGAGCTGGTCGGGCTCACGGGCAAACGCTCGCCGGGCCGCCCCGTCGTTGAACAGTGGATCGGTATCTCCCTGGACGAGATCGTGCGTATGAAAATGTCCTTCGAGCCCTGGCAGGTGAACCGCTGGCCCCTCATCGAACTGGGGCATGGCGCGCCGCGACTGCCTGCGCTGGCTGGAACGGCACGGCTATTCCATGCCGCCCAAGAGCGCCTGCATCGGATGTCCGTATCATTCCGACGTCATGTGGCGGCAGATGCGCGAGGAGGATCCCGACGGCTTCGCCGATGCTGTCGCCATCGACCGGCTGATCCGCACCGGTTTCCGCAATCTGCGCGGCGAGGTGTATCTCCATCGCTCCTGCGTGCCGCTCGACGAGGCCGATCTCGACACGCTGGCGAACAAGGGACAACTCGACCTCTTCGCCGACGAATGTGACGGCATGTGCGGCGTGTGACCTGTTTTGCCTGATCGCCGAAAGGGTCGCTCTCGACAAGTTCGAGAGCGGCCCTTTCGCCCGTGACGGGTTGCCAGGTCCGGAACGGTTCTGGGCCGCCCGTCGCGGAGAACATCGATGCACGATCGCAATTACAGCGCCACCATCGCCAAGGCCCTCGCCACGCCGGGCGGCCATCTGAAGCTCGGCCGCGGAGGGTTCAGTCTGCACTACCTGAATGAGTATGGCGGCCAGAGCAGCCTGTCCGGCTACGACTGCGACGCCGTGAAACAGCAGGCCATCGCCGCCGGACTTGCGGTGATCGACAGCCGCTGTGTCGACTTCGACAAGGTGGTCAGGCTCGCTATCTCCGGGCCGATGATCTGCGTGGGCGGTACGCCCGAGCCTGAACCATGGGGCGCGTTCTCCTATGCCCCGCTGGTCGTGGTCGCCCGCGTCTACGCCGCAGCCGGGGCGGAGGTCTACAACCTCGACCTGGAGGAAGCGGCGGGGGCGGCGGCCTGAAGAGGGAGAGGGAAGTGGGTGTCTTCGTGACGAGCCTGGTTGGGGAAAGAGGGCTTTCTCCGGCTCGTCACGGAGAACCGATATGGCAAACCCCAAGAAAATCTCCCTTTCCCAGTCCCGGGATATTCCGTTTGACAAACTGGTGCTGTCGAGCCGCAACGTCCGGCGGGTGCGGGCTGGCGTATCGATCGAGGAACTGGCCGAGGACATCGTCCGGCGCACGCTGTTGCAATCTCTGAGCGTGCGGGCGGTGATCGGCGAGGAAGGTCAGCCCACCGACAAATATGAGGTGCAGGCCGGCGGACGGCGCTACCGGGCGCTGGAATTGCTGGTCAAGCAAAAGCGGCTGGCGAAGAACGCGCCGATCCCCTGCATCGTGCGAGTGGACGGCATTCTCGAGGAAGATTCGTTGGCCGAAAACTGCCAGCGCGTATCGCTCCACCCGTTGGATCAATTCCGCGCCTTCCAGTCGCTCAAGGAGCAGGGCCTCGGCGAGGAGGAGATCGCCGCCCGCTTCTTTGTGACGCCGCAGATCGTCCGGCAGCGGCTGAAGCTGGCCAGCGTGTCGCCTAGGTTGCTGGAAGTCTATGCCGATGACGAGATGTCGTTGGAACAGCTCATGAGCTTCACGATTTCCGACGACCATGCCCGGCAGGAGCAGGTCTGGGAAACCGTGCAGCGCGGCTACAACAAGGAGCCCTATTACATCCGCAAGCTGCTGACGGAAAACACCGTCCGCGCCATTGATAAGCGCGCCCGCTTCGTCGGGCTCGCAGCCTACGAGGAAGCCCGCGGCATCGTGCTGCGCGACTTGTTCTCGCAGAATGACGAAGGCTGGCTCCAGGATGTCACGTTGCTGGAGAAGCTTGTCACCGAGAAGCTCGCGGCCGAGGCCAAGACGATCAAGGCCGAAGGCTGGAAGTGGATCGAGGTCGCTCCGGACTTCCCCTATGGCCACACCGCCGGCCTGCGCCGCGTCATGGGCGAAACGGAGCCGCTGTCCGACGAGGAGCACGCCCGCCGCGAAGCCCTGCGCTCGGAGTTCGAAGAGATCGAACAGCGCTACTTCCAGGAGAGCGACGAGGACCTGCCCGAAGAGGTCGACCGGCGTCTCGCCGAGATCGAGGCGGCACTCGATGCCTTCGAGAATCGGCCCGTCATCTACGACGCGCAAGAGGTCGCCCGCGCTGGCGCGTTCGTCTCCATCGACAGCGACGGCCGGCTGAAGATCGAGCGCGGCTATGTCCGTCCCGAGGACGAAGCACCGGTCGCGGACGACCGGGGTGATGCTAGCGAAGCAAGGGGCGATGTCGATGCAGCATCGCCAAGTTCCGTCGAAGGCACGCAATTTGCATCCAGTCAGGATCCGACGAACGCAGATTCCTCCGACGCCGACGCGGATGGTGAGGAAGACGGCCTGAAGCCGCTGTCCGAGCGCCTGGTCATGGAACTGACAGCGCATCGGACACTCGCCCTGCGCGATGCGGTGGCCGGCGATCCGGACATCGCCTTCCTCGCCGCGCTGCATGCCCTCGTTCTCCAGACCTTCTGGCGTTATCCGACGGCGAGCTGCCTGGAGATTCGCGCGGAAAGCTCAACGCCGACCGTTCAGGGGCCGGGGCTGAAGGAGAGCCTGTCGGCGACGGCCATCGACGAGCGGCACGCCAACTGGGAAAAGCAACTTCCCGACGAGCCCGACCTACTCTGGGAGTTCCTTTGCGATTTCGACCACGACAGCCGCATGGCGCTCTTCGCCCATTGCGTATCGCTCACCGTTAACGCAGTGCATGAGCCGTGGAACCGGACACAGGGACGCCGGCATCATGCCGACCAACTCGCCTGCGCGGTTTCGCTCGACATGACCGCAGCCGGGTGGAAGCCGACGGTGGAGAACTACTTCAATCGCGTGCCGAAGGCTCGCATCCTCGAGGCGGTCACCGAGGCCAAAGGCGCCGGCATGGCGGAGCTCATCGAAGGTCTGAAGAAGTCCGACATGGCCGAGCAGGCCGAGCGCCTTCTGGCCGATACCGGCTGGCTGCCCGAGCCGCTGCGCACGCCCGGCGTCGAGACCGTAGTGGTCACGGGCGAACCGGGGTCCCCGGAGCCGGATGCCTCGCCATCGGAGTCTTCCGCCGCCGCCGAACTTCCGGCTTTCCTCACCGCTGCCGAATAAGCGGCTGCTCTCTCAAATCCATTCACTTAAGCCCGGTCCCCGTAAGGCGGAATGTCCGCGCGGGGCCGGGCTTCGCCCATTTCTGGAGGTCGAAATGCCGAACCCGACCAACCCTGCCTACACCCCATGGGGCAAAGCCGACTATGAAAAGGTCTATGCCGAGGGCATCGTCTTCTACGGCACACCGTCGCATGGCGGCTACAAGCTCGACCGCGAGCGCAACGCCAAGGTTCATCCTGCTCTGCGCGAGAGAGACGGATTTTACGAAGAGGATTGCGCCTGGGCGAAAGTCGCCTTCACCTTCCCCGAAGTCTTTTCCGAGAAGGACCGCGAAGCGGCCATCCGCACGCTGAAGGAATGGTATCCCGACGAATACGAGACTGTCGCAGGCGTTATCCTTGCCCCCGGCGAATCCCACGTCAAAGACGAGCGGCTGTTCCTTGAACGCCACGCCAACGACTGGATCGTCATCAGCGCGATCAGGTCGGACCAGCATCCCGGCATGGTCGAGTGCATCGCCACAATAGGCGGCCGACGCGGGCAATGGGGCAAGCCCGATTCCGCCGAGCGGCGCTATCTTGTGTCCAATCAGGAATACGACCAGCGCGGCAAATTCGGCTTCGTCATCGATCCCGATCGCCACGCGCTCTGCGACGATCCCGCCAGCCTCCTCACAGGGAGGGTGGCGTCATGATCCCTGACCACATCCGCGCCAATTTCCAGACCCTCATGCGTGCCGCCGAAAACGGCGACCTGGCGGAGAAGAATCCCTACGAGGCTTACCGGCCGCCAGAGTGAGAGCGGACCGGGATGAGGGTAGGCCGGGAGCGGGCAAGAGAGAGCCTGCCGCGGCCTTTTCCTGAAACCTCAATCCCGGAGCAATCTCATGAATCTGATGACGCCAGCGGCGGCGGTGACCGTCGCCGCACCCGTCCGTGCGCCCGAAGAAGAGGCCGCCTGCATCCTCAAGGCGGCGGAGCGCATTCTCACCGGTCTCGAACGCGGCCTTCTCATCGAGGCCCGCGTCCTGCGGCAGGCGATGGAGGAAGCGTTCGGCGGTTCGGACGCCGAGGGTTTCTGGACCTGGAAAGCTGCATACGAAGCTTGCGAAGCCGCGCAGGTGCTGTTCCTCCGCAGATATGGTCGCGCCATGCGGGAGACGGCGGGCTCGCCCGCCGCACAGCTCGCCATGCTTTCCCGCATCGCCGAGCGTCTTCCCACCCACACCCGCCGCACGCAGGAGTCCGAGGAGTTCCAGCAGTTCAGCACACCCATGCCGCTTGCCTATGCGGCCATCATCGCGGCGGGCCTCACCGGCGACGATGCGGTGCTGGAGCCGTCCGCTGGCACGGGGATACTTGCCGTATTCGCCGAGATTATGGGCGCGCGGCTGGCGCTCAACGAGATCGCAGCGACGCGGGCTGCGCTCCTCCGGCGGCTGTTCCCGGACAGCCTGGTCAGCACACATGATGCCGCCAGCATCGATGACCGGCTGGCGGACGATATCGCTCCGTCGGTCGTTCTCATGAACCCACCCTTCTCGGCGGCGCTCCACGTGCAGGGGCGCGTCTCCGACGCGGACTTCCATCACGTGCGTTCGGCGTTGGCGCGGCTGCCGCAGGGCGGCCGGCTGGTTGCCATCACCGGGCACAATTTCCCCGTCGATAAGCTGAACGGCGCGGTGCGCTTCACCTGCGTCGTGGACGGCGCCGTCTATTACAAGCACGGGACCACCTTCGACACGCGCCTCACCGTCATCGACAAGTCGCTCGAAACGGCTTCGCCGCCGGTTTTGCCGCGCGCGGAGAACGCCGCCGAATTGCTCGCCCGCCTCATCGAACATCTGCCGTCTCGCTTGGAGGTGGACGGGGAGATCGGACTCGGCAGATCGGCGAAGGTCGCTGTTGCACGCAAGGCCGCGCCAATCGCGCGCGGGCCGCAGCCCGTTATTTCTGCGGCGCCCGATGCCGTCGAGCTCACCTATGAGCCCATCGAGTGGAAGCCAGCCGAGGGCGCCGACCTGACCGACGCGCTCTACGAAGGCTACGCCCTGCAATCGATCCATATCCCCGGCGCCAAGCCGCATCCTACGAAGCTGGTGCAGTCGGCGGCCATGGCCTCGGTGGCGTCGCCGCACCCTTCCTACCGGCCGCATCTTCCGGTGCATATAATAAAGAGTGGCATCCTCTCCGACGCTCAGCTTGAGAGCGTCATCTATGCCGGCGAGGCGCATTCCGGGCATCTCGCCGGATCGTGGACGGTCGATGAGACCTTCGACAATATCCATGCCGCGCCCGAAGATGCAGAGGACGCCATACGCTTCCGCCGCGGCTGGTTCCTGGGCGACGGCACCGGCTGCGGCAAGGGCCGGCAGGTTGCTGGCATCATCCTCGACAACTGGATCAAGGGCCGCCACAAGGCGGTGTGGATCTCCAAGTCCGACAAGCTGATCGAGGACGCGCAGCGCGACTGGTCGGCGCTCGGCATGGAGCAACTGCTCGTCCAGCCTCTGTCGCGCTTCAAGCAGGGCACGCCGGTCCGGCTGTCGGAAGGGGTGCTGTTCGTGACCTACGCCACCCTGCGCAACGAGCCGCGCCTGCGCCAGGTCATCGACTGGCTGGGAGACGGCTTCGACGGCGTGATCGTTTTCGACGAAGCCCATGCCATGGCCAACGCCGCCGGCAGCAAGGGTGAGCGCGGCGAACAACTTCCCTCCCAACAAGGTCGTGCCGGCCTGCGCCTGCAGCGCGCCTTGCCGGACGCTCGCATCGTCTATGTCTCCGCCACTGGCGCCACCGACGTGCGCAACCTCGCCTATGCCGAGCGGCTCGGCCTGTGGGGCGGCGAGGATTTCCCCTTCGCCAACCGGGCAGAGTTCGTCCAGGCCGTCGAGGCTGGCGGCGTGGCGGCGATGGAGGTCCTGGCCCGCGACCTCAAGGCGCTTGGCCTCTATACGGCGCGGTCGCTGTCCTATGAGGGCGTCGAGGTCGAGATCGTCGAGCACAATCTCACCCCGGCGCAGGTGGAAATCTACGACGCCTACGCTGAAGCGTTCCAGGTGATCCATTCCAACCTGGGCGCCGCCCTCGAAGCCTCGAACGTCACCGGGGAGCGAAAAACCCTCAACGGCCAGGCGAAGTCCGCCGCGCTGTCGGTGTTCGAGGGCGCCAAGCAGCGCTTCTTCGCCGCGCTGCTTTCGGGGCTGAAGACCGCCACGCTCATCAAATCCATCGAGGCGGATATGGCGGCGGGACACGCCGCCATCGTGCAACTGGTCTCTACCGGTGAGGCGATCCTCGATCGCCGTCTGTCCGAGATTCCAGCCGAGGAATGGGCGGACCTGAACGTCGATCTGTCGCCCCGCGACGTGATCCTCACCTATTTGCAGCATGCCTTTCCGACGCAGCTCTATGAGCCCTATACCGACGAGGACGGCAATCTGCGCTCGCGCCCCGCGTTCGATGCCGAGGGCAACCCGATCCGGTGCCGCGAGGCCGTCGCCTCCCGTGACCGGATGATAGAGCGTCTCGCCTCGCTCGATCCCGTGCCAGGCAGCCTCGACCAGATCATTCATCGCTTCGGGACTGACAAGGTCGCCGAGGTGACTGGCCGCTCGCGGCGGATCGTGCGCAAGGGCGATCGCCTGTGCGTCGAGAACCGTCCGCCCTCGGCCAATCTTGCGGAGACGCAGGCCTTCATGGATGACGAGAAGCGCATCCTAGTCTTCTCGGACGCCGGCGGGACGGGCCGCTCCTACCATGCCGACCGCGGCGCGAAGAATCAGCGCCTGCGCGTCCATTACCTGCTCGAAGCGGGCTGGAAGGCCGACACCGCCATCCAGGGCCTCGGCCGCTCCAACCGCACCAATCAGGCGCAGCCGCCGCTGTTCCGCCCCATCGCCACGGACGTGAAGGCCGAGAAGCGCTTTCTTTCGACGATTGCCCGCCGCTTGGACACCCTCGGCGCCATCACGCGCGGGCAGCGCCAGACTGGCGGCCAGGGGCTGTTCCGCGCCGAGGACAATCTCGAAGGCAATCAGGCCCGCGCGGCGCTCAGGCAGTTCTATTACTGGCTGGCGCAGGGCGCCATTCAGGGCTGCTCGTTGACGCAGTTCGAGGAAATGACCGGCCTCTCGCTCACCTCCGAAGGCGGAGCGCTGAAAGAGGAATTGCCGCCGATCACGACGTTCCTCAACCGGCTGCTGGCGCTGCCCATCGCCATGCAGAACACGCTGTTCGCGGCGTTCGAGGAGACTTTGAACGCCCGCATCGAGGCGGCGATTGCAGCGGGCATCCATGATGTCGGGCTGGAGACGATCCGCGCCGAAAGCCTGATCGTCACCGACCGGCGTACCGTCTGGCAGCATGACAGCGGAGCCGAGACGCGGCTGTTCACCGTCCAGCGGAAAGATCGCAATCAGCCGCTTTCCGTCGATGAAGCCTTAACGATCCGCGATGGCAAGCTTCTGGTCAATGAGCGCTCGGGCCGGGCTTCTGTCAAAACCTCTGCGCCGAGCCTGATGCACGACGATGGTAGCATGGAACGCCGCGTGCGGCTGATCCGCCCCATGCAGCGCGACACGATGAGCGTCGATGACTTCGCCGCCACGCACTGGAAGGAGGCGGAGAGGGAAGAGTTTATCGCCGCATGGGAAAAGGAGATCGCCGGAATCCCCGAATTCTCGACGAGCACGTTCCACCTCGTCACCGGCCTCCTGCTGCCGATCTGGCGGCGTCTTCCGGAGACCAACGCCCGCGTCTATCGCCTCCAAACCGATGATGGCGAGCGCATCATCGGCCGCATGCTGTCGCCCGTCGAGGCGGAAGCGGTTTGCCGCAATCTCGGCATCGATGCGCCGCAGATGTCGGCGGCGGATGCCTGGGGCCTCGTCAACGACGGCAAGGTCACGGTGCATCTCGTCGACGGTCTCAGCCTGCGCCGCGTGCGGGTGATGAACGAACACCGCATCGAACTCACCGGCTTCACCTCCGGCATGGTCGATGCCTTGAAAGCGCGCGGTCTGTTCAGTGAGATCATCTCCTGGAAGCTGCGGCTGTTCGTGCCCGTGGGCGAATCCGGCAAGGCGATTTTCGAGAGTCTCACCGACCGTTGGCCGCTCACCGAAATCGTGGATCGGGGGTGACTTATGTCCCGCGCCGCCGATCTGGCGCGCCGTCTCGGCGAACAGGCCGAGGCGGTGTGCCGCTATTACCTGCCGAACGGTCGCCGCCAGGGCCGATACTGGATCTGCGGCGATGTCATGGGAACGCCGGGGCGGAGTCTTTATGTCCGCCTTTCCGGCGAACGTGCCGGCAAGTTTTGCGATGCCGCTGATGGAACACATGGCGATCTTCTTGACCTCATCGCCCTCAATCGCGGCCTCGGCTTCCGCGCCGCGCTCGATGAGGCGCGGGGATTCCTCAGCCTGCCGGTTCCGCCGATCCGCCAGGTCGCCCCGCCCGTGCCGACGAACTCTTCCGAAGCGGCGCGGCGGCTCTTCGCCGCGTCGAAGCCGATCCAAGGCACGCTGGCGGAACGCTATCTCCAAAGCCGCGGCATCATTCTGCCTGCGGACGTTTCCGTCCTGCGCTTTCATCCGCGCTGCCTTTATCGCGAGCCCGTGGGGCGCGAGATATGGCCGGCGCTCATCGCCGCCGTCACCGATCAGGGCGGCGCCATCACTGGCGTGCATCGCACCTGGCTTGATCCTGGCGGCGGCAAGGCGCCTCTCGATCAGCCCCGCCGCGCCATGGGACATCTCGCCGGGAACGCGGTCCGGCTTGGCGTTGCCTCCGACGTCCTGACGGCGGCGGAAGGCATCGAAACGGCGCTGGCGCTCAAGACCGTGATACCCGCCATGCCGGTCGCCGCCGCACTCTCCGCCGCCCACCTCGCTGCCCTGATCCTGCCGGTCGGGCTGCGCCGTGTCTATGTCGCCCGCGACAATGATCAGGCCGGGCGTTTCGCGGTGGAACGATTGCACGCCCGCTCCAGAGCCGACGATATCGACATCCGCGCGCTCGCCCCGAGGACAGAGGATTTCAACGCCGATCTCCTGACGCTCGGCCCGGACCGGCTCAGGGCATGGCTCGCCGAGCAACTCGCTCCGGACGATGTTCAACGTTTCCTGGTCGCGGATGAGCAGAGGCGATGCATGTGAAGTCCGTCAGCGCCGGACGGGCGAGGAGCGGCATCGGGGCCGGCCTTCCGGTTCGCAAGGGGCCGCGCCACGGCCTTTCCAAGAGAGGGATCTGCCAGCGCCGGCCGGCTTTGCAACGGCCTTGCGGCCGTCCTCCACTTCGTTGCGGCCCGGCGGGTGCAAAGCCGCCCCTTGGCGCTGGCGGGCGATCCCCGGAAAGGCCGCGACGGACGCGGCCTCGGAACCGGGAGACAGCCCCATGCTGCACAACCTCTTCACCGACGACGCCATCGAACCCCATCACGCGGCATCGCCAACCGCCCATGTCCTCGACGAAATGGCGCTTCACGGCACCGGTCCCGGCCCGGACGATCCGGAGCGCCTGACCTTGCCCGAAGCCGACCGTGCCGAGCAGGAGATCGAGACCGCCGCAGCCGCCCTCATTGCCCTCATGGCCGATACGGCGTTGGATGACGATCTCGATGACGTCCTCTGGGGCTTCGCCAATCTTTTCCACCGCCGCATCGGCTGGCTCGACCGCTTGCTCGACGACAACGAGATGACGCAGCGGCGCTTGGCAAGCGAGCAGGACGGCTCGGAGGTCAAATCGGTCGAACTCGAGCGCCTGATTGCCTGTGGCGAGGCATTGCTCGAACGCCGCGACGCCTTCGAGAGCCTCCGCGACCTTGCCGCCGTCCAGTTCGAATCTGCGACCGGTTCCGCCTGGCGGCCGCGCACCGGCTCGATGACGAACCGGCGGACGATGACGGCGGCCATGATCGACAGCCGCGACTTCATCGCCGCCAAGCGGCGGGCCGAGACCGAACCGCTGCTGCCCACCGGTCCGCGCATCGCGTTCACCGGCGGCGTCGACTGCAATGATCACGCCCGCATCTGGGATGCCCTCGACAAGGCCCGCGCCAAGCATCCCGATATGGTGCTCATCCATGGCGGATCGCCGAAAGGCGCCGAAAAGATCGCCGCCTGCTGGGCCGACAATCGCGGCGTGGCGCAGATCGTCTTCAAGCCCGATTGGACCCGCCATCGGAACGCAGCCCCCTTCAAGCGCAACGACCAGATGCTCGAAGCGCTCCCCATCGGCCTCATCGCCTTCCCCGGCTCGGGCATCTCGCAGAACCTCGCCGACAAGGCGCGGAAGATGGGGATCGCGGTGTGGCGGTTCGGCGAGGGCGGCGCCAAATAGGCGCCGTTCTCCTCCCGCTTATCGCGATGGACCGCGCTCAAGAACGGCCAGCAGGATGGCGAATGCCATCAGGCCTGCCGCCATTTGGAACGTTGTCGCAAATGCGGCGCTGATGGCCTCGGGCGCGGCCCCTACGATATCCGGCGTGCCGGCCGCCATGGCAAAAACCGCTCCCATGGCTGACGTGCCGGTCATGAAGCCGAGATTGCGTGACAGGCCCAGCAGGCCGGAAATCATGCCGCGCTGGTCGTCCCTGGCCGTCAGCATGACCGTCGTATTGTTGGCGGCCAGAAAAAGCTGAAAACCCGGCGTCAGCAGCATCAGGGACAGGATATAGCCCGCCACGCCGAAAACATCCGGCAAGACGGAAAGACACAGCAGGCCGATGACCATCTGCCCCAGGCCGACAATCAGTGTGCGTCCGGCCCCGAACCGGTCAGTAATCCTCCCGGCTGGAACGCCGGATAGCGCAGCCATTACCGGCCCGACCGCCATGACCAGGCCGACGAGGGCTTCGTTCAGGTGCAAGGCGAAGGTCAGATAAAATGGCCCGACCACCAGCGTCGCCATCAGAGGGGCGTTTCCCTGCCGTGCTCCATGACAACGAAGACAACGACGCCCAGCGCCGCGCCGGCCAGCAGCAGGGCGCTCGTGATCGAAAAGCCATTCCCGCCACCGGACATGGACAAGGAATACGCCGCCAGCGTGAGCGCGAGAACCAGTGCGCCCGGCAAGTCGAGACTTTTACGTTCCCCGCGCTGGCCGATCCGGTCTGTGGGGAGCGCCCGCGCTGCGAAGATCAAGGCCACGAGAGCCATCAGGGCAAGGATGAGAAACGTCGCCCGCCACCCCGACCAGGCGATGACAACCCCGCCGAGAGACGGTCCGAGCGCGGTTCCGATGGCGGACATGGTGCCGAGCAGCCCCATGGCGGATCCGGTTCGCTCCTTCACGACTGCCTCACGGATAATCGAAACCGGCAGGGCCATGAGAATGGCGCCACCCACGCCCTGGGTGACCCGCGCGGCGATCAGCATAACGATGGTCGGTGCAATGCTGCAAAACGCGGAGGCCGCCCCGAAAATCACCAGCCCGGCAAGGAGCACGCGCCGGTGGCCGATCAGGTCACCCAGCCGTCCAGCCATGACAATGGTCACGGTCACCGAAAGCAGGTAGGCCAGAACGACCCACTGGGCGCCGGTCACGGGCAGGGCGAAATCGCGCGCCAAAGTGGGCAAGGCCACGGTGACGATGCTGATCCCCAGCGAGGCCAATAATATCGCCATGGCGAGGGCCGCGACGCCGAGATGCGGGCTTCGGGCCTGCGTGATCGCACCGTTGATTTCCATGCCTTTGTCCTTGCTGATTGCGCGTTGAAGCGGCACACTGCCACTTCAAGTTCGCTTGAGGTCAAGCATGGAAATTCTCGACATCGGCGAGGTGGCGGAACGCACCGGCGTGCCGGCCTCTGCCCTGCGCTACTATGATGAGATCGGCCTCGTTACCTCCGTCGGCCGACGGGGGCTACGCCGCCAGTTCGGACCGGAGACGATCTGGCAATTGTCGCTGATTTCTCTGGGCAAAAAGGCCGGCTTCTCTCTCAAGGAAATTGCGGCGATGTTCGGTAAAGCGGGCGTCGTCGAACTGCCGCGACAAACTCTGCACGCCCGCGCCGATGAGATAGACAATCAGATCCGGGATCTGACCGTTCTCCGCGATATGCTCAGGCATGTGGCCGATTGCCCCGCACCATCCCACCTCGAATGCCCGCGCTTCAGGAAATTGCTACGGGTCGCAAGCCGGCCCGCAAGTCGCCGCTGACGGTTGATGGAGGTAAGCTGGAAACCCGTATCGGGAAGCGTCCGTGTTGCCTACCACTCAGCTCGCAACAAGAACGCCGTACCCCTTCAAGCGCAACGACCAGATGCTCGAAGCGCTGCCCATCGGCGTCATCGCCTTCCCCGGCTCGGGCGTCTCGCAGAGCCTCGCCGACAAGGCGCGGAAGATGGGGATCGCGGTCGGCGGTTCGACAGCGGCGCCGAATAGGCGCCGCTACCTTCTGGCACTTCCGGTGAGCGGAAAACTGTCAGGGGCGGGTCCATCCTTCCGCCAGCTTTTCGATCACTTTCTCGAACCAATTCTCGTACCAATACCAAGTCTTGGCGACCATGACGCCGTAACCCTTGCTGGGCTTGCGCGCGTCAAGCTGCTTGGCGAGAAGAGTGTGATCGTACATGTTGAAGTTTGGATATCCGCCAGCGTTGACTCTCTGCACGATCTGAGACGGCAGAAACTTTGGTCGCTCTACTTCCTTCAGCAATACCCGCTCCACCGCTTCCGCTTCCGGCGATCCCGGCTTGATGAACTCAACTGCGAGGTCGGCTTTTGAAACCTTGCCCGATACCTTCGGCACGAAGGCCACACGGTATCTGAACTTCGGGTCCTTCTGCTCCTCCTCGGTCAGCCCATTGTGGAAATTGTCCATTGCGGTGGCGATATGCGCTGGCAAATCGGCTCCGATCAGACTGGCCCTCTGTGCACCGTCGAAGGTCACGAACTGCAGCGCGATCGGCAGGCGTTTTTCCAGGGCGAATTCTCTCCCGAACAGCGCTTTGATAGCGTCGTTGAAATTGATGCAGCAAACTTGGAGCTTCGCGCTCAGGGCATCGTCGATCCTGTTCGTGGAGCGATGCTCGATCTCGTGGCGAATCTCGGTCAGGAATTTCAGGTTGTTGATAATACCTTTCTCCAGCGGGCATTTCCCGTGTGCCAGACATTGGCCAAGTTCCCAGTATTTGTCTGCACCGCTCGGTGTTTTCTCGATGACACCGCCCTTCTTGTGCCGGTAGTCGATGCCCTCTCGCTTGTAGTAGGCGTGCAAGAGATAGGTCCAGGCGATGATGCTGGTGACGATGAAAAGCTCGGCCCTGAAATAGAGCCCGGCGCTGTTGAAGGTGTGGACGGCCGCGATCATTGCTTCTCTCGCTTTGATCAGCAGTTCGTCGCCCTGAAGATGCAAACCGGTTGCCGGATCGATATTCGGCCAGGCCGCGAGAAAAGCATCCAGTTCTGTATCGGAAGCAGGCTTTATACCCTTGTGTTTGGTCCCGTCGCGTATCTCGGAAATGCGCGCGTGATTGATCGATCGCGTAGGGCGCGAGAAATAGGCCTGGATGTCTTGCGGCACATATTTCTTCGCCAGCATCGCTTTGACGATGGCGACTTTCCATTTTTCCAACGTGTTACCCGGTCGCCGCGCCACGCTATTTCCCCCATCCAGATTTCGTTTCCCCACTGTCAATGTGATGACTTGCGAACGTCAAGAATTCGCTGGCAAACACATCGAGTATCTCTCTGTCCAATGGGCGCCCGCGCGGGGACAAGCCCCGCGCGCCGGGCTCTCGTGAACCGAACCGCCTTCGGCGTTTCGGCCTTCGGCTTCGATCCCTGGCGCGAGCGCCCGCTCCGCCGGCGGATGGCGGTCCAACAGGCGCCGGCCAAGACGCGCCCCGCCGGACGCGATGGTGACGGGGCCTGGAGGGGAGAATGCGGCGCTGGCCATAGCTCCCAAGGGCAGGCCGGAACGCTATCTTTCCCGCATCTCCCGCTCCGATGGGCGTGCGCATGCGGTCGAAAGGGGCGCGGTCGAAGGCCGGGTGGTTGGCGGTTTTCGTGTCGTTGCAACCTCGGCCAAGCCGTCGTCCGATTCGGTGAACTCGGTGGCGGGAAAGGCAATGGCGCTCCTTCGCCAACTGTTCATCAAGGCAGTCACCATCCCTGCATGTCTCTCATCGCGTAAATCCCGCGCCGGCCCGTTCAACCCGCCATCCGGGAAAATTTCCCCTGCCGCGAAAAGTGCTCCGCTGACGCTGCGCCCCCGGCGGCCTATGGCCGCCTATTCTTACGAATAGCGCGCAGAGCGCGCGGGGGTGACGGCGAAGCCGTCAACTTTTCCCGGCATTCCTCGCGCCCGCTTCGCTCCAAATTTTCCCTCCCGGCGGGTCCTCCACTTCGTTCCGGCCCTTCGCTTACGCTGCGGGTGAACCGGCCCGCCTATGCGGTCTTTCCGCTGGAGCCATCGCAGGAATGGTCCCTGCGACGAACAGCGAAAGGATCATCACCATGGCCATCACCCTCGGCACGTTCACCAAGCAGAACGACGGCAGCTTCACCGGGACCCTCAAGACCCTCAACGTCACCGCCAGCCTCGTCGTCGTCCCCGTCGACAAGATGTCCGAAAACGCCCCCGACTATCGCGTCTATGCCGGCAACGGCCAGCGCTACGAGGTCGGCGCCGGCTGGAGCCAGGTCGCCAAGTCGAGCGGCGAGACCTACCTGAACCTCAAGATCGCCGCGCCGGAATTCGGCCCCAACTGGGTACGCGCCCGCCTCGTCAAGCTGGAGACGCCGATGGAGGACGGAACCTCCCACCTCGCCCTGTGGGAGCCGCGCGAGCGCTGATCCCGTCCACTCACGAAGACCCCGCCGGAGCGCATCCGGCGGGGCTTATCTTCATGCATTCCGCCGCGCCCGACCGCCGCAATCCAAACGGTGTCGGCGCTGGTCGCGCCGACGGGCTTTCCGTCTCGATCTTCCCATTCTGCCATCCGGCTTGGGCGAGCCTGTAAAGGATCGCGGGCACCCTCCAAAATACTCCGTTCCGCTGGCGCTCCACTCCGCATTTTGGCTCCTCCCGCGCCCGCTTCGCGGCGGCTTCGCCGTCCTTGACAGGCTCTATCCGGATGACCGGGGACCCCGTTCTCTGACCAAGAGAACGGCTCAATCAAGGAGGTTCCCATGTCCATCCAGATCAATTTCGCCCACGGCATCCGCGTTGAATATCGCGGCCATTTCTACGCCGAGGACGAGCTGCGCGAGAGCATTTGGCTCGTCAACATGGAGCTGCGCAACGGCCTGCCGAGGCGCGAGCACATTGAGGCCAAGCAGCAGATCGCGGAAATGGAAGCAGCGCTCAAGGCGCTTGTGACGGCCGAGGAAGCGGGGCGTTGAGCCCCGCCTTTCGGGGCGTTTTGTCCTCGCTGCGCTCGTTCATCTGCGATTCCGAGCCGGACGCCGGTCTCGTCCATTCATCGCGAAGGGGGGATCGTTTTCGGCACCCCCCGTTTTTCGATCCTGAGCAAGCACGCTCCCCGCCGACATCCTTTGTCCATTCGCGTCGATCTTCGTCGAAAGGAGCCAAAGGATGATCGATCACACATCAAGGGCGGCCGAGGCCCGCAAAGGCTCGCCGTTCCTCTCCACACGGGAGGCCGCATTCTATCTCGGCCTCTCTTTCCGAACCCTTGAAAAGATGCGCCTGACGGGTAACGGCCCGCGCTTCCGCAAGCATGGCCGCTTTGTCCGCTACCACATCGCCGACCTCGATGCCTGGTCCGAAGGACGACGGCATCCCTCCACATCTGACGAGGGAGAACGCGGATGAAAAGGCCCACTTTTCTTCCTCTCGCCGCCATGCTTGCCGGCATCGCGCTCGTCGGTTTCTCCGCCATCGCGCACCCTCAGCCACACCTTGTCTGGAACGCCTCCGCCAGCGCGCCGATCGGTCTTTATCGCGTCGTCTCCGGCGCGTCGGAACGCGGCGACTTCATCTTCGTTCGCCTCCCGAAATCCATCGAAAAGCTGGCCGCCATTCGCGGCTATCTGCCCGCCGGCGTGCCGCTCATCAAGCGCATTGCCGCCGTCGCAGGGGATGATGTCTGCGCCTTCGACGGGACCATCATCGTCAATGGCGACATCGTTGCCCGCCAACGCAAGGTGGATCGAGCAGGACGTTCCCTGCCGCGCTGGAATGAATGCCGGGAACTTGCCCAGGGCGAATTCTTCGTCCTGACGAAAGCCCCGGACTCTTTCGACAGCCGCTATTTCGGGCCGGTGACGAGCGCCCGCGTGATCGGGAGGCTCGCGCCGCTATGGATCGACTGAGCCCTCTTATCTTCGCGGCCGCCACCATCGTTTCCCCGGCCTATGCCGCGCCGCTCAACCAATTTCAGGGGCATATCAAAGAGGCGTCGCAGCGTTTTGGCATTCCCGCCAGATGGGTTGAGGCGGTCATCATGGCCGAGAGCAGCGGAGACCCGAAGGCTGTCTCACCCAAGGGCGCCATGGGCCTAATGCAGCTCATGCCGGACACATGGGCGGAGTTGCGCGATCAGCATGATCTCGGCGCCGATCCCTTCGATCCACGCACGAATATCCTCGCCGGAACCGCCTATCTCAAGGCCATGCAGGACCGCTTCGGCTATCCGGCACTCTTCGCCGCCTACAATGCCGGACCGGGCCGCTACGAGGCACATCTCCGTGATGGAAAGCCGCTTCCCGCCGAGACGCGCGACTATGTCGCGCGCATTGCGGAGACGCTCGCGGACGCGGGCGGATTCGCTTCGGACAGAACGAATTTGCCGCCGATTGACACACGGAATCCCGACCAAATCGCCTCCGGGCAGCGGCTCTTTTTCTCGCTCTCGCCGACGAAAAGCGAGGCCGCAGGCGACGAAAATGCCGTCCCGAATGGCGAGCTTTTTGTGCCGCTTTCGACGCGAAAGACGGATGAAAAATGAGGCAAGAAATGCGTCGCCGGAGTCCGTTTCCGGTGCGCTTCTCGCTCCTTCCTTCGCCCGGCGGCGCGGCTTGGCCGCCGTCGGGCTTGTTCCCCAACAGGACAGGTGATCGCAGGTGATCGTGGGTGGTCGCAGAGAGGCTGATGGGAGCCGCGTAAGGCAAGATGAAGCTCCGGCACCATCCGCGGTGTCGCGGGCTGTAAGCCTGTGTCTGCACATCGATTTTTCTGTTGGTGGGTGGTGCTATGCACCCCCGCCGTGGTGCCATGTGGGCCGCAACTCCCCGGTTTTCCTGGGGTCGGTTGGCACCAATTTCCAGAGGCTCGTTTCGTGCCCATTCTATTGGGGTCTATGAGGAGCAGACCGTGTTCGACGACGACGATTTCAAACTCAAGCCCGGCAAGATCCGCTCGCGCGGCTCGAAGGTCGGACGCAAATTCCTGCATCAGGTATTGGCTGCATCGAACCTCGCGCGCGGCGGGGCGGGCGGCACACGCAAGTCCCGCTTCACCGGCAGCCGCATCGGGCGCGGCGCGGGCGTCGGACGTGTGCTTGCCAATCGCGACCGCTATGCCGCCTTCCGCCAGCGCCGCGTCATCATCAAATCCCGCATCGTCAAGCTGGCCGGCAAGGGGATGGCCAAGGGAATGGAAAATGCGCGGGCGCACCTGCGGTATATCCAGCGCGACGGTGTGACCCGCGAGGGGGGCGCGGAGCGCGGCGAGCTTTACGGCGCCGAGCAGGACCGAGCGGACGGAAAAGCCTTCCTGGAGCGCTCGGAGGGCGACCGCCACCAGTTCCGCTTCATCGTCTCGGCCGAGGACGGCGCGGAATACGACAATCTCAAGCCGCTCACCCGCCGCCTGATGGCCCGCATGGAGGAAGACCTCGGCACGAAGCTCGATTGGGTGGCGGTCGATCACTACAACACCGGCCATCCGCACACGCATATCCTGCTGCGTGGCCGCGACGAGGGCGGCAAGGACCTCATCATCGCCCGCGACTACATCACCACCGGCATGCGCGAGCGCGCTGCCGAGATCGTCAGCCTGGATTTCGGGCCGCGGTCGGATTTCGAGATCGAGAACCGGCTGCGCCATGAGATCGAGCAGGAGCGTCTGACGAGCGTAGACCGCCGCCTCATCCGCGATATGGACGAGGCGGGTCTCGTCGCCGCGACTGACCGCGACGCCTTCCAGCAGAGCCTGCGCGCGGGCCGGCTGCACAAGCTGAGGCGGCTGGGCCTGGCCGAGGAACTTCGCCCCGGCCAATGGCGGCTGGAGGTGGGGCTGGAGGATACGCTCCGCCGCATGGGCGAGCGCGGCGACATCGTCAAGACCATGCACCGCGAAATGGCCGGGAAAAACATCGCCCGCAGTCCCGGCGATTACGCGATCCTCGACCCCGGAGACCCGACCGCGAACCCCGTCATCGGGCGCGTGGTGGCGCGTGGGCTATCCGACGAACTCAAGGACCGCCACTATCTGATCGTCGACGGGGTGGATGGGCGCACCCATTATGTCGACATCGGCAGGGGCGAGGCGACCGAGCCGACACCGGACGGCAATATCGTGCGTGTGACGCCGAAGACTATCGAGCCTCGGCGAGTGGATCGAACCGTCGCCGAGGTCGCCGCTGCCAACGACGGGCGCTACACCATCGACCTGCATCTCAAGCATGATCCTCGCGCCACCGAGGAATACGCCGAGACCCATGTGCGGCGGCTCGAGGCCATCCGCCGCGCCACCGGTGGCGTTGCCCGTGAGCCCGACGGGACCTGGATCGTCGAGCCCGACCATCTCGACCGGGTGGTGGAATACGAGCGGAGCATGGCTCGCGCAGCGCCGGTCATCGTCGAGAAGCTTTCCCATCTCACGCTCGACCGGCAGGTGGGCACCGACGGCGCCACCTGGCTCGACCGCGAGCTCGTCTCGGATCATCCGGAGCCCACCCGCGACTCCGGTTTCGGCCGGGAGGTGCGCGAGGCCCAGGCCCGCCGCCGGCAATGGCTGATCGCCGAGGGCCTCGCTCACGAGGAACAGAATCGGATCGTCTATCGTGCCAACATGCTGGCGACCCTGCGCCGGCGCGAGCTCACTCGCGTGGCCGGTCAGCTCTCCGAGGAGTTGGGCCTTGCCTATGTTGAAGCCCGCCCCGGCGAGCCGGTGGAGGGGACGCTCCGCCGTTCCGTCCAACTCGCCAGCGGCAAATATGCGCTCGTCGAGAACAGCCGCGAATTCACCCTCGTCCCATGGCGCCCCATCCTCGAACGCCATGTCGGCAAGCAGGTCTCCGGCATCATGCGCGACGACGGCATTTCCTGGACCATTGGGAGGCAGAGGGGTGGGCCGAACATAACGTAGTCATTCGTGGGGAAAGACCCGTCGGCAGGGGGCTTCAATTGACAATCGCGGTGTTGATCAAACGACGGCGCGACCTTCCGCTAAGCGCTGCAAAGCATGCGTTTCGCCAGAAATTTCCAGAGCAACCCCGCCAGAATCAACCGATAGATCACGAAATGAGTAAAGCTGGCGCGCTAGAGCCAAGCCATCAGCCCGGCAATCGCAGCAAGTGCACTTGCAAACGCAAGCATCCCGGCAAGCACTGCGTCGCCCTGAAGCGCGACGTCCCCGGGCCGAGCGAGGTCATAACCTCCAAGAAGGCCCGCCGCGGTGGTGGTGCGGATAGAGAGCGGTAACGAAAAGTGTGCCGTGTCAACGGCGTCGCTTGTCCACCGTTGGGGGACAGTGGACGAGCGGCTAGTGTTCCCGGACAGACGCGGGAAGCTCACGATCGGCCCAATGCGGGATCGACCGATCTTGCTTTGGACGACGCGGAGGAGGAAGTATCCCCACCGCATGCTCAGCTTTGGCCAGCTTTTCGAATTGGTCGGGGGGTATCGCCGACCGCAATCCCTCGACGGCGGTCTTCAGAGCTTGGGCCTTTTCACCTCGTTCGATCGCTTGATCGGCCGCCAGTGTCGCAATCAACGGTACCGGCTGCGTACCGCCACCTGGCGGATGATCATTTGCTGTGGGTGGCCGCGTATCATCTTCCGGTCGAGGGCTAGCCGAGCGAGGGCGGAAAACGGGAGGCTCGAGGAAGTCGATTAACGCTTTTTTCGCAGACGGACCGTGTTCGACTTGCGCGAAGACCTGCCGATCGTGAAGCGCCGCGTCAGCATCGGCAATCGATCGTACGATCGGCCGCTCCCTATCAAGTGAATGAGAGTTGAGAGCTTTCGATAGCGAAGGGGAGACCGTCGACACCAAAACTGTTGTCGACAAGAGGGCTAGGGTTTTGAGATTGTTCCTCATGCAAACTTCCTTCCATACCGCAGGCTACGGTCATGAAATTAGGAGGCTCGTGTATCTGGGGTTCATCCCTACGGTGCCGAAAAGTTTCCAAAGGAAGAAATTTTGTAAACGAACGTTGCTCGGAAGACCATTACGAGGAACGCGTCAAATCCGGGATGGTCGGCTGCAGCGCATTGAGGCAATCATCCAGTGGCAGCATCGTGTGGCGTCGGAAGGCGACAATCACCGCTTCCTCTTCCACCGACAGGACCGTCGAACGTGGTTCTGCCGGTCCCGTCCGGCGGTCGCTGACCGTATCACGGTTCTTCCATTTGGCGGCCATCTTCTGGTTAATCCCGTAGCGCTTGGCCAGCGTTTTCAGGCTCGCTTGACTATTCTGTATTGCTCGACGAACCGCCTCTGTCGTCGTGGCGCTGCCGTGAAGAAACTGTCCCATAGTGCATCCTTCCATTCCTGGGAAAACAATGCACCATCAAAGCCCGGGATCAAACACCAAGATCTGCCGCAAGAAGTTTTCAGGCGAGCCAAAATTCGATTGAAACTTCTGGCTGGTTTCGCGCTTGAAAGATACCGCAATCTCGTCAGGAGCAAACTTTGGTGGTAAAATGCCAAGCGCGTTCTACCAATAAAATCCATATCGACGGAATTTGGGCGGCAAGAACGAGGGTAGCCGTGGTTTATAAGACATGCCCGCAATTGTCGGATACTGCGGTGTTGCCAAGGCGGTGAGTTCACGCAGCCTGGCGATCCGACTTTCTGTGCTTGGATGCGTTCGCAAGAGAGACGGCTCGGGAATGCGCCGACCGGGAAGAAAAATTTCTTCCCAGAACCTTCCGACACGACGTTCGAGTTTGCTCAGCGCTCTCATGAGACCCTCCGGGTCGCCAGTCAGCTCTGCCGCCGCGCGATCTGCGTCATACTCGCGGGTGCGCGACAGGCCGAGCTGCACGAGCGCCATCAAGGTGGGCGCAAAGATGAGAAGCGCCACGATATGCCACGGAACATAGACCGCGCCCGCGAAAATAAGAGGTAGGTTGAGGAGCAGCAGGAATTGTCCAAGCCAACTCGCGATGGAAACCAACCGTGACATCATATCTGCCAATCCCATGATCCACAGGTCGCGGTTCGCGATGTGGCCAACTTCGTGAGCCAGGACGCCGACGAGTTCGCGACCGTCGAGGAGTTGAAGCAGTCCATCGGTGACGCAGATTGTACTGTCTTCCGGACTGCCCATCGCGAAGGCGTTCGGCAACGGGCTCGATACGCGATAGAGCTTCGGCGCGCGCGGCAAATCGGCACGTCGCGCAAGTTCCGCTATTCCTGCGACAAGGCCGGGCGCATCACGTCCCGTTATGCGCTCCGCCTGATATGCGGACAGCAAGAAGTCTTGCGGCAGATTGGGGGCAAAAATCAGACCCGCAACCATTCCGAAGGCAAGCAGCAGCCCGACCTCCGCGCCGACGACCGCTGTCATGGACACCCAGGCGATCATCGCCATAAGGCCAAGCAAGAGCGCGGATTGGACGAGATTGATAAATCGATGCCTCGTCGAGACAGCAGGCATTTCCGGCTCCTATCGCGGTTCGCCAAGTGTGATCCTGAGGCTCTTGTGTTGATCGCCGCGCCGGAGGTGCAATTCAACCTGATCCCCGGGGCGATGCGCTTCGAGCGCCGCGATCAGGTCAGCCGCTTCATCAACTCTAGTCGCTCCAAGGCCGATTATCCGGTCGCCGGCTACAATGAACCCATCGCCGCTAATGCGGGCGGGGACCAGTCCCGCGCGGGCAGCGGGGCCGTCAGGATCGACTCCGAGGACCATGACGCCGGAGGAGCCATCCTGCGCGAGCATCGCGTCGACCCTGGGATCGAATAAGATGCCGAGTCGTGGTGGTGCATAGCTGCCGCGAGCGATGAGCTGTGGCACCACCCGGTTGACCGTATCGACGGGAACCGCAAAGCCGATTCCCGCACTGCCGCCGGATGGACTGAAAATCGCCGTGTTGACGCCGATCAGACGCCCCGCGCTGTCAATCAGAGGGCCACCGGAATTTCCGGGGTTAATTGCTGCGTCCGTCTGGATCAGGCCACGTATCGGGAGACTGCCTTCTCCCGGCAATTCGCGGCCGAGAGCCGAGACAATTCCGGTCGTCATCGTCCAGTCCAAGCCAAACGGATTGCCGATGGCGAACACGCTCTGACCGACACGCAACTCGTTGCTGGTGCCGATGGGGATTGGCGGTGGCCGGTCAGAACCTACGCCGATATGCAGGACTGCCAGATCGTGCTCGGGGGCACGCCCCACCAGGCGCGCGGAGAAGGCACGGCCATCAGCCAGCCTGACGACTGCCCGGCTCGCGCCGGCGATAACATGATTGTTCGTCACCACATGACCGAGTTCGTCCCAGACGAATCCTGAACCGTTCCCGCGCGGAACGTCATAGGCATTCCGGGTCCAGGGATCGACTACACGCTCGGCCGTCGTGATGAAGACGACACTGTCTCGAGCGGCGTTGAATACCGTGATGGTGCTTTGTTCAAACGCCGCCAGGTCGCCGCGCGGAGCCACGGCGCGCGGTTCGGCAAACCGACCGAGCACAACGCCCTGAATGATAGGAAAGCTCTGCCACACAATTATGATAAGGAGCGCGGCAGAGGTTACTGAAACAAGTCGAATGAAAAAGGTTCGGTTCATTGACCGCCATCTGCATTTTCAGTAGGGAGCTGTTCGCGCCGGTCCTGATCGCGCACGAGCCAATGGACAATCCCGAGCGCAAGCGCCGCGCCCGCGAGTGCGGCAATCTTGGATGATTCCGTCTCGCCGAGGTCCAGGATGATGAATTTGCGCGCGATGGCGAGGAGCGCGATCAGCACGATCGTGCGGACCTGGATGATCCCGAAGCTGCGTTCGGTCGTAACAAGAATGGAGCGCTTGAACTCGAGCGCGATCACCACGGTGAAGATCATGCCGAACACCACCTGGAAGGTGGCGTAATCGAGAGTGTCGAATGCCCCCAGAACCAGGTGGTTCACGACTTCGCGCATCAGCGCCCAGACCGATGCCACGACGATCGCCGCAATGATGACGCTGAGGACGAAGATGACGATTTGTTCGAACTTCTCGTAGAGCGTCATCGCCGACCATTGTTCACGGGTCAGCCCGGGTTGTTTCAAGTCTTTCATCTTCCCCTCCAAAAAAAGCCGCCCCGGGGAAAACAATCTCCCCGGGGGCTCCGTCAGACGTTGCGATATCACACGGAGCGGAGGGAGACACCGCAAACCGGCGACACCCGATTTGGCAAATCAGCCGTTCTTGACCTCGATGCGCTTGACCTTCGCCTGCGCCTCGGGTGTCTGGGGCAGCTTGATCGTCAGAACCCCGTTCTTGAAGGATGCCTGCGCCTTTTCGCCATCCACGCCGGGCGGAAGCGGGATCGTGCGGTAGATCGCGCCGTAGCTGCGCTCGGAGAGATAGTATCCCTTCTTCTCCTCCTGGCGCTCGATCTTCTTCTCCCCCTTCACGGTCAACATGTCATCGTTGACCGTCACCTCGATGTCCTTCATCTCCATGCCCGGCAGCTCGATCGACACTTCGATCGCGTTGTCGGTCTCGACCATGTCGGATTTGGCTTCGCCGCTGCCCCAGGGCCATTCGAACTGACCGACCCGGTTCCAGAAGTTCTCGAACACATGGTTCATTTCGCGCTGGAGTGTCGCGATCGGGTTATCTTCGCTGCTCTTGGCATCTGGCGCGCCGTCCTTGCGCGCCCAGGGGATGAGGTCTTTGATCTGCATGATATGGTCTCCTTCGGTTTTCAGGCGCCCTTGACGGCGATCCTTTTCGGCTGCGCTTCAGGGGCTCGGGGGAGCGTCAGGGTGAGGACACCTCCATGCATCTCGGCCTCGATCCTGTCAGGGTCGAAGTCCTCGGAAAGCGTGAAGGCACGCTCGAAATCGCCCTCGCCATATTCGGCATAGGCAAGTTCGAGGTTTTCCGGCCGCACCGGGTCAACCTTGCCGCGGATCGTCAACACGCGATTTTCCAGCGTGATTTCGACCGCATCGGGGGCGACCCCAGGCATTTCGAGCATCATGGAGACGCCCTGATCGGTTTCGACGATATCGGTCAGCGGGCGGTAGATGCGGCCGCCGCCGGTTGTCTCGGGCGAGTCTGTCGGTGTCTTTTCGGTGGCTTGCGTGATGTCGGGGCTCATCGTTCCAGCTCCTCTCAGGCTGCCTTGATTTCGATTCTCTTCGGCTTCGTTTCCTCGGGCCTGGAGATGACGATCCGCAATACGCCGTTCGTCATCCTCGCCTCGACCTTGTCATCCGAGGCCGCGAACGGCAGACGGATAGCGCGGGAGAACCTGCCGTAACCGCGTTCGTTGCGGTGCCAGCGCGCACCTTCGGGAACCTCGGGCGCCTTGCGTTCGCCCGACAGCGTCAGGACGTTGTCCTTGATCGAAATTTCAATGTCGCCCGGTTCGATGCCGGGAAGTTCAGCGGTGACGGCGACGGCCTCAGGGCCTTGCCAGACATTCACCGCCGGGAACGCCGCGCGGGACGTCGGCCAGACGCCGCGGTCGAGATCGCGCATCATGGAGCGCATCAGCGCGAAGGGATCGCTGCGGCGCAGATATGTCGGATAGAGCATTGCTGGCCTCCTGCTGCTGATCGATGCCCCCGAACCGGCGGCATGGTCCGAGCGGGCAACGGTGCCGGCCAGATGTCGGTTCGGAGACCGCCCATCAAGATAGGCGGTTCCCATTTATTATGCAAGCATATATAATGTATGCATTGCGTTTTGGATGGAGTGCGGTCTCTCCTGTGTCCCATGCAATCGGAGGAAGGATACCCATGATCTCTTCGGACATCGCGCTGATCGGGACGACGATCCACCGGGTCGCGCAGCTCATCCAGCAGCGGATCGACCAAGAAATTCGCGGCAGCGGCCTGACCCGCCTGTCCTGGATGGCGGCGGCGCATGTCGAGGATGAGCCTGGGCTGACCATCGGCGATCTGGCCGACCGGCTGGAGGTCGGCCCGGCCACAGCCGGCCAGCTCGTCGATCGCATGGTCAGGGGCGGCTGGGTCGAGCGGTCGCCCTCGCCCGACGACAGGCGGGCGCAGATCGTCACGGCAACGTCGAAGGCCCGGGCGATGCTGAAGGAACTCGCGCCGCGGCAATCGGCGCTCGAAGATGAAATCCTGCAGGATCTGTCGGCGGACGAAAGGCGCGTCCTGCTGGCGCTGCTCGAGCGGATCAGGGCGCGGATCGGGCGCTAGTGAAAGGGACAAGGGGCATGGAAAAGAAGACCGAATACAACATCTGGTACTGGGTGGTGGCTTTCATAGCCGTGCTTTTCATCCAGAACCTGATCGCCGGCTGGCAATCCGTCGCGCCGATCAGCTACAGCCAGTTCGAGAAGTATCTCGCTGACGGGAAAATTTCCTCTGTCGCGGTCGGGTCAGACACTATCACAGGCACCTTCGCCGAACCGGTCGACGGCAAGAAGCAGTTCGTGACGACCGTAGTGAATCCCGCAATCCTGGAACGGATAGACCGGTCAGGTATCGAGATCACTGGCGTTCCGCAAAACACTTTTCTCGGCACGCTGATTTCCTGGGTGGCGCCTGCGCTTGTCTTCTTCGGAATCTGGATGCTGCTGTTCCGCAAGTTCGCCGACAAGCAGGGTTTCGGCGGGTTCATGCAGGTCGGCCGCAGCAAGGCCAAGGTCTACATGGAAAAGGAAACCGGCGTCAGCTTTGCCGACGTGGCCGGCGTGGACGAGGCCAAGGCCGAGCTGGAGGAGGTCGTGGAGTTCCTCAAGAACCCGGCCGAATACGGAAAGCTGGGCGCACATATCCCCAAAGGCATATTGCTCGTTGGGCCGCCGGGCACCGGCAAGACGCTGCTGGCGCGCGCGGTGGCGGGTGAGGCGGGCGTGACCTTCTTTTCGATCTCGGGCTCCGAGTTCGTCGAGATGTTCGTGGGCGTCGGCGCCGCACGGGTGCGCGACCTGTTCGAGCAGGCCCGGAAATCCGCCCCAGCGATCATCTTCATCGACGAACTCGACGCTCTTGGGAGGGCGCGCTCCTCCGGCCAGATCGCCGGTGGCCATGATGAGCGTGAGCAGACGCTGAACCAGCTTCTGACCGAGCTCGACGGCTTCGACCCTTCGGTGGGCATCGTGCTCTTGGCCGCCACCAACCGACCAGAGATCCTCGACCCCGCGCTGCTGCGTGCGGGACGCTTCGACCGTCAGGTGCTGGTGGACCGGCCGGACAAGAAGGGGCGTGTGCAGATCTTGAATGTGCACATGAAGAAGGTGACGCTCGCCCCGGACGTCGATGCCGAGAAGGTCGCGGCGCTTACTCCCGGGTTCTCGGGCGCTGACCTCGCCAACCTCGTCAACGAGGCCGCGCTCCTGGCCACGCGCCGCAAGGCGGATGCGGTGACGATGGACGACTTCAACAATGCCGTCGAGCGCATCGTCGCTGGGCTTGAAAAGAAGAACCGCGTCCTCAACCCGCGCGAACGCGAGATCGTGGCGCATCACGAGATGGGGCACGCGCTGGTGGCGATGGCGCTGCCGGGGGTGGATCCGGTGCACAAGGTCTCGATCATCCCGCGCGGGATTGGCGCGCTTGGCTATACGATCCAGCGCCCGACCGAGGACCGCTTCCTGATGACGCGGGAGGAGCTCGAGAACAAGATCGCAGTCCTGCTTGGCGGGCGTGCGGCAGAGAAGATCATCTACGATCAGTTCTCGACGGGGGCGGCCGACGATCTGGTCAAGGCGACCGACATCGCCCGCGCGATGGTGGCCCGCTACGGCATGGACGAAGACCTCGGTCATGTCAGCTATGACACCGACCGCCCGGGCTTTCTCGGCACCGGCGATCAGGCGTCCTGGCTCAACCGCCGCTACAGCGAGGCCACGGCCGAGCGGATGGACGCGAAGGTGCGCGACATCGTGGATGGCGTGTTCAAGCGCACCCTCGCCCTTCTTGAGACCAATCGGGATCTTCTTGAGCAATCGGCGCAGGATCTCCTGCAACGGGAGACACTGGACGAGCCCGATCTGGTGGCAATTGCGTCCAAGGTGAAACGAACGGAAGCAGTCGCTGCGTGACACGGTCACTGGCGCAGATGATCGGCGGACAACCCTGACTGGATAAGGAAACGGAGAAGACGAATGGCAAACGGAGCTTGCGACATCTGCGGTCGCCCGGCGACGGCGCGCGTGCGCGCCTCGGTGAACGGCAGAATCCAGAATATGGAGCTTTGCGACCAGCATTACCGCGAAATGGCGCGCCGGTCGGGCCGCAGCGCCTCGCCGCTGGAGTCCCTGTTCGGGCGGCATTCCCTTTTTGACGAATTCTTCGGCGATAGCGGTTTCGGCAGCCTTTTCGGCGACAGTCCGTTGCGCGGCGGCACGCTCGGCCCCATGGGTGACGGCGATGACGATGTCGTCGAGGCCACTTTCGGTGAGGGGGCGCCGCGGCGTGGATCGCGGCGCGGCGGGGGGCGCACCATCGCCGACCGGCTGAGCGAACAGGGCAACAAGCTGCTGCAGGATGCCGCACAGAAGGCCGGAGAATTCGGGCGCAGCGAGGTCGATACCGAACATTTGCTTCTGGCATTGACCTCGTCCGACGTCGTCAAGACGATCCTGGAGCAGTTCAAGGTCGATGTGGACGACCTGCGGCGCCAGATCGAGAAGGAAGCGAAGCGTGGAGAGGCCAAGACGGAGGGCGAAATCGGCGTCAGTCCTCGCCTGAAGGACGCGCTGAACCGGGCCTTCATCGCCTCGAACGAACTCGGCCATTCCTATGTCGGTCCCGAGCACCTGCTGATCGGCCTCGCCGAGGAAGGTGAAGGCCTGGCCGCGTCGATCCTGCGCAAATACGGATTGACGCCGCAGGCGCTTCGCCAGCAGGTGACCAAGGTCGTGGGCAAGGGAGCCGAGGAGGGCCGCGTGGAGGCGCCTTCCAGCACGCCCGATCTGGACCAGTTCAGCCGTGACCTGACGAAGCTCGCCCGCGAGGGCAAGCTCGACCCCGTCATCGGCCGCGCCCGCGAGATCGAGACGACGATCGAAGTGCTGGCCCGCCGAAAAAAGAACAACCCGGTGCTGATCGGCGAGCCTGGCGTGGGCAAGACCGCCATCGTCGAGGGACTTGCACAACGGATCGTCGCGGGGGAAGTGCCAGAGGCGCTGCGCGACAAGCGGCTGGTCGAACTCAACATCAACTCGATGGTGGCCGGGTCGAAGTATCGGGGCGAGTTCGAGGAGCGGGTGCAGAAGATCCTCAAGGAGATCACCGAGGAGAAGGACACTCTGATCCTGTTCATCGACGAGATCCACACCATCGTCGGCGCCGGCCAGGGCGGCGGCGAAGGCGGTCTCGACATCGCCAACACCTTCAAGCCGGCGCTGGCGCGGGGCGAATTGAACCTGATCGGTGCAACGACGCTCAACGAGTACCAGAAATACATCGAGAAGGATGCCGCGCTCGAGCGCCGCTTCCAGCCGGTCTATGTCGAGGAACCCACGGTCGCACAGGTCATCATGATCCTGCGCGGCCTGCGCGACACGCTGGAGGCGCACCACAAGGTGACCATCACCGACGAAGCCATCGTCGCGGCGGCCGAGCTTTCCGACCGCTACATTACTGGCCGCTTTATGCCCGACAAGGCGATCGACCTGATCGACCAGGCCGCCGCACGGGTGAAGATCAGCGCCACGGCGCGCCCCGTGGACGTCCAGGAGCTGGAGGCCGAGGTCGCGCAGATCAAGCGCGAGCAGGACTATGCCGCAGCCCGAAAGCAATTCGACCGGGCAGCGGAGCTGAAGAAGGAACTGGAGCAGAAGCAGAAGGAGCTGGACGAGCTTCTGGAGATCTGGAAGCGCGACCAGGCTTCGGCGACCGCCGAGGTGCGCGCCGATCATGTCGCGCAGATCGTCTCCAAGATCACCGGCGTTCCGGTCACCGAACTGACCACCGAGGAGAAGGACAAGCTCCTCAAGCTCGAGGAGAAGCTGCACGAGCGCGTCATCGGCCAGGAAGAGGCCATCCGCGCCGTGGCCGATGCGGTGCGCCTGGCGCGCGCGGGCCTGCGCGAAGGACGCGGCCCGACGGCGACATTCCTGTTCCTCGGGCCGACCGGCGTTGGCAAGACCGAACTTGCCAAGACGCTCGCCGAGGTGATCTTCGGCGATCAGGATGCGATGATCCGTATCGACATGTCGGAGTATGGCGAGCGCCACTCGGTTGCCCGGCTGGTTGGCGCACCTCCGGGCTACGTCGGATACGAGGAAGGCGGGCAACTGACCGAGAAGGTGCGCCGTCGGCCCTACTCAGTCGTGCTCCTCGACGAGATCGAGAAGGCGCATCCGGATGTCTACAACATCCTGCTTCAGGTGTTCGACGATGGCCGGCTGACCGACGGCAAGGGCCGCGTCGTTGACTTCACCAACACCATCATCATCGCCACCTCGAACCTGGGCTCGGACATTATCCAGCGCAACCTCAAGAAACGGGGCACCAAGGAGTTCGACGAGGCAAAGCAGAAGTCCGAACTGATGGAAGTGCTGCGCGGTCATTTCCGGCCAGAGTTCATCAACCGGATCGACGAGATCATCGTCTTCCATTCGCTGAACCAGTCGGAAATCCGCCAGATCGTCGAGTTGCAGCTGAACCGGGTGAAACGGACCGCCCTCGGCCAGGGCGTCGAACTCGAATTCGACGTGAGCGTCGTGGATCACTTCGGCGCGGTCGGCTTCCGCCCCGAATTCGGCGCCCGCGAGCTGCGCCGGCTGATCCGGTCGGAGCTGGAGACCGAGTTGGCCCGCGAGATGCTCTCCGGGCGGATCGAGGATGGTGACAAGGTCCGCGTCGCCTGGTCGGCGGACGAGCAGAAGGTCGTGTTTGACAAGATCGCAAAGGACACCGGTGACGACAGCCCGGACGATCAGGCCAAGGCCGGGATCGACGAGTCTAGCGAAGTTGCCGGAGACAAGGCGGACGCTCCGACGCCCGACGTCCCGGTCGAGGCCAAGGATGAGGTGCAGTCCAAGGACGACAAATCCGCCGGGTGACGTTGCGAGGGACTGGCCCGGCGCGATGACGGTCGCGCCGGCTTGTTTCGTCGAAAAGCGACAAGAAGGTTTAACGGCATGAAAGTTATAAGAGCGTTTCGCAATCTCGACCGGCACGGCCAACAGCGCGCGCCTGAGGTCATCGAGGAAGAGGTGCGGCAACTTGAACCGCATCTTGTACGCTTCCGCGAGGAACTCGTCCGGCTCGAGGTCGTCGCCTCGCAGACGAAGGGCAAGACGCGCATCCAGGTCAGCCTGCGCCTGCAACTGCCCTCGGGAATGATCACGGCGCAGGAAGAGGGGTTCGAGATCGAGCCTGCCCTGCGCAAGGCCTTTGCCGATCTGCGCCACCGGATCGATCGGCATGTGGCACGCCTCAAGCACGAGCCTGAGTACAAGCGTCCCGCCCGCCGGCGCCGAATCGGCGCCCCGCTGGCGCCCGCGCGGGATGCGGCGGAAGCGGAACGGCGCCAGCTCTTCTTCGACCTGATCGAGGATCATCTCGATACGGTCTACGACACCGTCAGGCGTGAGTTGACCTATCTCGAATGCAGCGGATCGGTACCACAGGGCTATCTTGCCGTTCGCGATATCGTCGATGCGACGATCCTCAAGGGGCTCGACCGCTTCGAGCGGCGGCCGACCGAATTCTCAGTCGGCGATTGGCTCACGCAACTGGCCTTCGAGACCATCGAGGCCGAGGCGCAGGCCGCGCGCCGCGCGGTGCCCGAGGATGCCGCCCCGATCGACGCTGCACCCGAGGCGCCGGCCGGGGAGCCTACCGAGTCGGATGAGGAGATGTTCGAGTTCTATCAGCCCGACGATGTGCTGCTTCTCGAGGAGCTCATCGCCGACGACGGTGGGGACGACCCCGAAACGGCTGTCGCGAAACGCCAGGACGCGTTGGCCCTTCACCGGGCGATGGCCGGTCTTCCAGCGCTATGGCGCAGGGTTCTGTTTCTCGTCGATCTGAACGACACCCCGCTTGAAAAGGCCTCTTCGGTTCTCGGCATTCCTGAAGACGACGTGACCCGGATCGTCCAGTCGGCTCGCGATTATCTTCGCGATAAACTGCGTGACTCAGGTCAGTCTTCCGATACCGCTCATGCGCTTTTTGAAAGTGCTCACCAGAGGAGGTTGCGAATTCCACAGCCCCTTCGGGATCGCGCCCGTCTGGAACGCGCTTTTCTGGGGGACAGCCGAGGGGAAGCACCATGATGCGCGGTCACAATCGTCCACCCTTTCCGCCGAAGATACCCGGGACCAACACGAGGTCATGGGACGTCCCGACCGCGATCATCTACCGGCCGGCACGTTCCGCGATGACGTCGGCGCCGCGGCCCAACTACTGGATACTGGAGTTCGAGCCGTCGCGTCCGCCCCAAATCGAGCCGCTGATGGGATATACCTCCAGCGACGATCCCTATCGTTCGATCCGGCTGAAATTCCCCGACCGCGAAAGCGCCGTTGAATTCGCGGAGCGGCAAGACTGGCGCTACCTCGTGCGCGAAGACACGACTCACAGGCGTGCGCCTGACCGTTGGCGGGGAGAGGAACGGCATCGGCTCTACAAGGGAGCCGATGCGCCTGAAGCCTTCCGCATACCGTCCCGCGTGGATCACGGTCGCTCGGATCACCGCCTCAGGCGCGCGGTCGAGCAGGAAGGCACGGTGGACTTGTCGTCGCAAGAACAGGCCGAATTCGATCCGGTGCTCGAAGCCTCACTCGAATCCTTCCCAGCCTCCGATCCGCCGGCCTGGACGGGCGTGACGATAGCCGGGAAAGAACAATGAACGGAATGTCTAGCGCGAGCGAGGATCTGCCGCTTGTTTCCCTATCTTGACAGCGTCGCGCGCCGCTACCCGCCCGTCATCGTTTGGGCGGTCATCGGCATGAGCGTCCTCGCGTTTCTCTATCAGACCAGCCTGCCGCCGCGCGTGCTGGACCGGTTCCTGTTCGAGTTCGCGCTGGTGCCCTCGCGCTTCTTCGGACAGCTAAGCCTCGTCGCCCCATCGGACTGGACCCCTTTCCTGACCAACATCTTCCTGCACGGGGGCTGGCTGCACCTCATCTTGAACATGTGGACGCTCTGGATCTTCGGCCCCGCCGTCGAGGATCGGCTCGGACCGGGTCGATTCACGCTGTTCTATCTGTTCTGTGGTGTGGCGGCCGGACTGGCGCACGCGCTGGCGAACCCCGACTCGGTCGTTCCCGCGCTTGGCGCGTCGGGGGCGATCGCGGGCGTGATCGGTTGCTACGCACGCATGTTTCCGGCGGCTCGGCTGGTGGTGATCGTGCCGATTCTGTTCATTCCGCTGTTCTTCGAAGTGCGCGCGTTCATTTTCGCAATGATCTGGTTCTTCATGCAGGTCATTCCCGGCTTTCTGTCGCTCGGCAGCGATCAGGCCACGGGCGGGATCGCCTGGTGGGCGCATATCGGCGGGTTTGTCGCCGGTTGGCTCGTAACGCCACTCCTGCGACGGCGCGCCGACGCCTATCGCCACTATTATCGCGACGAGGGCATCTATGGCTTTCTGCCGGATGGCCGACGGGAAGGAGGACAAGGTCCATGGACATAATGCAGCTGTTCTGGCTGTTCTTCATCATTTCGGCGCTGCAGCCGGTTCTGCAGCGCAGATATCTTGAGGCGATGCGCACACGCAAGATCGCCCAGATCGAGAAGAAACGCGCCAGTCGCGTCATTCTGCTGATTCATCGGCAGGAGACGATGAACCTGCTGGGATTCCCTCTGATGCGTTACATCGACGTCAATGACTCGGAGGAAGTGCTGCGCGCGATCCAGATGACCGACGACGAAGTGCCGCTCGACATCGTGCTGCACACACCGGGCGGCCTTGTGCTGGCGGCAACACAGATTGCCCGCGCCATTCAGGGACACAAGGGCAAGGTCACAGTGTTCGTGCCACATTACGCGATGTCCGGTGGCACGCTGATCGCACTCGCTGCCGACGAGATCGTGATGTGCGAACATTCCGTGCTGGGACCCGTCGATCCGCAACTTGGCCAGTTGCCTGCTGCCTCGCTCATCAAGGTCGTCGAGGAGAAACCCATCGCCGAGATCGACGACCAGACCCTGATCATGGCCGATGTCGGTCGCAAGGCCATTGCGCAGATCGAGGCGTTCGCGAAGCGTCTGCTGTCGGACAAGATGGACGAGAACCGCGCGGCGTCCGTGGCGGCGAAGCTGGCGACCGGCATCTGGACCCACGACTATCCCATCTCTGCCGATGAGGCCCGCGACATGGGCCTGCCCGTTGGAACGGACATGCCCAAGGAAATACTGGAGCTGATGACGCTCTATCCGCAGCCGGTTCGGCGCCAGGGCGGTGGCGTGGAATACCTGCCCGAGCCGCGGCAGCGAGAGGCGCGCCGCGCCATGTCCACGCGCTGAACGCTTGCATCAGCCGGCCGCCAGGACCTGCTCGTCAACGAAAGGATACAGGATGCCCACGGTCGCCTGCCCGCAGTGCAATGCCACCAACAGGGTGCCGCAAGAGCGCCTGACCGACAATCCCAATTGCGGACGCTGCGGCGCGCCTCTCTTTCAAGGCAGGCCCGTCACGCTTACAGCGGCTAATTTTGACCGTCATGCGAATGCCGAACTGCCCTTGCTCGTCGATTTCTGGGCCGAGTGGTGCGGGCCATGCAAGATGATGGCGCCCCAATTCGAGGCGGCGGCGCAGTCGCTCGAACCAAATTTCCGCCTCGGCAAGCTCGATACGGAAGCCGAACAGAAGATCGCCGGCCGCCACGGGATCCGCGGCATTCCCACCATGATCCTGTTCAGTAGCGGGAAGGAAATTGCGAGAACGAGCGGAGCAATGCCTGCCGCGCAGATAGCGCAGTGGGCGCGCTCGCACGTCTAGAGTTTACAGGTATTGGCCTTACCTGCGCCATGCCATCAGGAGAAGAACATGCATGGCGTGACCGGATTTGTCGAAAGTGCGGCCTTGTTGGTCTTTGCCGCGTTCGTGCTCGTGACGATATGTTCACGGATCGGCGTGCCCAGTATCGTCGGTTACATTCTTGCCAGCATAGTCATCGGACCTGCCGGCCTCGGCCTGATTGCGGAGAGCGCTGCCCTGAGCAGCATTGGCGAGATCGGAGTGGTACTCCTGCTGTTCGCTCTTGGCCTGGAATTCTCGTTCGAGAAGATCGTAACGCTCAGGAAGCATGTCTTCGGTCTTGGAGCCGTGCAGGTTGCAGTCACGACGATAACGGTGTCGTTGGTAGCGAGTCTGATCTTCGATCTCGCGCCCCTCCCCGCAATCCTCATCGGCGGGGCCGTTGCCATGTCATCCACGGCCATGTGCCTCAAGGTGCTCGCAAGCGCGAACGCTCTGGGATCGGCCCAAGGGCGTCTGGCCATTGCAGTGCTTCTGTTTCAAGACTTGGCAGCTGTCGCATTCCTGCTTCTGCACGATTCGATGAGTGGAGCCGCCGAGGGACATGGCGTGATAACGGTCGTCGCCAGTGCAATGGCATTGGTTGCAGCTCTGTTCATTGCCCGTGGCCCGTTGCAGGTGCTTGCCCGTTGGGTAGCGTCGCGTGGCGATCCGGAACTTGCCCAGCTCCTCGCGCTCACCATTGCGCTCGGGTCTGCGATTGTCGCGGCCTCCGCCGGTTTTTCTCCGGCACTCGCTGCATTCGCGGCCGGCATGATTATCGGCGAGGGTGACGCGCGCCATGCTGTCGAGAACGAGATTCGGCCCTTCCGCGATTTGTTTGTCGGGATTTTCTTTGTCGGCATCGGAACGCAATTGCCACTTTGGATCATTCCATCTGTATGGCCTGTGGTGCTGATCTGGCTCGCGATCATATTCGCGGGCAAGACGCTGATCGTTTTGGTCGTCGCCCGACTGTTCGGCGAGTCGCTTCAGAGCTCATGGCGCACTGGGATCATCCTGGCCCACGGAGGAGAATTCAGCCTGATGCTGCTGTCGGTTTCCTCGACCTCAAGCATTGTTGCAGAGGAATTCGCTGGTCCTCTACTCCTCGCGATTGGCATGAGCATGCTGGCCGGGAGTGTCATGGTCAGATGGGCGGGGCTAAAGGTTTAGCGGGACCAAAACAACTAGACCCGGCTGAATGAGCGAACCGGTTGAATCTTGATGCAACGTTCTTACCTAAGCATTTTTCGATCACTCACCAGTCATAATCGGCAGCAGCGAGGTAGTGGAGACATAGACGAGAAAGATGGCGTCGATGCCGTGAGCAATAGTGTCCCAAAGCTCATTGACGAGCCGCGGCGCATGCTTCTTTATGGGAATGCTTTTAGCGTGGAGAAGGCTATTTCTACTGGATTTAAGTCGGAGTTGTAGTCCTGGAAAAGGTGCATTTGGAGGCCGGCCCGTTCGATGGCCCGGCGCACGGCGGTGCGCTTATGGCTGGACAGGTTGAGGGGGCGTCCACCCCATCAATCTGTCCAGCCATAAGGGTCCGCGGACTCGCCAGATGATCGAAACAGCGGGAGCGCCGTTGCTGTTTCTTCCGCCCTACAGCCCGGACTTCTCGAAGCTCAAGGCAATGCTCAGGAAGGCAGCCGAGCGCACCATCGACGGCCTGTGGGACAGGATCGGCAGCCTGATCCCAACCTTCACAGTGCAGGAATGTGCCAATTACATCGCCGCCGCCGGATACGATGCAGCATGAACGAATTCTGCTCTAAAAGCGGAACCTATCGAACGCCGGTCGTAGCAGGTTAGTCCGCTCCTCTAGCGGGCTGCGAAAGTGTGAGAAGGTCGAACGGAGAGTAAGGCGCCACGGTCAATAAGACGGGATCGGGAAAACCAGATCATGGATGCGCACCTCGAGCGCGCCAGATTGTATTGGCCCAATCCGCGAAATCCCCATACGGGCCCGCAGCGTGTGATAGCCGCAACAGAGGCCGGACACATGTCAGCACCCGACTACGCTCCGAACTCTTCGAAAAGATTCTTCTTGCATCAACGGGGGCGTCCAGACAGGTCCATGACGATAGTTTCGCCGGGCCTGAGCGTCGGTCCCAGGACCTGTTCGACTTGGTCGGAAACGCACGACCGCGCATGGCGCCGTCGAGCAGCAAGGGTGCTGTCCTGCTGTCGGTTCGAAGAAAGGCCGATGCCGGCATTGCCGTTGGCGCGGAGGGTACCAACATAGCCACTTAATTGTCCGATGTCGTTCTTGTAGGGGCCTATGTCTTAGAACCGTCTTTCGGCATTTCCACATGGCCTGCACGCTGCTGCTCTTTCGGGTCGTAGTGGCGGGGTCTTCCTCCGTCGATCCTATTGTGGGAGTTGTGCACATGGCCTCGGCGGCATACTTCGTTTGGCAGGCGACTCATTATGCCAAGTGGTTGTCCTGATCGTAGAACGTCGATCGCATTCCATCGTATATAAAGACCATAAGCACTTCTGTCGCATCGCTCGATTATCGTTCCGTTTGTCTCAAGCAGCGGAACGACGCCCATGACCCCCACCAAGCTCCTGATCGGCCAGATCGCCGTCGTCTTCGCCATCGTCATCCTCGGCGTATGGGCGGCGACGCAGTGGTGCGCCGACATGTTGGGCTATCAGGCGCAGCTTGGCAGCCCCTGGTTCGTCCTGTTCGGCTGGCCGGTCTATCAGCCGTGGAAGCTGTTCGAGTGGTGGTATTTCTACGAGGCCTATGCGCCGGAGGTATTCGACAAGGCCGGGATGCTGGCGGCGGGCAGCGGCTTCATGGGCTGTGCGGCGGCGATTATCGGCTCACTGTGGCGCGCGCGGCAGAGCAGGCTCGTCACCACCTATGGCTCCTCGCGCTGGGCCTTGCCGCGCGAGATTCGCAAGGCCGGCCTGTTCCGTCCGGCAGGCGTGTTCCTCGGTAGGTTCGCCGACCAGTATCTTCGCCATGACGGACCGGAGCATGTCATGGCCTTCGCGCCGACGCGCTCGGGCAAGGGCGTCGGCCTCGTCGTCCCGACCCTTCTCACCTGGACCGGCTCGGCCGTCATCCACGACATCAAGGGCGAAAACTGGCAGTTGACCGCTGGCTGGCGCGCGAAATTTTCGCATTGCCTGCTATTCAACCCGACCGACCTGCGGTCGGCCCGCTACAATCCGCTGCTGGAGGTACGCAAGGGGCCGGACGAGGTGCGCGACGTCCAGAACATCGCCGATATCCTGGTCGATCCCGAGGGTGCGCTCGAGCGCCGGAACCATTGGGAAAAGACCAGTCACGCCTTGCTGGTCGGCGCCATCCTGCACGTGCTTTATGCCGAGGAGGAGAAGACGCTGGCGCGAGTCGCCACCTTCCTGTCCGATCCGCGCCGGTCCTTCGCGGCGACGCTGCGGCGGATGATGGCGACCAACCATCTCGGCACGCCGGAGAACCCGAGGGTCCATCCGGTCGTGGCTTCGGCCGCGCGTGAGGTGCTGAACAAGTCGGAGAACGAGCGCTCGGGTGTGCTCTCCACCGCCATGTCCTTCCTCGGACTCTATCGCGACCCGACCGTCGCGGCGACGACCTCGGCCTGCGACTGGCGCATCGCCGATCTCATGGATGCCGAACATCCGGTCTCGCTCTATCTCGTCATCCCGCCATCCGACATCTCGCGCACCAAGCCGTTGGTGCGACTGGTGTTGAACCAGATCGGGCGGCGGTTGACCGAGCGGCTGGAAGGAGACCCGAAGAAGACCCGCAGGCATCAGCTCATAATGATGCTCGACGAGTTTCCGGCGCTGGGGCGGCTTGATTTCTTCGAAACGGCGCTGGCCTTCATGGCCGGGTATGGCATCCGTGCCTACCTCATTGCGCAGTCGCTCAATCAGATATCCAAGGCGTATGGCGAGAACAACGCCATCCTCGACAATTGCCATGTGCGCATCGCCTTTTCCTCCAACGACGAGCGGACGGCGAAACGCATCTCCGACGCTCTTGGCACGGCGACGGAACTCAGGGCGCAGCGCAACTATGCCGGCCACCGCCTAGCGCCGTGGCTGAGCCACGTTATGGTCAGCCGGCAGGAGACCGCGCGGCCGCTGCTGACGCCCGGCGAGGTGATGCAATTGCCGTCCGCGGATGAACTGGTGCTGGTTTCGGGCCTGCCGCCGATCCGGGCGAAGAAGCTCCGCTATTACGAAGATCGCAACTTCACGCAGCGTGTTCTGCCGGCCCCACAGCTTTCCGAAGGCGGCTACGAGGACAAACCGGCACCGCGCCCCGACGACTGGAGCGGCCAGGTGCGCGATACCGACGACCGCCTGATGCCTTCCGGCGAGGACGGTACGAGGCGCGGTTCCCTTTGTGAGGAAGGTGGGCTTCAGCAGCAGCGCCACCCGGGCTTGGCGGAAGAAGAGATTGCGAAGCCCGCCGAACCGGGGCAGCCGGATATTCCGGGACTCGATGTAGACGAGTCGGATGTCGTCGCCGACCAACGCGCCCTGGATCGGCTGTCGAAGCCAGCGCGCGTCTATGGCGTCAACGAAGCAATGGGGCCGGAGAAAGATATCCTCGAAGGATTCTGATCCCGCGCAAGCATCCGCATGTGATCGCATTCCGTCGTACATAAAGGCCGTAAGAGATTCCGGCCCATCCGGCGATCCTTGTCCTGACTTCTTCAAGACTGTCAGGGCAACACTGCATGAAGCCACGCCACAACATCTACATTGACGAGGAAACGAGCGCCGAGCTCGAAGCGCTGGCGGCCAAGCCCGGTGCCTCCAAGTCAGCCATCATCACTGACGCGATCCGCCATTACATCCGTCACCGCGGTGCCCATGCGCTCGATGAGGCGTTGAGGATCCGCCTCGATCGGCTGACGCGCGAGAACAACCTCATCCGGCGCGACATCGATGTCCTGACCGAGAGCCTCGCCTTTTTCGTGCGGCTCTATCTCACCTTCAACGCGCACACGCCGATCCCGGACAAGGCGACGCAGGCGGTCGCGCAGGAGCGTTACCAGAAATTCGTCGAGCAGGTGGGCCGTCAGATCGCCGGCGGCAAGCGCTCGCTCGGCCCCAGGGACGGGGAGGAAAACCCATGAGCACAACTGCCGAAGAACGCCGCCGCGCCATGCTGAAGACGGCGATGGGCCCGGCAATTGCCGAGGCCCTCTCCGATACCGCCGTGATCGAGGTGATGGTCAACCCCGACGGCAGGCTCTGGATCGACCGTCTCGGCGAGGGACGCAGCGATGCTGGCCTGCGTGTTCACCCCTCCGAAACCGAGCGGATCATCCGCCTGATCGCTTCCCATGTCCGCGCCGAGGTGCATGCGGACAATCCAATTGTCAGCGCCGAGCTGCCATCGGGAGAGCGCTTCGAGGGCGTGCTGCCCCCGGTCGCATTGGCGCCGTGCTTCGCCATCCGCAAGCCCGCCGTGAAGATCTTCACCCTAGCCGACTACGTCCGTGCCCAGATCATGGTCCCGATCCAGGCCGAAGCCCTCAGGCAGGCGGTGCGGGAGCGGATAAACATCCTGGTCGCCGGCGGCACCTCCTCGGGCAAGACCACACTCGCCAATGCACTGCTGGCCGAGATCGCCAATTGCGACGAACGGGTCATCCTCATCGAGGATACGCGCGAGCTGCAATGCGCGGCGGCCGATTGCGTGGCGCTGCGCACGCGGCGGGGTGTCGTATCTCTGGCCGATCTCGTTCGCTCGACCCTGCGCCTGCGCCCCGACCGGATCATCGTCGGCGAGGTGCGGGGCGCCGAGGCGCTCGACATGCTCAAGGCCTGGAACACCGGCCATCCGGGTGGCATCGCCACCGTGCATGCCAATTCCGCCCATGCCGCTCTCTACCGCATCGAGCAATTGGTGCAGGAGAGCGTCACCGTCATCCCGCGCCGCCTGATCGCCGAGGCGATCGATCTCGTGGTGTTCATCGCCGGGCGCGGCTCATCCCGACACATCGAGACCATCGCCGAAGTCACCGGCCTCGACGCCAACGGCGATTACGCGGTGACCACGCTTTCCATGCCCCAACTGCAATCGCTCTCGTGAAAGGACATCTCATGCGCAAAAAGCTCCGATTTCTGTCGGCTACCGCCCTCACGTTTTTCATGGTTGCGCCGGCCTATGCGGCGGGCTCCGGCATGCCGTGGGAAGAACCGCTCCAGCGTATCCTGGAATCGGTTCAGGGGCCGGTGGCCAAGATCGTCGCGGTGATCATCATCATCGTAACCGGCCTGACACTCGCCTTCGGCGAGACCTCTGGCGGCTTCCGTCGGCTTATCCAGATCGTCTTCGGCCTGTCCATCGCCTTCGCGGCGTCGAGCTTCTTCCTCTCCTTCTTCTCCTTCGGCGGCGGAGCGCTCGTCTGATGGATGCTGCTCGCCACATCGAGGGCTTCGAAATCCCCGTCCATCGCGCGCTGACCGAGCCGATCCTGCTCGGCGGCGCGCCGCGCGCCGTCGCCATCCTCAACGGCACGCTGGCGGCCGCCATCGGCCTCGGTCTCCAGCAGTGGATCGCCGGGCTCGGCCTGTTCGTCGCCGGGCATACGCTCAGCGTTTTTGCGGCCAGGCACGATCCGGACTTCCTGCCCGTGCTCGCCCGCCATCTGCGTCAACGGGGGTGGTGGCGATGCTGAGCTTGGCCGAATACCGTGGGCGAGCCGACCGGCTCGCCGATCTTCTGCCCTGGGCGGCGCTCCTCGCGCCCGGCATCGTCCTCAACAAGGACGGCAGTTTCCAGCGCAGCTTCCGCTTTCGCGGCCCCGATCTCGAAAGCGCGACGGAGGCCGAACTGGTCGGGCTCGGCGCACGGGCCAACAATGCGCTGAAGCGCCTTGGCTCCGGCTGGGCGCTGTTCTTCGAGGCGGAGCGGCTTGAGGCGCAGGATTATCCGCGGTCCAACTTCCCGGATGCGGCCTCATGGCTCGTCGATGAGGAACGCCGCGCGGCCTTTGAAGGTGAGTCAGATCAGTCATCGCCCCGGTGGAGCGATGACCCGGCGAACGGGCAGGGCCGGCATTTCGAAAGCCGCTATCACCTCACACTTCTCTACATGCCGCCGCCCGACGCGCAGGCGCGCACCGAGAATGCGCTGCTGGATTCCGGCCGGAAGGGGGAAGGGGACGGCGGCGGCCGCAACTGGCGGCAGGAACTGGCCCGGTTCCGGGACGAGACCGAGCGGGTGCTGGATTTGCTCAGCGGCTTCCTGCCGGAGATCCGCGCGCTCGACGATGCCGAGACGCTGACCTTTCTGCACGGGGCGATTTCGACGAAGCGCCATCCCGTCGCCGTGCCCGAAACGCCGATGTATCTTGATGGCGTGCTGGTCGATACGCCCTTGACCGGCGGCCTGGAGCCGATGCTCGGCGACCGGCACTTGCGGACGCTGACGATCCTCGGCTTTCCGAACGCGACCCGCCCCGGCATCCTCGACGCACTGAACCATCAGGACTTTGCCTATCGCTGGGGCACGCGCTTCATCCCGCTCGATAAGATGGCGGCGACGAAGGTGCTCACCCGCCTGCGCCGGCAGTGGTTCGCCAAGCGCAAGTCGATCACAGCGATCCTGCGCGAGGTGCTGACCAACGAGCCTGCTGTACTGGTCGATAGCGACGCCGACAACAAGGCGCTCGATGCAGACGCCGCTTTGCAGGCGCTCGGCAGTGATCATGTCGGTTTCGGTTATCTGACGACGACCATCACCGTCTGGGACGAGGACCGGGATACCGCGGAGGAAAAGGTCCGCGCCGTCGAGCGCATCGTCAACGGCCTCGGCTTCACCTGCATTCGGGAAACGGTGAATGCCGTCGAAGCCTGGCTCGGTTCACTGCCGGGCCATGTCTACGCCAATGTCCGGCAGCCGCTCGTCCACACCCTGAACCTCGCCCATCTCATGCCGCTCTCGGCGGTGTGGGCCGGACCGGCGCGCAACGCCCATCTCGCCAAAGTCACTCAGACAGAATGTCCGCCGCTACTCCATGCGGAAACCAGCGGCTCCACACCGTTCCGCCTCTCCACCCATGTGGGCGATGTCGGCCACATGCTGATCGTCGGCCCGACCGGCGCAGGCAAGTCGGTGCTCTTGTCGCTGATCGCACTGCAATTCCGGCGCTATGCCGGCTCTCAGGTCACCATCTTCGACAAGGGCAATTCGGCGCGCGCAGCCGTGCTGGCCATGGGTGGGGAGCATCATGCGCTGGGTGCGGCCCCTGATGACATCACGAACGCGCTCGCCTTCCAGCCGCTCCGCGACATCGACGACCCGGCGACGCGAAGCTGGGCGGCTGAATGGATCGGCGCGCTGCTCGCTCATGAGCATGTCACCGTTACCCCGGAAGTGAAGGAGGCCGTCTGGTCGGCGTTGTGCAACCTCGCCACCGCGCCGGCCGAGGAGCGCACGCTCACCGGCCTGTCCGTCCTCGTCCAGGCGAACGCCCTCAAGGCCGCGCTCCAGCCCTATACGCTCGATGGCCCCTTCGGTCGGCTGCTCGACGCCGCCGAGGACCGGTTGGCGCTGTCCGAGGTTCAATGCTTCGAGACCGAGGAACTGATGCATGAGGCTGGCGTCGTCCTGCCGGTGCTGACCTACCTCTTCCACCGTCTGGAGGAGAGGTTCGACGGGCGGCCGACGCTGCTCATTCTCGACGAGGCCTGGGTCTATCTCGACAATCCGCTCTTCGCCGCCCGCATCCGCGAATGGCTGAAGGTCCTGCGCAAGAAGAACGTGTCGGTGATCTTCGCGACGCAGTCGCTGGCGGACGTGGCCGACAGCTCCATCGCGCCCGCCATCATCGAGAGCTGCCCGCAGCGCATTTTTCTTCTCAACGACCGGGCCATCGAACCCCAGGCGCGCACGGCCTATGAGCGCTTCGGCCTCAACGATCGGCAGATCGAACTGATCGCGCAGGCAACGCCAAAACGGCACTACTACCTGCAATCGCGCCGCGGCAACCGGCTGTTCGAGCTGGGCCTCGGCCCCGTGGCACTGGCGCTCTGCGGCGCCTCCGATCCGTCCTCCCAGACCCTCATCGACACAATCCTGGCCGAGCACGGCAGGGAGGCCTTCGCCGTCGAGTTTCTGAGAGCCCGCGGCCTCGATTGGGCCGCCGACATCCTCGGCCCGTTCTCTCCTCAAATACAGGAGCCAACACCATGAAACGCACGTCTCTCGCGGCGCTCCTCGCCGCATCTCTTGCCATCGCTACGCCACAGGTGGGCCATGCCGCCTGGCCGGTCTTCGATGCCACCAACTACGGTCAGAATGTCCTGCAGGCGGCGCGTGCGCTGGAGCAGATCAACAACCAGATCCAGCAGCTCCAGAACCAGGCGGTCATGTTGCAGAACATGGCAAAGAACCTTCAGCGGCTGGATTTCTCCTCGCTCGGACAACTCCAGGGGGCGCTGAACCGTATCGACGGGCTGATGATGCAGGTCGACGGCCTCAGCTTCGACCTGACGCAGCTCGAAGGCCAGTGGCGGCAGCAATATCCAAGCTCGTACGATGCCACGGTCAGCACCAGCGATATCGCCACTGCCGCGCGCGAGCGCTGGCAGAGTGCCATGAACGCTTTCCGCCAAACCATGCGGGTGCAATCGCAGATCGTCGAGAACGTGCGCGTCGACGAAGGGCTACTCACCGATCTCGTCAATCGGAGCCATGGCGCCGTCGGGGCGCTGCAGGCGCAGCAGGCCGCGAATCAGCTCATTGCGCTTTCGGCCAAGCAGCAGATGCAGATCCAGACGCTGATGGCCGCCCATTACCGCGCCGAGGCAGAAGACGCCGCGCGCAAGGCGCAGGCGGAGGAAGCGGCGCGCGAGACAACGCGCAGGTTCCTCGGTTCCGGCTCCGCCTATTCTGGGAACTGACCGGCAGGGAGGCGACGCGCGATGAATGATCTCGGCATCATCGACCGGTTCATGGAGACCTTCAGCCGCTACATCGACAGCGGCTTCGGACTCTTGTCGGGTGACGTCGCCTTCCTCACCACCATCCTGATCGGCATCGACATCACGCTGGCAGGCCTGTTCTGGGCTCTGGGCGGCGAGGACAACATCATCGGGCGCCTGATCCGGAAGATGCTCTATGTCGGCGTCTTCGCGCTGATCCTCAACAACTTCCAGAACCTTGCCGAGATCATCTACAGGTCCTTCTCCGGTCTCGGCATCCAGGCCGCGCCCGGCACGCTCGCCGCCGACGATCTGCTCAAACCTGGCAAGATCGCCGCCACCGGTTATGAGGCGGCGTATCCGCTCATCGATCAGGTCGGCAATCTCGTCGGCTTTCCGGAAATCTTCGGCAACGCACTCACCGTCTTCGTCCTGCTGCTGGCCTGGTTCCTGGTCCTCATCGCCTTCTTCATTCTGGCGATCCAGCTCTTCATCACCGTGCTCGAGTTCAAACTGACGACGCTCGCCGGTTTCGTCCTGGTGCCCTTCGCGCTCTGGAACAAGACGTCGTTCCTCGCCGAACGGGTTCTCGGCAACGTGATTTCCTCCGGCATCAAGGTGATGATGCTCGCCGTCATCGTCGGCATCGGCTCGACGCTGTTCGCTTCCTTCACCAACGGCCTTCAGGGTCAGGAACCGGACCTTGCCGCCGCCATGTCGCGGGTGCTGGGCGCTCTGGCGCTGCTCGGTCTCGGCATCTTCGGCCCCGGCATCGCTTCGGGTCTTGTATCCGGAGCACCGCAGCTCGGCGCCGGCGCCGCCCTCGGCGCAACTGGTGCTGCGGTGGGCGCGACCATGCTCGCCGGTGGCGCGGCGCTTGCCGGGGCGCGCATGGCCGCTGGCGGCGGTCTTTCCGCCATCCGCGCGGGCACGGCGATGGGGTCTGCCGCTTCTTCCGCCTACCAACTGGGACAGGCGACCTCCGGGACGTCCGGCATGGCAGGCGCCGCGGCCGGTGTTGGTGGCATGGCGCGCGCTGCCGGCGGAGCCGCCACAAACGCCGCGCGCCAAGTCGCGGGTCGCGCCTCTTCCTCTCTGAAAGAAAGCGCCGATGCCGGACGCCGTGGCGCCTGGACGGCCACCGGCGGCACGCCGACCGCCTCCATGTCGGAGGCAAGCGCCGCATCGGCGGGCATCCCCTCCAGTTCCCCGCCGGATTGGGCGAACCGCCTGCGCTCCGAACAGGCGGCGCGTGCGCATCGGCAGACCGCCACCCAAGCCATCAAGGACGGTGACCGGCCCGGCAACGGCGCCAATCCCTCCCTCAATGACAAGGACGACTGACCCATGTTCTTCCGACGACCGATTCAACGATACGGCACGACGCCGGAGCCCGTCACTCCCTATCAGAGGGCCGCCCAGCTCTGGGACGAGCGCATCGGCGCGTCCCGTATCCAGGCAAGAAACTGGCGGGTCATGGCCTTCGGCTGCCTGGCGCTTTCCGTCGGTCTTTCCGGCGGCTTGCTCTGGCAGTCGCTGCAAAGCCGCGTCGCGCCCTATGTGGTCGAGGTCGACAAGTTCGGCGAGGCGCGCGCCGTCGCGCCGGCAATCCAGAACTACCAGCCGGCCGACGCCCAGATCGCCTGGCACCTCGCCCGCTTCATCACCAACGTCCGTTCGGTGTCCACCGATCCGGTGCTGGTGCGCCAGAACTGGCTGTCCGCCTACGATTTCGCCACCGACCGCGCCGCGCTGTTCCTGAACGACCACGCTAAGAAGAACGATCCCTTCAGCGCGATCGGCACCCGCAGCGGCTCGGTCCAGGTGACGAGCGTTGTGCGGGCCTCTGACGCCTCCTTCCAGGTCAAGTGGACCGAGCAGGTCTTCGAGCGCGGTAGCCTGGCCCGCACCGAGCGCTGGACCGCGATCCTGACGGTCGTGATCCAGACCCCGCGCACCGCCGAGCAGCTCCGCAAGAACCCCCTCGGCGTCTTCGTCAACGCCATCGACTGGTCGCGCGAACTCGACGCCACTGCGCCGCAATTGCCCAAGGAGCCCTCTCAATGAAGAAGAACATGTTCGTCATCACCGTGTCGGCGCTGGCCTTGTCCGCCTGCGCCACAAAGCCTTTGCCGCCAACGATCAGCTACGACTCCGACGACTTCAAGCCGGCCGTCATCGACAGGGAACCGGCCAGGCCGGTGAAGATCGTCGAGGTGCCGAAGGTCCTGCCATTGCCGGGCCAGCTTCTGCCGGAGCCCGGCGAGGTGACCGAGGACAAGCGCCCGCCGACCGAGCGGGTCGAGGACGCCAACAAGGCGGCGACCCAGGAGCCGACCAAGCACGGCTATGTCAACGCCATCCAGGTCTATCCCTATACGGAAGGGGCGCTCTACCGTCTCTATGCGGCGCCCGAGCGCGTCAGCGACATTGCCTTGCAGCCCGGCGAAAAGCTCACCTCCGTCTCCGCCGGCGACACCGTGCGTTGGGTGATCGGCGACACGGTGAGCGGCACGGACGATAGCGAGCGCATCCATGTGCTGGTCAAGCCCTTCGCGCCGGACCTCAAAACCAATCTCGTCATCACCACCGACCGGCGCGCCTATCACCTCCAGCTTGAAAGCACCGAGAGGACCGCCATGGCGGCGATCTCCTGGACTTATCCGTCCGACCAGATTCTCGCCCTGCGCCGACAGAACACAGCGGCCGAGGCGGCGTTGCCGGTCGCCTCGAACGTGGCGCTCGAGAACATCCGCTTCCGTTACGCCATCACCGGCGACAGTCCGCCCTGGAAACCGCTGCGCGCCTTCGACGACGGCCACAAGGTCTATATTGAGTTCCCCCGCCGCATTGACCAGGGCGAGGCGCCGCCGCTCTTCGTGGTGGGCGCCGACGGCGGCAACCAGCTCGTCAACTACCGCATGCGCGGCAACTACTACATCGTCGACCGCCTCTTCGCTGCCGCCGAACTGCGCCTCGGCGCCAAGCCGCAGCAGGTGGTTCGGATTTCCCGGACCGACGAGACGCCACGGCGCACCGCGTTGTTTTCGCGCACGGACCGGTAGGGGGAGAGGCCATGACGGATCCCGCCGCACCCACGCCAAAACCTGCCGGTTCGTCCAAGCGCGATCCCGGCAAGCTGGACCTGCGCGCCGCGCCCCGCCGCGTCGTACGCTTCAGGCGCGGCCTTGTCATCGGCGTGGCCGCGCTCGGCTCCGGCGCCATCCTCGGCGTGACCATGATGGCGCTGCAAGGCCCGGCCCTGCGAATCCAGGACCAGGCCGAGGAGCTCTACAACACCGAACGCAAACCGACCCCGGACGGCCTTGCCGCGTTGCCCGGCGATTACAGCCAGGTCAAGCCGGAGACACCGCAGCTCGGGCCGCCGCTGCCCGGCGATCTCGGCCGGCCGATCCTCGAACGCCAGCGGCAGCTCGGCATCGCGCCGGGAGGATCGGAATTGTCCGCCGAGGAGCAGCGCCTCGCCCAGCAGGCCATCCAGGCGAAGGAGGCCGGCGTCTTCTTCCGGATCGAGAACCGGCCGCGGCAGGACACGCCGGCAGTGACGGGCCAGTCCCAGCAAATGGCAGCGACGGAGATAGTTTTGCCCGACGCTGACCGCCTGGCACTCGATCCCGAACGCGACCAGAACAACCAGCAGCGCAAGCTCGACTTCCTGAATCAGCGCGATACTGGCGGCATCTACAATCCGCATGCGCTGCAGACCCCGGTCTCGCCCCATCAGGTGATGGCCGGCAGTGTGATCGCCGCGAGCCTGATCACCGGCATCAATTTCGACCTGCCGGGCCTCGTCGCCGCCCAGGTCACCGAGAACGTCTACGACACGGTGACCGGCCGCACGCTGCTGATCCCGCAGGGCTCGCGCCTAATCGGCACCTATGACAGCGTGATTGCCTTCGGCCAGTCCCGTGCGCTGCTTGTCTGGCAGCGCATCATCCTGCCCGACGGCTCCTCCATCGAGATCGACAATCTGCCCGCCACCGACACCGCCGGCTATGCCGGCCTCGAGGACGAGGTCGACTACCACACCTGGCGGCTCATCAAGGGCATCGCGCTTGCCACCCTGCTCGGCGTCGGCACGGAGCTGAGCCTCGGCAGCGACGAGAGCGACCTGGTCCGGGCGATCCGCGAATCCACCCAGCAGAACGTCAACCGGGCCGGCCAGCGCATCACCGAGAAGAACCTGAACATCCAGCCGACCATCACCGTCCGTCCCGGCTGGCCGCTCAGGATCATCGTCCACAGGGATCTCGTATTGCGCCGCTACCAGGGCTGAAACCTGTCCACCGAAGCTTTAGCAAAGGAGGATCGATCATGGCCAATCTGAAACTCGGAAAACTGCCCGACCGCACGCCGGCGAAGATCACCATCACCGTCGGCGCCGACCTGAACCAGGCGCTACGGGATTATGCGATCCTCTACCGCGCCACCTATGGCGAGGCCGAGTCCGTCGCCGAGCTCATTCCCTTCATGCTGGAGGCCTTCCTCGACAGCGACCGCGCCTTCGCTAAGGCGCGCAAGGAGGGGTTGCCCGAGACGAACATCGACAAACCGGCGCGGCGCGCCCGCTCACCCCGCGCGGGCGATAGCGAAGCGGCGTCGCCCGCTGTCTCATCCGCATCGCAATTCCAGGAGTAACCTATGCAAATCGGCACCTTCACTTTGTCCAATGACGGGGGCTGGACCGGTTCCATCCGCACGCTCACCATCGACGCCAAAGTCCGGCTCGTCCCCAATGACGACCGTACCCATGACAACGCCCCGGCATTCCGAGTCCTTGTCGGCAACGCCCGCATCGGTGACGCCTGGGATGCCCGGACAACGGGTGATCACCCGAAATACTATCTCCGCCTCCGTCTCGACGACCCGAGCCTTCCCGAACCCTTCACCGCCGCCCTGTTCCCCTCCGAGGAGGGGGACTGGGCGCAGCTCGTCTGGAACAGGCGGCGGGAGGGATGAACTGCTCCGATTTGCTCTATTCCGAAATCGTTCGCAAAAGACTTCAGACGGCGATGGCTTTTGCCCATGAATTCGGAAGTCGCGCCCTTCGCGGTCGTGTGGATGTCGCGGAAGGCAAGGCGAGCCTTCCTGCAGGGGAGATTGTTACGAATCCTCGGACCATAAGCGTATGTGCCGAGGATTCGTATCATCGTCCTGCCGGGCTCTCGAAAAGGGGTGCGTCCGTGGTCGTTCCTGCCGGTGCGCCCGTCCCGGACGGCAATGGCATAGAGAATTTTGAAGTCTCCATTTTTTGATGGTTATGGACCATCAAAAGGGGATATATAGGAAATGAAAGTTGCGCATATTTTCAAAATATGCGAATTTGATGGTTATGAGCCATCAAAGAACACCAAGGCTGAAGCCCTTTCTGGAGCGCGTTCCTCCCGGCTTCCTGGTCGACGCCGCATGGCTGAAGCGCTTCGGCATCGATCCCAAGTCCATCCACGATTACGCCGAGCGGGGCTGGCTGGAGCGGGTGGTACGCGGGGTCTACCGCCGGCCGCTGCCTCATACCGATCAGGCAGGGCGCCCGCTTGTCCGACCGGAGACCGACTGGCAGCTCCCGCTGCTGTCGATCCAATGGATCATGGAACATGACGTCCATCTGGGTGGCTTGAGCGCGCTCGGCTTCCATGGGCTCGCTCACTATCTGCCGCTTGGCGGCGGGGAGCGTGTCTATCTCTATGGCGAAGTTCCCTCCTGGCTGGCCCGCCTTCCGGGCAAGGCACAGTTCGTCGTTCGCTCGCGCGTCCTGTTCGGTGACGACCTTGCCGGCGTCGAGAATGCCGAGCACCAATTCGAGAGCGCGCCGGGGGTGGGGGCGGGACATGGCCCGACCGTGAGCCCCTGGCGCTGGCCGCTCAAGGTTTCGTCCCCCGAGCGCGCCATCCTCGAAGCGCTCGACGAGCTGCCAGCCCACGCGACCTTCGACAATCTGGACATGATCTTTCAGGGGCTGACGAACCTGCGTCCCAAGCGCCTGATGACCCTGCTGCGCGCTTGCCGAAGCATCAAGGTTAAGCGCCTGTTCTTCGTGTTCGCCGACCGGCATGCCCATGCCTGGGTGAAGCATCTTGACAAGAGCGCCATCGATTTCGGATCCGGCCCGCGCGCGCTGGTGAAGGGCGGAAAACTGCACCCGGTCTACCGGATCTATGTGCCCGAGACGCTTCTGCCTGCGGATGGGGACGAGGACGCGAGCCATGCGTGAACGCTATGTCGAGCAGGTCCGCTTGCTGATGCGCCTCCTGCCAGCCATTGCGGCTGAGGAGGTCTTTGCGCTCAAAGGCGGTTCGGCCATCAATCTCTTCTACCGGGACATGCCGCGTCTGTCGGTCGATATCGATCTGACCTATGTGCCGATCGAGGATCGCGCCGTCTCTCTTCAGCAAATCGATGCCACGCTCGACCGGATCATGGACTCATTCGGCCGCAGCAACAGGGATGTGCGGCTCCAGCGCATCGCTGGCGGCGGGAACCTGGAAACCCGCATCATGGCCTCTCGCGGTGCGGCGAGTGTGAAGATCGAGACCTCGCCTGTCATGCGCGGAACGGTGCTGTCGCCGGTGCCGATGAGGGTTTCGGACGCGGTGGAGGAGGCCTTTGGCTTCGCCGAGATGCCGGTGCTCGCCTTCGAGGACCTCTTTGCCGGCAAGCTGCATGCCGCCCTCGACCGCCAGCACCCGCGCGATCTCTACGATGTCCACCTGCTCTATGAGAATGAGGGGCTGACGGACGATTTGTTCCGGGTCTTTCTGGTCTATGTCTGCGCGTCCGGCCGTCCGCCGCACGAACTGCTGGCGCCACCGGCTATCCCGATAGAAGAACTGTACACTGAGGAATTCGTTGGGATGACGCGGGAAGAGATCGCGCTGTCCGATCTCGAAACGGCGCGAACGCGCCTGATCACGGATGTCCGAAGGCGTCTGACCGACAACGCAGCGGCATTCCTGATGTCGCTTCACAACGCCGAACCGGATTTCGCTCTCATCGACCTGCCCCAGGGCGAACGGCTCCCCGCCATCCAGTGGAAGCTTCTCAACTTGCGCAGGCTCAAGGCAGAAAATCCAGCCAAGCATGCCGAGCAGGGAGAAATGTTGAAGGCGCTGTTTGCCTAAAGGAGGCGTGGGAGAAGACCAGGGTATATAACGGCCATAAGAACTCGGCTGCTTTTGCGCGATCCTTATCCAGTATGCATCAATACTGGAAAGGTTCGACCCATGAAGGAAAAGGAGGACCAGGCGGCCGCGGTCATCCCGCCTCCGGCGAACGATAATGGGCCAGAGCAACTGGCGAGGGAAGAAGCGGAGCGGCACTTGGACACCATCGCGCGGGCCATTGGCCGCCACATCGCCTGCGAACACATCAGGGCCTGGGAGCGGGAGCGGCGGAAGCGGGCGGCCAACGACAACTGACCAAAGGAAGAGGGGCGGGAACCGGACGGGTGAAATCCGCCCTTGAGAGAAAGGAAAGTCTTATGACCCGCGTTGCGCTATACGCCCGCTATTCCTCGGACAATCAGAGCGTTTCCTCCATCGAGGACCAGTTCCGCATTTGCCGGGATCAGGCGGCGCGGGAGAAGTGGAAAGTGGTGGGGGTCTACAAGGACGCCGCCATTTCGGGCGCAAGCGTCACCTTGCGGCCGGGTATTCAGGCGCTCTTGCAGGACGCGCAGGCGGGCAAATTCGAGATCGTGCTGGCGGAAGCGCTGGACCGCATCAGCCGCGACCAGGCCGATGTCGCCATCCTCTACAAGCATTTCAAATTCGCGGGCGTGACGCTCGTGACGCTTGCCGAGGGCGAGATCTCGGAGCTGCATGTCGGTCTCAAGGGAACCATGAACGCCCTGTTCCTGAAAGACCTCGCCGCCAAGACCCACCGCGGTCTGCGCGGCCGCGTCGAGAAGGGAAAGGCGGGCGGCGGCCTCTGCTACGGCTATGACGTCGTGAAGCGGCTCAACGGCGATGGCGAGCAGGTGCGCGGCGAACGGAAGATCAACGAGGCCGAGGCCGAGATCGTCCGCCGCATCTTTCGCGAATTCGCCGCCGGCAAGAGCCCCAAGGCCATCGCCGCCGATCTCAACCGCGACGGTATTCCCGGTCCCAATGGCAAGGCTTGGGGAGACACCACCATTCGCGGCCATGTCTGCCGGGGCACCGGCATCGTCAACAACGAGCTCTATGCCGGTGTGCTGGTCTGGAACCGGCTCCGCTACATCAAGAACCCGGCGACGGGAAAGCGCGTCTCGCGCGTCAACCCGGAGGCCGAATGGATCAGGACCGAGGTGCAGGAACTGCGCATCGTCGACGAAGACCTGTGGCAGGCGGCGCGGCGGCGGCAGGAGGAGATTTCCAGGCAGTTCGAGAATGTCACCAAAGGCGTGCGCGCTTATCGTGCCAAGCACGTCAACGAGCTGCGCCGCCCCGCCTTTCTGTTCTCCGGCCTACTCAAATGCGGCTGCTGCGGCGGCAATTACGGCATCATCACCCGTGACCGCTATGGCTGTCTCAATCGTTATCGGCGGGGTACCTGCGACAACGGCCATACCATCCGTCGCGATGACATCGAGCAGCGTATTCTGTCCGGCCTTACCGAACGGCTGGTTTCGGCCGAGCGGGTCGCCAAGGCCGTGCGCGCCTATGCCGAAGCGCTGAACAGTCAGAACCGTGAACGCCGGGCGCAGGTGGAGCTTGACCGTAAGGCGCTGGAGAAGATCGAACGCGGTATCGCCGGCATCATGGCAGCGATTGAGGACGGCATGTATCAGCCAGCCATGAAGGATCGGATGGAGGAACTGGAACGCCAGAAGGCGGATGTCCTGGCGCGCATGGAACAGGCGCCCGAGGATGTCCCGGACATCCACCCCAACATCGCCGAAATCTACAAGGCCAAGGTGACGCAGTTGAGCGAGGCTCTGGCCGATCCCGAACTGCGCGATCAGGCCGCCGAGGCGTTCCGTGCGCTGGTCGACGAAGTGGTGCTTGAGCCCGGCGACAAGCGCGGCGAGGTCAACGCCACCTTACGCGGCGAGGCGATGAACATCCTCGACATCGTTTCCGGGCGCAAAAGCCGCAACAGATCCCAAGTTATAACAAAAGACGTTGCGGGCCCCCGCAACCACTCTTCTCGATCTCCTGATTCGTCAGGGTATACCCCAAAAGTGGGGATTCGCGCAAGAGTAAAGCCGTCGGGCACGCTTCCAACCAAGGAGGCGGCGTTCCCGACGGCTTTTTTTTCATCTGAACCGCACACAGACTGAAAAAATTAAAACCCCACCAGCGGGAACTGGCGGGGTTTGAAAAGCTTAGAAATTGGGTCACCTGACAGGACCCATTCTAGGCAACGGTACCGCTTTGTCAATTCGAAAGTAGGACGAAGTAGGGGCCGAGCCGGTCGTGCCGATAGAGGAATGGGACAAAGAATCAGGGCTGCCCTGGCGGCAGCCATTGCGCCAAAGCGCGCAGCAGCGGCCTCGCGTCTGCGGATGGCCGATGACGCCCAGTGGCGTCTTTGGGAACAGCAGGCGCGCGAACACCGCCGCCGGCAGATCACAAAACAGCCAGCCGAAGACGCCAAGCCCGCACCACGGCGGCGTCGGGAATCCCTGCGCCAGGTACAGCAGCGTCGGGCAGCGCATGCCCGCGCCAGATGGCCATGGAAGCTCCAGACGCAATTCCTGTTCACCGACGCCGAGGCCTGTCTGGTGGACACCTTGCTTTTCCTGGCCGGTGAGCACGGGCCGGAATTCGATGTCTACCGCTCCGAGCTGGAGGCGAGGGCCAACATCAAGCCATCCACCCAGCGCGCGGCAGAAGCGAAGCTGGAGGCCCTGCAGCTTCTGGAGGTGAGGGAAAACCGCCTCGGCTATGCCCGCAATGTCGCCAATTCCTACCGGCTGAAGGGCGCCCTCCTCGATGCGGCCAAGTCCATGGCCACCCGGAAAAGGGTGGGTGCAAAATTTAAGCATCCCTTCGGCGGTGTAGAGAATCTACATCCTGATACATCCCCTACATTGGACGTTGCAAAACAGCCGCTTGGTCAGCGCCCTCCCGCCGCCCGAAGGGCGACGACCTCCCCCCTATCAGGGGAGGTATGTATGATGCTCGCCAGGACCGAGCAGGCGAAGCCGTCGCCGTCTGCCTCGGCGCCGCCGTCACAGGCTGAAATATCCAGCGCGGCCGAGATCTCCGAAGGCCAAGCCCTCGATCTGGCCCGCAGCTTCCTTCCCCAGCTTCTCCCTGGCGAGAGCCTTCCGCAATCTGCGTCCGAGCTGATGACGCTCGCCGACCGATTGCGGCGGATCTTCGCCCCCACCGTCTGGGAGCCGGTCTGGAGGTCCTGGCGCAAGCGCCATGGCCTTACTGCCGCCCTGGCGGTGATCGAAACCGGCGTCATGCGCCTGGGCGGGCAGATCCGCGAGAGCGGCGGCCAGTATCTCGCGGGCATTCTCGGCCGGAACCGGCGGTCAGCCCCGGCACCGGAGCTGACCTTGCAGGCGATTCGGGCCGCGCGCCGGAGTCCCGGCCTGACCTCGACAAGGCGTCGCCCCCGGACGGTACGCCTCGGTCGAGGCAGGGAATAGGGGGGCGAAGCGTCATGGATTGGACATCATTCGCCTACGGCTTTGCCACCTGCTTTGTTCTGTTTCTCTTTCTTTTAGCGGTTATCGCGCTCTTGTCGCTGATCAACGACATGAGGCAAGCCGAGCTTTACATCCCTCCTTATCCGATGGAGGAAGCAGATGAAATTAATCTACCTGAAACGTCGGAACTGCTGGACGAGAAGAGCGTAGAGAGCCGGGAAGGAGGGGGGCGAGGTCTTGCCTCAAATCGCTTTACGAGAACCCTCTGTCTTCTTTTGACTCTCATTCCCGGAGCGTGCGTAACCCCCTATAGCGACCTCCCCGGAACGCCGCTGGCGGAGATGGAAGACAACTATCTCAGCGTCTTTACCGGCATCCCCGGTTTCCTGGGCGCTACCGGTTCCGCTGTCATCATTGCCGACGGCTTGGCCGTAACCAATGCCCATGTGGTGGCGGTGACCGGGGGGCTGCATGGCATTACGGCTGCTGGGAAGATGGTCGGAATCGAAGTGCTGGCGATCAGCGAGCATATGGACCTTGCCCTGCTCAAGGTGCCGTTAGGTTTGGGCCACCCGGTGAACATCGCCAAACCTCTCCTGGCCGAAGCTGCCTGGGCCATGGGAACGACCAATGGCTTAGTGGCTCCTGTCAGCCGAGGAACGATCCTCAATCCCCAAGCATGGTCTTGTGCGCATGCCAATGCCTGCGCCGAGCACCAGCGCCAGAACGGCCTGATGTTCGAAGGCGGCGGCGGTGGAGGTTATTCGGGAGGGCCGGTGGTCAATGCCCAGGGAGCATGGCTCGGCTTGGTACAGGGCATCTATACTGAGTTACGCGATGCTGAGGGAAATACCCTTCCTTCCAGCGCTCCTGTCCTCTTCGCCTATCACGCACAAGATGTCCTGAAGGAAGTACAGGCTCTTCTCGCCCGGCACGAGGCAGAGATCCCTTCCTTTCTGGCACCCATGCCGTCGCAATACATGACTGAGATGAATAGGAGTGGGACATGAACTGGACATCGTTCTTTATCGGTTTCGCGTCTGGCATCTTCTTCCTTCATATCGTTATGGCGATTGCCGTTTATTTCCTACTGATGGACGACATAAAGAAACCGGAGTTTTACAACTTTTATCAGGAAGGAGACTGACAACGGACGCCTTGAAGGACCGGCCTGATCTTAATCAGGCCAGTCCCAGGGTGTTTTCCATATATGCCGTTTCGCGTTCTCAAGCCTCGAAGCGGGCGTGTAAGGCTGCTGCGGCAGCCGCTGCGGTGGCGTCGCTTCCCGGGCTGGTGGTTCGGTTGCGGGAACTGGCCACGCTCTCCGGCGGTGTCGGGGCGATTTCTTTGCGAGGCGATTGGCAACTTTTGCCAGGGTCTTGGTAGGGCCGACGCCGATAGAGATAGGAATGCCCGTCCATTGCCTGACCCGGCTGCGCAGGACGCGCAGCCATTCCGTCAAATCCGGCACGGCCAGATTGTCGAGATCAAGGAAGCATTCATCAATGCTGTAGACTTCTGAGGCTGGCACTGCATCGGCCAGTACGGACATCACGCGATTAGACATATCTCCATAAAGGACGTAGTTGGATGAGAGCACTCGCACTCGCTCCCGTTCAATCATCTGTCTGATTTTGAAGACAGGCTCACCCATGGCTATACCCAAAGCCTTGGCTTCATTGGAGCGGGCTACGACACAGCCGTCATTGTTTGAAAGCACCACCACCGGAACACCTTCAAGCCGAGGGTCAAAAACACGTTCGCACGAAACGTAGAAGTTATTGCAATCGGCGAGAGCATAAGTTGGCATGGCAGCTTCATTATATGTTCGCTAAATGTTCTATACCTTGACGTAGGCGCCGAGAATGTCAACGGGCTCCTTCTCGTGCGACTTCAACCTACCGACTGCATAAGCCTGTAAGGACATCAATATTAAAATACGTCTTTATGAAACTTCATAAGTATGGTTTTATGGTCTTACGTCCACGCTTAATGATGTAAGTCAATATCAACGCGGGGATGTCCGGTCATACGGATTGAAGGATGACAAGATGGCTGTTGTAACCGTTGCCACGACCAAAGGGGGCGTTGGCAAATCCACCACAGTTACCAATCTGGCTGTTGCCGCCTGGGCCGATGGCTATTCGGTGAAGGTCTTCGACTGTGACCCACAGAGGCATTCGCAGCTGATCCTCGGCCTCTACAAGCAGGCCCTGCCCGAAGGCACCACTGCCCAGCGCCAGGCGCTCGATGTCGAGGCGGAGGCGACCGAGGCCGATATCGTCAAGAAGATCAATGTGGCCGCGAAGGATTATGACCTGGTGCTGATCGACCTGCAGGGCTCGGCCAACCAGATCATGCTTTTGGCCTTTGCTCGTTCGGATCTGGTGATCATTCCTGTCCAGCCTTCGGCTTTGGATATCGGCGGCGCTGTCGCCGCCTGGTCGAGCGTTCAATCAGCCGCCGAGATCCGCAACCGCGACATTGCCACCCGCATTCTGTTCTGCCGCACACCTGCTGCGATCCAGCCTAAGGTTCTGAAGGAAACCCGCGCCAGATTCACCGAGAAGGGACTCGCGGTGATGAGAGCCGAATTCGTCGAGCGTGCCGCCTTCAAGGCTTTGACTTTCAGTGGCGAAATGCCGACAGACTTTGCGCCTGCGAGCCCGGCAGCCGAGAATATCCGGGCGATTTACAACGAAGTCCTGCAGGATCTGGAAGCGATCATGCAAGGGGAGCCCGCCTGATGAGTGACGAGAAGAAGCCTTTCGATTTCGATCTCCCAGGCGCCACGCCTAGCCCACGCAAGCCGAAGCTTCGCCGTCATGTGCCAGAGGTGGAGGAGGGGGAAGTAGAAAGTGCCAAGATCCTCGCCCAGGCACGCGCTACCGGAGTCGTGACCACCGAGCTGGCCAAGCCGCCTGCAGAGGATGACGACGAATGGGGAAAGCGCACCGTACCCATGCCCAAGCGGGTCAGCGTCGCCCTGGACCGTCGCAGCGGCGACGAGGGCAAGACCCTGAAATACTACGTGTTGAAGGGCTTGCAGATGCAGGGCTTCCCCGTGAAGGACGAAGACCTGGAGGACCGGCGAGGATCGGCGCTCAAGGAGATGGCGGCGCTACGACGGGCACAGAAAGAACGGTAAGATCCCGTTCTCCCTGGTTTGGACGACAAGAGAAAGAAAAGCCCTGTAGCAATTGCAGGGCTATTTTCTTAACCAACAGAGAGGGTGTGGAAGGAGGTAAATATTATTAGCACGTGACTAAAATGCTATTGCTCCATTTGTGGAAAATGGTATTATTATCACGTGACTAAATGAGGGCGAAACAGTGAACAAAGTGACAGCGCATAAGGCCGAGCAAACCCGGATCTATAGCCTTGAAGACTTCGCCGTCCATATCGAGCGGCGGCGCCTAGAAGATTGGGTCGAAGTCGCACGCCTAGTTGCGCGTGGCTTGGATCATTTGCCGGTAGGCACCAGCTTCACCGATGCCAAGGGTAGGCGTCACACGAAGATCCACGATGATGGTCTTGATTGGCGAAGCGAAGTTACGAGTCTACGGCTTATGCGCGGAGGGCCAGACAAGGGCAAGATGCGGCGAGAAACGCATTGTTCACAGGGCTTCGCGTGGAATTTCGGCCTTGAAGTGGGGACGAAAACGGGCAAGCCCCTCGATATGGCGCTGATCGAAATTGCCTATCGCGGCCTCCTCGATGCTGGCGAGATGCTGACCCATCCCGCCCCGCAGAACGAAGAACCCGCCGCAGTAGTGGCGGAGGAAAAGAAGCCAGCCAGCAAGCCCAAGCGCAGCCGCAAGCCCAAGGCCCCACCGCCACCGTCCCGCGAGCAGTGCGCGGCCCTCATTGCTGCGACCCTACCCGATACCGAGGGAGAACTTATGGAAGCCGCCAAGCAGGCCCTAGAAGCTTATCACGCGGCAGTCATGGCCTCCGACGAAGCCGCCGCCAGTCAGCAAGAGGAACGCTATGAAGCGGCAATATTCAAGCTGAACGGCAATAGCTTCTTTGCCAGTTTCGGCGAGCGCGATGCACCCGGCTACCGCATTGCGGACTATTGCGCTGCCGAGGATGGCGCTGTCCCCATGTGGGGACAGAAAGGGCGCTTCCTGATCGAAGTAAATGGCGTGCGTGCCCTGTGCGAGTATAAAGGCTTCTCTGACGTAGGCAAACGCATTAAGGATGGTCTGAAGTAGTTGTGTATTTCTGGCTGACTTCAGCCCCTGCCGATTTTAAAAGCGGCAAATCGATCAAAAACGCTCAGATCACCCGCTTATTTCTGTGTTTTTAGCCGCCGCGAGCACCTCGCGGCAGCCATTTTCCACATTACAGGCGCACCTCTCCTGCATTCGCCAGTAAATGTCGGCGCGCCATCCACAGGTTCGACAGAGCGAACAGTGTCACCAGTTGCGCCGTGTTTTTGGCCAAGCCGCGAAAGCGCACCTTGGTGTAACCGAACTGGCGCTTGATTACCCGGAACGGATGCTCGACCTTGGCGCGCACCTGAGCCTTGGCCTTTTCAATCTTGCGCTTGGCTTTGTACAGCACGCTGCGCTTATCGAGTTTTTTGTAGGTGCTGCGGCGTGCCGCCACCTGCCAGATAACTTCACGTCCTTCATGCTCGGGCCGCTTTTCGACACCGGTGTAGCCTGCATCGGCGCAGACCACGTTTTCGTCGCCATGCAGCAATTTGTCCACCTGGGTGACATCCGCCACATTGGCCGCCGTGCCCACTACGCTGTGCACCAGACCCGATTCGTCATCGGCGCCGATGTGGGCCTTCATGCCAAAATAATACTGGTTTCCCTTCTTGGTCTGGTGCATTTCCGGGTCGCGCTTGCCGTCCTTGTTCTTGGTCGAACTGGGCGCATTGATCAGCGTTGCATCGACGATGGTGCCCTGGCGCAGCGACAGGCCGCGGTCGCCCAGATAGCCATTGATGACAGCGAGGATGCCGGCCGCCAGCTCGTGTTTCTCCAGCAAGCGGCGGAAGTTGAGAATGGTGGTTTCGTCGGGGATGCGCTCCAGGTTCAGCCCGGCAAACTGGCGC
>NZ_SBHN01000018.1 GCF_006980715.1 Telmatospirillum sp. J64-1
TCCCCCGCCAAAACGTAGACCGCCGCCAGAGATCAAGCTCTGGCGGCGGTTTTTTTAAGGGCAAAGCAGCCTCGATTTGCCACCTAAAAGGCCGATCCTCCCCCGCGCAAAGGTCTCCACCCTGAGGAGACCGCAAAGCGGTCGTCTCGAAGGGTGGGGCGGGCCATCCTCCTGAACGGAACCAAAGGGCCTTGCGGCCCTTTGCGGGTGCAGGGCAGCGCCCTGCATACCCTTCCTTTACGCCCAGTTCACATCCGCCAGCACGGCGAAGAACAGCCCCACCAGATAGAGCATCGAGGCGAAGAAGTTCTTGCGCGCCAGGGGCCGCGAGGGGTTGCGGCACAAGCGCCAGTTCAGCCAAAGGAACCATGCCCCCAGCAGGGAGGAACCGGCGCCGTAGATCCAGCCGAGTTCACCCAGCATCCAGGGAAGCAGGGCCGAACCGACCAGCAGCACGCTGTTGATCAGGATGGCGTCGGCGGTGCGCTTCTCGCCCACCAGAACCGGCAGCATGGGGATTCCGGCCTGGGCGTAATCCTCCTTCAGCAGGATCGCCAGGCTCCAGAAATGGCTGGGGGTCCACAGGAACAGGGTGACGGCCAGCAGCAGGGGCAGCAGCCAGATGCTGGGATCCACCGCCGCCGCGCCGGCCAGGACGGCGAAGCTGCCCGCCGCTCCGCCGATGACGATGTTCAGCCAGGTGCGGCGCTTGAGCCAGACCGTGTAGACCACGGCATAGACGAACGCCCCCAGGAACAGGTGCAGGGACACGACCATGTTGAAGGCCCAGCTCGACAGACCCAGGCCGAGGGCCAGCAGCAGGCCGGCGAACCACAGCACCATGACCGGCTTCTGCGCGGCACCCGAGGCCAGCGGGCGGCGGGCGGTGCGCGTCATCAGCCGGTCGATGTCGCGGTCGTAGAAATGGTTGAAGACCGAAGAGGCGGCCGAGCCCAGCAGCATGGCCAGGGCCAGAACCGCCATCTGCACCACGCTCACCTCGTCGGCCACGGCTACATAGCCCATCACCGCCGTCAGCGCGATCATCACGCCGATGCGCAGTTTCATGAGCTCGAGATAGTGCCGGAACGTCATTGGGTGCCTTCCCTGCTTAATCATTGGTTTTATTAGAGCATGGGAATGCCGGGGCAGAATATCCAGCCCTCCTATATGAAATAATACCCCAAAAGATTAGCCACAAAAGATGTGGCGTTATTGTGGGCCGACCACTTCGACCCAGGCACGCATGCGGTTATGCTCGATTCCGCAATATTCGCTGCATTGGATCGCCAGCCGTCCCGGGGCCTGGGGAACCAGCGTCACCACGCCTGCGCTGCCGCCCGGCAGCAGCAGGTCCGCCCCCGCTCCTTCCAGGGCGAAGCCGTGCAGGATATCGGTGCTGGCCACGTGCAATTCGTAGCGCTGCCCCGCCTCCAGCCGCAGGGCCGGATAGAATTGCCAGCGCCGGGCGATCACCGGCACCTCGCCCGGCGGCGGTGCCACCACCGGCAGGCCGTCCTCCACCTCGCCGGTGCCGTGGGCGGCGACGAAATCCTCGACCCTCTGCTCGAACTCCGCCACGTCGATGGCGGCGACCCGGCTCTGCGGCGGCGCTCCGGCCCAGCGCCAGAGCGGCATGGCGGCGAACAGGCCCAGCCCGGCCGCCAGGACGAAGGCCGCCGCCAGTTGATCCCAACGTGTGCGCAGAAGATCAGCCATGACGGGGCCTCGCCAGCAGCCAGCGGAGGGAAATCCACACGAACATGGCACCGCCGATCACCGCCACCAGCCCGCCCAGGCCGGTCACCGCCATCGAAGCGATCTTGCCCAGGCTGTCCAATCCCTGCTCGGCCCCGGCGGTCTTGCGCGGCACGCCGGCGGCGCCGGCGGCGAACATGCCCACCGAGAACATCAGCTGCCCCAGCCCATAGAGCGGGAATTGCAGCCGCACCGCCCGGCTTTCATCGGGCATCCGCGACAGCAGGGGCAGCAGGAAGGCCAGCATCAGCCCCATGAAGGTCAGGTTCACCCCGCCGATCACGGCATGATAGTGGGAGGGGGTGCGGGTATCGCTGACGCCCAGGAAATAACCGAAAACGCCGCCGATGCCGAAGACCAGGATGGACAGGCCCAGCGCCAGCATCGGCACCGAGGTCCAGCGCAGCACGGCGCGCCGCCGCCAGAACAGCGCCACCAGTCCCAGCCCCATGACCACCGGCGACAGCACCAGACCATAGCGCAGCAGCAGGGTGAAGGCTTCCCGGTGTTCCCATCCCATCACCGGGAACAGGGCATAGAAGGCCGGGGCGGGCAGTACGAACAGCACCAGGGCGGCCATGGCGGCGCCGAAGAGGCGGGGCGGCAGCGGCGCCTCGCCCGCCGCCAGCCCGGCCAGCAGATGCCAGCCGGTGAGCATCAGGGCGGTATTGGTGAATTGCAGCACATGGCCGCCGCCCCAGAACAGGCGTTCATTGACGCTGGACACATCCTGGCCCGACGGGATGGCAAGCCAAGCCAGCACGAAACAGGCCATCGCCACCAGCAGGCAGGCCCCCGCCGCCAGCGTTCCGGCCACGACCGGATCCCGCCAACCGCCGGCATTGGCGAACAGGCGCAGTACCGCCAGGGTCACGCCCAGCCCCAGCAGGCCCAGCCCCAGGTAATAGAGGGGATGGACCAGCACCGGCACGTAATTGTTCAGCGAGGGCTCGCCCCATTCCGCCAGTGTCGGCACCAGCAGCAGCCCGCTTCCCAGCACGGCCAGGACCAGCCCCGCCATGCCCAGGCCTGCCGCCCGACTGCCGCCTCCCCGCGCCGTGGCGACGACGCTCAGGGCACCCAGGAAGGCGAGATACCAGACGATGAAGGAGAAGACCACATGGGTCACCAAGGCGGTGCGGAAGAAGGCCGGGCCCCAGGGCAGCAGCCCGCCCAGAACCGGCGTGCGCGATGCCGCCAGCAGCAGGGCCAGCAGGCCCGCCACCGCCAGCGATCCCGCCGCAAGCAAGGCCCAGCCCCGCAGTTCGCGCGCCAGCGGCGGCACGAGGCCGCGGGAGAAGACGCCGAAGAAGGGGGCGGAGGGCTGACCGAGGGGATCGACCGCCCGCATCAGGCGACCGGATAGTAGATGTGATAGAGCATGGCGTAGACCACCAGGCCGGTGACCGAGACGTAGAGCCAGATCGGATAGGTCCAGCGCGCCAGTCCGCGATGGCCCTCGAACCGCCCGCGCAAGGCGCGCGCGGCGGTCATCAGGATCATGGGGAAGACCACGGCGGCCAGGATCACATGGGTGATCAGGATGAAGTAGTAGACCGGCCGGATCATGCCCTCGCCGGTGAAGACGAAGATCGGCGCGGTGAAGTGATACACCACATAGACCGCGAGGAAAGCCGCCGATGCCCCCATCGCCCCCATCATCGCCGCCCGATGGGCAGCCTGCCGGCGCTGGCGGATCAGCACGAAACCCACCAGCAGGAGCAGCAGCGACACCGCGTTCAGCGCGGCCGTGACATGCGGCAGGACAGTCGCCGTGTTCATCTCAGCCCCACCCGTAAAGACCGACTCTCAGAATAATCAAGACATACATGGCCACGGCAATAGCCATGAGGATGACAAGCATGGTCCCTTTGCCGGGCCTCTTTCGTGTCATCATCGATACCCCCTGTTGCAATCGCGCCATCTTATGTGGGGCCTTTGGGCGGGTGCGAAAAGCCCCTTCCGCTCATTTTGCAGCGCAAAAATAAAGCCTAAATTGGTAGAGCCCCTTCACCCTTTCGCACCAGCACCCATATTGTCGGAAAACAAATTCCTTCGATACCCACACTTAATAAATACTTTTTACGGTGAAGTAAGAAGAGCAAGATCAGCGATAATCGGCAATAGACCGACAGGAGGTCCGTCCATGGAGACTACGCGCGCATCGCAGGCCCGCTGGTTCAGCGGAGATTTCGCCACCCCCGCCATCCACAAGGTCACCGCCGACGAGACCGGGCGCTGGCTCGCCGCCGGCTGGCGCGACCTGCGGCGTTCCCCGGCCCTCAGCCTCGGCTACGGCCTGTCTTTCGTGGCCTTTGGCTATCTGCTGCTGGTCGGCCTGGAACAGGTGGGATTGGGCAGCCTGTTCCTGCCCCTTCTCGGCGGCTTCATGCTGGTGGCCCCGGTCCTGGCGGTGGGGCTTTACGAAATCAGCCGCCGCCTCGAACTGGGGGATAGGCCCGATATCCGGACGCTGCTGGCCTTCCGTCGCAACGGCGAGCAGATCGGCATGATGGGCGTGGCCCTGCTGATCCTGACGCTGGTCTGGATCCAACTGGCCTTCCTGCTGTTCGCCCTGTTCTTCTCGGCCTCGCCGCCGCCCATGGAAAGCTTCCTGCTGTCCATTCTGACCTCGACGGGGAACCTGCCCTTCCTGCTGATCGGCACCGCCATCGGCGGCTTCTTCGCCGCCCTGGCCTTCACCATCAGCGTCGTGTCCATTCCCATGCTGCTGGACCGCGACGCCACCGTCGTCACAGCCATCGCCACCAGCATCCAGGCGGTGCTGCAGAACTGGCGGGTGATGATCGGCTGGGCCGCGATGATCGTGCTGATCATCGGCGCGGGCATGGCCACGCTTTTCATCGGCCTCGCCATCGCCCTGCCCCTGGTCGCCCATGCCAGCTGGCACGCCTATCGCGGTCTGGTCGGGCAGGATTGAGCGCAGGGCCTGCCGAACGACCGTAGGAATCCGCCACGCCCGCACAGGCAGGGGTGGCGGAAAACCCTCAGTTTTTCTTGATCAGGAAGGTAAAGACGCCGTCGGCTTCGGACCAGTTCTCCAGTTGGTTGCCGGTCTGCTCGCAAAAAGCCTGGAAGTCCTTCACCGATCCGGGATCGGTGGTCATGACCTGGAGCGTCCCCCCCGCGGGCACGTCCTTCATCGCCTTCTTGGTACGCAGGACCGGCAGCGGGCAGTTCAGCCCCTTTACGTCGAGAACGGTCACGGACATGGACGCTTCTTCTCCTCTACACTCGGGATGGAACGGCGGGATGGCCAGGTGTCTTGTTTGGCCGGCGCAGCCGATGCTAATTTAGCCGCCCGAAATGTAACCCCTTTTGTCGCCGCCGCCAACTTCACCCGGCCTTGGGCGACAAGGCCAGGAGGAAAAGCAGAGTGGACGCCTTTTCGGTGACGACGATCGTAGGCATGGCGGCCTTCCTGGCCGGCATCGTTTTCGGCGCGACCGCGCAGCGAACCAATTTCTGCACCATGGGCGCGCTTTCCGACGCGGTCTTCATGGGCGATTACCGGCGCTTCCGCTCGTGGATGCTGGCCGTCGCCGTCGCCATCGCCGGCAGCCAGGCGATGCATCTGGCCGGGCTGGTCGATCTCGGCCGTTCCATCTATCTCACGCCCAATCTGGGATGGGCCGGGGCGATCCTGGGCGGCCTGCTGTTCGGCTTCGGCATGACCATGGCGGGCGGCTGCGGCAACAAATGCCTCGTCCGCATCGGCGGCGGCAACCTGAAATCCATCATCGTCTTCCTGGTCCTGGGCCTGTTCGCCTACATGACCATGCGCGGCCTGATCGCGCTGGCGCGGGTCGAGCTGGAAGCCGCGACCAATCTGGACCTCGCCGCCGCCGGCCTGTCCACTCAAGGCCTGCCCGACATGCTGACCGCCCTGACCGGCCTTCCGGCCGAGGCCTCCCGCCTGCTGCTGGCCGCCCTGGCGGTGCTGGGGCTGCTGTTCTGGTGCTTCAAGAGCCCCGAATTCCGGGCTTCCCCCCGCGATATCATCGGCGGCGTGATCATCGGCGCCATGGTGCCCACCGCCTGGTGGATCACCGGCGTGCTGGGCAACGACGATTTCGACCCGCAGCCGCTGGCCTCCTTCACCTTCGTCGGCCCCATCGGCGAAGCCATGCAATATCTGATGAGCTTTACCGGCGCGACGATCTCGTTCGGTGTCGCCGCCGTGGGCGGGGTGATCGCCGGTTCCTTCCTGATGGCGCTGGCCACCCGCAGCTTCCGCCTGGAATCCTTCACCAATACCGACGACATGCTGCGCCATCTGTCCGGAGCGGCGATGATGGGGACCGGCGGCGTGCTGGCTTTGGGATGCACCATCGGCCAGGGCCTCAGCGGCCTCTCCACCTTGGCGCTGGGCTCGGTCATCGCCCTTCTGTCCATCCTGGCGGGCGGTTATCTCGGTCTGAAATATCTGGAGGAAGGAAGCCTCGGCGGCGCCTTCCGCGCCGTCTTCACCCGCACAGCCTGATCGGCGGAAAAGGGAACGGCGCGTCACTCGGCGCCGTTCAGCCTGCTGCTTCCCGCCGCCGCCTTCACCGGCCGAGCCGCCGCGTCGCGGCGGCGCTCCCGCCCGGGCTGGTCCAGGGCCGCCAGCCGCACCGCCGTCACGCGCCCGGCCCGGCACAGGGCGGTTTCGAATTCCAGGCGCTGGCCATGATTCACCGCTTTCAGGCCGGACTGCTGAAGCGCACTGGCATGGACGAAGACATCCCGCCCTCCTTCATCGGGCAGAATGAAGCCGTAGCCCTTGACCGGGTTGAACCATTTCAGCCGTCCAGTCGCCATCGCAGCTTTACTCCCTCCTTGTTTGCCAGGCCTTTAGCACCTTGTCCTCGCCTCCGCGGATGGCAAGTGCCGCCGCAAGAGATGCGGCCTTTGCACCGCCGCCGAACAGTTTGAATACTTATTTACCGCTTCGACTATTCGCCCGGCTGAGTCCGCCCCCTTGTGGACAGGGGGGACATGATTCGCTATCACAACTTGCCTCTTCTTGCCCCGGCGGCGTCCGGGACGATGTAAGATCGAGGATGCGAGGGCCGCCTTTGGGCCCCCGCCTCCGGGGAAAGCTGCAAAGGAGAATGCGATGTCCGACACCACCGACCTCAAGGCCCTGAGCCGCCGCCAGGTGATACTGGCCGCGGGCTGCGGGGCGCTGGTCGCCAGCGGCCTGGCCCTGGCTCCGCGCGCGGCCCGGGCGACTCCTGCGGACGCCGATTCCCTGCAAGCCGCGCTGATCGGCGACGCCAAACCCATCGACGGCAAGGTCTCGCTGCGGATGCCCAAGGTTCCCGACAACGGCGCCAGCGTGCCCTTCACCGTCAGCGTGGACAGCCCGATGACCGAGGAGGACCACGTCAAGAGCATCCATATCCTGGCCGAGGGCAACCCTGCGCCGGCCGTGGCCTCGTACCATTTCACCCCGGCGTCGGGCCGGGCCGAGGTTTCGGGGCGCATGCGCCTCGCCCAAAGCCAGAATGTCCGCGCCCTGGCGATGATGAGCGACGGCTCGGTCTATCAGACGGTGCAGAATGTGACCGTCACCATCGGCGGCTGCGGCGGTTAAGGGAGGGGAGGAAGCATGAGCAACGACACCATCAAGACCCGCGTCCCGGCCACCGCCAGGAAGGGCGAGGTCATCGAGATCAAGACCACCATCGGCCACGACATGGAGACGGGCCAGCGCCAGAACGCCAGCGGCCAGACGATCCCGCGCCGCATCATCAACAAATTCGTCTGCACCTATAACGGCAAGGAAGTCTTCGTCACCGACTGGTATCCGGGCATCGCCGCCAATCCCTACATGGCCTTCTTCCTGCGGGCTGAGGAAAGCGGCACCATCGAAATGGCCTGGCACGACGACGACGGCTCGGTCTACACCACCTCGTCCGAAATCACGGTGAGCTGATCCCTCAGGCCGAGGGCGCCACGGTCAGCCGGGGCATCACCTTGTCGGCGATCAGTTCCAGGCTGCGGATCATTTCCTCGCGCTCCAACCCGCCGCCGCCGGGCATGATGCAGACGCGGTCCAGGCCCGAGGCCTGCAAGCCCTCCAGACGCTCGCCGACATGCTCGGGCGTGCCGACGGCGGCTAGGCCCAGGGCTTCGAGCGCCGGCAGGGTCAGCATCCGCTCTAGCAACGGCCCCACCCAGGCCACCGCGCGGTAATGGTCGTAATCCTCGACCTCGCTCAGCAGCAGGGGACGGGAAAGCGCGAAGATCTGGCGGAACAGCCACAACACGCCCCGTCCCGCCCGACGCCGGGCCCGGCGCTGGTCGAGGTCGCAATGCACCGCCAGGGTGAAGGCGCCGCGCCCGCCCGGCCACAGCTTGCGGTACCGGTTGAGGTCGGCGCGGACCATCGGCCAGGGCTTGAACGGCCCGGCCAGGACATTGAGCTTCCACGCCGCCGCCATGTCGAAGCTCTCGGGCGCCCCGGCGGCCAGCCAGGCCTCGTCGGCGAGGTCCGGACGCGGCGCCGGGCGCAGGTCGAAGAACTGGCCCTCGCGTACGAAACCGCCCCGGCGCAGGATGCTGCGCACCTCGCCCAGGCGTTCCGCCAGCAATTTCCGGCTGTCCTCGGGGCGCACGCCGAAGCCTTGCAGCTCGACCGGGGCCAGCCCGCGCCCCGCGCCCCACAACACCCGCCCGTCCGACAGCAGGTCCAGGGTGGACAGACGTTCCGCCACCCGCACCGGCTCGTGGATGGGCAAAGGCACGATCCCGAAGCCCAGGCCGATGCGGCTGGTCTCGCGCGCCAGCGCGGCCAGCAGCATGTCGGGGCAGGAGGCATGGGAATAGTGGTCGAGAAAGTGATGTTCCGCGACCCAAATGGCATCGAAGCCCAGGCAATCGGCGGCGCGGGCCAGGGCCAGTCCGTCCTCGACCATTTCCGCAAGAGACCGCTCATCGCCGGGGGGCGTCGCGAAATCGAGCAGCAGATCGATTTTCATGACAGGCCGTTCCACTCTTAGAATAAGCGCCCGCCGAGGAAGGGCAACGTTACGATATGTTCGACCGGCGCCGCCGACAAGGCACCCTCCTTTGTCTATGACCAATGCACCGCCGATGTTGCAGTGCAATAAAACCGGCGACAGCAAAGCATTGGGCAACATCCTCCGTCTGCGGTTATATTTCCCTTTCCTTGTCATCGCGAGACAGAGCATGAGCCACGACCGCCCGAACCCTTGCGACACCGCCGCCCCTCCTCCTGCCGCCGCACGCGGACGGTCGGGACGGACATGGCTGGTGGTTCTGGACGACACCGAGGAAATGGGCGCCGCCCTGCGCTTCGCCATCCGCCGGGCCGAGCATACCGGCGGGCGCGTGGCCCTGCTTCACGTGGTCGAACATGCCGATCTGGGACCGTTCTTCGGCGTGCGCGACATCATGGAGGCGGAAGCGCGGGAAGAGGCCGAACGCCTGCTGCATCGCTGGGCCGAACATATCAACGGCCATACCGGCGAATTCCCCGCCCTGTATCTGCGCGAAGGCGATCCCCTGGACCAATTGCTGCGCCTGATCGACGAGGAACCGAGCATCAGCGTCCTGGTCCTCGCCGCCGGGACCGAACCGGGCGGGCCGGGGCCCCTCATCACCGCCCTGACCGGCAAGCATTCCAGCCGCCTGCGCATCCCCCTGACCATCCTGCCCGGCTGCCTCAGCAACGAAGAGATCGACGCCCTGACCTGAGGCAGCGGACCGTGACGACGTTCACCCTGCGGGAGTCCTCTCCCGACGATACCGACGAATTGTTCCGCATCTGGCTCGCCGCCGTGCGTGCCACCCATGATTTCGTGGCGGAAGAGGATATCAGCTTCTACGCGCAAATGGTCCGCGCCCATTACCTGCCGAACAACAGGTTCACGCTGGCCGAAAGCGACCGCCGCATCCTGGGTTTCATAGGGCTGAGCGGGCACAAGATCCTTTCCCTCTTCGTCGATCCCGCCTGGCACGGGCGGGGCGTGGGGCGGCGGCTGATCGACGAAGCCCGCCGGCACCATCCCACCCTGCTGGTCGACGTCAACGAACAGAACCACCGGGCGCGCGCCTTCTATGCCCGGCTGGGTTTCGAGCAGATCGGCCGCTCCCCCGTCGACGAGGCGGGCCGCCCCTATCCCCTTCTGCATCTCGTTTCCCGATAATCCCGCTTTGCACTTTGGTATAGCGCAACAAATCACTTGCGCATGCCTTTCGTCGATGCGAATTTAACGCAGCAATTAAGCGTTATTAAGCTATTACACGTGGTTTATGTGTTAAATCACGAAGGAGGCTACCCAATGCTCATCGTCAAGGCTGCCCTGCCCTTGGCGGCCGCGCTGCTCCTGGCTGCCCAGATGCCCGCCGCCGCGCAAGGACCGCAGGATCGTTCCGCCCTTCTTGCCGACACCTGCGCCGGCTGCCACGGCCCCGACGGCAACAGCACCGGCGCCATTCCCGCCATCCGGGGCCAGGATGCCCAGGCGATCGAGCAGGCGCTGCTCGCCTTCAAGAGCGAAGCCCGCGAGGGCAGCGTCATGAACCGCATCGCCAAGGGCTATACGGACGACGAGATCGCCCTGATCGCCCGCTATCTCGGCCGCAAGTGAGGGAGACGGACATGAACGGCATTTCCCGCAGGTCTTTCGGCCGCCTGGTCGGCGCCACCGGCGCCCTCTCCGCATTGGGCCTGGGCATCGGCACGGCCCGCGCCCAGGGCGGCAACGGCGCGCATGTGGTGGTCATCGGTGGCGGCTTCGGCGGCGCCACGGCAGCGCGCTATCTGCGCCGCCGGGACCCGTCCCTGCGCGTCACCCTGATCGAAGCCAACCGCAGCTTCCATACCTGCCCCTTCAGCAACACCGTGCTGGCCGGCATCAACACGCTGGACTTCATCGAACAGGGCTATGACGGCCTGGAAGCCGCCGGCGTCACCGTGCTCCACGACCGCGCCACCGACATTGATCCCGTCAAGCGTAGCGTCACCACCCAGGGCGGCCAGACGCTGACCTATGACCGCCTGATCCTGTCGCCGGGCGTGGACATGAAATGGGGCGCCATCGAAGGCTATGACGAGGCCGCCGCCGAGATCATGCCTCATGCCTGGAAGGCCGGTCCGCAGACCGCCCTGCTGCGCAGCCAGCTCGAAGCCATGGAAGACGGCGGCCTGGTGATCATCGCCCCACCGGCCAATCCCTTCCGCTGCCCGCCCGGCCCCTATGAGCGCGCGGCCCTGATCGCCCATTACCTGAAGACCCACAAGCCCCGCTCGAAGATCCTGATCCTCGATGCCAAGGACAACTTCTCCAAGCAGGGCCTGTTCACCGAGGGCTGGAAGGCGCTCTACGGCGACATGATCGAATGGGTCTCGGCCAGCCAGGGCGGCAAGGTCCTACAGGTCGATACCCAGGCCATGAGCGTCGAGACCGATTTCGACACCCATCAGGCCGCCGTCATCAACATCATCCCGCCGCAGAAGGCAGGCGTCATCGCCGAGGCCGCCGGCGTGACCAACGAAACCGGCTTCTGCCCGGTCGATCCCGTCACCTTCGAATCGACCCTGCAGAAGGGCATCCACGTGATCGGCGACGCCTGCATCGCCGGCACCATGCCCAAGTCCGGCTATTCGGCCAACAGCCAGGGCAAGGCCGTCGCCGCGGCGGTGCTGGCCCTGCTCGGCGATGCCGAACCGGCCGCGCCGTCCTTCATCAACACCTGCTACAGCCTGCTGGGGCCGGAATACGGCGTGTCGGTGGCCGGCGTCTATCATGTCGCCGAGGGCAAGATCGCCGATGTCGAGGGGGCGGGCGGCCTCAGCCCGGCCAATGCCCCGGCTTCGCTGCGCAAGCAGGAGGCCGAATATACCTACGGCTGGTACGACAGCATCACCCGCGACATCTGGGGCTGATTCCTTCGCCTGCCTTACCTCAAGGGCTCCGCCGATGGCGGAGCCCTTTTTCTTTGCCGCTCCGGGAACCTTCACTATAGTGAAAGCAGGCGCGGAACTTCCGCCGCGCCGTCCTGAGGCGAGTGATCCCATGCCCCAGCCCGCGCACGAGGTCATCGACATCCTGCTGGTCGAGGATAATCCGGGCGATGCCCGCCTCGCCGAAGAGGCTCTGAAGGAAGGGCAGCTTGCCACCCGCCTGCATGTGGCGCAGGACGGTGTCGAAGCCATGGCCTTCCTGCAGGACAGCGCCTCTCCCCGTCCCCATCTGATCCTCCTCGACCTCAACCTGCCCCGCAAGGACGGCCGCCAGGTCCTGGCCGAGTTGAAGGAAGACCCGCATCTGCGCCGCATTCCCGTGGTGGTGCTGACCACCTCGCAGGCCGAACAGGACATCCTGCGCAGCTACGACCTGCACGCCAATTGCTTCATCACCAAGCCCGTGGACCTGGATCAATTCATCACCGTGATCCGGGCCATCGAGGATTTCTGGTGCAAGATCGTGATCCTGCCGCCGCGCTGACCGCGCGCCGCCTTCTTCTTTCCAGACTACAGGAGCTGCTTGCATGAAACTGGTGCGTTTCGGACCCAAGGGCGCGGAAAAGCCCGGCCTGATCGATTCCCAAGGGAAGCTGCGCGACCTGTCCGCCCGCTGCGGGGATATCCGCGCCGACGGCCTTGATGCCCTGCGCGGCCTGGACGAAGCGTCACTGCCGCTGGTCGAGGGCAATCCCCGCCTCGGCCTGCCCCTCTCGGGCATCGGCAACCTGCTCTGCATCGGCCTGAACTACCGCGACCATGCCGCCGAAGCCGGACTCGCCCTGCCGTCCGAACCGGTGGTCTTCAGCAAGCACAGTTCCGCCCTGGCCGGTCCCTATGACGACCTCACCCTGCCGCCCGGCTCGAAGAAAAGCGACTGGGAAGTGGAACTGGCCGTCGTCATCGGCCGTGCCGCCTGGCAGGTTCCGGAAGCGGACGCGCTGTCCCATGTCGCCGGCTATATGCTGGCCAACGACCTGTCCGAGCGCGATTTCCAGATCGAACGCGGCGGCCAGTGGATCAAGGGCAAATCCGCCCCGGGCTTCTGCCCGCTGGGCCCCTGGCTGGTGACGGCGGACGAAATCCCCGATCCCCAGGCCCTGCGCCTGTGGCTGTCGGTCAACGGCACGAAAAGACAGGACGGCTCGACCGCCGACATGGTCTTCAGCGTCGCCACCATCGTCAGCTATCTCAGCCGCTTCATGGAATTGCAGCCCGGCGACGTCATCTGCACCGGCACCCCCGCCGGGGTCGGCCTGGGATGCGGCATCTTCCTGAAGGAAGGCGACGAAATGGTCCTGGGCGCCGACGGCCTGGGCGAGCAGCGGATCAGGGTGAAGGGCTGATTACCCTTCCCCCTGGGCCGGGCTCCCGAAGGGACGGTTGAAGACGGCCAGAACCTCGGGCGCCGAGAACAGGCGGTTGCGGTGATATCCCGTCCGCTCGACCAGGATACCTGCCGCCACCAGGGCTTCGATCCCGCCATTGGCCGCCTGATAGCTGACATCCAGCAAGGCGGCCAGGCGGTTGACCGACAGGACCGGATACTCGCCCAGCAGGTCGAGGGCCCGGTCCGCCGCCGATTTTCTGCGGAAACGCCCTCGTTTCCGCCACAGCTCGGGCAGCCGCGACAAGGCTGCCCGGCTTTCCTGCACCTCCTCCACCGAAGCCGTGATCGCATCGGCCAGAAAGCCGATCAGGGGCGCCCAGTCGAGGCGCTGCTGGGCCAGTTTCAGGCCCTCCAGATAGCGTCCCTTGTGCGCCTCGATATAGGGCGACAGGTAAAGCGGCACATGGCCGTCCGCCGCCATCATCAAAGGCAGCAGCAGGCGCCCCACCCGGCCATTTCCGTCGCGGAAAGGATGCACCGCCTCGAAATGGGCATGGGCCAGGGCCATGCGCGTGATCAGGCTCTGATATTGCTGCATGCCCTCGCAACGCAGGTAATCCACCTGATCTTCCATGCAGGCCTCGACATCTTCGGGCGGCGGCGGGTTGAAGACCGAACGGCTGATATCCCCACTGCCGCCGATCCAGACCACTCGGTCGCGGAATCTCCCCGGCTCGTCCTCGTAATCCGGATCGTCGGCCATCACCGCCCGATGAAGCTGGCGGATCAGATCCAGGCTGAAGGCCCCATGGGCCTGGGGTCTCACCACCTCCAGCGCTTCTTCCAGCGCCAGGGCGTAGCTGCGCACCTGCCGCGCCTCCGCCGTCCCTGCTTCGTTCCCTTCCTCCACCATCAGCAATTCGTCCAAGGTGCTGTGGGTGCCTTCGATCGACGAAGAGGAGACGGCTTCCCGGCGGGTCAGGATGCGGCTGATCATGAAGGGATCGCGCAAATCCCTGGCAAGGGCATCGGCCCGTGCAATAGCCGCGATGGCGGCTTCATGTCGGCCCGCTACCGGCAGGACGGAAACACTTTCCTCCGGCGGCGGCAAGGGCACCACGCCGTAATGCGCCGCGAAAGGCGGCGGCAGGCGTTTCAGCCGAGCCTGAACCCGGCCCACCAAATCGGGACGGTGCATCGCGTAACCTTGAACAAGAGGCAGCCCTGGCCATCCTTGTTAAAGGTTATGCGCATAACCTTCAACAAGACTCCGCGCCTCCCCTCCATATTCAAGTTTAGCCCGGTTCAGGACGTTCCGCCGGGGCTGCGAATCCGGACATATTTCCCTCCTTCCCGTGGTGGTTTATTGCATTCCCTTGGGCATTGGGGGTAGCTTTCGGGATATCGCAACAGGAAGAGTTCGCATGCGCCCCGACCTTGCGGCAAAATACGACCTGCGCGTCCCGCGCTACACCTCCTATCCCACTGCGCCCCATTTCAACGCAACCGTGGATGCGGCGCGCTATGACGGCTGGCTGGCGGAGTTGCCGCCCGAGACCGAGCTGTCGCTCTACCTGCATATCGCCTATTGCGCCGAAATGTGCTGGTTCTGCGGCTGCCACACCAAGATCAGCAAGAAATACGCTCCCGTAGCCGATTACATGGACGCCCTGTGGCGTGAGATCGACATGGTCGCCGAGCGCCTGCCCGCGCGCATGGCCGCCCGCCATGTCCATTTCGGCGGCGGCAGCCCGACCGTTCTGGCGCCCGAGGATTTCGTCAAGACGCTGGACATCCTGCGCCGCAACTTCCTGATCAAGCCGGACGCGGAAATCGCCGTCGAACTCGATCCGCGCACCGCCGACGAGGCCTATGTGAAGGCCATGGCCGAGGCCGGAGTCACCCGCGCCTCAATCGGCGTGCAGGACTTCAATCCGGTGGTGCAGAAGGCGATCAACCGCATCCAGCCCTACGAAGTGACCGAGCGCGTCATCAACTGGCTGCGCGCCGAGGGGGTGTCGCAGATCAACATGGACTTGGTCTATGGCCTGCCCCATCAGACGGTCGACAGCCTGATGGAAACCATCGACCAGGGCGTCGGCCTGGCGCCGCGCCGCATCTCGCTCTTCGGCTACGCCCATGTGCCGTGGATGAAAAGCCATCAGCGCCTGATTCCCGAAGACGCCCTGCCCGGTATCGAGGAACGCTGGCAGCAATACGAGGCCGCCACCCAGCGCTTGGTGGATCGGGGCTATGTCGCCGTCGGCCTCGATCACTTCGCCGCACCCGACGATCCGCTGGCCGTCGCCCTGGCCGAGAAGCGCCTGCACCGCAACTTCCAGGGCTACACCACCGATTCGGCGGAAGTGCTGATCGGCTTCGGCGCCTCGGCCATCGGTTCCCTGCCCCAGGGCTATGTCGCCAATGAAGGCAGCGTGACGGCCTATAAGCGCATGATCCGCGACGAGAACCGCCTGACCGTGGTGCGCGGCATCGCCGTCACGCCCGACGACCTGCTGCGCCGCGAGATCATCGAACGCCTGATGTGCGACCTGTCGGTGGATGTGGACGTCATCGCCGCCCGCCACGGCGCCTCGGGCGATGATTTCGAGGAGGATCTGGACCGCCTCGCCCCCCTGCTGGCCGACGGCCTCGTGATCCGCGACGGCCATCGCATCGCCGTCACCGAGGAAGGCCGTCCGCTGGTCCGTGCCGCCGCCGCCGTCTTCGACCGCTATCTTCAGGCGGGCGAAAAGCGGCACAGCAAGGCGGTGTAAGGGAGATAAGACGCAGGGCGCCGCCCTGCATCGGCCCTTGGAACCCTTTTTGAGCGCTTGCCCATGCTTCGAGACGGCCCTGCGGGCCTCCTCAGCATGAGGTTTATGTGATTGATAAAGAATTAGCCTCACCCTGAGGAGCCGCCTTGGCGGCGTCTCGAAGGGCGGACCAAGAAACGGGGTTCGGGATCCCAGGGCGCGGGCAGCAGCCCGCATAAAAAACAACGGGGCGGCTCGCTTGAGCCGCCCCGCTTTCTTTTGCGATGAGACGCGAGATCACATGTGGATCGCGCGGCCATCCACGGCCAGGGCCGCTTCCTTGACCGCCTCGCCCAGGCCCGGATGGGCATGGCAGGTGCGGGCGATGTCTTCGGCGGCAGCGCTGAATTCCACGCCCAGCACGATCTCGGCGATCAGGTCGCCAGCCATCGGGCCGATGATGTGGCCACCGAGGATGCGGTCGGTCTTGGCATCGGCCAGGATCTTCACGAAACCGTCGGCGTCGTCATTGGCGCGGGCACGGGAATTGGCCATGAAGGGGAACTTGCCCACCTTGTAGGCCACGCCCTGCTGCTTCAGCTGCTCTTCCGTGGCACCGACCGTGGCCACTTCCGGCCAGGTGTAGACGACCGAGGGAATGGCCTCGTAATTCACATGGCCGTGCTGACCGGCCAGGATTTCCGCCACTGCCACGCCTTCTTCCTCGGCCTTGTGGGCGAGCATGGCGCCGCCGATCACGTCACCGATGGCATAGACGCCCGGCACGTTGGTGCGGAAGTGGTTGTCGACCTGTACGAAGCCGCGCTCAACCCGCACGCCCACGTCTTCCAGGCCCAGGCCTTCGGTATAGGGACGGCGGCCGATGGCGACCAGCACCACTTCGGCCTCGATCTTCTCGGCATCGCCGCCGGCGGCGGGCTCGACCGTCAGGGTCACGCCGCTGTCGGAGGATTCCGCGCTGGTGACCTTGGTCTTCAGGCGGAACTTCATGCCCTGCTTCTCCAGGATGCGCTGCATCTGCTTGGAAACTTCACCGTCGAAGGGCGGCAGGGCGCGGTCGAGATATTCGATCACGGTGACTTCGGCACCCAGGCGGCGCCACACCGAGCCCAGTTCCAGACCGATGACGCCCGCGCCGATGACGACCATGGACTTCGGCACGCTGGACAGGGCCAGGGCGCCGGTCGAGGAGACGATGCGCTTCTCGTCGATGGTCACGCCCGGCAGCGGGGTGACGTCCGAGCCGGTGGCGATGACGATGTTCTTGGCCTGCAGGGTCTGCTCGCCGTCCTGGCCGGTGACGATCACCTTGTTGCCGGCGGCGATGCGGCCCGAGCCGACCACATAGGTCACCTTGTTCTTCTTGAACAGGCCCTCGATGCCCTTGGTCAGGCCGGAGACGACCTTGTCCTTGCGGCCCATCATCGCGGCGAGGTCGAGTTCCAGCTGGCCGACCTTGATGCCGTGCTGGGCGAATTCATGCCCGGCGGCTTCGAAGTGATGCGAAGACTGCAACAGCGCCTTCGACGGAATGCAGCCGACATTGAGGCAGGTGCCGCCGAGCGCCCCGCGTTTTTCGACGCAGGCGGTCTTCAGGCCCAATTGCGCCGCGCGGATCGCCGCCACATAACCACCCGGGCCGCCGCCGATAACGACGAGGTCGAAAGTATCGCTCATGGAGAGAAGTCCCTTGGTCGTAAAGTGTCGCGGCCCCCGCCCTTTTCGGGTCGGGGGCCGGATGTCAGATGATTACATGTCCAGCAGGATGCGCTGCGGATCTTCCAGGCACTCCTTGACACGCACCAGGAAGGACACCGCCTCGCGGCCGTCGATGATGCGGTGGTCGTAGGACAGCGCCAGATACATCATCGGGCGGGCCTGGATCGAACCGTCGGGCATCACCATCGGGCGCATCATGGTCTTGTGCATGCCCAGGATGGCCGATTGCGGGGGATTGAGGATCGGCGTGGACATCAGCGAGCCGTAGACGCCGCCATTGGAGATGGTGAAGGTGCCCCCCATCATCTCTTCCATGGTCAGCTTGCCGTCGCGGGCCTTCTTGCCGAAAGCGCCGATGGTCTTTTCCACCGTGGCGAAGGACATTTCGTCGGCATCGCGCAGCACCGGAACCACCAGACCCTGGGGCGTGCCGACGGCAACGCCGATGTCGTAATGGTTCTTGTAGACGATGTCGTCGCCGTCGATCTCGGCATTGACCGCCGGCCATTCCTTCAGGGCGGTGATGCTGGCCTTCACGAAGAAGGACATGAAGCCGAGCTTCACGCCGTGCTTCTTCTCGAAGGCGTCCTTGTGCTGGTTGCGCAGTTCCATGATCGCCGTCATGTCCACCTCGTTGAAGGTGGTCAGCATGGCGGCGGTGTTCTGGGCTTCCTTCAGGCGCTCGGCGATACGCTTGCGCAGACGGGTCATGCGCACGCGCTCTTCGCGCTCGCCGGCGGCGCGCGGCGCGGCCGGGGCCTTGGCGGCGGGAGCCGGAGCGGCAGCGGGCTTCTCCATATGGCTCAGCACGTCACCCTTGGTCACGCGGCCGTCCTTGCCGGTACCGGCGATCTGGGCGGTATCCACGCCCGCATCTGCGGCGATCTTCTTGGCCGAAGGCATGGCCGGGGCGGAGCCCGGAGCGCTGGAGGCAGCGGCGGCGGGCTGCTGCGCGGGCTTGGCCGGTTCGACCGGCTTGGTGCCCGCGGGCGCAGCGGCGGTGGTGCTGGTGGCGGCGGCGCCACCGGCGGCGATGGCACCGAGCAGCGCGCCGACTTCGACGGTATCGCCTTCGTTGACGACGATCTCCGCCAGCGTGCCGGAAGCCGGCGCGTTGACCTCGACGGTCACCTTGTCGGTTTCGAGCTCGACCAGCGGCTCATCCTGCTTGATGGCATCGCCCACCGCCTTGAACCACTTGGCAACCGTGGCCTCGGTGACGGATTCGCCCAGAGCGGGCACAACAATTTGAGTCGACATTAGGGTATCAACCTCGTCTGGGTAGTCCGATTACGGCAGGATATTGCTGAGCGCCGTAGCGCGGCGGAAAGGCTGGTGCAGCTTGTCGAGGGAAGTGCACAGCGCATCCTCGACAAGCTTGGCCTGCTCGGCATTGTGGACCTTGAGCGAGCCGGTCGCGGGCGAAGCCGAGGCGCGGCGGCCGGAATAGCTGGCGCGCTTGGCCTTGTGGCCGCCGATTTCCTCCAGGGCGTATTCCAGGCGGCGATCGACGAAGGTCCAGGGGCCCATATTGGCCGGTTCTTCCTGGCACCACACCACTTCGGCATTCTTGTAGCGCGACAGCTGCTTCTGGATGGTCGCATGCGGCCAGGGATAGAGCTGCTCGATGCGCACGATGGCGACATCGTTCAGGCCGCGCTTCTCGCGCTCCTCGGCCAGATCGTAATAGACCTTGCCCGAGCACAGCACGACGCGGCGGATGGCTTCATCGGCCACCAGATTGGTCGAGGTTTCGGGCAGCACGCGGCGGAAGCGCGAACCGGTGGCGAAATCTTCCAGGTTCGAGACGCAGAGCTTGTGACGCAGCAGCGACTTGGGCGTCATCATCACCAGCGGCTTGCGGAAGTTGCGGCGGATCTGGCGGCGCAGCGCGTGATAGTAGTTGGCCGGGGTGGTGCAGTTGCAGACCTGCCAATTGTCCTCGGCGGCCAACTGCAGATAGCGCTCCCAACGGGCCGAGCTGTGTTCCGGCCCCTGGCCTTCATAGCCGTGCGGCAGCAGGATGGTCAGGCCGGAGACGCGCAGCCACTTGGATTCGGCCGAGGAGATGAACTGGTCGAAGATCACCTGGGCGCCATTGGCGAAGTCGCCGAACTGGCCTTCCCAGATGGTCAGGCCGTGGGGCTCGGCCAGCGAGTAGCCGTATTCGAAGCCCAGCACGCCCTCTTCCGACAGCAAGGAATCGATGACCTCGTAACGGGCCTGACCGTCCTTGATGTTGTTCAGAGGGATGAAGCGGTTTTCGGTTTCCTGGTCGATCAGCACCGAATGGCGCTGCGAGAAGGTGCCGCGGCCGACATCCTGGCCCGACAGGCGGACCGGCGTGCCTTCCGCCAGCAGGGTGCCGAAAGCCAGCGCCTCGGCGGTCGCCCAGTCGATGCCCTTGCCCGTCTCGATGGCCTTCTTCTTGGCTTCGAGCTGGCGCAGGATCTTGCGGTTGACGTTGAAGCCCTCGGGCACCTCGGTCAGCTTCAGACCGACATCCTTCAGCACCGCCAGGTCCACGTCGGTGCGCTCTTCGCGGAATTCCTCTTCCTCGTTAAGCTGCGCCAGACCGGTCCAGCGGCCCTCGAACCAGTCCGCCTTGTTGGGGCGGAAGTTGGAGGCGGCCTGGAATTCCTCTTCCATGCGCGCCTGGAAGGCGCTGACCAAGCCGTTGGCCTCGTCCTCGCTCAGCACACCGGCGCTCACCAGCTTCTGGGCATAGATCTGGCGGGTGGTCGGATGCTGGGCGATCTTGCGATACATCAGCGGCTGGGTGAATGCCGGTTCATCGCTTTCGTTATGGCCGTGGCGGCGATAGCAGATCATGTCGATCACCACGTCCATCTTGAAGGTCTGACGGAACTCGGTGGCGATACGGGCGACATGGACCACGGCTTCCGGGTCGTCGGCATTGACGTGGAAGATCGGGCAGGCAGCCATCTTCGCGATGTCCGAGGAATACGGACCCGAACGCGAATATTGCGGCAGCGTGGTGAAGCCGATCTGGTTGTTGATGATGACGTGGACCGTGCCGCCGGTGGTGTAGCCTTCGATCTGGCTCATGGCGAAGCATTCGGCCACGACGCCCTGACCGGCGAAGGCGGCGTCGCCATGCAGCAGGATCGCCATCACCTTGCTGCGGTCGGTGTCATCGAGCTGGGTCTGCTTGGCGCGAACCTTGCCCAGCACCACCGGATTGACGACTTCCAGATGCGACGGGTTGGCGGTCAGCGACAGATGGACCACCTGGCCGTCGAAATCGCGGTCGGCCGAGGTGCCGAGATGGTACTTCACGTCACCCGAACCCTGGACGTCCGACGGATTGGCCGGGTTGCCCTGGAATTCCGAGAAGATCGCCCGATAGGGCTTCTGCATGACATTGGCCAGCACGTTCAGGCGGCCGCGATGGGCCATGCCCAGGACCACGTCCTGCACGCCGAGCTGCGCGCCGCGCTTCAGGATCTGTTCCAGCGCGGGAATCAGGCTTTCGCCGCCTTCCAGGCCGAAGCGCTTGGTGCCGGTATACTTCATCTGCAGGAAGCGCTCGAAGCCCTCGCCCTCGGTCAGGCGCTCGAGAATGGCGCGCTTGCCGCGGTCGGTGAATTCGGTGTGGTTGTGGATGCTTTCGATGCGCTTCTGGATCCAGGCCTTCTGCTCGGGATCCTGGATATGCATGAATTCGACGCCGATGGTGCCGCAATAGGTTTCCTGCAGCGCCCGGATGATCTGGCGCAGGGTCGCCGTTTCCAGGCCCAGTACGTTGTCGATGAAGATTTCGCGGTCGAGATCGGCCTCGGTGAAGCCGTAGCTGCGGTAATCGAGTTCCGGATGGGGCGCGCGCACCATCAGGCCCAGGGGATCAAGATTGGCCTGCAAATGGCCCCGCACGCGATAGGCGCGGATCAGCATCAGGGCGCGGATCGAATCCAGCACCGCATTGCGCACGCCTTCGGCCGACAGGTCGCCACCGGTGGCGGCCGGACGGGTCATGACAGGCGCGGCGTCCTCGCCGTTGACGATCACCGAAGCGTGATGCCTGGACCAGCTCGCCCCCTGCAATTCCTGCAGCATGGCGCGGCCATCTTCATGGAGTTCCTCGAAGAACGTGACCCAGCTGGGGTCGACCGAGGACGGATCCTCGACGTATCGGGTATAGAGCTCGGCAATGAACGTCGCGTTCTGGCCGGTCAGGAAGGTGGTCTCGAGCTGTCGTGCCATTTCTCGGTCGGCGAGGCCCTTTTCCTGCCCCGCCCCCTGGGTTTGGGTTTCGCCACGTCCGGCACCGCCGGGTTTGCCCCTGCGGTGCCGTCCGTATCGTTCGCGGGATTACGCCCGCTTCATAAACTCGGTCCCTTGAACGACATGTTCCAGAGGGGACCGTCCTTCTTCCCTAAGCCCTAAAGGACCAATCAGCCCTTGAGGACCTTGAGCATGGTGCTGCCCAGGGCCGCCGGGCTGTCGGCGACGGTGATGCCGGCCGAACGCATGGCCTCCATCTTGTCGCCCGCGCCGCCCTTGCCACCGGAGATGATGGCGCCGGCATGGCCCATGCGGCGGCCCGGAGGCGCCGTGACACCGGCGATGAAGCCGACGACGGGCTTCTTCACCTTGGACTGCTTCAGGAACTCGGCACCCTCTTCCTCGGCGGTGCCGCCGATTTCGCCGATCATGATGATCGCCTGGGTCTCGTCGTCGCCGAGGAACAGGTCCAGGGCATCGACGAAGTTGGTGCCGTTGATCGGGTCGCCGCCGATGCCGATGCAGGTGGTCTGGCCCAGGCCGGCGGCGGTGGTCTGCGCGACGGCTTCATAGGTCAAGGTGCCCGAGCGGGAGACGATGCCGATCTTGCCGCGCTGGTGGATGTGACCGGGCATGATGCCGATCTTGCATTCGCCGGGGGTGATGACACCGGGGCAGTTCGGGCCGATCAGGCGGCTCTTCGAACCGGCCAGGGCGCGCTTGACCGGGGCCATGTCCAGCACCGGGATGCCTTCGGTGATGCAGACGATCAGTTCGATCTCGGCATCGATGGCTTCCAGGATGGCGTCGGCGGCGAACGGCGGCGGAACGTAGATGACCGAGGCATTGGCGTCGGTCTTGTCCTTGGCCTCGGCGACGGTGTTGAACACCGGCAGGTCCAGGTGGGTGGTGCCGCCCTTACCGGGGGTCACGCCGCCGACCATCTTGGTGCCGTAGGCGATGGCCTGTTCCGAGTGGAAGGTGCCCTGCGCGCCGGTGAAGCCCTGGCAGATAACCTTCGTGTTGGAATTGACGAGAACGGCCATTATGCAGCCTCCTTCACGGCCTTGACGACTTTTTCCGCCGCGTCGGCCAGGTTGTCGGCGGCGATGATGGGCAGGCCGGATTCCGACAGGATCTTCTTGCCCAGTTCCACATTGGTGCCTTCCAGGCGCACCACCAGCGGAACGTTCAGCGAGACTTCGCGGGCAGCGGCGACCACGCCCTCGGCGATGACGTCGCAGCGCATGATGCCGCCGAAGATGTTGACCAGGATGCCTTCGACATTGCTGTCCGACAGGATCAGCTTGAAGGCGGTGGTGACGCGCTCCTTGGTGGCGCCGCCGCCGACGTCGAGGAAGTTGGCCGGCTCGCCGCCATAGAGCTTGATGATGTCCATGGTGGCCATCGCCAGGCCGGCGCCGTTGACCATGCAGCCGATAGTGCCGTCGAGCTTGATGTAGTTCAGGCTGTGACGGGCGGCTTCGAGTTCGGACGGATCTTCCTCGTCCTCGTCGCGCAGCTCTTCGATGTCCTTGTGGCGATAGAGCGCGTTGTCGTCGAAGTTGACCTTGGCGTCCAGCGCCACGACGTCACCGGCACCGGTCACGACCAGCGGGTTGATCTCGACGATCGAGCAATCCAGGTCGATGAACGCCTTGTACATGGCGGCCATGAACTTGACGGCGGAGCTGACCTGCTTGCCTTCCAGGCCCAGGCCGAAGGCGAGCTGGCGGCCATGGAACTGCTGGAAGCCGATCACCGGGTCGATGGCGACCTTGAGGATCTTTTCCGGGCTGTGGGCGGCGACTTCCTCGATCTCCATCCCGCCTTCGGTCGAGGCCATGATGGTGACGCGCGAGGTGGCGCGGTCGATCAGCATGCCGAGATACAGCTCGCGCTTGATGTCGCAGCCCTGCTCGATATAGACGCGCTTGACTTCCTTGCCCGCCGGGCCGGTCTGGTGGGTCACCAGCACCTGGCCGAGCATTTCCTGGGCGTTCTTCTCGACGTCCTCGAGGGACTTGACGACGCGGACGCCGCCGGCGCCGTTCTCGTTGCCCTTGAACTTGCCCTTGCCGCGGCCGCCGGCATGGATCTGGGACTTCACGACCCAGACCGGACCGCCCAGCTTCTTGGCCTCTTGCACGGCCTCGGCCGGAGTGTAGGCGACGCCGCCTTCAAGCACGGCCACGCCGTACTTCCGAAGCAGCTGCTTCGCCTGATACTCATGAATATTCATGAAGGATGCTCCCCCTGGAGATTACTGGCCCATGATGCCGCGGGCGACCTGGATCAGGCCACGGACGGCATCGGCAGACTTGTTGAAGGCTTCCTGCTCGGCCGCGTCGAGTTCGATCTCGACCACGCGCTCGATGCCCTTCTCGCCGATCACGACGGGCACGCCGACGAAGATGTCGTCCTTCTGGCCGTACTTGCCGGCCTTGACTTCCACGGCGCAGGGCAGAACGCGCTTCTTGTCCTTCAGGAAGCTTTCGGCCATGGCGACGGCCGAGGCGGCCGGGGCGTAGAAGGCCGAACCGGTCTTGAGCAGGTTGACAATCTCGGCGCCGCCGTCACGGGTACGCTGCACGATCTTGTCGAGCTTTTCCTGGGTGGTCCAACCCATCTTCACCAGGTCGGGCAGCGGGATGCCGGCGACGGTGGAGTAGCGGACCAGCGGGACCATGGTGTCGCCATGGCCGCCCAGCACGAAGGCGGTGACGTCTTCGACCGAAACGTTGAATTCCTCGGCCAGGAAATGGCGGAAGCGGGCGCTGTCGAGCACACCGGCCATGCCGCAGATCATGTTCGCCGGCACGCCGGAATACTGCTGCAGCGCCCAGACCATCACGTCCAGCGGGTTGGTAATGCAGATGACGAAGGCGCCGGGGCAGTTTTCCTTGATGCCCTTGCCGACCGCTTCCATGACCTTGAGGTTGATGCCGACCAGGTCGTCGCGGCTCATGCCCGGCTTGCGCGGCACGCCGGCGGTGACGATGACCACGTCGGCATCCTTGATCGCCGAGTAGTCGTTGGCGCCGCTGTAACGGGCGTCCACACCCTCGACCGGGGTGGATTCAGCGATGTCCAGTCCCTTGCCCTGGGGAATACCCTCGGCGATGTCGAACAGGACGACGTCGCCCAGTTCCTTCAAGCCGATGAGATGCGCCAATGTGCCGCCGATGTTGCCAGCGCCAACGAGAGCGATCTTTTTGCGTGCCATAGGTGTGGTCCCTCGATCGGGTTGAGTCTTGTCGAACGGGTGGGCTACGCCATCGCGCAGCATTACCGATGGGGGGCTTTGGTAACGCGATTCTCGCTCCAGGGCAAGCCCCCGACGCACTTTTTCAGCCCCCGAGCCGAAGGAAAAATTCATTTATTTCCCCGCCACTTGGCGGATTCACGGAGGGCGGAGAGCGCTAAGCCGTTGGGGAGTCGGGATAATTACCTACCCGGGGTGGTTTTTTACCTACCCGTTGGGGAAGCGGGCATAACCGAGCCTGTCCAGAAGGCAGAGGGGGGAGCCGTTCCCCGTCCGTCCCCCCAATACGGGAAAGGGGCGGAGCCGCGGCTCCCCCCTTCCGACATAGCCTCCCTCCTTGGCGGAGGATCAGGTCAGATGCTCGCTCCCGACATAATCCTCCGACTGCATCTCCATCAGGCGCGATACGGTGCGCTGGAACTCGAACGCCCCGTCGCCGCGCGGATAGAGCTTTTCGGGCGGCGCGGCGGCCGAGCAGATCAGCGTCACCTTGTGCTCGTAAAGGGCATCGATCAGGTTGACGAAGCGCTTGGCCTGGTCGCGATTCGCCGGTCCCAGTTCCGGAATGTTCGAGATCAGGATCGTGTGGTAATGGGTCGCCAGCGCCAGGTAATCGGCCGCTCCCAGCGGCCGGGCGCAGAGTTCTTCGAAGGTGAAGCGCGCCACCCCGTCGGCGGCCACGGGAACCTCCAGGCTGCGGCCCTGCACGGCAATGCTCTCGCGCTGGCCCGTGCGGCCGCCCGACAGCCGCAGGAAGGCCTCGTCCAGCGCAGCCTGCGCCGCCGTGTCCAGCGGCGTGTGATAGACCCGCAGGCCCCGCTTGCGCCCCAGCCGGTAATCGCGCTCGCTGTCCAGCTCCAGGATGTCCATCTTGGACTTGATCAGGCTGATGAAGGGCAGGAAGCGGTCGCGCTGCAAGCCGTCCTTGTAGAGGTCGTCCGGCGCGCGGTTGGAGGTCGCGACCATCACCACGCCGTTGTCGAACAGGCATTGGAACAGCCGCCCCAGGATCATGGCATCGGCGATGTCGTGGACCTGCAATTCGTCGAAGCACAGCAGCCAGGCTTCCTCGGCGATGCTGCGCGCCAGGCGCGGAATGGGATCGCCGTTGCTGCCCTTGTTGGCCTGGCGCCAGGCATGCAGCTCGGCATGGACGTCGCGCATGAATTCGTGGAAATGGACCCGGCGCTTGCCGGGAATTTCCGCCGTGGCGAAGAACAGGTCCATCAGCATGGACTTGCCGCGCCCCACCTCCCCGAAGATGTAGAGGCCGGGCGGCGGTGGCGGTTCCTCGCGGCGGCGGCCCAGCGAGATGCCGAACCGGGCCAGCCAGCCACTTTCCCCCTGGGATGGGCGGTAATGGGCGAGAGCGTTGTGCAGGCTCTGCAATTTCTCGGCGGCCAGGGCCTGCGCCGTGTCGGGCTTCAGGTCGCCGGCAGCCAGCTTCGCGCGATAGGCGGAAAGGGGTCCATTGGTCATGGTGGCGCGAGCTTACCCACTCGCGGCCGTCCCGCCAAGGGTGTCTTCCGTCCAAGCCCGCCTTGACGGATAATGGCCGTTCGTTCTCTCCAGCCGGACATCCCCATGCGCCTTCTCCTCTCCGCCCCGCTCCTCGCCTTGCTGGTCACCGGCTGCGCCGAAGCGCCCTTCGTCGAAACGCCCTTCCCCGTCATCCGCCATGACTCGGCCCTGGCCGTCTGCCATACCTCCGACGCCGAACGCGCCGCCATCGATGAAGCCGCCGAGGAAGGCTGCGCCAAGCTGGGCAAGACCGCCGTCTTCCGCAGCCAGGAAAACCTGCAATGCCGCATCAGCGCCCCCAGCCGCTCCCATTACGAATGCGTGGCGCCATAAGGGACTGACCCACTGGGCCGCCTCGAAGCATGATCCAACGCCCAAGAAAAAGGGCCGCCGGAAAATCCGGCGGCCCTTGAAGGCTTGACCATCCTGCAGACGCCTTAGCGGCGCTCGATCATCTTTTCCTTGATCGACCCGATCGCCTTGGCGGGGTTGAGACCCTTGGGGCAAGTCTTGGTGCAATTCATGATGGTGTGGCAGCGATAGAGGCGGAAGGGATCTTCCAGCGCATCCAGGCGCTCGCCGGTATTCTCGTCGCGCGAATCGTGGATCCAGCGGGCCGCCTGCAGCAGGATGGCCGGGCCGAGATAACGGTCGCCGTTCCACCAATAGCTGGGGCAGCTGGTCTGGCAGCAGAAGCACAGGATGCATTCCCACAGGCCGTCGAGCTTGGCGCGCTCTTCCGGGCTCTGCAGCCGCTCGCGGTCCGGCGGCGGCGGGGTCTGGGTCTGCATGTAGGGCTTGATCGAGGCCAGCTGGGCATAGGGCACGGTCAGGTCGGGAACCAGGTCCTTGACCACCGGCATATGCGGCAGCGGGTAGATCTTGACGTCTTCCTTCACGTCCTCGATGGGCTTCAGGCAGGCCAGGGTATTGGTGCCGTCGATGTTCATCGCGCAGGAGCCGCAGATGCCTTCACGGCAGGAGCGGCGGAAGGTCAGCGTCGAGTCGATCTCGTTCTTGATCTTGATCAGCGCGTCCAGAACCATCGGGCCGCAATCGTCGAGATCGATCTCGTAGGTGTCCAGGCGCGGATTGGCCCCGGTATCGGGGTCGTAGCGGTAGATCTTGAAGACGCGCACATTCTTGGCGCCGGCGGGCGCCTTGTGGGTCTTGCCCTGCTGGACCCGGGAATTGGCGGGCAGAGCGAATTCAGCCATGATCGGTTCCTCTAGTCTGCAAGAGGTTGACGCGCGTCAGTAGACGCGCGCCTTCGGCTCGATGTAATCGATTTCGTCGGTCAGGGTCCAAGTATGCACCGGACGGTAGTCCAGCGTGACCTTGCCCTGATCGTCCACCCAGGCCAGCGAGTGCTTCATCCAGTTGACGTCGTCGCGGTCCTGGAAGTCTTCGCGGGCATGGGCGCCACGGCTTTCCTTGCGGGCTTCCGCCGAATGCAGGGTCGCCTGGGCGCAGGCCATCAGGTTTTCCAGCTCCAGCGCCTCGACGAGATCCGAGTTCCAGATCAGCGAACGGTCGGTGATCTTGATCGACGGCAGCATGCCGCGGACCTGGTCGATGTTGTTGCAGCCCTGGGCCAGCGATTCCTGGGTACGGAACACGGCGGCGTCGTTCTGCATGGTGCGCTGCATGCGGTCGCGGATGGCGGCGGTGGTTTCCGAGCCATTGGCATTGCGCAGACGGTCGAAGCGGGCGATGGCGTAATCGCCGGCATCCTTCGGCAGCGGCTTGTGGGTCATGCCGGGCTTGATCAGCTCGGCGGCACGCAGGCCGGCGGCGCGGCCGAAGACCACGATGTCGAGCAGCGAGTTGGTGCCCAGGCGGTTGGCGCCGTGGACGGACACGCAGGCCGCCTCGCCGATGGCCATCAGGCCGGGGACGATGGCTTCCGGGTCGTCCTTGGTCGGACGCAGCACTTCGCCGTGATAGTTGGTGGGGATGCCGCCCATGTTGTAGTGGACGGTCGGCAGGACCGGGATCGGCTCCTTGGTCACATCCACGCCGGCGAAGATCTTGGCCGTCTCGGAAATGCCGGGCAGACGCAGGTTCAGCGTCTCGGCGCCCAGATGTTCCAGATGCAGATAGATATGGTCGTTCTGCTTGCCGACGCCACGGCCCTCGCGGATTTCCATGGTCATGGCGCGCGAGACGACATCGCGCGAGGCCAGGTCCTTGGCGGTCGGAGCATAACGCTCCATGAAGCGGTCGCCGTTGCTGTTGGTCAGGTAGCCGCCTTCGCCGCGTGCGCCTTCGGTGATCAGGCAGCCCGAGCCGTAGATGCCGGTGGGATGGAACTGCACGAATTCCATGTCCTGCAGCGGCAGGCCCGCGCGGGCCACCATGCCCTGGCCGTCGCCGGTGCAGGTATGGGCCGAGGTGCAGGAGAAATAGGCGCGGCCGTAGCCACCGGTCGCCAGCACCACCTGATGGGCCCGGAAGCGGTGCAGCGTGCCGTCGTCCAGGTTCCAGGCGACGACGCCGCGGCAGGCGCCGTCCTGATCCATGATCAGGTCGATGGCGAAATATTCGACCAGGAACTCGGCGTTATGCTTCAGGCACTGCTGATACAACGTGTGCAGGATGGCATGGCCGGTACGGTCGGCGGCGGCGCAGGCGCGCTGCACCGGCTTTTCGCCGAAATTGGACATGTGGCCGCCGAAGGGGCGCTGATAGATGCGGCCGTCCTCGGTGCGCGAGAAGGGAACGCCGAAATGCTCCAGCTCGTAGACCGCCGGAACGGCCTCGCGGCACATATATTCGATGGCGTCCTGGTCGCCCAGCCAGTCCGACCCCTTGACGGTGTCGTACATGTGCCAGCGCCAGTTGTCCTCGGCCATGTTGCCGAGCGAGGCGCCGATGCCGCCCTGGGCGGCGACGGTGTGGGAACGGGTCGGGAAGACCTTGGTGATGCAGGCGGTCTTCAGGCCCGCGGCGCCCATGCCGAGCGTGGCGCGCAGGCCGGCGCCGCCGGCACCGACGACGACCACGTCATAGGTATGGTCGATGATCTGGTACGAAGCCATGGTCAGATCAGCCTCCGAAGGCGACAAGCTTGAGGATGGAGACGGCGCAGAAAACGCCCAGGGCGACGGTCGCGAACTTGATCGCGATCAGGCTAGCCATCTTGGCGCCTTCGTTATGCACATAGTCCTCGATCACCACCTGCAGGCCGAGCTGGGCGTGGTAGAAGACGACGAAGACCAGCAGCAGCATCATGGTGGCGTTGCCGGGCGTGCCGAGCCAGGCGCTGAAGGTCGCGTAATCCGCGCCGATCAGGCCGATGACCGAAATCACGAACCACAGCGTCAGCGGCACCAGGGCCAGTCCGCTGAGACGCTGCCCCCACCAATGGCCGACGCCTTCCTTGGCAGAACCCAGGCCGCGCACGCGGCCGAGCGGAGTACGGAGGCTCCTCATTCTCTACTCTCCCCCTTCTCAGGCCGCCAGGCCGATGATCCAGGCCAGCACGGTCAGGACGGCGGTGGCGACCAGGACCACCTTGCCCGACAGATAGGCCTGCGGAATCTCATACCCCCAGCCGGCATCCCACAGCAGGTGACGGATACCGTTGCACAGATGGTAGAACAGCGCGACGGACCAGCCGAACATCAGGATGTAGCCGATGGGCGAGCCGATGAAGGATGTCACGGTGTCATAGGCGTCCGGCCCGTAGGCGGCGGCACCGAGCCACCAGGCCAGCAGCAGCGTGCCGACCGCCAGCGCCACGCCGGTGGCGCGGTGGGTGATCGACATGATTGCCAGCAGCGGCAGCTTGTAGATTTGCAAATGCGGAGAAAGTGGCCTGTTTCGCGGTGTCATGGCAGAACGCCCCTTGCAACTGTCCGTTCGGGACCTTTTCGGCGATGGCGGATGGTTTATCCCCTCGGACAGGCAGTGTCAACGTTCGGACACTACCCGTTCTGGCGGTTTTTTTACTGCCCTAAGAAATAGGGCCGCTTGGGAAGCCCTGATCTCCGGCGGCCAAGCGGCCCATATGTTTGTTTTGTAACATGCCGTCCGCGTGGGAACGGAAGGAAAATTTTCAACCCCGGCGGGGCAGAAGGACGGTGTAATCCAGGTCCAGCACCACCGCCTTGTCGTATTCCCCGGCCGCATCCTTCAGCGGGTGATCGGCGCAGGGGCGGTCCTTGGTGGCGACCAGTTGCAGGCGCAGGGCGCCCATGTCCCTGCGGCCGGGAATCTCGATCTTCTCCACCACCTTGGTCCAGGCATGGATGGTGTCGCCGGCGAAGGACGGATTGACGTGGCGGCCGCCGTTGATGGCAAGGATCTTGAAGGCATTGCCCAGGCCGTTGAAGGACAGGGCGCGGGCGAGGCTGATGATGTGGCCGCCATAGACCAGGCGGCGGCCGAAGCGGCCCTGCCCCTCGGTGTATTGGTTGAAATGGACCTTGGCGGTGTTCTGGTAGAGGCGCGTCGCCATCATGTGCTCGGCTTCCTCGATGGTCATGCCGTCCACATGGTCGATGGCCTCGCCCTCCTGGTAATCGTCCCAGAAATGGGGCGAACCCGCCAGTTCGGCGTCATAGCCCTCCAGCGTCAGCCCGGCGGGGATCTCCAGCCGCCCGGCCGGGACGGCCTTGGGCAAATCGGGGATGACGGCCTCGGGGGCCGGGGCGCTTTCGTCACGCTTGCGCACCATCACCCAGCGCGCATAGTCCAGCACCGTCTCACCCCGCTGGTTGGTGCCGGTCGAGCGGACATAGACCACGCCGGTCTTGCCGTTGGAATTTTCCTTCAGGCCGATGACCTTGGACACCGAGCGCAGGGTATCGCCGGGATAGACCGGCGCGCCGAAGCGGCAATCGGCATAGCCGAGATTGGCCACGGCATTCAGCGACACATCCGGCACGGTCTTGCCGAAGACGATGTGGAAGGCCAGCAGGTCGTCCACCGGCGCCCTCCCCAGCCCCAGCGAGCGGGCGAATTCGTCGGAGGAGGAGAAGGCGAAACGGCTGCCGTAAAGGGCGGTATAGAGCGCCACGTCGCCCGTCGTCACGGTGCGCGGCGTGGCATGGCGGATTTCCTGGCCGAGTCGGAAATCCTCGAAGAAATTCCCGGAATTGGTCTTGGTCATGAGCGACGTCCTTGGGGAATGGAAACCAAGGCAGGAAGGGAAGGAAAGCGGCGCGCTTGCCCATCCTTCGAGACGCCCCTCCGGGGCTCCTCAGGATGAGGTCTGACGCCGCTGAAATAGCCTCATCCTGAGGAGGCTGCAAAGCAGCCGTCTCGAAGGATGGGCGGGCCACAGCCCCCTCCCCGCAATCCTGCAATCAAGCCGAGGCCAGATCCTTGCGCATGTCCTCGATCTGCTCGGCCAGGGCCACCAGGCGGCGGGCATTCTCGACATGCAGGTTCTCGATCAGCTTGCCGTCCACCACGACCACGCCCTGGCCTTGGGCTCTGGCCTCGGCATGGGCGGCGATGATCCTGCGCGACCATTCGATCTCCTTCTCGCTGGGTGAGAAGACCTCGTTGGCCTTGTCGATGGTCTTGGGATGGATCAGGGTCTTGCCGTCGAAGCCCAGTTCCAGGCCCTGGCGGCAGGAATATTCGAAGCCTTCGTCATCCGACAGGTCCAGATGCACGCCGTCGATGGCCGCCAGCCCATGGGCCCGGGCGGCCAGCAGGCACATCCCCAGGCTGGTGATCATCGGCAGGCGGTCGCGCGTATGCGCGCAATGCAATTCCTTGGCAAGGTCCGAGGTGCCCATGACGAAGCCACCCATGCGCGGCGAGGCCAGGGCGATTTCCTCGGCCCGCAGGATGCCGCGCGGCGTTTCCATCATTGCCCAGATGGCCATGTCGCCCGGCGCTCCGGCGGCATCCAGGATGGCCTCGGCCTGGCGGATCATGTCGGCGCTCTCGACCTTGGGCAGCAGCAGGCCATGGGCGCCCGAAGTGGCGGCGGCCACGATGTCGTCATAGCCCCAGGGCGTGCCGAGGCCGTTGACCCGCACCAGGATCTCGCGGCGGCCATAGCCGCCCCCGGCCAGCGCCTCGCGGACCTGGCGGCGGGCTTCGGGCTTGGAGTCCGGAGCGACGGCATCTTCCAGGTCGAAGATCAGGCCGTCGGCGGCCAGGGTCTTGGCTTTCTCCAGGGCGCGGGGGTTCGAGCCGGGCATATAGAGGACGCTGCGGCGGGGTCGCGCGATATTCGCCATCTTGGACTTCCCTTGCTAAATCAGAAGCTGCGGGACAGTAACAGCCCGAAGGCCCTCCTGGCAAGTTGCAGCGCAACATTCAGAAAGGATAGCCGCGTCATAAGGGAATTTTCTTACCACTTGGGATAGGCCAAACGAGGGAAGAAAGAACCCCGATACGCCGCCGCCTCACCTGCCCCCCCGGCATCCTTCGGAATTAATGCAGGAGAGGCGCAGAATGAGATTAACCTGCCGCCGAATCGCGATTAAAAAAACAACCTGTCATTTCCTGTTCCGGACTCATTCCCCGTCCATGGGCTTTCTAACGCTTCCGACCGGCATGCTGATCGGTCTCGCCATAGCCGCTCCCGTCGGGCCGGTAGGAATTCTGTGCATCCGCCGCGCCTTGGCGGATGGCCGCTTCGCCGCCTTCGTCGCCGGACTGGGGGCGGCCGTGGCCGATACCTTCTATGGCGCCGTCGCCGCCTTCGGCCTGAGCTTCATCTCCGACTGGCTGATGGAATGGGAACGCTCCCTGTGCCTGGTCGGCGGGCTCTTCCTGCTGGGCCTGGGCGTGCGCACATGGTTCACCCCCTGCGCCCTGTCCGACACCCCTCTTTCGGGCGCCGGTCTGGTCAAGGATTTCTTCGCCACGCTGGTCATCACCCTGACCAATCCCGGCACCATCCTGGCCTTCCTCGGGATCTTCGCCGCTCTGGGCGGGGTGGGCGTGAGCGGACCGGGCGAAGCCTGGCTGCTGGTCCTGGGCGTATTCCTGGGCTCGACCCTGTGGTGGATGGCCCTCAGCTTCAGCGTCACCGCCCTGCGCAACCGCTTCTCCGAACGCTGGCTAACCAAGCTGAACCATTATTCCGCCCTGGGCCTGGGCTTGTTCGGCCTTGTCCTGCTGGTCAGCCTGCTCTTTTAAAGTTGTATCTCAACAGCCTCTTTTGGCAGTTTAGCGGAGCGAACAACGGAGGGGGAGTGCGGCCATGCGTTACGAAGAGATCACCGAAGAATCCCTGTGCACCATGGTGGACCGCTTCTACGAGAAGGTCCGCGCCGACAGCGTGCTCGGCCCCATCTTCAACGAGCGGATCACGGATTGGGGGCCGCATCTGAGCACCATGTACGATTTCTGGCATTCGGTGATCCTGGCGCGCGGGCGCTACAAGGGCAGCGTCATGAGCGCCCATATCCAGATCCCCCAGATCAGCCCCGACAACATCACCCGCTGGCTCGCCCTGTTCCGCGAGACGACGGAAGAATTGTTCATCGATTCCCTGGCCTGGGACATCCAGGCGGTGGCCGAACGCATCGCCAAGAATATCGAACTGGGCCATGCCTTCTATCAGTCGCGCCTGAAGGAAATGGCGCAGGGATAGCGATGCCTGCTGGTGCCGTGCCCCCTCTAAAGCCCATTCTGTTTCCTGCGGCGGAAAGCGGAAATTAATGGGGAAGCGGCACAAGAAGGAAAGAGAGCAGAATGGGACGCTGGCCAGGAATCGCGGCAGCACTCGCTTTCGGAATACTCTCTGCGGCGGCGGGAGCAGAATCCTTGTCCCGGGGAAAAGACATCGCCGAAGCCTTTCTTGCCGGCGAAACCGATGCGGTTTGGGCCGAGATGTCACCCGAGATGAAGAGCGCCCTTGGCACGGCCGACGCCCTTGCGGCCGTCCAGGCGGACATGCGCCGCGACTTTGGCTCCGAAAGCGAAGTCCTATCGGAACGGATGCTCCGCGATGGCCCCTACGACGTCTACGAGCGCACCGCGCGCTGGACGGGGTCTGCCACGCCGCTCCAGATTACCGTAGCGCTCGATCCCGACGGACAGGTCGCAGGCCTTTGGGTGCGGCCGCAGCCAAAGACCGCAGATAGCCCCTATCTCGACTATGAGACCAAGACCGCGCTTCGCCTGCCATTTGACGGCGCATGGTATGTCTACTGGGGCGGACGCAGGGTCGAGGACAATCATCACGCTATCGATGCCGGCCAGCGATTCGCCCTCGACCTTCTGGTCATGCAGCACGGTCAAAGCCATTCGGGCGATCCGGCGATACTGGAAAACTACTATTGCTGGGACCGGCCGATCCTCGCCCCCGCAGAAGGCGTCATCGTGCGAGCGGTCGGCCATCTGCCGGACCAGCCGATCGGCAAGAGCGATCCCTCGAATCCGGCCGGAAACCATGTCGTTATCGATTTCGGCAACGGGGAATACGGTTTCCTCGCTCATCTGCGACAGGGAAGCGTGACGGTGGCGGAAGGAGACCAGGTCACCACAGGCACGGAAGTCGGACGCTGCGGTAACAGCGGCAATACCTCCGAACCACATCTGCACTTCCACCTTCAGACGAGCCCCAGCCTCGGCCATGGCGAAGGACTGCCCGCCCAGTTCTTGTCCTATCTCGCCGATGGCGAAGCGATCGAAAACGGCGAGCCGACAAGAGGCCAGACCGTCCAGCCGATCAAATGACGCGGACCAGCATGCCGGGAAGAAGAGGATTCATGTCAGCAGCGCAAACATAAAGGCCCGCGCTTTCGCACGGGCCTTTTGCCTGCCTGAAACAGGAAGAAGCGCTTACTTCTTCAGATACTTCTCGGCCAGCACCTCGGCGATCTGCACGGTGTTCAGGGCCGCGCCCTTGCGCAGGTTGTCGGCCACGCACCACAGGCTCAGCGTGTTGGGCTGGGTCGGGTCCTTGCGAATGCGGCTGACGAAGACGTTGTCCTCGCCGACGCATTCCTGCGGCGTGACATAACCGCCATCGGCGCGATGGTCGACGACCGACACGCCCGGCGCGCGGCGCAGGGCTTCCCGCGCATCGTCCTCCGAGATCGGGTTCTCGAACTCGATATTGATGGCCTCGGCATGGCCGATGAAGACCGGCACGCGCACGGCGGTGGCGTGGACGGCGATATCCGGATCGAGGATCTTGCGGGTCTCGACGGCCATCTTCCACTCTTCCTTGGTCGAGCCGTCATCCATGAAGACGTCGATATGCGGAATGCAGTTGAAGGCGATCTGCTTGGTGAAGCGTTCCGGCCGGACCGGGTCGTTCACATAGATGGCGCGGGTCTGGTTGAACAGCTCGTCCATGGCTTCCTTGCCGGCGCCCGAGACGGACTGGTAGGTCGAGACCACGACTCGCTTGATCTTGGCCAGGCGGTGCAGCGGCTTCAGCGCCACCACCATCTGGATGGTCGAGCAATTAGGGTTGGCGATGATGCCCGACTTGGTGTAGCCGGCGATGGCTTCCGGGTTCACTTCCGGCACCACCAGCGGCACGTTGGGCTCCATGCGGAAATGCGAGGTGTTGTCGATGACCACGCAACCGGCCGCGGCGGCGCGGGGGCTGTGGACGGCGGAAACCTTGGCACCCGGCGAAGACAGCGCGATATCGACGCCCTTGAAGTCGAAGGTGGCGAGGTCGCGGACCTTGAGCACCTTGTCGCCGAAGGACACTTCGCGGCCGGCGGAACGCTCGGACGCCAGCGGAATCACCTCATCGACGGGAAAATCGCGCTCATACAGCGTTTCCATCATCTCGCGGCCCACATTGCCCGTGGCGCCGATGACTGCAACCTTGTAACCCATGTTTACTCCTCTCTGGCCTCTCTCGGGCCCTAACCGCGTGCCGCCTCATACGAAAAGGCCCGCAGTCGCGTCTGCGGGCCTTTTCGTATAGTCGTGACGAACCGGCCCGCTCAAGCGGTGGTGGTGGTGCCGGTTTTGGTGGTGCGAACGGAAAAAGCCGCGCCCTTGGGGGTCGCGGTGGTCAGAACATCAATGCGGACTGCGCAAGCGGTCATTCTGCCTTCTCCGTGGAGGCGAAGTGTTACAATAACGCGCCGAAAAAGGCAAGGGGAAAGGCCCGAAAGCCCTTCCCCGCATTAAAAAATCAGACCAGCTTGTCCAGTTCGCGGACCACGGCTTCGCCCATGACGGTGGTCGAAACCTTGGCCTTGCCCGGCTGCATGATGTCGCCGGTGCGCAGGCCGCCGTTGAGAACGTTCTCGACGGCCTTTTCCACCAGATCGGCATCCTGGTCCAGGTTGAAGGAATAGCGCAGCATCATAGCGAAGCTGAGGATCGTCGCCAGCGGGTTGGCGAGGTCCTTGCCGGCGATGTCCGGGGCCGAGCCGTGGACCGGCTCGTACATGGCACGGCGCTTGCCCTTGTCGTCGGCAGCCCCCAGCGAGGCCGAGGGCAGCATGCCCAGCGAGCCGGTCAGCATGGCGGCGCAGTCGGACAGGATGTCGCCGAACATGTTGGTGGTCACCATCACGTCGAACTGCTTGGGATTGCGCACCAACTGCATCGAGGCGTTGTCCACATACATGTGGGACAGTTCCACGCCGGGATATTCCTTGTGGACCTTCTCGACCTCTTCACGCCACAGGATGGTCGATTCCAGCACATTGGCCTTGTCCACCGAGCAGACGCGCTTGTTGCGCTTCATGGCCAGGTCGAAGGCGACCTTGGCGATGCGCTGCACTTCCGGCGAGGTGTAGACCAGGGTGTTGTAGCCCTTGCGGGTGCCGTCGGGCAGCGTGTCGATGCCGCGCGGCTGGCCGAAATAGATGCCGCCGGTCAGTTCGCGGACGATCATGATGTCGAGACCGGCCACGACTTCATGCTTCAGGGTCGAGGCATCGGCCAGGGCGTCGAAGACCACGGCGGGGCGCAGATTGGCGAACAGGCCCATTTCCTTGCGCAGGCCGAGCAGGCCGCGCTCGGGCTTCACGTCGAAGGGCAGGTTGTCCCATTTCGGGCCGCCGACGGCACCCAGCAGCACCGCATCGGCTTCCATGGCCGCAGCCAGGGTCTCGTCGGTCAGGGGCACGCCATGGGCGTCGATGGAGGCGCCGCCGACCAGGCCGCTGGTCACGTCGAAATTGATGCCGCGCTTCTTCGCCATCCATTCGATGATGCGCATCACCTGCGCCATCACTTCGGGGCCGATACCGTCGCCGGGCAGGAACAGAAGCTTATTGGTAGCCATTTACTTTACGATCCCCCTGAAAGTCCTTGGACCGCCCCACTCTTCGAGACGCGCTTCGCGCGCCTGAAGGGGTGAGGCTATTCCGTCATTTATTTAATCCTCGTCCCGAGAAGGCCCCGAAGGGGCCGTCTCGAAGGACGGCCACCCCATCAGGCCGCAAGCCAGGGCTGAGACGTACGCAGGCGCGTTTCATACTCTTCGATGGACGAAGCCTTCTGCAGCGTCAGGCCGATATCGTCCAGGCCGTTGAGCAGGCAATGCTTGCGGAACGGATCGACCTCGAAGGCAACCACGCCGCCGTCGGGACGGGTGATTTCCTGCTTTTCCAGGTCGATGGTCATGGTGGCGTTGGCGCCGTTCTCGGCATCCTTCATCAACTGGTCCACCACGTCCTGTGGCAGCTTGATGGGCAGGATGCCGTTCTTGAAGCAGTTGTTGTAGAAGATGTCGGCGAAGCTGGGCGCGATGACGCAGCGGATGCCGAAATCCAGGATCGCCCAGGGGGCATGTTCGCGCGACGAGCCGCAGCCGAAATTGTCGCCCGCCACCAGGATCTTGGCATTGCGATAGGCCGGCTTGTTCAGGACGAAATCGGGCACCTCGTTGCCCTTGTCGTCATAGCGCATCTCGTCGAACAGGTTCTTGCCCAGCCCCGTGCGCTTGATGGTCTTCAGGAACTGCTTGGGGATGATCATGTCGGTGTCGACATTGATGATCGGCAGCGGAGCAGCCACCCCGGTCAGCTTGTTGAACTTTTCCATGGTCGCAGTCCCTCGGTTCAGATCTTGCGCACGTCGGTCAGATAACCGGTGATGGCGGCGGCGGCGGCCATGGCCGGGCTGACCAGATGGGTGCGGCCGCCACGGCCCTGACGGCCTTCGAAATTACGGTTCGAGGTCGACGCGCAACGCTCGCCGGGTTGCAGACGGTCGGCATTCATGGCCAGGCACATCGAGCAGCCGGGTTCGCGCCATTCGGCACCGGCCTCGCGGAAGACCTCGTCCAGGCCTTCGGCCTCGGCCTGTTCCTTGACCAGGCCCGAGCCCGGAACCACCAGCACGCGCATGCCCTCGGCGACCTTGCGGCCCTTCAGCACCTCGGCGGCGGCGCGCAGATCCTCGATGCGGCCATTGGTGCAGGAGCCGATGAAGACGGTGTCGACCTTGACGTCTTCCAGCTTCATCCCCGCCGTCAGGCCCATATAGTCGAGGGCACGCTGCACGGCGCGGCGGCGGCCTTCATCGGCGATCTCGTCCGGGTTGGGCACGGTGCCGGTGATGGGCAGCACGTTCTCGGGGCTGGTGCCCCAGGTCACCTGCGGCACCAGCGAAGCGGCGTCGATCTCGATCTCGGCGTCGAACACGGCGCCTTCGTCGGTATGCAGGGTCTTCCAGTAGCTGACGGCGGCTTCCCAGGCGGCGCCCTTCGGCGCGCGCGGACGGCCCTTCAGATATTCGAAGGTGGTTTCGTCGGGCGCGATCAGACCGGCGCGGGCACCGGCTTCGATGGTCATGTTGCAGACCGTCATGCGGCCTTCCATCGACAGGCTGCGGATGGCTTCACCGGCATATTCGACGACATAGCCGGTGCCGCCGGCGGTGCCGATCTTGCCGATGATGGCCAGGGCGATGTCCTTGGCCGTGCAGCCCACCGGCAGCTTGCCCTTGACGGTGATGCGCATGTTCTTGGCCGGCTTCTGCACCAGGGTCTGGGTCGCCAGCACATGCTCGACCTCGGAGGTGCCGATGCCGAAGGCCAGGGCACCGAAGGCGCCATGGGTCGAGGTGTGGGAGTCACCGCAGACGATGGTGGTGCCCGGCAGGGTGAAGCCCTGTTCGGGACCGACGATATGCACCACGCCCTGGCGGATGTCGTCCATCGCCAGATATTCGACGCCGAAATCGGCCGTGTTCTTCTCCAGCGTCTCGACCTGGACGCGGCTTTCCTCGTCGGCGATGCCGACGGAACGGTCGGTGGTCGGTACGTTATGGTCGGCGACAGCCAGGGTCAGCTCGGGCCGGCGGACCTTGCGGCCGGAAGAGCGCAGCCCTTCGAAGGCCTGCGGCGAGGTGACCTCGTGGATCAGGTGACGGTCGATATAGATGAGGCAAGTGCCGTCATCTTGTACGTCAACCAAGTGACTGTCCCAGATCTTGTCGAACAGGGTGCGGGGCTTTGCCATGTCCTAAGCTACTCCAGACTCGTCGGCTCCGGAACGGAAGGCGCCATGTGAGGCTCCGGTCGCGGGGCGGGATTCCTTATGCCGTAAGGTTGCGGAATCTACCCCCTCCCATCACGAAATGAAAGAGTCGCGGACCGGCCCGCGCGCGATAAAATCTAACGCGGATGGTGAATGAAATTGATGCCGGAAAAAAGATCGGGCGGGACCGGCTTCCCGATCCCGCCCGATTCGACAGGCACAGCCTGAAGACCTTGCAAGCCGCCGACAAAAACCTTTCCCATTCGTCACCCCCGCGAAAGCGGGGGCCCATGGATTCCCGCTTTCGCGGGAATGACGAGGGAAAAGAGGCTTTGTCAGCCCTCTGGCGAGCTTAGGCCTTGTTGCCAGCCTTTTCGGCGGCAGCGGCTTCGCGCTCGGCCTGGGCGACCTTGGCGGAGTAGCCGGTGGTCTGCTCGGCGATACGGGCCGACTTGCCGCGGCGCTCACGCAGGTAGTAGAGCTTGGCGCGGCGGACATCGCCACGGCGAACCACTTCGATGGTCGCCACGTTCGGGGAGTACAGCGGGAAGACGCGCTCGACGCCCTCGCCGTAGGAAATCTTGCGGACAGTGAACGAGGAGTTCAGGCCATCGTTCCTGCGGGCGATGCAGACGCCCTCATAGGCCTGCAGACGCTCGCGCTGGCCTTCCACCACCTTGACGCTGACCTTCAGGGTGTCGCCCGGCTTGAAATCCGGAACGCCGCGCTCGGCGGTCAACTTCTCGATCTGCTCCTGCTCGAGCTGCTTGATGATGTTCATCGCTCAATCCTCGTTTGCCGTCCTGGCTTTCTTCGCCGGCCCGCCGGTCACGTCGCCTGGGGCCATATTGCCTGATCTGGCCGACACATACCGTCCCCATAGGTCCGGTCTGCGCTGCCGCGTCACCTCTTCGGCCTGACGCAAGCGCCAAGCCCTGATCTTCTCGTGGTGGCCCGAAAGCAGAACCTCGGGCACCGCCCGTCCCTGCCATTCGGCCGGACGGGTATAATGGGGATATTCAAGCAATCCCCGCTCGAAACTTTCCTCCGACAGCGATTCCTCCTTGCCCATCACTCCGGGCAGGAGGCGCACCACGGCATCCATCAGGATCATCGCCGCCGGTTCGCCGCCGGACAGGACGAAATCGCCGATGCTCACCTCTTCGACCGCATGGGCCTCCAGCAGACGCTGGTCGACCCCTTCGAAACGGCCGCAGAGGATCGTCACCCCCGGCTCTTCCGCCAACTCGCGCACGCGCTGCTGGGTCAGAACCCGGCCTCGCGGCGTCATATAGATCAACGGACCCGAACCCCGCTTGGCGCGTATCGCCGCATCCAGCACATCCGGCCGCATCACCATGCCGGGCCCGCCGCCAAAGGGGGTATCGTCTACGGAACGGTGTTTATCGCTTGCGTAATCGCGAATGTCCACCGTTTCCAACGCCCATTTCCCTTCGGCCAAGGCCCGCCCCGCCAGGGACAGGCCCAACGGCCCCGGAAACATCTCGGGGAAGATCGTCAGCAAGGTGGCCGTCCAGGCCGGTTGCGGCCTATCGTCCATCTTCGCCCTCTTCTTCCCCCGCCTCTTCGGCCCCGCCTTCCGGCTTCGCCTCCACCTCGGGCGGAGGCTCGACCACCAGGCGGCCCGCCTTGACGTCCACCATCGGAACCACCGCCTTGGTGAAAGGCAGCATGATCACGGTTCCGTCGTTCCGGCCGATCTCGATCACGTCGCCCGCGCCGAAATCGTATATCCCCCTGACCCGCCCGAACGGGCTGCCGTCGGAGAGTTCCGCCGCCAACCCGATCAGGTCGGCGTGATAGAACTCGTCTTCCTCGGGCTCGGGCAGGGAGGCCCGGTCCACATGCAGCGTCACGCCTTTCAGCGCTTCGGCGGCATCGCGGTCGGTGACCCCGGCAATGGTGCAGATGACCACGCCCTTGGCCTCGCCGACCACCTTGAGCCGAAAGCTCCGCTTACCCTGCTCGTCGCTGACCGGCCCATAGGCGGCCACGTCGAGCGGATCGGCGGTGAAGCTCTTGACCCGCACCGCGCCCCTTACACCCTGGGCTCCGACGATAACGCCGACGCAGACGGTTTCAGGACGCGATTGAGCAGCCATGCTTATTCGGCGGCGCCTTCAGCAGCGGCGGCGGCGGCAGCTTCGGCGGCCTTCTGGGCTTCCTTCAGACGCTCCTGGGCCTTGGCCTTCGGCACCGGCTTCTTGGTCTGCTCGGAACGCGGACGCGCGGCCATCAGACCGGCTTCGGCCAGGAACTTGGCGACGCGGTCGGTCGGCTGGGCGCCCATCTTCAGCCAATGGCTGACGCGCTCGCTCTGCAGGGTGATGCGGTTCTCGTTCTCACGCGGCAGCATCGGGTTGTAGGTGCCCAGCTTCTCGAGGAATTTGCCATCGCGCGGGCTGCGCGCATCGGCGAGCACGATACGATAGAAGGGACGCTTCTTAGCGCCGCCACGGGCGAGACGGATCTTCAGGGCCATACTTCGCGGTTCCTTAAGTCTTGGTCCAATGTGTAACGGTTTCTCAGCCCAGGCCCTTGGGCGGCAGAAGGCCCTGGATGCCATGACGCATCAGGCCCTTCTTGCCCATCTTGCCGACCTTTTTCATCATGTCGGCCATCTGCTGGTGCTGCTTGAGAAGGCGGTTGACCTCTTGCACGGTGACTCCGGCGCCGGCCGCGATGCGGCGCTTGCGCGAAGCCTTGATGAGGTCGGGATTGCGGCGTTCCTTGGGCGTCATCGACAGGATGATCGCTTCCTGGCGGGCGACCATCGAATTGTCGATATTGGCGTTCTCGATCTGCTGCTTGAACTTGCCGATACCGGGCAGCATTCCCATGATGCCCTTGATATCGCCCATCTTGCGGATCTGGCGGAACTGCGCGGCCATGTCTTCCAGGTCGAACTTGCCCTTGGTGACCTTGGCGGCGAGTTTCTCGGCCTCTTCCTTGTCGATATGCTCGGCGGCGCGCTCGACCAGGCTGACCACGTCGCCCATGCCCAGGATGCGGCCGGCGATGCGGTCGGGGTGGAAGACCTCCAGCGCGTCGAGCTTCTCGCCCTCGCCCAGGAACTTGATGGGCTTGCCGGTGACCTGACGCATCGACAGGGCCGCGCCACCGCGCGCATCGCCGTCGATACGGGTCAGGACCGAGCCGGTGATCCCCACCTTTTCATTGAATTCGCGGGCCAGGGTCACGGCATCCTGGCCGGTCATGGCGTCGACCACCAGCAGCGTCTCGACCGGCTTGGCGACGTCGCGCACGCGGGCGACCTCGTCCATCAGCTCCTGGTCGATATGCAGGCGACCCGCGGTATCGAGGATGACGACGTCGTAGCCTTCCTTGCGGCCGACGTCCAGGGCCCGCTTGGCGATGTCCACGGGCATCTGGCCCATGACGATGGGCAGCGAGCCCACATCCGCCTGCTTGGCGAGAATTTCCAATTGCTGCTGGGCGGCCGGACGATAGACGTCGAGCGAGGCCAGCAGGACCCGCTTCTTCTCGCGGGTCTTCAGACGCAGGGCGATCTTGCCCGAGGTCGTGGTCTTGCCCGAGCCCTGCAGGCCGACCATCAGCACCACGGCGGGCGGGGCGGCATTCAGGTTGAGTTCGGAACCGTCCGTGCCCAGGGTCTCGACCAGCGTGTCATGGACGATCTTGACGACCATCTGGCCCGGCGTGACCGACTTGATCACTTCCTGGCCGACCGCCCGCTCCTTGACCTTGTTGACGAATTCCTTGACCACCGGCAAGGCGACGTCGGCTTCGAGCAGGGCGATGCGCACTTCGCGCATGGCTTCGGCGACGTCCGATTCCGAAAGCGCGCCGCGCCCCCGCAACCGGTCGAAAACCGTCCCCAGCCTGTTGCTCAAACTCTCGAACATGCCTGTCCTTTGCGACCCGAACTCATTCAGCCAAACAAAAACGGCGCCAGCGTGCGAAACTCGCAGACTGACGGCCTCCTCGGAGGGCAACGGCAAAACTTCTGCCGATGAAGGCTGCCCTTCTACGCCCCTGAACACGGAGAGTCAAGGATAAGGCACCGCCCCGGCGATCAGACCGCCGCAATCGCGGCGCGCATCCACTCGGCCAGCGCCTCTTCCTCGACTTCGCCCGCAGCCAGGGCGAGGAACATCGTCACGCATTCGGCATCGGAAGCGGTCAGTTCATGGCCGTTGAGCGCCAGGAACAATTCCGCGACCACCAAGGCCGTGCGCTTGTTTCCATCGAAAAAGGGATGATTGCGCGCAATGCCATAGGCGTAAGCAGCCGCCAGGGCGGCGATATCCGCCTCTCCATCATAAGCGGCACGATTGGCCGGACGGGCTAGGGCCGAAATCAGCAGCCCCTCATCCCGCACGCCCGCCTTTCCGCCATGCTCGGCCAGATGCTCTTCATGCAGGGCGAGGACGACCGCAAGCTCCGCCCACACCCAATCCGTCACTTCGCCAGTTCCCGCAACGCGGCACGGCGCTTCTTCATGATCCTGCGCGCTTCGTCCATCTGCGTTTCGAAGGCCGGATCATAAGGAGTGATGCGGAATCCGTCCGGCGTTTCCGTCAGATAAACGACATCGCCCTTCTCGACCTTGAGCTTGGCCAGCACATCCTTGGGCAGGATGACTCCCGAGGAATTGCCAACGGCGGTCAGCTTGAGCTTGTACATCGGCACCCTCCACGGTCTTACATCGGTTATAACATGAGGAAACAGCCCGCCAAACGCAATCGCTCGCCTCTCCTTAGCCCCCCTCTTCTATGGACTCACTCCCCCTCTGCCCCATATAACGGCGCATCATGACCGCATTTTCCGCCACGGGACGTCCGTTCCTCAAGATGCACGGGCTGGGCAACGACTTTGTCGTTCTCGATGCCCGCGCCCATCCGCTCGACCTGACCGATGCTCAGGTGCGGGCCATCGCCGACCGCAAGACCGGGATCGGCTGCGACCAGTTGATCGTGATCGAGCCCGCGCGCGATAAACTAGCCGACGCCTTCATGCAGATCCGCAATGCGGACGGCTCGACCGTCTCGGCCTGCGGCAATGCCACGCGCTGCATCGCCCATCTGCTGATGGAGGAAAGCGGCGACAGCCATACGGTCATCGAAACCAATGCCGGGCTGCTGGATGCCGAACGCGGCGAGAACGGCATGGTCACCGTGGATATGGGCCCGGCCCGCCTGGACTGGCGCGAGATCCCCCTGGCCCGGCCAGTGGACACGCTGCATCTGGGCATCACTATGGGGCCGCTTGCCGATCCCGTCGGTGTGTCGATGGGCAATCCCCATGCCGTCTTCTTCGTGCCCGACGCCGAAGCGGTGACGCTGGACGTCCTCGGCCCGCCGCTGGAACATCACGAGATGTTCCCCGAGCGCGCGAATATTGAGGTGGCGCAGGTTCTTTCGCCCGATCGCATCCGCATGCGGGTGTGGGAGCGCGGCTCGGGCATCACCCAGGCCTGCGGCACCGGCGCCTGCGCCACCCTGGTCGCCGCCGCGCGCCGAGGCCTGACGGGACGCAAGGCCGAGGTGATCCTGGACGGCGGCAGCCTGTTCATCGAATGGCAGGCCGACGACCATGTGGTGATGACCGGGCCGGTGGCGCTGGCCTTTTCCGGCACGCTTGACGCAAGCCTTTTGGAATGAACGACGAAAGCAGCCGCGAGACCGAGATCGTCACCTTCGGGTGCCGCCTCAACACCTATGAATCCGAGGTGATGCGCGACCATGCCCGCAAGGCGGGGCTGCAGGATGCCATCATCGTCAATACCTGCGCCGTCACCTCCGAAGCCGAGCGCCAGGCCCGCCAGACCATCCGCAAGCTGCGGCGCGAGCGCCCCGGCGCGCGGATCATCGTCACCGGCTGCGCCGCCCAGGTTCATCCCGAAAAATTCGCCGCCATGGCGGAAGTGGACCAGGTGCTGGGCAATGCCGAGAAGATGAAGGCGGAAAGCTGGCTGCTGCCCGTCGAAGAGCATCGCGTTCTGGTCACCGACATCATGCAGGTGCGCGAGACGGCCGAACATCTGGTCGGCGGCTTCGAGGGCCGCGTGCGCGCCTTCGTCGAGGTCCAGCAGGGCTGCGACCACCGCTGCACCTTCTGCATCATTCCCTTCGGACGCGGCAACAACCGTTCCGCCCCCATCGGGCGCATCGTCGATCAGGTGCGAGAACTGGTCGCCAACGGCTATCGCGAAGTGGTGCTGACCGGCGTCGACATCACCGGCTACGGCACCGACCTGCCGGGCAAGCCCAGTTTGGGCCAGATGACCCGCCGCCTGCTGGCCCAGGTGCCCGAACTGCCGCGCCTGCGCCTGTCCTCGCTCGATCCGGTCGAGGTCGATGACGACCTGCTGCGCCTGATCGCCGAGGAACCGCGCCTGATGCCCCATTTCCACCTGTCCATCCAGGCCGGGGACGACATGGTGCTGAAACGCATGAAGCGCCGCCATCTGCGCGCCGACGTGCTGAGGATCGCCGCCGAAATCCGCGCCCGCCGTCCCGATGCCGCCCTGGGGGCCGACATCATCGCCGGCTTCCCCACGGAAACCGAGGAGATGTTCGCGCGCTCGCTCGACATCGTGGACGAGACCGGCCTGACCCATCTGCACGTCTTCCCCTATTCGCCCCGCCCCGGCACCCCGGCGGCCCGCATGCCCCAGGTGCCCGGCGACGTGGCCAAGGAGCGGGCGGCAAGGCTGCGCGCCAAGGGCGAGGCGGCAATGAACGGGCTGCTGGCATCGCGCATCGGCACGACCGCGCGGGTGCTGATCGAGAAGGACGGCCAGGGCCAGTGCGAGCATTACCTGCCCGTGCGCATCCCCGGCGGTGCGCCGGTGGGGGAAGTGGTCGACGTCCAGATCGCCGCGGTCGAGGGCGGCATACTCATCGGACAGGGGAAGGCATGATGGCCGAGGAAAAGAAGAAGAAGGGTTGGCTCTCTCGCCTGTTCGGCGGACGCGACGAAGCACCGGAAGAGACTTCCGCACCCGAAGAGACGCAAGCCCCCGAAGAAACGCCGGCACCCGAGGAAAGCCCGGCGCCCGAAGAGGTTCCCCCGGAAGAAATTCCGGCAGATGTTCCGGCCGAGGATCCCGCCGTGGTGCCGGAGCCCGAGGTCGTTCCCGAGCCCGAACCCTTCGAGCCCATCCCCGCCGCCGAAGCCGGTCCCATCGCCGAAGCCGCACCGGAAGAGATCATCGAGGCGCTGGAAGGCCAGTTCCTCTCCGAGGAACTGGCCGAGGAGGCCGAGCGCCAAGCCGAGGCCCGCGCCGCCGAAACCGCTCCCGAAGAGGAAGAGGAAGAGGAAGAGGAAGAGGAAGAGGAAGAGGAAGAGGAACGGGAACCCGAAGCTCCCGAACCCGACGAACCAGAGGCGGAAGCCCCGGCCTCGGAAGTCCTGGAACCCGAAGCGGCCGAGGCCCCGCAGCCTGTCGGCGCCCCCCAGGCCGAGAAGCAGAGCTGGTTCGCCCGCATCCGCCAGGGCCTGTCGCGCTCCTCTTCCCGTCTGACCCAGGGCCTCACCGACCTGTTCACCAAGCGCAAGCTCGACGACGAGGCGCTGGAGGAACTGGAAGAACTGCTGATCACCGCCGATCTCGGCGTCTCGACCGCCAACCGCGTCACCCAGCGCCTGGCGAAGTCGCGCTTCAACGAGGAAGTGGCGCCCGAGGAGATCAAGGCCGCCTTGGCCGACGAGGTCTCGAAGGTGCTGACCCCCGTCGCCGTGCCGCTGGAAATCGACCGCGCCAACAAGCCCCATGTGGTGCTGGTGGTCGGCGTCAACGGATCGGGCAAGACCACCACCATCGGGAAGATGGCGAAGCATTTCCGCGACCAGGGCTTGAAGGTCACGCTGGCCGCCGGCGACACCTTCCGCGCCGCCGCCGTCGAACAGCTGAAGGTCTGGGGCGACCGCACCGGCTGCCCGGTCATCGCCCGCGACACCGGTGCCGATGCCGCAGGCCTCGCCTTCGACGCCCTGAAGGAAGCCCAGGCCCGCCAGGACGACCTGCTGCTGATCGACACCGCCGGGCGCCTTCAGAACAAGCAGCACCTGATGGCCGAGCTGCAGAAGATCGTCCGCGTCCTGAAGAAGCATGACGAAACCGCGCCCCATTCCTGCCTGCTGGTCCTCGACGCCACGGTCGGCCAGAACGCCCATTCGCAGGTGGAAATCTTCAAGGAGATGACCCAGGTCACCGGCCTCGTCCTGACCAAGCTCGACGGCACGGCGCGTGGCGGCGTCCTCGTCGCCCTGGCCGAGAAGTTCAAGCTGCCGGTCCATTTCATCGGCGTCGGCGAAACCGCCGAGGACATGCGCTCCTTCTCCGCCGACCAGTTCGCCCGTGCGCTGGTCGGACTGGAGACGTTGAAGTAAGGGGTCCGTTCCACTGTCCTTCGAGACGGCTGCGTCGCAGCCTCCTCAGGACGAGGAAAAGCTTTTTCTTTTTAGAGAATTAGCCTCGTCCTGAGGAGGAGCCCCGAAAGGGGCGTCTCGGAGGGCGAGGCGGGCCATTGATGCAGCACCCATATTTCATCGGCAGCGACATCTATCGCGGTTCCAGCTACGGCAAGGGCCATCCGCTGGCGATCCCACGGGTCTATCCGGTGATCGATCTGTGCCGGGCGCTGGGCTGGCTGCCCGATTCGGCCTATGTGGAAAGCCGCCCGGCAACGCCGGAGCAACTGGCGCGCTTTCACCGCCCCGAATACATCGCCGCCCTGATGCGGGCCGAAGCCGAGCAGCAGGCGCTGCCGGACTTCAATATCGGTGTCAACGGCAACCCGGTTTACGGGGAAGTCTTCCGCCGCCCGGCCACTTCGGCGGGCGGATCGATCACGGCGGCAAGGCTGGTGGCCGACGGCGGCTGCGTCTTCCATCCGGCAGGAGGAACCCATCACGGCCGCCCTGATCACGCCTTCGGTTTCTGCTATCTGAACGATCCGGTGCTGGGATTATACGCGCTGCTCGACCAGGGGCTGGAGCGCATCCTCTACCTGGACCTGGACGCCCATCACGGCGACGGCGTGCAGGAGGCCTTCCACGACGAGGACCGCGTCTTCACCATCTCGGTCCACGAGGCCAACCGCTGGCCGCGCACCGGGCTGCTGCACGACCGGGCGGGCGGCATGGCGCGGAACTTGCCGGTGCCCCCGGGCTTCAACGACAGCGAGATGTGCTTCCTCGTCACCCAGGCGCTGCTGCCGCTGGCCGAGGACTTCCAGCCGCAGGCCATCGTCATCCAATGCGGCGCCGACGCCCTGGCCGACGATCCGCTGTCGAAGCTGGAGCTTTCCAACCGCGCCCTGTGGCGCAGTGTGGCCGCCTTCCGCGACCTCGCCCCGCGCCTGATCGTGCTGGGCGGTGGCGGCTACAATCCCTGGTCCGCCGCCCGCTGCTGGACGGGACTATGGGCCCTGCTCAACGACCACCCCCTGCCCGAGCGCCTGCCGCCCCAGGCCGAGGAGGTGATGCGCGCCCTGTGGTGGGACCATCGCCGGGGCCGCAACGCGCCGGAACACTGGTTCACCACCCTGGCCGACACTCCCCACCCCGGCCCGGTGCGCGAGGAGATCCGCGCGGTGGTGCGGGCGGTGATGGCATAGGCTGTTTTCCCGTATTCTCTCATTCCGTCACTCCCGCGAAAGCGGGAGTCCAGGGCGACGCCGCCACATGATGGATTCCCGCTTTCGCAGGAATGACGAGTGAATCAACGGGGATCAAAGGGCCTTGGCCCGCCCTGTCCTTCGAGACGCCGCTGAAGCGGCTCCTCAGGACGAGGCTATTTCATATCACAATCGTCCCCTCGTCCTGAGGAGGCCCGAAGGGCCGTCTCGAAGGACGCCTGACAGATGTCTAGACCGGACTCCGCCTCGGCATATCCCGCTCTGCCTCCAGCACCGCGCGCAGGCCGGATTTGTAATCGGGATGGATCAAGCGGACGCCCAATTCCGTCTTGATCAGGTCGTTGCGCACGCGCTTGTTGTCGGCATAGAAGCTGGCCGCCATGGGCGAGAGACCGGCCTGGTCGAAGGGGACTTCGGGCGGCGGTTCCATCTCCAGCAATTGGGCGGCATAGGTAATGACGTCCTGAGGCGGGGCCGGATCGTCGTCGCAGACATTGTAGATGGCGCCGCCGCGTGGCCGGTCCATCGACGCCTCCAGCACCTGGGCGATGTCATCCACATGAATGCGCGAGAACATCTGGCCCGGCTTGACGACGCGGCGGGCCTTGCCGGCGCGCAGGGACTCGATGGCGCTGCGCCCCGGCCCGTAGATACCGGCCAGGCGGAAGACATGGACCGGCAGGCCGTGATCCCGCCACAGTCCCAGCCAGCCTTGTTCCGCCTCGGCGCGGCGTTCCGAGCGCTCCAGGCTGGGCGTGACCGGCGTCGTCTCGTCCACCCAGCCGCCGTCATGGTCGCCATAGACGCCGGTGGTCGAGAGGTAGCCGAACCAGGACAGGCCGGGCAAGGCGGCGATCTCCCGGCCATGCAGGGCGAGGACCGGATCGCCCTGCGCATCCGGCGGCACCGAGACCAGAATATGGGTGGTTCCGGCCAGGACGACCGGATCGAGCGGATGGTCGCGATCGAAGAGATGGACCTCGATCCCCATCTCGCGCAGGGCCTGTACCTTGTCTCCGGAACGGCAGGTCCCGGCGACGTTCCAGCCGGAACGCAACAGGCGACGCACCAGGGCCATGGCCGAAAAGCCCAGTCCGAAACAGAAAAGACGCCGATGCCCGCTCATCCTCGACCTTGAAATCGCCACAAGGAGAGGGGAGTCTAGCCCGGCCCTTTCCCGACTGACAAGACAATGCGCCGAATTCTCCTGACGATCTCCGCCGCCGCCCTTTTCTCAACGCCCGTTGCCGCCGGGGAAACCATCGATCCCGCCCGGGAATATCCCCGTTGCATGGCCTTGGCCCGCGACAATCCCGTGCAGGGATGGGAACTGGCCCTGGCCTGGACCAGCCTGGGCGGCGGCGACCCCGCCCGCCATTGCGCCGCCGTCGCCCTGATCGGCCAAGGAAAATACGAAGAGGCCGCCACGCGCCTGGAAAGCCTGGCCCAGGAAAGCCGCGCCGAGCCGGAGATCCGGGCCGGGATGCTGGCCCAGGCGGGACAGGCCTGGCTGATGGCCGGGCAGGTCAGTCGCGCCGATGCGGTGCAGACCGCCGCCCTGGCGCTGGTCCCCGATGACGTGGAGCTGCGGATCGACCGCGCCGTCACCCTGGCCGAAGCCGGACGCCATGCCGAGGCCCTGGTCGATCTCGATGCCGCCCTGGCCATCGATCCCGGCCGCGCCGATGCGCTGAGCCTGCGCGCCAGCGCCCATCGCCAGACCGGCAATCTGGCCGCCGCCCTGGCCGATGCCGAAGCCGCGCTGAAGAGCGATTTCTCCCATGCCGAGGCCTGGCTGGAATACGGCCTGGCGAAATATCTGAGCGGCGACGCCCCGGCGGCGCGCGAGGCCTGGCAGCGCGTCCTCGCCATGGCGCCCGACGGGGAACTCGCCCAACTGGCCCAGCGGAACATCGAGATGCTCGACATCTCGGCCCCCTGACCCTTGCCGAAGGTCCCGGCGGCCTCTCTTTCGGTGGGGGAGAGGCCGCCATTCCGGCTTTCTCTTTTGTGTCATAGAGACGCGAAACCGGCGGCATTGCTGGGAAAAAGGCCTCCTCGGCGGCGGCACCCCTTGCTTTCCCCCTTTAGAACCCCCTTGCACGCGGCTTCCGTTTGGTCCCACATTAATCGCGAGTGGACGGCTTACTTTGCGTCTATTCCCGTCTGCCAGGGGGACTCGTATGCAGGAACGAAAACCCGCACTTGTCGCACCGACCCGTCCTTCCGGCGGAGCAGCAGACGCATCCCTCCATTCATCAGTGCATGATCGGGCCTCCCTTTGCGGAGGCCTTTTTCATGTCTTCTTTCCCGTCCCAGACGATGGAGACTGCCATGGCTAAGCGCGCTCGCCCCGTGGTTCCCGAAACGACGGTCCGTGACTTTCCGCCGATCCACGCCCTTCCGACCGGCTGGACGCCGCTCGACGAAAACCGCGATCAATCCTATGTGCGCCGCATCAAGCCGCGTAGCGACAATCAGCGCCTGCTACTGGAATCGCTGGATGGCTTCCATCTGACGGTTGCCCTCGGCCCGGCCGGCACGGGCAAGACCTATCTGGCCATCGCCAAGGCGGTCGAGGCGCTGGAAGACGGCCGGGTCGGACGCATCGTCCTGACCCGTCCGGCGGTCGAGGCGGGAGAAAGCCTGGGCTTCCTGCCCGGCGACATGCAGGAAAAGCTGGCGCCCTATCTGCGCCCCCTCTACGACGCCCTGACCGAACGGCTGGGCGGCAAGCGCCTGCGCTCGCTTCTGGCCGACGGCAGCATCGAGATCGCCCCTGTGGCCTATATGCGCGGGCGGACCCTGAACAATGCCTTCGTCGTCATCGACGAGGCGCAGAACTGCACCTATGGCCAGATCAAGATGCTGCTGACCCGCCTGGGCTGGCATTCCACCATGGTCCTGACCGGCGACCCCGACCAGAGCGACCTGCTGCCCGGCATGTCGGGCCTGGCCGAGATCGCCCAGCGCCTGGGCGCCCTGCCCGACGTGTCGGTAGTGCAGCTGGGCGAGAAGGACATCGTCCGCCATCCGCTGGTCGCCAGCATGCTGACAGTGCTGTAAAGGACACCGGACAGGCTGCGGGCAGTGAAGCGCCCACAGCCTGTCCGGACCATCTCTTCTCACGCATCCAGGGGGGTCAGGATTCCCGAAAGGATGTCCCGCAGCCGCTCCGGCTGCACCGGCTTGTGCAGCAGGCGCAGATTGCGGCAGGAGGCATCGGCGGAGCGCTCCGCCGAGGTATCCCCGGTCAGCAGGACCCCGGTCAGCTCCTCGCCGAGGAGATAGCGCAATTCCGAAAGCAGTTCCGCCCCGCTGACGCCGTCGTTCAACTGATGGTCCACCAGCGCCACCATGGGGCGGGCGCCCTGCCGGACCAGGGCCAGGGCCTCCTCGGCCTTGTCGGCGGTGCTGACCCGCCATCCCCAGCTTTCCAGCAGCATCGCCATCGCCTGCCGCACGGCCGGTTCGTCCTCCACCACCAGCACCTGCACCCCTTCGGGCGGCATGACGGGAGGCGGCGGCGCGACTTGTTCGAGCTCGACGGCCATGGGGATTTCCACGATGAAGCGCGACCCGCGCCCCAACTGGGACTGGACGCGCACCGTGCAGCCCAGCAACCGGCTCAGGCGCTCGACCACCGCCAGCCCGACGCCCAATCCTTCCTGCCGGTTCCGCGCCTCGTTGGCGACCTGATGGAAGTCCTCGAAGATCAGCTCCATCTGGTCTTCCGGAATGCCGATGCCGCTATCCCAGACCTCGAACACCAGATGCCGCCCCCGCCGCCTGGCGCCGAACAGGATCGCCCCCTTGATGGTATAGCGCACGGCGTTGCTCAACAGGTTGCGCAGGATGCGCTCCAGCAGGCCTGCATCCGTGCGCAGCGGCACGTCCAGGGCATAGGTACGCAATTTCAGCCCCTTGCCCGCCGCCATGGTGGAGAATTCGCCGTGCAGCCGCCCCATCAGATCGCCGGCCGAGAAGGAGGTGACCTTGGCCTCGATCAGCCCGGCTTCCAGTTTCGAGATATCGAGCAGGCTGTTGATCAGTTCGCTGAGCGCCCCCACGGATTCCTGGATCCGCCCCACCACCTCGTGACTATCCCTCCGCTCGCCCGACAGCACGCCGACGAACAGCGACAGGGCCTGCAGGGGCTGGCGCAGGTCATGGCTGGCCGCCGCCAGGAAGCGGGTCTTGGCGGCCAGAGCCACTTCCAGCTTGCTGCGCGCCTGTTCGGCCTGCTGGTTGGCGAGACGCAGGGCCTCGGTGGCGCGGTTGCGTTCGGTGACGTCGGTGATGGTGCATAGCAAGGCGCCTTCGCCGATCACGTCATCGGGCAGTTGCACCGCCTCGATGATGCCGTCGAAGGACACGCCCCCGGCACAGCGGAAGACGAATTCGGCGCGGCGGTGGCGGGAATGATGGCGCAGGGAGCCCAGGAATTCGGCCAGGGCGGGACGGTGTTCGGCATCGGCCAATAATTCCGCCGGGCGCCCCCGCAAGTCGTGGCGCGGCAGGCGGAATTGTTCTTCGGCGGCACGGTTGGCATCGGTGACGATGCCCTGGGCATCCACGGTGACGCAGGGCGGGGGCAGCAATTCGAACAGGGTCTTGTAGCGCCGCTGCGTGTGCTGGACCGTCCGGCGCACATTCCGCACCCCATCGGCCTTGCCCTGCATGTCTGCCGTCTGGTTTCCGAGTTCCGCCACCAGACCTGCGAGATCCGAAGAACCACCGTCGGGCTTGTTGCTCATGCCATCGGTTTCACCCATGCCTGCTTTCCTGCTTCCAGGGCTTTCCGCTTCGCGTCAAACGCCTGCGCCGCTTCTCGGATCGTTTTTATACGGAGAATTATTTTCTATACGATAGAACCGCCAATGTCATCGGAAGCCGCCTTCAATACCCCAGCAGTCGTGCCTCATGGCCCAAAAGGGATATTATTTTTTTGTGCTCCCCTCTGGCGAAGCGCCGGGCGGCTCGCTATATTGGTTTCGTCGGGTCGCACCCGACTATGGCGCTAAACGTCATACGGAATAAGCGTTACGGACCCGGGGGCGGTACCCGGCGCCTCCACCAAATCCACCGTTTCCGGCCTGATATACAGGCGAACGGCTCTTGGGGGCGAAACAGGATCGACGTGCGTGGTAAAGGTATGGCTTGCGCTCGGCATGGTACCACCGTCATCGGACCGAACCTAACAAGTGCCAACGACAACGTTGAACTTGCCGCTGCCGCTTAATTGCCGGTAAGCGCGGTCCGAGGGGGCGCCGGGCAACAGAAGCCCCCTCACTTCATTCTCTGTCGCCTTTTCCACCCTCTGCGGGTATGGCAACCCGCATGTGGATAGGGGTGTAGCTTTCCTTTACTCAGCCAGTGGAGTGACGTAAGGTTCGCCCTGCGGCAAACCGAACGGAACGCTTATGAGCGAAGACGATACGCTGAGATACGACAGGATGGTGGAAGATGCCCTGCGCGGCGTCGTCCGCGAGGCTTTGGAAGTGGCGGCCACCACGGGCCTGCCCGGTCAGCACCACTTCTACATTACTTTCCGCACCGATTACCCCGGCGTCCGTATTCCCGGACATCTGCGTGCGCGCCATCCCGAAGAAATGACCATCGTGCTCCAGCACCAGTTCTGGGGGCTGGAAATCAACGATCTGGGTTTCGAGGTGACGCTGAGCTTCAATCGCGTCAACGAACGCCTCGCCATTCCCTTCGCCGCCGTGACCGGCTTCGCCGATCCCTCGGCCAAGTTCGGCCTGCAATTCCAGGTCGACGGCATGCCCGAGGATTTCGACGACGAGGACGATGGGTTCGAGGGGAACGAGGACGAGTCCCAATATGCGGAATCCTCGTCGGAGGATGCGCCGGAAGAACGCGGGCAAGTCATCGCCCTTGACGCCTTCCGCAAAAAGTAGTTTGTCAGGCCCGACCTGATCGAGCAGGTGGTGCACCCACCCTTTCAGATAGGAGGGCCTGACAGATGACGCATATCGACGCCTATCACGAGCTGTTCCCGCTGGCGGCGGACGAGACACCTTACCGCAAGCTGACCTCTGACTTCGTCGGCACCGACACCATCGCCGGCCAGACGGTTCTGACCGTCGATCCCCAGGCCCTGACGCTGCTGACCAAGGCGGCCTTCCGCGACACGTCGCATCTGCTACGCCCGGGCCATCTGGCCCAGCTGCGCGCGATCCTCGACGATCCGGAAGCTTCGGACAACGACAAGTTCGTCGCGCTCGACCTGCTCAAGAACGCCAATATCGCCGCCGGCGGCGTCCTGCCCATGTGCCAGGACACCGGCACCGCCATCGTCATGGGCAAGAAGGGCCAGCGCGTCTGGACCGGCGGCGGCGACGAGGCCTATATCTCGGCGGGCGTCTCCCAGGCCTATACCGAACTCAATCTGCGCTATTCGCAGGTCGCGCCGCTGACCATGTATGAAGAGGTCAATACCGGCAACAACCTGCCGGCCCAGATCGACCTCTTCGCCACCGAAGGCGATGCCTACAAGTTCCTGTTCATGGCCAAGGGCGGCGGCTCGGCCAACAAGACCTTCCTCTATCAGCAGACCAAGGCGCTGCTGAACCCTGCTTCGCTGGTCAAGTTCCTGGACGCGCAGATCCGCACGCTGGGCACCTCGGCCTGTCCGCCCTATCACCTGGCCATCGTCATCGGCGGCCTGTCGGTCGAGCAGACGCTGAAGACCGTCAAGCTGGCCTCGGCCCGCTATCTCGACGGCCTGCCGACCTCGGGCGACAAATACGGTCGCGCCTTCCGCGACCTCGAAGCCGAGCAGATGGTGCTGGACCTGACCCGCAAGATGGGCATCGGCGCCCAGTTCGGCGGCAAGTATTTCTGCCATGACGTGCGCGTCATCCGCCTGCCCCGCCATGGCGCCTCCTGCCCCGTCGGCCTCGGCGTGTCCTGCTCCGCCGACCGCCAGATCAAGGGCAAGATCACCAAGGACGGCGTGTTCCTGGAAGCGCTGGAGACCGATCCGGCCAAGTACCTGCCCGAGATCGACGAAAGCAAATTGGGCGGCGAAGTGGTCAAGATCGACCTGAACCGCCCGATGGACGAAATCCGCCGCACCCTGTCGCAATACCCGATCAAGACCCGCGTCAGCCTGACCGGCCCGGTGATCGTCGCCCGCGACATCGCCCATGCCAAGCTGAAGGAACGCCTGGACCGGGGCGAGGGCCTGCCGGATTACTTCAAGAACCACCCGGTCTATTACGCCGGTCCGGCCAAGACCCCGGAAGGCCTCGCCTCCGGCTCCTTCGGCCCGACCACCGCAGGCCGCATGGATTCCTATGTCGAGCTGTTCCAGGCCGCCGGCGGCTCCATGGTCATGCTCGCCAAGGGCAATCGTTCCAAGGCCGTGACCGATTCCTGCAAGACCCATGGCGGCTTCTACCTCGGATCGATCGGCGGCGCCGCCGCCAAGCTGGCGCAGAACAGCATCAAGAAGGTCGAGGTCCTGGAATATCCCGAACTCGGCATGGAAGCCATCTGGCGCATCGAAGTCGAGGACTTCCCCGCCTTCATCGTCGTCGACGACAAGGGCAACGACTTCTTCACCAGCCTCTGAACCAGGCGGCGGAGATATCGCCGTCATTCCCGTGAAAGCGGGAACCCACGGCTTGTCTCGGCAAGGTAAGGCCGGTCCCGGAAACGGGGCCGGCTTTTTTCTTTCCACCACCATCCCTGGTGACAATCCCTTCGAGGCACCCCATCTGAGGAGGTGGAGGGAGAATATGTCCGAAAGATCCATCACGACCGCCATGTGGCGAGGCTTTCGCCGCTTGTGCCCCAATTGCGGCCGCGGCGCTGCCTTCAAGGGCTATCTGAAGGTAGCGCCCGTTTGCGACCATTGCGGCGAGCAACTCGGCCATTTCCGTGCCGATGACGGCCCCGCCTGGGCTACTATCTTCATTGTCGCCCATGTCATCGTTCCGGTGGCCTTGTGGATCGAGCAGGGATACAGCCCGCCGCTTCTGGCCTTCGTCATCGCCATGCTGCTGGCGACCCTGCTGATGACCCTGGCCGTGCTGCCGCTGGTCAAGGGGGCCTTCGTCGGGCTGATGTGGGCCCTGCGCCTGCGCGGGGACGAGCGTCATGACCAAATGGAGGAAAAAAGGAGGCCCGAATGAGTGACTCCTTCCGTGTGGAAAGCGATTCCCTTGGTGAAGTGAAGGTCCCCGACGACAAGCTGTGGGGCGCCCAGACCCAGCGTTCGCTGGAGAATTTCCGCATCGGCGGCGAAAGGATGCCGCCGCCCCTGATCCGCGCCCTGGGCCTGCAGAAGAAGGCCGCGGCCCTGGCCAACAAATCCCTGGGGGCGCTGGAAGCCAAGATCGCCGACGCCATCGCCAAGGCCGCCGAGGAGGTGATCGACCTCAGCCTGATCGATCATTTCCCGCTGGTAGTCTGGCAGACCGGATCGGGCACCCAGACCAACATGAATGCCAACGAGGTCATCGCCGCCCGCGCCAACGAGATGCTCGGCGCGCGGCGCGGCATGAAGAGCCCGGTCCATCCCAACGACCATGTCAATCGCGGCCAGTCCTCCAACGACACCTTCCCGACGGTCATGCATATCGCCGCCGCCGAGCAGGTGGAGCATGCGCTGAAACCGGCGGTGAGAGCCCTGCGTGATGCCCTGGCCGAGAAGGCGCGGGCCTTCGGCCATATCGTCAAGATCGGGCGCACCCATCTCCAGGACGCCACGCCGCTGACCCTGGGCCAGGAATTCTCGGGCTATGTGGCCCAGCTCGACGGGGCGCTGGAACGCACCGAGGGCATGATGCCGCGCCTTTTGCGCCTCGCCCAGGGCGGCACGGCGGTCGGCACCGGCCTGAACGCCAAGCCGGGTTTCGACAAAGCCTTCTGCGAGGAACTGTCCCGCCTGACCGGCCTCGCCTTCACCCCCGCGCCCAACAAGTTCGAGGCCCTGGCCGCCCATGACGCGCTGGTCGAGGCCTCGGGGGTGCTCAACACCCTTGCGGCCTCCCTCACCAAGATCGCCAACGACATCCGCCTGCTGGGATCGGGCCCGCGCTGCGGCCTGGGCGAATTGCGCCTGCCCGAGAACGAACCCGGCTCCTCGATCATGCCGGGCAAGGTCAACCCCACCCAGGCCGAAGCCATGACCATGGTCTGCGCCCAGGTGATGGGCAACCATGTCGCCATCACCATCGGCGGCGCCAGCGGCCATATGGAATTGAATACCTACAAGCCGCTGATCGCCTATAACCTGCTGCAATCCATCCGCCTGCTGGCCGATGCCTGCCGCAGCTTCACCGACCATGCGGTCAGCGGGCTGGAAGCCGACGAGCAGCGCATCGGCGACCTGCTGGAGCGCTCGCTGATGCTGGTCACCGCCCTCGCCCCCCAGATCGGCTACGACCGCGCCGCCGAGATCGCCAAGAAGGCCCACAAGGAAGGCCTGTCCCTGCGCGAGGCCGCCCTGGCACTCGGCTATGTCAGCGGCCAGGAATTCGATAGCTGGGTCAGGCCCGAGAGCATGATCGGGCCGAAATAAGGGAACTTCATCGGCACCATGAGGCTGCGAAGCCGGTGGCCCGCCTCACCCTTCGAGACGCCGCGCATGCGGCTCCTCAGGGTGAGGCTATTCTTCAATAACAACATCCTCATGCTGAGGAGCCGCTTTAGCGGCGTCTCGAAGCATGGGCCAGCGCTCAAGCGCTTCTTTTCTCCGTCACCTCACGGCGGCCAGCAGCGCCTCGATCGCCGGCACCGCCGAGGGAGCGATGCGGTAATAGACGTGGGAACGCGACCGGCGGGCGGTGACGAGGCCCTCGCGGCGCAGCCTTGCCAGCTGCTGGGACAGTGCCGATTGCGCGAGGTTCAGTTCCTTCGCCAGATCACCGACGATCCTTTCGCGCCCGCGCAGGGCGCAGATGATGCCCAGACGGTGCCGGTTGGCCAGGGTCTTGAACAGGCGGCTGGCGCGGACGGGATCGACTTCGCGGCGGTTGGGGCCGCAGGCGCTGGCGGCGACGACATGGCTGGCCGGAACCAATCCGGCCTCGAAGAATTCTCCCAGGGTTTCGGCCAGTTCCTCCGCGCCCAGGCACAGTCCCGCCTCGCGGACGCGCTCGAGCAGGTCGTCGGGTGGCACCGTCATGCCCTCTTCGTCGAACAGCAATTCCGCCAGGATGGCGTGACGGCGGCCGGGGCGCATACCCGCCGCGCGCATGCGATTGAAGGCTTCCAAGCCGCTGCTGCTTGCCTGCATCTCCCTGCTCCTTATTTGCACCTTGGTCGGAGATATTGCGAATCATTCGCATATTCTGTCAAGCCGCCGCATGCCCTGCCGCGTAAATTACCACTATTGATTTTCACTTGCAGTTAATGGCATTACTTTTCATGTGGTTTTCGGGCCGTGCCCAGACCGGAGCATGCCGCCATCTTCCTTCTCGCTGGACGGGAGAGAGGAAAGCCCGGATATCTATGGCGCCCGCATCGCCCGAAGCCGGGACAGCCAGTCTGCTAGGATCGCCCCATGAGCACTGAAGTGAAGAAACGATCGGTGATCATCGCCGGACATGCCACCAGCGTTTCGCTGGAAGCCGAGTTCTGGGACGAGTTGAAGGCGATCGCCGACCGGCGCGGCCTGTCTCTGAACCAATTGATCACCGAGATCGACCAGGCCCGCGCGGGCAATCTATCCAGTGCCATCCGGGTCTTCATCCTGCGCAGCCTCAAGGAAAAGGCGGGAGCCGAAACTCCCGCCTCTGGGTAGTGACGCGCTGACGACCTTGGCGCGGGGGGCGTTTACTACTTCCCCCGCCCTTCCCGGTCAGGAATTGTGGCCGCTGATATCGGCATGCAGCGGCTTGGTTTCCTCGAAGGTCTTGAGCTGGTCCTCGGTCGCCTTCTTCTGGTACTTGGCCTTCCACTCGGCATAGGGCATGCCGTAGACGGCCTGCAAGGCGTCCTCGTATTCGATCTCGACACCGCGTTCCTTGGCGGCGGCCAGATACCACTTGGACAGACAGTTCCGGCAGAAACCGGCCAGGTTCATGATGTCGATATTCTGCACGTCGCTGCGCTTCTGCAGATGCGCGACCAGGCCGCGGAAGGCGGCGGCCTCGATCTCGGTGCGGGTCTTGTCGTCCATTCCTGCGTCTCCTTCTGAGCTTCAGGCGTTCGCTTCTTCCCGCCTAGATTACGGCGCGGAGGAAGAGGAAGTCGAGCCGGCGTCGCGCGCGTTCTGCGCCTGCACCTCGGCTTCCCGGCGGCGCAGGGTCTCGCTTTCACGCAATTCGTCCATGATGTTGCGTTCCCACAGCTTCAGGTCGGTACGGTAGGCCGCACGCCCGATCATATGGGCCGCCACCGGCGCCGTCAGCAACAGGAACAGAATGGCCGCGACGGCGCGCGAGGCGACCGCCACGTCGACGAAATGAATCCCCACGGCGGCCAGCACCAGACCCGCCCCCAGCGTGCCGGCCTTGGTCGAGGCATGCATGCGGATGATCAGGTCGGGCATGCGCAGCAGGCCCAGCCCGGCGATGCAGACCAGGGCACTGCCGATCACCATCAGGATGGCGGTGATGATGTCAACGATCATCCTTGTTCTCCTGCAGCTTGTCCTGCACGTCCTTGCTGTGCAGCGGGGCCTTGGCCTGGAGGGAACGCCGCTCGGCGTAGCGGGCGAAGGCCACCGTTCCCAGGAAGCCGACCAGGGCCAGGGCGATGGCCACGTCCAGGATTGCCGGTTCGCCGGTCGCCACCGCCAGGACGGCGATGAAGCTGACCGCCAGCACGGTGATGAAGTCCAGCGCCACCACGCGGTCGGCCAGGGTCGGGCCGATCGTCAGGCGGATCAGGCCGAAAGCCAGGCCGATCAGGAGCAACAGCAGCGAGAACATCGAGGCCCAGCCGATGAGGCCGCCGCCAAAGGCTTCAACCAAGCTCATCGCAGCACCTCCAGCACCCGGCGTTCCATGCCTTCCTTGACCTGACGGCGGATGTCGTCGGGATCGTCGATGAACATGGCATGGACATAGAGAATGGACTTGTCGTCGGACAATTCCAGGCTGAGCGTGCCCGGCGTCAGCGAGATCAGGTTGGCGGTCAGCATGATTTCCAGATCGGTCTTGGCATCCAGCTTCACCGCGATAATGCCCGGGCGGCTCTTGTGCGAGGGCGTCACCACGTCCCACACCACCTGGATGCTGGACATGACCAGATCATAGAGGAAGAAGGTCGCCAGCCGTATCCCCGCCACCAGACGCCCGAAATAGGCGCTGGAACCGTAAAGCGGACGGCTCACCCACAGGGCGAAATAGCCGATGACGAAGCCGAAGATCAGGTTGCCCAGGCTGTAGCCGCCGGTAACGACGGCCCAGCCCAAGGCAAGCATCAGGTTGAGCATGAACAGGGTCATGGGCGCACTCCCAGCACGGCCTCGACATAGGCCGAGGGATCGAGAAGCTGCGCGGCCGCACGCTCGGCCACGATCCAGAACGGCTCGACCCACAGGCCGATGATCACCGTCATGACGGCCAGGACCACCACCGGACCCAGCAGCAGCCAGCCTTCACGCCGCGTCAGGCGCCGTTCCACCATGCCCTCGGGAGCGGGCTTCCAGAAGGCTTCGCCCCAGATCTTGGTCATCGAGAAGATGGTCAGCAGGCCGACCACCAGCACCACGCCGGCCGCCACCCATTCTTCCAGGCGCAACGAGCCCTCGAGGATGAACAGCTTGGCCCAGAAACCCGACAGCGGCGGGAAACCGGCCAGCGAGAAGGCGGGGATCAGGAACAGCACGCCCAGCAGCGGCGCCCGCTTGTACAGACCGCCGATCTGCGACAGGTCGGCCGATCCGGTCAGGCGCTTGGCCACGCCACCGACGAAGAACAGGTTGGCCTTCACGATGATGTGGTGAACCAGATAGAAGACCGCCCCGGCCAGCGCCGTGGTGCTCATCAGCGCCAAGCCCAGCACCATGTAGCCGATCTGGCTGATGATGTGGAAGGACAGGATGCGGCGGATCTCGTTCTGCGCGGCGGCGCCCAGAACGCCCGTGATCATGGTCAGCGCGGCCACCCACAGCAGGATTTCATGGGTGAAGCCCACATCGGTGGAGAAGACCAGGGTGAACAGGCGAATCAGGGCATAGACGCCGACCTTGGTCAGCAGCCCGGCGAAGACCGCCGAAATCGCCACCGGCGGCGTGTGATAGCTGGCCGGCAGCCAGAAGAACAGCGGGAAGACCGCCGACTTGATGCCGAAGCCGACCATGAACATCACCGCGATGGCAGCGACCAGTCCGGGATTACCCACCTCCTGGATGCGGCCGTGCAGGTCGGCCATGTTCAGCGTGCCGGTCATGCCGTAGAGCAGGCCGACCGCCGAAAGGAAGGAAATGGTCGAGACCAGGTTCAGCGCCACGTATTTGACGCCGCCCTTCAGCTGCTCGCGGTCGCCGCCCAGCACCAGCAGGCCGAAGGACGCGATCAGCATCACCTCGAACCAGACATAGAGGTTGAACAGGTCACCGGTCAGGAAGGACCCGCAGACGCCGGCCAGCAGCACCTGCAGCATGATGTGATAGCCCAGCCCCACGCGGCGGCGGTCGATGTCCACCAGCGAATAGACCACGGTGGCAAGGCCGACGATGGCGGTGATCAGCACCATGACCGCGCTCAGGGTATCGGCCACCAGGGTGATGCCGAAGGGCGCGGGCCAGTTGCTCATCTGGGAAACCAGGATGCCTTCCTGCCAGACGGCCATCATCAGCGCGATGGCGACCACCAGCAGGCCCACCGAGGCCGCGACGCCGATGGCGCCCTGGACGCGGGGAGAGCTGCGCGTCAGCCCGGCCAGCACGGCGGCGGACAGAGGCAGCAGCATGGGCAGGATAAGAAGCCAACTCACTTCATGCCCTCCTCACCACTGCCAGGCCCACCTTCGGGCATGGCTTCGGTATCCAGCGTGGCCACTTCCTGCCAGGCGCGGTAGGCCAGGACCAGGGCGAACGCCACCAGGCCGAAGCTGATGACGATGGCGGTCAGGATCAGGGCCTGCGGTAGCGGATTGGCGACCAGTCCCAGCGGCGCCTGGGCGCCGTCGGGAATGAAGGGCAGATGGCCACGGGTCAGGCGGCCGGAGGAAAAGATGGTCAGGTTGGCAGCGTTGCCGATCATCACCAGCCCCAGCATGAATCGCATCAGGCTGCGGCTGAGCATGAGCCAGACGCTGCCGGCGGTCAGAACGCCGACCAGCAGGGCGAGAAGGATTTCCATGTCAGCGGCCCTCCTCTGCGCCCAGCAGGATCGTCAGCACGCCGCCGACCACCACCAGATAGACACCGATGTCGAAGAGGATCGGCGTCCCCAGCGGATACCACCACAGCCCGGTCAGGAAGGGCAGCCCCTGGAAGGCGGGCAGGACGCCCGCCGTCAAGGCGGCGGCAAGACCGATCATGGCGATACGGCGCGGATCGATCTTCAGCGCCCGGCGCACTTCCGCGGACGAAAAGGCCATGGAATAGAGCGCCATGCCGGTCGAGGCGATCAGCCCGCCGATGAAGCCGCCGCCCGGCTCGTTATGGCCGCGCAGAAGCATGAATACGGAAAACACCAGCATCAGCCCGACCAGCAGCCGGGTCGCCGTACGCAGGATCACGGAATCGGTCATCATTCCCCTCCCACATTCTTGCGACGGCTGCGGATCAGGGCGAAGGCGGCAAGGCCAGCCATGGCCACCACGACGATTTCTCCCAAGGTATCCACGGCGCGGAAGTCCACCAGGATGACGTTGACGATGTTCTGCCCGTGACCGCCGGGATAAGCCGTGCGCTCGAAGAAGTCGGACAGATAACGGTTCATGTCACCGGCCACCACCGCCAGCACCAGGGCGGAGATCACAACCCCGGAACCGATGGAGATGACGGCGTTGACGATGCCCCGGCGACGGGTCAGGGGCGGCACGTTCTCGACCCTGGGCAGCTTCAGGAAGATGACGGTGACGATGATCACCAGCAGGGTTTCCACCATCAGCTGGGTCATGGCCACGTCGGCGGCCCCGAAGATCAGGAACAGCAGCGCCACGCCGACGCCGATCACGCCCAGCGAGCAGATGGCGGCCAGCCGCGACTTCGCGGTCACGGTGACCAGCACCGCGATCATGATCAGTACCACCAGCCCCCATTCATGCAAGGCCGGAGTCAGCACGTTCTGCGGGATGGTGAAGCCGCCCTTGAAGAGCATGGTGCCGCCCACCGCGACGCCCAGCACGCCGAAGGTCGTCAGCAGATAGACCGGCAGCGAGCCGTTCTGCAGCACCCGGGTCTGCCACCACGCCAGGGATTTCAGCCCCACCAGGGTCTTGTCGTAGCTGTTGTCGCCATTGGGCAGCACGGCGACCAGGGCATTCAGCCCGTTGCGCAGGCGCACCACGCCGAGGAACAGCACGATGCCCAGGCCGAAGGTGATCAGCGACAGGATCAGCGGCACGTTGATGCCGTGCCACAGCGACAGGCTGACCGGCACCGGGCGCGCCAGCACACCGGCGACCGCCGGCTCCAGCAGGCCGGAACCGATTCCGGCCGGCGCCAGGCCGAACAGCAGCCCCATCGTCGCCAGCAAGGCCGGACCGGCGATCATGCGCCAGGGCGCTTCATGCGGCTTGGGCTGAGGCAGGTTCCGCGACAGCGGGCCGAAGAAGGGCTTGATCGCTACCAAACCGGCCACGACCACCATCAGCGCATTGGCCGCCACGGCCGCCGCCGTCACGAACCATGGCATCACCGCCACCGCCACGGCGGCCTCATAGGCCAGTTCCTTGCCGATGAAGCCGAGGAAGGGCGGGAAACCGGCCATGGCGAAACCGGCCGCCAGGGCCGCCGCCGCCGTCCAGGGCATGGCCTTGTTCAGGCCGCCCAGGCGGTCCACCTCGCGGGTGCCGGTCTCGTGGTCGATGATGCCGACCACCAGGAACAGGGCGCATTTATACAGGGCATGGACCAGCAGGAAGGTCATCGCCGCCGTGATCGCCGCCTCGGTGTTCGAACCCAGGAACATGACCAGCGTGCCCAACGCCATCAGCGTGGTATGGGCCAGGGCCTGCTTCAGGTCGGTCTGACGCACCGCCATCATCGAGGCCCAGACCGCCGTGATCGCCCCGGCGATGGTCAGCGTCCACGACCATTCCGGCGTTCCGGCCAGGGCCGGATGCATGCGGGCCAGCAGGTAGACGCCGGCCTTCACCATGGTCGCCGAATGCAGATAGGCCGAAACCGGGGTCGGCGCGGCCATGGCATTCGGAAGCCAGAAATGGAAGGGGAACTGCGCCGACTTGGTGAAGGCACCGAGCAGGATCAGGATCAGGATGCCGAGATAGAAGGGATGTTCGCGCAGGAACTCGCCCTGGGTCAGCACCACGGACAACTGCCAGTCGCCGACCACCACGCCCATCAGCACCAGGCCGCCCAACAGCGCCAGGCCGCCCGAACCCGTGACCAGCAGCGCCTGCAAGGCATTGCGCCGCGACACCGTCGATTCGTGGTTGAAGCCGATCAGCAGGTAAGAGGTGATCGAGGTCAGTTCCCAGAACACGAACAGCGTGATCAGGTCGTCGGCCAGCACGACGCCCAGCATCGACAGCATGAAGGCGACGAGGAACATGTGGAACCGCCAGAAATTGGGGTCCCCGGCCATGTACGACCCGGAATAGAGCAGCACCAGCGTGCCCGTACCGGTGATCATCAGGGCAAAGAGCAGACTAAGCCCGTCCAGATACAAAGCCAGGCGGATGCCAAGCGACGGAATCCAGTCCACGCCCCACAGCACGGTTTGACCGGCCATGATCGTCGGCAGCTGGGTCGCAAAAACCGCTGCCAAGAGCAGCGGTATGGCGACAATCACGAAATGAAGCGGCGGAACGCCGTGCGTTCCGCCCCCGGGCGACGCCATGTAAAGCTCCCTCCGTTCAATGAATCAGGAAGACGGGTCTACGGACCGAGCGTACAACGTCCTGGGTGGTACCCCCAAAGACGCGCCGCATCAAGATATTGGATGAGCGGATACCCATTAAAATCGATTCGCCGCCGCCCTGGGGCAGGACACCGGCACGGAACCGGGAGGCCGCATCGGACAGGAAGGCATCGTGGCGCGGACCGGGACAGAGGTCATACCCCACTTTTGGGGGATGATCAGATGAACCGTCCATCCCCTCCAGGATGCGTATTCTCATGTCGCAATACCTCCACAGCCAGATTGCTGTCCGCAGTCATATGGGCACCGCCAGGATGATAGGTAAGACGGCGACAAAATCAAACGCATTCGCAAAAAATCGGTAACTAATGGAAAGCATTAGCAGCAGAGACAGCTATGGCTATCCTCATCCAGTTCGCGCCGCGCACCCGCCATGACTGTACGGAACGCCGCCGCGACACCACGAGGACCATGGGATCCGGAACTCCTCTAGGACAGACCATCCCCCTCCGCTTTCTACCGCTTTCGATAGACGGAAGCGGCCTCGCCCTGTAATACTGCCACGAGAATGATGGGCAAATCCGAGGGGAAAATGGGGCGCCTCGAACGGCGACGGACGCGCGGGCTGCGTGGCTGGCGGGCGGTGCTGCCGCTTGCCGCGGTCATGGCTTCCTTGACCGCCCTTCCCCTTTCCGCCGAAACCGGCACCGCGCCGGATTGCCTCGCCCTCGCCCCGCAGGCCGAGGCCCGCCACGCCCTGCCCTCCGGCCTGCTGAGCGCCATCGGCCTGGCCGAATCGGGCCGCCGCGAGGACGGCCGCGCCACCGCCTGGCCCTGGACCATCAACAGCGAGGGCGAAGGCCAGGCCTTCCCGACCAAGAGCGAGGCCATGGACGCGGCGCGCAAGCTGCTGCGGTCGGGCGTGACGCGGCTGGACCTGGGCTGCATGCAGATCAACATGGGCTGGCATCCCGACGCCTTCGTCACCCTGGACGAGGCCTTCGACCCGGCAACCAATCTGGACTACGCCGCCCGCCACCTGCTGCACCTGTACCAGCGCCATGGCGACTGGCCCTCGGCCATCCGCAACTATCACAGCGGCGATGCCGAACGCGGCCGGGCCTATCTGCGGCGCGTGGCCGCCCTGTGGCCGGGCGGCTATCCCTTCGCCGCCGCCGAACTGGAACTGAACAGCGCCGAGAAGGTGCAGGTCCGCGCCCTGCCCCTGCGCGAGGCCTCCGAGGCCCTGCGCCAGGGCGATTACGCCCGCGCCCTCGGCCTCTACCGCGCCATCCTGCAGGACCACCCCGACGACCGCACCGCGCGGGCGGGGCTGGCCCTGACCCTGCAGCGCCAGGGCCATGCCGGACCGGCCCTGGCGGCCTGGATGGAGCTGCTGGCGCTGGAACCGGACGGCATCGCCATCGGCCAGATTCTGCCGCTGCTCGCCGCGCTGCCGCCGGAGACGGCGGAGGCCCGCCTGGGCGAGATGCTCCGCTTCGCCCCACGCTCGCCGCAGCTTCTCGCCGCCCTGGCCGAGCGCCGGGCAGCGGCGGGCCAGGACAAGGACGCCGCCGCCCTGTGGATCCAGGCCGCGCGCCTGGCGGGCGGCGAGCCGCTGCATCACCTCAACGCCGCCATTGCCCTGGACCGCGCCGGGGAGATCCGCCCGGCCCTGGACCATTACCAGGCATTCCTGGACCTCTATCACCGCGCCCCGGTGCCGCTGGCGACCCCGCTGGCGTCCATTCGCGCCCGCGCCGCCCATCTGCGCGGCCTTGCCGCCGGACAGTAAGGAGAGTTGGAGCCATGGAGATCACTGAACTTCTCGCCTTCACGCAGCAGCACGGCGCCTCGGACCTCCACCTCATGAGCCTGCGCGAGCCCATGCTGCGCCTGTCGGGCGAGCTGCGTCCGGTCAAGACCGGCCCGCTTTCGCCCGACATGGTCAAGACCATGCTCTATTCCATCATGACCGAGGAGCAGCGGGCCGAATTCGAGCGCGACCTGGAAAGCGACTTCGCCATTTCCTTCGGCGACAGCGCCCGCTTCCGCGTCAACGCCTTCACCACCATCACCGGGGCAGGTGCCGTCTTCCGCACCATTCCCACCGTCGTGCCCTCGCTGGAGAAGCTGGGTGCGCCGGAGATCTTCAAGAAATTCGCCGCCCTCGAGAAAGGGCTGGTGCTGGTCACCGGCCCCACCGGCTCGGGCAAGTCCACCACCCTGGCGGCGATGATCAACCATATCAACGAGACCCAGAACAAGCATATCCTGACCATCGAGGACCCGGTGGAATTCGTCCACGAGTCCAAATGCTCGCTGATCAATCACCGCGAGGTCGGGCGCCATACCAAGTCCTTCGCCCGCGCCTTAAAAAGCGCCCTGCGCGAGGACCCGGACGTGATCCTGGTCGGCGAGATGCGCGACCACGAGACCATCAGCCTGGCGCTGACCGCCGCCGAGACCGGCCATCTGGTCATGGGAACGCTGCATACCAGTTCGGCGGCCAAGACCGTGGACCGCATCATCGACGTCTTCCCCGGCAGCGACAAGGACATGGTCCGCACCATGCTGGCCGGCTCGCTGCAAGCCGTCATCTCGCAGACGCTGCTGAAGAAGACCGGCGGCGGGCGCGTCGCCGCCCATGACATCCTGGTCGGCACCGATGCCGTGCGCAACCTGATCCGCGAGAACAAGATCCCCCAGGTCTTCTCGATGATGCAGGTCGGCCAGCGTTATGGCATGCAGACCATGCAGGATGCCGTGCGCAAGCTGGTGGAACAGGGTCTGGTGGCGCCCGAGGAAATGGAGCGCTTCGCCCCCGCCGGTGGCGGCGATACCCCGCCTTCTCCCCAGCAGGCCGTGCCGCGCCCCCAACCGACCCCAGCCCCTTCCCCCGCGCTCCCCCCCGCCCCCCGGCCGGAACCGCCACGCGAAATGGCGATGGCCGGGGCGGAGGACGGCGCCAAGCCGCGCAAGGGCCTGCGCTCGTTCTTCTAGGAGTTGCCCAGGATGATGCTCGAACATTTCCACGGCTGGCTCGCCGCCCTGGCCGAGCCGGGCGGCTCGGACCTCTATGTCACCGTCGGCGCGCCGCCGACCCTGCGCGGCGACCGGGGCTTCGAGCCGCTGACCGACGGCCCGCTGCAAAAGGGCCATATCACCGGCATCCTGGACGAGCTCCTGACCCCGCCCCAGCGTCACGCCTTTGAGGAAACGGGCGAGTTCAACATGGCGACCATGCTCGACGGCATCGGCCGCTTCCGCATCAACATCTTCAAGCAGCGCCAGTTGCCGGGCATGGTGATCCGCAAGATCACCACCGAAATCCCCAGCTTCGCGCAATTGAACCTGCCATCCCTGCTGGCCGATCTGGTGATGGAGAAACGCGGCCTGATCATCATGGTCGGCGGCACCGGATCGGGCAAGTCCACCACGCTGGCGGCGATGATCGGCCATCGCAACGCCGCCGCGCCGGGCCATATCGTGACCATTGAGGACCCGGTGGAATTCGTCCACGAGCATCGCCGCTGCATCGTCACCCAGCGCGAGGTCGGCGTCGACACCCTGTCCTTCGAGGCGGCGCTGAAGAACGCCCTGCGCCAGAAGCCCGACGTGATCCTGCTCGGCGAGATCCGCGATTCCCTGACCATGGAACACGCCCTCAATATCGCCGAGACGGGACATCTCTGCCTGGCGACCCTGCATGCCAACAATGCCAACCAAGCCATCGACCGCATCCTCGGTTTCTTCCCCCTGGAAGCCCATTCCCAGGTGCTGCTGAACCTGTCGATGAACCTCAAGGCCCTGCTCTCCCAGCGCCTGCTGCCCCGGCAGGACGGCGGGCGCATCGCCGCGCTGGAGATCATGCTCAACCAGGGCCTGATCCGCGACCTGATCCGTAAGGGCGAGGTCAAGGACATCAAGAAGATCATGGCCGAGAACCAGCATCTGGGCATGGTCACCTTCGACCAGGCGATCTTGTCCCTGTGGCAGGACGGCATCATCGACGAAGCCACCGCCCTGGCCGAGGCCGACAATCCCGGCGACCTGAAGCTCGCCATCCAGCACCGGCGCGTCGGCGGCGAAAGCGGCGGCCTCAGCGGCGTGGATACCTCCCGCCTATCACTTTAGACAGAGATTCGCCCTCATGCCGCGCGTCCTGCGCAAGCCTGGCACGCCTCCCTTGCATACCCCTCCTCCCCTGCCGCCGCACCGGCGGCGCACAACCTCGCCCCTCTCCAAGCCATTGATTTGTTTGGAAACATAGGCGAAAACACGGATTTTTCGCAAACCACTAAAATTACTGTGAATTTTTTCGATAACCTTTCCGCAGTTGTGGCGTGCTTACCCCAAAAGAGGTATTCTTGCTGCCGAAGGTCCGAGTCCGGCGCAGCCGGCACCGGCCAGGAAAAGGGGGCGCCCCAGCGTGGCGCTTGGATGGTATCTGGAGTGGAGAAACAAGCTATGTTCACGCGCGACCACGGCGCCGCCAGCGGCGCCCACAACTCGCAACGGGGCTTCACGCTGATCGAATTGTCGATCGTCCTGGTCATCATCGGCCTGATCATCGGCGGCGTGCTGAAAGGCAAGGACCTGATCGACTCGGCCAAAGTGACCAAGGCGATGCAGGAAATCGAAGCTTACAGCACCGCCTTCTCTGCTTATCGCGAACGCTATAATGTGGATGCGCGGAGGGATTTTTCCATTAATCGATTTGGAATAGAGAATAATGCTGAGGCTTCGGTATGGGAACGTCTCCGTACCGCAGGCCTCATTCCTCTCGCTGCCGGGGCTTCCACTATCACCAACGCCGCACCGCAGCACACCTTCAACGGCAACATCTCTGTCCTTGACGCCAGCACTGCGATGACCGCTGACTCGGCAGCTCTTGGCACGACGAACGAAACCGCCCTTTGTTTCGTCGACCTGCCGGCCAGCGCAGCGGCCGCCATTGATGCAAAATTCGATGATGGCGTCGCCAATTCTGGCAACATCCGGGCTGCGACCCAGTCCACCAGGGGTACTGCGGTAACTGCCAGCGCCTCCTCTAATTTCGGACAGGACCTCACCACACTCTGCGTATTGATCCAGTAATTTCCGGTATGTGTTAGGACGGAAAACCATGAGAGATTGCCTAGTGAAACGAGATACTCATCGCACTAGGCAATCCGGCTTTACCTTGATCGAGCTTTCCATCGTGCTGGTGATCCTGGGGATCATCATCACCATGGGCGTTGAATTCGCGCATTCGGCCCGAGACCACCGGCGCTTCAAGACGACCGAAACGAAGCTTTCCACCATCGAAGAAGCGCTGGTCCTTTACGCCGCCCGCCACCGCCGTTTGCCCTGTCCTGCGGATGCAACGAGCGGAACTGGCAGCGCTCATTCAATGCTTTCAGGGAATGATGTCACTGGCTGCGCCAACGATCAGCGTCGTGGCATTGTGCCTTGGATCGACCTGGGCCTGCCAAAGGATGCAGCCATCGACGGCTGGGGCAATTTCATCACCTACAGAGTTCACGCAGATGCCGCTATGGACGGCACTGGCTCTTGCACGAATATCTCGCTTGATACACGAGGAGTGGATTTACAGAACTGTCAACCCGGTTCCTCAGAACTCGAAGCTCGCTTGGAAATCGGCCTCCTCATCCTGGACGGCGTTGGCGGCAATCCTGTCATGGACCCTGATGAGCTGACCGGCGCAGCCTACGTGCTGATCAGCCATGGCAGCAACGGCTTTGGGGCTTATTCCGCTACCGGCAGCTATAGGGCTTTTGCCGCCAACCCCAATGCGGCTGAGCAACGGAACGCGAATAACAATCCTCTCGGCGGAAATGGTAACAGCGACGCCTACATCGATGGCCGGTTAGGAACATTCGACGATTTGGTCCGCCACGCCTCCATCATGCAGGTCGCGTGGCGAGCAAATCTCAGGCCTAGAGCAACCCCCTAGACCAGGAACGGCAGTAAAAAACGAGGCGGGCATGATCAGGAAAACCGGGAAAGGCAGGAGCGAGCAAGGTTTTTCCCTGGTCGCCCTTGTCGTCGTCCTGATCGGCATCGGCGCCATTGCCGTGGCTTCCGGCCTGCATCGCCGCATGGTGGGGCAGCAGGAAAGCCACACAGCCACCATGACCCAGCTTCAAACCATCGCTGAAGCCCTGACCGCCTATGCAGCGGCCAATCAGAGTCTTCCCTGCCCAGCCGACGCCAGAAGGGAAGGCACTACGGATGAAGGAGTGGCGGCCGCAGCTTGCAATGCTGGAACCAATGGTGTCGTCCCTTGGCGCACGCTTGGCCTGTCGAAGAATGTCGCCACCGACCGCTGGGGATGGCTGATCGCCTATCGGGTCGATCCTGCTTTGATTTCCAACCTCAATCAGACAAACACCGCCCTAGCCCTTTGCCGCAGCCTGCCTTGCACGCCTCCGGCCAACGGCACGGAAGCCTTCGTTCTGGTCAGTACCGGACCGAGTGGCCAGGGCGGCTTCCGCAATGGCAGCACCACTCCCAATCCCGCTCCGGTCAATCTCAACGAACTGGCCAATCTTGCGGTTCCCGGCAATGATAGCAGTAATCCGTCCCTATACTTCGATCTTCCCGCAAATCTTGTTTCGCAGGATGGCACTCCCCTGGCGCCGTCCGATCCCGATCATTTCGACGACATCGTCTTCGCCATGAGTCTTGCGCAGTTGAAGCAGGTGACGGGGGACGGGGATGACACACCTCCCCCCCTCCTCGCCGGCCCCTCTCCAGGGCCGGGCACGGGCGGTATCCGCTTGGCGGATCTGGCGGCGATCGAACAATATTGGGGCAGCCGTCTGCTCGCCACCACCACCGAGAATCCCAACAACCGGACCGCCAGCGTCAAGCTGACGGATGGCACTGCCGGCAAGCAGATGGAATTCCGCCCAGGCACGGAATGGGCCAATGAATGGTACGGCAACTGGCATGTCGCCTCTTGTACCTGGTCGCTCTACGATTTCCGTCTCAAGAATTCCGTCATCCGCAGCGTCTTCGAGGTCTCCTTCAAGAACGATCCCACGAATAGGCGCGGGCAAGGCCTCGTGCATGCTTTCCTGCCCTTCGAGATCAATCCCTACAACAACCGCTGCGGCGCGCCCGGCCCCTTCCTCGGCTTTTCCAGCCCCAAGACCGGCGGCCATAGCCGCTTGATCCAGAACAACGATTTCCTGGAACCGCTGAGCGATTACCGCCAGGCCATGGCCTTCGGCATCGAGTTGGATACCGAACATAATGCCGGCTTCATCGCGCCGGGGCGTTTCAAGGACCCGGAAAGCGATGTGCTGGGCCGCAACCACATGGCGGTGGTCCTGGACAACGTCTTCCACGACGACAGCCTGCCCAAGAGCGGGTCGGCGACCACGGAATATCCCAATCCGGGGTGCCGTAATGACGAACCGTCTTGCGCCTTTCGCGATGGAAGCGACAGCAACTGGCTGGAGGCCGGTGCGAACAATTTCCACAAGGTCCGGGTGGAACTGGAAATCGGCGCCGGGTCCTGCACCGCCAGTCAGGTCGAAGTGCGCAGTTGGATATGGCCGCACGGCACGGCTTGTCAGGCTGCGGACAAGTGCCAGTCGCTGGACCAGAACTACACCACCAGCGACCCCAATGCCCTGTTCGTGAGCGCCTGCCTGGACGAGGCTCCGCGCACCGCCGCCCTTGGCCTGGACGCGGTGCACAAGGCCTGGGACAAGGTGAAGATCGGCTTTACCAGCAGCATCCATTGGTATGCCGATCAACGCAGCGACCCCATCGTGCGGAATTATCAGTCGGGCAGCTACCGAAAATGGACACCTCGACCTGATGCCGGCGACAAAGAGATCTCGGCCTGGGTGGACGCCCCCACGGTGACGGGAAAACTCAACTGGGGTCGCATCAACAGGATGCGCAGCCCGGGCAGCGGCAGCAGCGCCGAGGGACAGGGATGGAGCGGCACGAGTTGGCTTGCCCTGCCCGAACTGGATGCCGAGCTTTCCGCCCATAACGGCGAAATCACCATGATGGTCTCGAATTTCGCCAACAACCCGCAATGGCAGACCTGGGGCTTCGGCGTTCTTGGCATCGGTCATGTCGACAACACCTATGTCCCGAAGCTTTCCACCATGCAGCGGGACACCATGCCGCCCGATGAACGTGAAAGGCTGGATTTCACTTTCGGCAAGCGTTACCACCGCGCCCTGGTGCTGCTGACCGACTTCTCCTCGGCCGAACGGGCACGGCTTCAGCTTTGGCAGGTAGGCTCACCCTCGCGGAAGATCATGACCGATCAGATCGTCACCGCCTGTTCCGGCCAACCGTCAACGCTGATCGACATCCGCTCGGACACGCCCTTCGACACCGTCTCCGTCATCCCCGAGCCGAAAGCCAACAACGGCTATAGCGACTTCTATGTCCGGGGCGTGCGCCTATGCGGCAAGGACGCACCGAACTGCCGCACGGAACGCTATTCCCCGCAGGTCTGCACCGTTACGTTGGGGCCATGATGCCGGAACGTTTCCGGCAGGCCTGTGTCAGCGCCTGCCGTTGACCACTTGCCCGGTTCCGGGCAGGAAGGTCTGGCCGGGATACAGCAGGATTTCCTGCTCGCCCTTGCCCCGGCGGATCGCCAGAGAAACACGGTCATGCCCGACCTCGAGGATCCGCACATTGGGCAGGCCGGGCTGGCCGGGGCTGACGGCGATATTGTTCAGCCACACCACCCAATCCCCCGCATCCCGGTACAGGACCGAGCCGAGATGCAGGTTCTCCTGCAAGCCGCCGTCAATGCCCTGGCGGGCTTGGTCGAGGATGTCGCGTTCTTCCTGGGTGAACATCAGGCTGGGCGGAACCCCGCCCGAAGCCGGCTGCTGGGCGGCGGCAGGCGGAATGGCGGCGATCAGGGCCGCCAGGAGCGAAAGAGGGCGGATCATCGGCGGCTTCCTTGCATGGGAGTCTCCTCCTGGGAAGCGGCGCGCCAGACGAATTCCAGCCGGGCGCCGACCAGAGACGGCATCTCCCCCCGCCTGATGGCCCAATAGGCCTCGCGGTCCAGCGGACGGCTACGCGCGATCTCCATCTGGCGCAACGCCACATAGCCGGGCAGGACCTGCCGCATGGCGGCCGCGAAGGCATAGATGTCGCCATCCAGCAAGGCCCCGGCATCCACCGTCAGGGGAGTCGTCACCAAAGACAGGCCGCGCAAGTCGCTCCCCGGAGCCGCGGCGATATTTTCCGGCTCGATGCTCAGGCTCTGCTCGGTCAGGCCATGCGCCCGCCCCAGCACCTCAATCCTGCGCCGCGCATCGAGCCGGTCGCGATCCGCATAGGGCTTCTGCGCCATCACCTCGTCATGACGGGCAAGATTTTCCCGCACATAATCGATATCGGCACGGGCGGCGCGGATGTCGTTCTGGATGCGGGCGGTATCCTGCCGCGTCTGGCGCAATTGCTGCTCGGCCTCCTCCAGGGCGCCTTCCAGCATCCAAGCACCGCCTGCCACGGCCAGCGCCGCCAGGGCGACGAAGGCGGAACGCTGCAAGACCTTGGGCAAGGCGCGGAAGCGCGTCAGGTGATTCATTGCAGCACCTTGGAAATCTCGAATTCGACCTGATAGAGCGGAATGCTCCCGTCCGGCAGAAGATCGGGCGCCGATCCCCCGACCAGCGTCTGGGTCGGCAGCACATCGACCGGCGGGGCCACCATCTCCACTTGGCTATCAGCGAAGACGCGCCGCAGGTCGTCGAGAAGCGCATAGGACAATTCCATCGCCTCTTCCGGCGTGGTCACCGTGCCGGGCAGATGATAGGACATCCGGGCAGTTTGACGCGGTTCGGCAGCCTGAGTGCCGCGCTGGCTGCGGGCATCGGCGCCAGGAGAGGCTTCGGGAGGCGCCTCCATCACCGCCCGGACCAGCAGCGCCCGTTCCCCCACCGCCTCGGCCAGCCCCTGGACCAGCGGCAGCAGGGAAAAGTCATTGCGCTTCAACTCCTCCCCCAATGCCAGGACGCGGCGGACCTCTTCGGCGGTATGGGGCAAGGCGGCGCGTTCGGCCTGGACGATGCCCAGGGTGGTTTGGGCCGAGGCCAGGGCGGCTTGCTGGGCTGCGATGTCCTGGTGGGTCTGGTACAGCGTCCAGCCGGTATCCCCCGCCCACCATAGCGAGCCGGCCAGCGCCACCCCCGCCAGCCAGGGCGACACCGTTTCGGCCTGGCGCTGCCAGTCGGGCTGGGGATTGACCGTGGCGGCTAGGCTGAGGCGCGGTTTCTTGCGGGTGGCGAACCACAGCGCATGGAGCACATCGCTATAGGGCGTATCCTCGCGCCCCACCGCCCCCAGCCCCAGCGCCCCCGCCAGTTCCGAGGGCGTGGTGATCAGCACCGAGGTCGCATCCAGGCTGCGCGCTTTCAGTTCACGGGCCAGATTGGGGCCGACCACCAGCACGAAATCCAGGATGTCCCCAGGCTGATAGCCCAGGCGCTTGACATAGGACAGGGTCTGGCGGAAATCGCGCTCGATGGCGGCGGCGGCTTCGGCCGGGGACAGGTCCTCGGCAGGAGCCGGAGTCAGGCGGGTCAGGACCATGCGGCCCTGTTTCGAAACGATCTGGCGCAGGCCGCCGGTGACGTTCATGGTCGTCATGACCCGCCAGCGCACGCCCTGGGCGGGCTGGGCCGCCTGCATGTCCGAAACCGTCAGCAGCAGGCCCAGGCTTTCCAGCGGCAGCAGATGGCTGGCCTTCAGGCGCGGCCCCAGCAGGGCGATCCAGGCGGACAGCCTGTCCGTGCGCGGCACGCCGCAGAACAGGAAGAATTTGCGCTTGGTCTTGGGGTCCTGCCCCTGCGGATAGGCCCCGGCCAGCATGTCGCCGGGCAGGGTCGCCATCATCTGGCGGCGCACCAGCTTGGGCTGGTCGAGCATGTTGGCCGCCAGGACCGGCTCTTCCTTGTAGAGCTGCTCGAAACTGTCGACCAGCAGCCAGATTCCGGCGCGCCTGTCGGTGGCCAGGGCCTCGGCCAAGAGCGGCGCGCCCTCGGCGGGATCGGCGGGCATGATCCAGGCATTCCTGACCCGACCCCGGACCAGATGGGTCAGGACGGCGTTTTCCTCGCCGACGGTCAGGATGAATTTGCGGGATTGGCCGAGCATCATCCTAGAACCCGATATTTTCGAAGCTGTCGTAGATCGGCCCCATCACCCCGGCCACGATCCAGGCCATCATCAGACCCGCCACCACCGTCAGGGCCGGTTCGGCCATGGCGATCAGCTTGTCCACGGCCTCGTCCACGTCGCGGTCGTAGAAATCGGTGACATTGACCAGCGTGCCGCCCAGATTGCCGCTTTCCTCGCCGATGCGGACCATGCGCAGCACCAGGCTGGGGAACTGGCCGGAATTCTTCATGGCCTGGGACAGCGGCTCGCCGGTCTGGACCTGGGCGCGCACCAGGGCCAGGGCCTCGACCAGGGCGCGGTTGACCACGACGCGCTGGGCGGTTTCCAGGCATTGCAGGATGGGCACGCCGCTCTGGAACATGGTGGCGAAGAAATGGGCGAAGCGCGACAGCATGATCTTGCGCAGGGTCGGCCCGAAGACCGGCAGGTTCAGCAGCAGCACGTCGGTCTGATAGGCGAACCGTTCCGAGGTCCTGCGTCCCACCGAGATGCCGAAGGCGATGGCGAAGGGGGCGACCGCCATGGCCCACCACCAGTTCTGCACGAAATCCGAGGTCGCCACCAGCGAACGGGTGAGGGCCGGCAGCTCGCCGCCCTGGGCGGCCAGGAAACCCACCACCTCGGGCACCACCACGCCCATCATGAAGAAGAACAGCCCCACCATCATCAGCAGGATGAAGCTGGGATAGCGCGTCGCCTTCTTGACCTTGGCGGTGACCTGCTCGGTCCATTTCAGGTGCTTGACCAATTGGGTGAAGCTGTCGGTCAGGTTGCCGCTGTCCTCGCCCGCCGCCAGCAGCGAGGTGAAGACCGCGCCGAAGACCTTGGGATGCCTGCCGAAGGCCACGGACAGGGATTCGCCTTCGCTGACATCCTTGTAGATCTCGGCCAGGATATTCTTCAGGCGCGGCTGTTCGGTGCTGTCGCGCAGGTCGGCCAGAGCCTCGATCAGCGGCACTCCGGCGCCGAGAAGCTGTTCCAGATGCAGGCAAAGCTGTATCAGGTCGCGGGTCCTGACCTTGGGCGCCAGCAGCTTGGCCAGCGGGTTCTCGCGCACCGGCCCGCAATCGACCATCTGAAGGCCGATCTGCTGCAATTGCTGGAACAGATCCACCTCGTTGGCGGCGCTGATTTCGCCGCGCACCGATTTCCCCTGGTCGTTGAGGGCGCGATAGGCGTATTGCGGCATGGCTCAGAGCCTGTCGGTGATGTTGACGGTCTTGACCAGGGCATCGACGCTGATGATGCCGTCCAGCACCTTGGCGATACCGTCCTCGACCATGGGGATGAAGCCGTATTTGCGCGCCTCGCGCCGGATCGCGCTGAGCGAGGCATCGGCGATGATCATCTCGTCCACCTCGGGCGTGAAGGGCAGGATCTCCGAAATGGCGACACGGCCCGAATGGCCGGTATGGCGGCATTTCTCGCAGCCGGTGGGATGGGCGATGACCGGCGGATCGGCGGGATCGACGCCCAGGATGCGGCATTCCTCGGGCGTCGCCGGGGCGCTGCGCTTGCAGGAACACAGCTTGCGCGCCAGGCGCTGGGCGATCACGCCGATGATGTTGCCGGACATCAGGGTCGGGCGCATTCCCAGGTCGACCAGACGCGGAATGGCGCCCGCGGCATCGTTGGTGTGCAAGGTGGTATAGACCTGGTGACCGGTCATGGCGGCGCGCAGGGCCATGCTGGCGGTCTCGCTGTCGCGCACCTCGCCGACCAGGATCACGTCGGGGTCCTGGCGCATCAGGCTGCGGATGCCTTCCGCGAAATTCATGCTGGAGCCTTCGCGGATCTGGCTCTGGCGGATCAGCGGCAACTCGAACTCGACCGGGTCTTCCAGGGTCATGATGTTGAGGTCGAGCGAGTTGATGTAGTTCATGATGGAATACAGCGTCGTCGTCTTGCCCGACCCGGTGGGGCCGGTGACGATGATGATGCCTTCCGGCCGCTTCACCAGCTTGACCAGCAGATCGAAATTATGCCGGCTGTAGCCCAGGGCCGACAGGTCCACCTGGGCGCTGGAACGATCGAGGATGCGCAGCACCATGTTCTCGCCATGCACCGTGGGCAGCGAGGAGACGCGGAAATCGACGCGGCGGCTGCCCATGGTCAGTTGGAAACGGCCATCCTGGGGGTTCAGCTTGTCGGCGATGTTCATGCCCGCCATGATCTTCAGGCGGTGCGAGAAGGCCGGCCAATGCTGCTTGTGCAGGGTGCGGATCTGCATCATGTCGCCGTCGATGCGATAGCGCACGCGCAGGATGTTGCCTTCCGGCTCGAAATGGATGTCGGACGCCTTCATCTTCACCGCATCGAGCACCACGGCATCGACGAGGCGCACCAGCGGGTGGCGGTAGCCGCCCTCGCGGTCGTCCAGGGCGGCGGCATCGAGCAGGGTGCCTTCGCGGATGCTCTCGATCTCGCGCAGGATGCCGTCGATGGACAATTCATGGCCGTAATACTGGTCGATGGCCGCCTGAATGTCGGTATCGGGGCAGACCAGCGGCTGGATCTCGATATCGGCGGGGAAGTAGCGCTTGACCTGGTCCAGGGCCAGGACGTCATAGATATCGCCCATGGCCAGCCGCAGGACACGGTCCTGCAGCGAGACGGGGAAGACGTTGTAGCGGGTGGCGGCTTCCTTCGGCAGGACCTTCAGCAATTCGGGGTCGATCATCGCCCCCTTGGGCTCGAACCGCTCGTAGCCCGAGCTTTCGGCCAGGACCGCCGACAGCGCCTGTTCCGTAATGAATCCCAGATCGACGAAGATTTCGCCCATCATCTTGGGCGAGCGCTTCTTCTCCTGCAGCGCGACCTGAAGCTGGTCCTTGGAGATCAGGCCCATTTCCAGCAGGCGGTCGCCGATGCGGACCGGCGGCTTGCCCTCTCCGCCCTGCCCCTTCCCGTCTTGCCCCTGGCGGGGCTTCGCGGGTGCCGGGCCGGGCCCAGGACTCGGCGTGACGGCGGGCGGCGGCGGAACCTGGGGGGCCGGACGGGCCTCGACAGAAGGGGGCTCGGCCGGACGGAAGACGGGCGCAGGCGCGGATACCGCTTCAAGCGGGCGCTCGGGCGGGGGCGGGGGCAGGTCGCGACGCAGCACCGGCCGCACCGCGGGGGCCGCAGCTTCGGCTTCGGGGGCGTCCACAGGCGGCAAGGGCAGACGCCCGCCCGGCGGCGGAGCGGGGGCTGGTTCCGGCAGGCGCGGCACCGGCGGCTCGGCCAGGACCAGGGCTTGCGGACCGGCCTCCGCCGCCAGATCGGGATGCAGGGGCGCCGAGGCGGGACCGCCCGGCTCGCCCAGCACCAGCGACACGCCCCGGCTGGGCGGATGCAGGCGCGGCTCGACCGTCCTGCCCGCCAGTTCCATGCCGGGACGGGGCGGCTCGCCCAAGACCAGGGAAGAGGACGGCAGGGGCGCCGCCGTCTCGGCCGGACGTTCGGCGCTCTCTCCAGGCTTCGGCGGGTCCCCCAGGATCAGGGCCATGCGGCGTTCCTCGGCGTCACTAGAAGGCGATGGGGCGCGGATCGGGCGCGAAGCGGCGATACAGATCCACATCCGCAGGCGCCACCGACTCGCGGTCGTTGACGATGGTGGCCCGCAGGAAGATCACCAGTTCCACCACCTCGGACAGCTTGTTCTGCTGCTTGAAGGCCGCGCCGAAGACGCCGGGCATGTCCTGAAGGCCGGGGATGCCCTGTTCGACATTGTCGCTGCGTTCCTGCATCAGGCCGCCCATGACCAGGACCTGCCCGCTTTCCATGCTGACGACGCTGTCCAGTTCCCGCACCTCGACCACCGGAATCTGGGAATCGACGCTCACACGCTGGCTCACGGGCAATTGCGCATTGATGTCGGCCATCGTCAACGCCACCGCCGGGTCGCTGACCCTCCGCGCCACCCGCGAGATGGTCGGGCGCAGATTCAGCGAGATCATGCGCGATTCCAGATTGATGGAGGGCTGCACCGTCATGATCAGGCCGATCGGCACGGTGTTGACGGTGCTGGTGATGGTGCGCGTCTCGAAGCCGCTCTGGGTATCGCGCTCGCGGTCGATCTGCAAGGTGAAGTAGACGTCGTTCTCGGCCACCTTCAGGACCGAGGCCTGGTTGTTGGTCATGGTCAGACGCGGGCTGGACAAGGTGCGCACCGAGCCGAATTGGTCGACCAGTTGCAGCACGCCGTCGATGGTCACGCTGCCCGCCCGGGCCAGCCGCCCGCCCATCAGCAATGTCGGCGATTGCGGCGAAATGGCCTGGCTGATGCTTTCCCCCAGCGGACTGACCAGGGACAGGTCGCTGGCCGGAGAAATGGCGCTCCAGTCGATGCCGGCGCGGAATTCATCGCGCAGCGTCACCTCGACGATCTTCGCTTCGATCAGCACCTGCGCGCTGATCGCACGGCGGACCCGTTCGAGATAATCGGCGATCTCCCGGTGGCGGCGCTGGTTGGTATAGACGGTGATGATCCCGGCCTGGCGATTGATCGACAGATTGGGATTGGAGGCTTCGGCCCCCAGGGGGCCGGTGGCGGCGGGGCCGGTATCCTCCCGCTCGACGGTCTGGATCGTCGCGCCCGCCGCAGAAGAATCGCCCGAGGCGGCGGCGGGAGAGACCGCTGGCGGCGGGGCGGTGATCGTATCGGCCAGGGACTGCACGGCCTGCAATGCTCCGGCCACGCCTCCCGCCGGGGCGGGGGCCGAACCGGGCGCCGCCTCGCCCGGCGAGGCAGGCGGAACGGGCATCTGGACGAGGTGGCGGGGCTGGTTGTCCTGGAACAGGATGCGCTCGATATTGGACTGCACCTCGCCCCAGGGGTCGATATCGGCCATGCTGGTCACCCGGCTGGTCGAGGCATTGGAAGCCGCCGTCGTCCCGCCGCCGGCCACCGCCGAAAAGACGTCGGTGCTGGAACTGATCTCGCTTTGCGACTGGCGACGCAGGGCCAGCGTATCCAGGCGATAGGTGCGCAGATAGGGATCGTCGAGTTCGATCCGCAGCAGGTTGTCCTCGAAGCTGTAGCGCAGCCCGGTCATGTCGGCGATGCGCTCGATCACCTGGGTCAGCGGACGATCGGTGGCCGAGAAGATGATGCCGCCCTGGATGCGGGGGTCCATTTCCAGGTCGATCTCGGCCCGCCGGGCCAGTTCCATCAGCAGGTCGCGCAGCGGCGTCACCTCGGTCACGCGGATGGACACGCGGCGGGCATCGGCCTCGGCGGGCGGGGTCGGCGCGGCGAGAAGCGGCTGGAGCTCGGGAATCGGCGGCTCGGCGGGCGGCGGCGCGTCGGCAGGACCGCGCCGGGCCATCAATTCCCGGTAATCCTGCTTGGTCAGCCCGGTCTGGGGGTCATGCGGCGCGCAGGAGGCCAGCAAGGCCGCCGCCATGCCCAGCACCAGGCCCATCCGCATCTTTCCACCCCGATCCGTCGCCATCATTCCATCCATGCCCAAGGCATCCCCCTCATTGAAGCATTCCGATCGGTCACAAACGCGCCCAGGACACGGCCTCGGGCCAGAGCAGGCACAGCGCCAGGGCCGCGATCAGCGCCGGTCCGAAAGGAAATTCCGCCCCGCGCCCCAGCGCGCGCCAGGCCAGTCCGGTGGCGATGCCGAACAGCCCCGCCAGCAGCGGGAAGATTCCCCATTGCCAGGGCAGCAGCAGCAGCCCGGCCACGCCCAGGAACTTGACGTCGCCCAGCCCCAGGCCGTCGCGACCGGTCACGAGCCTGAAACCGTGATGCAGCGCCAGTCCGAAGGCCAGCCCACCCGCCGCGCCTGCCAGTCCCCACCAGGGCGTGCCGTCCAGCAGCCAGCGCCAGGCCAGGGCCGGCGGCAGCAAGGCCAGGTGCAGCATGTCGGGCAGCAGGCCGAATTCGATATCCACCACCGCCAGCGCAACCAGCAGCGTCACCACCAGCCCCAGCAGCACCGCCTCGACCGGCCCGGCGGCCGCCAGGGCGGCCAGAACGACGGCGGCGGCCGTCACCGTCTCGATCAGCGGATAACGCAGCGAGACGGGCGCCTTGCAATGACGGCACCGCCCGCGATTGACGAGCCACGAGAAGAGCGGCACCAGGTCCAGGGCACCCAATTCATGGCCGCAGGCGGGACAGGCCGACCGTCCCGCCGCGATGGATTGCCCGCGCGGTAGGCGGTAGGACCAGGCCGAAACGAATGAGCCGCCCAACAGGCCGAAAGCCGCGGCGGCCGCGATTTCCCCTGCCCCCAGGACCATCATGGCCGTTCCATTTCCGGCGAGACCTGCGGGGACGGAAGCGCGACGAAATGCGCCTGGGCGCGCCCGATCCATCCCTCGACCGCCGTCACGGCGGAAGCGGTCGCCTCGGGAAAGGCGAAGGCCAGCCCTGCCGCCGCCCAGACATGCGCCGCCACCAGGGCCAGGGCGAGGCGGCGGACCTTGCGCCGCTTCAGCAGCATGCGATGGGCGTTATAGGGGGTATCGTCGATGGCCTGTTCCACATGGCGGTCGGTCACCGGATTGGCGCCGTCGCCATAGGCGATCAGCAGCGCCTTGTCCGCCAGCACGTTGATGACGCGCGGCACCCCCCGGCTGGCCGCCGCCAGCAGGCGCGCCGCCGAAGGCGTGAAGATGGGATAATCCACCCCGGCGAGGCGCGAACAGGCGATGCGATGGTCCAGATAACGCAGGCTGTCCTGACGCGAGAAGGGTTCCGTCTGGAAGGCGAAGACGATGCGCTGGGTGATCTGGCGCAGGTCGGGCCGGGCCAGCAGGACGTCGAGTTCCGGTTGGCCGAACAGCACGATCTGCAACAGCTTGTGCTCTTCCGTCTCCAGGTTCGACAGCAGCCGCACCGTCTCCAGACCTTCTCCCCCCAGCGCCTGGGCCTCGTCCACCACCAAAACCGGATTGCGCTGGGCGGCATGCTGTTCCAGCAGGAAGGCGTTCAGCCGTGCCATCATCTCGGCGCGGCTGCCCACCGGCAGCCGGAATTCCTGGCAGATGGCCGCCAGCAGGGTGTCGGCATCCGGGGTCGGCGCGTTGAGATAGGCCACCGGCTCGCCCTCGCCGTCCAGGCCGCGCAGCAGCAGGCGGCAGAGCATGGTCTTGCCCGTGCCGACATCGCCCACGACCTTGAAGATGCCGCTATTGCGCTTGATGGCATAGCGCAGCGAGTCCAGCACCTGGGCCATGTTCTCGACCGGGAAGAACTGGTCGGTATTGGGGGTCAGGCCGAAGGGATGGCGGGCCAAACCGAAATGGGCGAGATAGGGCATGTCAGCGTCCCCTCAGGAAACGCGCGCGGTCGCGCACCGCCTCGGTGGGGATGCCCTCGACCGGGCCGTGCCGTTCGATCCGGTGCAGCACCTCGTCATAGGCCAGGACGGCTTCCTCGCGGTAGCCCCCCCGGTCGTAGAGCACGGCCAGGGTATAGCGGTAGAGCAGATTGCCCGGCGACAGATCGATGGCCCGGCGCAGATAGCTCACGGCGGCGGGCATGTCGCCCAACTGACCGTACAGGCTGCCGATCTGGGCGGCGACGGGGCTGAAATCGGGCGCCGCGCGCGACAGCTCCAGCAGGCGGTGCAGCGCGTCCTGGGGATCGGACTTCGCCAGCAGCGCCAGCATGTTGGTCAGCGCCTCGCGGTTCTGCGGGTCCTGGCCCAGCACGCGCTCGTAAAGGCGGCGCGCCTCCTCATCCCGCTGCAATTTCTGCAAGGCAGCCGCCTGGCCTAGCAGGGCCGAGACATTCCCCGGCTCCTGCGCCAGCGCCTGGGAATAGAGCGCCAGCGCGCCGTGATACTCGCCGCGCAGCAGGGCGGCATAGGCGGAATTGAGCGTTTCCGTCAGGCTGGGCGCCATGACGCGGACCGACACCAGATCGGCCACCCGGGGCGCCGCCTCTTCCCCGACATGGACGGGGGCGCCCAGACGGCGCGCCGCCTCGCTCCGCCCCTGCGCCTCCAGGGACACCTCCAGGCTTCGCGGCGGCATCACGCGGGCGGCGGCGGCCCCGGCAAGCTGCCCTTCGATGGCATCGAAAGCCTGCCGTTCCTCCTGCGCCTGCCGGCGCGCGCGTTCCCCTTCGGCCATCAGGGCAGCGATATTGTTTTCAGCCTCGGCAGGAACGCTTTCAGTATCCGCAGGCGCATTTCCCGCTTCCGCAGCCTCCCCGGCCGGAGCGGCGGAGAGTTCCTCGGTCGGCTGTTCCGTCGGGGATTCCGGGGCCGCGGCGAGTTCGGGCAGGGGGGCCGCTTCCGGCTCGGCCACCGTCTGGGGCGGCGGCTGGACGAAGACCGGCTCGGGCCCGCCCGCCACCATCTCAAGAACATCTTCTCCGAAGAAAAGCAGGGCCACGCTCATCGCCGCGCCATAGCCCAGGATCGCATAGGTCACGAGGCGCGCCGTGTTCCGCCGCCTGCGCGGCTTGACCCGAATCGTCCCCCGTGCCGCCGGATCGAAGGAAGCGGCGCCCCTGGGCATCTCCGCCTGCGCGGCATGTTCCTTCGCCGCCTTCTGAAGCCCTTTGAAGAGAACGCTCATAACACCACGCAATCCTTGCGGCTAAGCCGCACCCCGGTGGCCTTTCGGCCACCACCACCCCACCCTCTCTTCATACATCAAATGGAGCAAATCTTCGACAAAGGAGTTATGCCTTACCCATATTTTTTTCAGGGATTTCCCTCAGTATCCGCCTTCTTCCGGGCGGCGCGGCGCTTTCTTTCCCCAGCCGATCCGGCACGCTCCAGCCGTAGCCGGGCGACATCGGCCCGCGCCTCCTGCCGGGCCACTTCGCCCATGGCTTCCTCGACGAAGCGCAGATGGCTTTCGGCGGCGTCACGGGCCTTCACAGGCGCGCCGTCGACGATCGACTGATAGAGCATCCGGTGCTGGTCCAGCAGCATGTCGCGCACGCCCTTGCGGGTGAACAGGCTGCTCCGGCTGTAAAAGACCCCTTCGCGCAGCAGGCTTGAGAGCGAGCGCGCCACATGCAGCAGCACCACGTTATGCGCCGCCTCGGCCATGGCCATGTGGAAAGCCGCGTCCAGTTCCGCCTCGCGCTCGGCATCGTCCTGCTGGTGCGCCTCTTCCATGGCGGTGAAGATGCCGGTCAGGATCTCGCAATCCGCCTCGGTGCGGCGCAAGGCGGCGCAATAGGCGGCCATCGGCTCCATGTAACGGCGGAATTCAAGATAATCGGTGGCGGTACCGGGATGGGCCTGGAACAGCCGCACCAGCGGTGCCGAGAAGGAGGGGGCGAGTTCCTCGGTGACATAGGTTCCTCCGCCGTGGCGGGTATGAACCAGCCCGTTGCGCTCCAGCGCCTGCAAGGCCTCGCGCAGGGTCGGCCGCGACACCTCCAGCCGCTCCGCCAGATCCCGCTCTGGCGGCAGTTTCTCGCCCGGCTTCAGCGCGCCGGACAGGATCAGCGTCTCCAATTGCTGGAGGACAAGGTCCGAAACCTTGGCATGGTCCAGGCGGGAATATTTCATGTGTCTCTCTCGGCAAACATCACGCGGCAATTGGTCCGAAAGCTACACCACCCGGATGCCACCTGAAAGCCATCCCTGCGGCTTGCAGACGAAAAACAGGTAAAGTTTCTTTCCCACTTTACACCCAGACGCCACCGCGATAATCCTGAGTGAAAGGATGGGCAGACCCCATCCCAAAAGCCATCAAGGAACGGGAGGCTTCGGATGTCGGGCAGCATGGCCACGACCAAACCGTCCACGGTCTATTTCTTCGGCACCTGCATCATCGATCTGGTCTATCCCCAGGCGGGGCTGTCTGCCGTCAACCTGCTGGAGCGCGAAGGCATCCGCGTGGTCTTCCCGCAAGGCCAGAGCTGCTGCGGCCAACCGGCCTATAATTGCGGCTATCCCGACGAGGCCCGCGCCGTCGCCCGCCATCAGGTGGAACTGTTCCACCAGCCCTGGCCGGTGGTGGTGCCGTCGGGGTCCTGCGCCGGGATGATGGCCAAGCATTATCCCTCGCTGTTCAAGGGCGACCCCTTCCTGCCGCGCGTCGAAAACTTCAGCAGCCGGGTCATCGAACTGACCCAGTTCCTGGTCAATGTCCTTGACCTCAAGCTCGAAGACAAGGGCGAGCCGGTCAAGGTCACCTGGCATTCCTCCTGCCATTCCATGCGCGAGATGGGCGTGGGCGACGAGCCCAAGGAATTGCTGCGCCGCCTATCCAATGTCGAGTTGCAGGAATTGAAGCGCGAGCGGGAATGCTGCGGCTTCGGCGGCACCTTCTCGGTGCGCCATCCCGAGATTTCCGCCGCCATGGCCGAGGACAAGGTGGCGGACATCCGCGCCACCGGGGCCAAGACCGTGCTGTCGGGCGATTGCGGCTGCCTGATGAATATCGGCACCCGCATGGAAGCCGATGCCAAGGAAGCGCGCGGCGAAGTGATCGACGGCAAGCATATCGCAGAATTCCTGTGGGAGCGGACCAATGGGTAATTTCGGCCCCGCTGCGCGCGAAGCCCTGAAGGACGGCCAGCTTCGCAGCAATTTCCGCCGCGCCATGGACGGCCTGATGAGCAAGCGCGCCGCCCTCTTCGCCGACCAGGACGAATGGACGAGGCTGCGCGCCCTGGGCGAATCCATCAAGGCCCGCGCTTTGGCGCAGCTGCCCGAACTTCTGGAAAAGCTGGAAGCCAATTGCCGCAAGAACGGCATCCAGGTCCATTGGGCGGAAACCACCGCCCAGGCCAACGACATCATCCTCGGCCTGCTGCAAAAGCGCGGCGCCAAGACCCTGGTCAAGGGCAAGTCGATGGTGTCGGAGGAGATGCACCTCAACGCCTTCCTGGAAGGCCACGGCATTGAGGCCCTGGAGACCGATCTGGGTGAATACGTCATCCAGCTCGACCACGAGGCGCCCAGCCACATCATCATGCCGGCGATCCACAAGAACAAGCAGCAGATCGCCCGGCTGTTCTCGGAAAAGATCAAGGAAGCCCAGTATACCGAGGACGTGGACGCCCTGACCGGCATGGCCCGCCAGGTGCTGCGGCGCAAGTTCCGCGAAGCCGATGCCGGGCTGTCGGGCGTCAATTTCGCCGTCGCCGAGACCGGCACGCTGTGCCTTGTCGAGAACGAGGGCAACGGGCGCCTGTGCACCACCGTGCCTCCCTTGCATATCGCCGTGATGGGGCTGGAAAAGGTGGTCGAGCGGCTGGAGGATGTGCCGCCGCTGATCAGCCTGCTGACCCGCTCGGCCACCGGCCAGCCGATCACCACCTATGTCAACATGATCACCTCGCCCCGCCGCCCCGGCGAGAAGGACGGGCCGGAAGAGGTGCATCTGGTGATCCTGGATAACGGTCGCTCGCGCAGCTATTCCGACGAACAGCTGCGCCGCACCCTGCAATGCATCCGCTGCGGCGCCTGCATGAACCATTGTCCGGTCTATACCCGCGTCGGCGGCCACGCCTATAACGCGCCTTATCCCGGCCCCATCGGCAAGATCCTGATGCCGCAGATCGAGGGTATGGAAGCCAAGGGCGAACTGGCCCATGCGTCGAGCCTGTGCAATGCCTGCGTCGAGGTCTGCCCGGTCAAGATTCCCATCGCCGAATTGCTGGTGCGCCTGCGTACCGAAGGCGCCCATGCCCGCGCCGACGCGCCGGTCCTGCAACCAGGCGCCGAGCGCTCGACCGCCGAGGCCCTGGCCTGGAAGATGTGGAGCCGCATGGCGACCTCGCCCACCGCCTGGAAGATGGCCGGAACCATGGCCGGGACCTTCGATCCTCTGATGCCCGAAGCCTTCGGCCCGCTGGCCGACTGGAAGAAGGGCGGCCGCACCCGTCCCCGCTTCGCCAAGAAATCCCTCCACCGCCTGCTGCGTGACAAGGGGGTGCCCGATGCCTGATGCCCGCGATTCGATCCTCAGCCGCCTGCGCGCCGCGCCGCGCGGCCCCGCCCCCGGCTCCGACTTCTCGGTGATGGAAGACCGCTTCTTCCCGCCGGAAGAACGCCTCGCCCGGCTGCGCAAGATGATGGAGGCGGTCTCCGCCGAATTCTTCGAGACCACCAAGGCGGATTGGCCGCGCTTCCTGCACGGCCTGCTGGTCCAGCAAGGAATCGGCTCGATCCTCTACGGCCCCGGCAGCGAGGCCGGACAACGCCTAGCCGAGGAATGGCCGGAAGGCGGAGCCCGCGCCGTGGCCTATGACCGCCCCATGGACAGCTTCAAGGAAGAGATGTTCAACGGCGTCGAGGCCGGGCTGACCTCGACTTTGGGCGGCATCGCCGAAACCGGCAGCCTGATCCTCTGGCCCAGTGCGGACGAACCCCGCGCCCTGTCGCTGGTGCCGCCGGTCCATGTCGCCCTGCTGGACCCGGACAAGCTGCACAACACCTTCTGGCAGGCCATGCGCGCCCTGGGCTGGAGCCAGACCCAAATGCCCGCCAACGCCTTGCTCGTCTCCGGCCCCAGCAAGACCACCGATATCGAACAGACCCTGGCCTATGGCGTCCACGGGCCGAAACGGCTGATCGTGCTGATTACGCGCTAGTCCCTTCCGTCGCTCCCGCGAAAGCGGGAGCCCATGCCGCAGCAGACCGGCCTGGGGGAAGATGGGCTCCCGCTTTCGCGCATTGTGGTTCGGGCTAGATCGGCGTGCCTTTAATCTGCATCACGATCTTTTCTCATAATCGCTCTCACCGGGCCCGCCTCGCCGGCCGCCGCTCAGTCACAGGCGGAAGAAGCGCGCTACGCGCTGTGCTGTACATGGCCGCCATGGCCGCCACTCGCCACAACCCACCTCTGCGCGAGTTCTATCAGCACCTCCGAAGCGCCGGAAAGATGCCAAAGGTCGCCCTGATCGCCGTCATGCGGAAGCTCGTGGTCCGTCTCAATGCGATGGCGCGGGAAGGCGCACAGTGGCAGGAGAAGAGCGCCGCCTGAACATGGTTGCTTCGAGACGCCGCTTCGCGGCTCCTCAGGGTGAGGCTACCTCATTGTTTTCTCTCAACAAAATAGACCTCATGCTGAGGAGCCCCGCGGGGGCGTCTCGAAGCATGGCCGTTTTGCAGGCCGTGAGTCTATTAAAGGCGTCACGCTCTAAAGGAGTTCAACAGCGTGATATGCGGACGAGGCGATACCCCCCACGCCTGCCCCATAATCTTGGTGTCTTCATGTCTTGGTGGTCCCTTGCGGCATGAAGAAACCACCAAGGCACCAAGAAGCCGGGCGCGGAAGCGGGAGTGACGAAAATGTCCGGGGAGCCTACGCCTCGACCTGGATATCGCTGAAGCTGGTCACGAAGCGGTGGCGGTCGGAATGGGGCACGCCGTCGCGGTCCAAGCCAATGGCCTGGCAGCCGGCGGCGGCGGCGGCGTCCAGTTCGGCTTCGTTGTCCGACAGGAACAGGATGTCCGAGGGCGCCACGCCGATGGCCTCGGCGATGCGGCGATAGGACTCCGCCTCCAGCTTCGGCCCCGTGGTGGTGTCGAAATAGCCCGAGAAAAGCGGCGTCAGATCGCCCGCCTGGGTATAGCCGAACAGCAGCTTCTGCGCCGCCACCGAGCCGGAGGAATAGACATAGAGCGGCAGGCCCGCTTCCTTCCAGGCCTTCAGCGCTTCCAGGGCATCGGGGTAGACGTCGCCTTTCAGCTGTCCGGCCCGGTAGCCTTCTTCCCAGATCAGGCCCTGCAGGGCCTTCAGCGGCGTGGCCTTGCGGTCTTCGGCGATCCAGCCCAGCAGGATTTCCGTCACCGCCTCGTCATCGGCATCGGGCTGGCCGGCAAGCTGGCGGGTTTCCTCCAGCATCGCCTTGACGTCGGGCCGGCTCCCCGCTTCGGCGATGAAGCGGGGAAGATGCTCGGCGGCGAAGGGGAACAGCACGTCCTTGACGAAACGGATCGAACTGGTCGTGCCCTCGATATCGGTCAGGATGGCCCGAACGGTCATGCCGCTGCCGCCTGGGCGTTGACATGCTCCGGGAAACGGGCGGCGATGTCGTCGCCGGTGAAATCCGCGACCCAGCCATTGGGGTCGGTGAAGAAGCGCAGGGCCGAGAAGCAGGGCTTCTCGCCCATGTCGAACCAGTGCTTCACCCCGGCGGGCACGCTGATCAAATCGCCGCGCTCGCAGGTGACCTGGAAGACCTTGCCCTCGACATGCAGGTAGAAGGACCCCGCGCCGTCGAGCATCAGGCGCGCTTCGTCCTCGGCATGGATATGCTCGTTCAGGAACTTGGCGCGGATCGGCGCCGGATCGGGCAGGCCGGCGGGCACGCGGGCGACATCGGCCGTCTGATAGCCGTGAATGTCGCGCTGCGCGGCCACCAGGTCGGACAGGCGGTCCAGGATGTAGTCCTGATCACGATCGGCGGTCACGTCCTCGGGCAAAGCGTGATGCTCGTAGCGCACGCCGATGGCGTTCAGTTCGCGGCCGATGGCGGCGGGATCGGTGCTCTCGAAACGGGGCGCCTCGGGCGCGGTTTCGTCGAAAATGGCAAGACGGCTCATGGGCGGAACCTCAGCTTCTCGAGTTCGCAATTCAGCAGGAATTCATAGGCGACCACATGGCGGCGGGCCTCGGCCATGGTCGCGCCCCAGGCATAGAGGCCATGGCCCGCCAGCAGGAAGCCGCGCGCCGGGCCCTCGAAGGCACCGGTCCCGGCGATCTCCTCGGCCAGGGCCGGGATGTCCTGGGAATTGGGGAAGACGGGCAGGGCCAGGGCGGCTTCATGGGTGGTCTGGCCGCTGATGGCCTTCTGCATCTCGTAACCTTCGAACACCACCGCGCCCGCTTTTTCGTGACGCAGGGACAGCAAGGTCGCGGCAGTGGAATGGGTATGCAGCACTGCACCGACCTGCGGGCAGGCGCGATAGACCGCCAGATGCAGCGGCGTCTCGGCCGAGGAATTCCTGGGCAGCGGCCCTTCGATCTGCGCCTCCAGGATGTCGGCCTCAACCAATTCACCCTTGTCCACGCCCGAGCGGGTGATGGCGGCGCGGTGCTCGTCCAGGCGCATCGAGAAATTGCCGCTGGTCGCCGGCACCATGTCGCGCTCGCCGAAATAGCGGCCCGCCGCGACGATGGCGCGGGCGGCCTCGGCCAGGGAATGGGTCGGGAAGACGATCGCGGGGCTGCTCACCGGAAACTTCTCCTGCAACGGCGCGGATTTCGCGCAAGAAATCTGTGACGCGACCTTACGAACTGTGCTTCGCAAGTTCAATACTTCAGATTTCTGTGAAAGCCCCGCTCCTCCGGATGGCCTATGATCGCGCCATGGTCACCATCGGCTTTTCCATCTCAACCCTGCGGCGCTGTGGTCCCGTCATCCTGCTTCGCGACCTGCTGGCCGGGCTGGACCGCAGCCGCTTCGCGCCCGCGATCTTCACCCTGTCGCCGGAACCGGAGGATTCGCTGCTGGCCGCGTTCCACGCCTTGGACATCCCCGTGGAACAGGCCGGGCTGGGCCGAGGCGCCGGGATGGCCGGGCTGATCCCCGCATGGCGCCGTTTCCTGAAACGCCACCGGCCACGGATCATGCATTCCCATTGCCTGCGCAGCGACGCCCTGAACGCCTTGCTGACACGCCAGGCCCGGCGGGTCTGCACCATCCACAACGATCCGCCGCTGGAATATGCCTTCCGTTTCGGCCCCCTGCCGGGCCGGGGCCTCGCCCGCCTGCATATGCGGCTGGTGCGGGACTTCGACGCAATCTGCTGCGTCTCGAAGGCGGTCCGGGACCGCTTGGCGGAAAACGGCGCCAGGAATGCGCAGATCCTGCGCAACGGCATCGACACCGCCCGCTTCCGCCCTGCCTGCGAAGAAGAAAAACGCGCCTTGCGCCACAGGCTGGGATTGCCGCAGGACGCCCGCATCCTCCTCTCCGCCGGTATCCTCGCCCCGCGCAAGGACCCGCTGGCACTCATCGACGCCTTCACCGCCCTGGGGCGTCAGGGATGTCTTCTCGTGATGCTGGGCGACGGCCCCTTGGCCGCCGCCTGCCGCGCCGCCGCCACGCCTGTAATCCTGCTGCCCGGACAGGTCGCCCATCCCGAAGACTACTACCGCACCGCCGATCTCTATGTCAGCGCCTCGCAGGCCGAAGGCCTGCCTTTGGCGGTGCTGGAGGCGCTGGCCTGCGGCCTGCCCGCCTGCCTCAGCCCCATCCCGCCCCATGCCGAGGCCGCCAGCCTGCTGCCGGGCCGCGCGCGCCTGTTCCAGCCCGGACGGCTGGCCGAGGCCCTGGCGCGGATGCTCGACGACGGGCCGCCAAGGCTGGAAACGCTGCCCACGGACGCCCTGTCTGCTACGGCCATGGCAAGAAAATATCAGGCGCTTTACGAGCGGCTTGCGGAATGACGGGCTACCCGCCCGGCCCCACTTGGGGCCCTGCCCCCAGATCATTTTCGCCGTCGTGAGCCAGCCCCTGAAGTTCCTCGGGATGAAAATCACGAAGAGCCAAATAGCGCCCCAGGGCTGACACCCCGTCTCGTATGCACCATATAATGTGATACGCAGTGTCATACATTGGCGTTGCGAAAAATCTGCTACACGTGCAATCTTGCGCTTAGATGACCTAAACGAGTGTCTGCGCTTGTGAGGGGCATTTGACGATAAAGGGTGAACTGCCGTGGCCGCGATCAAAAAAGCGATAAAGAGATTTGTTGTTCGCAACGCCACGATTGCGCCCAAGGCGCGCGTGTCGGCGAAAGCCACGCTCGAAGAAATGTTCCCCGTTTACGAACTCCCTGACGGCCGTAAGCTGAAGTCCGTCGATAAGTCCGTCCTACGCAAGGCCATGGCTGCCGCGATGGCCAAAACAGCCTGATGATTGGAGAGACGACTGCGCCCGAAGAAGAGGCGCTGGAAAAGAGGCCAGGATACAGCAACAGCTTTGCCAATCTGTGCAAGGACAGCAATGACCTGCCGGGACTGCTTGCCTACGCGCTTTATAGGCAGGCGAAGCAGGAATGGGCGTCCCAAAAACTGCGCACTGCTGACGAGGCGGCAAAATACGCCGAGTTCCACCTCACCCCTTCCAACATCGAGAACCTCCGACGCAGCGCCGAAGAAAGGATGGAACTCTTCGCCCATTCCATTCGGGATCAAGCGCGCATCTTATTCCAGGAAGAGGCCTGGGAGAGCGGCTTCAGCCGTCTTGACGGAAGCGTGAAGGCCCACATGGACAAGCGAACGGGCCTGCTGAATAGCATCGGCGCCAACATCGCAGCCTGGGTCATTACCATCGGCATTACTGCTATCGCCCTCGTCGCCTATCTTCTGCCCAATCTTGCAGAGCAGATGGCGGATCGGGTCACAGATCGAATGATCCCGTCCGCTGTGACCGCGCCAGCGCCGCAACAGTAACCTCCCTGGCTGCTGCTAGCAGGCCGTCTTCCGCTCCTTCCCCGCCTTTCCCTCAAATGATAGGCTTCCCGCTCAATCTTTGGGGGAATGACATGAAGCGTTTTCTCATCATTTCGGGGATGGTGCTAACGCTGGGGGGATGCGCCACCTCTGCACCACTAGACCTTACCCCGACATCGGCCGCCTCGGCGTCCGATCCCGAGTGGATCCGGGAATATGACGCCAAGATGATTAGTGAGCAGGCCGCCATTCAAGAGGCGAGCGGCAGGAGAATGTCAAGAAACGGTCAAATCCTCATGTGGCAAAACCTTGATTGCATGAGGAGAGTGGATGTCTCTCAACTCCGCGCAGCCAAAATCCTAATGCAGACAAGAGGATTGTCCCGCGCCCAGGCGATAGCCGAGACGCAGGCCGATCCGGGGTGGGAAATTGCGCGTCAAGGATGCGATCGCTAAGAATCAGCATCTCCCGCATCAATCATGCCCGCTTGCAACAGGTAGACGTGAACCTACCGGGCCGGGATAATGCCCTCGGTCTGCGTCCTGGGATTCTCCAAGGGTATCGCCGCGAAATGCGGACCGGGGGCCGCCAACGACCCGCATTTCGCGGCGATGCGGCCCTGGGAGACCTATTGAAGACGTCGCTTACGAAGCAGGACTTGGCACCAGCGGCCACCAGAGACGCCGTGGACGCTTGACCAACCATCGACGGCGAACTTCTCTTGGCGTCAAAGATGCGCGAACCGATATCAAGCAAGGTGCTGGGGCAGCAAGGATTTTCTGGATTCTTCCAGTCAAGGCCCTCTCGATCTTGTCGGCCTCGTCAAACAGCGGGTCAGTGTGACATCGGCCTGGGTGATGATGCTTTCTTTTATCTGTGCCCCGGGCGAGATATCAGGGTTTTCCCATAAATCCCCGACCTCTATTATTTGTCCTCTCGAAGGCCGCCAGCGCCTCCGCCCCCTCCCGGCCCAGGCGGCACAAGGCTTCCTCGTCCTTCAGAAGCGCCACGATCTGCCGGGCGGCCTGGGCGGGATCGGCCTTGTGCAGCCGGGGCTGAGGGGGAAAGAAGGAAATGCCGTCCGCCGCTTCCGCCGTCGCCAGGACGGGCTGGCCGAAGGACAGGGCTTCCAGCAGCTTGATCTTGACTCCGGAGCCGTAGGAGACCGGGCAGAGGAAGAGCGAGCTGGCGGTGAAGAGACCGACCAGCGCCTCGCGCGTCACGAAACCGCGATAGTCCATGTTGAACCGGCGCCAAGAGGACGGCAAATCGGCTGCACCCGCCCCCGCCACCACGATGCGGGCTTCGGGCATCGTCACGGCCAGTTCCGGCGCCAGTTTCCCGGCCAGCCAACCGATCGCCTCGCGGTTCGGCGGGAAAGAGGGTGTGCCGCAGAAGAACAGGCGGGGTTCGGGCCGGAAATGCCAGCGCCGCCGATTCTCGGTGGGCAGGAAAGCCTGCGACAGGGTGACATCGGCCTGGGGATAGAGGCTGCGGAACTGTCCCTCGTCCAGCGGAGAGAGACAGAAGATCTCGTCCGCCCGCGCCATGATCCGCCGTTCCAGGCGTTGCGCTTTCAGGCCCTCGCAGCGGTGGATCAGGCTTTCGGGGAAAGGCGTCAGCCGGGCGAGGTCGCCATGGAATTTCCCGGCCACGTCATGGGCGATATAGAAGATCCGCGCGCCGGGCAGCCTGTCCCAATCGGCCAAGGCCAGGGCATTCATGTGATCGAAGAGGATTGCGTCGAACTTCCCCACCGCCACGATCTCCGCAACGCGACGTCGATGGGCGCTGCAGGTGGCCAAGGCGCCATGCCAAGGCCAGGGGGAAAAGGCCAGCGCCGCCGCCAGGGCCAGCTTGCCCCGCCACCCTTCCCGGGCCCGTGGCGTCGGGCGGGGCAGGGAGTGACAGACCACCCCCAACCGGCGCAGATAACCCAGCCCCGCCTCGCCTGTCCCATCCACATCGACGAGCACGGCCGTCACCTCGTATTGGCATGCCAGTTCTTCCAGATGACACAGCCGCAGCCGCGTCTCGCCCGACCGGGGCGGAAAGGGAATGCCCACAGACAGATAGAGCAGCCGCACAGAACGCTCACGACAAATCCGTTTCCGGGTGTTTTACTGAATAAAACAACTTTAGGGAAGCGCGCATGACGCGGATCGTGATCGCGGGGGTGTCGGGGCTGCGCAATCGGGGTGTCCAGGCCCTGGTCGAGGTACTGTGCCGCCAGATCGCGGCCCATATTCCCGGAACGGCCCTGACCGTCCTGACACGGGATGCAGAGTATGACGCACCGCGCCTGGAGGCGGCCCGCGTCCTGCCAGATCATATCTGGCAGGCCTCCGCTTTCCGGCTGAAGCCCCATCTGCTGCCCCGCTGGGCGATTCCTCCCCGGCGTCCCTTCAAACCCTTGGCCGATGCTCTCAATGCCGTCGCCGGGGCGGACATGATCGTGCTGACCGGCGGCGATATCCTGAGCGGAGATTACGGCCGCATCCACGACCTGCATATCCTGCGCCTGGCCCGCCGCCTGAAGCGCCCCTATGCCCTGCTCGCCCACAGCATCGGCCCCTTCGACGATCCCAGGACATGCCGGGACATCGCCGCCCTGGCCCGCGACGCGGCACTGGTCACGGTGCGCGAGGGCGCCTCGCTGGCCTATTGCCGGGACATCTTGGGCGTGACGGCGGAGCATGTGGCCGATCCCGCCTTCCTGCTGGAATACCCCGCCGATCCGGAAGGCCTGCGCCGCCATTACGGTATCGGCCCCGACAGGCCGACCATCGCGCTGGGGATCAGCGCGGGCATCTGCCGCTACGTTGGGGCCGATGCCCAGGCCCACCGGCAGGCCTGGACCGAGGTGGTACGCTGGGGGATCGAGGAGGCGCGGGCCAATATCCTGCTGATCCCCCATGTGCAGGAGCGCCTGGGCTGGAACGAGGACCGCAGCCCAGCGACCGACATCCTGCGCGCCTTCGACTACCATCCCTGGATCCGCCTCGCCGCCGCCGACCATTCGGCCGGCGAGTACAAGGCCCTGATCGCCGGTTGCGACCTGGTGGCAGCCGAGCGCCTGCATGCCTGCATCGCCGGCCTGTCCAGCGGCGTGCCGAGCCTTTGCATCGGCTATTCCGTCAAGACCTCCGGCATTGTCGAGGACATCTTCGGCAACGGGGACAATGCCTATCGTCCCGCCCTGTCCCTCGCCGCCTTCCTGCAGCCGGGCGCGGCGGTCCGGGCGGTGGCGGAAGCCTGGGCGCAGCGCGCATTCCTGGCCGCGCATCTGGCGGAAGCCCTGCCCGCCTTGCGCCGAAGCGCCCTGCGGAATTTCGAGCTGCTGGCGGCGAGGCTGGCTTCATGATCGCAGCGGCCTTCTGGGCGCTGACCCGGATCGCCGGACAAAAGCTCGTCGCCGCCGCCGTCTTCGTCGTCATGGCGCGCCTGCTGGACCCGGCGGAACTGGGGCTGGCGGTGATCGCCCAAGCCATCGTGCTGCTGGCCGTGTCGGCCCTGCGGGCGGTCACGGATGCCGTGATCCAGGCCGAGGACGCGACGGAAGAATTCCTGTCCAGCCTGTTCTGGGCCGCTCTCGGCGGCGGATTGGGATTGGCCCTGACCTTCCTCCTGGCCGCGCCGTTGCTGGCGGCAATCTTCGGCCAGCCGGATCTCGCCCCGCTGATCCAAGGACTGACGCCGCTCTGCCTCCTGATCGCCTTGAGCGTGGTACCGGAAGGATTGCTGCGCCGCCATCTGCGCTTCCGCTCCCTGGCCCTGTGCGAAGGTGCGAGCTTCCTGGCCGGGGGCGTCCTCGCCGTCCTGCTGGCCCTGCACGGCTGGGGCGTGTGGAGCCTGATCGTCTATGTCCTGACCGCCCAGGCCCTGTTCACCGCCGCGCTGTGGCCGGTCTGGCGGCCAAGCTTGCGCTTCTCGTCCACCGCCTTGCGGCGCGCCTTGCCGCTGGCCGCGAGCATCGGCGGCATGAACCTGCTCAACCATGCCAATGCGCGGATCATGGACGTGGCGCTGGGCCTGTTCTTCGGGCCGGTCCTGGCGGCGCAATACCGGGTCGCCCATCAATTGCTGGACCTGGTGACGCACGTGACCCTGATGCCGCTGCAATCCCTGGCCCTGCCGGTCCTGTCGCGCCTGCAACACGATCCCCGGCACTTGGCCGAGACCTTCCTCGCCCTCATCCGGAAGGCGGCCTTGCTGGTCTTTCCCGTCTTCCTGGGGCTGGCGGCCCTGATGCCCTGGTTCCTGCCGCTGCTCTTCGGGGAGACCTGGCGGGACAGCGTGACCATCGCGCAGATCCTGTGCCTGATCGCCGGTCCCTATGTGATCCTGTTCTTCGCCCTGCCCGCCTTGACCGCGCTGGGCAAGGCCCGGCAGGCGCTGTCGGCCACCGCGCTGCAAGCCGGGCTGAACCTGCTGGCGGTCGCCGCCGCCGCCCCCTTCGGGCCGCTGGCCGTGGCGGGCGCCCATGTGGCCCGCGCCCATGTCACCGCCCCCTATACCCTGTGGCTGCTGCGCCGCCATGCCGGACTCTGCCCCCTGCAGTTGCTGCGCATCCTGGCGCCGCCCTTCTGCTTCGCCGCCGTTCCGGCCATCCTGGCGAGCCTTGTCCTTTTCTAACAACCCATGCTTGCGCGCATGAACATACGATGGCATTCAAAAAGGACAGCGCGCAGGAGGATGGACAAGTGAATGCCGGGACAAGGCAAAGAGAGCCAGCCCTTTCCTCACCTTCCGCGCGGGAAGAGACCATCGAGGTCGCCGCGATCCTGGCCGCCTTGTGGCGCGGCAAATGGCTGATACTGCTGTCCCTGATTCTGTGCCTTGCCGCCGCACTACTCTATCTGCGCTTCGCCACACCGGAATACCGCGCCAGGATGGTGGTCGGGCCGGTTTCCCCCTCGCTGGCCGGTCCCATGCCGCCCGCTTTCACCCTGCCCGCCTTGCTGGGGCGCGACAGCGGCGGGGACAAGGACCTCGCGCGCTTTCTGTCCATGATCGACGCCGTTTCCTCGGCCCGGCGCCTCGCCCGCAATCACGGTTTGCTGCCTATGGTCTTCGCCGAAGACTGGGACGAGGAGAAGCAGCGTTTCCAGCCGCCCTCCGGCCCGCTGGCGCGGCTGCGGGACCTGCTGGGGCTGCCGGGCTGGACGCCGCCCGACGCCCATGACCTGGCGGCCTATCTGGGACGCAAGGTCACGGTCGAGAAACTGCCCGAATCCGGGCTGCGGGCCTTGACCTTCAGCCATCCCCAGCGGGATTTCGCCATCCGCCTGCTAACCCTGCTGCACCAGGAGATCGACGCCCAGCTTCGGGAAGAAGCCATCGCCCGCAGCGAAGAGCGGATCCTCTATCTCCGCGAACGTCTGGACAGCGTGACGCGGAACGACCAGCGCCAAAGCCTGATCGCCCTGCTGTCGGAACTGGAGAAGGCCCGCATGATGCTTCATGCGGGCGGCTTTCATGCGGCGGAAATCACCGATCCCGCCACGGCGCCGTCCCGGCCCAGCACGCCGAAGCCCGCCCTGGTCCTGCTGATCGGCACCCTGGCCGGACTGGTCCTCGGGGCGGCGGCGGCGCTGGGGCTGGGGCTGGGGCTGGACAGGCTGAGGGCGTGAAGGGAAATGCGTCGGCTGGCCGTCATGGCTCTGGTGCCGGCCATGATCCTGCTGCCGGGCATCCGGCTGGGCACCCTGCCGCTCTTTACCGTCTTCCTCGCAAGCCTGCTTTACCTGCCCCTCTTCCGCCCCGCCCTCAGCCTGCCCCAGGCGCGCCTGACCCTTGCCGTCTTCTGCTATTTCCTGCTGGTCTGCAGCCGCAATGCTCTGATGCCCGAAGGCGGCCTGCGCGAGATCTTCTATCTCTGCCTGCCGCTGGCCCCGCTTTTTCTTCATGCCATGGTCAAAGACTGGTTCGACCACGGCCATGGGCGGCTGACGGTGATGCTGCTGGCGGCCCTGACGATGGGGAACGCCCTGGTCATGCTGGCGCAAAGCCTGAATCTGGGTGGCATCAACCAATCGCTGCTACCGGTCTGGCACTTCTATGCCGCGCTGACGGATTCACAGCCCTTTCTTGGCCAGTTGGACAACCGCCCCTTCGGCCTGCTGAGCAATCCCATGACGGCGGGCATGGTGGCCTATCTGGCGATGCGGGCGGCGGCGGTGCTGAGCGGGCGCCGCTGGCTGGTCTTCCTGGCCTTGCCGGTCATGCTGCTGGCCGCGTCACGTATGAGCCTGGCCCTGTTCCTGGCCTGGGAAATCCTGCTGCCGCTGCTGCTGGACAAGCCCCGCCTGCGCAGGCTCGTCCTGCTGGGCGGGGCGGCAGCCTTCGTCCTGGTCCTGCTTGCTTTCGCCGGTCAGGCCGCGCCGCAATTGTTCATTTTCCAGGCCCTTGCCACCGCCCGAAGCCTGGATGGCCTGGCGTCGGATTATTCCCTGGTCAACCGCCTGGACAGCCTGGATTGGGCCTTGGGGCATCTGGAGAAGGCGCTGGGCCTGGGCGGCCTCGTCACCGCCGAATTCAGCCGCCGCGCCATGCCGGTGGATTCGGAGTTCCTGCTGCGCAGCCTGCAATTCGGCGTGACCGGCTATCTGCTTCTGGTCCTGCTGGTCTATTTCCCCCTGCGCGGATTGCGCAACCGGGATGCCCGCTTCGCCCTCGTCTTCATGCTGGCCATCTCCCTGACCAATGCGGCGGCCTCGAACCTGCTGCTCCTGCCCTTCCTGTCCGTTTACATCCTGGCCGTGCGCAAGCGCCATCCCGTGGCTGTACCGGAACAGCCGCCATCCCCGTCGAAAGAGCCTTTTCCTGAACGCACGCGGATTGTAACCTATAGTGGTTTTGCGCAGGAAGCGCGTTTACCTTGAATAAGGATTCGCGAAAGGGGGGAAAGGGACAGTGAAAACGGCCTTCCGCAATCTCGTGCGCCAGATCCCGTAGCGTGGTGCCGTTCAGCGTCCTGATGGCAACCTATGCCGGGGACCGGGCTGAATGGCTGAGGAAAGCTCTCGCAAGCATCCGCAACCAAACGCTGCATCCCGCCGAACTTGTTATCGTTCTGGATGGACCGGTCTCCGCCGCCTCGGAACAGGTGATCACCGCCTTCCGCGCCACGGTTCCCTTTCCCGTCCTCCTGGTGAGGCTGCCCGAGAACCAAGGCCTCGCGGCGGCGCTGAATGCCGGGCTGGAGGTCTGCACCCAGCCCTGGTGCGCACGCATGGACAGCGACGACCTGTGCGAGCCGCAACGCTTCGAGCGGCAGTGGCAGGCCTTGCAGGCTGCGCCTTCGATTGATGTGCTGGGGACCTGGACGGCGGAATTCGACCAGGACCCGGCGGTCATCGAACGCTACAAGACCGCGCCCGCCGATCATGACGGCATCCTGCGCCTGCTGCGCTGGCGCAATGTGGTCCAGCATCCCACCGTGGTCTTCCGCAGCGCGCTGGTCAGGCGGCTGGGCGGCTATTCCACCGCCTATCCCTATATGGAGGATTACGACCTGTTCCTGCGCCTCGGTCAGGCCGGAGCGCGCTTCGCGGTCCTGCCCGAGGTGCTGCTGCGCTTCCGCGCCAACCGGCAGCAGCGCCAGCGGCGCGGAGGCTTTCACTATCTGGCGACGGAATTGCGCTTCCGCCGCGACTTTCACCGCCGGGGCCTTCTGTCCCTGCCGGTCTTCCTGGCCTCGGCGGCGGCGATGACGGTGTTCCGTCTGGCGCCCGAGCCGCTGAAGCTGCCGCTCTATTCCCTGGTGCGGAAGAAGCCGGAACGGGCCGACGCCGCGGTCCAGCCGTCCCGGCGCACCGATCCCGCCTATTCCGACGTCTTGGGATAGGCAGCCTTCACCGCTTCCACGGCGGCGACCCAGTGGCGGGTGCCATTGACCTGATCCCAGAACAGCATATCCAATTGCTCACGGATGGGCGGATAGGCCGCCGCGCGCAGGCCGCGATGATCCTCGGGCGCCCGCAACCCGCCCTGCTCGTCCGTGGTGATTTTGCATTCCTCCACGACCGCGCCTGCGGGCAGGGGATTGGCGCCGCCCATGTCGTCCCAGGGGCCGATATTGATGATCTCGCCTTCTGCATTCCGGATGACCGTCTTCTTCATCACGCATTCTCCACCCAGCCGGTATTGCCGGTGCCGCTGGCCTTGCGCCAGTGCTTGCCGTTCAGATTGTCGAAAACCAGGCTGCCCGGCTCGCCCGCCACCCAGCCTTCGGGCGAGCCCCACCACTGCACCAAGGCGACGCTGTTGGCGATCACCAGGCCCAGCGGCGCCCCCGCGCTGCCGCGCATCCAGACGGCGGGCGAATTGCCACGATGGAAGCGACGGCCATTGGCGTTGACCTGCTCGTACCAGCCCTGATGCTGCTCGCGCGAATGCCCGAGGATACGGATGAAGCCGCTGCCGACGGGAATGTCGGGCAGGGTCTCGCCAGGGATGTAATCCTCGCCGATCACCGTGTAGCGGCCGATGGGATAGTCGTGGAGATTGCGGCCGAACCATTTCCCGGGAAAGCCCTGCTGGCCCGGCCCGTAATGGGGATGGCGGATGACCAGCCCGTCCACGACCACTTCGGCGCTGGCGCCGTCGATGACGGTGCTGCCGTTGTAATCCATGGCGCCGCCGGACGGATTGTAGAGGTCGCCGCCCTGCCAGCGGATGCCGTTGCTGTTATTGGCCTTCAGCAGGTTATGCACCCGCTCGCATTGGCCGCCCTGGATGGTGATGCCGTCGGTATTGCTCAGGCTGACGCCGACCGACAGGCTTTCCAGGCTGGGGGCGGTGATGGTGCAGCCTGCCCCCCAGTCGAGGGCGAAGCCTGCCGGGCGCAGGGCATAGACATTGCCGCGCGCGTCGGCCTCGGCCCGGGCTTGGTCCAGGGGGATGTGGAAGCGCCCGCCATGGACCCACCAATTGTCGAAATTGATGGCGTGCTGGCCGCTGAAACCGCGATAGCCCCAGGTGGTGAAATCCTGCACCAGGAAGGCCTTCAGCGCGCTTTCCCAATTGGTCTCGCCGATCACGCCGCTGGCGCAATTATAGATGGCGACCCGTTCCGAGGTGCCGCTGGCATTCAGCGTCAGCCGCAGCCCATAGGCCGCCCCCGGCGCCTGTTCGGAATGCTTGCGGGCATAGAGGCACAGGTCGAACAGGCCGCTTTCCGGGCAAAGCGTATAGGTGCCGGCGATATCGTGGTCGCTGTCGGTGACCGTGTTGCTGCCGGTGAAGCGCCGGCCGGTGGCCGTGACATAGGGCGTGACATGGACCATGCCCTTGGTGCTGTCGTTGAAATCGGCATAGATCACGCTGCCTTCGGGCGTTCCGCTGCTGGGACCGCCCCAGGAGGCCAGCCAAGGCGCCCGCCCCTCGCCCTGGAGCTTGACGAAGGGACCGACCCGCAAGGTATCGGTGATGCGATAGACGCCGCGTGGAAAGAAGACCACGCCGCCGCCGGTCAGCCCGGCATCCCCCGCCCCGGGCGCGATGGCAGGCGGCGAGATGCTGTCGATGGCGGCCTGGATGGCGGCGGTGTCGTCGGCCACGCCGTTGCCCATGGCGCCGAAATCCTTGACGCTCAACCTCTCGCCCAGCTTGGCGGTGATCAGCCGTTCGACCGCCCCCCGCCCCGATTGCTGCACGGTCGCGGCATTGGGCGCCGCCGTGGCGGTTTCCAGCCTTTGACCGTCGGGCGACCAGCGCAGATAGGCCCCGCCGGACGGTTCCGGCAAGGTCAGGTCGGCACCGCTGCGCGTGGTGGGGCTGAGCTTCAGCGCCCGCCCGATCTCCTGGGCCACCTGCTGGGTCATGGCCGTCTGGTAGTTCAATTCGTCATTGATGACCCTGGCGCGGAAGGCGCCGCTTTCCTGGAAGTCGCTGACACGCTGCAAGGGAATGCTGCGCATGAGCGTGACCAGGCTGCCCGAAGGCGGCGCCTCGGCCAGGATGGCCTTGCCGCCGGAGGGATCGTCGATGCCGGTCACGGTGAAGCCGGTAATGGCGAAATCGCCGACGAAGACCCGTAGGTCGCGGGCATCGAAGATGCGGAAGCGGAAAGGAAATTCCCGCTGTTGGCCGTCGCCGCTGTATTGGACCCGTGGCGGCACATCGGGAAGAGGAAAGTCATTGTTCATGATTTGTTCTCCATGACAGCGCGCCCGGACAGGCGACAGGGCATCCTGCCGGAGAAACAGCGGGATTGTCAAGGAATATAAACCTTGTTAGGGCTTAGAAGTCTATGATGCTGCAGAAAATTCCTGTTTCCCTCGTCATTCCCGCGAAAGCGGGAATCCATGCTGCCGCAGCATCAGCATTTCGCGATTCGCCTCTCCACAAGCCTCCACATGGACCCCCGCTTTCGCGGGGGTGACGATGCGGGGCAGACAGAGGCGACTTTTCCGCAGACTGCTAGACCAAGCCTCTTCCTCTTACGGTTTTTCCGGGGCCATCTCGGCCCCCTGGGGCACACCGCGCGGGGCAAAGCCGCTGCGTCCCATCAGATCGCGGTCATGACACAGGGACCAGGCCACGGTAGGATAGGCCAGCTCGCCCCAAGGAATGTCGTCCCAAGAAAACAGTCCAACATCCAGGCTTTCCGGCCCCGGCGCAAAGTCGGGCGAGGTCATCTCGGCACGATAGATCATATGGACCTGGCTGATCTGCGGCAGGTTGTAGAGCGCCAGAAGCTCGCCGATCCGTACCCGCGCACCGGCTTCCTCCCAGACTTCGCGGGCGGCCCCTTCTTCGGTGGTTTCCTGCAATTCCATGTAGCCCGCAGGCAGGGTCCAATAGCCCCGGCGCGGCTCGATGGCGCGGCGGCAGAGCAGCCAGCGGTCCTGCCAGCGGCACACCGCCCCGACGATGATCTTGGGATTCTCATAAAGCACGAAGCCGCAATCGCCGCAGACGAGACGCTGACGATCGTCGCCTTCAGGAATTTTGGCAATGGAGGGCCCGGAGGATGTCGGCTTCATGCGCCAGAGTGTGGCCAAAGCCGAACCGTCGGGCAAGCCGGAAAGAAAGCCTGCGGGAAGGCTATCCCCTTCGAGAGGGGATGAGGACGGATAAAGGGATGGCCCGCCCTCACCTTTCGAGACGCCGCTTTAATTTATCACTGAGCCCTGCCTCCTGCTGAGGAACCCGCGAGGGCGCCTGGAAGCATGAAGAAGCGCTCCGGCACCCTCTTCAGACCAGGATGTCCAGATAGGTTCCGCGCGGCGCGTTGAAATCCAGTTGGATGCCGGTCAGGTCGGCCACCCAGCCCAGGGCGCGCAAGCCGATCCGGCCCGCCCCGCTTTTCGCCGCCGGCACCACGGCACCGCCCGAGGAACGCCCGCCGGGACGCCCGGCCTGCCCTACGCCGCCCAGCAGGCCGCCCCCGCGCACGCCCAATCCCTTGATGCCGTTTTCCATCGATCCTCCAAATCCTCCGGGCCGGACGAATAGTAAAGCGCCGCCCCATGCGTCGAGGCGGCCCGACAGCCTTCCTCGGCATGAGGATCAACCATCTGAAGTAAATAAATAATTAGCCCCGTGCCTTACGACGCCGCGTCAAGGACGTCTCGCAGGATGAGGCGGGATGATGGAAAAAGCGCCGGCCGCTTTCGCGACCGGCGCTCGTTCTCCTCGTCCCGACAGGGAAGGCGTCAGGACTTCAGGGCGGCGACGCCCGGCAGGTCCTTGCCTTCCAGCCATTCCAGGAAGGCACCGCCGGCGGTCGAGATATAGGTGAACTTCTCGTCCACACCGGCATGAGCCAAAGCGGCCACGGTGTCGCCACCGCCCGCCACCGTCAGCAGCTTGCCCTCTTCCGTCAGCTTGGCCGCGGCGCGGGCGACATCGTTGGTCGCGGCGTCGAAGGGGGAAATCTCGAAAGCCCCCAGCGGGCCGTTCCAGACCAGCGTCTTGCACTCGGCCAGACCGGCCGCGATCTCCTTGGCGCTGGCCGGGCCGGCGTCCAGGATCATGCGGTCGGCGGGGACCTCGTCGACGGAAACGACGCTGTTCTCGGCGCCTTCCTTGAACTCGGCGGCGACCACGGCATCGACCGGCAGCACCACCGTGCAGCCTGAAGCCTTGGCCTTTTCAAGGATGTCGCGGGCGGTATCGGCCATGTCCTTTTCGCACAGGCTCTTGCCCACATCCTTGCCCATGGCGAACAGGAAGGTGTTGGCCATGCCGCCGCCGATGATCAGGCGATCCACCCGACCCACCAGATTGCCCAGCAGTTCCAGCTTGGTCGAAACCTTGGCGCCGCCCACCAGGGCCGCCACCGGGCGGGTGGGGGTTTCCAGCGCCTTGGCCAGGGCGTCCAGTTCGGCCTGCATCAGCCGCCCGGCCGCCGCAGGCAGCAGGCGGGCGATGCCTTCGGTCGAGGCATGGGCGCGATGGGCGGTCGAGAAGGCGTCGTTGACATAGATGTCCCCAAGCGCGGCGAGGCGCTTGCAGAAATCCGGGTCGTTCTTTTCCTCCTCGGCGTGGAAACGCAGGTTTTCCAGCAGCGCCACGTCGCCGTCCTTCAGCGCGGCGACGGCCTGTTCCGCCTCGGGACCGACGCAGTCGTCACCCCAGGCGACGGGCTTGCCGCCCAGGGCCTTGGACAGCGGGTCGAGCAGCGGGCGCACCGACATCTCGGCGACCCGCTTGCCCTTGGGCCGGCCGAAATGGGTGAGGATGACCACCCGCGCCCCCTTGCGGGCCAGTTCGGCGATGGTCTCGGCGGAGCGGTCGATGCGGGTGGTGTCGGTGACCTTGCCGTCCTTCATCGGAACGTTCAGATCGCAGCGCACCAGGACGCGCTTGCCCGCGACGTTGAGATCATCAAGCGTCTTGAAGCCGGCCATGACCGCTTAGCCCAGGAACTTGGACATGGCGAGGGCGGTGTCGGACATGCGCGACGAGAAGCCCCACTCGTTGTCGTACCAGGACAGGACGCGGACGAAGGTGCCGTCGATGACCTGGGTCTGGGTCATGTCGAAGCTGGAGCTGGCCGGGCAATGGTTGAAGTCGACCGAAACCAGCTTGTCCTTGACCACGTCCAGAACGCCCTTCAGGCGGCCCTGGGCGGCTTCCTTCATGGCGTTGTTGATTTCCTCGGCGGTGGTCTCACGCTCGGCCACGAAGGTCAGGTCGATCATCGACACGTTCGGGGTCGGCACGCGCACGGCGGTGCCGTCCAGCTTGCCGGCCAGTTCCGGCAGCACCAGGCCGACAGCCTTGGCCGCACCGGTCGAGGTCGGGATCATGCTGACGGCGGCGGCGCGGGCGCGGCGCAGGTCCTTGTGCAGGGTATCGACGGTGTTCTGGTCGCCGGTATAGGCATGGACGGTGGTCATGAAGCCATGCTTGATGCCCACGGTCTTATGCAGCACGTCGGCCACCGGCGCCAGGCAGTTGGTGGTGCAGGAAGCGTTCGAGACGATCTTGTGCTCGGCGGTCAGCTTGTCGTGGTTGACGCCATAGACCACGGTCAGGTCGGCATTCTCGCCGGGAGCCGAGATCAGCACGCGCTTGGCGCCGGCTTCCAGATGCAGGGCGGCCTTTTCGCGGGCGGTGAAGATGCCGGTGCATTCGAAGGCGATATCGACGCCCAGATCCTTCCACGGCAGCTTGGTCGGGTCGCGTTCGGCGGTCACCTTCATGGCGCCGAAGCCCACATCCATGCTGTCGCCAGTGACGGTCACTTCGCCGGGGAAGCGGCCATGCACCGAGTCGTAGCGGAACATGTGGGCATTGGCTTCGGGCGAGCCCAGATCGTTGATGGCCACGACCTGGATGTCGTTGCGCTTCGATTCGGCGATGGCACGCAGCACCAGGCGGCCAATTCGGCCGAAACCGTTGATGGCGACGCGAACAGTCATGGTCTCCTCCACTCCAAGGATCAAATTTGGTCAAGCAGATCCGGGCGCGTTACGGGAGGGCGCCAACCGGCGGGCGAACAGGGACCCGGCCTGCGAACCGGGAACATTTGGCACAGACGACGCCCTAAATCCAGGGGGAAAAGACGGAAAAATCCGCTGTTTAGCAGATATTGGCGACGCCCTTGCCAAGTGTCCCGGGAGTTGGGGCAGGCTCCGGCATAAGGCAATCCCCCCGAAGGAGGGCTGAGCCGCAGTTGTCGCGGCACCACCTTTGATTTAGGCTTGGACCTTCGATCTATCTGCAAGTCATGGGGGATGATCCAATGGCGGGGAAAAAGGACAAGGAAAAGCAACTGCGCCTGCGCGAACTGGACATGGCCGCCCAGATCGGCGAGCGCAAGGACTACGAGGCCCAACTGGCCGAGCTGCAATTGCTGATGCTGCGGGTACAGCAGGCCTATTACCACGAGAACCGCCGCGCCATCATGGTCTTCGAGGGCTGGGACGCCTCGGGCAAGGGCGGCACCATCCGCCGCCTGACCGAAAGGCTGGACCCGCGCGGCTGCAAGGTCTGGCCCATCGCCGCCCCCAAGCCCGAGGAACAGGGGCGCCACTATCTGTGGCGTTTCTGGCAGCGCCTGCCCGAAGCCGGCACCATCGCCATCTTCGACCGCTCGTGGTACGGCCGCGTGCTGGTCGAGCGGGTGGAAGGCTTCGCCAAGCCCGAGGAATGGCAGCGGGCCTATGAGGAGATCAACCAGTTCGAAAAGATGCTGGCCGATGACGGGGTGCGCATCGTCAAGCTATTCCTGCACATCACGCCCGACGAACAGCTCCGGCGCTTCTCCGAACGCCTGAGCAATCCCTACAAACGCTGGAAGATCACGGAAGAGGATATCCGCAACCGGGGACGCTGGAAGGAATACGAGCAGGCAACCGACGAGATGTTCGCCCGCACCTCGACGCCGGCCGGCCGCTGGCATGCCATCCCCGCCAACCAGAAATGGCATGCGCGCGTCCGCGCCCTGGAAATCGCCACCGAAACCCTGGCCCAGGGCGTCAACCTGCTGCCCCCGCCGCTCGATCCCTCCGTCCAGCGCGCCGCCGCCGAGCGGCTGGGCCTGAACATCATCCAGGACATCAAGGTGATGCGGGACGGCGAAGCCGCCGCCGAGGCCGAGAAAAAGAAGAAGAAAAAGAAGAAGAAGGACGCCGCCTGAACCTGAAGCGGCGGACCGCACCTCCCCCGATAGCACGGCTTGCGCCTGAAAAGGCGCAAGCGCATATGCCTCCTCGCGCGATACCACCCCACACGGCGAGAGGAGGCGGCGATGCAGAAGCAACGCGTACTGATCCTGGGAGCCGGTTTCGGCGGCATGTTCACGGCCCGCCATCTTGCCCGCCACAGCGATCTGTTCGACGTCGAAATCATCGACGAGGAAAACTACTTCGTCTTTCAGCCGCTTCTGCCGGAAGTCGTGGCCGGGACCATCGAGGCCTCGGATGCCGTTGCCCCTTTGCGCCGTTTGCTGCCCAATTCCATCAAGGTGCGCGAGGCCCAGGTGGTGGGCATCGACCTGGAACGGCGCGAGATCGAGGTCGTCCAGGGGATGGGGCGCAAGCTGCGCAAGATCGGCTATGACCAGCTGGTCATAGCCATGGGCAGCCGGGTCGACCTGTCGCGCTTTCCCGGCCTGGCCGACCACGCCTTCACCATGAAGGACCTCAGCGACGCCTTCGCCCTGCGCAACCACCTGGTCGACTGCCTGGAACAGGCCGACATCACCGAGGAGCCGGAGCTCAAGCGCCGCCTGCTGACCTTCGCGGTGATCGGCGGCGGCCTGTCCGGTGTCGAGGTGCTGGGCGAGATGGAGCATATGCTGAGCAGCGCCTTGCGCTTCTATCCGCATATCCGGCGCGAGGAATTGCGTTTCGCCCTGATCGAATACGCCCCCACCATCCTGGCCGAAATGCCCGAGAACCTGTCGGCCTATGCCTTGCGGCGGCTGCAGAAGCGCGGCGTGGAGATCTATACCGGCCAGGGCGTCAAGTCGGCCTCCAGCGACACGGTCGAACTGAGCGATGGGCGGCTGATCCACGGCATGACGATCATCGCCACCATCGGCAACAGCCCGCCGCCCCTGCTGGCCGAACTGCCCATCGCCAAGCAGCGCGGCCGCATCGCCACCGATCATTGCCTGCGCGTGCCCGGCCAGGACGGGGTCTGGGCCCTTGGCGATGCGGCGGCGGTTCCCGCCGAACCGCCCCCGGCCGATTCCCGGCCCCATCGCCGCGCCGATGATCCGAAAGTCGAGGTGCCGCCGCCCACCGCCGCCCCGCCCACCGCCCAGGCGGCCCGCCAGCAGGCCAAGGTGCTTGCCGCCAATCTGGTGGCCCAGGCGCGGGGCGAGCCGATGACCCCCTTCCATTACCGCTCGAAGGGACAGCTGGCCTCGCTGGGCGGACAGCGCGGAATCGCCAATATCCTGGGCGTCAACATTTCCGGCTTTCCCGCCTTCTTCCTCTGGCGCCTGCTCTATCTCGGCATGCTGCCCGGCGCGGCGACCAAGACCCGGGTCGCCGTGGACTGGCTGCTGGGCCTGTTCCTGCGCCGCAATCTGGTGAAGGTGGTCCAGCGGATGGAGCCCGCGATCTTCCAGTCCCACTATCGCGAGGGCGATGTCGTCTTCCGCGAGGGCGATGCCTGCGGCCCCTTCTTCATCGTCATGGCGGGCCGGTTCGAGCGCAAGTCGCGGGGGGCGGACACGATCGAGATCATCGAACGCGGCGGTGTCTTCGGCGAGAGCGCGCTGAAAGGCGAGAAGACCCGCCAAAGCACCGTCACCGCCCTGGAGAACGGCTGCTGCCTCGTCATCAAGCGCGACGATTTCGCCTTGTTGTCCAAGGGCTGGCAGGTCCTGGCCCCAAGGATGGAAGCGGAATGGCGGCGGACGGCCGAGGCCGAAGAACTGACGCAGCGAGAGAGTGTCCCGGCACAACAAAACCGAAGGTAATAGAGGCACTCCCCAGGCCGAGTTAGGACCATCGGGCAGTCAAAAACGCCGGAATTACCCCACCTGACCTGTTCCAATCCTCGGCGCCTCAGGCCATACTCCGCTCAAGACCAAGACGGTTCCAACCGCGAAAAACAAACGGAGAGGAGAGACGCAGGGCATAAGCCGGGCGTGGTCCAAAAACCAAGAATCATGACCTCAGCCCCCCCTCCAAAGGCATCTTGAAATTGGGATCGGCCCCTCCCCCGGGCCGTGGCCATCGCCCCCACGGTGGCCTTAATAGAGGCAGCCTGACCCCCCAAATCCCCCTTGGGCTGCCTCGACCCCAAAAAAGGCCGCCACGGTTCCCGTGGCGGCCTTTCTTCTTTCCAGAAGCATGCACGCGGACGATCCGCATCATGCTCCAGCCCTCGCCGGGCCCGCCCCATGCTTCGAGACGCCGCTCTGCGGCTCCTCAGCATGAGGCTAATTAACCAAATATCTCAATATGTTAACCTCATGCTGAGGAGGCCCGTAGGGCCGTCTCGAAGCATGGCCGCTTCTCAGACTATGTGCCTTGGCGGTTCCTCATTCTCACCACCAAGGCACCAGGAAATCAGCTCGTCTTGTATTCGCAGCGGTCGCCGGTGACTTCCATGAACCCCGGAGAGGATCCCGGCGCGACGGTGAAGCGATATTCATGCCCCCGAAGGACCATGGCATGCTGCAAGGGAAGCTTGCCCTTCACTTCCTGGGGCTGGCCGCCCAGCGGCGTGAAGGTGACGGTCACCGGCTCGTTGGGATCGTAGCGTTCTTCCCGGCCGCCATTGGCGGCGACGCCGCTGCCGGTGACGGTGATCAGGCTGTGGAAACGTACCCAGGTGTTCGGGCCGTCGTAATTCTCGGTCTTGGCGATGAAGCGGCGCGCTTCGACCTCGCTGCAGCTACGTGGATTGCGAGCCTGGGAAATGGCGAAGCTGATGCGGTCGGCGCTCAGGCCCTCGGCCATCTTGCCCTGGACGCTGGCGATGATCTCCCGCATCTCGGGGCTGGGCGCCACCTGCTCGTACAGCGTCTTGAATTCGGCGGCCTCGGTCCGCGCCCCTTCGAGACGGTCCTGAAGCTCGGCGATCTGTTCGCGCTGCTCGCCATCGGCCACGCTCAGCCGCTGGATTTCACCCTGCAGGCTGACGATTTCCTCGCGCGACAATTCCTGCCCCACTTGATAGGAGTAATAGGCCGTGACACCGATCACGGCGGCAAAAAAACCTATCTTCGTGGTGGCGATCCACAATTGCTTGCGGCGTTCGCCTTGGCGGCGGCGGCGAGACATGCTCATGTCGAACTCCCGGCTGAATTCGGCGAAGGTGGTACGCCCGTAATATGGCTAGAAAAAGGCATACCTAGACCGGGATAGGCAAACAAAATGCCGGGGCCGCCCCTGATGCGGCACCCGGCACTCCGAAAGATGGACGGGCCTTCAGGCCTCGCTGGACGGGGCGGGAGTCGGCAGCAATTTGTAGAGCTTGCTGTCCCGCAACGCGGAGACCGAAATCATTTTGATGTTGGAGGGATCCCCCACCCGCGCCAACCGGGCATGACGGATGCCTTCGCGGTCGTCGGTGAGACCGATCACCTCCCAGACCGAATCCGCATCCATCTTGCGATAATGCTGTCCCTGCTGAATATCCCGCCGAGCCATGCGACCCGTTCCTCCATAGAAAAGCTCATCCGCCGGGCAAAGCCGTGCCGGTCATCGGGCACGGCTCCGACCTCCGCCCAGGCCGGACTCGGGCTGGACGGGGAGCTTGATATGGGCAAAGTCGCGTTCCCGCGCAATACGAATCCGCTTCCTGCGCGACCAACCTTTCCGAAAGTCGTGGCTGTGGCGCATCTTTCGCCCTGATGCCGCTCGCCCAGCCCCGGCAGGGGCGCGTCACGCGGGCTCCGGGAAGGATGAACAGCCCTAGCCCGGGCAGGGACCGTCCGCCCCCAGCCGCACATGGGCCAGGCGGGCCTGGATGGTGGCGGCGCGGCGGGAGACATGGTTGGACGGCCGGGACGGCGACCAGCTGCGCGGAGCCGGCAGGACGGCAGCCAGCAGGGCGGCCTCGCGCGTCGTCAGGTTCTGGGCGGATTTCCCGAAATGGGTGCGGGCGGCGGCCTCGGCGCCATAGATCCCAGGTCCCCATTCGGCGATGTTGAGATAGATTTCCAGGATGCGCTGCTTGGGCAGGACGGTCTCCAGCAGGACCGTCAGCCAGGCCTCGACCCCCTTGCGGAGCATGGTACGGTCGGGCCACAGGAACAGGTTCTTCGAGGTCTGCATGGAAATGGTGCTGGCACCCAGCACCCGCCCGCCTTCGCGCCATTGCGCCACCGCATGTTCGATGGCCCCCCAATCGAAGCCGCGATGGGTGCAGAAGCGGCTGTCTTCCGAAGCGATCACCGCCCGTTGCAGGTTCGAGGAGATGGAGGAAAGCGGCACCCAATCCTTCTCCAGCCCTTCGCCCTGGGCGAGGCGGATCAGCATCAGCGGCGTGCCCGGCGGCGGCACGAAGCGATAGGCCAGCATCAGGAGCAGCGGCAATACCACCAGCAGAATGGCCAAGGCCGCCGCCATTCCCAGAACCAGCTTGCGCAGCAGCCTCACCCCCTGCCCCTTCTCTCGCTATTTCGACAGGTTGCGGATATTGCGCACGAAGATGTTCAAAAGCCCACGCACGAACGGGTCCGCACTCTGGAGTTTCTCGTTGAAGGTCATCCGGTTGATGACGACGCAGGTCGTGGTGCCCAGCACCGTGGCGGTGGCCATGCGCGGCTGGTCGTCGATCAAAGCCATCTCACCGAACAACTCCCCTTTGCCGAGATTGCCCAGGATGACGGGTCCGCGCACGGTATTCTTGGAAATCTGCACCTCTCCGTCCTGGATCAAATAAGCGCGGTCCCCTTCATCCCCTTCCTTGAAGACCACTTGCCCCGCATAGAAGACCTTGCGATCCAGCACTTTGGCATTGCGGCTCATTCGGCTCCCCCCCTTCCCGAGCAAATAACCTAAGGAACTTTATCGGCTTTTCCACTTCGCTTCAAACGCCGACCACTCCACTCCTGAAGGACGAAGAAGCCTTTCGGAACGCCATAAAGAGAGGCTGGACGGGCGCATGCGCCGCGTGTATTCTCCCTTTCCCTCCCCAAGGCCCCTTGGCGGAATTGGTAGACGCACGCGACTCAAAATCGCTTCCAACCCCGTCCCATTTCTGCAACGGTCCCTGAAATGCTGAGAAACCCTGGGCTTTCTGCCTGGGGTTTTTGTTTTTTCTAACCGTCCCACTTCTGCAACCGAT
>NZ_SBHN01000019.1 GCF_006980715.1 Telmatospirillum sp. J64-1
AGCCAGGATCAAACTCTCAAGTTGACTTGCTGACCATGTCAGCAATCAAGAGCTCGCTTCCTGCACATATCTCAATAGAGCGTGTTTCTCTTTTAAGATGCACAAGAAGCAAGACCATTTCCGGTCACCGCCGCCTGCGCATCCCTTCCGTCTTCACTTGTCAAAGAGCCCGGACAATCCTACCGGCGCATCGCGCCGCCTCGCCGTCCGTCCCGTCGTCGGGAGGCCGGTTTTTAGGCCAACCAACACCCCAAGGTCAACAGCTTTTTTCATGCCACTTTCATTTTTCCGCATCGGTCTTGCGCGGGCCGCTTCCGCGCGCCATCTACAGCTTCCTTGACCAATGGGCCAAAATGGCCCACACACGGAATTCCCCTTCCTTCCGCGTCGTCGGACTGGCAGCCCCCTCCCCTGGCGCCGCCGATGACACAGGCGGAAGGGCCTCCCAGGGCGCCCGTCACCGGCCGCAGCCTTGGGAGGCGAATGACAGGCGATCACGGATCGCCCTCCTTCACACGAGATTCAGCATCGACGAGCGATGCACGCTGGTCCGGCAGCGTCGAATGCCGGCTTTTGTTGCAAAGAAGAAGAATGAAAATCCTGAAGAAGCAGCGGCGCAAGGCGCCGCATCACGGCACGAGTCTGCCCAAGACCGCGCCCAAGCGGGCGCTTGTCCGCCGCAAGGCGACGGGGCCGCGTCCGGGCGAGCATGAAATCCTGTTCCTGCCCCTGGGCGGCTGTTCGCGCATCGGCATGAACATGGCGCTTTACGGCCATGCCGGGAAGTGGCTGATCGTCGATGCCGGGGTCGCCTTCATGGGCGACGAGGCGCCGGGCATCGATTCGGTGATGGCCGATCCCTATTTCATCGAACAGCGCATGCAGGACGTGGTCGGGCTGGTCGTCACCCATGGCCATGAGGACCATATCGGCGCGATCCATCATCTCTGGCCGCGTCTCTCCTGCCCCATCTATGCCTCGCCCTTCGCCACCCGGCTGATCCGCGACCGGCTGAAGGAGGCGGGCAGCCTGGGGGACGTGCGCCTGCACAGCTTCCAGGGCGGCAAGGAATTCAAGGTCGGGCCCTTCCGCATCGAGCCCATCGCCATGACCCATTCCATACCGGAACCCTTCGGCCTGGCGATCCGCACCAATGCCGGGACCGTCTTCCATACCGGCGACTGGAAGTTCGATCCGGAACCGGGTGTCGGGCAATTGGCCGATATGGAGGCCCTGAAGCGCCTGGGCGATGAAGGCGTGCTGGCAATGATGTGCGACAGCACCAATGCCACCGTCGAGGGCAGCACCGGATCGGAAGCCGAAGCGCGCGCCGGGCTGGCCGCCGCCTTCGCCGGGCGCAAGGGCGCCATCGCCGTCGCCGGCTTCGCCAGCAATATCGCCCGCATGAAGGCCGTCGCCCTGGCGGCCAAGGCCAATGACCGCAAGGTGGTGCTGGCCGGGCGTTCGTTGCTGCGCATGGAAGCCATCGCCCGCGTCTCCGGCTATCTCGACGACATCCCGCCCTTCATGAGCCTGGAAGAGGCCTCGTGGACGGACCGGCGCAACCTGGTCCTGCTCTGCACCGGCAGCCAGGGCGAGGAACGCGCCGCCCTGAGCCGCATCGCGCGGGACGATCACCGGGAGCTGTGGCTGGAACGCGGCGATACGGTGATCTTCTCGGCCCGCGCCATCCCCGGCAACGAAGCCGCCATCGACGAGATCCGCCACCATCTGACCAAGCGCGGCATCGAGGTGATCACCCCCGCCGAGGCCCCCGTCCATGTCTCGGGCCACCCGCGGCGTGAAGACCTGCAACGCATGTACCGGCTGATCCGCCCCCGCTTCGCCGTACCGGTCCATGGCATGCCCGAGCATCTGGAAGCCCATGCCAGCCTGGCCCTGTCCTGCGGGGTGGAGGATGCCACGGTGGTGAGCGACGGCGATATCCTGCGCGTCGGCCTGGACGGCACGGAACTGGTCGACCGCATCAAGCCCCGCCGCCTGGCCTTCGACGGCCGCGCGCTGATCCCCTGGACCGGTCCCATCGTCCCCGAGGCCGAGGAACGCAAGGCCGCCGAGTGATCACGGCCTGATGGAAGCAAAGCGGGAAGCCAGTCTTCCCGCTTTTTTCATGCCCGCCCTTTCGAACCATGAACCATCCCTGCCCCGGCCTGTTCAATCAGGATCGTCGCGCCCCAGACAGGAGAAGGACCATGGAAGGAAAGAAAGCCCCGACCACCAAAGTCCCGCCCGACATGGATGAAAGCATGCTGGCCGATGCGGCCTATGACAAGATCCGCCAGCGGGCCTATGAAATCTGGGAAAGCCAGGGGCGGCCCAGCGGCCATCAGCATGAGCACTGGGCCCAGGCGGAGCGGGAAGTCTTCGCCGAGGCCGGTTTCGACGCCCGGCCGGGCGATGCCGAACATCCCGACGACAGCCAGCACTAGAGCGTCGAGCGAGCGGAGACGCGCGCCCGGCGAGGGCAAGAATATAAATCTAGAGCGTGATGCAGATTGACTGCATCACGCCTTACGCCCCCGCCCCGAACTTCGGAAAAGGAGAGACGCCATGGGATGGACGTCCCAGAGCAATCGAATGGAACAGGTGCGGCGGCGCGCCTACGAGATCTGGGAGGCCGAAGGGCGACCGGAAGGAAAGGAGTTCGACCATTGGGCCCAGGCGGAAAGGGAATTGTCCGGCGCCGGGGAGGATTTGGGCAACGACGCCGACCAGGACTATCTGGCGCAGAAACAGGCCGAAGGACGCGCCGTGCATCAGGGCGAGGCCCGGGCCGAGCATGACCCGGACTGGCAGCGCCGCGACCATCCCGACTTCAAGCATGCCGCCCGCAAGGAAAACAGCGAGGATCCGCCGGATGCGCAAGGCCAGTCCGAGCGCGGCAGCATCGACCAGACGCGCACCAGCAAGGGCTACAGCCAGTAGCCCTTATACTCCTTCCCCGGCCGCCTGCTTCATCGCGTCATACACCGCCGTCAGGTGATGGCGCATCATGGCCTCGGCCCGCACGGCATCGCGGGCGGCGATGGCATCGACGATGGCTTGGTGGTGGTCGCTGTGGCCGCCGCGGAATTCGTCCTCACCGATATGGTGATAGGTGCGCAGCCATTCCCGCTGCCAGCGTGCCCTCCCCCGCGCGCCCGCCAGGAATTCCAGGAAGCTGACGAAGACGGGATTGCCGGTGGCACGGGCCAGGGCGGAATGGAATTCGGCATCGGCCACTTCGCAGCGATGGATGTTCTTCGCTTCCCGTCCCGCCTTCACGCAGGAGCGCAGGAAGGCGATCTGGTCGGGCGTCGCGGCCTTGCTGGCGGCCACCACCACCTGCGGCTCCAGCAGCAGGCGGGCCTCCATGATGTCCCAGGGGGAAGCCATCTCGACCAGCAGGGACAGACGCACCGCATTGCTGCCCGGCCGCTTGCCGTAGAACGTGCCCTGCCCGACATGGCGCCAGACCAGCCCTTCCGTTTCCAGCGTTTCGAGGCAGGCGCGCAGGGTCGTACGGCTGATGCCGAGCAGCGGGGCCAGTTCCCGCTCGGGCGGCAGTTTCTGCTGCGGTTCGAAACCCTGTTCCGCAAGATAGGTCCGGAGACGCTCCAAGCCGGTGCTTCTGGACTGGCGCTGGGCCATATTTCCCCTCATTCCTTTTTCATACCAATTATCAGACCAATCTCGCCTCCCGCCATAGCTGGAGTCAAGCTGCGCCGCACAGGACGCAGGAACGACATTCAGGGAGAACGGATTTGTCCTTCTTATTGCTGGCCGTGGCCGCCTTCCTGGCGGGCGGGCTCAATGCCGTGGCGGGCGGCGGCACATTCCTGACGCTGCCGGCGCTGATTTTCACCGGCATGCCGCCCATCCAGGCCAATGCCACCAGCGCCGTGGCGGTGCTGCCCGGCTATATCGGCAGCGCCGTCAGTTTCCGGAAGGATCTCTCGCCCGTCGCCGGAATCGGCATTCCCGGCCTGCTGGTCGTGGGCCTGTTGGGCGGCCTGGCCGGGGCCTTGCTGCTGCTGGTCACGCCTGCCGAAGTCTTCCGCAGCATCGTGCCCTGGCTACTGCTGATCGCCACCGCCCTCTTCGCCTTCGGACCGAAGCTGGCCCTGTGGCTGCGCGGACGTGCCGCGAACAGCCGCCTGACGGTGGTGGTCTCGCTGTTCGTCGTCTCCATCTATGGCGGCTATTTCAACGGCGGCCTGGGAATCCTACTGCTGGCCCTGTTCAGTCTGCTCGGCATGGTCAACCTGAACAGCATGAACGGCCTGAAGAACGTGCTCTCGGCCGTCCTCGCCTTGATCGCCGCCGTCACCTTCGCCGCCGCCGGTATCGTCGAATGGCCCGAAGCCGCCATCATGATGGTCGCCGCCACTTTGGGCGGCTATGCCGGAGCCTCCGTCGCCCGCCGTCTGCCCCCCGCCCTGCTGCGCGGCGGCATCGTGGTCGTCGGGCTGGTGATGGCGGTGCTGTTCTTCATGGGGTGAGAATAAGGGGCAATATGCAGGGCGCCGCCCTGCACCCGCCAAGGGCCTTAGGCCCTTGGATCCCCTGGAAGCCTTTGGTCCGCTCGTCAGGAGCTCAAGAAATCCTGCAAACAACAAGGGCGCCCTAAAGGGCGCCCTTGCCTCAGCCTTAGCTGCGTTCCTCGATCCAGGCCATCTGGATGGCTTCGAGGATCTTTTCGTTCGATTTCTGCGGATCGTCGTCGAAGCCGGGAAGTTCGCAGACCCAGCGATGCAGATCGGTGAAACGCAGGTTCACGTTGTCCGCATCGGGATGAGCCTCTTCCAGCTCAATGGCGATATCGTGGATATCGGTCCACTTCATGGCGGAATGCCCTTACTTGTCGACCATCATGTTGCGGGTGGCGGCAGGCAGGGACACTTCCAGGCCGTCAAGATCCTTGCTCATGATGATCTGGCAACCCAGGCGCGAGGTCGAGCTGAGGCCGAAGGCCAGGTCGAGCATGTCTTCCTCGTCCTCGCTGGCTTCCGACAGCTTGTCGAACCATTCCGGCGCCACGATCACATGGCAGGTCGAGCAGGCCAGCGAGCCTTCGCAGGCACCTTCCAGCTCGATCTTGTTGCGGTGGGCGATCTCCAGGACCGACAGGCCCTCGGGCGCCTCGACTTCATGCCGGGTGCCGTCCGGGTCGATGAAGGTCATCTTGGGCATTCAGCCTCTCTCCATGCTAATGCGGGAGCGGGATCAGTCCCGCCCTTCCACCTTGTTTTCCAACCGGTCCACGCTCACCCCCGCCAGGGCCGAACGGATGCCGCGATCCATGCGGCGTTCGGCGAAAGACCGGGTGGCGCCGTCCAGCGCCTCGACGGCAGCCGAGATGGCATCGCGGTCCACGCCCGCCACCGCCTCTTCGACACCGTTCATGGCCGCATGGATAGCCGTTCGTTCGTCATCGGACAAGAGGTCCTGATCGGCATCCAACGCGGAACGCACCGCCAGGACGGCCCGGCGGGCCTCGACACGGGCCTCGGCCAGCAGGCGAGTCTCCATGTCCTCGCGGGCATGTTCCATGCTGTCTCGCAGCATTTGCGCCATTTCGTCGTCCGTCAGGCCGTAGGACGGCTTGACCGCCACATGCTGCTCGACGCCGGTGGTGGTTTCCTCGGCGCTGACGGTCAGCAGCCCGTCGGCATCCACCGCGAAGGTGACGCGGATACGTGCCGCCCCGGCCGTCATCGGCGGAATGCCGTGCAGTTCGAAGCGCGCGAGCGAGCGGTTCTGGTCGGCCATCTCGCGCTCGCCCTGGAGCACGTGAATAGCCATCGCCGACTGGCCGTCCTGGTAGGTCGTGAATTCCTGGGCCATCGCCACGGGAATCGGCGTGTTGCGCGGGATCACCTTCTCGACTATGCCGCCCATGGTCTCGATACCCAGGCTCAGCGGCGTCACGTCCAGCAGCAGGGTATCCGATCCCACCGTCAGGGCTTCTGCCTGCAAGGCGGCGCCCACGGCGACGACCTCGTCGGGATTGATGTCGGCCAGCGGTTCCTTGCCGAAGAATTCGGCCACGCGGCGACGCACCAGCGGCACGCGGGTCGAACCACCCACCAGCACCACGCCGTGGACGTCCTGCGGCTGCACGCCCGCATCCTCCAGGACATTGCGGCAAAGCTCGATGGTGCGGTCCACCTCGGCGGCGATCAGGGCCTCGAAGCCGTTCCGGTCGAGGACATGGCGGCTCTGCCGTCCGTCCACTTCGATCACCCATTCGCCGCTGTCGCGGCTGCTCAGGCATTCCTTGGCCAGCCGGGCGGTCATCAGGGCCTGCTTGGCCTCGTCCGGGGTGATCTGCGCCTCGCCCAGCTCGCGCGCCCGTTCGGCGAGGAAATATTCCGCCACTTCATGATCGAAGTCGTCGCCGCCCAAGGCCGCATCGCCGCCGGTGGCCAGCACCTGGAAGACGCCCTTTTCCATGCGCAGCAGGGAAATGTCGAAGGTGCCGCCCCCCAGGTCGTAGACGGCGTAAAGCCCCTCGGCGGCATTGTCCAGGCCATAGGCCAAGGCGGCGGCGGTGGGTTCGTTGACCAGGCGCAGAACCTCGATTCCCGCCAGCTTGGCGGCATCCTTGGTGGCGCTGCGGGCGGCGTCGTCGAAATAGGCGGGCACGGTGATGACCGCCCGGCCGACGGTGCCGTCCAGGCTTTCCTCGGCCTTGGCCTTCAGGGCGCGCAGGATGTCGGCCGAAACCTCGACCGGCGTCAGCGAGCGTCCGGCGACCTTCAGACGCACCATGCCGCCCTCGGCGGCCTCGTCCAGCACGAAGGGCAAGGTTCCGGCCAAGGCCTTCACATCGCCCGCGCCACGCCCCATCAGGCGCTTGACGGAACTGACCACCGTTTCGGGGCGGTCGAGAAGCTGCTTGCTGGCCTCCTTGCCCACCACGACGGAGCCGTCCTCGCTATAGGCGACGACGGACGGCACCAAGCCCGAGCCTTCGGCATTGCGCAGGACGGCAGGCGAGCCATCAAGGGCAATGGCGACGACGGAATTCGTGGTCCCGAGATCGATCCCGACGGCCAGGCCGCGCTCGTCCGCATGCGGGAGCGGCGTCTCGCCGGGTTCGTGGATTTGCAGCAGCATCAAAGCCTCACTTCATCGCGGCCAGCTTGGCCCGGCGCTGTCGCGCCTCGTCGGCCAGCTTGCCCAAATATTTCAGTCGCGTGACCAGCCGTCCCGCCTCGTCCAGGTCGTCGGCGGCGAAAGCCGCGGCCAGATCCTTGTGGCTGTCGGCGATATTGGCCTCGGCTTCGGAGAGATGGCGCGAAACCTCCTCCACGCTGTCCGCCTCGGCCAGGGCCTCGCGCATTTCCATCGATTCCATCAACAACTGGGGATCGTCGATGGTCCCCGCGCTTTCGACATCGACCTTGCGGCCGGACAGGCGCAGCAGATAGGCCGCGCGCTTGAGCGGGTCCTTGAGCGTGTTGTAGGCCTCGTTCAGCGCGGTGGCCTGGACCTGGGACAGCGCCTTCTCGCGCGGGCTGCGCGTGGCGAAACGGTCGGGATGCAGGCGCCGCTGGAAGCCGAAATACTGGCGGTCCAGTTCGGCCTGTTCCACGGCGAAACGCCGGGGCAGGCCCAGGCGCGTGAAATGGTCGAGATTGCCCGGCCCTTGGATCGCGCCGCAGGTGGAACAGAACAAGGCGCGGCCGGCAACGGGTCCCTTGCAGGACCAGCAGGGAGTGACCTCTGCGCCCGGGTTCTGAACTTCTGGAGTCTGGTTCATGGTCAACCCGTAGCAGGGACCGAAGCCGCCGGAACCCGCAAGCTCCGGTCGGCATCGTAGGAAGAAAAGTCCGTCGGCGACATCAGACGTGGAAGGATTCGCCGCAGCCGCACCGGCCCTTTTCGTTGGGATTGCGGAAGACGAAGCCCGACTGCATCTTCTCTTCGACGAAATCCATTTCGGTCCCGAAGATGAACATGGAGGCCTTGGGATCGATCAGGACGGTCACGCCGTCCTTTTCGATCACTTCGTCAAAGGGCGTTTTCTCGTCGGCGAATTCCAGCGTGTAGGACATCCCCGAGCAGCCCTTGGTGCGCACACCGATGCGGATGCCGACCGAGGGCTTGCCGCGGCTGGCAAGCAGCGCCTTGACGCGCTCGGCCGCGGCTTCGGTGATAGTTATGGGCGCCTTGCGTTCCGTCATGCCCCACTCCGTCCTAGCAGAATTACCTTCTTCTCCGACCAGATCGGAGACGACGTCATTCCGCCGCCTCGGTCTTGCCCCCGGACTTGGCCTTGTAATCGGAGATCGCGGCCTTGATAGCATCCTCGGCCAGCACCGAACAGTGGATTTTGACCGGCGGTAGAGCCAGATGCTGGGCGATTTCCGTATTCTTGATGGCCGCCGCTTCCTCCAGGGTCTTGCCCTTCACCCATTCGGTGACGAGCGAGCTGGACGCGATGGCCGAACCGCAGCCGAAGGTCTTGAACTTGGCATCCTCGATGATGCCTTCGGGGCTGACCTTGATCTGCAGCTTCATCACGTCGCCGCAGGCCGGAGCGCCGACCAGGCCGGTGCCGACACCGGCCTCGTCCTTGCCGAACGAGCCGACATTGCGGGGGTTTTCGTAGTGATCGACGACCTTGTCGCTATACGCCATTTTCTTTTCCTCCAGAAATCAGTGTTCGGCCCATTCGATGGACTTAATGTCCACGCCTTCCTGGGCCATTTCCCACAGCGGGCTCATCTCACGCAGTCGCTTGACTGAGGTGACGATATGCTCGACCGCCTGATCCACATCCTCTTCGGTGGAGAAGCGGCCGAGGCCCAGCCGCAGGCTGGTATGAGCCATTTCGATGTCGACGCCCAGGGCGCGCAGCACATAGGACGGCTCCAGCGAGGCCGAGGTGCAAGCCGAACCGGAGGACACGGCCAGATCCTTGATGCCCATCATCAGCCCCTCGCCTTCCACATAGGCGAAGCTGAGGTTGAGGTTGCCGGGGATGCGCTGGTCGAAGTCGCCGTTCAGATAGACTTCCGGCAGCTGGTCCATGATGCCCTTGTAGAGGCGGTCGCGCAGCATGCGCAGGCGTTCGGTCTCGGCTCCCATTTCCGCCTGGGCGATGGCGCAGGCCTCACCCAGGCCGACGCAAAGCGGGGTCGCCAGGGTGCCCGAACGCATGCCGCGTTCCTGGCCGCCACCATTGATCAGGGCCTGCAGGCGCACACGGGGACGGCGGCGGACGTAAAGCGCACCGATGCCCTTGGGGCCATAGAACTTGTGGCCCGAGACGCTGAGCAGGTCGATCTTCATCTCGTTGACGTCGAGCGGGATCTTGCCGACGGCCTGGGCGGCGTCGGTATGGAAGAACACGCCCTTCTCGCGGCAAATGGCACCGATCTCGGCCAGCGGCTGGATCACGCCGATCTCGTTGTTGACCGCCATGATCGAGACCAGGGCGGTCTTGTCGGTGATGGCGTCGCGCAGCTGGTCCAGGTCGATCAGGCCGTTCTGCTTGACCGGCAGATAGGTGACCTTGAAGCCTTCCTGCTCCAGGTGGCGGGCGCTGTCGAGCACGCATTTATGCTCGGTCACGCAAGTGATGATGTGGTCCTTCTTGTCCTTGTAGAAGTGAGCCACGCCCTTGAGCGCCAGGTTGTTGGATTCGGTGGCGCCCGAGGTGAAGATCACTTCCTTGGGATCCGCGCCGATGATGGCGGCGACCTGCGCACGCGCCTTCTCGACCGCTTCCTCGCTTTCCCAGCCATAGGCGTGGTTGCGCGAATGCGGATTGCCGAATTTCTCGGTGAACCAGGGCAGCATGGCCTCGACCACGCGCGGATCGCAGGGGGTGGTCGCCTGGTAATCGAGATAAATGGGCATCTTGCGGACGTTGCCGATACCCTGCTTCTTGTCCTGCGTCACAGCGGTCATGTGGTCATTCCCTTCCTCGTGCGGCGCATCACGCCGCAATACCGTCGCTCTTTCCGGCGCGCGAGGCCAACTTGCCCCATGCAGCCAGGAACATTTCAACATCCTCCTCGGTGCTGTCCCAGCCCAGGCTGACCCGGATGGCGCATGACGCCAGCCGTTCCGCCGCCCCCATGGCCTGCAGCACATGGGAGGCCGTGACCTTGCCCGAGGAACAGGCCGAACCGGCGCTTACCGCCACCCCGGCCAGATCCAAAGCCATCACCTGCAACTCGGCCTTGACGCCGTGCAGGGCCAGGCAGGAGGTATTGGGCAGGCGTTCGGCATTCCCGCCAAACAGCACCATGCCCGTTCCCCCCAGGGCCTGGGCCTCGCGTTCCAGCCGCTCGCGCAGAGCCGTAACGCGGGCCATGCCCTCCAAACCCTCAAGCGCCTCGCGCGCCGCCTCGCCGAAGCCGACGATGCCGGGCAGATTCTCCGTCCCCGCCCGCAGGCGCCGCTCCTGCCCCCCGCCTTGCAGCAGGGGCTTCAGCGGCACCCCGTCATGGGCGGCGACAAGAGCGCCGACACCCTGCGGCCCGCCCAGCTTGTGCGCCGACAGGCTGATCAGATCGGCCCCCAGTTCCGCCATGGACAGGGCGATCTTGCCGGCCGCCTGGACGGCATCGGCATGGACCAGCGCGCCATGGCGATGGGCGATCTCGGCCACCTGCGCGACGGGCTGTATCACGCCCGTCTCGTTGTTGGCGACCATCACCGACACGATGGCCGGGCGGCTGTCGCTGGCCAGCAGATGCTCCAGCGCCGCCAGATCCACCCGTCCCTCGGTATCGACCGGGATCAGTTCCGCCTCCGCCACCGCCTTCAGCACCGAAGGATGCTCGACCGCGGAAACCAGGACACGCTCGCGTCCGCTGCCCTGCAGGGCCAGGGCGTTGGCCTCGGTGCCGCCCGAGGTGAAGGTCACCTCGGTGGCGCAGGCCCCGACCAGAGCGGCGACCGCGTCGCGGGCCTGTTCCAGGCGGCGCTTGGCCTGACGCCCGAAGCGGTGGACCGAAGACGGATTGCCCCCTTCGGCCAAGGCTTCCGCCATCGCCGCGATCACGGCTGGACGCACCTTCGCAGTGGCGTTCCAGTCGAGATAGGCGGCGCGTGTCATGGCTGTCGGAACTCCTTTATCGAACCCGTATTACTCGGCGGCAACCGTGCTGTCGCTGTTCTGCTGGTGGCTGCCGTGGAACATGCCGCTGGTCCCCAGGACGCGACGTTCCACCACGTCGGACAGGGCCACCGAGCTGAGATACAGGTAGATGTGGTTGCCCAGCTCTTCCCACAGGTCATGGGTCAGGCAACGGCCGTTGTTGCTGTGGCAGCCCGCCGGCGAGCCGGGGGTACAGCGGGTGGTCTGGATCGGCTCGTCCACCGCCAGGATGATGTCGGAAATGCGCATCTGCGGCGCCGGACGCGACAGCAGGTAACCGCCGCCAGGACCGCGCACGCTCTTGACCAGGCCGCCCTTGCGCAGCTTGCCGAACAGCTGTTCCAGATAGGACAGCGAGATTTCCTGGCGTTCCGCGATATCGGCCAGAGCCACGGGGCTTCCCTTGGAATGGCTGGCAAGATCGACCATGGCCATCACCGCATAGCGGCCTTTAGTGCTGAGTTTCACGTCCCTTACTCCTTGCTTTCGGCCTCCGGGTCACCCCAGCGGCTATTCTTGGCCGGACCTTGACCCGCAAATCGGAAGGCCCTGTATCCCACTCTACAATCCGTCAGCCGCCGAAAGCGGCGTCCCTTGTCTTCACCGTCAACCGCCGGAAGCGGCGGCAGGCGGCTCGTCCTTGCTCGAAATCACGCGGGGATGGGTCGGCTGTGACCGCTCCCGTCCTTCAAGCTCGCCTTCCAGCTCCTCCACCCGGTTCGCCAGGACGCTCACCTGGGCGCGCAAGCTTTCGATGGCGCGCGCCACCGGGTCAGGCAGATCCTCGGAGGGCACGCCGTAGGCGCAGAATTTCTCGTCCACATCCTTGCGGCGCATGATCATCCGTGCCGGGATGCCGACCATCGTCACGTCCTTCGGCACGTCGGTCAGCACCACCGCATTGGCCCCGATCCGCGCCCCGTCCCCGACCGTGATGGGACCCAGGATCTGGGCACCCGATCCGACGATGACGCCGTTGCCGAGGGTCGGATGGCGCTTGCCCTTGTGCAGCGAGGTCCCGCCCAGGGTGACGCCATGATAGAGGGTGCAATCATCCCCGATGACGGCCGTCTCGCCGATCACGACGCCGGTGCCATGGTCGATGAACAGGCGCGCCCCCACCTGAGCGCCGGGATGGATCTCGATCCCCGTCAGCATTTTTCCCAAATGCGACAGGAACCTCCCCAAAAGACGCAAACGCCTGTTCCATGCCGCATGCGCGATGCGGTAAAAGATCAGTGCATGCAGTCCCGGATAGCACAGCAGCACCTCCAAAGTGGAGCGGGCGGCTGGATCGCGGGCGCGGATGGATGCGATATCTTCGTTAAGTTTCTTGAAAACCATGGCTGCAAGTATGCTAATATGCCTGACAATACAATTACGAAGCCCATCCGCATGCCCTTTAGGACGGCACCTCGTTCAAGAGGGAATATAGGATGTCCGACCAAACCGGTCAAGAATGATTAACCGGACTTCTAGCCCTGATATTCACATCCCTGAGTCCCGGCGTCAGGTTTCGCCGGGGCCGGCGCTTTAAGTAGTGCGGAGCAAGATGCCTGAAGTCATATTCAACGGCCCCGAAGGCCGACTCGAAGGGCGCTACCACCATAGCAAGCTTCCCAACGCGCCTGTGGCGTTGCTGCTGCACCCTGATCCCCGGCACGGCGGCACCATGAACAACAAGGTGGTCTACACCTTGTATCATGCCTTCGTCCGGCGCGGCTTCTCGGCCCTGCGGTTCAACTTCCGCGGCGTCGGACGTTCGCAGGGCAAATACGACAACGGCCAAGGCGAATTGTCGGATGCCGCCTCGGCCCTCGACTGGATGCAGGCGCTCAATCCCAATGCCTCGTCCTGCTGGGTCGGCGGCTTTTCCTTCGGCGCCTGGATCGGCATGCAGCTTCTGATGCGCCGGCCCGAGATCGACGGCTTCATTTCGGTGGCGCCGCCCGCCAACGGCTACGACTTCTCCTTCCTGGCGCCCTGCCCGTCCTCGGGGCTGATCCTGCACGGCACCCACGACAAGATCGTGCCCGAAGCCGCCGTCGCGAAGCTGGCCCAGAAACTCAACAGCCAGCGTAATATCGAAGTGACCTACCGCCTGATCGAAGGCGCGACCCACTTCTTCTCGAACCGCACCGAGCATCTGAACCTGGCACTCGACGATTATCTGGACGTCGCTCTGCTGCCCAAGGAACGGCCCCTTCCGCCCCCCGTCCTGGAGGACGAAGACGAGGAAGACGCCGAACTGGAACCGGCGGAATAGAAAAAAAGCGGGCCTCGGCCCGCTTTTTCTCTTTCAGCCCCGCCGCCGCGTCACCGGCTTTCTGCCAGCACCGGCAGGTCGTGGACGCGGCCGCCCGGCATGGGCTTCGGCCCGCCGGTGGTGCCGGGCCAGGTCAGCGGCAGGCCGCGCAGGCTGCGCACCGCCAGATAGGCGAAGGCCTGGGCCTCCAGGGCGTCGCCGTCCCAGCCCACGCTCTCCACCGCCTCGACCGGAACCGGCAGGATATCCGCCAGCGCCGCCATGATGCGCGGGTTGCGCCGTCCGCCGCCGCAGACCAGCCAGCGCCGGGGCGGCCGGGGCAGGTGCACCTGCGCCAGCGCCACCGCCTGGGCGGTGAAGGCAGTCAGGGTCGCCGCGCCGTCGGCGGCGTCCATGCCCTCCACCAGCCCCGTGGCGAAGCTGCGGAAATCGTCACGATCCAGCGATTTCGGAGGCTTGGCGGCAAAGAAGTCATGGGCGGCAAAGGCAGCCAGAGCCGCCTCTCCGGCCCGGCCCGATCCGGCCAGCGCCCCGCCTTCATCCACCGGCCGCCCGGTATGCTTCAGCGCCCAATCGTCGATTAGCGCATTGCCCGGCCCGGTATCGAAGGCCAGCAGCGAACCGTCCTCGTCGATGAAGGTGATATTCGCCACGCCGCCGATATTCAGCACCGCCAGCGGACGCTCGAAGCCCCGCGCCAGGGCGCCGTGATAGACCGGCACCAGCGGCGCCCCCTGCCCGCCCGCCGCCACATCGGCGGTGCGGAAGTCGTTGACCACGCGGATGCCGGTGCTGCGCGCCAGCAGCGCGCCGTCACCGATCTGACGGGTACGGCGCTCCTTGGGCCGGTGCAGGATGGTATGGCCGTGGAAACCGATCACATCCACCGCCGAGGACGGCAGGCCCGCCACGCCCAGCAGGGTCGCCACGGCTTCGGCATGGAACAGGGTGATGTCGCGCTCGACTTCCCCGATCTCGGCCTCCCGCTCCGCCCCGTCGGCGCCCAGCACCGCCCGCAGGCGCGCGCGCAGATCGTCGGGATAAGGCACGGTCAGGGCTTGGCCGGTGGCGCGCACCGTCTCGCCATCGGTTTCCACCAGGGCGGCGTCCACGCCGTCCAGGGAGGTGCCGCTCATCAGGCCCAAAGCGGTAAGATACGAGGTCACGCCGTCTTCGCCCCCAAGAATTGTGTCATCTAACCGATTGTGCTAAAGGACCCCTCGTCCGGCAAGCGATTGCCGCCTCTTTTTCCAAGCGATTCTGGACAGGTCATGACGACGCTCCGCTCCGACTTCCTGCGCATCGTCACCGAGCGCGGATTCATGCATCAATGCACCGATCTCGAGCGGCTGGACGAGCAACTCGCCAGCGGCCGGCGCACGGCCTATATTGGCTTCGACTGCACCGCCGATTCCCTGCATGTGGGTAGCCTTATCCAGATCATGCTGCTGCGCTGGCTGCAGAAGACCGGCCATAAGCCCATAGTGCTGATGGGCGGGGGCACCACGCGGATCGGCGACCCCACCGGCCGCGACGAAGCCCGCAAGATGCTGAGCGACGAGGACATCGCGCGGAACATGGCCGGGATCCAGCAGGTCTTCGCCAAGTTCCTGACCTTCGGCAAGGGCGAGATCGATGCCGAGATGGTCAACAACGCCGACTGGCTGGACCGGATCAACTACATCGCCTTCCTGCGCGATTTCGGCCGCCATTTCTCGGTCAACCGCATGCTGACCTTCGATTCGGTCAAGCTGCGGCTGGAGCGGGAGCAGCCGATGTCCTTCCTGGAATTCAACTACATGATCCTCCAGGCCTACGACTTCCTGGTGCTGAACCGCAGCCATGACTGCATGCTGCAGATGGGCGGATCGGACCAGTGGGGCAACATCATCAACGGCGTCGAGCTGGGCCGCCGCGTCGACCAGGTGGACCTGTTCGGCCTGACCTCGCCGCTGATCACCACCGCCTCGGGCGCCAAGATGGGCAAGACCGGCCAGGGCGCCGTCTGGCTCAATGCCGAACGCCTGTCGCCCTATGATTACTGGCAGTTCTGGCGCAACACCGAAGATGCCGATGTCGGCCGCTTCCTGCGCCTGTTCACCGAATTGCCGCTGAACGAGATCGCCAAGCTGGAAGCCCTGCAAGGGGCCGAGATCAACGACGCCAAGAAGGTGCTCGCCTTCGAGGCCACCCGCCTGGCCCATGGCACCGAAGCCGCCGAGGAAGCCGCGGAAACCGCGAAACGCGTCTTCGAACAGGGCAGCCTGTCCGACAACCTGCCCACCATCGAAATCCCCCAGGACGAACTGGCCGCCGGGATCCCCGCCTTCGCCCTCTTCGCCCGCGCCGGCCTCGCCGCCAGCAACGGCGAAGCGCGCCGCCTGATCAAGGGCGGCGGCGCCCGCGTCAACGATGCCGCCCTGTCCGACGAGAACCAGCCGGTCGGTGCCGGCGACCTGCGCGACGGCGTCATCAAGCTGTCCGCCGGCAAGAAGCGTCATGTCCTGGTGAAGGCGTCCTGAGGGCGGCAGGCTACTCCACCACCGGCACATCCCCGGTAAAGCCGAACAACCGGCGCAGGAAGCCGGGCGCCAGGGCGGCCAAGGGATTGACCGAGATCGAGGGATCGCTGGACGGTCCCGTCATGCGATAGGTGGCGGCGAAGATGCCGCCACCTTTTTCCGTTCCGGTCAGCAACTGGCCGAGAATCGGGATATTCCCCAAGGCGGAATTCAGCGCGTACATGGGAACGATGGTTCCTTCCAGCGCCATCACCCCGCCCTTCAAATCCAGCTGGCCCTGGGCGGTCAGCCCCAGCGAAGCGCCATAGGCGTGGGCATCGTGCAGTTGGAGAACGCCGTCGACGAAGGTGAACGGTGCTTCCGCCGTCGAGAAGCTGATGCCTTCGCCACGCAATTCGTCCACGATTCCCGTCACGGCCGCGACGGACAGGAGACGGGCCAGGACAGGCGCCCGCACCACCGAATAGTCGCTGATGCTGGCGGTGCCGGACAGGGGCTGGCGCGGGTCGGAATCGTCGAAGCTGGCCTGGATGGTCATCTTCCCGCCCATGATATTGTCGAACAGATTGAAGGCGCGCAGCACCGCCCCGGCATTGTCCGAGGTCACCGTCACCTGCCGCCCCGTCAGGTTGGGGGCGAGTTCCATCTGCACGCTGTCCTTGGGCGTGACCCAGCCGTCCAGGCGGACCAGCCGCCAGTCCTTATCGTCCCGCTCCAGCCGCGCCACCACGTTATCCAGGCTGCCGACGGCGCTGACCCACATCTGGCCCAGCTCGGCGCGGATGGTCATGGGCGGCAGGGACTCATCCTTGTCCTTGCCTCCCTCCGCCGCCGCAACGCTGCGGCGGTCGGACAGCAGGGGTTCCGCATCGAAGGCCGGACCGCGGAGGGATATCTCCAGCGCCTCTCCCGGCTGGAATCCGATCCATCCCGCGACATCGTTACGGCCATAGCGCAAGGACAGGAAATCCACCCGCTCGATACGTCCCTGCGTGAAGGAAACCAGCCCCTCGGCCTGCAGACCGGCGCTGTCCACGCTGAAATGCGGAACGGCATGGAGATGCTGCCCCCGCACCTCGACGACGGCCGTGGCGCTGCCGGGGGTTCCGGCATCCTTTTCCCAACCCAGGCCCGGCAATTCCATCGCGGCGGCGGCGAGATCGGCCTTGACTTCGATCCGCGCATGCCCGCCGTCCCGCGTCACCGCCTCCACCTCGGCGGCCACCGGGCCGTCGATCCACGGCGCGATGAACGGCACGGAATCCAGCCCCAGGCTGGCACGCTGTTCCTGGGTCACGCGCGGCGCCTTGAGCCGGTAGCGGCTGCGGAACTCGCCCTTGGTGAAATTCTCGCGCCAGTTCAGTTCCGCCGGAATGGTGCCCAGCACCACCGACCCGGCCACGTCCATGCCCTTCGCATCGACCGTCAGGTCGAGGGTGCCGCCGCTCAGATCCAGGTCCATCAACACCTTGGGCAGGCGGATGTTGCTCACCCGCGCCTCGGCCTTCACGCCGATGTCGTCGAGCTTGAGATCGGCTTCCAAGGGGAAAGCCAGATGCAGCTTGGTGACGCTGTCGCCCCGGGTCTGGGCGGGCCTGATCCCCAATTGCCGGGCATAGCCCAAGGGTTCGCTGTCGATCAGCCCCAGCGCACTGGGCACCGGCCCGGCGATTTCCAGGTTGATGTCGGCATGCGGGTCCTTGGTGTGCAGGTCCAGCAGCCGGATCGTACCGTTACGCAGGCTCAGCCCCTGCACGCCGCCCCCCTGGGCATGGATGTCGAAACTCTTCTGATCGAAGGTGATCGCCGCCCGGGCATCGAGCACCGGCGGCATCGGACGCAGGTAATGCACCGTCACGCCCTGGGCCTGGATGGTGCCGTTCAGGGCGTCGATCATGGTCTCTTCCGGGGCGTCGAGGGGCACCGTCGCCGAGAGGGTCGCCGTCGCCTCCGGCACATGGCCGTTCTCGAGATTGCGCAGCACCCATTCCCGGGCCTGGCGCCCCGCCGTTTCCGGCCACAGGCGGGGCAGCATGTCCACGGCCACGTCGCGCAGCATGGCATCGGCCTTGACCAGGGCCCGCCCCTCGACCTCCTCGGCCAGGGCCTCGACGAGCAATGTGGGGCCGCCCAGATCGACGAACAATTCCGGCAGCTCCAGCCGGGTCAGGCCCTCGGACAGATCCGCATGCAGCGACAGCGCGGCGATGGGATAGGTCAGTCCGAGCGGCTCGTCCAGCCTCAGATGTCCTTCCCCGCCCTGGACATGGGCGCGCAGGCTTTCGAGCCCGCTTTTCAGATTGCCCTGCCAGGACAACAGGCCGTCCAGCGGCAGGTCGAGCGCGGTCAGCGGCTGCAAAGTCTCGTTCAACAGCGCCAGCCGCGCCGGACGGATGGCCTGGAAAGCCGTTTCGCCTTCGATGCTGTCGTCGTTGCGGGAATAGCTGGCGATGACCGAAATGGCGCTTTCCTCGCCCTCGACGCCCAGCCGCCCCGAGACTTCGGCCACCACGCCGTCCTCGTCCCGTTGCAGGATGATGTCGGTATCGGTGACATGCCAGCGAATGCCCTGGGCACGGTCGATCAGGGTCAGGTCGGTATCGGCGATGCGCAGCCGCTCCAGGTCCCCGGCCATGCCGCTGCCGAGCGGCGCGGCCAACTCGGCGGCGATCATCGTCAGCAACGCCCCCGAGGCGTCGGCCTCGTCCACCTCTTCGCCTTCGGGCAATTGCCCGGGCAGCCAGCGGAAGCGCCCATCGGCCTCGCGCACCAAGCGGATGCGCATGTTGCTGAGTTCGATGCTGCGCGGCGCCAGTTCCCCGCGCAGCAGGGCCGGGCCCGACAGCGTCAGCGCCAGTTCCGGCAGGCTGACCATCCGGCGTCCCCGGGAATCCAGGGCCCGCACATTGAGCGCCCGCACCGAAAGGGCCCGCTGGGCCCCGCCCCAGGCCAGCACGGTGCTGTCGAGTTCCACCCGCACCGAACCGTCGGCGGCGGACAGGGCCTCGGAGATATAGGGATTGAGGAAATCCACCGTCAGCGGCGCCTGCGCCAGCCGCCATGCGAGGATCGGCAGGGTCAGCAACAGGACAGCCAGAAGGGCGCCCAGCAGGCGAAACAGCCTAGCGACCCCCTCGTGGACCACTTTCAACCCCTACCATGTTGACCTTGACCCCCGCAGGAGCTTTGCGCAGTGTGAGAAAAAGCACACTGTTGGAAATTGCGCCAGTAGATGTTTCCACCTCTTCCCCTCGCCCTGCCCCAGCCCGCCGACCCGGAACGCCGCGACCGCGGCTTCGAACGCTGGCTCGAACTGGCCTCGGCCACCGACGATTCCGGGCTTTCCGGCTTCATCCGGGACGCGGCCGAACAGCCGGAAAGCCGGGCCCTACTCGAGGCCGTCTTCGGCAATTCGCCCTTCCTCGGCCAATGCCTGCTGCGCGAACCGGCCTTCCTGCGCGACATTATGGCCCAAGGCCCGGATGCCGTCTTCGAGGCATTGATCAGCGGGTTGTGGCAAGATTTGGGCGCCGAGGGGGACCAGGCCCGGCTGATGCGCGGCCTGCGCATCGGCAAGCGCCGCACCGCCCTGCTGATCGCCCTGGCCGATATCGGCAAGGCGTGGAAGCTGGACCAGGTGACGGGCGCCATCAGCCTGTTCGCGGAAACCGCCATTCGCCTGGCCTGCCGCCATCTACTGCGCAAGGCCGCCGAGAACGGCGACTTCACTCTGCCCTATCCCGACGATCCGGAACGGGACAGCGGCCTCGTGGTCATCGGCATGGGCAAGCTGGGAGCGGGGGAGCTGAATTATTCCAGCGACATCGACCTGATCGTCTTCTTCGACGACGAGAAGATCACCTATACCGGCCGGAAATCCCTGCAGGAAGCCTTCGTCCGCCTGACCCGCGACCTGGTGAAGATCCTGGAGGAGCGGACGGCCGACGGCTACGTCTTCCGCACCGACCTGCGCCTGCGCCCCGATCCCGGCTCCACCCCCGCCGCCGTTTCCCTCAGCGCCGCCGAAACCTATTACGAAGCCTTCGGCCAGAACTGGGAACGCGCCGCCATGATCAAGGCCCGTCAGGTCGCGGGCGACGAGCAAAGCGGCCAGTTCTTCCGTTCCCTGCTGCGCCCCTTCATCTGGCGCAAGTCGCTGGACTTCGCCGCCATTCAGGACATCCATTCCATCAAGCGGCAGATCCACGCCCATCGCGGCGGCGGCACCATCGCCGTGGCCGGGCACAACATCAAGCTGGGACGCGGCGGCATCCGCGAGATCGAGTTCTTCGCCCAGACCCAGCAGCTGATCTGGGGCGGACGCGACCCGGAAATGCGCAGCCCGCGTACCGTCGAGGCCCTGCGCGCCCTGGCCCAGGCAGGCCATGTCGCCCCGGACGTCGCCGAGGAAATGGTCGAGGCCTATGTCTTCCTGCGCGATCTCGAACATCGCCTGCAGATGATCGACGACAAGCAGACCCAAGAGCTGCCCAAGGACCCCGAGCAATTGCGCCATCTGGCCGTCTTCGCCGGCTTCCAGGGGATCGAGGACTTTTCCCAGGCCCTGGTGCGCCGCCTGCAACGGGTCGAGCATCACTACGCCCATCTCTTCGAGGACGCCCCCTCGCTATCCGATGCCGGCAACCTAGTCTTCACCGGCGGCGAGGACGATCCGGAAACCCTGCGCACCATCGCCGAAATGGGCTTCCGCAATCCGTCTGCCGTTTCCGCCGATATTCGCGGCTGGCATCACGGCCGCGTCCGCGCCACGCGCTCGACCCGCGCCCGCGAATTGCTGACCGAGTTGACCCCGACCCTGCTGAAAGCCCTGTCGCAGACCGCCAATCCGGATGCGGCCTTTGCCAAGTTCAACGAATTCCTCTCTCGCCTGCCCGCGGGCGTGCCGCTGTTTTCCATGTTCCACGCCCATCCCGGCCTGCTCGACCTGGTGGCCGACATCATGGGCGACGCCCCCCGCCTGGCCGAACATCTGGCGCGGCGGGTCAATCTGCTGGACAGCGTCCTGGCGCCGGGTTTCTTCGATCCGCCCCCCGGCCCCGATCTCCTGGGGCAGGAACTGGACAAGCAGCTTGCCCTTGCCTTCGATTTCCAGGAAGCGCTGGATATCTGCCGGCGCTGGACCAACGACCACAAATTCCAGGTGGGCGTGCTGACCCTGCGCAACGTCATCGACGCCTCGCAGGCCGCCCGCGCCCTGACCGATATCGCCGATACCGTGATCTCGCGCCTGCATCCTTATGTCGAGAAGGACTTCGCCCGGCTGCATGGCGGCTTCGCCGATGCCGGGGTAGCCATCATCGCCATGGGCAAGATGGGCAGCCGCGAGATGACCGCCACCTCCGATCTGGATCTGGTGCTGATCTACGACGTGCCGGACGGGGCGGAAGAATCCGACGGCCCCAAGCCCCTGGTGCCCAGCGTCTATTTCGCCCGGCTGACCCAACGCCTGCTGACCGCGATCACCGCCAAGACCGGCGAAGGCGTCCTCTATGAGGTCGACATGCGCCTGCGTCCCTCGGGCAATGCCGGTCCCATCGCCTCGAGCCTGACCTCCTTCATCCGCTATCACGACGAGGCGGCCTGGACCTGGGAACACATGGCCCTGACCAAGGCCCGGGTCATCAGCGGCCCGACCCGCCTGGTGGAACGGATCGAAGAGATCACCCGCGACACCCTGTGCCGTCCCCGCGACGAAGGCAAGCTGCTGGTCGACGTCTCGGACATGCGCGCCCGCATGGCCAAGGAGCACAAGGGCACGTCCATCTGGGACGTCAAACACCGCCGGGGCGGGTTGGTCGATATCGAATTCATCGCCCAGTATCTGCAACTGCGCCATGCCCGCAGCCATCCCTCCATCCTGGCCCACGGCACCGCCGACGTCCTGCGCCAGGCCGTCCGACTGGGCCTGCTGGAGGAAAAGGAAGGCACTCTGCTGTGCGACGCCCTGCATCTGTGGACCACGGTGCAGAGCGTGCTGCGCCAGACCATCGAAGGCGCCTTCACCGAGGAGGATGCGCCGCGCGGGCTGAAGGAATTGCTGATCCGCGCCGCCGGAGCCAGCGATTTCGACAGTCTGAAGACGCAGATGGCGGAAATCGCCGCGCAGGTACTGGACATCTTCGTCCGCTTGATCGACAAACCCGCCGAACCCTATCGCGCCGCGCAAGCGGCCAACGAACAGAAATAGGAGACCCACCGCGCCATGACTATCGACGCCGGCAACCCCGCCCCCGACTTCACCTTGCCCACCGACGGCGGCGGCAGCCTGACCCTTTCGGCACTGAAGGGGCGCAAGGTCATCGTCTATTTCTATCCCAAGGACGACACCCCCGGCTGCACCACCGAAGCCTGCGGCTTCCGCGACGCCATGCCCGATTTCTCCGCCTCGGGGGCCGAGATCATCGGCATTTCCAAGGACAGCCCGGCCCGCCACGACAAATTCAAGGCCAAGTACGAACTGCCCTTCGCCCTGGCCTCGGACGAGGACGGCGCGGTCTGCGAAGCCTATGGCGTGTGGAAGGAAAAGAAGAATTACGGCAAGACCTATATGGGCATCGAACGCTCGACCTTCCTGATCGACGCCGACGGCGTGATCCGGCGCGTCTGGCGCGGCGTCAAGGTCAAGGGCCATGTCGAGGAAGTGCTGGAGGCCGCGAAGGCGCTGTGACCACTCTCGCTCAAGCGGCCTGCGCTGTCCTGACGGCGCCCGATCCCGCCGAAAAGCTGCGTCTTTCCGCTGAAATCGGGGAAGACTGGCGGGCCGGGCGGATCAGCGAAATCGGCCATTGCCCGCCGCCCGACCGTCCGGCACGGCCCGCGCAGCCCGAATTGCTGCCGCCCAACCGCATGCCCAAGCGGTCCTACGGGGGCGTGGCCGGACGCATCGCCCTGATGCATTCCCTGGCCCATATCGAACTGGTCGCCATCGATTTGGCCTGGGACATCATCGCCCGCTTCACCCACGAAGACCTGCCCAAGGGCTTCTATGACGATTGGGTCGAGGTGGCGGTCGAGGAGGCCGAGCATTTCCGTATGCTCGACGCCATCCTGCGCGATCTCGGCTCCTTCTACGGCGCCCTGCCCGCCCATGACGGCCTGTGGCAGGCCGCTACCAAGACCGCCCACGACCTGCGGGCGCGGCTGGCCGTGGTGCCGATGACCCTCGAGGCGCGCGGCCTGGACACCACGCCGACCACCATCGAGCGCCTCCGCGCCAATGGCGACCTCGAGAGCATCGCTCCGCTGGAAGTGATTTTCCGCGACGAGATCAAGCATGTGGCCGCCGGCACGCGCTGGTTCGACCAAATCTCGCGCCGGCTGGGGGAAGACCCCGTGGACGCCTTTCACCGCATCCACCGCGCCAATTTCCCGGGCGGCCTGAAAGCACCCTTCAACCATGAAGCCCGCCTGCTGGCAGGCATGGACAGAAACTATTACGAGCCCTTGGCGAAATAAGGGAATAGCCTCGCCCCGAGGAGCCGCCTTGGCGGCGTCTCGAAGGGCGGGGCGAGCCGAGGTCTTCTTGCAGACCCGGCGGTTCAGTCCGGCTTGCGCGAGAAATCCAGCAGGCTGGGCGCGCGCTCGATGATTTCACGCAGGATCTTCTCGGCGCGGCGCATGTTGCGTTCCGCATCCTCGGGCAGGTCGGTCGCACAGCTGATATTCGAAAGCTGCTGCTTGGCGTCGTAAAGCGCCTTCAGCTCGCTGATGAACAATTCCCGCGATCCCAGCGGCAGGTTGCCGCCGGACATGGCCTCGAAGAAGCGCACGCTGGCCCCGATCAGGTGATTGAGCACGCGGATGTTCAGCCGCTCCAACTGGTACTGCAAGCGCCCGTCATGGCTGCCGATCATGTTCTGGATGCGGTGTTCGACGATCATCGAGAACATCTCGAATTCCACCACCTTCTGACGGAAAGCGGTGTAATCGGCGAATGTGCTGTTGCTCATCGCCCGTTCCGCCATATGGCGCATCTCCAGGATCTCGGTCGCCTGCTCTTCGAGCAGGGAAACGAGGGTAGCAAGAGAGCCGATGTCGTTTTCTTTGCGCATATGCATGATCCGCCTCGCAGACCGGAAAATAGAGAGGGGCGACACTTAAAATTTTATCAAAACGGCAACAATACCCGCCCCATTTTTATTAACTTATCCTTAACCAGCCAAAGGTGCAACGCACAATCGGCGGCAGGCCCCTCTCAAACGAAACGGGGCGCGGTTTGGAACCGCGCCCCTTTCCCGGCAGAAGAATCGGGAAACCCGTCTCAGCCTCGGCTCCACCAGCCGCGCCGGGGCGGCGGAGTGGGAGCGGTTTCGGCGGCTTCGGCCATGGAAGGCGAAGGCTGCTCCTGGGGCTGTTCCGGCTGCGGAGTCGCTTCCGGCACCGGCTCGGCAGCCTGGGGCTGTTCCGCCGCACCCTCGGCGGCTTCCGGCGCGGGCTGTTCTTCTTCGGCCTTGCGGCGCGTGCGGCGGCGCTTCGGCTTTTCCTCGGCGGCGGGGGCAGCGGCCTCGGCTTCCGCCTCGCTTTCGGCAGCCTTGCGGCGGCGGCGGACCGGCTTCTTGGGCGCGGCTTCGACCTGTGCGGCTTCTCCCGTTTCCTGCGGCGCCGCTTCGGCATCCGCGACGGCCGGAGCCGTTTCCGTGACGGTCTCTTCCGCCGTCACGCTTTCGGCCATCACCGGCGCGGCAGGCGCTTCCTCAGCCGGGGCAGCCTCTTCCTCAGCGGCAGCCTCGGCGGCGTCGACGGCCTCCACGGCCTCACCGCCTTCCAGGGCTTGCCCTTCGGTCTCGCCCTGGGCCTCACCTTCGCTCCGGCGGCGGCGACGGCCACCGCGCTTGCCGCGACGGCGCGACTTGCGGCCGCTGTCTTCCTCGCCGGTTTCGGCCTGAACCTCTTCGGCCTCACCCTCGGCGGCTTCGACGGAGTCAGGGGCTTCGGCAGCCTCTTCGGCGTCCTCGCCCTCCTCTTCTCCGTCCTCGTCAGCCTGTTCGGCGCCCATCGCCTCGGCACGGTCCTCGCCGTTGCGGCGGCGGCGCTTGCGGCGGCGGCGACGCTTGCGGCCACCATCCTCTTCGCCATTCCCAGCATCGGCGTGACCGTTCGCCCCTTCGGCGGCTTCACCCTCTTCGGCCAGGGCTTCGTCCTCGACCTCGTCCTCTTCCTCGATCTCGGTCGGCGCCTGCTGGCTGATGGCGGCACGGGCCGCCGCCTCGTCGATGCGCGGATGCTCAGACTTGACCCGATCCATGCGGTAATCGGGCTGGATCAGGCTGTCGTCGCCTTGCAGGAAGACGCGGAAATTATAGCGCTGCTCGATCTCGGCCAGGGCCTGGCGCTTGTGATTGAGGATATAGAGCGCAACCCCTGTCGGCACCGTGACGGTGACCTCGGCCGAGCGGTTGCGGATGCCTTCCTCCTCGATGGCGCGCAGGATGTAGACGGCGGTGGATTCCACCGACCGGATGGTGCCGGTGCCGTTGCAGTGGGGGCAGGTCTGGAAGCTGGTTTCCTGCAGGCTGGGGCGCAGGCGCTGACGAGACAGTTCCAAGAGGCCGAAACCGCTGATGCGGCCCAGCTGGATGCGCGCCCGGTCATGCTTCATCGCTTCCTTGAGCTTGCGCTCCACCGCCGCGTTGTTGCGGCTGTCTTCCATGTCGATGAAGTCGATGACGATCAGGCCCGCCAGGTCGCGCAGGCGCAGCTGCCGCGCGATTTCCTCGGCCGCTTCCAGGTTGGTCTTCAGCGCCGTCTCTTCGATATGGCGCTCCTTGGTGGCGCGGCCGGAATTGACGTCGATGGCGACCAGAGCCTCAGTCTGGTTGATGACCACATAGCCGCCCGAACGCAGCTGCACGATGGGGCTATGCATCTGATCAAGCTGGCTGTCCACCTGATAGCGGTGGAACAGCGGGATCAAGGGATCGCGATAGGGCTGGACGCGCTTGGCATGGCTCGGCGTCAGCATGCGCATGAAATCCTTGGCGAGGCGGTAACCTTCCTCGCCGTCCACCAGGATTTCCTCGATATCGCGGGAATAGAGATCGCGGATCGACCGCTTGATGAGGTTGGCTTCCTCGTAGACCAGGGCCGGAGCGACGGAATTCAGCGTCAGCTCGCGCACATTGTTCCACAGGCGCAGCAGGTATTCGTAGTCTCGGCGGATTTCGGAGCGGCTGCGTTCCGAGCCGGCGGTCCGCACGATCACCGCCATGCCGTCGGGAATATCCAGTTCGCTGGTAATGGCCTTGAGGCGGCGGCGGTCGGCGGTGTTGGTGATCTTGCGCGACACCCCGCCGCCACGGGCGGTGTTGGGCATCAGTACGCAGTAACGGCCCGCCAGGGAGAGATAGGTGGTCAGCGCCGCGCCCTTGTTGCCGCGCTCTTCCTTGACGACCTGCACCAGCATGATCTGCCGGCGCTTGATGACTTCTTGGATCTTGTAGTGGCGCATCGCGCGGCGGCGGCGGCGGTCGTCCTCGGCGTCATCGCCGCCCAGATCGCCGTCGTCCTCGTCCTCGGCCGCCGCTTTGGCGCTTTCGACGACGGTTTCGAGGGGGACGGTGTCGGGCTCCTTGCCCATTTCATCCTCGACGGCGTCGGTCGAGGCTTCCCCCGCGATGCTCTCGGCACTTTCGCGCATCGATTCGCGCTGTTCGCGCAGCAGCGCCTGCCGGTCCGAGGCGGGAATCTGGAAATAATCGGGATGGATTTCGCTAAAAGCCAGGAAACCGTGGCGGTTGCCGCCATACTCGACGAAAGCTGCCTGTAGCGACGGTTCGACCCTGACCACGCGGGCCAGATAGATATTGCCCTTGAGCTGTTTCTTCGTTGACGTCTCGACGTCAAGCTCTTCCAGGCGGGTCCCATTCACCACCACGACCCGGGTTTCTTCCCGGTGCGTGGTGTCGATCAACATACGTTTTACCAATGTCGTGTCTCCAAGACGCTGCCGATCCGCGGCGCGCGCCCAAGGCTGCACGGCGGTAGGGGCAGGTGTTCGATCCGGCGAAGCCGGCGGCGCCATCGGCTGATCCCGCAAAGACTGTCTTGGATGTCAGGAAGACGTCGGTCATGGCTGGGAACCAAACGGGCTGCGCGCCCTGCTTCGGAATTTCTCGCAAAAAAAGATACTATGGCATGGCCATCCGTCTGGGGACGGATCAGCCGGCTTCGCCGCCGCCGGGCCGGGAACCGGCCCAAAAAAACACCACCTCACCCAACGGAGTCATCTTCCCATCGGGTCTCGGGCGTCAGGGGCCAAACAACCGCTCTCACAAGGAGATACGGCCCGGATGCGGGCTCTCGCAGGATTCAAAATAACCGCAGGGCCGCCATTCTACAATCACCTTCTTTCTCTTGGCGGAAATCAGTTGACGCCCCCCGCACCCCCGGTTGAATCAGAACGAGTGTCAAGGGAATCAATGCCTTTGGAATTGAACCCGATACAACTTTGATGGTAGTAAGGCCATCATGTGGCAAAGGGTCCCCGGCTGATGGCGCTCGTATCGGTTTTGCTGCGATTCCTAGCGCTCCTGTTGACAGTCTTCGTGCTGTCCGGACTGACGACGGCTTTCACCCCTGCCTGGGCCAAGCCGGCGGTTACCGCCTTGCGCGCCGGTGATCACCAGACGAAGACCCGCTTCGTGCTGGACCTTTCCGACAAGATCGACTTCCGCGTCTTCACTCTGGTCGACCCCTATCGCGTGGTCATCGACCTGCCGGAAATCGACTGGAAGGCGCAGACCACCCTGCCCCAGCCGGTGGGCCATATCGCCAATCTCCGCTACGGCCTGTTCCGTCCCGGCACCGGGCGGCTTGTGCTCGACCTGTCGCGTCCCTCGGCGGTCCAGGCGGCCTTCGTCATCCCGCCGCGCGACGGCTTCGGCTGGCGCTTCGTGCTGGATCTGGAGAACAGCACCGAACAGGCGATGCGCAACACCCCGGTGCCCGCCGATGCCGGCCAGCCGACCAGTCCGGCCGGTGCCCAGGCGGCCCTGGCCGCCGAGGCCAAGGTCGCGGCGGCCGTGCCCCTGCCCAATCCCGCACGGCCCGCCAAACCCGTCGTGGTCATAGATCCCGGCCATGGCGGCGTCGATCCCGGCGCCATCGGCGTCAGCGGCCTTTATGAAAAGGACCTGACCCTGGCGATGGGGCGCCTGCTGAAGGCGGAACTGGAAAAGACCGGGCGCTATCAGGTGGTGCTGACCCGCGACCGCGACATCTTCATTCCCTTGCGCGAGCGTGTGGCCATCGCCCGCCGGGCCGGAGGCGAACTGTTCATTTCGCTGCATGCCGACTCGCACAACAACCGGTCCCTACGCGGCCTATCCGTCTATACGCTGTCCGAGCGGGCCTCGGACGCCGAAGCCGCCGCCCTGGCCGAAAAGGAAAACAAGGCCGACTTGATCGGCGGCCTGGACCTGTCTCATGAATCGCCCGAGGTTTCGAGCATCCTGCTCGACCTGACCCAGCGCGAGACCATGAATCTGTCGGCAGGTTTCGCAGGCAAGCTGATCGAAGACTTGGGCAAGGAAGTCACTTTGCTGCGCAATACCCACCGTTTCGCCGGCTTCGCCGTCCTGAAGGCGCCCGACATCCCCTCCGTCCTGGTAGAACTGGGCTATCTTTCGAACAGGGAAGACGAGCGCCTGTTGCGTCAGGACCAATACAGGGCCAAATTGGCTCGTACATTGGCCCGGTCCGTGGACCGGTACTTCACTCAAATACAAAAGGCGCGCGGGTCCTGACGCCCCCGCCATTCATCGGGGCCATAAGCTTGCCGCAATTCAGCGTTAGGCCCTTAGGGTAGGTCGCCTCGCGGCGGCGCGGTTCGTATCACATCCTGGGAAAAATGTTTCGCTTCCTGGCCATCACGTTCTCGCTGCTGCTGTTGCTGGCTATCGCCGGCGCAGGCGGCGCATTGTATCTGCTGTGGCATTTCGGGCGTGACCTGCCCGACTACCAGCAACTGGCCCATTACGAGCCGCCGGTGACGACCCGTGTCTATGCCGGCGACGGGCGGCTGGTTGCCGAATATGCCTCCGAGAAGCGGACCTTCGTCCCGATCTCGGCCATGCCCCAGCGCGTCACCAACGCCTTCATGTCGGCCGAGGACAAGAACTTCTACCGCCATCCCGGCGTGGACTGGACCGGCATCGCCCGCGCGGTGATCGTCAACCTGCGCAATCTCGGCGGCGACAGGCGCCCGGTGGGGGCCTCGACCATCACCCAGCAGGTGGCCAAGAACTTCCTGCTGACCAACGAGGTCTCCCTCGACCGCAAGATCAAGGAAGCGCTGCTGGCCTTCCGCATCGAGCGCGCCTTCAGCAAGGACCACATCCTCGAGCTTTATCTCAACGAGATCTATCTCGGCTTCGGCTCCTATGGCGTGGCGGCCGCCGCCATGAACTATTTCAACAAGAGCCTGGACGAGCTGACCATCGCCGAGACGGCCTTCCTGGCCGCCCTGCCCAAAGCGCCCAACAACTACAACCCCCTGCGCAACCCGCAGGCGGCGGTGGAACGGCGCAACTGGGTGATCGGACGCATGTTCGACGACGGCCACATCACCCGGGCCGAGGCCGAAGCCGCCATGCGCGAGCCCTTGGCCTTGCGGCGCCGCGCCGAGACCGAGGTCGTGCGCGAAGGCGATTATTTCGCCGAGGACATCCGCCGCGAACTCGCCGCCCGCTTTGGCGAGCGCGTCCTGTATGAAGGCGGCCTGTCGGTGCGTTCGACCATGGACCCGCGCCTCCAGGCCATCGCCACCCGCGCCCTGCGCGAAGGCCTGATGGATTACGACCGCCGCCATGGCTGGCGCGGCCCCGTCACCCGCATCGAGATCAGCGGCGGCTGGCCCCAGCGCCTGAGCGAGGTGGCCCGTCCCCGCGGCGCTCTGCCCAGTTGGGAAACGGCGGTGGTCCTGTCCACCGATGCCAAGGGGGCCGAGATCGGTCTGCGCGGCGGCACGCGCGCCCTTATTCCCTTCTCCGAGATGAACTGGGCCCGGCCCTGGCTGGAAGGCCAGCGCGTCGGCCGCGCACCGCGTTCCGCCGCCGATGTCGTCCAGCCCGGCGACGTGATCCTGGTCGAGGCCGTGCGCAAGGGGCTCGACGGCAAGGACCTGCCCGAAGGCAGCTATACCCTGCGCCAGATCCCGGATGTGGAAGGCGCCCTGGTCGCCATGGATCCCCATACCGGCCGCGTTCTCGCCATGGCGGGCGGCTTCTCCTTCCAGCGCAGCCAGTTCAACCGCGCCACCCAGGCCCTGCGCCAGCCCGGCTCGGCCTTCAAGCCGCTGGTCTACCTGACCGCGCTGGACAAGGGCTTTTCGCCGTCGTCGCTGGTGCTGGACGGCCCCATCAGCCTCTCGCAAGGCCCCGGCCTTCCCCTCTGGACGCCGTCGAACTATAGCCGCGACTTCCTGGGCCCGACGACCTTGCGCGTCGGCATGGAAAAATCGCGCAACCTGATGACCGTGCGGCTGGCCGAAGCCGTGGGCATGGACGACATCGCCGAATATGCCGAGAAGTTCGGCGTCACCGACCGGCTGCCCAAGGTCCTGTCCATGTCGCTGGGCGCGGGCGAAACCACCGTCCTGCGCCTGACCTCGGCCTATGCCATGATGGTCAATGGCGGCAAGAGGATCACGCCGACCCTGATCGACCGCATCCAGGACCGCCAGGGACGGTCCGTCTACCGCCACGACCAGCGCGACTGCGAAGGCTGCCTTTCCGAGCATTACACCAATCAGGGTATGCCCCACCTGCCCGACACGCGCGAGCAGCTGGCCGACCCGCGCAGCGCCTACCAGATGGTGTCCATCCTGGAAGGCGTGGTTCTGCGCGGCACCGGCCGCCGCATCGCCGAGTTGGGCCGTCCGATCGCCGGCAAGACCGGCACCAGCAACAATGTCCACGACACTTGGTTCGTCGGCTTTTCCCCCGACCTTGCCGTGGGGGTCTTCGTCGGCTTCGACGAGCCGCGCACTTTAGGCAGCCGGGAAACCGGCGGCACCGTCGCCGCTCCGATCTTCAAGGATTTCATGGCCGAAGCCCTGAAGGATCAGCCGGCGACGCCGTTCCGCGTGCCGCCGGGCATCCGCCTGGTGCGCGTCAATGCCGATACCGGCCGCCCGGCCCAGCCCGGCGACCGCAACGTCATCTGGGAAGCCTTCAAGCCCGAGAACGTGCCGACAGCGGATATGTCGCCTTCCGTCCTGGGCGGTGACGTCTTCCCCAGCTTCGACAATTACGGCTATGGCCTCGACGTCCTGCCCGCCCCCACCGAAGGCGGCTTCTCGGTCGAGATTTCCCCGGCGGCCCCGTCGGAAGGCGTGCCGATGGTGAGCCAGCCGCAGCCGGACTTCCAGCAGCCCCAGGCACCGCCCCAGCCGGCAGGCATCTACACCCAGCAGCCGGTCCCCGGCGGGCCCTCGGGCGGCTATGCCTGGCCCGCCCCCGCCGCCTCGCCGCCGCCGGTGGCCGTACCCGAGGCGGGCGGGCTGTACTGATCCCCGATCCCGCATCCAGCAGGGTTGAAGCGAAGGGCCGTTTTCCGTAAAACGGCCCTTCGTGATTTTCGGAAAACAGTGGAGCAACTGGCACATGCGCGCCGAAATCGAAGCGATGGCCGATGAGATCAAGCAGTCGATGGCACTGCTGAGGAGGCATCTTTGACTGGGATAACGCCCTTAGACGCCTCGACGAACTGAACGCCATCGCCGAAGACCCCAATCTTTGGAACGATGCCGAAGCTGCGCAGAAGGTGATGCGCGAGCGCACCAAGCTCGATAACGCCATCAGCGGCTATCGCAGCCTGGAAAACGGCTTGGCCGACGCCCTGGAACTGGCCGAACTGGCCGAGGCCGAAGGCGACCAGGAAATGGTCGACGACGCCGAGAACACGATTCGCCAGTTGCGCGACGAAGCCCGCAAGCGCGAGCTGGAATCGCTGCTCTCGGGCGAGGCCGACGCCAACGATTGCTATCTGGAAATCAATGCCGGCGCCGGCGGGACCGAAGCCCAGGACTGGGCCTACATCCTCCAGCGCATGTATACCCGCTGGGCGGAACAGCACGGCTACAAGGTCGAATTGCTGGAAGAAAGCTCGGGCGAAGAAGCCGGCATCAAATCCGCGACCCTCAAGATCACGGGCCTGAATGCCTATGGCTGGCTGAAATCCGAAAGCGGGGTGCATCGCCTCGTGCGCATCTCGCCCTACGATTCGGCCGCCCGCCGCCATACCAGCTTCTCCTCGGTCTGGGTCTATCCGGTGGTGGACGACAATATCGAGATCGAGATCAACGAGAAGGACTGCCGCATCGATACCTTCCGTGCCTCGGGCGCGGGCGGTCAGCACGTCAACAAGACCGATTCGGCGATCCGCATCACCCACATCCCCACCGGCATCGTGGTGAGCTGCCAGAGCGACCGCTCGCAGCACAAGAACCGCGCCACCGCCTGGAACATGCTGCGGGCCCGCCTGTACGAGGCGGAACTCCAGAAGCGCGAGGAAGCCGCCCAGGCCGAAGCCGATTCCAAGACCGAGATCGGCTGGGGCCACCAGATCCGCTCCTACGTGCTGCAGCCCTACCAGATGATCAAGGACCTGCGTACCGGGGTGGAAACCTCCGATACCCAGGGGGTGCTGGACGGCGACCTGGATCAGTTCATGGCCGCCTCGCTGGCCGCCAAGATCCATGGCGACGACAAGGCCAACGCCGAATAACTTCATTCTGGTTAAGAAGGGCGCGGAAGTTTCTTCCGCGCCTTTTCTTTTGCAGGTCAGCCTGTCCCGTCAGACGAACAGGCCCACCAGCACGATCGTCACCGCCACCAGACCCGCCGAGAGATAGCGGTAATTGCGCCACCAAGCCGTGCCCGCCAGTTCCTGGCTTTCCTCCTGCCAAGTCTTGCGGGTCCAGATATAGCCCTTCACCTTTTCCGCATCCGGCGCTTCGGTCGCCAGACTGATGCCGACATACAGCGCCGTGCTGAAGGCCAGCATGATGCCTGCGCCGTAGAGGAATTGCAGGTCGAACCATTCGAAGATCTCGCCGCCCAGGAATCCCAGCAGCCCCAGCGGCGTGCCGATCACCAGCGTCCAGAAGGCGCCATGGCGCGTGCCGCGCCACCAGAACAATCCGCCCAGGAAGACCACCACCACCGGCATGGTGATGTAGCCGAGGAAGGATTGGAAATATTCAACGATCCCCTGGAATTGCAGGATCACCGGCGCCCAGAGCGCCGCCACCACCATGAAGACGACGACCATCAGGCGGCTGATCAGCAGCAGCGTCTTCTCGTTGAACTGCCGCTTGCGGGTCTTGATGAAATCGTTGACGACCAGCGACGAGGCGCCGTTCAGCACCGAATCCAGGGTGGACATCAGCGCCGCCACCAGGGCCGCGAAGGCCAGCCCGCGCAGCCCATCCGGCAGATAGCCGAAGACCAAAGCCGGCCAGATCTGATCGGGATCGTCCAGCTCGGGAAAGATCTCCCGCCCCATCGTGCCCGGCAGGACCAGCAGGAAGAGAAGCGGCAGTTGCAGGAAACCGGCGAACAGGGCACCCCAGCGGCCATGGTCGATCGACTTGGCCGACAGCACCTTCTGCACCACGATGTGGTTGGTGGTCCAGTAATAGAAGCCCAGCCACAACACGCCGGTGAAGATGCCCGGCCAGGGCAGGAAGTCGTCATCCGCCGGTTTGATGACGGAGAAGCCGTCCTCCGGCGCCGCCGCACGCACCGCCGACCACGAACCCAGTTCTTGGAAAACGAAATAGAAGATGATGCCCCCGGCCGTCAGCAGCAGCACGCCCTGGATGGTGTCCGTGACCACCACCGCCCGCAGGCCGCCCAGGACCACATAGGCACCGCCCAGCGCGGCGATGATGACGATCAGGATCCACAAGGGCACCTCGGGGAACAGCAGGTGCAGGGTGATGCCGCCCGCGAACAGCGCCCCGGCGCTGTCGATGAACATGGCGGTAAAGACGGAGAAGGCGGAGAAGGCGTAGCGCGAGCGTCGGTCATACCGGCATTCCAGGAATTCCGGCATCGTGTTGACCTTCGAGCGCAGATAGAAGGGCAGGATGAACAGCGTGAAGAAGACCAGCACCAGCGTGGCCATCCACTCGTAATTCCACACGGCGATGCCGTCGTGATAGCCCGCCCCGGCCAAGCCGATATAGGAGGTGCCCGAGAGATTGGCCGACATCAGGGCGAAGCCGACCAAAGGCCAGATCGTGCTGCGCCCGGCAAGGAAATAGCCTTCGGAATTCTCCTTCTTGCGCCCCGCCCAGAAGCCGATTCCCAGGATCACCAGCACATATAGCCCGACGATGCTGTAGTCGAGTGTGCTGACCTCGAGATCCGGCATGCTCTCCTCCCATTGCTGGAGCAGCATGTGAGAGCCCGGACGGGAAGCGGCAACCGCTCGTCACCTTTCGGGGAAATGCGGCATCGAAGGGGAAGCCGGACGGAGGCGCCCTTTGACGCGGCAGGCCTCAGCCCACCGGGGCTTGGCGGCGGGCGAAGAGATAGGGAACGAAGCTGCGGTGGAATTCGTCCACCGACACCTCGCTGCCCACCGGCGGGAAGGCCCGCTGCTGGCAGTCGGTGCGCTCGCAGATACGGCAATTGACGCCGATCGGCACGGCGGCGGAATCGTTGCTGACGTCCAACCCGGCCGAATAGACCACTTCCGAGGCATAAGCCGCCTCGCAGCCCAGGCCGACCGCGAATTCCCGGCTGGGACGCAGATAGGCGCCGCCGCTCTTGGTGATGGTGCGGGCGATGCAGATATAGCTCACGCCGTCGGGCATCCGCGCATGCTGGACCAGGATCTTGCCCGGCTGGGCGAAGGCCTCGTGCACATTCCACAAGGGACAGGCGCCGCCGAAGCGGGCGAAGTGGAATTGCGTGGCGCTGTGGCGCTTGGTGATATTCCCCGCCCGGTCCACCCGCACGAAATAAAAGGGAACGCCGCGCGCGCCGGGACGCTGCAAGGTGCTGAGACGATGGCAGACCTGCTCGAAGCTGGTGCCGAAGCGGCTTTGCAGCTGTTCCACGTCATGGCGTAGCGCCCGGGCCTGCCGCGCGAAGATCTGATAGGGCATCAGCAGGGCCCCGGCGAACTGGTTGGCAAGGCCGACGCGGCAAATGGATTTGGCATCCTCGGAGGTGAAGGAGGCGTCGTTGATCAACTCGTCGATGGTCTCGCCATGACCCAGCAAGGCGATCTGATGGGCCAGATGAAAGCTGCGGCTGGCCACGTCCAGCTGCGCCGACAAATAGAGTGTTCCGCTGACCGGGTCGTAGCGTCGCATGGCCGTGGCGCCGTCATCGTCGGACACGATCTTCACGCGCACGTCATGGCGGCGCTTCAGATAGGCGATCAAATCGGCCTGCATGTCGCCGATGCGGAATTCCTCTTCCCGGCACAGCGTTTCGGCCGCCTCGTCCAGCGCGCCGACATAATTGTTGCAGTAGTGGAAGTAGTCGCGCACTTCCTCATAAGGGAATTGCGGCCCGGCCAGGCTGGGCCCGCTTTCCTGGCTCGACAGGCCGTCGGCCAGCGACTGCACCTGTTCCTGAAGCTTCTTGTAGGCCTGGTGCAGACTGAGCAGACGGCGGACCACCTCGGGCGAGGCGGCGGCGACATTGCGCAATTCCGTCGTGCTGATGCCGCCACCGGCAAAAAGCGGATCGCCCAGGGCTTCCCGCAGATCTGCGACCAGCCGGGCCTCTTCGTCCTCGACGAAGGTCGTCAGGTCGATCTCGAAGATGGAACAGATACGCAGCAGCACCGGCAGGGTCAGCGGGCGCTGGTTGTTTTCCATCTGGTTGAGATAGCTGGCCGAGACACTCAGGGCCTGGGCCAGCGCGACCTGCGTCATGCCCTTGGCCTCCCTCAGGCGGCGCAGCTTCGGACCGACGAAAAGTTTTTTCTGCATGGCTCGGGGATTAACAAAATTTGCAAAACCACTTATTGCTAACACACATCCTTTCGCAAATCCGCCCTTTTGTCGCCCCGGGCCTCCCTTGGTTTAGTTGCCATGACCCCGGGCCTGCGAATAAATCGAAGGGAAGTGGGGCAAAGGGCCGCCGGCAACGACCAGAGGGATAGTCATGACCGAGATTATCGCTGCGCTAGACGAAAAACGGAGACAAGCCGCTCTTGGCGGCGGTCAGCGCCGCATCGACGCGCAGCACGGCAAGGGCAAGCTGACGGCACGGGAACGTATCGAGCTGTTGCTGGACGCCGATTCCTTCGAGGAATGGGACATGTTCGTCGAGCATCGCTGCTCGGATTTCGGCATGGACCAGCAGAAGGTGGTCAGTGACGGCGTGGTGACCGGTTACGGCACGGTCAACGGGCGTCTGGTCTTCGTCTTCAGCCAGGACTTCACCGTGTTCGGCGGCTCGCTGTCCGAAGCCCATGCCGAAAAGATCTGCAAGATCATGGACCAGGCGATCAAGGTCGGCGCCCCCGTGATCGGCCTGAACGATTCGGGCGGCGCGCGCATCCAGGAAGGCGTGGCCTCGTTGGCCGGCTATGCCGAAGTGTTCCAGCGCAACGTCATGGCCTCGGGTGTGGTGCCGCAGATTTCCCTGATCATGGGCCCCTGCGCGGGCGGCGCGGTCTATTCGCCGGCCATGACCGACTTCATCTTCATGGTCAAGGACAGCTCCTACATGTTCGTCACCGGCCCCGACGTGGTCAAGACGGTGACGCATGAGGCGGTGACGGCCGAGGAACTGGGCGGGGCGATCACCCATACCTCGAAATCCGGCGTGGCCGACCTGGCCTTCGAGAACGATGTCGAGGCGCTGCTGCAACTGCGCCGCTTCATCGATTTCCTGCCCGCCTCGAACCGCGAGAAGCCCCCCGTGCGCCCCACGTCCGACCGCTCGGACCGCATGGAGATGAGCCTCGACACCCTGGTGCCGGACAATCCCAACAAGCCCTACGACATGAAGGAGCTGATCACCAAGGTCGTGGACGAAGGCGATTTCTTCGAGATCCAGCCCGATTTCGCGGGCAACATCCTGACCGGCTTCGCGCGCATGGACGGCGCGACGGTGGGGATCGTCGCCAATCAGCCGATGGTGCTGGCGGGCTGCCTGGACATCGATTCCTCGCGCAAGGCGGCGCGCTTCGTGCGCTTCTGCGACTGCTTCAACATCCCCGTCGTGACCTTCGTCGACGTTCCCGGCTTCCTGCCCGGCACGGCCCAGGAATTCGGCGGCATCATCAAGCATGGCGCCAAGCTGCTTTACGCCTATGCGGAATGCACCGTGCCCAAGATCACGGTGATCACGCGCAAGGCCTATGGCGGGGCCTATGACGTGATGAGCTCGAAACATCTGCGCGGCGACGTCAACTTCGCCTGGCCGACCGCCGAGATCGCAGTGATGGGCCCCAAGGGCGCCGTCGAGATCATCTTCCGCCAGGATATCGGCGATGCCGAAAAGATCGCCGAGCGCACCGAGGAATACCGGCAGAAATTCGCCAATCCCTTCGTGGCGGCCCATCGCGGCTTCATCGACGACGTCATCATGCCGCATGCCACCCGCAAGCGCATCTGCCGCTCGCTCGCCATGCTCAAGGACAAGAAGCTGGAAAATCCGTGGCGCAAGCACGGCAATATTCCGCTCTGAGGATTTGAGGCGGTGATGCGGGCATCCGTGATGGCGATTGGCCACCAAGGCACAAAGACACCAAGGCTTCGCCCGTTAAGGAGCGAAGCAGTTAATATTCACCTGCCGGTCCTGACCGAGGCATCGGGCAGCAGCGCTCCGTCTTCTTTGTGCCTTGGTGTCTTGGTGGCTCATAACCCTGGCCATCGCCAGCACCACCGCTCATCGAGAACGCGCATCTGGGGGCAATGAGAAGATCATGTTCGAGAAAATCCTGATCGCCAATCGTGGCGAGATCGCCTGCCGGGTCATCAAGACCGCGCGCAAGATGGGCATCAAGACGGTGGCCGTCTATTCCGATGCCGACAAGGAGGCGCTGCATGTGCAGATGGCCGACGAGGCCGTGCATATCGGGCCGCCGCCCTCGGCGCAGTCCTATCTGCAGGTCGAGAAGATCGTCGAGGCCTGCCTGAAGACGGGCGCCCAGGCGGTTCATCCCGGCTATGGCTTCCTGTCGGAGAAGCGCGAATTCCAGGAGGCCCTGGCGAAGGCCGGCATCACCTTCATCGGCCCCGATGCCCATGCCATCTTCGCCATGGGCGACAAGATCGAATCGAAGAAACTGGCAAAAGAAGCCGGTGTCTCGACCGTGCCCGGCTATATGGGCGTGATCAAGGATGCCGAGGAAGCGGTCAAGATCGCCAACGAGATCGGCTATCCGGTGATGATCAAGGCCTCCGCCGGGGGCGGCGGCAAGGGCATGCGCCTGGCGCACAACGACACCGAAGCCCGCGAAGGCTTCGTCTCGGCCACCAACGAGGCCAAGGCCTCCTTCGCCGACGACCGCGTCTTCATCGAGAAATTCATCGAGCAGCCCCGCCATATCGAGATCCAGGTCCTGGCCGACGGGCATGGCAACTGCATCTATCTGGGCGAGCGTGAATGCTCGATCCAGCGCCGTCACCAGAAGGTCATCGAGGAAGCCCCCTCGCCCTTCCTCGACGAGGAAACCCGCCGCGCCATGGGCGAGCAGGCGGTAGCCCTGGCGAAGACCGTCAACTACAAATCCGCCGGTACGGTCGAGTTCATCGTCGGCGCCAACCGCGACTTCTATTTCCTCGAGATGAACACCCGTCTGCAGGTCGAACATCCGGTGACCGAACTGGTCACCGGGCTGGACCTGGTGGAATGGATGATCCGCATCGCCAATGGCGAGGAACTGACAATCCGGCAGGAAGACGTCAAGCTCAACGGCTGGGCCGTCGAGGCCCGCGTCTATGCCGAAGATCCCTTCCGTGGCTTCCTGCCCTCGACGGGCCGCCTGACCCGCTACCAGCCGCCCGCCGAAGGCCCCTATGTGCGCGTCGATACCGGCGTCTACGAGGGCGGCGAGATCAGCATGTTCTACGATCCCATGATCGCCAAGCTGATCACCTACGGCCCCACCCGCGAGGCCGCCATCACGCATATGCGCACGGCGCTCGACGAGTATTACATCCGCGGGCTGAACCACAATATTCCCTTCCTCGCGGCCCTGATGGCCCATCCGCGCTTCGTCGCGGGCAATCTCACCACCAACTTCATCGCCGAGGAATTCCCCGAGGGCTTCACCGCCTCGTCCCTGCCGGCCGAAGACCCCGACATCCTGGTCGCGGTGGCCGCCGTGGTGCGTCACATGGAGGCGCTGCGCGAAGCCTCGATCTCCGGCCAGCTTCCGGGCCTGGAAGCCAAGGTGGGCGAGTCCTGGGTGGTGATCCTGAACGGCAAACAGACCCCGGTGCAGGTACGTGGCAGCGCCGCCACCGGCTGGGCAGTGGTGATCGGCGGCGAGGCGGTGGACGTGCGCACCGAGTGGCAGCTCGGCCAGCCCCTGTTCCGCGCCCAGATCAAGGAACAGTCGGTCTGCGTGCAGATCGACCGCAAGGGCGCAGGCTACCGGCTCTCCCATGCCGGTTCCTCGGCCGAGGCGCTGGTGCTGAGCCCGCGCGGGGCGGAACTCCAGGCGCTGATGCCGCACAAGGAGCCGCCGGACATGTCGAAATTCCTGCTCTCGCCGATGCCGGGCCTACTGGTCAGCGTCGCCGTCGAAGAGGGCCAGGAGATCAAGGCCGGAGAGGTTCTGGCCGTGGTCGAGGCGATGAAGATGGAAAACGTCCTGCGCGCCGAGCGGGACGGCACGGTGGGCAAGATCCACGCCCAGCCCGGCGCGAGCCTCGCCGTGGATCAGATCATCGTCGAATTCGCCGCGTAAACAACAATAATAAAGGGAAGCCCGCTGGAGGGGGACGCCCCTCCAGCCCCCAATTCAAGGAGGTCCAGAATGTCCGATTTCCCCAAGAAGACGCTTGCGGACTGGCAGTCCCTGGCAAGCAAGGACCTGAAGGGCGCCTCCCCCGAGACTTTGGTGTGGACGACGCCGGAAGGTATCGCGGTCAAGCCGCTCTACACGGCCGCCGATCTCGAGGGACTGGAACATCTGGACAGCCTACCGGGCTTTCCGCCCTATGTGCGCGGCCCGCGCGCGACGATGTATGCCAACCGGCCCTGGACCATCCGCCAATATGCGGGCTTCTCGACGGCCGAGGAATCCAACGCCTTCTACCGCGCCAACCTGGCGGCGGGTCAGAAGGGCTTGTCGGTAGCCTTCGACCTCGCCACCCATCGCGGCTATGATTCCGACCATCCCCGCGTCATCGGCGATGTCGGCAAGGCCGGCGTGGCGATCGATTCGGTCGAGGACATGAAGATCCTGTTCGACGGCATCCCGCTCGACGAGATGAGCGTGTCGATGACCATGAACGGCGCGGTGCTGCCGATCCTGGCGGGCTACATCGTCGCCGCCGAGGAACAGGGCGTGAGCGCGGACAAGCTCTCGGGGACCATCCAGAACGACATCCTCAAGGAGTTCATGGTCCGCAACACCTATATCTATCCGCCCGCGCCGAGCATGCGCATCGTCGCCGACATCATCGACTACACCGCGCGCCACATGCCGCGCTTCAACTCGATCTCGATCTCCGGCTACCACATGCAGGAAGCCGGGGCGACGGCGGTGCAGGAACTGGCCTTCACCATCGCCGACGGCCTGGAATATGTGCGCGCCGCCCAGGCGCGCGGGCTGCATGTCGATGAATTCGCCCCGCGCCTGTCCTTCTTCTTCGCCATCGGCATGAACTTCTTCATGGAGGTCGCCAAGCTGCGCGCCGCCCGCCTGCTCTGGGCGCGGGTGATGAAGCAGTTCGACCCCAAGAACCCGATGTCGCTGGCGCTGCGCACCCATTGCCAGACCTCGGGCGTGTCCTTGACCGAGAAGGACCCCTACAACAACGTCATCCGCACCACCATCGAGGCCATGGCCGCCGTGCTGGGCGGAACGCAAAGCCTGCACACCAACGCGCTGGACGAGGCCATCGCCCTGCCGACGCCTTTCTCGGCCCGCATCGCGCGCAACACCCAGCTCATCATCGCCGAGGAAAGCGGCATCCCGCATGTCGTCGATCCGCTGGCCGGCAGCTATTACGTCGAGAGCCTGACCGCCAGCCTGGCCGAGGAGGCCTGGAAGCTGATCGAGGAGGTCGAGGCGCTGGGCGGCATGACCAAGGCCGTCGAGACCGGCATGCCCAAGATGAAGATCGAGGAAGCCGCCGCGCGCAAACAGGCGCGCATCGACCGGGGTGAAGAGGTCGTGGTCGGCGTCAACAAATACCGCCCCCCGCAGGAAGAGCCGATCGAGACCCTGGACGTCGACAATGCCAAGGTCCGCGAGGCACAGATCGCCCGGCTGAAGAAGATCCGCGAAACCCGCGACGAGGCCGCCTGCCGCCAAGCCCTGGCGAAGATCACCGAACTGGCCCGCTCGGGCGAGGGCAACCTGCTGGCCGCCGCCATCGAGGCGACGCGGCTACGCGCCACGGTGGGCGAGATCTCGGATGCCATGGAACAGGCCTTCGGCCGCCACCGCGCCGAGATCCGCTCGATCTCGGGCGTCTATGGCTCCCATTACGAGGGCGACCAGGGCTTCGCCCGGATCAAGCAGGATATCGAGGCCTTCGCCGCCGAGGAAGGCCGCCGCCCGCGCATGCTGGTGGTCAAGATGGGCCAGGACGGCCATGACCGCGGCGCCAAGGTGATCGCCACCGCCTTCGCCGATATCGGCTTCGACGTCGATGTCGGAGCGCTGTTCCAGACTCCGGCCGAGGCCGCCCGCCAGGCTGTCGAGAATGACGTCCATGTCGTCGGCGTCTCCTCGCAGGCCGCCGGGCACAAGACCCTGGTGCCGCAACTGGTCGAGGAACTGAAGAAGGCCGGGGCCGGAGACATCATCGTCGTCTGCGGCGGCGTCATCCCGTCGAAGGATTACGACTTCCTCAAGGCCTGCGGCGTCGCCGCCATCTACGGCCCCGGCACCAACATCCCCGAGGCCGCGGCGCAGATCCTCGGCATCATCCGCTCCCAACGCGCCAGCGCGGCGTGAGGCACAACGGCCCATCATAAAAGAGGCCGTGCCAGGTGAGCGAAGGAAACGGCGGCTGGGAGGAGGGAGCCGCCGTTACAGTTTCAAGCGAAAGGAAAATGTGACGGGAATATTTCTGGTATTACCAAATCCATTGTGCAGGGCAGAGACGATTACTGCATTGCACAATAAAAAACCCACCGGCACCAAACCTTGGGCCGGTTTTTTTATGTCTTACGCCAGAATATCCCGGAAAGCTGTTGCTTGCCGCCGACTTCGATTCTAAGAGAATCGGTTAAGGAGAAACCTCCACCCTTCATTAACCATAAACAAGTTAAACGAGGAAACATGTCCAGCGACCTGAAAAAACAGGCTCTGCACTATCACCGCTTTCCCAGGCCCGGAAAGCTGGCCATCGCCGCCACCAAGCCCATGGCGACCCAGCATGACCTGGCCCTGGCCTACAGCCCCGGTGTCGCGGCGGCTTGCGACGCCATCGTGGAAAATGCCGACCAGGCGGCCGAGGTGACGTCGCGGGCCAATCTGGTCGCGGTCATCTCGAACGGTACCGCCGTGCTGGGCCTGGGCGATATCGGCCCCCTGGCCTCGAAGCCGGTGATGGAGGGCAAGGCCGTCCTGTTCAAGAAATTCGCCGGGATCGACGTCTTCGACATCGAGATCGACGAGAAGGACCCGGACAAGCTGGTGGAGATCATCGCCAGCCTGGAGCCGACCTTCGGCGGAATCAATCTGGAAGACATCAAGTCGCCGGAATGCTTCGAGGTCGAGGGCAAGCTGCGCGACCGGATGCAGATCCCGGTCTTCCACGACGACCAGCACGGCACCGCCATCGTCGTCGGCGCGGCCACGCTGAACGGCCTGCGCATCGTCGGCAAGCGCCTGGAAGACGTCAGCGTGGTGACCATCGGCGGCGGCGCGGCGGGCATCGCCTGCCTGGACCTGCTGATCGGCATGGGGCTGAAGCGCGAGAACGTCACCATGGTGGACCGCCAGGGCGTGGTCTACAAGGGCCGCAACCAGGGCATGAACGCCTTCAAGGAAGCCTATGCCCGCGACACCTCGGCGCGCACCCTCGAAGACGCGGTGCGGGGGGCGGATATCTTCCTCGGCCTGTCCGGCCCGGGCGTGCTGACCGGCGAGATGGTCAAGACCATGGCCGACAAGCCGCTGATCCTAGCCCTGGCCAATCCCGATCCGGAAATTACCCCCGAAGAGGCGCATGCCGCCCGTCCCGACGCCATCATCGCCACCGGCCGGTCGGATTATCCGAACCAGGTCAACAACGTGCTGTGCTTCCCCTATATCTTCCGCGGCGCGCTGGATGTCGGCGCGACGGCCATCAACGAAGAAATGAAGATCGCCTGCGTCGAGGCCATCGCCGACCTCGCCCTGGCCGAGCCCTCGGACGTGGTGGCGGCGGCCTATCGCGGCGAAGAGCTGCGCTTCGGGCCGAAATACCTGCTGCCCAAGCCCTTCGACCCGCGCTTGATCGTCGAAGTCGCCTCGGCCGTGGCCAAGGCCGCCATGGATTCGGGCGTTGCCACCCGCCCGATCACCGATTTCCGCGCCTATCGGGAAGAACTAGGGCGTTTCGTCTTCCGCTCCGGCCTCGCCATGAAGCCGGTCTTCGAGCGTGCCCAGCAGGCCCCCAAGCGCGTCGTCTATGCCGAGGGCGAGGACGAACGCGTGCTGCGCTGCGCCCAGACCGCCGTGGATGAAGGTATCGTCCAACGCGCCATCCTGATCGGCCGCCGCGACGTCATCGAGGAACGCATCGCCAAACTGGGCCTGCGCCTGCGCGACGGCGAGGATGCCGAGATCGTCGATGTCATCCGCGACCCGCGCTACCAAGACTATACCCAAACCTATCGCCGCCTGATGCGCCGCCGGGGCGTCTCGCCCGATTACGCCGCAACGGTGGTGCGCACCCGTCCCAGCGTCTTTGCCGCGCTGCTGGTCAAATCCGGCGAGGCCGATGCCATGGTCTGCGGCTCGTCGGGCCGCTATCAGAGCCATTTCCAGCATGTCACCGACGTCATCGGCCTGCGCAAGGGCGTGAAGACGGCGGCGGCCATGAACCTGCTGATCCTGGAAAAGGGCACCTTCTTCGTGACCGACACCTATGTCAACGAAGAGCCCGACGCCGCCCAGGTCGCCGAGATCACCGTACTGGCGGCAGAGGAAGTGAGGCGCTTCGGCATCGAGCCCAAGGCCGCCCTGCTCTCCCACTCCAATTTCGGCAGCGCCGACAGCCGCTCGGCCCGCAAGATGCGGGAAGCCCTGGCGATGATCGAGGAAAACCATCCCGATCTGGAAGTGGATGGCGAAATGCATTCCGATGCCGCCCTGTCGGAAAGCATCCGCAGCCATATCCAGCCGGATTCGCGCCTCAAGGGACAGGCCAACCTGCTGGTCATGCCGACCCTGGATGCCGCCAATATCGCCTTCAACATGCTGAAGATCCTGGGCGACGGCCTGTCCGTCGGGCCGATCCTGCTGGGGGCCGCCGCGCCCGTGCATATCGCCACGCCCTCGGTCACCGTGCGCGGCCTGCTCAACCTCACCGCCCTGGCCGTCGTCGACGCCCAGCAGCACGAAGCCAGCCAGCGCCCGAAACTCCGCCAAGCCAAGGCGGAACCGGTCGAGGTCTGAACAAGAGAGCCCGCCACCTCCGGGTGGCGGGCTTCTTTTCATCTATGTCTCGTGCAGCCATCTTCTACGCGTTTACCAGGCCTGCCCGAATGGCAAAGGTCGCCAGTTCAGCAGCGTTATGCAGGTCCAGTTTCTGCATGATGTTGGTGCGGTGGCTGTCCACCGTCTTGATGCTGATGAACAATTGCTCGGCCACGTCGCGGTTGCGATGCCCCTGGGCGATCAGCTTCAGCACCTGGCGTTCGCGCGGGGTGAGCAATGCCAACGGATTGGCTTCCGGCGGCGCGGCCAAATAGCGTTCGACCATGCTGCGCGACAGCCCAGCGCCGAGATAGCGCTCGCCGCGCATGACGGAATTGATCGCGGCGACCAGATCGTCCCGCCCGGCCTGTTTCAGCGCATAGCCGTCGGCCCCGGCACGCAGGACGTCGGCGACCTTCTTCTCACAATCCGCCACGGTCAGCGCCAGGACCCGGATGAAAGGACGGCGTTTCTTGATCTCTCCCGTCGCCTCGACCCCATCCATGATCGGCATGGACAGGTCCATCAGCACCACATCCGGCTCCAATTTGCTCGCCTGCCGCACCGCTTGCAGGCCATCCCCGGCCTGCCCTGTAACGATCACGCCCGGCACCGCACCCAGCAAAGCCGCGATGCCTTGGCGAATCAGTTCCTGATCCTCGACAAGGAGGATCGATACTGGCTTCGCTGCCTGCATTCGTTCTTTCCATTCAAATCGCATAAAATATGATGCACATTACCCGAAAGAGCTACGCAGGCGAAGAGAGACTTAGTCATATAGGTGGAAAGATGGTGCCCGGGGACACGGAAAAAGAGCGGGACGAGGCACTGCGGCACCAGCGTTTCGAGGAGGAACGTCGCCGGCAAGAAGCGGCCGCCAGCGCCTCGGCGGAACGTGACGAACTGAAGGCCACCATCAACGCCCTGCGTGATATGCTGGAGACCCAGCGCATCGGCGAACAGGAACGGGTGCAGAAAGCCCTGTCCGCCGCCCATGACGAGATCGGCCAGCTCAAGGCGACCATCGACGCCATGCGCAACGAGATGGACGCCCAGCGCCACCGCTTCCTGGAAACGCAGCAGCGCCAGCTTCAGGAGCACGAGGCCGAGAAGCGGGAATTGCAGGCCATGATACAGGCGTTGCGCGAGAGTCTGGAGCAGCAGGAATGAGTGCCGACAATCGCAGCTTGCCCCTGATCGATGCCCCTCTCGACCGCAGGCAAACCACCGAGCTGCTGCTGGATGTTTCCAACCGCATGGCCGTTTCCGCCAACCTGTCGGAGGCCTTGCAAACCTTGCGGCGCATCGCCGTGAGCACGCTGGACAGTGAACGTGGCTCGATCTTCTTGAACGATCCCGCCACGAAGGAGCTGTTCTCGCGCATCGACGACGGCAAGTTCAGCCGTGAAATCCGCCTGCTGAACCATACCGGCGTGGCCGGGCATGTCTTCACCACCGGCGAAGGCTGCGTCATCCACGACGCCTATGCCGACCCTCGCTTCAACAGCGAGATCGACGCCATGACCGGCTTCACCACCCGCACCATCCTCTGCGCACCCTTGCGCACCCTGCGCGGTGACATCATCGGCGTGGCACAGCTTCTGAACAAGAACGACGGCAACTTCACCGAGGACGACCTGGAACTGCTCCAGGCCATGATCCGCCAGGCCGCCATCGTACTGGAAAGCCATCGCACGGTGGAAACCATCGAGCACGCCCGGCAGCAGGAACTGGAATTCCTGTCGGTGGTCTCGGAAATCAGTACCGAGCTGAAGCTCGGCCCCATGCTGCAGAAGATCATCTCGGCCATTACCCGCATGCTCAACGCCGAGCGTTCCACACTGTTCATCAATGACGAGAAGAGCGGCGAGCTTTATACGGAAGTCGGCCAGGGACTGGGGACCAGCCAGATCCGTATGCCCAACCACCTGGGCATCGCCGGTGCGGTCTTCACCACGGGCGAAAGCATCAACATTCCTCATGCCTATGCCGATCTGCGCTTCAATCCCGCCTTCGACCGCAAGACCGGTTTCTTCACGCGCTCGATCCTCTGCGTTCCCGTGATCAACAAGAACGGCAAGCGAATCGGCGTCACTCAGGTTCTGAACAAGCGCGGCGGGGCCTTCACGGCAGAGGACGAGGCACGGCTAAAGGCCTTCACCTCACAAATTTCCATCGGCCTGGAAAACGCCAAGCTGTTCGAGGACGTGCAGGCCATCAAGACCTACAACGAAGGCATCCTGGAAAGCATGACCAACGGCGTTGTTACGCTTGATGCCGAAGGCCAGATCGTCACCTGCAACGCCGCCGCCTTGCGCATCCTGCGCTGCGAGCCCGATGCCATTCTGAAACAGACTGCCACCGAGTATTTCAGCGGCCCCAATGCCTGGCTGGGCGAAAAGCTGGAGCATGTCCGCGAAAGCCAGGGCGTAGACGTGCTGATGGATGCGCAGTTGGTCTGCGCCGATGGCGAACAGCGTTCGGTCAACGTCACCGTCCAGCCCTTACGAGCGGCGGGCGAGGCCAAGCCGGGCTCGATGGTCGTCATCGAGGATATCAGCAACGAAAAGCGCATGAAATCCACCATGGCGCGCTACATGGACCCGACCCTGGCCGACAAGCTGCTGGGCACGGGGGAAGACATCCTGGGCGGCCAGTCCAGCATGGCGACCATCCTGTTCTCGGATGTGCGCAGTTTCACTACCCTGACCGAGGAACTGGGCGCCCAGGGCACCGTCAGCCTGCTGAACGAATATTTCACCATCATGGTGGATTGCATCCAGAACCAGGGCGGGATGCTGGACAAGTTCATCGGCGATGCCATCATGGCCGTCTTCGGCACGCCACTGGCCCATGACGACGATGAAGACCGCGCCGTACGGGCCGCCATCTCGATGCTGCGCGAACTGGATCGATGGAACGCCCAGCGCCTTGCCCAGGGCCGAAAGCCAGTGGAAATGGGCATCGGCCTGAACACCGATATGGTCGTTTCGGGTAATATCGGTTCGCCCAAGCGCATGGATTACACCGTCATCGGCGACGGTGTGAACCTGGCCGCCCGCCTGGAAAGCGCGTGCAAGGAATATGGCGCGCGCCTGCTGGTCAGCGAATACACGGTATGTAAGCTGCGCGGTACCTATCGCCTGCGCGAGGTGGACAAGGTAGTGGTCAAGGGCAAGACTCAGCCCGTCGGCGTGTTCGAGGTGCTGGACTATCACAATGATGCCACTTTCCCCAATATGATGGAGGCCTTGAGCGCCTTCAGCTTCGGCCTAAAGGCTTACCGCGACGGTCGCTTCGGTGCGGCCTTGAAGGCATTCGAAGAGGCCCTGACCCTGCATCCTGGGGATGCCGCGGCCGCCATGTATGTGAAGCGCTGCTCCCTGCTGCAACGCGAGCCGCCGGGAGACGGCTGGGATGGCGTCTGGGTGATGAAGAGCAAATGAGGAGCAGCTCCGCCATCCTATGGCAGCGCACGAATCATCCTGCTATGGTTTCGACAGTTTCCCGTTCTCCAGAGACAAAGGTTTCCATGATGCGCAAGCAGCTGCGTGCCTGCCTGCTGTTGACCCTTCCCCTGTCCCTTGCCGGCTGCGGCATTCCCGATGCCGTGGCCCATCTCACCAAGGTCACCCAGGAACAACATAACGCCTCGCGCGAACGTTCCGGTGCGCCTGCGGCCAATGCCGCCCCCGCCGCAGCGCAGCCGGCGCCGGCCTCCTACGCGCCCGAACCGCCGCCGCCCGCCGCCCCGGTGACGGTCCAGCGGGAAAGCATCATGGTCGAGGACCTGCCGCCGCAGTAAGCGCGGCCGGAGGGACAGGACGCCCCTCCTTCCTCTTTCCTTGCTTCCATCCCTTAATAATCCCGCCGCCAGCGCAGGCCCACGCCGCTGCTGGCGGCGGCATCATCGGCGAAATGCTGGCCGGCCTCGGCCTCCAGCGACAGGCCCCGCCCCAGGTCCACTTCGATGGCCGCCCGTGCACCGGCGGCGCTCTGATCAAGGCGCAGGAAGATGTCGCGGCCGAGATAGCGCCCGGCGGTGACGCCCGGACCATCCTCGCCGTCGCCGCCGATTTCCAGCATGTCCAGCCCCAGGGCGCCGCGCAGCAGCCCCACCGGATCGAAGCCCGGCCCGCCGCCGCCGAAGGCCAGCCCGGCGGCGGTGCGGCCAAGCTGCAATTGCTGCATGGGCGACAGCGCCCCCATTTCCTGGCCGAACAGGACCCGGGAGAGGACTTCGTCCGACGGATAGGCGGGGGTCGAGGCGATCTCCACATTGGGCTGGTCCGCCCGCCCGGTGACCAGCACCTGGGCCGTGACATCGCCCGCCTCTGCCTCGGCCATCACATCCAGGGCCGGATTGATGCGGTCGCCGCCGTCGAAGGTCAGCAGCCCGCGCGACAGGCGGAAGGTACGGCCGAGGAAGTCGTAATTGCCGCGCACCGCCGTCACTTCGCCGATCAGTTCCGGCTGGGACGCCGTCCCACCCACCACGAGGTCAGCGCGCCATTCGGTATCGGCGCCCATGCCGCGGACGAAAATCTGCTGCCCGCGCAACTCGACGCTCAGCGCCACGGTGAAATCCACGCCCGGTTCGCCTTCCTCGGCAAGTACCACGCGCGGCCCGCCGGGACGGTTGACCTCGATCACGTCCAGCGTCACCACCTGGGCGCCGCCGCGCACGGAATCCAGGTCCACCTGGGCGCGCAGGATGTCGATCCTGCCCGTCAGCGCCGCCTGATCGTCTCGACCTTCGAAATTAAGAGCGCCATTTGCCCAGGCGGTGCCTTCATCCATGCGCACCACCTGGAAATTGTTGAGATTCCCTTCGGCGCGGAAATAGAGGCCGTTCTCCTCCATCTCCACCTGCCCCCCGATCGTCATCCGGCCCCCGCTGCCGTCGGTTCCCTGCCCTTCCAGGGCGAAGGACTGGCTGTCGCGGGCCGACAGGGTCAGCTGGATATCCTGGATGATGGTGCCGCTGTCGTAATTCTCGTACCGCCCTCCGCTCATGGCGGCCTGGCCGCCGACCTGCGGGTCCGAGACGGTGCCGCCCAGGGTGAAGGCGGCCTGGACGGGACCGGAAATGCGATGGGCAGCCAGCGGCAGGGCATCGGTAATGCGGCCGATATCGCCGTCGAAGTTCAACTGCCCCGCCAGCGCCCCGTTGGGCGGCAGCATTTCCGGCCCATCCAAATCCACCGGCACACCGGCTTCGAAGGACAGGGACAGGATACCCGGCACCGCGACGTTCCCCTCCGCCGCCAAGGCGTTCTCGGCCAGATTGGCGGAAATCCGGGCCTGCCCGCCCGTCAGGGCCAGCTGGCGCAAGGCCAGATCGTCGCTTTGCAGGGTCAGGCTGCCTTCCGGCCGGGACAGAGTGCCGGACAAGGCGCCTTGTCCGCGCAGGGTCCCCGCCAGCCCCAGGTCGCCCACGAAGGGCTCGGCCAGGGACAGGGGTACGTCGGAGAGCACAAGGTTGCCCGCCAGCCTTTCCCCACCGGCCAGGCTGCCCGCGATCTCGATCCGCCCCTGTCCGGCCTCCAGTTGGGTCGGCGACAGGCGGATATCGTCGCCGAAGGCGACCTCGGTCGGCGCGACCAGACGCAGCGGCAGGTCGGCATAGGTCATTTCCAGGCTGGCGATGCGGGCCAGGGACTCGGACAGACGGACCACCCCCGCCGAGCGCAGGCTCAGGGGATGATCCGCCGCCTGCCCGTCGGCGCTGAGGGTATAATCAAGGCTTTCGACGCCGCCTTCGGCATCCAGCGCGAGACTGGTCAGGGTCGAACCACCGGCCGCCACACCGCTGGCGCGCAGGATGGCGGTCGCTTGGGGCGAGTCGCCGCTCAGGTTCCCGGCATCCACCCGCGCTTCCAGGCGCGAGACGGCATTCTCGCCCAGGGCGATATCCCGCCCCTCGATGATGATGGCCGCAGCCTGGCCCGGCGCGGGCACCAGCCGCAGGTCGAAGGAGGTCGCACCCGACAAATCCATCTCGGCCAGACGGCCCCAGGGCGCCATATCCCGGATCTCGCCGGTCAGGCGCCCCTCGGCCAGAACTTCCTCCAGCGCCACTCGGACATCGCCGCCGATGGCAGCCCCTCCCGGACCGCGCAGGGACAGATCGCTCAGGACCAGTTCCCCCTCGCCGAAGCTCAGCTGCGTATCGCCATCGATCGTCATGCCGCGCAGTCTGGCCGCCAGTTCCACCCGCCCCGCCACCCGGCCACCGATCTGCGGCAGGTCGAAACGGGCCTGGGCCGACAGGGGCTCGTCATTCATCAGGCCCTCGAATTCGGCGGTGCCGGTCAGGCGCGGCGCATCCAGCGCCCCCATCAGACGGGTGCGGATGGTGATTCGTCCCTGCAACGGCCCGATCTCCAGCGGCACCGTCTCGGGCAAAGGCTGTTGCGGCGCGACGCCATTGTCCTGAATGGGATCGACCGTCAGGGGCCGTCCGGGAGCGATGGCCGGCACCCGCCCTCCGCCGCCGCCACCTTGCATGGGCTCGACGGCGAAGGGCAGCATTTCGGCGATTTCCAGATCGATCTGCAGGTCGTATTGCTCGCCGACCTGACCATGGACGAGCATCCGCCCGCCCTCGCCGGCCAGCACCACCTGCTCGACCATCACGATTCCGTCCGGCGGCAACAGGACGCGGCCTTCCAGCGTCGGCCTCGGTCCCAGCACCTGGTCGGCGATGGCATTGCCGATGGAGAAATTCTCGGTATTGCCCGAGAAGGCCGCGACCAGATCCGGCCCATGCAGATTGCCCGTCACCTGGCCGGTCAACTTCAGGAGGCCGCGCAGCCCTTCCCCTGCGGCGGCTTCTCCTTCCGCAGGCGCCTCGCCCTCGGCGGCGGCGGAGGTCAGCAGGGCGGCATCACCCTCGGCGCGCAGGTCGATCTGCGTCTTCAGGCCCCAATCCTCCAACACGCCCGATGCCGCAAGGGCCAGGGCGGCGGCCTGGGCGCTGACCTCCTCGATTTCCACCCGTCCCGTCTCGGGCGACAAGCGCCCCACGGTACGCAGGTCCAGCCGGTCGCCCAGGGGGCCCAACTCGCCCTCGACCGTGGCCGGGCCGTGGATGGCGGCATCCATGCGCAGGCTTATCCACTCAGCCACGGCGACGGCGAAATTGCTTTCGATGGAACGCCAGCGCAACGCGGCGGCTCCGCCCTCGCCCGCTTCCAGGCGTCCTTCCAGATTGGGCTCGGCCGGAGTGCCCCCCAAATGACCGGCGAAGGACAGCGGCCCCATCATCTCGACACCGGCAAGACCGGCCAAGGCCGCCAGTTCGGGAACACGGGCGGAAAGGTCCAGCGTCATTTCCTCGTCGCGCAGATGCCCCGATGCCTGGGCGGACAATGCCTCGCCCGCGACACGCAAGTCACGGATCAGCCAGTCGCCTTCGTTCAGGCTGGCATCCAGGGCGAATGTCACCCCTTCCGGAGCCAGGGCCCGATAATCCTGACCGACGCAAGAGAGATCGAGCAGGCCGTCGGCGCGCACGCCCAGGGCATCGCCCAACGCCAGGCCGATATCGGCCCCCAGGCATTGCCGCTGCGCCGCGACCATGTCCAGCCGCCCCTGCCAGTCCGACAGCGGTCCCTCGCCACGCAGGGTAACGGCAGGCTCCGGCATGTCCTCCAGCCCCGCCACGGCCATCAGCAGCGCCCCGGCATGGCGGTCCATCCGCATGTCCACGCCCAGATGGTTGCGGGTCTCGTCGTAATCGAGGACCAGACCCGCCCGGGCCGGCCTGCCGTCGATGCGGCGCAGGTCGAGATCGGTCGAAGCGGCACCATTGGCCAAGCGCAGATTGCCGTCCAGCGCCAGGGCGGCGGCCTCGCCCGCCACGCCCTCGTCCAGATGGATCACCGCCTGAATGCGCCGCACATCCACGTCCACCGGCAGGTCGGGCAAGCGTGGCAGGCCTTCCCGTTCCTCTTGCGGACGCTCTTCCGTCTCGGGCAGGCGAGAAATCCGGATGGATTTGGCTTCCAGGTTGTCGACGATCAGATCGCGCCGCAGCAGGGCCGACGGCGACCAGACCAGGGCCAGGCCCCGGGCGTCCAGCCACACCCCCTCCCTGTCGGCCATGCTCAGCCTGTCGATCCGCGCCTGGAAGGGCCAGGAGAGGCTGAAGCCCTCGACCTCGGCGTCTCCATCCTCTCCGGCCAAGGCCGAAGCGATACGCGCCGTCAGCCATTTCCCGCCCGTTTCGGAATGGATGAAGGCCGTCGCACCGGCGATCAGCACCACCAGCGCGACGACGATGCCTACGGCGATGCGTACAGCCAATGCGGAACGTGTCATAGAACGTAATGTAGGAGAAAATCGCTTAGAATGCCTGCCCCAAACTCAAATAAATCTGGAAGGCATCATCCTGGGAACGGCGATTGAGAGGCACGGCCACATCGGCGCGGACAGGCCCGAAAGGCGTGTAGTAGCGCAGCCCCAAACCCGCTCCCCAGAACAGGCGCTCGCCGAGGTCCGGATAAGTGTCGACATAGGAACTGCCCGCCTCGACAAAGGGCACCACGCCCCAATTCTCGCCGAAGCGCATGCGCAATTCGCTGCCGAAGGCCAGCATGGAGCGGCCGCCGATCGGATCGCCCGACGCGTTCAGGGGACCGGCCATCTGGTAGCCATAGCCCCGCACCGAGCCGCCGCCGCCGACATAGAAGCGGCGATCCGCCGGAATATCGGTATGCCCCGCCCCCAGGATCGTGCCCACCGAGGCCCAGCCGGCCAGCACATAGCGGCTGTCCTGGTCCAGCGAGAGATAGACGCTGTCGGCGAGTTCCAGGCGGTGGAAACTGGTGGTCGAGCCCAGGATGTCCACGAAGGGCTGATAGCGTATCGAGAAGCGCCCGCCCTGCGTCGGGTTCAGGAAGTCATCCGTGGTATCGCGCCGCGCCTCGGTCGGAAAGGAAACCAGGGTGAAGTCCTGAGTCTCGTCGGTGACCGAATCGGTCTGGCGGGTATATTCGATCTGGACACCGCCGACCAGCGTCCACTGATCCGACGCCACCCATTCATAGGCCCCGCCGATCCCGATGGTCCGGGTTTCGTAGGCGTCGGTATTCTGCTGTTCGAGGACGAAGGTCGCCAGCAGGTTCTGGTTCCGCGCGAACAGGTCGGGCTTGCGGAAGGCGGCATCGAAGCCGGTGCGGATCTCGCTGTAGCGGGCCGCCAGGTCCAGCCGCTCGGCCACGCCGAACAGGTTGCGGTGCTGCCAGAAGACCTCGGCATTGGGGCCGATGGCGGTGGACCAGCCGATGCCGCCGCCGATGGTGCGATGGGGACGTTCGGTGACGGAGACCGCAACCGGCAACCGCCCTTCCTCGTCCATCTCTCGGCCCGCATCCACCCGCACCGCCGCGAACAGCCCGGTCTGCGCCAGCACCTGACGGGTTTCTTCCAGCTTGTCGCTTTGCCAGGCTTCGTTTTCCTCGAAGGTCAGGCGGCGGCGCACATAGATCGGCGCCACATCGGTGGTGCCGGAAATCGTCGCCTCGCCGAAGCGGGCGAAGGGACCGGTATCGATGGTCAAGTCGACGGTCAGGGTGTTGGTGGCGAAATCCGCCACCGCGCGGCGGTCGAGAACCCGGGCCAGGGGATAGGAATGGCGGCCAAGTTCCTCGATCAGCCGGGTCTGGGCGGCGACGATATCGGCGGCAATGGCACGCGACCCCAGGTTCAGCCCCAAGGCATCAAGGAGAATGGTGATCGGCTGGGCGGTGGGATCGGGATTGCGCGTATGGACGTTATAGGCCGTCAGGATGAAAGGCGGCCCCAGTTCCACATCGATGGTCACGTTCACCGGCGAGGCCGACTCGTCGATGGCGACGGAGACGGTCCCGGCGTAATAGCCCTGGCTGCTCAGCACATCGAGCAGGCGCTCCTCGTCCTCCTCGGCGCGGCGGCGCAAGGCGATCATGCTGGGCGGCGGACGGTCGGCCAGCCCCACCAGCCGGGAATTCTGCTCGATGGTCTCGAGCAATTCCTCCCCGACTCCGCGGATATGGACATGATACGGCACGTCCTGCGCCAGCGCCGGAGAGACGGCGAAGGCCAGCACGAGAAAGGCGAGAAGGGCGCGAATAAGAGGCATCGCCCTGCTATTTAGCATCGCTTTCCCGCCAGCCCAAGTGCGCTAGCGGTATGCCTTGCCTTTTGGCGAGGAAGGCTTGCCGCGGCTCAGCGCCGTGCGGGAGAACCGGTCTGCGGCTGCGGGGGAAGAGTCCAGCGCAAGGCACAGCGTTCCGCTTGGGGATCGCGCCAGCCCGCTGCGACGACACTGCGCATTTCGTTAACGATCTTGCCCTGCTCGTTGCGGACCACCTGGCGCAGATACCAGTCCTGCACCGGCTGATGGTTGCTGTCGAAGCGGAAGTTTCCCCGTACCGAGGCGAAATCGGCGCGGCGCAAGGCGGTGCGGAACGCCTCGACATTGCGCATCTGGCCATTGATCGAGCGCACCGCCGTCTCGATCAGCATGGCGGTGTCGTAGCCCACCGCGGCCATGGAGGACGGCAGGCGGCTGTACTGGCTTTCGAAATCGGTGATGAACTTCTGATTGGACGGGTATTCGAGATTGCGTGCCCACGGCCCCAGGTCGTAGATGTCCAGCGCCGCATCGCCCATCGCCGGCAAGGTGGTTCTGTCGAAGGTCGTCCAGGTGCCGAAAAGCGGCAAGATATCGCGCAAACCGGCCCGATAATACTGGCGCACCAGTTCGACCGCCTGGCCGCCGCCATGGACGGTATAGACGGCTTCGGGATTGGCTTGGCGCAAGGCCCGCAATTCCTGGCCGAACTCCATCTGGCCGCGCCGGGTCACGACCGTATCGGCCAAATCGCCGGTATAACCGCGCCGGAAGGCGGCGAGATGGGTCTCGCCGCGTACATTGTCGGGGGCCAGCAGATAGACGTTGCGGTACCCCTGGCCCTGGAGGAACCGCCCCATGATCTCGTCGGCGGCACCGATCCGGCCGAGCATGCCGAACAGGAAGGGATTGCAGCCTTCCCCGGCGACTTCCTCCGAGACGTGGTTGGCGACCAGGACGAAGCGTTCATAGGCCGCCGCGACTTCCAGGATCGCCGGCAAGGTCGCCGGGTCGCCGCCCGCGACGATGATGTCGGCGGCATCCCGCTCGATCAGCCGCCGCACGGCCTGGGCCGCAACCTCGGGGTCCGAGCGGTCGTCGGCCGCGATCAGTTCGGCATCCATGCCGCCCAGACGGTCCTGCAATTGCCGCAGGCCCAGCCGCAGGCCGTCATAGATGTCCTGGCTGTAAATGCCCGACGTCCCGCCAAGGCCGGAAACGAAGCCGATGATCACCATGTGGTCTTCGGGCAGGGTCAGGACCGGCTGCGCCCGCGCCGAGGGCGCGGCGGCGGCAAGCATCACTCCAAGCAGCACACCGAACAGCCGGACCATGGACGATCACCCTTTGCGCTTGGCGCGGGCGAAGGCTTCGGCCAGCGCACCGCCCATGGCGCCGCCGGACGAAGGGGATTGCTGCGGGCGCTGGTCGCGCGGCTTGCCCGGTGCGGGCCGCCGCTCGTCTCGCCGCTCGCGCTTCTCGCCGGAGGCCGGACGGGCGGCCTGTTCGTCCAGGCGCATGGACAGGCCGATGCGCTTGCGCTTGACATCCACCTCCATCACCTTGACGCGCACCACGTCCCCGGCCTTCACCACTTCATGAGGGTCCTTGACGAAGCGGTTGGCCAGCAGGGAAATATGCACCAGCCCGTCCTGGTGGACGCCGATATCGACGAAAGCACCGAAATTGGTGACGTTGGTGACCACGCCTTCCAGGATCATGCCGGGCTGCAGGTCCTCGATCTTCTCGACACCTTCCTTGAATTCGGCGGTCTTGAATTCTGGGCGCGGGTCGCGGCCGGGCTTTTCCAGCTCGGCGATGATGTCGCTGACCGTCGGTACGCCGAAACGTTCATCGGTGAAGTCCTCGGGCGCCAGCGAGCGCAGGAAGGGAACATCGCCGATCAGCGATTTCACGTCGCGGCCGGTGCGGGCGAGGATCCGCTGCACCACCGGATAGGCTTCCGGGTGGACCGCCGAGGCGTCCAGCGGATTGCTGCCGTTGTGGATGCGCAGGAAGCCCGCCGCCTGCTCGAAGGCCTTCGGCCCCAGGCGCTCGACCTCTTTCAACTGCTTGCGGTCGCGGAAAGCGCCGTTGCGGTCACGCCACTCGACGATATTGCGCGCCAGGGTCGGCGTCAGCCCGGCGACGCGTGCCAGCAGCGGCACCGATGCCGTATTCACGTCCACGCCCACCGCGTTCACGCAATCCTCGACCACGGCGTCGAGCGAACGCGACAGATGGGTCTGGTTGACGTCGTGCTGGTATTGGCCGACGCCGATGGATTTGGGATCGATCTTGACCAGTTCGGCCAGCGGGTCCTGCAGGCGCCGGGCGATGGACACGCCACCACGCAGGCTGACATCCAGGTCGGGGAATTCCTTGGCCGCCATTTCGGAAGCGGAATAGACCGAGGCACCCGCCTCGGAAACCACCAGCTTGGTCAGCTTCAGTTCGGGATGACGCTTGATCAGGTCGGCGGCCAGCTTGTCGGTCTCGCGCGAGGCGGTGCCGTTGCCGATGGCGATCAGTTCCACCTTGTGGCGGATCGCCAGGGCGGCCAGCACGGCGATGGACTTGTCCCATTCGTTGCGCGGCACATGGGGATAGATGGTGGCGGTATCGACCAGCTTGCCGGTGGCATCGATCACCGCCACCTTGACGCCGGTGCGCAGGCCCGGATCGAGGCCGATCGTGGCGCGCATCCCCGCCGGGGCGGCCAGCAGCAGGGCCTTCAGGTTGCGGGCGAAGACGGCAATGGCCTCTTCCTCGGCGCTTTCGCGCAGCCGGGACATCAGTTCCAACTCCAAATGCAGGTGAATCTTCACCCGCCAGGCCCAGCGCACCGTATCCACCAGCCAGGAATCGGCGGCGCGGCCGCGCTCGATGATGCCGAAACGCCCGGCGATGCGGCGCTCGGCCTCGCCCTGGGTCTTCACCGCCTGGACATCGAGTTCATCCGGGGGCAGCAACTTCAGATGCAGCACATTCTCGTTCCGCCCCCGGAACAAGGCCAGGGCCCGATGCGACGGCACCGCCTTGATCTTTTCCTGGTAGTCGAAATAGTCGGCGAACTTGGCGCCCTTCTCGGCCATGCCATCGGCCAGTTTCGAGGTCAGGACACCGCTGTCCCACAGCCAGTCGCGCAGCGAGCCGAGCAATTCGGCATCCTCGGCGAAGCGTTCGATCAGGATCTGCCGGGCTCCGTCCAGGGCCGCCTTGATATCGGCCACACCTTTTTCCGCATCGACATATTTCGCCGCCTCGGCCTCGGGCGACAAGGCGGGATCGGCCAGCAGGGCGTCGGCCAGCGGTTCCAGCCCCGCCTCGCGGGCGATCTGCGCCTTGGTGCGACGCTTGGGCTTGTAGGGCAGGTAAAGGTCTTCCAGCCGGGCCTTGGTCTCGGCCTCGTTGATCTGGGCCTTCAGCTCCTCGGTCAGCTTGCCCTGTTCCTCGATGCTCGACAGGATCGCCGCCCGGCGGTCCTCCAGCTCGCGCAGATAGCGCAGGCGTTCTTCCAGGGTGCGCAGTTGCGTGTCGTCCAGCGCCCCCGTGACTTCCTTGCGATAGCGGGCGATGAAGGGAACGGTGTTGCCTTCGTCCAGCAATTCGATGGCGGCCTGGACCTGGGCGTCGCGAACCGAAAGTTCCTGTGCGATGCGTTGCGCGATGGAAAGCATGAACGTCCTGTCTTGGAATCGTGAACGCGTTGAGCGAGCCAAAGGCTTTACCCCATCCGGCCTAGGCTGTGCCAGTCCCTTCGACATCGATGGAAGCAATGATGGGGAGGATGGGCTGGCACTGCCATGATCATGCCACTTTTCAGAGGCAGGACTGCCAACTAAAGCATTACAGGTACTCGACTTGTCGTGACGGTTTCGATATATTTGGCTCCATTCGCCGACACTCCCGGCCACGCCTTTCCGCGCGCGGGCTTGCTGTCGTGGCGATGTCATTCGCAAGAAGGTTTCTCCGCCGGATTAGGGTCAGACCGGCGCAATCCACGGAAAAACAGCAAACGGATACAAGCCGGCGCAGAAATGCGTACGGCCTTTATTCATATTTACACCCCCGAGGGCACTCCTCACCTCTCCGCTTTTACCTGGTAGAATCGATGCGACTTTCAGGCGTTTTAGTTCTGATCGTGATCGTCCTGGGCAATATCGGCGTCTGGGCCTGGATGAACCGGCCCCATTCCGACCTGCCCTGGTCCGGCACCATCCGCGGCGTGTCCTTCGCTCCCTACCAGCGGCATCACAACCCGCTGGAAAACATCCTGCCGACGCCGGAAGAGATCGACTCCGACCTGCGTCTCCTGGCGGGCAAGGTCGATTCCGTGCGTCTCTACACCGCGCTGGAGGGCATGGAAGTCGTGCCCGAACTGGCGGCGAAATACGGCATGCGCGTCAATGCGGGGGCCTGGATCGACGACCGCCTGGGCAAGAACGAAGCGGAAATCACCACCTTGCTGCGCATGGTGCGCAACAACCCCAATATCGACCGGGTGATCGTCGGCAACGAGGCCCTGCATCGCGGCGACGTCACGCCGGCCCAGATCGCCCGCTACATCCGCAAGGTGCGCGAGAAGGTCAGCGTGCCGGTCTCGACCGCCGAGCCGTCCTATATCTGGCTGGAATATCCCGAACTGGCGCGCGAGGTGGATTACATCGCCATCCACATCCTGCCCTATTGGGAAGGCGTGCCGGTCGAACATGCGGTGGACTTCCTGCTCGGCCAGTATCACGAAATCCAGCGCCGCTTCCCCGATAAGCCGGTGGTCATCACCGAAGTGGGCTGGCCGAGCGCGGGCAAGAGCCGCATGCAGGCCGAACCCTCGCTGGTCAACCAGGCCCTGTTCCTGCGCCGCTTCCTGAACGTCGCCGCGCTCGAGAACATCGACTACAACATCATCGAAGCCTTCGACCAGCCCTGGAAGAAGGAGATCGAATGGTCGGTCGGCGCCCATTGGGGCATGCTGGATGCCGACCGCAATGCCAAATTCTCCTGGGTCGGCCCGGTCATCGAATTCAAGGAATGGCCGCTCCAGGCCGGTGCCGCGACCATCCTGGCCCTCCTGCCGGTCATCTTCTTCCTTTATAAGTGGAACGACCTGCGGCCGGGAGGACGCATCTTCTTCGCCCTTCTCGTGCAGTTCGCCGCCTCGCTGGTGATCTGGTCCATGTCCATGCCGGTCATCCGCGACACCGCCCCGGCCACGGAACTGATGGTCCTGGTGCTGATCCCATCCCAGATCATGCTGCTGCTGGTGGTGCTGATCTCGGGCCTGGAACTGACCGAGCTGACCTGGACGCGCAATCCGCGCCGCCGCTTCCAGCCGCTGCCGCCCGAGGCCGCCAAGCGCTTCCCAAAGGTCTCGCTGCACCTGCCCATCTGCAACGAGCCGCCGCATATGGTGAAGCTGACGCTGGACAGCCTAGCGAAGCTCGACTACCCGAATTTCGAGGTCCTGGTTCTCGACAACAACACCCGCGACCCCGAAACCTGGAAGCCGGTGCAGGAATATTGCGAGCAACTGGGCGACCGCTTCCGCTTCTTCACCCTGGGCAAGTGGCCGGGCTTCAAGGCCGGCGCGCTGAATTTCGGCCTGACCCAGACCGCCCCCGACGCCGAGGTGGTGGGCCTGATCGACGCCGATTACGTGGTGGACAAGAACTGGCTGCGCTCGCTGATCCCCTATTTCGAGAACGAGAAAGTGGGTTGGGTGCAGGCGCCCCAGGATCACCGCGAATGGGAAGACCATCCCTTCAAGGAAATGATCAACTGGGAATATGCCGGCTTCTTCCATATCGGCATGGTGGCGCGCAACGAGGCCAACGCCATCATCCAGCACGGCACCATGACCCTGATCCGCAAGGAAGCGCTGGTCGATACCGGGCGCTGGGCGGAATGGTGCATCTGCGAGGACGCCGAGCTGGGCCTGCGCCTGCTCAAGCACGGCTACGACTCGGTCTATGTCGAGCACAGCTTCGGCCACGGCCTGACGCCCGATACCTTCCTGGCCTATAAGAAGCAGCGCTTCCGCTGGGCCTATGGCGGGGTGCAGATCCTGAAGGGCCACTGGAAGGCGCTGATGCCCTTCCGCAAGAGCGGCCTCAGCGCGGCGCAGAAATATCACTTCGTCGCAGGCTGGCTGCCCTGGTTCGCCGATGCCTTCTATCTAGCCTTCACCCTGCTCAGCCTGTTCTGGGCCGCGGGCCTGGTGCTGGCGCCCCGCTACTTCGACTTCCCGCTGGCGACCTTCGTCCTGCCCACGGTGGGCGTCTTCGTCGCCAAGCTGATCCACCACCTGTTCCTCTATTCCACCCGCGTCAAATGCACGTGGAAACAGCGGCTTGGGTCGGCGGTCGCGGGGATGGGCCTGACCTATTCCGTCGCCCTGGCGATGTGGCAGGGCATCTTCACCAAGTCCACGCCCTTCTTCCGCACGCCCAAATGCGAGAACAAGGCGGCCCTGACCCAGGGCTTCCTGATGGCCCGCTCGGAAACGCTGCTGATGCTGGGCCAGTGGCTTGCCGCAGGCGCGGTGCTGGCCTCCTATGGCTGGCACGATCCCGATGCCCGCATCTGGGCGCTGGTGATGGTGGTTCAATCCACGCCCTTCCTGGCAGCCCTGATCACCTCGATGATCAGCGCCCTACCCTCCCGTTCGGAGCGCGAGGCCAAGCGCGACAAGAAGAAGCGCGGAAACCTGGTTCCGGCCGAATAAGCGAAAGGCCCGCTGCGAAACGGCGGGCCTTCTTTTTTGGGGGAAAGGGATTAGTTGCCGCTCTGATATTCGGGCATCTGCGAAAGTTCTTCCTGGCTCATGTTGACGATCACCTGGTCGCCGCTGATCTGGACCTGATCCCAGGGTACCGCCACCTCGCGGCCCCCTATGCCGAGAACGGCGCCTTCCTGCACGACGACAGCGTCGGCCTGGCCTTGCGGCCCGATGATGACATCGGTGATCTCACCCAGTTCCTGCCCCTGCTGATCCACGGCCGTCTGCCCGATCATGTCCTGGGCTTCCGGCCTGATCTGCGACATCTGGTCCTGGAACTGCTGTTGCTGCTGCTGTTCCTGCTGTGCCTGCTGATCCTGGGGCTGTTGTCCGGCTTCCGGCGGCGGAGGCTGTTGTGCCTGCTGATCCGAGGGTGGCTGCTGCCCGGCTTCCGGCGGTGGGGGTTGCTGCGCCTGCTGATCCGGGGGCGGCTGCTGTCCGGCTTCCGGCGGTGGCTGCTGCGCCTGCTGATCCGGGGGCGGCTGCTCTCCGGCTTCCGGCGGCGGTGGTTGCTGTGCCTGCTGATCCGGCGGAGGCTGCTGCGCCTGCTGGTCCTCGGGCTGCAGCGCTTGGCCGAGTGCGTCACGGCCGTGCTGCAACTGCTCCTGCGCGCCCTGTCCGAGCTGCTCCGCAGGCGATTGATTGTCTTGTTGCTGTGCATGGACGCCGCCACCCGCGAGGGCCAGCGACGTGGCGATCAGTAAGGTATATTTGAAACGCATTCCAATCCTCCAGCATTGGCCTTTCGGGCACCAACACGGAAAGCCGGCCGAGGATCAGTCCCCTATTCCCATTTGCGTTTCCTTACCAAGTATCGCGGCTGGAATGCCGCCGCCCCTTCAGAACCCCCAGAAGGAGAGCGCGGCGATCAGCACGCCCAGGACGATCAGGAAAATCAGCCCGCCGAAGGCCCAGGCCGTTCCGGATTTGGTCTTGGAATTGCCCTCCGGCCCGGCGAAGTCCATCCGCTCCACCATGCCTTTCTGGCGACGGAGGTCGGCGCGCATGTCCTGGCTGGAGGTTGGCGTGGCGGACGCCTCGGCGTCGGTTTCCATGGGTGCCGCCGCGTAGGGATCGAAGGCATGCTTGTCGCCGGTGCGCCCCGCATCGATATCGCCACGCTGCGTTTCGCCCTTTCTCGGCACGTGCTGCGAGCTTTCGTCTCTGGCCATGTCGCCTCCTCTTTACCGCAGGACCCATTCGGTCGAGATCGACCACATCACAAGGGCCAAGGCCAGCAGCAGCCCCGGCGTCAGCAGCACATACAGCTTGTCCTCGGCCTCGGTCAGGCGCTGGAAATCGCGCATCTGCGCCTGGTGGCGCAGATATTCCCGCCAATCATCCTCCGCGCCCGGAACCTGCACCGGGTCCAGGGGATGGGATGTCATGCCCTGCTCCATGGATGGTCCTCCTGGGCAGATCAACAGCCGGAACGGCGATAGGGTTCCCGGCCCCCTTGCCTCGGCGGGCGAGACGGCCTTACTCTCGCGTTATGAGCGAACGCGCCTTCACGCTTCTCTGGCTTCAGGCCGGGTCCTGCGGCGGCTGCACCATGGCAGCGCTGGAAGCCGAAGGCGTGGGCTTCGCCGCCCTGCTGGAACGCTTCGGCATCAGGCTGCTGTGGCATCCCTCGCTCAGCGAGGAAAGCGGGCCGGAGGCGACCGCCATCTTCGAGGCCATCCTGACCGGAGAACAGCACCTGGACGCCCTCTGCGTCGAAGGCTCCATCCTGACCGGCCCCAACGGCACGGGGCGGTTCCAGATGCTGGCCGGGACCGGGCGCTCCATGGCGTGGTGGGTACGGGAACTGGCGGTCAGGGCGCGCCACACCCTGGCCATCGGAAGCTGCGCGGCCTTCGGCGGCATCCCGGCGGCGGGAAGCAATCCCACCGATGCTACCGGCCTGCACTATCTGGACGAGGAAGCGGGCGGTTTGCTGGGCGAATCCTGGCGCTCGCCCGGCGGCCTGCCGGTCATCAATGTCGCCGGCTGCGCCCCCTATCCCGGCTGGATCGTCGAGACCCTAGCGGCCTTGGCCCTGGGCGACCTGCGCGCCGAGGATTTGGACATGCTGGGCCGTCCCCGCTTCTGGGCCGAGCACCTGGCCCATCACGGCTGCGGGCGCAATGAATTCTACGAATTCAAGGCCAGCGCCGTCTCCCCCTCGGACATGGGCTGCATGATGGAAAATCTCGGCTGCAAGGCCACCCAGGCGCCGGGCGACTGCAACCTGCGGCGCTGGAACGGCGACGGGTCCTGCACCGATGCCGGCTATGCCTGCATCGCCTGCACCGTGCCCGGCTTCCAGGACCCCGCCGGGGCCTTTCAGGAAACGCCCAAGCGCGCCGGCATCCCGGTGGGCCTGCCGCTGGACATGCCCAAGGCCTGGTTCGTCGCCCTGGCCGCCCTGTCCAAATCGGCCACGCCGGATCGCGTCCGCACCAACGCCACCTCCGATCATGTCGTGGTGCCGCCGCAAAGCCGGAAGAAGACACCATGAGCCGGCTCGTCCTCGGTCCCTTCAACCGCGTCGAGGGCGACCTGGAGATAAGGCTGGACGTCCAGGACGGGCGGGTCCGCGAGGCACAGGTCAACTCGCCGCTCTATCGCGGCTTCGAGCAGATATTGCTGGGCCGCCCGGCGCTGGATGCCCTGGTCATCGCCCCGCGCATCTGTGGCATCTGCTCCGTCTCGCAATCCTCGGCCGCCGTCGCCGCCCTGGCCCAGTTGGCGGGCGCATCCATGGCCGAGAACGGCCGCCTGTCCGCCAATCTTGCCCTGGCCTGCGAGAACCTGGCCGACCACCTGACCCATTTCTATCTCTTCTTCATGCCCGATTTCGCCCGTGCGGCCTATGCCGGGAAATCCTGGCATCCCCATGCCGTCCGCCGCTTCGCCGCCGTGAAGGGCGAGGCCTCGGCGGATTTCCTGCCCGCCCGCAGCCGCCTGCTGCATGTCATGGGGCTGCTGGCGGGAAAATGGCCCCATAGCCTAGCCCTGCAACCCGGCGGCACCACCAAGCCGGTGGATGCGGGCGAGAAGATGCGCCTACTGGCGATCCTGGGCGAGTTCCGCGCTTTCCTGGAGCGCCACGTCTTCGCGGCTCCGCTGGAACAGGTGGCGGGGCTGGAGAACGCCGCGCAGCTTCAGGCCTGGAAGGCGGAAAAACCCGAACAGGAGGGCGATTTCCGTTTCTTCCTGCATCTGGCCGAGACGCTGGAACTGGACCGCCTGGGCCGCGCCACCGACCGCTTCCTCAGCTATGGCGGTTTCTTCCGGCGCGGCCAGTGGCATCACGGCGACCAAAGTCTGGATGCCAACACGATCACCGAGGATCTGAGCCATGCCTGGATGACCGGCGATACCGCCCATCCCACGCGCGGCCACACCCTGCCCGATGCCGACAAGGACGGGGCCTATTCCTGGTGCAAGGCTCCGCGCCTGGACGGCGAGGTGGCCGAGGTCGGTGCCCTGGCCCGCCAGGTGGTCGACGGCCATCCCCTGCTGCGCGATCTCGTCCGCCAATCCGGCGGCAATGTGCGCAACCGCGTCATCGCCCGCCTGATCGAAGCCGCGCGGCTTGTGCCGCTGATGGAAGGCTGGGCCCGCGCCCTGCGCCCGCGCGAACCCTTCTGCCTGGATGTGGCACTGCCCGACCAGGGCAGCGGCGCCGGTCTGGTGGAGGCCGCGAGGGGCGCGCTGGGCCATTGGCTGCGGGTCGAGAACGGCCGCATCGCCGGTTACCAGATCATCGCCCCGACCACCTGGAACTTCTCCCCCCGCGATGCCCAGGGGCAGCCCGGCGCGCTGGAGCAGGCCCTGGTGGGAACGCCCGTCTCGGACAACGAAACCATGCCGCTGGCCGTCCAGCATGTGGTCCGTTCCTTCGATCCCTGCTCGGCCTGCACAGTTCATTGACAGAGCCGGAAAAGATGGAAATCAGCTGCTTATTTTTTGAGCGAAGCCATCTATCCCCTTGGCGGCTGGGACTACCAACAATTTGCCCGGAACTTATCCACAGGCTTCCCCACAGGATTTGTGGATCATCTGTGACAATGACCGGGACCATCCTTCCCCGGCCACGCGGCGGAACCTTCCCCTGCCGAAGCCGTTCCCATTGAGGCTTCTCGCTCTCCGTTGATCCCTCCCGGCAAGGAAGGGCGGCCAGGCCCTCCGCGAGAAGCGCCACCTTGCCCCGGGGAACGCGAGCCTGGGAGCGAGCGGGACAATGAACAGCCTTCTAGTCGAAGTCATCATCTTCCTGGCGGCCTCGGCGATCGCCGCCCCCTTGGGGAAATATCTCGGGGTCAGTTCGGTGATCGGCTATCTGGCCGCCGGAATGCTGATCGGTCCCCATGGGCTGGGCCTGATCGGCACCGCCGACGATGTGGCCGAGATCCTGCATTTCGGCGAGTTCGGCGTCGTCCTGCTGCTGTTCCTGATCGGCCTGGAACTGCGCCCGGCCCGCCTGTGGGCGATGCGTTCCAAGCTTTTCGGCCTCGGCGGATTGCAGGTCGGCATCACCGCCATTCCTTTATCGCTCTGCGCCTGGCTCTTCGGGCTTGCCCCCGGCGTGGCCGTGCTGATCGGCTTTTCCCTCTCGCTCTCCTCGACCGCCTTCGCCCTCCAGCTCATGGAGGAACGGGGGGAGCTGAACACGCGCTCCGGGCGGCTGGGCTTCTCGACCCTGCTCTTCCAGGATCTCGCGGCCATTCCCCTGATCGCGCTGCTGCCGCTGCTGAGCCGGACGGGAACGCAGGAGAGCTTCGACTGGACCCATCCCTTCATCGCCCTGGGCGTGATCGCTGCCGTCATTGTCGGCGGCCGGCTGCTGCTCGAACGGCTTTACCATCTCGTCGCCTCCACCCGCGTCAAGGAGGCGATGACCGCTTCCGTCCTGCTGACCATTCTCGTCGTGGTGCTGCTGTTCGAATCCATCGGACTGTCGGCCGCGCTGGGCGGCTTCATCGCCGGGGCGGTGCTGGCGGAGAGTTCCTATCGTCACGAGGTCGAAGCCGATCTCGCACCCTTCGAAGGGCTGTTGCTGGGGGTCTTCTTCGTCGCCGTCGGCATGGCGCTCGACCTCGGCCTCGTCCTGGCGCAGCCGCTTGCCGTGGCCGCCATCGCCTTGGGACTGGTCGTTGTGAAATCGGGGGTGCTCTACGGCCTGGGCCGCTGGCAGCGCCTACCGCCGAAGGCCGCGCGTTCCTATGCCCTCTATCTTTGCCAGGGCGGGGAATTCTCCTTCGTCCTGTTCTCGGCAGCCGCCGCGACCCAGGTGATCGCAGCCAATCTCGCGGCCATCCTGACGGCGGCGGTCACCATCTCGATGCTGATGACGCCCGTCCTGATCCGGGCAGACGAATGGCTGTTTCCGCCCCCGGCGGAGACGATGCGCTACGACACCCCGCCGCAAGCGCAGGGGCATGTCATCATCGCCGGGTTCGGGCGTTTCGGCCAGATCGTCGCCCGCGTCCTGCGCGCCAAGCAGGTTCCCTTCACCGCGCTCGACATCAGCCCGGAACAGGTGGATTTCGTGGCACGCTACGGGAACAAGATCTATTACGGCGACGCCTCGCGCCTCGATCTCCTGCAGGCCGCACAAGCGGAAAATGCCCGTGCCTTCATCCTCGCCATCGACGATGTCGAGGCCTCCGTCCGGACGGCGGAGATGGTGCGGTCCCATTTCCCGAAGCTGCCGGTCTATGCCCGCGCCAGGAACCGCCGCCATGTCCACCGCCTGATGGATGCCGGGGTCACGCTGATCCAGCGCGAGACCTTCCTGTCCTCGCTCGAACTGACCCGCCAGCTTCTCATCGGGCTGGGATGGTCAGAGGACCAGGCGGCCGCCTCCATCGAGACCTTCCGCGAGCAGGACGTCAAACGCCTGAAGGACGACTACCACTATCATAGCGACGAGCAGCGCATGCTGGACCGGGCGCGTGCCGATGCCCTGGAACTGGAACGCCTGTTCGCCGAGGACACCGAGCAGGAGAATCCGCCGAAGGCCTAGAAAAAACCCCGCCCGGCAAAGCGGACGGGGTTTCCAGTTGGGTTATTTCCGCCAGGCCCGCAGCCGCTTGACGGCCTCGGCCATGGTTTCGGTGGAACCGGCGAAGGAGAAGCGCATGGCGCGATGGCCTTCCTCGGGGTCGAAATCCACGCCGGGGGTAGCGGCGATACCGGTTTCGGCCAGCATGCGGCGGCAGAAATCCTGCGCGTCATTGGTCATCTGGCTGATATCGGCATAGATGTAGAAGGCACCGTCGGCGGGGGCCAGCCGGTCGAAACCGGCCTTGGGCAACTCGTTCAACAGCAGTTCGCGGTTCCGAGCGTAGCGGACCACATTGGCTTCCAGCTCCTCCTTGCAGTCGAAGACCGCCAGGGCCGCCTGCTGGGACAGGGTAGGCGCCGAGATGAACATGTTCTGCGCCAAGCATTCCACCGCACGGGCCAGATCGTCGGGCACCACCATCCAGCCCAGCCGCCAGCCGGTCATCGAGAAGTATTTGGAAAAGCTGTTGATGACCACGGCATGATCGGCAAAGGCCGCCGCCGTCGCGGCTTTCCGCCCGAAGGTGATGCCGTGGTAGATTTCGTCCGAGATCAGGCGGATGCCCTTGCGCTTGCAGCAGGCGGCCAGATCCGCCACCTCCTGCTCGCTCAGCATGGTGCCGGTGGGGTTCGAGGGGCTGGCGACGATGACGCCGTCGATGGGCTGGTCAAGGGCCTCGATCACCTGGGCGGTGATCTGGAATCGCGTTTCCGCCCCCACCCGCAGCGGCACCGGCTCGACGCCCAGGGCGCGCAGGATGTTGCGATAGGCGGGATAGCCGGGGCTGGCGATGGCCACCCGGTCGCCCGGCTCGAAGGCCGCCAGGAAGGCCAGCAGGAAGGCCCCGGACGAGCCGGTGGTCACCGCCACCTGCCGGGGATCGACGGCCACGCCGTATTCCGCCTTGTAATGGGCGGCGATCTTCTCGCGCAGGGGCTCGATGCCCAAGGCCAGGGTGTAGCCCAGGCTGTCGCCGGACTCCAATGCCCGCTTGGCGGCCTCGACCACCCGGGCCGGGGCGCCGGTCGAAGGCTGCCCCACTTCCAGATGCAAAACGTCGCCCGTCGCCGCCTCGCGTTCGGCGGCGGCGCGCATGACGTCCATGACGATGAAGGGCGGGACATTGCCCCGCTTGGCGACCTTCAAGGTCATGCCCCGCCTCCCAGCAGGATGGCCAGACCCGCGCCGCGCGGATCGGTCACCGCCCGGCAGCGCTCGGGTCCGGCCCGGCCGCTGGTGCATTGCAGGGCCTGGACCCGGTTGGGCTGGACGGCGGGCAGAATGCGGGGACCTTGCGGCGCCGTCAGGGCCTCGGCCAGGGGCTGGCCCGCCAGCATCACCCGCGCCGTCACATCGGCCAAGGCTGCCGGCACGCCGATGCCGCCGGACGCCGTCGCGGCCAGGCGCAATTCCGTGGTGGGTTCGTTGACCACGACCACCGGCGCCACGGCGGCATAGGCGGCGCCCGCGCGGCTGTCCGGCGCCGCGGCCAGGATCACGCCCGTTCCCGGCACCATGCGCCCGGTACCGAAGAGATGGTTCATGGTGAAGGAACAGGCGACCGTCTGCCCCTCGGCATCGGCCACGATCAGACCCGCCGAGGCCGGAAAGTCACTGGCGGACCCCACCCCGGCACGGGACGAGGCTTCGGACAGCAGGCGGGATCGCGTCTCGTCATCGGCGCGGGCGAAGCCGCTTTCCTGCAGCATCGACAGGATCTCGGCGGCAATCACGCTCCCGGTTGCCGGAACCCCGGCGAAATGGGCGGTGTCGTCGCCGACCCGCACGGCCAGCGTGGAACGCCATTGCGGCACGAAATTGCGCAGCTCGTCGAGCGACAGAGAACCGCCGGCCTGTTCCGCCCCGGTGGCCAGCAGGCGCGCCGTCTGGCCGAGATAGAAATCCCCCGCCCCATTGAGGCGCAGACGCGCCAGCACCGCCGCCAGATCCAGTTGCGTGATCCGCTGCCCCTCTGCCACGGCTTCGCCCGAATTGGCGGCGAAGATGGACCGAACGGCGGGATCGCGCAGCAGGGGATCGGCCACCATGCTGATATCCTGGGCCAAAGCGCGGGAGACCGGAACGCCGAAGCGGGCCAGATGTTCCGCCGGGGTGATCAGGCTTTCCCAGCGCAGGCGGCCATGCTTGGCGTGCAGCGCGGCCATGCCGCGCGGATTGCCGGGAATGGCGCTGGGCCGGTCGGTGTTGTCGGTGATCGCCTGCGAGGCCGGAGGCAGGAAGTCGAGCATTTCGGCCTGGCGGCTCTGGGGGTCCCAGACCACGCAGGCCCCGCCGCCGCCGAGACTGGCGGCAGACGGCATGGTCACGGCCATGGTAAAGTAACCGGCAACGGCGGCATCGGCAGCGGTGCCGCCGGCGGAGAGGGTATCGCGGGCGATCAGGGCGGCACGCGGTTCGTCGGCGGCGACCATGCCGGCATAGCCCTGGACATATCCCAGTCGGCCAAGGCCCTCGCCTTGCGTCGGCTGGCAAGCGGCCAGGGCCAATACCAGGGCCGCTCCCACGAGGCCAGATTGCCCGTAACGGCGGGTCTGCCTAGGTTTGATGTCGAGCAGCGAGTGTTTGTCCGTGTTCAATCGCATAATCTTCCTGGTCATGCTGTTCCTGGTGGCCGTGTCCGCGCCCCTGTCGCGCGCGTCCGCGAATAACATGTCGATGATTCGAGATGCGGAAGTGGAAAATACCATCCGCGCCTACGCCACGCCACTGCTGGAGGTTGCCGGCATCGATCCGCAGTCGGTCAGCATCTATCTGGTCAAGGACAACCGCTTGAATGCCTTCGTCGCCGGCGGCCTCAACGTCTTCTTCAATACCGGCCTTCTGATGCGCGCCGAGGCCCCGGAACAGGTGATCGGCGTGCTGGCCCATGAAATCGGCCACATGGCGGGCGGCCATCTCAGCCGCCTGCACGATGCCGCCGGGCGCGCCACCGCCGAATCCATCGTCGCCATGGTGCTGGGCGCCGCCGCCACCATGGCCACCGGGCGCGGCGATGTCGGCGCCGCCGTGATCATGGGCGGCCAGCACGCGGCCCAGCGCAACTTCCTGTCCCATACCCGCGCCCAGGAATCCGCCGCCGACCAGGCGGCGGTCAACTATCTGGACGCCACCGGCCAATCTGCGCGCGGCCTGCTGCGCTTCATGGAAATCCTGGAGGGCCAGGACCTGCTCCAGACCGAGCGCCAGGATCCCTATGTCCGCACCCATCCGCTGACCCGCGACCGCATCGACTTCCTGCGCGCCCATGTCGCCCGCTCGCCCCATTCCGACGCGCCCAGCCGTCCCGGCTATGAAGAGATGCACGAGCGGATGCGCGCCAAGCTCTACGCCTTCCTGGAATCGCCCGTGCGCACCTTGCGCCGCTATCCCGAGACCGACACCAGCTTCGTCGCCCGCTACGCCCAAGCCATCGCCTATTACCGCCGCCCCGACCTGGGCCGCGCCATCCCACTGATCGACGAATTGATCGCCGAACGGCCCGAAGACCCCTATCTGCATGAATTGAAGGGCCAGATGCTGTTCGAGAACGGTCGCGCCGAGGAAGCGCTTGCGCCCTATCGCGAGGCGGTGCGCCTGCTGCCCCATCCCCTGCTGCAGATCAGCCTCGCCCAGGTGCAGATCGAACTGGGCACGCCCGACATGCTGGAGGAAGCCCGGCAGAACCTGTCCAATGCCCTGAAGATCGAAGGCGACAACGGCTTTGCCTGGCGGCTTTACGCCACCGCCCTGGGGCGGCTGGGCGAGGAAGGGCTGGCCGCCTATGCCATGGCCGAACATGCCCTGCTCGGCCAGCGCCTGCCCGAGGCGGCCTATTATGCCAATCGCGCCGAACAGCTTCTGCCCCAGTCCTCGCCGACCTGGCTGCGCACCCAGGACATCAAGGCCGAGACGGAGCGCCTGCGGGAGAACCAGAAAAGGTGAACCGACGGAACCGGACGACCGGGTGGGGGCCAGGTCTGGCCATGCTGCTGCTGATGGCCGGCTGTGCCCCCGTCCCGCCGCCGGTTCCGCTCGCCGTCGCCCAGGGGACGGAACTGGACCTGCTGGGCGAGGATCTGGCCTTCGCCCTGTCGGCTCCGCCTTCGGCACGGCGCGAGGCCGGGTTCTTCACGGTGGGTTTCCCCGCCTTCCAGGCCCCTGCCACGCCCGAAGCGATGGGCCGCAACGCCCTGCAAGTGCTGACCCCGCCGGGACGCGGCGCGGTGGGACGGCGCATCGACACCGCCCTGACCGACATGCCCTATCTGTCCTGGTCCTGGCGGCTGCAGCCGCGCACTCCGGCGCCCATGCTCACCCCCTCGCCCGACGCGCCCATGCGGCTGCTGGTCGGCTTTTCCGGAGGCGGCACCGGCACGGAAGAAACCGCCCTCTCCGCCCTGCCGCCCCATGAACGGGCGGCGGTCATCCTGTGGGCCGCGGAATCCTGGCAAGGCGGCGCGGCCCTGACGCGCGGCCCCTATGGCCGCTTCGTCGCCCGGGCCGGCGGCAGCGACGGAAGATGGTGGGGGCAGGAACTGGACCTGGCCGCCCTGCACCGCCGGCTTTGGCCCGAGATCGAGATCGGCGCCGTGCGCATCACCTTCGTCGCCGTCGCCGCTGAAGACACCGCCGAGGAAAGCCTCGGCGAGGTGGCGCAGATCTCGCTGGCCCCGCCGCCGCCTTCGGCCCCGGGCATTTCCGAATAAGGCGCGAAAGACGAGCCGCAAGGCTTGCTTCGGCGCCCCAAGCTGGCCCAATATGCGGCGGCCGGAACTGGACCGGCCCGTATCTTTCCGAGAGGTTGCCCTCGATATGTTCGCCAAGCATTTTGCGGTTGCTGCTCTTTCCACCGCGATCCTGGCCGCTCCCCTGAGCCTTCCGGCCGCCGCCCAGGAAGAAAGCGTGTTCACGCCCCAACAGGCCGAGGAAGTGCGCAAGCTGGTCCGCCAGTTCCTGATGGACAATCCCGAAGTCGTCTACGAGGCGCTGGAGGCATTGCAGGAAAAGCAGATCCTGGCAGCCGAGGAAGCAGCCCAGAAGGCGCTGGAAGCGCGCGAGGAAGCCATCTTCCACGATCCGGCCTCGCCCGTCGCCGGCAACCTGCAAGGCGACGTGACCATCGTGGAATTCTTCGATTACCGCTGCACCTATTGCAAGACGGTGGTGGACCGCCTGCTCGACACGGCAAAGGCCGACGGCAATATCCGCGTGGTGTTCAAGGAACTGCCGATCCTGGGCCCGGATTCAGTCGTCGCCGCCCGTGCCGCCCTGGCCGCCGCCGAACAGGACAAGTACCTGCCCTTCCACACCGCCCTGATGAAACTGCGCGGCCCGGTCAACGAGCAGAGCATCTTCAAGACCGCCAAGGAAGTCGGCCTGGACGTGGACAAGCTGAAGGCCGACATGGAAAAGCCCGAGATCGAGGCCCAGATCCGCGCCAATTACGAACTGGCCCGCGACCTCAACATCACCGGCACGCCCGCCTTCATCATCGGCGACCGCATCATCCCCGGCGCGGTGGACCAGAACACCTTGAAGCAGCTGGTCGAACAGGCCCGCAAGCCGAAGAGCTGAGGCCCCTGCCCCGCAAAAACAAAGGCCGGCGAGATCTCGCCGGCCTTTTTTCGTCCGAGAGGGCAAGACGGATCGCCCCGCCTTACTCCCCGACCATTTCGCGCCAGAACTGGACCAGGGCGTTGCGCGAGCCGTCGCGCGGCAGGCTGAAAGTCTCGACGGGCCCGGCCAGTTCCCCGTCGGGGCCGACCATGGCACGGATGCCCCAGAAGCCCAGTTCCGAACCGTTCTGCGGCAGGCCGTAGCGGGTGTCCAGGGCCTCGACCCGCGCCCGTCCGTCGGCCTCTTCGATCACCCGCCAATGCAGCCGGTACAGCGAGAACCAGTCGAACAATTGCGCCTCGGGCTGGGCCGCCACCCGGTCGATGCGCGGGTCCTCGCTGCGCGGGAAGCTCTGCCAGGTGATGGGACGGGGATTCAGCACGGAATAGAAGCCGACCAGCGTTTCCTGCTCGGTGCTGGCGACGACGCGCCGGTAATAGGGCTGGAACAGCAGCGGATAGGCCTCGATCTGCGCCGCCGGCGTGACCTGGCCGCGCGCCACATGCTTGACGTGGTCGTTGATCGCCCAGCCCATCAGAGTATAGGCGGTGATCACGATCAGCGCGCCCCCGGCCACGTCCTGGGCCAATCTCGGGCGGTTCCTAGCGAAGGCACCCACCAGCAAGGCCAGGATCAGGATCAGGCTGTAGACCGGGTCGATGATCGACATGGCATCCACCGCGAAGCGATGGGTCGAGAACGGCGTCAGCAGCTGCGTGCCGTAGCTGGTGAACAGATCGATGATCGGATGGGTCAGCAGCGCCAGGACCGCCAGCCAGATCCAGGCCCGCAGGGTTTCACCCGCCATCACGTCGGGACGGTCGTTCGTTCGCCATCGGTGGATCCGCCAGGCCAGCCAGCCGAAGAGCGGGCCGACCACCGGGCCGAAAAAAATGGAATGGGTGATGCCGCGATGATGCTGCCAAGTCGTGAAGGTATCGCCGACCCAGCCGGCGACCACATCCAGATCGGGCACCAGGGCGATGGCTGCCCCGGCGACCATCGCGCCACGGCCGAGCTTGCGCCGGAAGCCCGCCTGGGCCACCGTCGCGCCGAGAAGCATTTGGGTTACAGTATCCATGCGCGGGAAGATAGGAGGATACCGTCCCGTACGAAAGCCGTTATGGCGGAAGTTCTATTCTTCCACGAGAAAAGGCATATTGGCCGTCGCCGCCTTCCCCTTGCCGTCACGCAGGGTAAGGAACAGCCGATAGGGGCCGGGCTTGTCGGGAACGCGGAAGGTGACATGGTTCTCCCGCACCTCGACGATCGAGCCGGGCACCGGCACGGGGGCTGCCTCCAGGTCGCCGCCCTGGCGCAGGTCGGTGGATTCCGGCACCACCTGCCAGTCCCAGGACAGGCTCTCGCCCTCGGCCAGGGCATTGGCCTGTTGCAGGCTGCCCGGCGGGAAGACCTGCCCTGAAATCCACTTGCCTTCGATCCGGGGCGCGCGATGCTCCGGCCATTTCCCGGTCCAGGCATGGGTCAGCACGTCCACCGCTTCCAGGGCCTCGCCGCTTTCCAGGAACATGCCGTGCCAGGTGCTGGTCTGTTCCTGCTTGGCGCCCCACAGGAAGGCGATGCCGCCCATCAAGGCGGGATCGGCCTCGATGGTCTCGAACCAGCGGCCATACAATTCCGCCTTGATGGTGCTGTCGGGCTCGTAGGGGACGCCCCAGGCGGTGTATTCGGCCTGCCATTGCCCCAAGGGGCCGAACTCGGCGACGATCACCGGCCTGTTCCAACCGGCCGCGCGCAGCCGGTCGCCCAGCGTCTCGATGCCGCCGCCATAGCTGTTCACTCCCAGGATATCCACATCCGGCACCAATTCGGCCAGGCGCGCCAGCTTGTCCTCATCGATCTCGGCCACCGTCAGCATCACCGGGCGGCCCGGGTCCAGTTCCTTGACCATCCGTGCCAGCCGGTTGACGAAACGCCAAGCGGGCAGCGGATCGGGATGGTCGATCTCCAACTCGTTCCCGATGCCCCAGAGCAGCACGGCGGGATGGTTGCGGGTGCGCAGCACATATTCCCGCACCTCCGCCTCGCGCTGCCGCAAGGCGTCTTCGTCGGCATAGTCGAAGCCGTGGCGGGGATGTTCCAGCCAGATGCCCGCAATGGCCTTCAGGCCGTGCTTCGCCGCCTCGTCCAACAGCGGCGCCTGATCCTCGCCATAGAGCCGCACCACATTCGCCCCCGCCGCCGCCAGGGCCTCCAGATGGCCGGTCGCCGCCGCACCGCGCAAGGGAAAGGGCTGGCCGTCCAGCATCAGGCGATGGCCCTGCGGCCCGGCTTCGATCCTCACCTCGCCCGCCTGGAGCGGATGGGCTGCCATACACCACAAGAGGAACATCATGGTTCCTTTCTTTCGCCACGATCCCCGGCTAAACAAGCTTCCCATCCGATTTCCTTCGTGAGTGCCGCCCATGTCTCTCCGGTCCCTCGTTCTCTTCGGTTCCGCCTTGGTCCTGTCCGGCGGCATCGCCTTCGCCGGCTGGCAATTGTCCCAGGGCCTGGAGCGGGTCCGCACCGCCGACCGCTATGTCTCCGTCAAAGGCCTGGCGGAACGGGACGTCATCGCCGATCTGGCGGTTTGGCCGCTGCGCTTTTCGGCCACCGGCGACGACCTGACGCAAGTCCAGGCGAAGATCGATGCCGATGTGGCGACGGTCACCGAATTCCTGATCCAGCAAGGCCTCGATCCCGAAGCGATAACCCCGCGCCGCCCGGAAGTCACCGACCTGCTGGCCCAAGCCTACCGTCCCGAAGGGGCCGGCAACAACCGCTTCATCGTCGCGCAGACCCTGGTGGTGCGCTCCAACGACGTGGAGATGGTGGAACGGATCGCCCGCCAGAGCGGTGAACTGGCGCGGCGCGGCGTGGTGCTGAGCGAACAGGACGGCCCCTTCGGCGGCCCCACCTTCATCTTCACCCGGCTGAACGACGTCAAGCCCGAGATGATCGCCGAGGCCACCCGCAACGCCCGCGCCGGGGCCGAACAATTCGCCGCCGATTCCGGTGCCAGCGTTGGCGGCATCCGCAAGGCCAGCCAGGGCAGCTTCTCGATCCTGCCCCGCGACCCGATCGGAAGCATGCCGGAATCAACCCAGATGCAAAAACAGGTGCGCGTCGTATCGACGATTGAGTATTTCCTGGAGTAACCCGAAAATAAGACCCTCCTATTCTTAAGGCTAATTTCCCTTCATCCATATTCGTCCTTGTAAAGGTGTTGCAACAGGGAAAGGAAAGCGGCACATAATCACCATACCAAACGGCATATACCTGCCGAGGTAGCAGCACGAAATGGTTAAGCGGAGGGTTTAGATGTCCCACCCCATCGAAGATACCGGCTTCACGATCTGGCATGGCGATCTGGACAGCCAACTCAAGCGCATCCATGGCGTGACCTCGAAGGACCTGGGCATTCCGCGCCGCGCCCTGCAGGACCTTTACTACGGCGGCCGCAGCGTCTTTGCCGTTTTCGAGCAGCTTTCACGCCAGCACTTGGCCACCCCTGCCTGAAGCCGAATACCGATGCGGGAGGCCGCCTGAGGGGCGCCTCCCGCATTTCTCATTCCAGGCGCGCCGTCGGGACGTCCTCCCATCTCGTCGTCCAGCAGGGGGAACGCATGGCCTGGCGCATCCGCCAGGGCGCATCCGGCCGGGCCAAGCCGAACCTCACCCCTCCCCGTCCGAAGCGGGATTCGATCCTGTCCAGGGCCGACATCAGGGAATCAGGCTTTTCCGGCGGCGGTGAGAAAAGATCCCGCGGCACATTCTCGGGCCGGACCAGGTCGAGCAGGATGACCCCCGCCTTGCGATAGGCGAACTTTTCCTTCCAAAGACGATCCAGCCCTTTCAGCGCCGCCGCGATGATCTCCCGGCTCGACGCGCTGGGCGAAGACAGCGTCACGGAGGCGCTGCCGGAATATTGCGGCAGGTCGCGGCGGAAGCGGTCGGTCATCGCGAAGACCTGGACGATCCCGGCCAGCAGACCGTCGCGCCGCAGCTTGCCCGCAGCAGCGGCGGCATACTCCACCAGGGCGTCGCGGACATGCCCGTATTCCGCCGTGGCCTCGCCGAAACTGCGCGAGACGCAGCAGGATTGCCGGTCGGCGGCCTCCGCCTCCAGCCCATGCACCGCCACGCCCCGCAATTCCATCACGGTGCGCATCCCCACCGTCCCCATCTTCGCCCGCACCCAGCCGTCATCGGCTTGATGCAGGTCCCAGGCGGTGCGGATGCCGTTCATCACGCAAAGCCCGGTCCATTGCCAGCCGATACCCCAGACATCGCTGACCGGCGTCCTCTTCAGCGCGATCTCCCGCCAGTCCGCCCGCCGGGACAGGTCCAGCACGCCGCCCGCCTTGGGGCTGGTCTTGGCAAGGTGGTTGGCGATCTTCGCCAGGGTCTTGGTGGGGCCGACGCCGATCGAGATGGGAATGCCCGTCCATTGCCTGACCCGGCTGCGCAGGCCGCGCAGCCATTCCGTCAAATCCGGCACGGCCAGATTATCGAGATCGAGGAAGCATTCGTCGATGCTGTAGACCTCGGTGGCCGGAACCTGATCGGCCAGGATCGACATCACCCGCATGGACAGGTCGCCATAGAGGGCATAATTGGACGAGACGGCGACCAGCCCCTCCGTCTCGGTCAGGTGGCGGATCTTGAACCAGGGTGCTCCCATGGAAACACCCAGCGCCTTGGCCTCGCTGGACCGGGCGATGGCGCAGCCGTCATTGTTCGACAGCACCACCACCGGGCGGCCTTCCAGCCGGGGCTGGAAGCTGCGCTCGCAGGACACATAGAAGTTGTTGCAATCGGCGATGCCGAAAAGAGCCATGACTCATCTCGCGCAGAGCCCGGTGATCGAAAAGGTGACGACGCCCCAGACGGTGATGCCGGCATCCGGATTGATGGGGATGGAGGGGAAATCGGGATTGGCCGGCTCCAGCACCCATCCTCCCCGCGTCTTGCGCAAGCGCTTGACCGTCAGCCCGCCCTCGATGGTGGCCACCACGATATCCCCCGACAGCGGCTCCAGCGACCGGTCCACGACCAGCAGGTCGCCGTCATGAATACCGGCATCGCGCATGGAAGGACCTTGCGCCCGGCAGAAGAAGGTCGCCGCCGGCCTGCGCACCAGCAGGGCATGCACATCCAGCGCCCCTTCCACGTAATCCTCGGCCGGCGAGGGAAACCCCGCCGGCACCGAGGAATAAAGCGCAAGCTCCACCGCCGCCCCGGGCAAGGCGGGACCAATCAGCCCGGCGGGAGGCTGGCGGTCCTGCTCTGCATGAGAAGAGGCGCGTTCACGGAACATAACGAGAACATATCCGCTGGCAGCGCCCCTTTCAAGGGGCATCACGAAAAGGAGGAAGCGACTCCCGAAACCGCGTCAGTCCTTGGCCCGGTACTCTTCCGGCATGATGAAGACCTCGTCCGCACGTCCGTATCCGCCATCGGCTACTTCCTCGATAAGGACCATCGTGGTCGGACGCACGGCCTCCCCGAAATAGCCGACCATGAGTTCGGTGGTCTTATGGATCAGGTCTTCCTTCTGTGCCGTCGAAAGCGAGGCCTGCGGCAGTTTGTAATTCGCGAAAGGCATGATGTGCTCCTTGGCTTTGGGGGAGGCGGTTAGACGGCGCCGCCATTGGCGCGGATGGTTTGGCCGTTGATCCAGCCGCTTTCCGGCCCGGCCAGGAAAGCGACAACCTCGGCGATATCATCGGGACGGCCGAGGCGGCCGAGCGGGATCATCCGCCTGATGCTGTCGACCAGTTCCTCGGACTTGCCGCGCATGAAGAAATCGGTCTCGACCGGACCGGGCGCGATTGCGTTCACGGTGATCCCGCGCGGCCCCAACTCTTTGGCGAGTACATGCGTCAGCGCCTCGATCCCGGCTTTCGTCGCGGCATACAATCCGTAACCGGGCTGGTAGAAGCCCACCACGCTTGAAGAGATGCTGATGATCCGTCCCCCATCGCGCAGCCGCCTGGCGCCTTCGCGCATGCCGCGGAACGTGCCGCCAAGATTGATGGCGCAATGGTCTTCGAAATCCGCATCCGTAGCGTCGGCTATGGGGGACAGCCGCATCACCCCTGCATTGTTGACCAGCAGGTCGGCCGGGCCGAACGCCGCTTCAGCCGCATCGAACAGCGCGGGCATGCCGGCCGGATCGCCGACATCAGCCTGCACCGCGACCGCCTTGCCCCCCGCCTGCTCGATATCTTGCACGACCTGACGGGCAGAAGCCTCATCGCGCGCATAGTTCACCGCAACAGCACATCCCTCCTGGGCCAGCCGTCGCGCGATTGCCGCGCCGATGCCCTTGCCGCCGCCGGTCACGATTGCGGTTTTGTCTTTCAGTCTCATGTCTTGACCTCCGTTGTTTGCCAAGAAGGTAGGCAGACTTGAAGGCGGGATAACCGCCCTTTCAGCGGCAACAAAATTCGGCTATCTCGAACAATCATGGATCGTCTTGAGGCAATGCGTCTTTTCGTGCGGGTCATCGATCGCCGCAGCTTCACGGCCGCGGCGGCCGATCTTGGCATTCCGCGTTCGACGGCAACCGAAGCGATCCGACGGCTCGAGCGCGACCTCGGCAGCCGGCTGCTGGAACGCACCACCCGGCATGTGGCGCCCACGCCGGATGGCGAAGCCTATTACCGGCGCTGCCTGTCGATCCTCGCCGATATCGACGAAGCAGAGGGCGTCTTGCGGGGCGGTGAGCCGTCGGGAGTACTCCGCATCGACGCACACGGCGCGCTGACGCGGGCTTTCCTGCTGCCGCGCCTGCCGGACTTCCTGGACGCATACCCACAGATCAATGTGCAGATCGGCCAGGGCGACAGGCTGGTCGATCTGGTACGCGAGGGGGTGGATTGCGTCATCCGGGCGGGCACACCGGATGACAGCGGCCTGATCATGCGCAGGCTTCCCGATATTCCGGAACAGACCTGCGCCAGCCCCCATTATCTCGAACGGCACGGAATGCCCGCTTCGGCCGATGACCTCGACGGACACCAAATGATCGGCTTCGTGTCGTCGCGCACGGGTCGTGTCATGCCGCTGGAGTTTCAAACCGCCGAGGGAATCAAGGAGGTGACGCTTCCCTGCCGCGTGACCGCCAACGAGGCGGAGACGGCGCATCATCTCGCACGGATGGGATACGGGCTGATTCAGGCACCCCGCTATCGCTTCCGGGAGGATCTGGCGCGCGGCACCCTTGTCGAGGTCCTGCCGGATCAGCCGCCCCCGCCTTTGCCGCTCGCCGCCTACTATCCGCAGAACCGCCAATTATCGCCGCGTGTGCGGGTTTTCCTCGATTGGGTGGCAGCCGTCTTTGATGCGGCGGATTTGTGATGTGGTGTATTGGTCTGCGTCCAGGGCTCCGGTGAGGCACCCCGGATGTTGGGAAGACACAAAAAAAGCGCCCAAAGGCGCGCATTTCTTGAAAATGGCGGATCGAGAGCGATGAATCGGGGAACTACGTCTACACTATAGCTTCCCAAAATGGCCCCTGAATTCGCCCTTTCCTCCACCCACCATCAGCGTAAGACTACCTATAAGCGATGATGTATGAGTATCCTAATGTTGGAAGAAGGTGCTTATCGCCACGCGTGAGATGTGATCTAAAAAAGTATGTCCTTCACATTAGCCAGTTTCGGATTCGGCCTGAGCAATCGCGAGATTGCTACCCTCGTTTATTTAGGCCTGCTACTGATTACTGTGCTGCTGTGGAAAAATGGTCGCCCTCTCGCGTTTAATGTCATACGTGCTTTCTTTATGCCGAAGCTCGTACTGCTCTGGCTGCTCATGTCCCTCTACGTGGCGGCCTGTGTCTGGCTGCTCACACGGTTAAATCTATGGGAATGGCCCAATCTCAAGTCTACTCTGCTGTGGTGGCTGACAGTTGGTTTCAGCAGCGTCTTTGAAGCACGACGGCTTAAGGACAAGCCACATGCGCTACGCAAGCTGGTGCGCGATGCGTTCACACTTTCCGCCGTTCTTCTGTTCATCGCCGAGCTGGTAAGCTTCCCACTCTGGGTCGAACTGCTCATGCTTCCGGCACTTGTGTTTCTCACTCTCCTTATAGCAGTCGGCGAACATCAAACTGACAACCTCGGAGTTTCCCGAGTGCTTAGCCTGCTGCGCGGGCTCCAAATTCTAGCGGGTTTCACTATCCTCGGCTTCAGCTATTGGCTGGTTGCCGCTAGCGTTACCGAATTCTGGACATTGAACACACTGCGCGAATTCGGGCTGCCCTTGCTGCTCTGGCTAATGTTCATCCCGTTCATTTTCCTACTCGCGGTCTATATGTCCTACGAGGAAGCCTTCATCCACCTACAGATGAGACCAAAACAAGCTCCCATCACCCGCTATGCGCGATGGCGCGCTTTGCTCGCGTTTGGCTGGAATATCGACGGGGTAAAACGTCTCACGCGAGATATTCGCGAGCGCGATATCGCCGACAAGCAGGGAGTTAAAGAAGCCATTCGGGAAATCAAGCGGCTCTTCAAAATCGGAAAAAATCCGCCTGCCGTTATGCGCGATGAAGGCTGGTCGCCTTACGCGGCTCAGCTATTCCTTGAAGAATACGGCCTCGTTACCGACGACTATCACCGCACGCAATGGGGATGGTTCGCAGATACACCATCAGTGAAGCTGAACGACAAAGTGCTGGCCGATCGGATTTCCTACCACCTCACTGGCAATGAGCACGCCGTAACGCAGCTGCGGCTTGCACTCGATAGCTCGAACAGAAACGATGTGAAGGAAGCGCAGCGCGCCTTCGATGAACGCGCGCTAACCCTTCTTGCCAAGACCTTTGACGCCAAGCGGGCAACGGCGATCTATATTAGCGCTCAAACCTCCGAGCCCGAAGTTTTGGTGATTGATGGCATACGAGTATCGCTGGACCGGTCAGATTGGGGAGACGCCCGCCTCGGCGGTTATGTGCGCAAGCTGACTATTCAGCATCCTACGCATCAAGAAGGTAACTAAAGCGTCTATCCGCCTGTTTCTATCGACGTCTTTTCATCCCCCAGCTTGACCGCTGAGCGAAATGAGCAGGCTGTAACGTGGAAACGGCAGTGATCAGCGGTTCGCTACACCACTTGGTGATGATGCGGAAACCGGCGTCAATATCGCGCCATATAGGGCAACGGGCGGCAAAGTGGCGGAGGGACCGGGATTCGAACCCGGGGTACTCCTTATCAGAGTACGACGGTTTAGCAAACCGCTGGTTTCAGCCACTCACCCACCCCTCCGCGGGAACGGTATTTGATGCCGTTGGGCTGAGGTGCGGTTTGTACCGAATACTGCGGGGCAAGTCAACGCCTTGCGAGTAACTTTTTCGTTCTATGCCGACGCCCCCATGAAGCGATTGGTTTCGCACCCCATCTCCCCTTCCATCCAGGGCGGAAGGAGGAACAAGGAGTGGAGCGGCACGCTTTTGCCGGGCGGCAGGACAGGAAGATCCTGCTGCTGTTTGGGGTGGCTTTGCTGGCGGTGATGGCGGCGATGGTCTTCGTCGCCATCACCGACGAAGTGACAGAGGGCGGCGGCAATGAGCTGGATCAGCTGGTGCTGTTCCATCTGCGCGTGAATGGCGACCCCGCCCATCTGGTCGGCCCGCATTGGCTGGTGACGGCGGCCCAGGACATCACCGCGCTGGGCAGTTTCACCGTGGTCTATCTGTTCTCGGCCATCGCCATCTTCTTCCTGATGCTGGCCCGGCGATTCCGGGCGGCGCTGCTGGTGGCCGTCTCGGTCGGCGGCGGGACGGTGCTGAGCATCATGCTGAAGGATGTCTTCTCCCGCGCCCGCCCCGATATCGCCTGGCATGTCGTCGAAACCGCCACGGCCAGCTTCCCCAGCAGCCATGCCACCTCGGCCGCCGTCGCCTATCTGACCCTGGGCGCCCTGCTCGCCCGCATGACGCCCCGCCTCCGCCTGAAACTGTTCATCATGGGAACGGCGATCCTGCTGACCGTGATGATCGGCCTGACCCGGATCTATCTGGGCGTCCACTGGCTGAGCGACGTCGTCGCCGGATGGGCCTTGGGGGCGGCCTGGGCGCTGCTGTGCTGGACGGTCACCCTGTGGCTGCAGACCCGCATCCGGATCGCCCGCCCCCCGCCCCCGGAAGAGCCTTAGGCCTGCGGCACCTCATGCGCCCGTTCGCCGGCCTTCAGCAGCTCAACGAAAGCCGGATAGGCACGGGCGACCAGGGCGTGATGCGCCCGCATGGCGGCCACCAGTGCCCCGCCGCATCCCAGCAGGCTGTCGGCATAGCGGATCATGCGGCTGTTGGGCCAGGAACGGGGGCGGATCGTGCGGAGATGGGCGAAGGCCTCCTCCTCCCGCCCCGGGCTGTTCTGCACCATCAAGGCCACGGCGGCGGCGGTCGAGCGCGAGACCCCGGCATGACAATGGATCAGCACATGCTTCGCCCGCTCCCTCAGCGCCGCCTCGCCGAAGGCCAGGATGGCCCGCAGCGTCTCTTCGCTGGGCGGCACCGTGGCGGGATGGTCGAGGATGGTGTCATGGAAACGCCAGACCTCCCGCGCATGCCGGCCATAGGATAGGAAATCCTCCGGGTCCGGGCAATCGGGGTCGAGAATCGACACCACATGACTGACCCCGGCACTACAATGGCCGGACAATTCCGACAGTCCGCAGATGGTGATGCGGTACGGCAAGAGCGACGGAGTCGGCATGGCTCACCTTCTTGGTGCTGGAAGAGTTTCCCATCAACGGCGTAAAAGGAGAGATGGTTCCAGAGGACTGCGTCCTATATTCGATCCTTACGAAAAAGCCCGGCGACATTTCCCTGCTCACCGACAAGGCATTGGCATGGCGGCATTACGACATATCCCCCACCCCATAAGTCCTAAATACCAAGTTATCGAATCGGATAAGAAGTTGCCGTAACACCGCCCAGTAAGTAGCATTATCCAATCAAAGGGCTTGGAGAATGAGTGTGACTGGATTTGAGGCGCCCGACGACAGGATGGAAAGCTTGTCAGGTGAGCGATGGTTTGAAATGTTGATCAAGAACGTTTCAGATTACGCGATATACATGCTCGATACACAGGGCATCGTACGGAGCTGGAATCCCGGAGCCGAACGTTTCAAGGGCTATAGCGCCACAGAAATCGTCGGGCAGCATTTCTCCCGCTTCTACACGGAACAAGACCGCGCCGCGGGCATCCCGGCACGGGGCTTGGCGATTGCCGCGGCCGAGGGAAAATTCGAGACGGAAGGATGGCGGGTCCGCAAGGACGGGACACTCTTCTGGGCCAGCATCGTCATCGACCCGATCCGCGACGACCAGGGCAGGCTGGTGGGCTTTGCCAAGATTACCCGCGACATCACCGAACGCAAGAAAGCCGAGGAAGCCCTGGAGGAAACCCGCCAGGCCCTCTTCCAGTCGCAGAAGATGGAAGCCGTGGGACAGCTGACCGGCGGCGTGGCCCACGACTTCAACAACCTGCTGCAAGCGATCAGCGGCAGCATCGAGATGATCGAACGCAGGCTCGCCGCCGGGCGCACCGATATCGAAGCCTTCACGGCGGCCGCCAGGACCTCGGTGGACCGCGCCGCGAACCTGACCCAGTGCCTGCTCGCCTTTTCCCGGCGCCAGCCGCTCACCCCCAAGCGCACGGACCTCAACCAACTGGTGCTGGGGATGCGCGACCTGATCGAGCAATCGGTGGGCGAGGCGGTCCGCGTCGAGACCCTGCTCTGCCCGGATCTCTGGCCGACCTGGGCGGATGCGAACCAGGTGGAAAGCTCGCTTCTCAACCTGGTGATTAATGCCCGCGACGCCATGCCGGAAGGCGGCACGCTGGAGATCGAGACCCGCAATATCAATCTGGACGAAAAGACGCGCCCGCCGAACATAAGCCCCGAGGCTGCCCCAGGCGATTACGTCATGCTGGCAGTCCGGGACAACGGCACGGGCATTCCGCCCGATATCCTTCCTCGCGTCTTCGAACCCTTCTTCACCACGAAACCGATCGGCCAAGGCACGGGCCTGGGCTTGAGCCAGCTTTACGGCTTCGCCCGGCAATCGGGCGGCTTCATCCAGCTGGACAGCACGGTCGGAGTCGGCACTGCGGTCCAGATTTACCTGCCGCGCCACCAGCAAGCGGAAGAAACGGCGGAAGAAAATGCCCCTGCCTCTCCGGAAACTCAGCCGGTTGGCCAGGGAACGGTGCTGGTGGTAGAGGATGAAGCATTGGTGCGCCTGCTCCTCGTCGAGGAACTGAAGGAGCACGGCTACACGGTACTGGAAGCGGAAGACGGCGACAAGGCCCTCGCCTTTCTCGCCAAGCCGGAAAAGATCGACCTTCTGGCGACCGATGTCGGCCTTCCCGGCCTCAACGGACGACAACTCGCGGAAATGGCCCGGGCGCTGCGTCCGGACCTCAAGGTGCTGTTCCTGACCGGCTATGCCTACAATGCAGCGATGGAGAAGGAACCCCTCGGCCCGGCGACGCAATTGCTGAGCAAGCCCATCGCCATCAGCGCCTTCCTCGCCAAGGTGCACGAAATGATGGGGAAATGACGCCACCCCTGCCAGGCGCAGGGGCGCGTCAGGACGCCTTCGGCTCCCCTGCGCCGAGGGCGGCCAGATCCGCACCCTCCCAACGGAAGACCTCGGCCCCCTTGGCGTGACCCTTCAGCCCGCGATAGAAACGCAAGGTGCTTTCCTCCGCGAAGGCAGGCAACTCCAGGGAGGGCCAGCCCCGCGCCAGGGCTTCCGCTGCGGCGGCACGCAGCAGGGCCGCCCCCACTCCCTTGCCCCGGCCCGCCGGACGGACATAGATGTCGGAGACCCACATCTTGCGGGCGGCAAGATCGGTGTCGTAGGCCGGATACCACAGCAGATAGCCCAGCAGCCCCGTCCCGCCTTCCGCCACCAGACAGTGGAAAGCGGCCTCGGGGCCGAAGCCGTCGGCCAGGACCTTCTCGGCGGTGAAGACGCCGCCGGGATTACCCACATGCAGGTCCAGTTCGTTGAGCAGCTCGGCCAGACCGGCCGCATCCTCGGGAATGGCGGGACGGATCGTCATGGCGTTTCGGCCAATCGCTTCAAGCCGTGCAGCATCTGCCCGACACGGCGCTGTTCGGCGGCCTGGGCATTGGTCAGACCGGCCAGCAGGCGGGGAAGAAAACCGGTAATTTCCAAATCCATCGACAGAGTGACCAGCGTACCGCCCTCCTGCGGCTCCAGGCGCCACAGCATCCTGCCGCGCACCGGGCCGGAGGTCCGGCGCAAGGTCAGGGCATGGGGCGGGTCCATGGCCTCGACGCGGCAGACCGTCTTCCTGCGCCGCGCGCCCAGGTGAACCGCCGAACCGGTGATGCCGGCGGCCATTTCCACCTTGCGCACGCGCAACTCGGCCGGCCACCATGTGCGCCAGCCTTCAAAATCGCAGAGAATGTCAAAGATCGGCAGCGGTTCGCAAGCGACCCAGCAGCCGCCATTGGCGACGATCCGTTCCACGGCCCAGCCTCCAGACCAAGAAGAAGCGGCGGGGCGGACGAAAAGGCCCCCGCCCCGCCTTGCCGCCCTAGGCCAGCAGCTTCTTCAGGATCTCGTTGACCATGGCCGGATTGGCCTTGCCCTGGGTGTTCTTCATCACCTGGCCGACGAAGAAGCCGAACAGCTTGTCCTTGCCGGACTTGTATTCGGCGACCTTGTCGGCATTGGCATCGACCACCGCCTGGCAGGCCTGCTCGATCGCACCGGTATCGGTGACCTGCTTCAGGCCCTTTTCCTCGACGATGACCGATGGATCCTTGCCCGTTTCGGTCATCAGCTCGAAGACTTCCTTGGCGATGCGGCCCGAGATGGTGTTGTCCGCGATCAGGTCCAGCAGCTTGCCGAGATTTTCGGCGGTGACCGGCGGATTCTCGATGCTCCGGCCCAGGCGGTTCATGGCGCCGAAGAAATCGCCCATGACCCAGTTGGCCGCCATCTTGGCATCGCGTCCCGAAGCCACCGTCTCGAAGAAGTCGGCCGTGGCGCGGTCGGCCACCAGCACGCCGGCATCATAGGGCGAGAGCTTGAAGTCGCGGATGAAGCGGTCCTTCTTCTCGTCCGGCAGTTCCGGCAGGTCGGCCTTGATGCGTTCGATCAGTTCGTCTTCCAGCACCAGCGGCAGCAGGTCCGGATCGGGGAAGTAACGGTAGTCATGCGCCTGTTCCTTGCTGCGCATGGACCGCGTCTCGCCCTTGTTCGGGTCGAACAGGCGGGTTTCCTGCTTGATGTCGCCACCGGATTCGTAGATCTCGACATGGCGCATGGCCTCGTGCTCGATGGCCTGCATGACGAAGCGCACCGAGTTCACGTTCTTGATCTCGCAGCGGGTGCGCAGGCCCGTCTCGCCCTTCTTGCGCACCGACACGTTGCAGTCGCAGCGCATGGAGCCTTCCTCCATGTTGCCGTCGCAGGTGCCGAGATAACGCAGGATCGACCGCAGCTTCTTGAGGTAAGCCCCGGCTTCCTCCGGGCTGCGCATGTCGGGCTTGGAGACGATTTCCATCAGCGCCACGCCCGAACGGTTCAAGTCGATATAGGACTTGGTCGGGTGCTGGTCGTGCATGGACTTGCCCGCATCCTGTTCCAGGTGCAGGCGTTCGATGCCGACTTCGCGGGTCGAACCGTCGGGCATGTCCAGGATGATGGTGCCCTCGCCCACGATGGGCTGGTCGTACTGGCTGATCTGGTAGCCCTGCGGCAAATCGGCGTAGAAGTAGTTCTTGCGCGCGAAGACCGAGGTCTTGTTGATCTGCGCCTTCAGGCCCAGGCCGGTGCGCACCGCCTGCTCGACGCAGACCTCGTTGATCACCGGCAGCATGCCCGGCATGCCCGCATCGATGAACGAGACCTGGGTGTTGGGCTCGGAGCCGAAATCGGTGGCCGCGCCCGAGAACAGCTTGGACTTGGAAATGACCTGGGCATGGACTTCGAGGCCGATCACGACCTCCCATTCGCCGGTCTCGCCCTGGATGATATAGCTCATGTTCAGCCCTCCACACCGGCCGGGCGGGCGGTGAAGCCGGCGGCCTGCTCCATCACATCGGCCACCTTCAGGACCGTTTCCTCGTCGAAGGGACGGCCGATGAGCTGCAGGCCCAGCGGCAGGCCCTCGGCATTCAGCCCGGCGGGCAGCGAAAGGCCCGGCAGGCCGGCCAGCGAGGTCGGCACGGTGAAGACATCGTTGAGATACATGGTGATGGGGTCGTCCATCTTTTCGCCCATGCCGAAGGCCGCCGAAGGCGCGGTGGGGGTGAGGATCACGTCCACCGTCTCATAGGCCTTGCGGAAGTCCTCGGCGATCAGCGCGCGGACCTTCTGGGCCTTGGCGTAATAGGCGTCGTAATAGCCCGCCGACAGCACATAGGTGCCGATCATGATGCGGCGCTTGACCTCGGAGCCGAAGCCTTCGGCGCGGGTCTTGGCATACATCTCGTCCAGGCTCTTGCCGTCGACGCGCAGGCCGAAGCGCACGCCGTCATAGCGCGCCAGGTTCGACGAGGCTTCCGCCGGGGCGACGATGTAATAGGTCGCCAGGGCGTATTTGGTATGCGGCAGGCTGATCTCGACCGGCTCGGCACCGGCGGCTTTCAGCCATTCGATGCCCTGCTCCCAGACCTTGGCGATCTCGTCCGACAGGCCCTCGGGGCGGTATTCCTTCGGAATGCCCACCTTCAGGCCGCGGATGTCGCCGGTCAGCGCCGCCTCGAAATCCGGCACCGCCATGGGGGCCGAGGTCGAATCCTTGGGGTCGTGCCCGGCCATGGCGCCCAGCATGATCGCCGCGTCGCGCACGGTGCGGGTCATCGGCCCGGCCTGATCGAGCGAAGAGGCGAAGGCCACCGTGCCCCAGCGCGAGCAGCGGCCATAGGTCGGCTTGATGCCGACGATGCCGCAGAAGGCGGCGGGCTGGCGGATCGAACCGCCGGTATCGGTGCCGGTGGCGCCCAGCGCGATGCGCGCGGCCACGGCGGCGGCGGAGCCGCCCGAGGAGCCGCCGGGCACCAGCGGGCTGTCGTCGCCCCGGCGCTTCCACGGATTGGTGACGCCGCCGAAATGGCTGGTCATGTTGGACGAGCCCATGGCGAATTCGTCCAGATTGGTCTTGCCCAGGCTGACCGCGCCCGCCTTCAGCAGATTGTCCGAGACGGTGGATTCATAGGGCGGGGTGAAGTCATGCAGGATCTTCGAGGCCGCCGTGGTGCGCACCCCCTTGGTGCAGAACAGATCCTTGATCGCCACCGGCAGGCCTTCCATGGCGCCGGCTTCGCCCTTGCGGCGGCGCTCGTCGGAAGCCTTGGCCTGTTCCAGCGCCAGGTCCGGCGTCTCGGTGATATAGGCGTTCAGGCCGCGCGCGGCTTCCATCGCCTTGACATGGGCCTCGGTCAGTTCGACCGAGGTGAATTCGCCCTTGGCCAGCCCGTCGCGGGCCTGGGCCATGGTCAGATCGGTAAGCCGGGTCATTATTCCACCACCTTCGGCACACAGAAGAAGCCGTCATCGGCATCGGGTGCATTGGCAAGGACGCCGTCGCGGCAATTGCCGTCCGACACGACATCCTGGCGCCGGGGCAGCGTCATCTCGGCGACGCTGGTCATGGGCGCAACGCCGTCGGTATTCACCTCGGACAATTGCTCGACGAAATCGACGATGCGCGACAATTCACCGGCCAGATGGTCCAGTTCCTCGTCCGGGACTTCGATGCGCGCCAGGTTCGCGATGGTCCTGACGGTGGCTTTGTCCAGCGACATGGGATAAGTGTCTCCAGCTACGGGACAAGAAAACTTGTCTTTTCTTAGGAAATGCGGCGGAAGGTATCACCCGGCATGTTGGTCCGCAACCCTGGCGAACTCAAGCAACTCCTTCGTTCCGGCCAGCGCCTGATGGGGCTGGACCTGGGAACGAAGACCATCGGCATGGCCCTGTCCGACGTCATGCTGACCATCGCGACGCCCTTCGACACCATCAAGCGCACCAAATTCACCAAGGATGCCCAGGCCTTGCTGGCCGTCATCGACAAGCACGACGTCGGCGGGCTGGTGCTGGGCATGCCGATCAGCATGGATGGAACGGAAGGTCCGCGCTGCCAATCCACCCGCCAATTCGCGACCAATCTGCTGGAATTGCGCGATATTCCCATCGCGCTTTGGGACGAACGCCTGTCCACCGCCGCCGTCACCCGCACGCTGCTGGAGGCCGACGCCTCGCGCAAGCGCCGGGCCGAGGTGGTGGACAAGATGGCCGCCGCCTATATCCTGCAGGGCGCGCTGGATTCCATCGCCTGGGCGTGAAGTCCCCTTGCCAGAATTCCCGTTCTGCGCGAAAATTCTCACACCCTCCAGGGACGGGGAGTTTCGATCATGTGGGATATCATGCGAGACACAGCGAAGGCAGCCAAATCCCCCGACCGCAAGCTCTTCCAACGCGGCCAGTTGATCTTCAAGGAAGGCGACAGGGGCGATGCCGCCTATATGGTGGAATACGGCAAGGTCAACATCTTCAAGACCGTCTCCGGCCGCCGCATCCTGCTGGGCGAGGTCACGCCCTGGAACATCTTCGGCGAATTCGCCCTGCTCGATAACGAGCCCCGCATGGCCTCCGCCGAGGCCGCCGAGGAAACGGTCTGCTACGTCCTGCAGAAGCAGGTGATCGAAGACATGATGGCCGAAACGTCGGTCGGCCTCGCCAATCTGATCCAGACCTTGCTGCGCACCGCGCGCGCCAACGGCGAAGCCCTGGCCCAGGCCAGGGCCGAATTGCTCGAACGGTCGCGCCAAGGCTGACGAAGGGCATAAAAAAACGCCGCCGTCCTTTGCAGGGCGGCGGCGTTTTTTTTCAGGCGATCGACTTACTTCAGGGTGCTCAGGTAAGCGATCACGTCGGCGCGGTCCTCGGCCTTGGGCAGGCCGGGGAAGGCCATCTTGTTGCCGGGGATGAAATCCTTCGGCTTGGTCAGATAGGCGTCGAGGCTGGCTTCGTCCCAGGTCTTGCCCGAACCCGCCATGGCCGGCGAATACTTGAAATCTTCCAGGCTACCGGCGGCGCGGCCGACGACACCGGCCAGCGTCGGGCCGGTCGCCTTGCTCTTGCCGTCGACGGTGTGGCACGCGACGCAACGCTTGAAAACCTTCTCGCCCTTGGCGGCATCACCGGCCGAAGCAGCCGTGCTGAAAGCGGCCACGCCAACAGCGGCAGCCAGAACAGCCATCCTGATTTTACGCATCTGAGTCCTCGAGGAGGGAGATATACAAAAGGTTCTATATCCTACCCCCCAATGGACGAAATTTTCAAGCCGCACTTCAAGGTCATTGCCCTCCCTTTCCTTCCGGCCCATGCTCTTCGCCTCACTCCACCCTCTTGTTCCCACCGCCTGACTGGTCTACCCCTTCCGCTATCATGATCGAGGTTCTCGGCGCCCTTTTCCCCGTCTTCGTTCTCATCCTCGCAGGCTGGGCCATCCGCCGGTGGCAATTCGTCCCCGATTCCTTCTGGCCCCCCGCCGAGAAGATGACCTATTACGTCTTCTTTCCCGGCCTGCTGACGACCAATCTCGCCAATGCCGACATGTCCGGGCTGCCGGTCCTGGAACTGGCCGTCATCCTGGCCGGAGGGACGGTTCTGGCCGCCCTCTCCATGATCGCCCTGCGCCGCGTCATCCCCGTCCCGGGCCCGTCCTTCACCTCGATGATGCAAGGCACCGTGCGCCCCAACACCTATGTCGGGCTGGCCGCCGCCGCCGGGGTCTATGGCCCGGCAGGGGTGACGCTGACGGCGCTGGGCATCGCCGCCGTCGTGCCGCTGGTCAACCTCATTGCCGTGCTGGTCCATCTGCGCTGGGTACCTGCGCAGGCGAGTGGGGGCCGGGCCCTGGTCCTGTCGGTGATCAAGAATCCCCTGATCCTGTCCTGCCTGGTGGGCATCGCCCTGAACGTGGCCGGGATCCGGCTGCCCGGCCCGGTCAATTCCCTGCTCTCCGTGCTGGGCAGCGCCGCCCTGCCGCTGGGGCTGCTGGCCGTGGGGGCGGGACTGGACATCCGGGCGCTGCGCGGCAGTTCGGCGGCCATCCTGTCCACCAGCGCCATCAAGCTGCTGGCCCTGCCGCTGGTGGTCGGGCTGGCCTGCTGGAGCATCGGCGTGGATGCCGTCAGCCTGGGCGCCGCCGTGCTCTATGCCGCGCTGCCCTGCTCGTCCTCAGCCTATGTTCTGTCGCGCCAGATGGGTGGCGACGCGCCCTTGATGGCCGGAATCATCACCGCCACCCATCTGCTGGCGGCTTTCACCCTTCCCCTTGTCCTGATCGTGGTGGCTATGACATGACCGGAGCATTAGAGGGTATCCGCATTCTCGACCTTACCCGCGTCCTGGCGGGACCGACCTGCACGCAGGTGCTGGGCGACCTGGGGGCCGACGTCATCAAGGTGGAACGGCCCGGCGCCGGGGACGATACCCGCAAATGGGGGCCACCCTTCCTGAAGGACCGCGAGGGCAAGGACACCAAGGAAAGCGCCTATTACCTGTCGGCCAACCGCAACAAGCGCTCGGTCGCCATCGACATCACCACGCCGGAAGGCCAGGACCTGATCCTGCGTCTGCTGGAAGGCTGCGACGTGCTGGTCGAGAATTACAAGCTGGGCAACCTGGCCCGCTACGGCCTGGGTTTCGAGCAGTTGCACGCGCGCTTCCCGCGCCTGGTCTATTGCTCGATCACCGGCTTCGGCCAGACCGGCCCCTATGCGCCGCGCGCCGGATACGATTTCCTCGCCCAGGGCATGGGCGGCATGATGAGCCTGACCGGCGATCCCGAGGGCGAGCCGGTCAAGGCCGGCATCGGCAATGCCGATCTGCTGACGGGCATGTATGCCTGCGTCTCTATCCTGGCCGCCCTGCGCCACCGCGACCGGACCGGCCAGGGCCAGCATATCGACTGCGCCCTGCTGGATTCCCAGGTCGCCTGGATGACCTACGAGGCCGAGAACTACCTGATCTCGGGCGAGGAGCCCAAGCGGCGCGGCAACGCCCATCCCAATATCGTGCCCTACGAGGTCTTTCCCGCCGCCGACGGCTTCCTGATCCTGGCGGTGGGCAACGACTCGCAATACCAGAAATTCTGCGCCTTCGCCGGACGCCCCGACCTTGCGGAGGACGAACGCTATGCCACCAACACGGCGCGCGTGAAGAACCGCGCCACCCTGATCCCGGAACTGCGCAGCGTCATCGCCCGCCATCCCCGCCGGCATTGGCTCGACGGGCTGGAGAAGCTGGGCGTGCCCGCCGGTCCGGTGAACACCCTGCCGGAAGCCTTCGAGAATCCCCAGGTCAAAGCGCGCGGCATGCGCATCGAAATGCCCCATGCCTTGACCGACAAACCGGTCCCGCTGGTCGCCAGCCCCATCAAAATGTCCGCCACCCCGCCCGGCTACCGCCATGCTCCGCCTTATCTGGGCCAGCATACCGAGGAAATCCTGTCCGATCTCCTGGGCCTGTCGGCCGAGGAGATCGCAAGACTGCGGGAAAAGGGCGTGGTGTGAGGGGCCCGTCCGTTCCCTGCAGAGGCGGAAAACGCGTACCATTCCCTCCCCCTCTGCCATGGTTTATGCTCGGCCCATGATTACAAATATCGTAACCGCCACTCCCGAGGCCATCGCGCGGGCCGGGCAACTGATCGGCGAAGGCCGGCTCGTGGCCTTTCCGACGGAAACCGTCTACGGCCTGGGCGGCGATGCCACCTCGGATAGCGCCGTCGCCGCCATCTTCGCCGCCAAGGGCCGACCCAGCTTCAATCCGCTGATCGTCCATCTGCCCGATATTCATGCGGCGGAAAGCCTGGTCCTGGTCGATGAGCGGGCACGGCAGGTGGCCGATCACTTCTGGCCCGGCCCGCTGACCCTGGTGCTGCCGCGCCGCGCGGAGTCGCCGGTTTCCCTGCTGGTTACGGCGGGGCTGGATTCGGTGGCGGTGCGCGCGCCGGACCATCCGCTGGCCCAATCCCTGCTGAAAGCCGCCGGCCGTCCCATCGCGGCGCCCAGCGCCAACCGCTCCGGCGCCGTCAGCCCCACCACGGCGGAACACGTCGCCGAGTCCCTGGGCGAGCGGGTGGATATGATCCTCGATGGCGGACCGTGCCGCGTCGGACTGGAATCCACCGTGCTGGACCTGACCGGCGCGACCCCGGCCATCCTGCGCCCCGGCGGCATCTCGCGGGAACGGATCGAGGCCCTGCTGGGGCCGGTAACGGTCAGCGGCGAGGCCGCAGACGCCCCCAAATCGCCCGGCCAGTTGCTCAGCCATTACGCACCCCGTGCCGCCGTGCGGCTGAATGCGCCGGAAGCCGGACCGGGCGAGGCATTGCTGGGATTCGGCGAGGCGCCGCAGGCGACGCTCAATCTCAGCCCCGGCGGCGACCTGACCGAGGCGGCGGCGAACCTGTTCGCCATGCTGCGCGCCCTCGACCGCCCGGAATTCACCGGTATCGCCGTCATGCCCATCCCCGAGCGCGGCCTGGGCGAGGCGATCAACGACCGTCTGCGCCGTGCCGCCGCGCCGCGCCCAACGAGCGGAGCCACGCCATGACTCTTTCCGCCTCCCTGCTGGACCGTTTCACCGCCATCGTCGGGGCGGGCAACTGCCTGACCGAGGACAGCGACACCAAAGCTTACTGCCTTGAAGAACGAGGCCTGTTCCGGGGCCGCACGCCGCTGGTCCTGCGCCCCGGCAGCACCGAGGAGGTGGCGGCGCTGGTCAAGCTTTGCGCCGCCGAGAGCATCGCCATCGTGCCCCAGGGCGGCAATACCGGGCTAGTCGGCGGCGGCATCCCCTACGAGACGGGCGACGAGGTGGTGATCTCGCTGCGCCGCATGAACCGTGTCCGGGCGGTGACCCCTCATGACTACACCATGATCGTGGAAGCGGGCTGTGTGCTGGCCGATATCCAGCGCGCCGCCGAAGAGGCCGACCGCTTCTTCCCCTTGAGCCTCGCCGCCGAAGGCTCCTGCACCATCGGCGGCAATCTCGGCACCAATGCCGGGGGCGTCAACGTGCTGCGCTACGGCAATGCCCGAGACCTCGTGCTGGGACTGGAAGTGGTGCTGCCCGACGGTTCCGTCTGGAACGGGCTGAAAAGCCTGCGCAAGGACAATACCGGCTACGACCTGCGCCACCTCTTCATCGGCTCGGAAGGCACCTTGGGCATCATCACGGCGGCGGTGCTGAAGCTGTTTCCCCGGCCCCGCGACGTCCAGACCGCCCTGGTCGCGGTAGAGGAACTAGACCATGTCCTGCCCCTGCTGAGCCTGGCGCGCGAGGCCAGCGGCGATGCCGTCACCGCTTTCGAACTGCTGCCCCGGATCGGGCTTGAAATGACCGTGGCCCATATGCCCGGTGCCGCCGATCCCTTCGACGGCCCCCATCCCTGGTATGTGCTGATCGAGCTTTCGTCCTCGCGCACCGGCGGCGGCTTGCGCGAAGCGCTGGAAGACATGCTGGGCGGCGCCCTGGAGAACGGCACCGTCACCGATGCCGTCCTGGCCGAAAGCATTGATCAGCGCCACGCCCTGTGGCGACTGCGCGAAGGCATGTCGGAAGCGCAGAAATACGAAGGCGGCAGCATCAAGCACGACGTCTCGGTGCCGGTCTCCTCGGTGCCCGATTTCATCAAGCAGGCCTCTGCTGCCGCGACCGAACGTCTGCCCGGCATCCGTGTCGTCGCCTTCGGCCATGTCGGCGACGGCAACATCCATTTCAACCTCAGCCAGCCGCCGGGCATGGACAAGGCCGAATACCTGGCCCGCTGGGAAGAGTTCAACCGCATCGTCCACGATATCGTCGAAGAGCTGGGCGGCAGCTTTTCCGCCGAGCACGGCATCGGTCGCTTGAAGCGTGCGGAACTGGAACGTTATAAACCACAAGAGGCCTTGGGTCTTATGCGCAAGATCAAGGCCGCTATCGACCCGGAGAATCGCATGAATCCGGGCAAGGTGCTTTAAGTCTCGAAACACCAAACGTCCAAGCAACAGGCCGCACAGGCCCCGAGGGAAAAATGCCCGATTACACAGCCCCCCTTCGCGACATGGCCTTCGCCATTACCGAACTTTCCGGCCTGGACGAGATCGCCGCCCTGCCCGGCTATGAAGACGCCAGCCCCGATCTGGTGACGGCGGTACTGGAAGAAGCGGGCAAGCTGGGCGCGGAGGTTCTGGCGCCGCTGAACGTGGTCGGCGACCGCACCGGCTGCAGGCTGGAAAACGGCGTGGTCAAGACACCCGACGGCTTCGCCGAGGCCTATGCCCGCTTCGTCGAGGGCGGCTGGAACGCGGTTCCCTTCGAGCCCGAGCATGGCGGCCAAGGCCTGCCCTGGCTGGTTGCGACCGCCGTGGCCGAGATCTGGCATTCCGCCAATATGTCCTTCGGCCTCTGCCCCCTCCTGACCCAAGGGGCCGTCGAGGCGCTGACCCGGCATGGCAGCGAGGAGCTGAAGGCCCTCTATCTGGACAAGCTGGTCTCGGGCGAATGGACCGGCACCATGAACCTGACCGAACCCCAGGCCGGGACGGATCTGGCGGCCATCCGCACCAAGGCGGTGCCGGACGGGGAAAGGTGGCGCCTGTCGGGCCAGAAGATCTTCATCACCTATGGCGACCACGACATGGCCGAGAACATCGTCCATCTGGTCCTGGCCCGCACGCCCGACGCGCCGCCCGGGGTGAAGGGCATCTCGCTCTTCGTGGTGCCGAAATTCCTGGTCAATACCGACGGCTCGCTGGGCATGCGCAATGATGCCCGCTGCATCGCGCTGGAGCACAAGCTGGGCATCCATGGCAGCCCCACCGCCGTCATGGCCTATGGCGAGAACGAAGGCGCCATCGGCTTCCTGGTCGGCGAGGAGAATCGCGGCCTGGAATACATGTTCACCATGATGAACAACGCCCGCCTCAATGTCGGGCTGCAAGGCGTCTCCATCGCCGAGCGCGCCTATCAGGCCGCCCGCGACTATGCCAAGGAACGCGTCCAGGGCCGGGGCCTGACCATCGTGCATCACGCCGATGTCCGCCGCATGCTGATGAGCATGAAGGCTCAGACCGAAGCCGCGCGCGCCCTGACCTATTACGCCGCCGCCGCCATCGACCGCGCCAAGAGTCATCCCGAACCCGAAGCGCGTGCCCTGTGGCAGGCCACCGCCGATCTGCTGATCCCGGTGGTCAAGGCATGGTCCACCGATATCGGCATCGACGTCGCCTCGACCGGCATCCAGGTCCATGGCGGCATGGGCTATATCGAGGAAACCGGCGTGGCCCAATATCTGCGCGATGCCCGCATCACCGCCATCTACGAAGGCACCAACGGCATCCAGGCGGCCGACCTGGTGGGCCGCAAGCTGCTGCGCGACCAGGGAAGGACCGCCCGCCGTCTGCTGACGGAAATGCGCGGGACGGCCACCGCCCTGGCCGGAAAGGACGGCGACCTGGCGGTGATCCGCGACGCCCTGTCGCAGGGGCTGGACGACTTGCAGCAGGCCACGGAATGGCTGCTCGCCCCCCATGACGACGATCCGGAAGCCGCCGCCGCCGGCGCCACGCCCTATCTGCGCCTGTGGGGCATCGTCACCGGCGGCTGGCTGATGGCCCGCGCGGCCCTGGCCGCCGAGAAGCATCTGGCGGCAGGCGAGGATTCCTTCCTGCGCACCAAGATCGTCACCGCCCGTTTCTTCGCCGAACATCTGCTGCCCCAGACGGGCGGCCTGCTGGCCTCGGCGACGCAAGGGTCCGGCAGCATCATGGCCCTGCACGAAGACCAGTTCTAAAGGATTGGCCCAGACCTGGAAGACGGCCCTTTGCGGCCGTCTTCCCATCCTGAAGGAAGGAAGTGTTACTTTCCCCTGTCCGGGGGGAAGGGCCGACACTATACTCCCGCCCATGTGGGCAATCTCATCACGCTATATTTTCAAGCAACTCCTGATCGGCATGGTGCTCGTCACCATCGGGCTGCTCAGCATCCTGTGGCTGACCCAATCGCTGCGCTTCGTCGAACTGATCGTCAACCAAGGCATCTCGTCCTGGACCTTCCTGACGATCAGCCTGCTGTTCATCCCCAACTTCCTGCCGCATATCCTGCCCATTTCGCTGTTTTCCATCATCCTGTTCACCTATAACAGGCTGACCATGGACCGCGAATTGGTGGTAATGCGGGCCGCCGGAATGAGCCAGTGGGGCCTTGCCAAGCCGGCCCTGCTCCTCGCCTTGGCCGCCACCATTTTCGGCTATGGCCTGAACATCTGGATCATTCCGAAATCGGCACAGGAATTCCGGGAATTGCAGTGGACCATCCGCAACAACATCAGCGGCCTCCTGTTGCAGGAAGGTGCCTTCACCCAGGTCCAGCAGGGACTGACCGTCTATGTGCGCGAGCGCAGCCCCGACGGCGCCCTGCACGGCATCCTGGTTCATGATTCCCGCGAGCCCGGCACCGAGGTCACGCTGACGGCGGAACGCGGCGCCCTGATGCAAGGAGACTCCGGTCCGCGCGTGATGATGCTCAACGGGGCCCGCCAGGAGCGGCGGCAGGACGACCTGAACCTGTCGGTGCTGTATTTCGACAGCTACACCATCGATTTCGGCGGCCCCCAGCCCGGACTGGAAGCCCGCAGCCGCGACGACCGCGAACTCTCGATCCGGGAATTGCATGCGGCCTCGCCCGAGGATTACAGCCCCACTGGCTTCCGCCGCCTCAAGGTCGAACTCCATCAGCGCCTGGTCACACCGCTCAATCACCTGACCTTCGCCATGATCGCCCTGGCGACCCTGCTTTCGGGCTCCTTCAACCGGCGAGGCCAGGCGCCCCGCGTGCTGACCGCCGTCGGTCTGATGGTGATGGTCCAGGCCGCCGCCCTGGGAACGGGCAATCTTGCCGCCAACGATCTGCGTTTCGTCCCCTTGATGTATGTCACGGCCCTGCTGCCCCTGCCGATTGCCGCCTGGGTTCTGCTCCGTCCGCCCCGCCGTCCCAGGACGGTGCTTTCCGCCTCATCCTGACCCCGGCTCCAGCCCTAGCCCCAGCCCGAGAGCAGCCACCTTGCCTTTCCTTCCTCACACCGCGCGCAGACTTGCCGCCACCACCTCGCTGCTGACCCTGCTGGTCCTCGCCCCCTGGACCGCCGCACAGGCCCAGCCGGATAGCGAGCAACCGGTGCATCTGTCGGCCGAAGAACTGATCCACGACCAGGAGCTGGACCTGGTGACGGCCAAGGGCGAGGTCGAGATCATCCAGGCCGGACGTGTGCTGGTGGCCGATACCGTGACCTACAACCTGCGCACCGATGTCGTGACGGCGTCCGGCAATGTGCGCATCACGGAACCGACCGGCGAGGTGCTGTTCGCGGAATATGTCGAACTGACCGGCGACCTGCGCGACGGGCTGGCACAGAATATCCGCCTGCTGCTGGCCGACCGCTCGCGCCTTGCCGCCGCGTCCGCCCGGCGCATGGACGGCGAGGTCAGCGAACTGGAATACGGCGTCTACACCGCCTGCGAACCCTGCCGCGAAAACCCGGAACGGGCGCCGCTGTGGCAGATCAAGGCGGTCAAGGTGATCCACGACCAGCCCGGCCAGACCATCTCCTTCAACCATGCCTGGCTGGAGATGTTCGGGGTGCCGGTGGCCTATGTGCCCTATTTCTCGCATCCCGATCCGACGGTCGAGCGCAAGAGCGGCCTGCTGCCCCCGATTGCCGGCAACAGCTCCAATCTCGGCATCTTCTATCGCCAGCCCTATCATCATGTCTTTTCCGAATCCCATGACATGACCATCTCGCCGATGATCACGGCACGGGAGGGAGCGGTGCTGGTCGGCGAGCATCGCCGCCGCTTCACCCATGGCCAGATGATCACGGAAGGCAGCATCACCCATGATTCCGAGGGCGATACGCTGAGTCATATCCGGGCGGAGGGTGACTTCCACCTCAACCAGGATTGGCGGGCGGGCTGGACGCTCGAGCGGGCGACCAATGCCACCTATATGCGCCGCTACGGCTTCGGGCGGGATGCCTGGCTGACCACCCAGCCCTGGGCGGAAGGCTTCCTTGGGAACGACTATGCCCGGATCGAGGCCTTCTCCTTCCAGGAGATGCGCCAGGTCGCGGACCGGCGCCAGACGCCGTTGGTCCTGCCCTATGCCCAGTACAGCTATGTCGGCGATACCGGCGAGCACGGCGATTACTGGACCATCGACAGCAATATCCTGCACATCGCCCGCGACGAAGGCCCCAATGTCCAGCGCATCGGCCTGCAGACCGGCTGGCAGATGCCCCTGATCACCCCCGGCGGCTCGGTCTACCGCTTCTCGACCAGCCTGCGCACCGATGCCTATTACGTCACCGATCCCGAAGACAGGCCCGACGATTCGTCGGTCCTGCGGGGCCGCGTGGTTCCCGAAGTCGCCGTGGAATGGCGCTATCCGATGGAGAAGCGGGGAGAGAATTACCACCAGGTGCTGGAACCGGTGGTCATCGCCGCCGTCAGCCCGCGCGGCGGCAACCGCACCAGCGGCATTCCCAACGAGGACAGCCGCGACCTGGAATTCGACGACACCAACCTCTTCTCCACCAACCGCTATACCGGCTGGGACCGTCTGGAGACCGGGCCGCGCATCACCTACGGCCTGCAATGGAACGTCTATGGCGATAGCGGCGGCACCCTGGAGACCATGTTCGGCCAGACGGCACGGCTCTATCCGGAAGGCGGTCTGGGACCGGCCAGCGGCATGGATGACCGCCTGTCCGACTATGTCGGGCGCATTCGCGCCATTCCGGCGGTCGGCGGCAATCTGGGCGGCGAGTATCGCTTCCGCCTGGACAAGGACGATTTCAGCCTCCGCCGTTCGGAGGTCAATGCCTGGGCCGGGCCGCCGCTCTTGCGGGGCTGGGTCTCCTACACCTATCTTGATGGCGAGCGCGGCAGCGGCGAGTTCGTGGACGCTCAATACGGCACCCGGGAACAGGTGACCCTGGCCCTGTCTTCGGCCCTGACGCAGCATTGGTCCGTCTTCGGCTCGACCACCCGCGACCTGAGCGCAGGACCGAGAGGGCGGCTGGTCACCAACGGTCTGGGCGTGACTTACGAAGATGAATGCTTCATCTTCTCGGCCGTCTATGAAGGCAGCAATGCCTACGACCGCGAATATGACGGCGGGGATTCGGTAATGTTCCGCCTCGTCTTCAAAACCCTGGGCGAATTGCCCGTAGACGTCTACTCGCAGCCCCGATGGAACGAGCCATGAAACGCTTTCTCGCCACCGCTTTCCTCGCCGCCATAGCCTGGGCGCCCGTCGGGGCTTCCCTGGCGCCTGCCGGCGCCCAACAGGTCGAGCGGATCGCCGCGGTGGTCAATGACGAAGCCATTTCCATCCTCGACCTGGAGATGCGCATCCGTCTGGCGCTGATGTCGTCGAGCATGCCCGACACCATCGAGATGCGTCAGCGCGTGCTGCCCCAGGTGCTGCGCAAGCTGATCGACGAACGCCTGCAATTGCAGGAGGCCAGCCGCCAGGGCATCACGGTGACCGAGACCGAATTGCGCGACGGCATGGCCATGATCGAGCGGCAGAACGACATGCCCCAAGGAGGGCTGGAACAGCTGCTGCGCGAGAACGGCATCCTGCCGCAATCGATGTATCAGCAGATCCGCGCCGAAATCAGCTGGGTGAAACTGGTCCGCCGCAATTTCGCCGGCACGATCAGCATCGGCGACGAGGAGGTGAACGCCCAGCTCGACATGCTGCGCCAAGCCCACGGCAAGCCGGAATATCTGCTGTCGGAAATCTTCCTGTCCTTCGAATCAGGGCAGCGTGAGGACGAGGTCCGCAATCTGGGCCTGCGCCTGATCGAGGAAATGCGCAACGGCGCCCCCTTCCCCGCCCTGGCCCACCAATTCTCGCAAAGCCCCACGGCAGCGACAGGCGGCGACATGGGCTGGGTGACCTCCGGCACGCTGGAGGAAGAGCTTGAACAGGTCGTGCGCTCCCTGCGCCCGGGCGAAGTGTCCGGCCTGATCCGCACCCCCAACGGCTATTACATCCTGGCCCTGCGCGAACGCGGCATCGTCGGCGGCGACGCCGCCGGGACGGAACTGGAACTGGCCCGCCTGCTGGTGCCGGTCCCTCCGAATGCCAGCGAGGCGCAGCTGAACCAGGCCGCGCAGCAGGCCGCCTCCTGGGGCAGCCGTGCCTCTTCCTGCGAGGATCTGGTGCGCGTGGCCGAGGAAACCCGCGCGCCCAGCTCCGGCCTGATGGGCAAGATCCGCCTGGGCGACCTGCCGCAATATCTGCTGCCGGCCGTCCTGCCGCTGGACAACAACCAGCCCAGCGCCCCCGTGCTGATGGAAGACGGCATCGCCATCCTGATGGTCTGCTCGCGCGACGTTCCGGCCGGTGCCCTGCCCAGCCGCCAGCAGATTTCCGAAAGCCTGCTGGATCAGCGCATGGACATGATGGCGCGCCGCCTGCTGCGCGACCTGCGCCGCCAGGCCTTCATCGATGTCCGCATCTGACCCAAGGGCGCCGCTGGCGCTGACCATGGGGGAACCGGCGGGAATCGGCGGCGACATCACCCTCGCCGCCTGGTCCCGCCGCACTGCCGAAGCCCTGCCGCCCTTCTTCGTCATCGACGATGCGGGACGCCTGAAGCGTCTGGCCGAGCGCCTGGGCCTGGATGTGCCGGTAACCGAGATCGCCCAGCCGGAAGAGGCCGTGGCCGTCTTCGGCAAGTCCCTGCCGGTGCTGCACCGCCCCCTGCCCGGCCCGGTCGAGCCCGGCCGCCCCAATGCCGCCAATTCCCCCGCCGTGCGCGCCGCTATCGAGGAAGCCGTGGCCCTGGCGCAAGCGGGCCGCGCCTCGGGCGTGGTGACCAATCCCATCAACAAGCAGGTCATGTATTCCGCGGGCTTCACCTTTCCCGGCCATACCGAATTCCTGGCCGAGCTGGGCGGCAATGTGCCGGTGGTGATGATGCTGGCCTGCCCCGGCCTGCGCGTGGTGCCGGTGACCATCCATGTCTCGCTGGCCGAGGCCGCGCGCAGCCTGACCACCGAAGCCATTGTCACCGCCGGGCGCATCACGGCGGCCGAATTGCGGCGCCGCTTCGGCATCGCGGCGCCGCGCCTCGCCGTCGCCGCGCTCAATCCCCATGCCGGGGAGCAGGGCGCGATGGGCCGCGAGGAAATCGACATCATCGCCCCGGCGATCGAGACGCTGCGCGGCGAAGGCATCGACGTCTTCGGCCCGGCCCCCGCCGATACCCTGTTCCATGCCCGCGCCCGCGCCGGTTACGACGCCGCCTTGTGCATGTATCACGACCAGGCGCTGATCCCGCTCAAGACCATCGATTTCGACCGTGGCGTCAACGTCACCTTGGGCCTGCCCTTCATCCGCACCTCGCCCGACCACGGCACCGCCTTCGACATTGCCGGGACCGGCAAGGCCGATGCGCAAAGCCTGATGGCCGCCCTGCGTCTGGCCGGCGAGATGGCTTCCCGGACTCTTCCATGACCGAACTTCCGCCGCTGCGTGACGTGATCGCCCAGCATGGCCTCGCCGCCCGCAAATCCCTGGGCCAGCATTTCCTGCTCGACCTCAACCTGACGGGGCGCATCGCCCGCGCCGCCGGGGATTTGAGCGTCGGCACCGTGATCGAAATCGGCCCCGGCCCGGGCGGCCTGACCCGCGCCATCCTGGAGGCCGGAGCGCGCGAATTGATCGCCATCGAGCGCGACGACCGCTGCATCGCCGTGCAGGAGGAAATCGCCGCCGCCTATCCCGGCCGCCTGACCGTCATCGCCGGTGACGCGCTGGACGTGGCGGCCCATGAACTGGGCAGCGCCCCCCGGCGCATCATCGCCAACCTGCCCTACAACATCTCGACCGTGCTGCTGCTGAACTGGCTGCGCCATGCGCCCGCCTTCGAAAGCATGACGCTGATGTTCCAGAAGGAAGTGGTGGACCGCCTCGCCGCCACCCCGCGCACGCCCGATTACGGCCGCCTGTCGGTGATCACCCAATGGCTGTGCCATGTGCGGCCGCTTTTCGACATCACCCCCAAGGCCTTCACCCCGCCGCCCAAGGTGGTCTCGACGGTGGTGCGAATCGAGCCGCGCCCTGCGCCGCTGGCTCCAGTCTCCTTCGCCATCATGGAGAAAGTCACCGCCGCCGCCTTCGGCCAGCGCCGCAAGATGCTGCGTTCCAGCCTGAAAGCCCTGGGCGACGCCGAAAGCCTGCTGGCCGCGACCGGCATCACCCCGACCGCGCGGGCCGAGGAATTGTCGGTGGAAGATTTCTGCCGCCTGGCCCAAGCCGTCGAGGCGCGCTGACCGCCCGCCCTTTCGTCCTCAGGTCAGCGTTCCCAGCCTTCCGCCACCAGACGGTCGAGCAGGCGGACGCCCCAGCCGGTGGCTCCCTTGGGACAGAGCGGCAGGTCTTCCTCGGTGCGGGCGGTGCCCGCCATGTCGAGATGACCCCAGGCCACCCCTTCGGGAATGAAACCCATCAGGAAGCGCGCGGCGTGCAAGGCGTCGGGGACCTTGCCCCAGGCGCAGTTGCGGGTATCGGCGATGTCCGAAGCCAGATCTTCGTCATGCTGCGGCAGGATGGGCAGGCGCCAGACGGGTTCGTCCGCCGCCTCGCCCGCTTCCAGGACCTTGGCCGCCAGGGCCTCGTCATTGCTGAACAATCCGGCGCGGTGACGCCCCAGGGCGGTGACGACGGCGCCGGTCAGGGTCGCGAGGGACAGGACGGCGGCGGGCCGATAGCGAGAACAGGCATAAGCCAGGGCATCGGCCAGCACCAGCCGCCCTTCCGCATCGGTATCGATGATCTCGACCGTCTTCCCGGCATAGGAACGCAGCACGTCGCCCGGCCGCAGGGCGCGGCCCGAGACGGCGTTTTCCGCCAGGGCCAGCACGCCCACGGCCTCGACCCGGGCCTGCCGTCCGGCCAGGGCACGCATGGCACCCAGGACGGCGGCCGCGCCGGCCATGTCGCCTTTCATCTCGTGCAGGCTGTCATAGCGCTTGATCGAGATGCCGCCGGTATCGAAGGTGATGCCCTTGCCCGCCAGGATCAGCGGCGGCTGCCCCTCTTCGCCGCTCCCCCGCCAGCGTAGCAGTGCGAGACAGGGCGGATTGTCCGCCCCCTGCCCCACACCCGCCAGCAGGCCCAGCCCCTCGGCCTTCAAGGCGGCATCCTCCAGGATTTCCACCTCGACGCCCAGCGCCTCCAGGGCCGCTGCCTGCTCAGCCATGGCCTGGGGTGTCAGACGGTTGGCGGGTTCGGCCACCAGATCGCGCGCCAGATGCACGCCCTCGGCGACGGATTCGAGACGGGAAAAGAGATTGCGTGCGGCGTCCGGGTCGCTGGTGGCGACCACTATTTCCGCCGGTCCCGCCGGCCGGTCGGGATCGGGACGGGAACGGAGGTTCAGGGGAGTATGGCCCCGCAGCCGCAGGCCGTAGGCGAATTGCGCGGCCAGGAAACCGTCGAGCCCCAAGCCAATGACGGCACGCCCGCCGGTACTCTCCATCAGCGCCTTGGCGGCGATGCCGCCCAGGCGGCGCAGGCGGGCGGGGTCCAGTTCGGCCTCGTCGCCCAGACCCAGCAGGATGACCCGCTCGCAGGCCGGGCTTGCGGGGGCAAGGACGGTCAGCACATCGCCTTCCTCGCCCGCGAAGTGCGATCCGGCCAGGGCCCGGGTCAGCGCCCCCGAGGCCCGGTCGACCACCACGGCTGCCGGGGTCGGAAGGCAGCCGCGCCAGTATCCGACCACGACGGCACCGATATATTCGTCGTTGCTGCCGGTCGGATCGTCGGCGAAGGGGGGACGCCCCTCGAAAACGATGGGCACCCCCGCTTCTCCAATCATGTCTCCGCCTCCTTTAGCGGTCCTCGTAATGATCGGCCACCAGCCGGTCGAGCAGCCGCACGCCGAAGCCCGTGGCGCCCTTGGGGGTGACGGTCAGGTCCTTCTTGGTCCAGGCGGTCCCGGCGATGTCGATATGCGCCCAGGGCACGTCCTTGACGAAGCGCTTGAGGAACTGGGCGGCGGTGATGCTGCCGGCCTCGCGCCCGCCGGTATTCTTCATGTCGGCGATGTCGGAACGGATCTGCTTGTCGTAGCTGTCGCCCATGGGCATGCGCCAGACCGTCTCGCCCGATTTCTGCCCGGCTTCCATCAGCTTGGCGGCCAAGTCATCGTCATTGCAGAACAGGCCGGCATGCTCGCTGCCCAGCGAGATGATGATGGCCCCGGTCAGGGTCGCCAGATCGATCATCACCTTGGGCTTGAAGCGGTCCTGGCAGTACCACAGGGCATCGGCCAGGACGAGGCGGCCTTCGGCATCGGTATTGATGACCTCGATGGTCTGGCCGGACATGGAGGTGACGACGTCACCGGGGCGCTGGGCATTGCCCGAGGGCATGTTCTCGACCAGCCCCATGATGCCCACCGCATTGACCCGCGCCTTGCGGCCCGCCAGGGCCTTCATCAGGCCCAGCACGCAGCCGGCCCCGGCCATGTCGAACTTCATGTCCTCCATGCCGGCGGCGGGCTTGATGGAGATGCCGCCGGTATCGAAGGTCACGCCCTTGCCGACGAAGGCGACGGGGGCCTCGTTGTCCTTGTCCGCACCCATCCAGCGCATGATGACGAGCTGGCTTTCGCGCTCGCTGCCCTGGCCGACGCCCAGCAGCGCCCCCATGCCCAGCTTCTTCATCTGCTTTTCGTTGAGCACTTCCACATCCACGCCCAGATCGGCCAGCTTGCGCGCCTCGTCGGCGAAGCTTTCGGGATGGATGACATTGGCGGGCTCGCTGACCACGTTGCGGGTCAGCTCGACGCCCTCGGCCACCGCGTTCAGCGGGGCGAACAGCGCCTTGGCTTCCTTGTGGTCCTCGGCCTGGATGACCAGCTTCTTCAGCGCAGGCTTGTCCTCGGGCTTTTCCTTGGTGCGGTACTTGTCGAAGCGATAGCCGCGCAGCCGCGCGCCGAAGGCGGCATGGGCGGCGAAGGTGGCGGAGCCGAGGCCATTGCCGTCGATCACATCCGACAGGATGGCCGCTTCCTCGTCCGTGGCCGAGGCGAGATTCGCCACGGCGGCGGCACCGAAGGCCTGCGCGCGCGCTTCATCGATTTCCGCCGCCTTGCCGAGACCCAGCAGCAGCACCCGGGACAGGCCCAGATTGGCCGGGGCCAGAATGGTCAGGGATTGATCCTTCTTGCCCTCGAAGCGGCTCGCCGCCATGGCCCTGCCCAGCGCCCCGCCGGTACGCTCGTCCAGCTCGGCACCCAAAGCGGACAGGGTGCGGCCCTCCAGAACCGGCACCACCACGGCACCCGATCCCGGCAGGCCCGGCTTGGCGAAGGAAATCTTCATGGTTCCAATTCCTCTCGGCTCACAAAATGAAAAAGCACGAATGACCAACAATGTAGCCATCGTGCCGCCGAAAGGAAGGGAAAAGGAAGAGGATTATGACGGCAGTCAGGCGGCGGGTCCGGCCGCCAGACTACCCGGCGCATGCGGCCCGTTCTCACGCGCCAGCAGCCAGAACAGGCCGCCCGGCAGGTTCGCGGCGATATTGACCAGACCATACAGCACCGAGACCACCAGTGCCGAAGCCGGGTCGACGCCGACCAGCGACAGGGCCATCACCACCGCCGCTTCGCGCACGCCCCAACCCGCCACGGAAATGGGCAGGGTCATCAGCAGGATGATCGGCGGCACCAGCACCAGGAAGTCGAGGAAATAGACATCCAGCCCCAGCGACAGCGCCAGCAGCCAGAAGACGAGCGCCAGATTGGCATGGCCCGCGAAAGCCCAGGCAAAGGCGGGAAAGGCATGGCGGCTGAGAAAGACGCGGCGGCTGTCACCAGCCAGCTTCCGCAGCCCGGAGACGAGGCGCCAGCGCGCCAGCACGGCAGGCAGCCGGTCCAGGGTCATCAGCATTCCGACCGCGACCACCGCCGCCAGACTGGCCAGGGGAAAGATCCATCTGCCGGGAATGTCGCCCACCCGGTAGATCAGGACGGGCTGCAGGATGGCGACCATCATCATCAGGCTGAGCAGGGTCAATACCCGCTCGATCATCACGCCGTTGACCGCCGGCCCCAGCGCCAGCCCGGCGCGGCGGCCCATCCAGATCCGCACGGCATCGCCGCCCAAGGCTCCGGGCAGCGCGAGATTGAAGAAATTGCCCGCATAGAAAATGGAAAAGACCCGCCCCAGCGGCAGGCGGGCGCGGATGGCCCGCATCACCACGTCCCAGCGCACGGCCCCCAGCCCGACCTGCACCACCAGCAGCAAGCAGGCCAGCAGCAGCAACAGAGGATCGGCCGTCCGGCCGCGTTCCCAGGCTTGGACGAAATCGATCTTCTGCGCGAGATACCAGAACAACGCCCCGGTCAGCGTCAGCTTGAATATCCAGGGCAGCCAGGTCTTGATCATTTTCTCACCGGCGGAAAGGCCGCCTTGCCACGTCACGCCGGAAAGTTAACACACCCGTCCCCGAAAGGACAGAAAAGCCGGTCACGCCCCGACGGCCACCCGCATCCGCCGCCGTCCCCAATCGCCGGGCGCGGCATCGAAAATTCCGGGCAAGGGCGTGCCGCAATCGCGGCAATGCCCCTCTTCGGTCAGGTTCCAGGCCGAAAGCTCATACCAGTCGCGGCCAATGAGCAGGGCGCCACATCCGTGACACCATGTGCTGCCGCCTTCTGGGTCGGACACGTTTCCCGTGTAGACATGCCTTAAGCCATTGCGCTTTGCGATGGCGCGCGCGTTCCGGAGTGTAGAGGATGGTGTAGCTTGTTTGTCCAGCATCTTCCAGTCGGGGTGGAAGGCTGTGAAATGGAGTGGTACGTCGGGGCCGAGATGCTCCATGATCCACGCGGTCATGGCTTCGATCTCGGCCGGCGAATCGTTTTCGCCGGGAATGAGAAGTGTCGTGATCTCCAGCCATGCCTGCGTCTCGTGCTTGATATAATCCAGGGTCTCGAGGATCGGACCCAGGCTGGCCGTGCACAGTTTCTTGTAGAAGCCCTCGGTGAACCCCTTCAGGTCCACATTGGCCGCATCGATATTGGCGAAGAAGTCCTCACGCGCCTGGGGCGCGAAATACCCTGCCGTCACCGCCACCGTCTTCACGTTCCGCGCATGGCAAGCCTTGGCCACGTCGGCAGCGTATTCGAGAAATATTACTGGATCGTTATAGGTGAAGGCCACGGACCGGCATCCCGACCGGACGGCGGCATCGGCGATGGCTTCGGGCATGGCGAGGTCGGTCAGGCGGTCGAATTCGCGGGCCTTCGAGATATCCCAGTTCTGGCAGAACTTGCAGGTCAGATTGCAACCGGCGGTGCCGAAGGACAGGACCGGACTGCCCGGCAGGAAATGGTTCAGCGGCTTCTTCTCGATGGGATCGACGCAGAAGCCCGAAGAGCGACCATAGCTGGTCAGCACCACCTGATCGTCCTGGCGCGCCCGCACGAAGCATAGGCCGCGCTGGCCTTCATGCAGCTTGCAGAAACGCGGACAGACATCGCATTGCAGCCGTCCGTCCTCCAGGCGGTGCCAATGACGGCCGGGAACGGTATCGGCGAAGCGTTCGGGAGGGAAGCTCTGGGCTGCCATGGGTTTCTTCCTCGTGCTCTTCCTTTCCTGGACGCGCCGCTATATAGCCCCGGCGGGGCGCTGCGAAAGATGGGTGCCCCGCTTGCGTGGCGGTGCCGGACATTCTTTATTTCCACCAGGAAATTGCTTGGAGGATCTTGTCATGGCCGCGCTTCGACATGCCGCCGTTGCCGGGCTCTTCTATCCCGCCGAGCCGGACGAACTGGCCGCCGAGATTGCCCGGCACCTCTCCTCCGTCCCGGAAACCGATGCCCCGCTGCCCAAGGCCATCATCGCCCCCCATGCCGGCTATGTCTATTCCGGCCCGGTGGCGGCGCAAGCCTATGCCCGGCTGAAGCCCGCACGCGCCACCATCCGCCGCGTGGTTCTGCTGGGGCCGAGCCATCGCGTCGGCTTCCGCGGCCTCGCCCTGTCCTCGGCCGAGGCCTATGACTCGCCCCTGGGGCCGGTCAGGATCGACCGCGACGCCCAGGCAAGGCTGGAAGAATTGCCGGGCGTGAGCGTGCTGGACGCCGCCCATGCCCAGGAACACAGCCTGGAGGTCCACCTGCCCTTCCTGCAACAGGTCCTGGGGGACTTCGCGCTCGTTCCCGTGGTCGTCGGCGATGCCGGACCGCAGCAGATCGCGGCGGTCCTGGAAACCCTTTGGGGCGGGCCGGAAACCTTGCTGGTCATCAGTTCCGACCTCAGCCATTTCCTCGACCACGGCACCGCCCGGGAACTCGATTCCCGCACGGCCCGCGCCATCGAAACGCTGGACGGCGCGGCCATCACCTATGACCAGGCCTGTGGACGGCGTCCGCTGCAAGGGCTCCTCGCCGCCGCCAAGGCCCGCCGGATGCGGGTCGAACGGCTGGATCTGCGCAATTCCGGCGACACGGCGGGCGGGCGCGACCGCGTCGTCGGCTACGGCTCCTGGGCTTTTTACGAGAACAGGGAATGACCAGCCCCGAAACCGCCCTGGCCGATTTCGCCCAGACGCATGGCAGGACCATGCTCGACCTCGCTTGGCGTTCGCTTCGCCATGGGCTGGAGACCGGCACGCCCCTGCCCGCCGATCAGGCTGCCTGCCCGCCCGCCTTGACCGGGCAGCAGGGCGCCTGCTTCGTCACATTGAAGCACCGGGATGAATTGCGCGGCTGCATCGGCTCGGCCCAGGCATGGCGGAGCTGGGCCGAGGATGTCTGCGCCAACGCCTTCCAGGCCGCCTTCCGCGATCCCCGCTTCCCGCCCTTGCGCGCGGCGGAAACGGAACATCTCCGCCTGTCGGTGTCACTGCTTTCGGCCCCCGAGGCCATGACCTTCGACAGCGAGGCCAGTCTGCTGGCGCAATTGCGCCCCGGCATCGACGGCCTGATCATCGAAGACGGCCGCGACCGCGCCCTCTTCCTTCCCTCGGTCTGGGAAAGCCTGCCCGACCCGCAGGACTTCCTCGACCATCTCCGCGACAAGGCCGGGCTTCACCCCCGGCATTGGTCGCCACGCTTCCGGGCACAGCGTTTCGTTTCGGTGGAGGTGAAGGAGTAGCGGCAAGGATCGCGGCGGCGGTTTTGGACCGCCCCGCTGTGGGGAGGTGATCATTTCTGGAATCACGGGGAAGGGCCTGGAATAGGCCGAGAGGCGCAGAAAGGCTGACGTTTCGGGCGTTAGTAGGGCGGCAGCCTTTTGGACGAGAAATGCGCAAAAATGGGCTAGGCGGTGAGCGCTTTTGGACAGGGAATGAGCGGAAAGGAGCGGCGCGTGACCTGATTGGTCAAACGCCGCTTTTCGTTTGCAGCGTCATGCTTTCTCAAAGATCGATGCCTGTATCTTCTGCCAGGTCTTCATATCAGTAGTGGCCATGAACTTCCGACCATTTTTCAGGCTTGCCGCGAAACAGACTTCCTTACTGCGTCCGCCGAGAAGAGCACCGCCCAGAGCACCAATTGGTCCTAAAGCGATTGCACCTACGGCAGCCCACCCCAGAGTCCCTGCTACTTTTTTCTTGTTTTCTTCAGTCAGCATTTCAGCCTGTTGAAAATCCCTTAAAGCAAAGGTTTCCCCCTTAACCGGATGGGAAACTGTGTATTTTGTGAACACACCGAAGCTTCCGCTCCAAGTGCCTTTTTCCAGATCCCCTGCCAAAACTTTAATGCTCGACATTTTTTACTCCTGCTTTTAACGGATCAGGCCTCCGTGCCAAACTACCTGTCCTATTACACGTAATTGTCCCGCCAAATGTGGTGGCAATTCTTCAGGTTCATAGCGTGGATTGTCAGACTTGACGAGGAGCGTTCCATCAAGTCGACGTTGAACCCGCTTAACAATCAGGTCTCCGTTGACGCTAAGCGCGTAAATCGCATTGTCTTTAATGCGCGGCTCTTGGGTATTCACAAGAAGAAGATCACCATCAGAAATGGTTTCTTCCATGCTGTCTCCCATTGCTTCTATTAGAAGCAAGTAAGATGGGTTTACCCGTAATTGGCGTCGCACCCACTCAGCCTTAAAGGCCAAATGATCAACAACCTGTTCAGAATGAATAACGGCTCCATGTCCAGCTGACGCCCGGACATCATATCGGGGAACCAAAACATATTCGTCGCCTAGATCACTTGCCGACTTGTAGGTAACGATCCCTGAGTTCTGCTCTCGCTCAGACACCTTTACGCCAAGCTGCCCTTCCGCAAGAGGTTGCGCATCTGGCGCCCCTCGGCCTGTCGCAATCCAATCGAGACTGAATCCCGCCGCCTGGGCTAACCGCGCGACCACAGAAAAGGGCGCGTCAGTCTTCCCCTGCGCATAACGAGTCAGCATATCTTCTGACTTACCCGCGATCTCTGCCGCATTTTTGCGGCTTCCCACCTGGGCCATAACCAGCTCCAGTCTGGTTCCGACTTCTCTTGAAGAAGTTGGAACTGCCGCGTCTTCAGGACGTGGCTGTTCCGAGTTCCCGTAAGCCATTGATACTCCGCATTTTTACGGCAATGCGCGTATAAGCGGGTCGCGTTCCATCTCGGAACCGCAGATATGCGTTGACAACGACCGCAGATATGCGACATGTTCAATAAACAAGATCAACGTAACCACCCCGAAAAAACCGGCCCTGCCAGGCCGGCTATCAGGAGGACAGATGACCAAGCGCGCACGCGCCAGGGACATGCATCCCGAAGACATCAAGGCCGAACTGCGCAAGCGCGGTGGGTCCTTGAAGTCTCTGTCCGAAAGCTGGGGGTACAGGTCGCGAGCCGTGATCAGCATCGCCCTGCGCCAGCCTTGGCCAGATGTCGAGGCCAAGATTGCGGAAACGCTGGGTAAGCATCCCGCTGAGGTTTGGCCTGACAGATACAACCCTGACGGCACGCCCAAGAAAGGTCGCCCGTCCAAGGCCAATCGTAACACCCAAAAGGGCCAGAGCAATATGCAACTCCGCGAGGCCGCATAACCATGGCCGGCTGGGATGCATATTACGCAGCCCTGCATTCGGCGCTGATCAAGCGCCGTGAAGCGCTGGGCCTGACCCAGGACGCCCTGGCGGCACGGTTGGGGTGGTCGCGGCGCAAGCTGCAGCGCATAGAGGCCGAGGGGCAGGTCTGCACGGCGCCTGAACTGTTCCAGTGGGCTGCGATGCTGGGTGTGACAGTCAACTTTGCGCCAGATGTGGCGCTTTGCACCCTGACTACCCCCCGTCCGGCCCTGAGCGCAGAGGCCAAGGCCGAGCGCGAAGCGGCCACCCGCAAACGCATTGAGGAGCGCCGCCAGCGCATGGCGGCGGCCAGAGGCTTGGCGTCACATCTGACGCCTGCGGCGGGTGGCCAATGAATACCGTCATTTTCTCCCCCTGGGCCAGTTGGCCTGGGCTCCTGGCCGGGCGCATCAGCGCGCAAAACGGTGCGTCCGGCCCTTTTTCCTCCTCCATCAAGAAGCAGAAAGCGGAGGGATTGATGACCACGAAGAAGGGACGGCGCCGGGCGGAAGACCCGCGCCAGATGGCCTTTCTGGATCTGCTTGGCAGCCAGGAAGACCTGATCGAAGTGCCTGTTCCGCCGGATCTGGAACCCGGTGCCCTGGATTACGACCAGCGCCTGCGCGCCCTGTTGAACAAGGCGATCAAGGCTTGCCCTTTTGACCGCGAGCAGATCGCGGCGCTGGTGTCCAGCCTTGTCGGCCGCGAGATCACCAAGGCGCAGATCGACAGCTGGACCGGTGCTACGCGGGCCAACCGTTTTCCGGCCGAGTTGATCCCCGCCATGTGTCAGGCCCTGGGCAACACGATCCTGCTATCCGGCCTGGCCGAGGCCAGCGGCTGTCGCCTGATCGAAGGCCGCGAACTGCAGTTCGCCCGACTTGGCCAGCTCTTCCTTGTGCTGCGACAGGCCGATGCCGAGGCGCAGCGCCTGGTCGCCGAACTGCCGCTGTTCGGAGGTGCGGCATGATCAAGAGTTTCGCGCTAGGCAATCGAGTGCCACCCGCCACACATGGGTCCAATCCGGAGGGAGAACCTCGTCCGG
>NZ_SBHN01000002.1:0-228070 GCF_006980715.1 Telmatospirillum sp. J64-1
CGCCATCGGCGGCAAGGGCGATGACTTCTACGTCATCAGCCAGTCCGACGACGTCATCATCGAGAAGCCCGGCGAAGGCATCGACACCGTCGAGACCTGGGCCGACTACCGCCTGCCGGCCAATGTCGAGAACCTCAACATGGGCCGCTCTGGCACGGTGCACGGCAACGAGCTGGACAACATCATCAACGGCAGCAACGGCAAGGACGTCATCCATGCCGTCGGCGGCAACAACATCATCACCGGCGGTGCCGGGGCCGATACCATTTATTCGGGCCCGGGGGCGGACATCTTCGTCTACACCTCGATCGTCGACCGGGGCGATGTCATCAAGAACTTCCAGGTGGGCGCCGACATGCTCGACCTGCGGCCGCTGATGAAGAGCCTCAACGCCAAGGCCGACGGCGATTATGTCTCGCTGGTTCAGCAGGGCAACAACACCCTGGTCAAGGTCGACGTCACCGGAACCGGCCGTGCCGGCGACACCCTGGCCACCATCGAGGGCGTCGACGCCAACGACCTCGCCGACTATGTCGACCACTGGATGGGCATCGCCTGATCCAGCGGCCTAGCCGGAACCATGACGCGGGGGGAGCTTGCTGGCTCCCCCCGTTTCTTTTGCCTTATCCTTCCGCATCTGGCGCAGCGCAGTCAGCGTCTTTCCACTTGCGGTCCTAATTGCGCCACATTCCCGATGTCTCCTTGGTCTTGAAAGAGATGATCCATAGGCATGATGTCGTCGTAGACGCGGATGAGTAGCCGTGAAAAACTCTTCGACAGGCCTATGTCCAAGAGGAGAAGACATATGGGGCACAGGTTAACTCTCTCGCCCGGTCAGCTAACCGATCTGGCCCGCACTTTGCGTGCCATCGCTCTTGATCATCCGCCGGCGGCGCCGGTTCTTTCCGACTTGGCGGCAACTTACGATCTGTTGTCGCAGGTGGAGAAGTCTGCGGTCAGGCAGGCGGATTGCGAAAGGGCCTGCGGGCGCTTCGGCTGAACCCGGGCTCGACCTCCCGCGCTTCCCTTCTCCGGAGGGCGGGCGAATGACGAAGACAGGGGCTTGCGCCTGGCCCGCGGCAGGCTGACATTGTCTGGCCCGGGACGCTCGTTCGGCGCTCCCGCCGATCTTCGAGGGAGAAGGAATGTTCAAGCGACTGGTGGCTGCCGCCGCCGCCCTGCTGCCGACGGCCTGCGATGGACCGGTGACCAATCCCGGCGCGGCCCGTTCCCCGGCAGCCTACAGCCATTTCGAATATGTCGCCGGACACGGCCCGATGCTGCTGGAAGTCCACAATGCGCCTTTCGGCGGCGGGGCGGAGAGGGAGGATTGGATCTTCCGGAACTTCGCCGGTGCCGTGGGACCCCGCCGGATCACCTTCACGCGCGACGTGGAACAGGCCGTCTCGGCCCCCGATCTGCGCGCCATCCTGGTCTTCTTTCCGGCCACCGATGCCTCGCCGGCCCAGCTTTGCGAAGGGCGCATCCGCACCCAGCCGCAAAGCCAGCCGGACCGTGTCGATGCCATGGCCGTCTTCTGCAGCCGCGATCAGGTCCTGTCCCATGTCAGCGGCTGGGTGCGCAACCTGCAAGGGCCGGAAGACCGGCGCTTGCGCGATTTCCTGGGACAGATGCGGCGGGATCTCTTCGACGAGCGGCCTTGAGAGAAAGAAGGCTCATGAAAAAAGGCTCCAGGAGCGATCCTGGAGCCTTTTTTGTCATGCCTTGGCGGCGGCCCCGTCAGGCAGGGCAGGAGATGCCTCCTGCTCCTTGGGGTCGGGCTTGGCGATCATGGTATAGAACATCGGCACCACGAAGAGGGTGAAGAGCGTGCCGATGGACAGGCCCGAGGCGATCACCAGGCCGATGGAGAAGCGGGCTCCGGCCCCGGCCCCTTCGGCGATCAGCAGGGGCGAGACGCCCAGGACCATGGCCGCCGTGGTCATCAGGATCGGGCGCAGGCGCACCTTGGCCGATTCCTCGATGGCGGCACGCCGCGACAAGCCTTTCTCCTCGCGCAGCTGATTGGCGAATTCCACCATCAGGATGCCGTGTTTGGTGATCAGGCCGATCAGCGTGATCAGGCCGACCTGGGTGTAGATGTTCAGCGTCGCCACGCCGAGATTGAGCGGGATCATGGCGCCGAAGATCGACAGCGGCACCGACATCATGATGATGAAGGGATCGCGGAAGCTCTCGAACTGGGCGGCCAGGACCAGATAGATCACGATGATGGCGAGGCCGAAGGCCATGGCGATGGAATTGCCCTCCTGGACCGCCAGGCGGGATTCACCGGCATAGTCGAGGAAGAAGCCGTCGGGCATCGTCTGCTCGGCGATGTCGCGCATCACGTCCAGGCCGTCCATCAGGGTCACGCCGGGCAGCGGCAGGGCCGACAGGGTGGCCGAGTTCAACTGGTTGAACTGATGCACGGCGGCCGGGGCGGCACTGGTTTCGATCCGCACCACCGAGGACAGCGGGATCATGGTGTCGCCGCTGCCGCGGACATGGAAGCGGTTCAGGCTTTCCGGGTTCAGCCGGTCCTGGTGCTCGACCTGGGGGATGATGTCGTAGCTGCGGTTGTCGCGGTCGAATTTCGAGACGGCGGCGTTGCTGAGCAGAACGTTCAGCGTGGTGCCGATATCGCTGATCCGCACGCCCAGGGCATTGGCGCGGTCGCGGTCGATGACGACGCGGGCGCGCGGCGTCTCATAGGACAGGCCGTTCTGCACCACGATGAAGCGGCCGCTGGCCAGCGCCTTGGCCTTGATCTCCTCGGCCACTTCATAGACGCGCTCGGGGCTGGCGGTCGAGCGCACCACCATCTGCACCGGCAGGCCGCCGCCCGAACCGGGCAGGGAAGGGGGCGAGAAGACGAAGGCCTGGACGCCCGCCACCGTGTCGATGCGGCTTTGGATGTCTTCCTGCATCTCCTGGGCATTGCGGTCGCGCTCGCCCCAGGGCAGGAATTTCCAGATGGCGATGCCGGAATTGGTGTTGCCACCCATGCCGACGATCGAGAAGGCGGTTTCGACTTCCGGGATGTCGGCGGTAACCTTGCCGAAATCCTCGACGAAGGCCTGGGTGTAGTCCGAGGTGGCATAGCTGGGCGCCGTCACCATCGCGAACAATGCGCCTTGGTCCTCTTGCGGAGCCAGTTCCGAGGAGGTCTTCATGAACAGGAAGACCGTGGTCGCCAGCATGGCCGCGACGATGAAGAACAGGACCGGGCGATAATTCAGGCTGCCGGCCAGGCGGCGGCTGTACCAGTTGCTGAGGCGCTCGAAGACGGCATCGACCCGGCGGGCGAAGCCGCCCGTTCCTGCCTTGTGGGGCTTGAGCAGGCGCGAGGACATCATCGGCGACAGCGTCACGGCGATGATCCCCGAGATCACCACGGCCCCGGCCAGGGTGAAGGCGAATTCGCGGAACAGGGCGCCGGTCAGGCCCTGGATGAAGCCGATCGGGGCATAGACCGCCGCCAGGGTGACGGTCATGGCGACCACCGGACCGAAGATTTCCTTCATGCCGGTGATGGCCGCCTGGATCGGCGACAAGCCTTCCTCGATATGGCGGTGGATGTTCTCGACCACGACGATGGCATCGTCGACCACCAGACCGATCGCTAGCACCATCGCCAGCAGGGTCAGGGTATTGAGCGAATAGCCCAGCAGGAACAGGAAGAAACACACCCCGATCAGCGACAGCGGAATGGTCACGATGGGGATGACGACCGAGCGGAAGGAGCCCAGGAAGAGCAGGATCACCAGGATGACGATCACCACCGCCTCGCCGATGGTCTTGAAGACCTCGTGGATCGACGCATCGATGAAGGTGGTGGAATCGTAGACGATGCTGGCATTCATGCCCTGAGGCAGTTCCGCCTGGATCTGCGGCAGGGCCTGCTGGACCGCCGCCGCCGTGTCCAGCGGATTGGCCGAGGGCGTGGAATAGATGCCGATGAAGGTGCCTTCCTGGCCGTCGAAGCTCACCCGCATGTCATCGGTTTCGCTGCCCAGCTCGACGCGCGCGACGTCGCGCAGGCGGACGACTTCGTCGCCATTGGTGCGGATCGGCAATTCGCCGAAGCTTTCCGGCGTCTGCAGCGTGGTATTCGTCTCGACCGAATAGGCGAAGAGGCTGTTTTCCGTCTTGCCGGGCGCGGCCAGGAAGTTGCTGCTCTGAATCGCCGCCGTCACTTCGGCGGCGGTGACGTTGCGCGAGGCCAGGCGGATGGGATCGATCCAGACGCGCATGGCGAAGGTCTTCGCGCCCAGCAGCTGGGCATCGGCCACGCCTTCGATGGTGGACAGACGCGGCTGGATGACACGGGTCAGGTATTCGGTGACCTGTTCGCCGGTCATCTGGTCGCTCGTGAAGGCCAGATACATCAAGGCGAAGGTCTGCCCCGTGCCCTTCTGCACGATGGGGTCCTCGGACTCGCTGGGCAACTGGCGGCGGACCTGCTGGGTCTTGGAGATGACCTCGGTCAACGCCTTGTCGGGGTCGGTGTTCAGGCGCATGTGGACCGAGACCGTGCTCAGGCTCTGCGCGCTTTGCGACGTGACGTAATCCACCCCTTCGGCGGTGGCGGCGGCCTTGGCCAGGGGATCGGTGATGAAGCCCTGGATCAGGTCGGCGCTGGCGCCGGGATAGGCGGTGGTGATGGTGATGACGGTCTCATCCACCTCGGGATATTGCCGGACCTGCATGCTGGAGATGCCTTGCAGCCCCAGCAGCAGGATCAACAGGCTGACCACGATGGAAAGAACCGGCCGCCGGATGAAAAGTTCCGTGAAGGACATGGGCGGGCGCCTTACTGGATGCTGGCGAGACGGGCAGGGTCGATGCGATTGTCGATCTTCACCGGCACGTTGTTCGATAGCTTGTTCTGGCCCGAGGTGACGACCATCTGGCCGGGCTGCAGGCCGCTGACGATTTCGATCTGGTCGCCGTTGCGGCGTCCGGGCTTGACGAAGGCTTGGCGGGCACGCAGACGCTTGGCCTCGCCTTCACCGGATTCCTCGACGATATAGACGTAGTCGCCATAGAGGCTGGGCACGACGGCGGTCTGCGGCAGGGTGACCACGTTCGGTTCCTCGGGCAGGTCGACGCGCACATGGACGAACTGGCCGGGGAGCAAAGTGCCCTCGCGGTTGTCCAACTCAGCCCGCACCGCGACGAGGCGGGTCTGCGGATCCACGCGCGGCTCGATGCCGATGATATGGCCGCGATAGTCCATCTTGCCGGTTCCGGAGCCGAAGCTGGCGGTCTGGCCGATGCGCAGGCTGCCGGCAAGCTGTTCGGGCACGGTGAAGTCCACCCGCATCACGTCCAGGTCCTGCAAGGTCGCCACCAGGGCGCCGGGCTGCACATAGCTGCCGATGTCCAGGCGCGGAATGCCGATAACGCCGTCGAAGGGAGCCTCGATGGATTTCTGTCCGATGACCGCCTCAAGCCGCGCCAGGCTGGAGCGGGCGGTATCGACTTGCGTCAAGGCTTCGTCATAGGCGGCCTGGGTGGAGACGCCGCGTTCCTGCAACTCGCGCACACGCATCAACTGGGCTTCGCTGGTCTGGAGGCGCGACCGCAGGGCGGCCAGTTCGGCACGGTCCACCTCGTCGCTCAGGCGCACCAGCACCTGGCCCTTGCTGACACGGCTGTTGGCCTGGAACAGGATTTCCCGTACCACGCCCGCCGCCTCGACCGGCACTTCCACGCCGCTCGAAGCCTTGGCGGTGCCCACAGCCTCGATCCCGGGCCGCCATGCGCCGGCCGCGGCCTCGCTCGCCGTGATCACCACCTCCTGTTCGGGGCGATTGGCGAAGAAATCGGCAATCGCCTGGTCGCGGAAGAGATTGAAACCGACCAAGCCACCACAGACGATGGCGACAAGGAGGGTCGCGATGATAAAACGTTTGATCATAACCGGGATCTTTCGTGTGACAGCCGTGCATCAGCCGAATCGGGGCAAGAGGGTGATTGACTGCTGCTGCAGCCGAATATATGTACCGTCTAGACGGTAATGTCCAGCGTCAGGAGACGATAATGCTAAAGAGTGAAAACAAGACAGTTCGACGCGGACGCCCGAGTTCACGGCAAAAGGTTCTGGAGGCAGCGGCCGAGATCGCCGCCGAGGTCGGCACGGCGCGCCTGACGCTCGATGCCGTGGCGGAACGGGCCGGAGTCAGCAAGGGAGGGCTGCTCTACAACTTCCCGACCAAGGAAGAATTGCTGCGGGGGATGGTCGATCAGTTCCTCGAACAGACCGCGGAACTCGAACAGAAAGCGCGGGAAAGCCTGGAGCCCGGTCCGAATCTCGCCTTGCGCGCCGCCTTGAAGGCGCGGCTTTATGCCCCGGCGGTGGACCGCAAGGCCGCCGCCAGCATGTTGGCGGCGATTGCCGAAAATCCCCGTCTGCTCGATCCCTGCCGCACGGTCCAGCAATGCCAGTTGGCGGATTTCGCGGAAGAGAGCGACGATCCGGACATGGCCCATATCCTGTGGCTGGCCGTGGAGGGATTGATGCTTCTCGACATGATGGGAATGGAGCCCTTCGACAGCGCCAAGCGCCAGGCCATCGCGGAACGCATCCTGGCACTGGCAGGCGATCGGAAGGCCGACGGGCAAAAGAAATGACCAAGGCTTTTTCACTGGAGGGCAAGATCGCCTTGGTGACCGGAGGCGGGCAGGGGCTGGGCTTCGAGATGGCCCGCGCCCTGGCGGCGGCCGGTGCCCAGGTGCTGGTCAATGGCCGCGACCCGGACAAGCTGGACCACGCGGTACGGATCTTGCGGGAACAAGGGGGGAACGCACAGCCTCTTTGCTTCGACATCGCCAAGGAAGACGAGGTGGCGCGGGCCTTCGCCGAGATCGGAGAGAGCCGAGGAGGCCTGGATATCCTGGTCAACAATGCCGCTTTACGCGACCGGCGTAGCCTGGCCGAGTTGGATCTTGCGTCCCTGCGCCACCTGCTGGACGTGGACCTTGTCGCGCCGCTTCACCTTTCGCGGCGGGCGGCGGCGCTGATGGCGCCGCAGGGTAGCGGGCGAATCATCAATGTCACTTCCATCGCCGGTCCCATCGCACGGGCGGGCGATCCTGCCTATACCGCCGCGAAAGGTGGGCTGGATGCCTTGACGCGGGCCCTGGCGGCGGAATTGGGACCTATGGGAATTACCGTCAATGCCGTGGCTCCGGGCTTCTTCGCCACCGAAGCCAATGCCGAGATGGTTGCCAATGCTGAAATCGCGGCTTGGCTGGAGAAACGCACTTCGCTCCAGCGCTGGGGCCATCCGGAGGAAATCGCCGGGGCGGTGGTCTTCCTCGCTTCGGCGGCGGCGTCCTATGTGACCGGGCAGACCCTGGCCGTCGACGGGGGCTATCTATCGCATTTCTGAGGGAATTTTCCCTCAGCGCGGGGCGACATGGGCGTCCTTGGCGCCGGTGGCCGAGATCACGCGGGGCAGGGCCGCCTTGGCGGCGGCCTCGTCGGCAAAGGGACCGGCGAACAGGAAGCTGAGGTCGCGTTCCTTGCCCTGGCGTTTCTCCAGCAGTACCGGCAATCCCTCCTTCTCCATCCGTCCAGCCCAATCCGCGGCAATCTCCTGCCGGGAGAAGACGCCGACGCGGATCACATGGCTGCCCGCATCGGCCGGCCGTTCGGCGGCGGGCGGCGGGGGCTCCGATGAGTCGGGCGTGGCCGGTGCGGACGCGGGGGGAGCCTCCTCGGCGACGGGCTCGGAGAGAGGCGGCAAAGGCGGCGGCATGGGCATGGATTCCGCCACCTGCATTTCCGCTCCCGCTCCGGGGTCGGAGGAGGCAGGAGAGCCATACAGGCCGATCCCGAAGAGGGTGCCGCCAAGGAACAAAACGACAACCATCGCGGCCAGGACGGTCCCCGTCCGGGCGAGGAAGCCGCGCTTGGCCGTTCCCGGCGCTGTATCCCCGTCTTGCTCGGCAGCGTCGATTTCAAGGGGCTGGGCAAGGAAAGGCGGCACCGGATTGGGCGGCGGATAAGGCGTGTTCCTGCTGGAGTCCGGCATCACGGTCATGGCTGCTATACGCATTCAGTGCTGGCGGCCATGCTATTCCCGAGGGTGCAGGCCGGTCAACTCCACAGCTCCGTGACCAGGAACATGGCCGCCTCGATCCCGACGAAGAAGACACCGGCGACGATGGCGGCGGCGATGGCCGAGATGGTCAGCGCGACGGAGATGAACACGCCATCGCGTTCCACCAGTCCCAAAGCGAGAACCACCACCGCCAGGGCAGGCAGGAAATTGCCGAAGGGAATGGGAAGGCTAATGGAGACGCCCAGCACGACGCAGAGGAGGCCCAGCAGGCGTTCGGCGACGGGCGAGGTCAGGCTGCACAGGCGGGGCCGCAGATAACGTTCCCCCTGGACCAGGCGTGGCAGGATGCGTGCCATTATGCGGCGGAAGTCGTCACGACGGATGCTGCGCCGGCTCAGCCAGCCCGGCAGCCAGGGATAGGGCCGTCCCCAGGCCAATTGCGCGGCGACGATCATCAAGGGCGGGCCGAAGATGCTGGAAATGCCCGGAACCGGGATCGGGACCATATTGGGCAGGGCCAGGGCCAGCAAGAGCAGCGCATAGGCGCGGTCGCCCAGGGCGTCCGTCAGGTCGCCCAGAGTGATCTTCTCTTCGGGCCAGTCGCGAGCCAGCTCGGCCAGGATGGTGGAGGCCGGTTCGCGGCGTGGAACGTCTTCGTTCTCAGAAAGGTGCATTCTGGTTTTCTGCTGCCTGACCGCAGAGAGATGGGAAGGGGAGGTAGATTCGACCAGAGCCGGATTGCACAGAACGTTCGAGAACAGATCATAACAACGCCCGGCCAAGGGGATGCTTGGCCGGGCGTTGTGCGAGACGAGAAGAGATCAGGCCCCCACGCCGAACAGGAAGATGACGGCGACGCCGACGACACCCAGCAGGAAGGCCCGGACCGGATTGACGGCACCGCAGATGGTGGCATAGCTGAGCAGGATCAGCCCCAGCCCCAGCTTCGCCGCAGCCAGCAGCGCCATGGCCGGATCGGTGGCCAGGGTCAGCAATGCCGGATTGGCAACGAAACCGACCGGAATGATGAACAGGCCCAGGCCGATCCGCATGGCCGACAGCGATACCGGCATCCAGGGCGTGCGGGCGATGCTGGCGGCGATGAAGACATTGCCGCAGACGGGGGGCGTGATGGTGCAGAGCAGGGCGTACCAGAACACGAAGAGATGGGCATGCAGTTCGGGCAGTCCCATCTGGATCAGTGCCGGTCCGGCCACGGAAATGCAGATCAGATAGGCCGCCGTGGTCGGCAACTCCATCCCCAGGATGATGCAGGCCGCCGCCGTCAGCAGCAGCGCCAGCCACAGCTGCCCGCCGGAAATGCCGATGATCAGCGAGGTGATCTTGACGCCAAGGCCGGTGGCGTGGAACACGCCGGTGATGATGCCGGCGCAGATGATGATGGCGGCGATCATGGCGATCTGGCGCGAGGCATCGATCAGGGCGACGCGGGCGCGCTGCCAGAACAGGCCCAGCGAGATGCGCAGCCGGTCGTCGGCCGCCAGCAGGACCAGCGAGACCCCGGCGGCGATCAGGGCGATGTAGCCGGGCGAGTAGTCGCTGCCGAACAGCATCCAGATCAGGATGACGAAGGGCAGCAGGAAGAAGGGCGTGGTGCGGCCGACCAGCGCCCAGCCCGGCAGGTCGCGGGGATCGAGGGCACCGAGGCCGTAGCGCAGGGCGAAGAAATGCACCCCGGCCCAGGCCGCCAGGAAGAACAGGACGCCCGGCAGGATGGAGGCGACCATCAGTTCCGTATAGGGCACGCGCAGCAGCTCGGCCATGATGAACACGCCCGCCCCCATGACCGGCGGCATGATCTGGCCGCCCGTGGAGGCCACGGCTTCCACCGAAGCGGCGAAGGGGGCGGGGTATTTCAGCCGGATCATGGCCGGAATGGTGATGGCGCCAGTCGAGGCCACATTGGCCGAGGCCGAACCGGAAATGGTGCCGTACATGGCCGAGGCCAGGACCGAGACCTTGGCCGAACCGGCGCGGAAGCGCCCGGCCAGCTGGGTCGCCAGGGACATGAAGCCCTTGCCGGCCTCGCCCGCGCTGACGATGGCGCCGAGGATCAGGAAGGGCACGATCAGGTCGATGGAGATCCCGGTCAGCGAGCCCCACAGGCCGCCCTCGGCGATGACCAGCGTTCCCAGGAAATAATCCATGGGAATTCCGGCATGGCCGATCGAGGCGGGCAGGTGCTGACCGAAGATGCCATACATCAGGACCAGCAGCGCCACCGCCGGCAATACCGGCTGGATGGCGCGGCGGGCCATTTCCAGCACCACCAGGATCAGGGCGATGGCCACCACATACTGAAACCAGCCGTCCAGGGCCCCATACTGGTCCACCAGCATCGGGCGGTTCAGCATGATGTAGCCGCAGCCCGCCAGGCCGATGGCGCAGAGCAGATAGCTGACCAGCCGATAGCCCAGCGAGCCGGCGACGCCGACCACGAAGATCCAGGGCAGCGCCACCGCCAGATGGCCGGGGCGGGTGATCAGGTTGGGGATGAGGCCGGAAAAGACCACATGAACGTGGAAACCGACGGTGATGAGGCCAAGGAGCAGAATCGCCGTCTCACGCCAATTGGCGGAGACGGCATCGCCCAAACCCTGACCGCCGGGGCGGGACGCCCCGGGGCCGGCACTGGTAACGGTCATTGAATCAAATCACCCAGTTCTATTCAGTTCGCCGCCGGAAGATCGACGCCGATTTCACGATAATAGCGGGCGGCACCGGGATGGATCTCGGCGCGCAGCGAAGCGACCAGTTCCGGCTTCACCGCATTCCACCAGGGGCTGGACTGGGCCATCTGGTCGCGCTGTTCCCAGAAAGCCTTGGTGATGGCATAGGCGGTGTCGTCGTCCATGCGGGTGGTGCCGAAGGCGCCGACAGGCATGCCGACGGTCTGGATCGGCTCGTCCATGCCGCGATAGGTGCCGGGATCGATGGTCACCGGGCCCGAGGCTGGGTCTTCCGCGACCACCTTCGCAAGTTGTTCCGGCGTGAAGGGCAGGATCTTCAGCGACATCGAGGTCGCCAGTTCCTGGACCGCCGGGGTGGGGTGGGAGCTGCAGGTGGCATAGCCATCGATGCGGCGGTTGCGCAGCGCGTTGGAGGCCGCGGCCAGTTCGCTGTCCACGGTCTTCACCTTATCGGCGATGTCGAGGATGCTGAAAATCTTGCTGGTGCGGCCTTCGCAGAAGGTGCCCTTGCCGCCGGCGATGAAGGTCTTGCCCGCCAGTTGGGTGATGTCGTCGATGCCGGAATCCTCGCGTACCACGAAATGCACCGTGATCGGCGGCACCACGAACAGGGCGCGGACCTGGTCGTAGCCGCTTTCGCCTTCGAAGGGCTTGTTGCCGGCGAGAGCGTCCTGCAGCAGGTTGGGCGGCGTGGTGAAGACGAAATTGCCGGGCCGCTTGGCGGCTTCCTTGAGGTTCTGGACCGATCCCTGGCTTTCCTCGACGGTCGCCCTGATCTTGCCGTCCGACGCCTTCTGCAAGGCCTCGGCCACCTGCACCATCATGACGTAGTAGGAGGAGCTGGACGTGGCCGACTTCAGCACCACGCGGGTCTCGGCCCAGGCTTGCGAGGCACCGGCGGTCAGCGCCACCATGGCCCCGAACAGGCCGCCCATGATCATCTTCTTCTGCACTTCGTTTCTCCCTGGCTTCTGGCTTGTTCCGGCCATTACCGCCCCCTCTCAGGCGGCAAAAAAAAGAAAGATGACATAGCCCAAAAGAGGGGCCAAGCCGAGAAGAATAATCAGGAGCGGAAATTCGTCATTCCGCTCCTCTGGGTTGATATGCCGAGGAAATAGAGGTCCCAGGGGGAGAAAAGGAAATCAGGACTTATGTGGCAGTGCGGGAGAATTCTCTCCCGCCTGTGCCTGCTGCATGAGGCAGCGCCTCATGAGACTTGGGAGGATTGTACCGCCCTCTTCGGTTTGGCGACCGACAGGACGGAGAAGATCATCATGGTGAAGATGGCGGCCATGGCGGCGAAGAAAAGCTGGTAGCTGCCATGGTCGAGGATGGCGGCGAAGATCAGCGGCGACAGGGTCGATCCTGCATCCAGACCGGAATAGACGAAGCCGAAGACCTTGCCGGCGGAGCCGGGGGGCGTGGCCGACTTCACCAGGATATCGCGCGAGGGTGCGGTCATTCCCTGGCACAGCCCGGCGATGCCGACCACCACCAGGACCAGGGCGTAGGGCAGCATTCCCGTCGCGATCACGGCCATGGAGGCCCCGGCTGCGGCCAGCCCGAAGGCGGCGACCCGGGCATGGCGGGTGGTCTTGTCGGCGATGATGCCACCCAACAGGATGCCCACCGCCGAGCAGACCAGGAAGGCGGTCAGGGCGAAGGTCGCGGTCTTGACCGTGATGTCGTAGAACTCCACCAGCGAGGAGGTCGAGAAGGTCTGGAAACCGGTGCCGGACATGCCGGTCAGGATGAAATAGGCGAAGGCCAGCACGATGGCCGGGGTCCGCAGCAGACGGCCATAGGAGAAATGCTTGACCTCGCTAGTCTGGCGTTCCCCGGCGGGGACGGCCTCGTCCTTGAGGTGCCGGCCATAGCGGAGCAGCAGCAGCACCGCCAGCCAGCCCAGCAGGCCCGCACTGATCAAAGCGAAGCGCCAGCCGCCGTAATAGGCCAGGGCGCCGACGACGATGGGCGCCATGGCATAGCCCAGCGTGCCGGACAGGGCATGGACGCTATAGGCACGCCCCAGGCGGATGGGGCTGATGCGGCTTGAAAGAAGCGACAGGTCGGCGGGATGGAAAACGCTGTTACCGAGGCCCGCCAGGATCATCAAGGGATAGAGCATCCACAATTCGGTGACCAGACCGGCCAGTGCGATGCAGCTTGCCATGATCGCCACCCCGGCGATCATCAAGGGCCGCGCCCCCCAGCGGTCCACCAGAATCCCCGCAAACGCCTGGGCGATGCCCGAGGTGAAGTAGAAGGTGGTGATCACCGACCCCAGCACGACATAGCTGACCCCGAAATCCTCGCGCAGCAGAGGGATCATCGGGGCGAAGCTGAGTTGGAAAAAGTGGCTGCAGAAATGCGCCAGTCCGACAAGCCCCATGATGATCGTGTCGCGCCGGAGAATTGCGGGATCCGAGGCAGCAGAAGACATTGTCGCTTTTTCCTCACTTTGAACGTCTGGGAGGCATGCAAAAAGAATGCGCAAAGAAGAGGCAGATTGCTCCGCCCCCTCTCGTTCTTGATGATATGGCCGCACTATAGGCCACGTCCATTCCTTGTTGGCAAGGAGACGCTTTGCAATACCTTTGGATTATTCAGCGGGAAGACGGAAAGTCTGTCTTTCGCGTCGCTTGGCGGCAGGACGGCCTTTGTTCCAGCCCAATCCCATAGCACTTTCCCGCGCCTTTGTCACACCGGCCGTTGATACCGGAAAGCAGGGGGAAGGTGGCTGTCCTCTTCCTTCACAGGGCATGCCCACCGGCCACCTGCACCACCTGGCCGGTGATCCAGCTGGCCGCGTCGCTCAACAGGAAGGCCGTGAAATCGGCGGTCAGAAAACGTCACAAGCTGACTCTGCGCGGGAGAGATAAGGTTCAAAGCACTATGGGAATATGAATGAGAAGGTTGATGTTCCCATTGCAGCCCGTATACTTCGCTTCGCGCAGGCAGAAACCGTAGCCGCGCAAGGCGCTTGAGCGCCAGTGTTTCCAAAACGACCGGGACGGACCGGCTCTTCAAGCAAGGGCCGTGGAGGCCCGTGGAGTCGAGGAAATGATCTCTCTGAAACCGCTCACGCGGCGTATCGTCTATGTGCTGACCTTCGAAGTCTTCGCGATTGCGCTGTCGACGGTTCTGCTGATGTCGATGGCCGGAGGCGACGCGAAAGGCTCACTTCCCGTAGCGGCAGCCGTGTCGCTGATCGCAGTTGCGTGGAACTACACGTACAACTTGCTTTTTGAGACCTGGGAGCGGTGGCGAGGAGTAACGGAGCGAACAGTGTGGGTCCGCGCGGGTCACGCGTTCGGGTTCGAAGCGGGTTTGTTTCTTTTGATCATACCGCTCTACATGCTCTGGTATGGGGTTGGGCTATGGGAAGCCGCGAAGATGGAAGTGGCAATCCTCCTCTTCTTCCTGGTCTACACGTTCCTGTTCACGTGGATTTTCGACGTCATCGTCAAATTGCCCACTGGCTACGCCAAAGCGTGATTATCCCAATTTTGGCGGCAGGAAGAGCGGGCCCGCTCCGCTCTTCTTACCCAACGGCGCTATGCGACTCGAAAGTCTGAGAGAAGGATCATGTCCGCTTGTGCGGTCGTGGCTGCAACATCGAAAGATGAAAATGGGGCGATAGCAGCCGGACAATCAAATGCGCAGAATGTTTAGGAAACCGGTGTTGTGGCCAGTCATTCGGACGGTTCAATCAGCCATTTTGCCATGACGGTCCGGGGCGCGACCTCGAAGCCCAGATGCTCATAGAACGACACGACCTTGGTATTCGTCTCGCGCACCAGAAGCTGGACCTTTACAACGCCCCGATCACGAAGCCATGCCTCCCCAGCCTCAACCATTTGTCGCCCGAAACCAAGACCTTGAGACCAAGGATCGGTGGCGACGTAGTAGAGCCAGCCGCGATGACCATCGTGCCCGACCATAACACTTGCGACAACTCGGCCGTTTTTATCCTCGCCGACAAGAACGTCGGAACAGGTTCCATCCTTTGCGAACCGGAAGTCTGTATTCGGATCGTTGTAGCTCGCGACAAGACCGCAGTCACGCCAAAGTTCGACGACGCGTGTTTGGTCGAAAGGTTCGGCGCTTCGGATGGTAAGTTGTGGCATGGCGGTTCCAACTGGCAGATCGGCACTTATACGGCACGAGACGCTCAAGGAGGAGCAAGACCATGTCTACAGTGCTCAACTGATGAGTATTCGGAAGCCGAAAGGGCTCTTTGGCGCAAGAACCTCGAACGCCCCAGATGGGTTAAAGAAATCAAGGTCAAGCCTTTTAGTTCGGTCACAATGGCTGCGCGTTCATCCCGAAAGAGCGCAAGCTCCGGAAAATGTGGGAACACATTAGGGTAATCGTATTTGCATAGATGCTTGATTGCTTCCTCAAGTGCTGAAGCAGCGAGCTTGAAAGCCATGACTGCCTACCCTGCGTATCCCACTTTTAACCTACTCAATCTGCATGCAATAACAACCCTAGAGAGCATTCGGCTTAGAAAGAAACTTGGCCGTCGGTTTGATTTTCCTGTACATCAGGTTCCAGCGCTTCTTGAATTTCTGCAGCAAGAAGTTCTTGCGCCGCGCGGAACGCGTTGAGGAAAGGTTGGCGATCATTCAGTCGCACGAGGACTGGATTCTCGCAGGACGACGCCTTACCAAAAATTACGGCATGTCGCGCTTCGAGACTGGGAAGTATGCTTGCATAGTCGCGGCCGATGTAGTTGGACAGGAATTCCTTTCCCGTATCGTCGAAGGTTCTCATAGCGAAGATTGTGTTGCATTGATTGAGGATCGTCTTGGTCACATTGGCCGTGCGCTGCGTGATGAGCAGACAGCCGAGACCGTATTTGCGTCCTTGCAGGATCGCCCGCGCGCTCCGCGCCGTTGCCGCCTTATCTCCTTCTGCAACCACCGAGTTCCATTCAGGGACAAGTGAATGTGCTTCTTCGTAGACGAGGCAGACCCGCGCCTGGTCGATCATGCCGAGTTCCTGGCACACCGTTAGGGCGGCATCTGATATGATCGCTGTTATTTCGGTGGGCGTTAAGGGCGCCATAGATGCGTCGCCAGTCTTGTAGTCCTTGAAGCCCGTTTGCCTCCACACATCGAACGCTGCGGGATTCAAAACGCGCAGATTGCGGCCATCCTCGACAACGAACGCGCGTAGCTGTTCCGCGAGCTTCTGCGAAAATTGATTAATAGTACCGCCTTCCTCGCGGTTCAGTTCGGCTTTGCCTCGACCGCCAGCCTTTTGCAGTTCGTCATCCAGCTGCTTTTCATGGGCGTCATCCAAGAACTCGCTCAGCAGCTTGGCGTACTGGTCCGTCAAATCGAGGCAGATTACCTTTATTCCGTCGGCGATCATCCGCTCGACCAACTCGATCGACAGGTAGCTCTTGCCAATGCCGAGAATGCCGAGGATTGCAGTGTTATGCGTCACCGCGTCCGAGATATTCAGGCCAACGCCGAAACTCGTGCTTGGGAAATGTCCGACTGCTCTGGGAGAGATGACATGCTGGTCGGATTCGAGCAGGAAGACGGGCGTATTGATCCGGGGCAGCCATTTCACAGGCATGAATTTTCCGGCATCCGCGTCCCATCGACCAATCTTCCGGGCCTTGGCCCGTGCATAGCCGTAGGTGTTTTTCTGCTGGACAATGTCTTCGCGCGTCAATCCGTCGATGATCTGGAAAATTACGTGATGGTCGCCAACGCGGGTTTCCACCAGCCGCCCCTCCGCAAGGCCCCTGTCTTCCGTCACCTCAAACAGCACGTAGTCGAGATTTGAGTCGCTGACGACAACGCCGCACAGACGATTGATCCATTGGATTGCTGGCACGTCAGCCAGTTCTTCGGGCGTGGCAGATAGGGCAAGCGCAATACCTGTGCCCCTTGTCTCTGGCAGCTTGCTGATACGGCTTTTTAGGCCTTCCGGCAGCCGCACGGTTAGTACACGAAGTAGATTGCCTTCGTCGCGCCCGACATAGTTCAGCGCGATGCCCAGCATCCACGGTCCGTTATTGTCGGCGACCACCATCGGTGTACCGCGTGGCACGCTGTTATCGCCAAGCTGTCGCACCAGAACGATTCCAGGCGACTGATAAGCTGCTATTGCGCCGATAACCTGATCGGCTCTTACCACGCCCCATTGTTCTCTGGCCCAGTCGACGAAGCCGAGGACCGATTCCACCGGTCGTAGCACGACGATCACAGCCCAGGCGCTGAGAATAACCGCAACTTCGTCCGCGCGCGTTCGGTGAAAGAGCCAGACGCACAGCAAGATGACGATCGTGAAGATCACTACCGGGCTTCCCAGGCTACGAACCGCCTTGTCCGCAAGCCGAACGATGCGGCGGGTTTCCGCGCCAACCGGGGGCCTGATGAGCAGGACTAGGACCGACACAATGCAGATCGCGGTGCAAAGCGCTATGACGCTCCACAGTAATGTGGAGTCGGCGCTGTCTGGCGCAACGCCGAGTGACCCTGCTATCAGCGCTGCGAGCGCCATGAATGCGTTCGTGGCCGCATCCGCCGGGGGCGTAAAGTGCGGATTGAGAAGGCGACTGCCGAACAGGAGACTGGCGAATCCGCTATACAGCCAGATGGCGTTCTCGTTGGGCGTAAAGCCCGTCGTGACCACCGAATACTGGACTACCCCCAGCAAAGCGGCATAAATTAATAGGCCAACGACCCTATGTCGCGTCTGTCGTCCTGCAGCCTCCATCATCGCCCCCTTGTGCATTTTGCCGCTGTGAGGAAGTTGGAGGATAGTATCAGTCGTGTCGACCTCTTATATCCTCTTCCCTATAGAATTCCTATTGCGAATCTGATCTCTCGTCCAGACGAAAAAGACACGGATTCGCACTGTTTAGAGCGGCCGATATTAGCAATCTCATTCTGAACGCGGGAGACCGCGAAGGTCACTTTAGCGGATTATCGGCGGTTGTACGCATGGAGCTATGCCCTTGATAGAGCATGCGAGAACCTCCGTCCGTAGGGAAACCGCGCTGTAAGGCGCTTTCCGCTTGATAATAAGAGAAATGACCGGCCAATTTGTGCGGCAATCGGCGGCGATTGGCGGATGGGGTGGGATTCGAACCCACGGTGGGCTTGCACCCACGGCGGTTTTCAAGACCGCTGCCTTAAACCACTCGGCCACCCATCCAGCAAAGCAGGCGTTGGTTTGATACCCGGTTCCGGCGATGGCGGCAAGACCGAAGCGGCGGTGCCGTCAATGGACGGTGTTGTTGTTGGTTCGCAGCGTCTGGTTCAGCAGCAGGTGGAGTTCGGGCGGCTGGATGGGCTTGTGTAGGATGCGCAGGCCGCTGGCCTCGGCTTCGCGCAGGCGTTCGGGCGCGGTGTCGCCGGTGATGATGATGCTGGGAATCGGCGCGTGGAACAGGTCGCGGATATGGCGGATGGCCTGGGTTCCCGTGCGGCCTTCGCGCAGGCGGTAATCCGCCAGGATGGCGCTGGGGCGGCGGTCCAAGCCGGCGAGCAGGGCCAGTGCCTCGTCCTCGGATGAGGCCGCCAGGACTTCATAGCCCCAGCTTTCCAGAACTAGGCGCAGGCCTTTCAGGATCGTCGCCTCGTCGTCGATGATCACCACCAGTTCCTTGGCGTCTGGTACCGCTGGCGTCTGGCCGAGCAGGCCGCGCATGGGATTGGCCTGGGAACGTGTTTCCCCCAGTCCGACCTGGATGGAGAAGACCGAGCCCCGGCCCGGCACCGAGCGTACCTCGATCTTGTGGCCCATCAGGTTGGCCAGACGCTTGACGATCGCCAGCCCCAGGCCGAGGCCCTGGCTGCGGTCCCGTTCCGGATTGCCGATCTGGGTGAATTCCTCGAAGATTTCGTCGAGACGGCTGTTCTCGATGCCGATGCCGGTATCCCAAACCTCGATACTGAGGACCTTGCCCCGGCGGCGGCAGCCGACAAGGATGCGTCCGCGCTGGGTATAGCGGACGGCATTGGCGACCAGGTTCTGGACGATGCGGCTGAGCAGGGCCGGATCGCTGCGCACGATCATGGAGGAGGGAACGACGCGGAATTCCAGCCCCCGGTCCTGGGCGGCGGGACGGAAATCCGCCTCCATGCGCTCGATCACCGTCGAAATGGAGAAATCGGTGTATTTCGGCGTGACCAGTCCGGCATCCAGGCGCGAGATATCGAGCAGGGAATCGAGCAGCATGTTCAGCGCCTCGACCGACCGTTCCAGGTCGGCCAGCACGCTGCGCGCCTGGGGATCGCTGATCTTGAGTGACAGGGCGCTGGTGAAGAAGACCAGGGCCTGGACGGGCTGGCGCAGGTCGTGGCTGGCCGCCGCCAGGAAATGCGACTTGGCGAGATTGGCCCGCTCGGCTTCCTCCTTGGCCCGGCGCAAATCCTCCTCGGCGCGTTTGTGCTGCGTCATGTCGCGGGCCACCTGCACATAGGCGCGCAGCCGCCCGCTTTCGTCTCGCAGGGGGGAAAGCGCCACATGCGCCCAAAAGCAATTTCCGTCCTTGCGCAGGCGGAAGCCTTCCTCCTCGAAACGGCCGAATTGCTGGACGATCGACAGGGTACGGGCCGGTTCTCCCGCCTTCATCGCATCCTCGGGATAGAAGCAGGAGAAATGGCGTCCCAGGATATCGCCAGCCTGCCAGCCATACAGCCGTTCCGCCCCGACATTCCAGCTCGTGATATGGCCCTGGGTGTCGAGGACGGTGATGGCATAATCGGTGACGCCCTCGACCAGCAGGCGGAAGCGTTCCTCGCTGCTGCGCAGGCGGTCCTCGGTGCGCTTGCGCTCGGTGATGTCGCGGACGATGCCGGCGAACAGGCGCCGCCCGCCGACGCGGCTTTCGCCGACGGCCAGGTCCATGGGGAAGGTGGTGCCGTCCCTGCGCCGCCCCCTGACTTCGCGCCCGCTGCCGATGATGCGCGCCTCGCCGGTGGCGAGGTAGTGGCGGATATAGTCGTCATGGGCGCTGCGATAGGGTTCGGGCATCAGGATGCTGACATTCTTGCCCACCACTTCCCAATCCTGGTAGCCGAAGATGGCTTCGGCGGCACGGTTGAAATCCTCGATGATGCCGTTCTCGTCGATGGTCACCACACCGTCCACGGCGGCGTCGAGAATCGCCCGGGCCGTCGCCCGGTGATGGCGCAGCTCGCTTTCGACGCGCTGCAATTCGCTCATGTCCTCGAAGGTCATGGAGAAACCGGTCACCGCGCCGTCGGTATCGCGATGCGGGGTCATGGTGACGGCAACCATGTACTCCGCCAGATCGCCGGGGCAGGGGCTGTCCATGCGCACCGAATGGCCGGTGAACACGGAGCCGAGCCGGGCGCGCACGGCCTCCATCAAGGGGTTGGGCAGCAGCGTGTCCAGGGGGCAGCCTTCCAGGTCCTCCAGCGCGATGCCGCGCCATTCGGCGCAACGGCTGTTGCCGGCCTGGACATTGAGATTGCGGTCGACATAGCAGATGGGCACCGGCGAGGCGTCAAGGACGGCGCGCAGCCTGTCATGGTCGTGGCGGATGGCGCGGCATTCGGTGTTCCGCAAGTTCAATTCCTGCAGGGCGGCCTGGCGTGCGGTTTCAGCGCGTCTCCAGGCCAGGATTGCCGCCAGCATCAAGGCCGCCAGCAAAACCCCAAGGGCCATCAGCATCACCGTTCCGGCAAAAGGCAAGTCTCCGTCCTTTCACTGTCGGTCCGCGACCATGAATCATGTGGTGATGCTTTAGCCTTTTGTGCAAGGGTTGTACGCAAAAGACAGTCGAGGTAAGAGGCTGGCATGTTTATTTTCACCAAGCTCGCCGGTCCCCTGACCGACCCAGTCTCAATACTTATGCTGTTGCTGATGGCGGGAGCCGGATTATGCTTTACCCGCTTCCGGCGATGGGGGCGGGGGCTCGTCGCCTTCGTCGCCCTTTTCTGGCTGGCTGTTGCCAGCCTGCCGGTCGGGGCCTGGATCAATGCCGGTCTCGAAGAGCGTTTCCCGCCGCCGGACCTGCCGGAGAGACTGGACGGCATTCTCGTCCTCGGCGGTGGAGTGGATCAGGTGGTCCGCGCGGCGCGTGGACAGATGGCGGTGACGGCGGCGGCGGAAAGGATGCTGGTCGTGCCCGACCTCGCCCGCCGCTATCCCGAGGCGCGGATCGTTTTCACCGGGGGCTCCGGCCGCCTGCTGCACCAGGATGTCAAGGAAGTTGATGCCGCCGCCGAGGTCTTCGCGGCCATCGGCCTGCCGCCGGAACGCATCCTGTTCGAAGGCGAATCGCGCAACACGCGGGAGAACGCCCTCTTCACCCTGGAGATGATGCGGCCGAAGCCGGGAGAAAACTGGCTGCTGGTGACCTCGGCCAGCCATATGCCCCGGTCCGTGGGCGTCTTCCGCGCCGCCGGTTGGCCGGTCATCCCTTATCCCGTCGATTACCGCACCACCGGCAGGGAAAGGGCGCCCGTCTTCGCGCCGCTGCACGGGCTGCACGACCTCTCCGAGGCCTTGCGCGAATGGCGGGGACTGATCGTCTATCGCCTCGCCGGATGGACGGACAGCCTTTACCCGGCGCCGTGAAGTTCAGCCGTCCAGGGTCGTGTTGCCCAATTGCCGCACCCGCCAGCCGGCGCGGGTAAGGCTAGCGATCACCGCCTGCAATTGCTCGTGGCCGGTGGTTTCGACCACCACGTCCAGTTCGGCGAATTTCACCGGCACGTCGTGGAACAGGCGCTGGTGATAGATTTCGATGATATTGCCGCCCTCCGCGCCGATCACCTGGGCGACGCGGGCCAGCAGTCCAGGCGCATCGGCGATCTCGATCCGCAGGCGGGCCATGCGTCCGGCCCGGATCAGCCCCCGCATCATCACCGAGGCAAGGATGCGGGAATCGATATTGCCGCCGGACACCACCAATCCCAGCTTGCGCCCGGCAAAGCGCCCTGGATGCTCCAGCAGGGCGGCGAGCGGTGCCGCGCCCGCCCCTTCGGCCACCAGTTTTTGCTTCTCGACAAGCATTTGCACGGCCCGTTCCAAGGCCGCTTCCCCGACCGTCAGGACGTCTTCCAGATGCTCCTCGATGATGGGGCGGGTCAGACGGCCGGGAGTCTTGACGGCGATGCCCTCGGCGATGGTCGGCCCACCGGCCGGCATGACCGAGCCGCCGGGCAGCATGGACGGATAAAGCGCGCTCTGTACCCCCCATAGGCGCAGCGAGGGCTTCAGCGCCTTGGCCGCCAGGGCCATGCCGGCGGCCAGCCCGCCGCCGCCGATGGGAATCACGACGTCTTCCAGCTCGGGCTGGTCCTCCAGCATTTCCAGCGCCACGGTGCCCTGACCGGCGATGATCTGCGGGTCGTCATAGGGATGGACGAAGACCAGCCCGTCGCGTTCCGCCAATTGGCGCGCATGGGCCTGGGCCTCGCTCAATGTCTCGCCATGCAGCACAACCCGCGCGCCGAGATGGCGGGTCTGCTCGACCTTGGTGAAGGGCGTCGCCAGCGGCATGACGATCAGGGCAGGGATGCCCAGCCGCCCCGCATGCAGCGCCACGCCTTGGGCATGGTTGCCCGCCGACATGGCGACCACGCCCGCCTGACGCTGCGCCTGATCCAGCGAAAGCAGCTTGACCAGGGCGCCCCGGGCCTTGAAGGAGCCGGAAAACTGGAAATTTTCCAGCTTCAGCCAGATCTCGGCGCCCAAGGCGGCCGACAGGGCAGGGGCTGCCACCAGGGGCGTCCGCAAGACCGTGCCTTGCAGCTTCGCCGCAGCCTCCTGCACGTCCGACAGGGTCATTGCGCAGGCTCCAGTCGCAGGATGCGCTCGACGGGATCTGTGGGGGAAATGGTGATCATGCGTCCTTCGGCCCAATCCTCGGTCAGATCCTGCCAATGCGATGAAAGCGGATTGCCCGATTGCCCGGTGGCGGCCTGATAATGGCTGTTTCCGAGGTCGGACAGGTCGTAGACGGCCCGGAAGCCCGCGCCGTGGAGATGGGGAAAGGCGCCCGTCTCGGGGTTGTAGCTGTAGGTGCCGCGATTGACCGTGAAGTCGTCGCCGTCGGTCGCCGGGGCGATCTCGGTCAGCCTGCCGATGACCGGGATCTGTGCGAAGACGGGATGATCGAAGCGGGCGCGATGCACCGCGCCCCAGCGCCAGGCGGTCATGTCCTCGCCATGGGCAGCGGCAAGCTGTTCCAGGCTTTGGGTCAGGCTGCGGCGGATCATGGTGGCGCAATCCTCCGTCTCGGGGGTGCGCATGTCATCGCACCAGGGGCTGTTCGTCCGCAACACGTTCTCGAGGAAGACCGGGCGCAGCTGGACCATGGCCCCGGCCTGCTCGCCCAGATCGTCTTCGATCACCGCCCTGTAGAGCATGTTGATCCAGGTCTGGAAGATCAGGGCCGGTGCGGACTCGCGCGCCATCATGCCGTCCCATTCCGCGATCAGGCGCAGGGCCTCGGCCTCCCGCTCGCCGTCGGGCTCCACCGACAGCAGCAAGGGAAGGAAGCGTTCCGCCAGCCCCGACAGGGCATCGTGCTGAAGCCGGATGGTGTCCTCGATGTCGTGGCGCGGCAGGGCAGCAAGCACGTCGCGGATGCGTTCGGCGCGGAAGGGTTCGGGCCAATGGGCGGTGATCATGTGAGGATAGCCGGGCGGGGTGATGCGGTTGTTGGCATTCAGGACCACGCCGCCCGCCGGATTGAGCGCATGGGGCAGTTCCTCGAAAGGCACCCAGCCGACCCAATCCGCCTCGCCGGTCCAGCCGGGCTGGGGCAGGGTGCCGTCGCCCGAACGGCGCAGGGGAACGCGGCCCGGAACGTAGAAGCCGATATCGCCCGTGACCGAGGCGAAGAAGAAGTTCTGTTGGGGCGACAGGAATTCCCGCAAGGCCGCGGTGAATTCTTCCCAATCCCGCGCCCGGTTGAGACGGTAGATGGCCTGGGGCGTCAGGTCGTCGGGCTGAAGCTGGGCCGCCGACAGCGCCAGCAGGGCGTCATCCGCGCGGGGACCCAGGACATCGGAAACGAGCGGGCCGTTGCGGGTGTGGCGGACCACCATCTGGACCGGCGGGCCGTTCCTGACGTGAATGGTCTCATTGCGGATGTCCAGGGGCTGCGACCCGTGCGGTGTCTCGTAGAGGTCCTGCCCGGCGGAGCGTTCGACGAACAGGTCCATGGTGTCGCTATGGGTGGTGGTGATGCCCCAGGCGATGTGGCCGTTATGGCCGAGCAGGTGGAACGGCACTCCCGGCACCGTGGCCCCGGTGACGGACAGGCCCGGGGCTTCGATCGAGGCCAGATACCATAGATTGGGCGCGGAAAAACCGAGATGGGGATCGTTCGCCAGAATCGGCGCGCCGGTGGTGGTGCGGTCTCCGGCCAGCGCCCAGACATTCGACGCCAGGCGCGGCTTGATCGCCTCGGGCAGGGCGGCCAGCAGCTGGGCGGCGGGGATGCCTTCCAGATGGGCCTGCTCGCGGATTTCCGGTTCGGCCCACAGATCGGCGATGCGCTCGGGCGGCAGGATGCGGGCCAGTTCCGTCCGCAGCAATTCCTCGCGCCAATTGCCCGCCAGCTGCATTCCCATCAGCCGTCCCCAGACCAGCGTATCGGCCGGGCGCCAGGGTTCGGGCTTGTGGCGCAGGATCAGGAATTCCGGCGGCAGATGCGCCCGCCAGGATCCCTCTCCTTGGGCGATGAAGGCATTGACCCCGGCGGCATAGGCCTCCAGCGCTTCACGGACCTCTTCGTCCAGCAGCGCTACCGTATTCTCGGCCAGGCGGTAGAGGCCCAGCATCCGCATCATGCGGTCGGTTTGCAGGGTCCGTTCCCCGAAAATCTCGGACAGCCGTCCCGCACCGACACGACGCAGGGTCTCCATCTGCCACAGCCGGTCCTGCGCATGGACGTAGCCCAGGGCGAAATAGGCGTCCTGTTCGTTTTGCGCGGTGATGCGGGGTATGCCCCAGCGGTCGCGGGCGATGTCCACCGGCGCATCCAGGCCTTCCAGGGCCATGCTGCCTTGCGTGCGCGGCAGCGTCGTATGCAGCCAAGCCAGGGCGCCGGTGGCGACAAGGACGAGAACCAGGACAAAGGCTCCAAGAATCTTCGCTGCCGTCCGCATGCCGGCCTACCCTTCCTTTCAGTCAATGACATAAGGTATAGCAATGCCTTATGTCCTCTTCTTCATCTTGAACCAAAGGACTGCCGGCGGGAAAATCCTTGTCCGGGCCGATCCATTCGGTTGCTATCATGGCTATCGTAGCCCCTGCCAGCAATGACGGAGAGAGCGTGAAGATGATGGAACGCAGCCTTTCCAGCCTCGGACCTCGCGGTTTTCACAAGATCGCCTATACGGAATGGGGACGGGAGGATGATGCCTGCCCGATCGTCTGCGTCCACGGCTTGACCCGCAATTCCCGCGACTTCGATATCTTCGCAGATGCCATGGCCCGCACGGGCCGCCGCGTCGTCTGCCCCGACATGGCCGGGCGCGGCGCCAGCGAATGGCTGAGCGTCAAGACGGATTACGACTTCCCCCTCTACATGGCCGATTGCGCCGCCTTGCTGGCCCGGTTGGGGGCCGAGCAGGTGGATTGGGTGGGCACCTCGATGGGTGGGATCATCGGCATGGGCCTGGCCAGCCAGCCCGGCTCGCCCATCCGCCGGCTGGTGCTGAACGATATCGGCCCCTTCATTCCCAAGGAAGGGCTGGCGCGGATCCGGGAGGTGGTGTCTTGGAATCCGCTTTTCGCCGATCTCGGGGAAGTGGAGGCGACGCTGCGCACGGCGCTGAGGAGCTTCGGCCGCTTCACCGACGAGCAATGGGCCCATCTGGCGCGCCATGCGGTGCGGCGGGAAGAGGACGGCCTGCGGCTGCATTACGACCCCGGCATCGTCGAGGGAGTGGCCAAGGGCGATGCCGGCGACGTGGACCTGTGGCCGCTTTTCGAGGCCGTGCGCTGCCCCGTCCTGATCCTGCGCGGCGCCCAGTCCGATATCCTGACCCACGACACTGCGCAGGAAATGTGCCGCCGCCATCCCGATTGCCGGATGGTCGAATTCCGTGGCGTGGGGCATGCCCCCATGCTCATGGATGAGGAACAGATAAACGTCGTGCGGGACTGGCTGGAAAAGTAAAGAAGCAGGAGGGGGATGCCGGAACATCCCCCGTTCCCGGCTATTTCTGGCCGCGCAGCAGCTTCGCCGCCTCGATCGCGGCATAGGTAAGGATGCCGTCGGCACCGGCGCGCTTGAAGGCCATCAGGCTTTCCAGCACCACGCGGTCGTTGTCGAGCCAGCCATTGGCGACGGCGGCCTTCAGCATGGCGTATTCGCCGCTGACCTGGTAGGCCAGGATCGGCACCGTGAAGGTCTCCTTCACCCGGCGGATGACGTCCAGATAGGGCATGCCCGGCTTGACCATGACCATGTCCGCCCCTTCCTTCAGGTCCAGGGCGACCTCGTGCAGGGCTTCGTCGGTATTGGCCGGGTCCATCTGATAGGTCTTCTTGTCGCCCTTCAGCGCGCCGCCCGAACCCACCGCGTCGCGGAAAGGGCCATAGAAGGCGGAGGCATATTTGGCGGCATAGGAGACGATCTGCACATGCTGCAGGCCGTCGCGGTCCAAGGCGTCGCGGATGGCCCCGATGCGGCCGTCCATCATGTCGGACGGGGCCAGCATGTCGCAGCCGGCATGGGCCTGAACCAGGGCCTGCTCGATCAGGATGTCGACGCTTTCGTCGTTGACGACATAGCCGTCCACGACCAGTCCGTCATGGCCTTCGCTGTTGAACGGGTCCAGCGCCACGTCGCAGATCACGCCCAGCCCGGGATAGGCCTTCTTCAAGGCGCGGACGGCCCGGCAAATCAGGTTGTCGGGATTGGTCGCCTCGCGCCCGTCGGGCGTCTTCAGCGCTTGGTCCACGTAAGGGAAGAGGGCGATGGCGGGAATGCCCAGGGCCTGGGCCTCGCCCACCGCGACGAGCAATTCGTCGATGGAGTAGCGGCACACGCCCGGCATGGACGCGACATCGACCCGGATGCCTTCGCCTTCGACGACGAAGACCGGCCAGATCAGGTCGTTTACCGTCAGGGTGTTCTCGGCCATCAGCCGCCGCGACCATTGGTCACGGCGGTTGCGGCGCATGCGGGTGCGGGGGAATGCCCCCAGTCCAATCGTGCCGGTCACGAGGTTATACGGCCTCCAGTGCCTGTTTGAGATCGGCGAGAATGTCGTCGATATGTTCAATGCCAATGGAAAGACGCACATAACCCGGCGAAACGCCCGTGGCAAGCTGGTCTTCCTCGGAGAGCTGCGAATGCGTCGTCGAAGCGGGGTGAATCGCCAGCGAGCGGGCATCGCCGATATTGGCGACATGATAGAACATCTGCAGCGCATCGATGAAGCGCTGTCCGGCCTGCCTGCCGTCCTTCAACTCGAAGCCGAGCAGGCCGCCATAGCCGCGCGAGAGATGCGCATCGGCGCGCTTGCGCTGTTCGCCTTCGGCAAGCCCCGGATAGATGACCTTCGTCACCTTGGGATGGGCAGCCAGGAATTCCGCCACTTTCTGCGCGTTCTCGCAATGGGCGCGCATGCGCAGCGGCAGCGTCTCCATGCCCTGGATCAGCTGGAAGGAATTGAAGGGGCTGAGTGCCGCGCCCATGTCGCGCAGCAGCGTCACGCGCATGCGCAGGATGTAGGCGATGGGGCCCAGCGGCTTGACCGCCTGGGTCCAGACCGCGCCGTGATAGCTGGGGTCGGGCTGGTTGAGCAGGGGGAAGCGATCGGCGTGCTTTTCCCAGTCGAACTTACCGCTATCGACGATCACGCCGCCGATGGTCGTGCCGTGGCCGCCCATGTATTTGGTCGCCGAATACAGCACCACATGGGCGCCATGCTCGATGGGGCGGCAGATCACGGGGGCGGCGGTATTGTCCATGATCAGCGGAACGCCCAGCTCCTCGCCGATGGCGGCGACTGCGCGGATGGGGAAGACCTGCAGCTTGGGATTGGGCAGGGTTTCGGCATAGAAGGCGCGGGTGCGGCTGTCCACGGCGCGGCGGAAGTTCTCGGGATCGGCCGGATCGACGAAACGGACCTCGATGCCCAATTGCTTGAAGGTGTTCGCAAACAGGTTCCACGTGCCGCCGTAAAGGTCTGTCGCAGCAATGAAATTATCCCCCGACGAGCACAAGTTGAGGATGGCGAAGGTGCTGGCCGCCTGGCCGGACGACACCGCTAGAGCCGCCACGCCGCCTTCGAGCGCGGCGACGCGCTGCTCGAAGCTGTCGTTGGTGGGATTCATGATGCGGCTGTAGATGTTGCCCAGTTCCTTCAGCGCAAACAGGTTGGCTGCGTGCTCGGTGCTATCGAACTGATAGGAGGTGGTCTGGTAGATCGGCACGGCCACCGCCTTGGTCCGGCTATCGGCGCGATAGCCCGCATGCAGCACGATGGTTTCGGGATTGCGGCTGTCGAAGGTCATGGACGCTCTCCGGGTTATTTTTTGCTGCTTCCCATAAACACCAGGAGGTCCCGCAAGTCAAGTTATTACGATTTATCTAGTGTGGAATGTTTAAATATAACATTCATATATTGTTTTTTGATGAGGGACGGGAATGACGGCATTTTCGCATCCGCACATGAGGCCTGCAACTTCGTGGCGGAAAGGGGTATATAGAACGTCCCACTGTGGCGTGCCTGTCGACTGGCCTGCGCGCCCATCAGACCCCTGGAAGGCCCACGAGATCATGCGGGCAAGCGCCGCCCGCCGTCTCCTCAGCGAGTGAGTTCATGGAACAACAGGATATCTTCTTCGAGACCGGCGGCGGTGTCGGCCGGATCACCCTCAATCGTCCCAAGGTCCTGAATGCCTTGTCCTTCGCCCAGGTCGAGGCGATGCTGGCCAAGCTGCGGGAATGGGCGAAGGAGCCTTCCATCCGCGCCGTCGTGATCGCCGCGACGGGCGAGAAGGCCTTCTGCGCGGGCGGCGACATCCGTGCCATGTATGAAGCGGGCAAGGCGGGGAACCTGCAGTTCCTGACGGATTTCTACGGCACCGAATACCAGCTGAACCGCCTGATCAAGACCTATCCCAAGCCCTATGTCGCCCTGATGGACGGCATCGTCATGGGCGGCGGCGCCGGAATCTCCATTCATGGGTCCCATCGCGTCGTCACCGAGCGCACGCTGTTCGCCATGCCGGAAACCAGCATCGGCTTCTTCCCCGATGTCGGCGGCACCTATTTCCTGTCGCGCTGCCCCGGTGCCGTCGGCACCTATCTGGCTTTGACCTCCGCCCGCCTGAAGGCGGCGGACCTCCTGCATCTGGGCCTCGCCACCCATTTCGTTCCGGCGGCCCGCATGGAGGAATTGGCGGAAGCCTTGTCGGTGGCCGACGATATCACGCAGGAACAAGCCTTTAGCGCCTTTTCTTGTATGATCGAGATGTATCAGGAAGAGGCCCCGGGCGAGGCCGAGATGATCCTTCATCGCGCCGCCATCGACCGCTGCTTCGCCAAGCGCACGGTGCCGGAAATCATCGCGGCGCTGAAGGAGGAGAAGTCCGCCTGGGCCGAGGAGACCCTGGCGCAGCTGGCGCAGAAATCGCCGACCAGCCTGATGGTGACGCTGCGCCAGATGCAGGCCGGGGCCATGATCGATTTCGACAAGGCGATGATCCTGGAATACCGCCTGTCCCAGCGGTTCATGCGCGGCCACGATTTCTATGAAGGCGTGCGGGCCTTGCTGGTGGACAAGGATCATGCGCCGCGCTGGCAGCCCGCCAGCCTGGAGGAGATCGATCCGTCGGAAGTCGATGCCTATTTCCGTCCGCTGGACGGCGGCGACTTGACTCTCATCGAGCTTTGATCAAGCGGGCAGGAAGGGCTGGACTTCCCCGGCGACATGGGGATGATAGCCCTTTCCCGCCATTCACGGATCTCGTCCGCCATGACTCGCCCGAAGGAAATCATCTTTGAATTCAGAAGGGTAGGGGCCTATGTGAAAGTCACGGCCATGGACCCTGCGACCCTGACCGAAATCAGCATCGTCGGCGCCCCGGATGCCGGCGAGGCCATGCTGAAGGCGACGGCGCGGCGCAAGCTGGAATATGTGCTCGAGAAAAAGCGCCAGGAAAAAGTCAGGCGCTGAAATCCATCCCAGAACCCTGGCGCCGTTGCGGCCTCGGCGCCAGGATACTGACGATTACTTGCGGCGGGCGCGGCCGCGCACTTCCGGTTCTTCCTCGACCTTGCGGCCCAGGCCGATCTTCTTCGCGAAATCGGAACGCTGCGCAGCGTAATTGGGCGCCACCATGGGATAATCCGGCGGCAGGTTCCACTTCGCCCGATATTCGTCTGGCGTCATATTGTAAGTGGTGCGAAGATGCCGCTTGAGCATCTTCAGTTTCTTTCCGTCCTCCAGGCAGACGATATAGTCGGGAGTGACAGACTTGCGGACAGGCACGGCGGGACGCGGTGCTTCGGCTTTAATTTCCTGCGCGTCGTTCTCAAGAGAATTCAACGAGCTGAAAACAGTCTGGATCACTTCCGGGATCTGACCTGCGGGCAGCGGATTCTTGCTGACATATGCAGCAACCACATCCACGGCCATGCGCAGAATTTCCTCCCTGGACGACTTTTCGGCGGTGTTCTCGTTCATGTTCGTTCGACCGAATGTTTTTATGAATGTCCGAAATGAGAGATCGCATGTTCCGGCTTGCTTGTCAATTCTGAACAGCCAGAATAACGAGTTCTTACTGGCTGCCTTAGCTTTAGTAAAAGCTGGTCCTTGGCTGGCCGGAATACCCCATTGGTCTGTATCGCAAGGATGGGTTATCTTTCTTGCGGAAAAGAGGGGGCGGTTTCCTCGGACGATTCGCTTCGTCAAGATAGTTCCAAGCGAGGCCTTGTGTCGCATTGGCAATATCCGTCGACATATGGTATCAAGCCCTCAATCCGTCCCCCACCGCTCAAGAACATAGTGACATGACCTCACAGACAATTGCCGTTGCGTCCGACCACGGCGGCGTCGAACTCAAGCAGGCTCTTTGCGAGTTCCTCGCCGAACGCGGGATCGAGGTGCTGGATCTGGGCACTCAGCCCGGCGAATCCGTGGACTATCCCGACTACGCCGACAAACTGGCCCAGGCCCTGGCCGACGGCCGCGCCCAGCGGGGCGTTCTCGTCTGTGGCTCCGGTATCGGCATCAGCATCGCCGCCAACCGTCATCGTCATATTCGCGCGGCCCTGATCCACGACGCCTATGGCGCGCGCATGTGCCGCCAGCACAATGACGCCAATGTCATCGTCTTCGGTGGGCGCACCACCGGCGTGGAAGTGGCGCGCGACTGCCTGGGCATTTTCCTCGACACGGAATTCGAAGGCGGCCGCCATGCCCGGCGCGTCGCCAAGCTGGGCGGCGAGCCCGGCTGCTGCTGATCTCTTCACTTCCGTAGAAGAACCGAAAGAAAGACCCGTCAAGATGTCCTCAGCCAATCGCTTCTTCGGCGCCTCCCTGGCCGATTCCGATCCCGACCTGTATCAGTCCATCCGTAAGGAGCTGGGCCGTCAGCAGGATCAGATCGAGATGATCGCCTCCGAGAACATCGTCTCGCGCGCGGTGCTCGAAGCCCAAGGTTCGGTGCTGACCAACAAATATGCCGAAGGCTATCCGGGCAAGCGGTATTACGGCGGCTGCGAGTTCGTCGACATCGCCGAGGATCTGGCCATCGAGCGCGCCAAGAAGCTGTTCGACTGCGCCTATGTCAATGTGCAGCCCCATTCCGGCGCCCAGGCCAACGGCGCCGTGCAGATGGCGCTGGTCAAGCCCGGCGACACCATCCTGGGCATGTCGCTGGCCGCCGGTGGCCACCTGACCCACGGCGCCCCGCCGGCGATGTCGGGCAAGTGGTTCAACGCCGTGCAATATGGCGTGCGCGAGGACAATCACCTGATCGATTACGACGAGGTCGAGCGTCTGGCCCTGGAACACCAGCCGAAGCTGATCATCGCCGGTGGCTCCGCCTATCCGCGCGTCATCGACTTCAAGCGCTTCCGCGAGATCGCCGACAAGGTGGGCGCCTATCTGATGGTGGACATGGCGCATTTCGCCGGTCTGGTCGCTGGTGGCGCGCATCCCAGCCCGCTGCCCTATGCCGACGTGGTCACCACCACCACCCACAAGACCCTGCGCGGTCCGCGTGGCGGCATGATCCTGTCCAACAACCCGGACCTGGGCAAGAAGTTCAACTCGGCCGTCTTCCCCGGCATGCAGGGCGGCCCGCTGATGCACGTCATCGCGGCCAAGGCCGTGGCCTTCAATGAAGCCCTGTCCGATGAATTCAAGGCCTATGCGGCGGCGGTCAAGGAAAATGCCGCCATCCTGGCCGAGGTGCTGGTCAGCCGCGGCCTCGCCATCGTCTCGGGCGGCACCGACACCCATCTGATGCTGGTGGACCTGCGTCCCAAGAAGCTGACCGGCAATATCGCCGAGCAGAGCCTCGAGCGCGCGGGCATCACCTGCAACAAGAACGGCATTCCCTTCGATCCGGAAAAGCCGACCGTGACCTCGGGCATCCGCCTGGGTTCGCCGGCGGCGACCACCCGCGGCTTCCGGGCCGAGGAATTCCGCCAGCTCGGCAACCTGATCGGCGACGTGCTCGACGGCCTGTCGGCCAATCCCGAGGACAACTCGGCGGCCGAACGCGCGGTGCGGGAAAAGGTCGGCGAATTGTGCCGCCGCTTCCCCATCTATAGCGGCCTGTAAGGCTCGGGAGAAGATCGATGCGCTGCCCGTTCTGCGGACATGATGACACGCAGGTCAAGGATTCGCGGCCGACGGAGGACAATGCCGCCATCCGCCGCCGCCGCCTTTGTCCTGCTTGCGGTTCGCGCTTCACCACCTTCGAACGCGTGCAATTGCGCGAATTGATCGTGGTGAAGAAGAACGGGCAGCGTAATCCCTTCGACCGGGACAAGCTGGAACGCTCCATCGCCATCGCCGTGCGCAAGCGGCCCATCGATTCCGAGCGGGTCGAGCGCATCATCAACGGCATCCAGCGCCGCCTGGAAAGCAGCGGCGAGACGGAAATCCCGTCCTCGATGATCGGCGAATTGGTGATGGACGCGCTCTATAACCTGGACAAGGTCGCCTATGTCCGTTTCGCCTCGGTCTACCGCAATTTCCACGAGGCCAAGGACTTCGAGGACTTCGTCGGAAAGCTCGGCGGGGATGGCGACCATATCTGAGAACGGCGACCTGGCGCATATGCGCGCCGCGCTGGGTCTGGCCCGGCGCGGGCTGGGGCAAGTCTGGCCTAATCCGGCGGTGGGCTGCGTCATCGTCAAGGACGGCCGCGTGGTCGGGCGGGGCTGGACCCAGCCGGGCGGACGCCCCCATGCGGAAACCGTGGCCCTGGCTCAGGCCGGGGCGGCGGCGCAGGGTGCGACCGCCTATGTGACGCTGGAACCCTGCAGCCACCACGGCAAGACCCCTCCCTGCGCGGATGCGTTGGTCCAGGCCGGTATCGCCCGTGTCGTCGCGGCGGTCGAGGATCCCGATCCGCGCGTCTCGGGCAACGGCCTGCGGCGTCTGCGCGAGGCCGGAGTGGCGGTCGAGCTGGGGCTGGGTGCCGAGGAGGCCGAAGAGATCAATGCCGGCTTCTTCCTGCGCGTGCGCCAGGGCCGTCCGCTGATCACCTTGAAAACCGCCACCACCTTGGACGGGCGCATCGCCACCCATGGCGGCGAAAGCCAGTGGATCACCGGCGAGGGCGCGCGCGCCCATGGTCATCGTCTGCGCGCCGAGCATGACGCCATCCTGGTCGGGGCGGGGACGGCGCTGGCCGATGATCCCATGCTGACCTGCCGCCTGCCGGGGCTTGAGCAGCGCTCGCCGGTGCGTGTGGTACTGGACGGTCATCTGCGTCTGGCGCTGACGGCAAAACTGGTGGCGACCGCGCAGCAGGTGCCGACCTGGCTGGTCTGCCTGCCCGGCAATGATGCCGCCCGCATCGCCGCCTTCCGCTCCTGCGGTGTACAGGTGATCGAGATACCGCCGGACAAGGAGGGCTATCCGGACCTGAAGTCGGTGAGCCTGGCTTTGGGGGACCGGGGCATCACGCGCCTGCTGGTGGAAGGCGGCGCCCGTGTGACCGCTGCCTTCCTGCGCCATCGCCTGGTGGACCGGCTTGCCTGGTTCCGCGCGCCGCGCCTGATGGGCGGTGACGGCATGCCCGCCGCCTCCGCCTTCGGAGTGGATGTGCTGGGCCAGACGCCGCATTTCAGGCGTAGCAACATGGCCGAGGCCGGTGCCGATCTGATCGAATATTACGAGCGTGTCTGAAGGGGAATGGGCCATGTTTACCGGCATCATCACGGATCTGGGCAGTGTGCGCGGGATCGAGAAGCGCGGCGAAACCCGTTTCACCATCGCCACGGGCTACGATACGGATACGATCGAGATTGGCGCTTCCATCGCCCATAACGGCGTTTGCCTGACCGTGGTCGAGAAGGGCGATGGCTGGTTTGCCGTCGAGGCCTCGCAGGAAACCTTGTCCAAGACCACCCTTAGCAGCTGGACCGAAGGCCAGAGGATCAACCTGGAACGCGCGCTGAAAGTCGGCGACGAACTGGGCGGCCATATCGTTTCGGGTCATGTCGACGGTGTCGCCCATGTGGTCGAGATCGCGCCCGAGAACCAGTCCCTGCGTTATGTCTTCGAAGTTCCGGAAAACCTGGCGCCTTTCGTCGCGCCGAAGGGTTCGGTCGCGCTGGATGGCGTCTCCCTCACCGTCAATGAGGTGCAGGGGCGGCGATTCGGCGTCAACATCATTCCCCACACCCAATCGGTCACCACCTTCGGCGGATATGAGGTGGGCAGTGCGGTGAATATGGAAATCGACATGCTGGCGCGCTATGTTGCGCGACTGCTCGGGAAGGATTGAACCTCTTGTCTGGTTATCACGACTACCTGTCCTCGATCGACGAGATCATCGAAGAAGCCCGCAACGGGCGCATGTTCATCCTGGTCGATGACGAAGACCGGGAGAATGAAGGCGATCTGGTCATTCCGGCCCAGATGGCCACGCCCGATGCCATCAATTTCATGGCCAAGCATGGCCGCGGCCTGATCTGCCTGTCGCTGACCCGGCAGCGGATCGAGGAACTGGGGCTGCCGCTGATGGCGCAGGAGAATGCCTCGCGCCACCAGACCGCCTTCACCGTCAGCATCGAGGCGCGCGAAGGCGTGACCACCGGCATTTCCGCCTCGGACCGCGCCCGCACGGTCGCCGTGGCCATCGATCCGGCCAAGGGCCGCGCCGATCTGGCGACGCCGGGCCATGTCTTCCCGCTGGTCGCCCGCGACGGCGGCGTGCTGGTGCGCGCCGGTCATACCGAGGCGGCGGTCGACATTTCTCGTCTGGCCGGGCTCAATCCCTCCGGCGTGATCTGCGAGATCATGAACGACGACGGCACCATGGCGCGCATGCCCGATCTGGTGAAGTTCGCGCAGTATCATGGCCTGAAGATCGGTACGATCGCCGACCTGATCGCCTATCGCCGCAAGCATGACAAGATCGTCGAACGCAAGCTGGACTCGCGGTTCAACTCGCTTTACGGCGGCGAATGGCGCATGGTCGTCTATGTCAATACCGTCGCCTATGCCGAGCATATCGCCCTGGTGAAAGGCGATCTGGGAGTGGATGGGCCGGTGCCGGTGCGCGTCCATGCGCTGAACGTGCTCGACGACGTGCTGGGCGACCGCGACAGCCACAAGACCGGCGAATTGCATGCCGCCATGCGCATGATCGCCGAGCGCGGCCGGGGCGTTGTCGTCCTGATCCGTGAGCCCAAGCCCAACAGCCTGACCGAGCGGGTCCGCGCCCGCCTGGATGGCGGAGGGCAGGGCAGCGAATTGCGCGATTACGGCATCGGCGCGCAGATCCTGCTCGATCTCGGGGTGCGGGACATGATTCTGCTGTCCAACACCAAGAAGACCATCATCGGCCTTGAAGGCTATGGCCTGTCGGTCGTGGCGCAGGAGCCGATCATCTTCAAGGAGGGGGAATAATGTCGGGCACGCGCATCCTGATCGTCGAAGCTCGCTTCTACGACGACATCACCGATCAACTGGTCAAGGGGGCGGTCAAGGAACTGGCCGCCGTCGGCGCCGGCTACAAACGCATCATCGTTCCGGGGATCCTGGAAATCCCGGCGGCGATCCGCTATGCCATCCGGGCGATGGAACTGCGCGCCACCGACGACCGTTATTCCGGCTACATCACGCTCGGCTGCGCCCTGCGCGGGGAAAGCGATCATTACGATCACGTCTGCCGCGAAGCGATGAGCGGCATTCAGCAATTGGCCCTGCAATACACCCTGGCGGTGGGCAACGGCATCCTGACCTGCCATAACAAGGAACAGGCCCTGGCGCGGGCGCGCGTGGACGAAAAGAATTTCGGCGGCCAAGCCGCACGCGCCTGCCTGCGCATGATCGACATCAAACGCGAGTTGCGTCTCATACCCAAATGAACAACAAATCCGGCCGTCCCATCTCCAAAGCCGTGCGCCGCCGCAGCGCCGCCCGGCTCGCCGCCGTTCAGGCGCTCTATCAGGTCGAACTGACCGGAGCGACTCCTGACGGCATCCTGCGCGATTTCGCCGACCGCCTGATCGGCGGCGAGGGCAGCGTCACCGACCATGAAGAAGGCGCGGAATTCGATGCGCCGCTGATCGAGCCCGACAGCGAATTGTTCACCTTCCTGGTCCGCGGTTCCCTGGCCCAGCGCGAGGAACTGGACGAGATCGTCGCCAAGTCCCTGAGCGGCGACTGGTCCATGGAGCGCCTGGAAGCGGTCCTGCGCAACGTCCTGCGCGCCGGCGCCTATGAATTGAAGGAACGCCGGGACGTACCGGCACGAGTCGCCATTTCCGAATATGTGGACGTGGCCAAGGCCTTCTATGCCGGCAGCGAGCCGGGTCTCGTCAATGCAGTCCTCGACCGCATCGCGCGGGTGCTGCGTGCCGAGGAACTGGGCGGCGACGGCAGCGATGCCAGGGCTCGATGAATTCTCGCTGATCGAGGAGTTTTTCGCGCCCCTGGCTGCCGGTTGTCCCGGTGCGCTGGGGCTGAAGGACGATGCCGCCCTGCTGAGCGTGCCGCCGGGGCGGCAATTGGTTGTCACGAGTGACGCCGTCGTTGCCGGCGTTCATTTTCTTCCCGACGATCCCGCCGATCTGGTGGCGCGCAAGGTTCTGCGCACCAATCTTTCCGATCTCGCCGCCATGGGAGCGTCCCCGGTCGGCTTGATGTTGGCCGCCGCTTTCCCGCGCGATACCGGAGAAGACTGGCTGCGTCTCTTTGCGTCCGGCCTGGCCGCCGACGTGGCCGAGTTCGCCGTGCCGCTGATCGGCGGCGACACCGTCTCGACGCCGGGACCGCTGACCCTGACCGTCACCGCCTTGGGAACGGTTGGGCAGGGATGCGAATTGCGCCGCTCCCGCGCCCAACTCGGCGACACCATCTGGGTTTCGGGCAGCCTGGGCGATTCCGCCTTGGGGCTGAAGGTCCTGCAGGGGCAGGTGCGGGGGCTGGCGGCGGATCATGCCGCTTTCCTGGCCGACCGCTACCGCCTGCCCAGGCCGCGCCTGGCCCTGGGGGCCTGTCTGCACGGCTTGGCAACGGCCGCCATGGATATCTCGGATGGGCTGTGCGCCGATCTCGCCCATATCTGCCGGGCCTCGGGCGTCAAAGCCGAAATCCATGCCGAAAGACTGCCTTTGTCTCCCGCAGCCCGTGCCGCGCTGGAACTGACGCGCGAAGGTCTTGCGCCGGTCTTGTCGGGAGGCGATGATTACGAATTGCTGTTTACCGCCCCGGCAGGACAGGACGCCGCCGTCGCGGCCCTGGCCGATAGAACGGGCGTGGAACTGACGGCAATCGGGCGGGTGACCGGGCAGGATGGTGACGAACCGGTTGTCGTCTATGGGGGTGACGGTGTAAAGCTGTTCCTGGGGCGGGCCGGTTGGCGTCATTTCGAGGGATAGGATAGGCCCATCCATGAAGACGATCATAATGAGCGTCCTGGCGCTGGTGGCTTTGATTGCCGCAGCGGTCGGTGGGATGGCCTATATGGGCATCACTCCCTTCGAGAATATCCTGAACGCCCAGAGCGGTTCGGAAGAAAAACCTCCACCGGCGGCACCTCCGCCGCCCCAGTCCGCTTTTATCGACCTGGAACCCTTCCTGGTCCCGATCATCCGGGACGGCGAATTGCTGGGGCAGGTCTTCCTGGTGATGCAGCTGGAGGTCGATCCGGCCTATCGCAGCAGGGTGACCGAAGCCATGCCGCGCCTGCGTGACGGCTTCCTGCGCGACTTCCATGCCTTCCTGCCGGCCCATCTGCAATATTACCCGCAGCCCGACGAGAATGCCGTCAAGTACCGGCTGAACATCATCGGCAACCGCATCGTCGGCGAAGGAGCGGTGCGCGATGTGGTCTTCAGGGAAGTCAGCCTGCGCTAATCCCGGTTCCTAGCCGAAAGAAAGCGCTGCTTTCTCAAGCTCTTCTGTCCGAAGGGCAGATTGCGCGGCGCCCGTTTCTCCGGCATCGTGGGATGAGACCTGCCCGGCCGGAGGTGCGCCATGGCCTATGCGTTCGTCATCCTCTGCGGAATCATCGCCCTTGGCTATGGAGCCTATGCCATCCGTTCGGTGATGGCGTCACCCGCCGGCACGCCCCGCATGCAGGAAATCGCGGCGGCGATCCAGGAAGGGGCAGGGGCCTATCTCAACCGGCAATACCGGACCATCGCCATCGTCGGCGTGGTGATCGGCATCCTGCTGGGGCTGAGGCTGGGGCTGCCGGTGGCGGTGGGATATTTCCTGGGGGCCGTGCTTTCGGCCCTGGCGGGCTATATCGGCATGCATGTCTCCGTACGCGCCAATGTCCGCACGGCGGAGGCCGCCCGCAGCGGCGGCTTGGCCCAGGCCCTGGACGTCGCCTTCAAGTCGGGCGCCGTGACCGGCATGCTGGTGGTCGGGCTGGGGCTGCTGGGTGTCGCAGTCTATTACATCATCCTGCGTGCAGCCGCCATGCCCCTGCGTGAGGTGCTGGAATCGCTGGTGGCGCTCAGCTTCGGCGCCTCGCTGATCTCCATCTTCGCCCGCCTCGGCGGCGGCATCTTCACCAAGGGCGCCGATGTGGGCGCCGATCTCGTCGGCAAGGTCGAGGCAGGCATCCCCGAAGACGATCCGCGCAATCCCGCCGTCATCGCCGACAATGTGGGGGACAATGTGGGGGATTGCGCGGGCATGGCGGCCGATCTTTTCGAGACCTACGCGGTCACGGTGGTCGCCACCATGCTGCTGGGCTCGATCTTCTTCACCGGGCCCTTGCAGGACCTGGCGATGATGCTGCCACTGGTCATCGGCGCCGTCTGCATCATCGCCTCGGTCATCGGCACCTTCTTCGTCCGCCTGGGGGCGAAGGCGCGGATCATGACCGCCCTCTACAAGGGCTTCATCGTCACCGCCGGTCTGTCGCTTCTGCTGATCGCCCTGGTGGTCACCATCTTGTTCGGCGGTGGCGGCGTCGAGCTGCCCATGACCGACGGGCGCATCATCACACCGATGGCCTTGTTCCTCTGTGCGGTCATCGGCCTTGTCGTCACCGGCTTGATCATCTGGATCACGGAATATTATACCGGCACCGATTTCCGCCCGGTGCGCAGCGTCGCCCATGCCTCGACCACGGGGCACGGCACCAATGTCATCCAGGGCCTGGCCGTCTCGATGGAGGCGACGGCCTTGCCGGTGCTGGTTATCTGTTTCGGTATCGTCACCTCCTTTGCCGCCGCAGGCCTGTATGGCATCGCCATCGCGGCGACGACCATGCTGGCACTGGCGGGCATGGTGGTGGCGCTGGACGCCTATGGCCCGGTCACCGACAATGCCGGGGGCATCGCCGAGATGGCCGACCTGCCCGAGGATGTACGCAAGGTGACCGATGCACTAGATGCCGTCGGCAACACCACCAAGGCCGTGACCAAGGGCTATGCCATCGGTTCCGCCGGGCTGGCGGCGCTGGTGCTGTTCGGTGCCTATACCCAGGACATCCATCACTATTTCCCCGATCTGGCCCTGAGTTTCCGATTGGACGACCCCTGGGTGCTGATCGGGTTGTTCGCCGGGGGGCTGCTGCCTTATCTGTTCGGCTCGATGGGCATGATGGCGGTGGGGCGTGCCGCCGGTTCGGTGGTGGTCGAGGTCCGCCGCCAGTTCCGCGAGATTCCGGGCATCATGGAGGGCAGCGCGAAGCCCGATTACGGCCGGGCGGTGGACATGCTGACCAAGGCGGCGATCAAGGAGATGATCCTGCCCTCGCTGCTGCCCGTGCTGGCGCCGATCCTGCTTTATGTCGTGGTGCTGCTCTTCGGCGGACAGGAACAGGCCCTGACCGCGCTGGGGGCCATGCTGATGGGGGTCATCGTCACCGGATTGTTCGTCGCCATCTCCATGACCTCGGGCGGCGGTGCCTGGGACAACGCCAAGAAATTCATCGAGGACGGCCATCACGGCGGCAAGGGATCGGACGCCCACAAGGCAGCCGTGACCGGCGACACGGTGGGCGATCCCTACAAGGACACGGCCGGTCCGGCCATCAATCCCATGATCAAGATCACGAATATCGTGGCGATCCTGCTTCTCGCCCTGGTGGCGGGGTAGGATAAGAAATTTCCTGGGAAAATTCCTTTTAAATAAAAGGTTTGCGGGTCGTTGTTGCGGCATGGCGGGGACGTCCTCGCCGTGAATCCCGATCTTCCCCGAAGCCTGTCAGAATCCGCACAAAATTTGTGCTTTTATGATGCGCTGTTCAAATCACAGGCATATACTGTCGCTCATGCAGTGACCAAAGGGGATCGGGTAAGGGAAGCAACCTATTGTTGCGCAATGTTCTTTCCCGTTTCGTTCAATTTGGCGCGGATTTTGCGAATCTTAAAGAAGCCTGGCGGCCTCGCATGTCCTGTTGACGACAAATTTCGCGGGAGCCGGAGCGGCGCATCGTTGGCGTCAGGAGGTTTATTCCATGCTCGCGGAAAATCGAAACAGCACCGCCCTGTCGCTGATCAGCATCTATGAGATCAGCAAGATTCTCTCCTCCTCCCTTCATCTGGAAAAAACGCTGCGCGACGTCCTGAACGTCCTGTCCTCCTACCTGCAGATGCGCCACGGCATGATCAGCCTGGTCGGGGACGGGGGCGCCTTGGATGTCGTGGCGGCCTCGGGGCTGTCGCCGGCAGCGATCCGCAAGATGGGAGGCAGCCTGGAAAAGTCGGCCGCCGGACAGGTTCTGTCCAGCGGCATGCCCATCGTCATCCCCGATCTGCGCGACGAGCCCGGCCTGCAATACGAGGGATGGCTGGACGACACGCTGGATGGCGAGGCGATTTCTTTCATCGGGGTGCCGATCAAGACCACGGACAAGCCCTTCGGCGTGCTGTCCATCGACCGCGTCTTCGATGCCGCGCGCAAGGATGTCAGCTACGAGGCCGATGTCCGCTTCCTGAGCATGGTCGCCAATCTGATCGGGCAGACCGTGCGCATGCATCAGCATGTGGCTTCGGAGCGCGAGCGTCTGATCGAGGAGCAGCATCGCCTGCAAAAGGCCCTGGTCGTGCAGCGCGAACAGGCGCAGCAGCGCGTGGGGCTCGACAACATCATCGGCGTGTCGCGGCGCATGCAGGATGTCTATGCCGAGATCCACCAGATCGCGCCTTCGCGCTCGACCGTGCTGTTGCGGGGCGAAAGCGGCACCGGCAAGGAATTGATCGCGCGGGCCATCCACTGCCTCAGCACCCGCAAGGACGGCCCCTTCATCAAGCTCAACTGCGCGGCCCTGCCCGAGACGCTGCTGGAATCGGAATTGTTCGGCCATGAGAAGGGCGCCTTTACCGGCGCCACCGCCGAGCGCAAGGGGCGGTTCGAATTGGCCAATCACGGCACGCTCTTCCTCGACGAGATCGGCGAGATTTCCCCTTCCTTCCAGGCCAAGCTGCTGCGCGTCCTCCAGGAAAGCGAATTCGAGCGGGTGGGCGGCAACAAGACCATCCGCACCGATGTGCGCCTGATCGCGGCCACCAACCGCAATCTCGAGGCGATGGTCGCCAACGGCGAGTTCCGCGCCGACCTGTATTACCGCATCAATGTGGTGCCGGTCTTCCTGCCGCCCTTGCGCGAGCGCAAGGAGGACATCCCCATGCTGGTCGAGCATTTCATCAGGCGCTTCAACCAGGAGAATGCGCGTCATGTCAACGTCTCGGAGGAAGCCATGCAGGTCCTGCTGAACTGCTACTTTCCCGGCAATGTGCGCGAGCTGGAGAATTGCGTGAACCGCGTCGCGACCATGAGCCGCGGCGACGTGGTGCGCGACGTGGACCTGCCTTGCCAGCGCAATCTCTGCCTGTCGGCGCAGCTCTGGAAGCATTCTTCCAACACGTTCCGCCAGCCCGAACCGGCGCTTGCCAATATCGACGAGCGCGACGAAGATGCCGGGGACGACCTGTTTTTCGAGGAAGGGCAGGGGCTGACCCAGCGTGACAGATTGCTGCGTGCCATGGAAAAGGCCGGCTGGGTTCAGGCCAAGGCCGCCCGGCTGCTCGGCCTGACGCCGCGCCAGATCGGCTACGCCCTCAAGAAGTACAATATCGAGGTGAAGCGGCTGTAGCCTGCTAGGCACGGTAAAGGTGTAATGTTAGCACACATTGATAGTTCGCGTCACCTCCCAAGGTCGATAGGGGTGCGGCCCCGGCAGAAAAGTTAAAATGCGAATCAGCAACGACGTCGACAATACAGGCGCGTAGGGCGCCTACTGGGGGTAAAGGTGACTGCTGAATTTCTCGTCGAAGAGAACGCAGTGCAATTGGGAATGCTTCTGACGCAAGCGGGTGCCGCCTGGCGCCGGCAGGCCGAGGCATCGCTGCAGGAAGTGGGTCTGACCCATCCGCAGTTCATGATCATGTCGGGTCTCGAGCGCCTGACCCGCGAGGGCCAGGTCAACCAGATCGCGCTGGCGCGTCACTGCATGATGGATGTGGCCACCACCTCGCAGATACTCTGCACGCTGGAGCGCAAGGGGCTGGTCGAGCGGCGGCACAATTCCATGGATCATCGGGCCAAGTTCCCGTGCCTGACCGAAGCTGGCCGCCGGACGGTGAATATGGCCACCATGCGGGTCCGCGCCGCCGAGCGGAACTTCTTCGCGACCCTGGGCGAACAGCAGCGTCTGGAATCCTTCGCCGGCAAGCTCGACGAATTGCTCTCGAGCAGCGTCGCGGCCTGACGGAAGCGCCTGCCGGAACAGGCGATATCCGAGTCAAAAAGAAGGCCGTTCGCATGACGCGAACGGCCTGGAAGAGGCTTCTTAAGAGAGGGAAGCTGACCTCGGAAAGGCCAACATCACTACTCAACTTAACCCGCATTGCGTGATTGTGCAATGCGGATAATTCCTGGATCGATTCAAAACTAGGAAAGAAAGGGGTGGCCGCAGCCGCCCCTTTTTCCGTTCTAAGCTGTCTCCCCGAGGACGGCTGTCAGCAAGGCATCCACCACCTGGCGCGGCAGGTCACGGGTGATGAAGACCAAGCGGGTACGGTGGTCTTCGCTGGGCCAGGCGGGCAGGGGGACGGGCGGGTGGAAGACATGCTGTACGCCATGGACCACCAGCGGTTTCTCCGACTCCTGCGCATGGACGATGCCCTTGATCCGCAGCAGATTCTCGCCCCGCGTGGCGATCAGCAATTCCAGGGCGCTGACCAGTTTCTGCCAGGAAACCGGCTCGTCCCGCGTTACCACGAAAGCCGAAATGCGTTCGTCATGGCGGTTGACGTCGTGGTGATGATGGCCGTGCGCATGGCCATCTCCATGTTTATGGTGGTGATCATGATGATGATCGTGGCGATCGCGATAGGCCTCCTCGTTGAGCCAGCGCTCCACGTCGGGGATTTTGCTGCGGGCGTTGAACAGCCCGGCATCCAGGATGACCGAAGGGTCGACCTCCCCGTTCGCCGCCACGATGACCGGGGCTCCGGGATTGAGTTCCTGCAGGCGCGCCCGCAGCACCTCGACCGCCACCGGATCGGCGATGTCGGCCTTGGTCAGGACAAGCCGGTCGGCCACGGCGGCTTGCTTGACCGATTCGGGGTGGCAGTCCAACTGGCGGGAGCCATTGACGGCATCGACCGTGGTGATCACGCCGTCCAGCCGGTAACGCGCGCCGATCAGCGGATCGGTCATCATGGTGTGAAGGATCGGGGCCGGGTCCGCCAGCCCCGTGGTTTCGATCAGCACCCGGCGGAATTCCGGGATCAGGCCGCGCACGCGCTTCAGGAACAGGTCGCGCATGGCCGTGACCAAGTCGCTGCGCACGGTGCAGCACAGGCAGCCGGAATTGAGCAGGACGATATCCTCGCTCACATGCTCGACCAGCAGATGGTCCAGCCCGACTTCGCCGAATTCATTGATCAGCACGGCGGTTTCAGCCATTTCCTGCCGTGCCAGCAGGCGGTTGAGCAGGGTGGTCTTGCCGCTGCCCAGGAAGCCGGTGAGGATGGTGACCGGAATGGCCGAGGCCGCTTCGCGCTGAAGATCGTCGCTCATTTGCCGTAAAGCTCCTCGGGGGGGATCATCACGTCGGCGATGGTGGCAAGGCCCGTTTCGCCGACCGAGGTATAGAAGCAGGTGCGCCGGCCGGTGTGGCAGGCCGGGCCGGTCTGGTCCACCAGCAGCAGGATCGTGTCACCGTCGCAGTCGATCAGGAAATCCTTGAGCATCTGCATCTGGCCGGAGCTTTCGCCCTTGCGCCAGAGCTTGCCGCGCGAACGCGACCAATAGCAGACGCGGCCGGTGGCCAGGGTTTCCTCCACCGCCTCGCGGTTCATCCAGGCCATCATCAGCACCTCGCCGCTGTCATGCTGCTGGGCGATGGCCGGAACGAGGCCGTCGGCGTTGAAGGAGATGGCGGAAAGGGCTGCGGTGGCGTCAAGCATGATCTGATTTCCGTTAGGGGGGCGGGGAGGAAGCAAACCTCCCTTCGCCCCTTTCTGTCAACCGGCCAGGCAGTCGCGCAGATTGCGGCTGAGGCCTTCCAGCAGTGCGAAATACATATCCGGACCTTCGGCGATTTCGGCACCGACCGGATCGAGGACGCTGACCTTGGCCTGGGTGTTCTCGGCCACCGTCTCGATGACGGCCGGGCTGAATTGCGGTTCGCGGAAGACGCAGACCACATTGCCCTCGGTAATGCGCTGACGGATTTCGCTGAGGCGCCTGGCACCGGGGCGGCGCTCGGGATCGACGGTCACCGAACCGGCGGCGGTCAGGTTGTAGCGCTGCTCGAAATACTGATAGGCATCATGGAAGACCAGGAACGGACGGCCGGCAATGGGCTGCAATTCGGCGCGGAGCTTTTCATCCAGCTCATCCAGACGGGCGGCGGTGGCTTCGGCATTGCGGGCATAAGCTTCGGCATTGGCCGGGTCCAGTTCCCCGAGCGTGGCGCTGACCGTCGCGACGAAAGCCTTGGCATTGGCCGGATCGAGCCAGAGATGCATGTCATAGGCTCCATGATGATGGTCGTGCGCATCTCCATGCCCATGATCGTGCCCATGGCCGTGATCATGTCCGTGTTCGTGCCCATGATCATGGTTGTGCGCGTGGTCATGGTTGTGCCCATGGTCGTGCTCGTCCCACACGCCGCCCTCGCGGACCGGCAGCAGGGTTACGCCCGGAGCTTCGGCCATTGCCACGACGCGCACGCGTCCTTCAAGATTGTTCAAGGGTTTTTCCAGGAACATCTCCAGTCCGTCACCCGCCATGAAGATGGCATTGGCCTCGTTCAGGGCCTTGGCATCGGAGGGGCGGAGGGAATATGTATGAGGGGAAGCACCGCCCGGCACCAAAAGGCGCGGCTGCGCGACGCCGTCCATGACCGACGCGACAAGAGAATGTAGCGGCTTGATGGAAACAACGACTGCCGGCGGCTCAGCCGAAGCCGAACTGCCGAGAAAGGGAAGGGCGATCACGGCCGCTATGAGGCTACGCTTGAACATATCTATCCTCGGATTGTCGCTCAGGAGGAGGATATGTTATAATGTTGCAATGAGACGACGGCAAGGACAGACATCATGACCGAGGCCAGTACCGCCTTTCCTTCCAGCGACCATGATCATGGAAGCTGTGTCGCCCATGCCGTGGCCAAGGCCGAGGAATTGTGCCGCAGCCGCGGCCTGCGCCTGACCGAAATCCGTCGCCGCGTGCTGGAACTCGTATGGGAACGTCACGGTCCTGTGGGGGCCTACGCGCTGCTGGATACCTTGCGCAGCGAGGGCATGGCGGCAGCGCCGCCCACGGTTTACCGGGCACTGGACTTTCTTCAGGAACAGGGCTTGGTGCACCGTATCGAGCGCCTGAACGCCTTCGTCGGCTGCGGCCAGCCCGATGCCCCGCATTCCGGTCAGTTCCTTATTTGTTCCGAATGTGGCTTGGCGGCTGAGATTGACGACCCGGCCATCGACCGAGCCCTGACCCAGGCCGCCGTCGCCCTTGGCTTCGAATTGCGGGGCAAGACAGTGGAACTGGAAGGGCTGTGCCCCGATTGCCGGAGGTCCGGGAATGGCCGCTGAGGCCTTGCTGTCGCTTGCCGATGTGCATGTCAGTTTCGGCCGCCAGCATGTTCTGCGCGGGGTCTCGCTCGACATTCCCGAGGGCGGCATCTTCACCATCGTCGGCCCCAATGGCGGCGGCAAATCCACCCTGCTGCGGGTTGCCCTGGGCCTGCAAAGCCCCAGCCATGGCAAGGTGACGCGGCGCGGGAAATTGACCATCGGCTATGTGCCCCAGCGCGTCACCATCGAGCGGACCCTGCCGCTAACCGTCCGCCGCTTCCTCACCCTGGCCCTGAACTGGCGGGAAAGCGCCAGCCACCTGCAATACACCTTGTCGCGGGTGCGGGCGGAATATCTGCTGGATGCCCAGGTCCATGATTTGTCGGGAGGCGAGATGCAGCGCGTGCTACTCGCCCGCGCCCTGCTGCGCCGTCCGCAATTGCTGGTACTGGACGAACCCGTCGCCGGCGTGGACGTCACCGGACAGGCGGAAATCTACGACCTGATCGGCAAGGTGCGCGACGAGACCGGCTGCGGCGTGCTGATGGTCTCGCATGATCTGCACTTGGTCATGGCCGCGACGGACCAGGTGGTCTGCCTGAACGGCCATGTCTGCTGCGCCGGTACGCCCCAGGCCGTCAGCCGCCATCCCGAATATCTCAGCCTGTTCGGAACCCGCGTGGGCGCCAGCCTTGCCGTCTACGAACATCACCATGATCACCGCCATGTCGGGAGCGAGATCAAGCCTCTCGGCGATGGCGGCTGCACACACGGTCCCGGTTGCTCCCATGGATGACTTCTTTCTGCGCGCCCTGGTGGGCGGCGTGGCCCTGGCCCTGGTGGCCGGGCCGTTGGGCGCCTTCGTCGTCTGGCGGCGCATGGCCTATTTCGGCGATACCCTGGCCCATGCGGCGCTGATGGGGGTGGCGCTGGGGCTGCTGCTGGAAATCCACCTGACGCTGGCGATCATCGCCGTTTCCGGCCTGCTGGCCGTGGTCCTGGCCCTGATGACGCGCCAGCGTCGGCTGGCGGTGGATACGCTGCTCGGCATCCTCTCCCACGGCACGCTGTCCATCGGGCTGGTGGCCCTGGCCTTCATGGATTGGGTGCGGGTCGACCTGATGGCCTATCTGTTCGGCGACATCCTGGCCATTTCCAATGCCGACCTGCTGCTGATCTTCGGCGGCGGCTTTCTGGTCCTGGGCGTCCTGGCGGTGCTGTGGCGGCCCTTGCTGGCGATGACCGTCAACGAGGAACTGGCCCAGGTGGAAGGGGTGCCGGTGGCGGCCGGGCGCTTGGCCCTGATGCTGCTGATGGCGGTGGTGGTGGCCGTGGCGTTGAAGATCGTGGGAATCCTGTTGATCACATCCCTGCTGATCATTCCCGCCGCCGCGGCCCGGCGTTTCGCCGTGACCCCCGAAGCCATGGCGATCCTGGCTTCGCTCGCCGGTGCCGCCGCCGTGACCGGGGGATTGCATGCCTCGCTGGCCTGGGACACGCCCTCGGGGCCTTCCATCGTCGTGGTGGCGCTGCTGCTGTTCCTGCTGGCGGAAGTCGCCGGCGCCGCCCTTCGTCGGCGATAAGAGAAAAGGCGCGGGACATTTCCCACGCCTTTTCAATTTCTTACGAAGCTTTTCTCATCCTCTCCAGGCCCTTCTCCAGATCCGCGATCAGGTCCTGCGGATCCTCCAGGCCGATATGCAGACGGATCACCGGCCCTTCGGCTTTCCAGTTGCTGGCAGTGCGCTGGATATGGGCGGGAATGATCAGGCTTTCGAAGCCGCCCCAGCTATAGCCCAGGCCGAAATGCTCCAGCCCGTCGATCAGCGCGGCCAGGGCGGTCTTGGAAACCGGCTTCAACTCCACCCCGAAAAGCCCTGATGCGCCAGAGAAATCCCGTTCCCACAAGGCATGGCCGGGGTCATCGGGCAGGGCCGGATGCAGGATGCGGGTGACTTCCGGGCGGGATTGCAGCCACCTGGCGACGGCCAGGCCGCTTTCCTGATGCTGGCGCAGGCGTGCGCCAAGGGTGCGCAGGCCGCGCAGGCCGAGATAGGTTTCCTCCGAACCTGCCGCATAGCCGAAAGCCGCCACCGCCGTCTTCACCTTCAGCCACAATTCCTCGGTGGTGGTGATGGTTCCCAGCATGGCATCGGAATGGCCGACGATGTATTTCGTTGCGGCCTGTACCGAAACGTCCACGCCATGGGCGAAGGGCTGGAAGAAAAGCGGCGAGGCCCAGGTATTGTCCATGACCACCAAGGCGCCGTGGCGATGGGCCGCTTCGACGATGGCGGGGATGTCCTGCACTTCGAAGGTCAGCGAGCCGGGCGATTCGACGAAGACGACCTTGGTGTTGGTGCGGATCAGGCTGTTGATTCCGGCTCCCACCAGCGGATCGTAATAGGTTGTTTCGATACCGAAACGGCGCAGGACGCTGTCACAGAATTTGCGTGTCGGGCCATAGACCGAATCCACCATCAGCAGATGGTCGCCCGCCGACAGCAGTGCCGTCAGGGCGCCGGTGATGGCCGCCAGACCCGACGAGGTGGCGATGCTGCGCCAGCCGCCTTCCAGGGCGGCGACGGCTTCCTCGAAGGCGAAGGTGGTGGGAGTGCCGAAGCGGCCATAGCGCACCCCTTCGAAGGGAGCCTTGCTCGACTCCTCGAGGGCGGCCATGGAGGGGAAGGTGATGGTGGAAGCCCGGTAAACCGGAGGGTTCACCGCACCATGTTGCTGCTCGGGATGACGCCCGGCATGAACGATGAGAGTGTCCTTTTTCATCTGGCCCCGGCAATGCGATCCAAGGAAGTGGGGCCGGCAGTTTGTCACCGGCACCCATGCAATGCCAGACCTTTACAAAATTTTCAGCCTGAGGGTCAGCGCTGAACGTCTCTGGCCTGTCCTTCAACGGCTCGGCCGGCAGCTTGGGTGTCCTCTCCCAAACCGGCCATAGTGTTGCAGCCCGAAAGCAGGGCGGCTGCGAGGAACATCACAACAGTAAAGGGAACGAGATAGGCACGATTATCCATGCGCACTGCTTTGCTGGCAGAGCGAGATTTGCGCTTTTCCATAATTCCTCCTCGCATTGTCGAAAAGGTGGCTGAGACAACACGTGGGGCTATGAAAAGCGCGCATCAACCACCCGATAGCGCGCGGAAGGGCTACTCGCCTTTATGGCAGGAGGAGTAGTCCAACTCTCCTATTTGCTTGCGGGCCGCCTTCAGCCCTGTTCCACGGGAGTATCGTCACGCAAGCCCCACTCGGCCCAGGAGCCGTCATAGACGGCCACATCCTCGCGTCCGAGCAGGTAAAGCCCCAAGACCAGCACGCAAGCAGTGACGCCCGAGCCGCAGGAAGCGACCACTGGTTTGGTGAAATCCACACCGGCTTCCTCGAAACGCGCCCGTAGCTGGTCGGCGGGCAGGAAGGTCTTGTCCTTGGGGTCGAACAGTTCCGTATAGGGAAGATTCAGGCTGCCGGGAATATGTCCGACCTTCTTGCCAGGCCAGAGTTCCGGCAGTTCCCCGCGGAAGCGCCCGGCGGAGCGGGCATCGATCACCTGTTCGCGCCCGGTCTGCAGATTCTGCTTCATCTGCTCGACATCGCGGACCAGGGTGGCGTTGGTCCGCGCGATGAAATGGCGATCGCGCGGCATGGGCGGCAGGTCCTCGATGGGGCGCTGCTCCTGCAGCCATTTCGGCAGGCCGCCATCCAGGACGGCCACGTCGCTATGCCCGAAAACGTGGAACATCCACCATACCCGCGCGGCGGCCGAGGCGCAGCCCGTGGCGTCGTAGACAACGACGCGGTTGCCGTTGCCCAGGCCGAGGCGGCGCACCCTGCTCGAGAATTTCTCGGGCGGCGGCAGCATGTGGGGCAGGGGATTGGTGCTGTCGGAAATCTCGTCGATATCGAAGAAGACGGCGCCCGGGATATGCCCGGCCTGGTAATCGGCCCGGGCATTCCGCTGCTGCGAGGGGTGGAACCAACTGGCATCGACGATGCGCACATCCGGCGCGGTGAGATGCTGCGCCAGCCATTCGGTGCTGACCAGGGCATCGGGTCGCGCATAATCCATGTCGGTTCCCCCTCTTCGTTTCGGCTTCTTATACCTGTCAATCCAGCCAGTCGGGCTGAGGCAGCTTATGCTCGCGCAGGAAGGCGGGATTGAAAAGCTTGCTTTGATAGCGCGTGCCGTAATCGCACAGCACGGTCACCACGGTATGGCCCGGACCCAGCTTCTGCGCGACCTTGATCGCCGCCATCACGTTGATGCCCGACGAACCGCCCAGCACCAGGCCTTCTTCCTTCACCATGCGGAAGATCATCGGCAGGGCTTCCTCGTCGGTGACACGGACCTGATCGTCGATGGGGGCGTCTTCCAGATTCTTGGTGATGCGGCCCTGGCCGATCCCCTCGGTGATGGAATTGCCCTCGGCCTTCAATTCGCCATTGGCGTAGTAGTTGTAGAGCGCCGATCCCATGGGATCGGCCAGCACCACCTTGACGTCGGGGTTACGCTCCTTCAGCGCCATGGCGACGCCGGCCAGCGTGCCGCCGGTGCCGACAGCGCAGGTGAAGGCATGGACGCTGCCGCCGGTCTGGCGCCAGATTTCCGGGCCGGTGGTGTGGTAATGGCCCAGACGGTTGGCGACATTGTCGAACTGGTTGGCCCAGATCACGCCATTGGGTTCGGTCTTCGCCAGCTCGTTGGCCAGGGTCTCGGAATAACGGACATAATTGCCGGGATTGGCGTAAGGAACCGCCGGAACCAGGCGCAGATCGGCGCCGATCAGGCGCAGCATGTCCTTTTTCTCCTGGCTCTGGGTCTCGGGCATGACGATGACGGTGCGATAGCCCAGCGCATTCCCGACGAGGCACAGGCCGATGCCGGTATTGCCGGCCGTGCCTTCGACGATCACGCCGCCGGGCTTGAGCACGCCACGCTGTTCGGCATCCCGCACGATGGCCAGGGCGGCACGGTCCTTGACCGAACCGCCGGGATTGAGGAATTCGGCCTTGCCCAAGATGTTGCAGCCGGTCATTTCGGAAGCGATCTTGAGGCGGATCAGCGGCGTATTCCCGATGCTGTCGAGAAAGCCTTCGCGGATGTCGAGCATGACTCTTCCCTGGTCTCTTGGCCCCCATTCCTTGTGTGGAATCACGGGCAATTTACGTGCTAGGCGGAGAGTACCGGCACTCTCTGCGCGGCGCAAGACCGAGCGCCCGGCCGTCTTCTGCGGGCGAGGTGCTATTGGTTCAGGCCCAATTCGTCCAGCCAGCGCCGTCGCAGCATGCTCCGGTTGAGGGCCAGCCATTGCAGGGCAATCAGCGTCATGGCGTTGTTTGCCCGGCCTTCGCCCAGCCAGGCGATGGCTTCGTCGGCCGGAACGACGAGGACGCGGATGTCCTCACCCTCGGATGCCACGCCGTGGATTCCGCCCAGATGCTCGCAATTCACCCGGCCGCAGAACAATTCCACGGTTTCAGAACTGCCGCCGGGCGACACCAGATAGCGGGCGATGGGCACCAGTTCGATCACCTCGCATCCGGCTTCTTCTCGCGATTCCCGATGCGCGACGCTGATGGCGGTCTCGCCTTCCTCGATGATGCCGGCCACCGGTTCGATCAGCCAGGGCGACCAGCCTGCCGCCAGGGCTCCGGGACGGAATTGTTCGACCAGGGCCACCTTGTCCCGGTCGGGATCATAGAGCAGCACGGCCACCGCATGGCCGCGCTCGAAGATCTCGCGGCTGATTTCGTCGCTCCAGCCACCGTCATGGCGCCGGTGGCGCAGGCGGTAGCGGTCGATGTGGAAATAGCCCTGATAGACCGTGCTGCGTTCAACGACTTCCACGTCCTCGCTGGTCACCATCATCTCCCTGAAGCCAAGAATGGGTTTACTCACCTATAGCGTGCTATGCGTGCTGACAAGACCGTTGAAATTTAGCAATATCCATAAAAACCATGTTATCTTTCGGGTCTTACCGGAAGCAAAAACCGGTTCGATGGGGGAGGCGGGGCATAAGAATCCGCCTTAAGAGAGGGTAAAAAAATGAACAAAAGCGCACAGACTGTCGCCAAGGAACAGGCCAGCGAACCATTCACCTGGTCCGACGCCTACAGCGTCGGCGTGCCCGAAGTGGACGCCGATCATATGGTGTTGGTCGAGCTGATTGGCATGATCGACGGCGCGGCCAGCGGCGAAGAATCCCAAATGGTCGTCAGCACCGTATTGAACGCGCTGTACGACTACACCGATTATCACTTCGAGCGGGAAGAGCGGATGCAGCGCGCCATCGGCTATCCCGACCATAAGGAGCACAAGCAGGGCCATGACCGGCTCAAGGAGCAGGTCATGGCCTATCTGCGCCGTTATCAGGAAGACCCGGCGCAGGTCGATATCGGCGAACTCGCCACCTTCCTGCGTTGTTGGATTGTCGAGCATATCCTCAGGGAAGATGCCCAGTACCGGCCCTATGCCGAAAACAACCCGAAGGCCAGCGAGGCGATGAAATCCATCGGCCTCGATTTCTTCATGGAAAAAACCGAAGACCTTCCGGCCTGAGGCCGGCACCCATACGGGATGGATGGGACCTGGGGGAGCAACAGAGATGAAGCTTCAGAATCTTCGAATCTTGATCGTCGATGACAATGCGAATATGCGCCGCCTGATACACACGATCCTGCGCAGCATGAATATCAAGGAAACCATGGAAGCCGGAAGCGGTGCCCAGGCCTTGGAAATCCTCTCCACATGGCAGCCAGACCTGGTGCTGGTCGATTACGTGATGGAGGGCATGGACGGCATCGAATTCACCAAGAAGGTGCGGTCCACACTGGATACGGACAACAAGCGCCTGCCGATCATCGTCGTCACCGGCTATGCCGACCTGCAGCGCCTGCATGCCGCCAAGGAGGCCGGGGCCAACGATTTCGTCGCCAAGCCCTTCACGACGAAGACGCTGATGCAGAAGATCGTCCGCGTCATGTCAAACGGCCTGACCTTGAAGGAAATGATGGAAGCCAAGCAGGCCGTTCCGGCGGGCTGATCCTTGCCATCCCCAGAGCCTGATGCGGCCCAGGCTCTGGGGATATGGCTCACCTCAGCGGAAGAACAGCCACAGCACCACCGCGCCGCCTCCCAGGAACAGAACCCAGAACAGCAGCCCTTCCTTGCGGCTGTAGGGACGGTGCGAATCAGGCGAGGGCTTTTCGTTCTCGGGCATTTCGGCCATGGGGGCTCCTTTGGGGCAGGCGAAAGGTCAGCAAACGGATTTTCAAAGATCGTCGAGGGCTTGGCCGATGACGTCCCAGGCCCTGTGCAGGTCGTCATCGGAGACGCAATACGGTGGCAGCAGGTAGACGACGTTGCCCAGCGGGCGCAGCAGCAGGCCGCGCTCATGGAAGAAGGCTTTCAGCTTCGGTCCGACGGCGGCGGCATAGCCGCTTTCGCCGCCGGTCACGTCGAGGGCGGCAATGGTTCCCATGACCCGCAGGCGGGAGGCGCGGCCATGGCCGGCCAAGCCCTTGATCCGGCCGCGATGAAGGTCCTCGATCTCCTGGCGTCGTCGCCGGCAGGACTCCGACAGGGTCAGGTCCAGCGAAGCGAGACCGGCGGCGCAGCCCAGCGGATTGGCGGTATAGGAATGGCCGTGCAGGAAGGCCCGGTCCAGGTCGCGGCCGAGGAAGGCATCGTGGATTTCGTCGCTCGCCACGGTCACTGAAAGCGGCAGGAAGCCGCCGCTGATGCCTTTCGACAGGCAGATCAGATCGGGTTCCACCCCGGCCCGCTGGCAGGCGAAGGTGGGACCGGTGCGGCCGAATCCGGTCATGACCTCGTCGAAGATCAGCAAGGCGCCTTCTTCCCGCGCCAGTTCGGCTAAGGCGCGCAGGAAGCCGGGGCGGCAGATGCGCATGCCCGAGGCTCCCTGGACCAGGGGCTCGATGATGAAACCGGCGAATTCCCCGGGATGGGCGCGCAGGATCGCCTTGACCGCATCCAGGGCCGCTTGCTCCTTGGCCGCGGCCTCTTCGTCGCCGTCCCAGGTTGCGGGGAAGGGGGCGAAATGGACGGGAAAGAGCAGCCTTTCCCAGGCACGGAAATAGCCCGAGGAGGCCCCGGCGGACATGGCGCCCACGGTGTCGCCGTGATAGCCGCCCTCGAAGGCGATGTAGCGGGTGCGCTGCCCTTGGCCTTTGTTGTCCCAGTATTGCAGCGCCATCTTCAGCGCCACTTCCACGGCGGTCGAGCCGTTGTCGGAATAGAAGACCTTGTTCAGCGCCCCGGGCAATTCCTCGGCCAGACGGGTAGCGAGACGCACCGCCGGTTCATGGGTGAAGTCGGCGAAGATGACCTGTTCCAGCTTGCGCGCCTGGGCGGCGATGGCCTCGGCGATGGCGGGATGGGCATGGCCGTGCAGATTGACCCACCAACTCGACACCAGATCCAGGAAGACGCGCCCGTCGGCCGCATGCAGCCGCGCGCCTTCTGCCCTTTCGATGACGATGGGAGGCGGAGCGGTGCCCGCCTGGGTGAAGGGATGCCAGACATGGCGCCGGTCCTGAGCCGACAGGTCGGTGGTCATGAATGCAATGTCTCCAGCGGCGGCGGGGCAGGCAGGTTCATGATCGCCTCGTCGTCAGGCGAGGGAAGATGGGGAAGCTGCGCCAGGACCGGCACGCGGCCGTAATATTCGATAGCCAGCACGTTATGCGGATCCAGGGGGCCGTTCACCACCACGCCCAGGATGGGCAGTCCGCGCGCCCGGATGGCCTCGAGCGTCAGCAGCGTGTGATTGATGGTGCCGAGCGTGCTGCGCGCCACCACCAGGGCCGGCAGACCGAGCCGGGCCATCAGGTCGATGATGAAGGCCTGATCGTTGAGCGGCACCATGACGCCGCCAGCGCCTTCCACCACGATGGGATGGTGGGATTCGGGCAGGGTGAAGGCGTCCAGTTCGATCTTCACGCCTTCCCGGCGGGCGGCTTCATGAGGCGAAAGCGGCTCGACCAGGGCATAGGTGGAAGGATGGACCCGTTTCAGGGGCAATTGCGCCAGGCGCATGACTTCGGCGGAATCCCAGCCCTCGACGGTGCCGGATTGGACGGGTTTCCAGTAATCGCAGTTCCAGTGACGCACCGCCCAGGCGGATACGAAGGTCTTGCCGACGCCGGTATCGGTGCCGGTGACGAAGACTCCTTTTATCGGCATGGCTCTGCCTCGAAGCTGCCATAGAGAATGTGATAGGTGACCGTGGCGCTGTCTCCCAACCGGCGCAGCACCTTGCGGAACGCTCCCGGCGCCAGGGGCCGGTAACCGGGATGGGGCGTCTGGGCGCCGATGTCTTTCAGCCCGCGCGCGAAGCTGTGGGCGTCGGGATGGTCCATGGGAATATGCTCTTCCTCGACCCTGCCGCGTCCGCCGGAGGGCCATGCGATCTGCTCCGCTCCCGGATAGGCGGGTGTCCCGCAGGGCAGGCCCAGCTCGTCGTGGGCCCGGCGCCATTCCAGGAAACTGTCCCGCCCCATGGTGGCGAAGACCAGGGCTCCGCCCGGAGCCAGCAGCGCCGCCAGCCGGGCAATGGCGGCGTTGAGGTCGCCAAACCATTGAAAGGCAAGACTGGAAACGATCAAATCGAAACCGCTCGGGCAGAATTCAGGAAACTCGCCATCCATGATGCCCCAGGTCACCCGGGGGGCGTCAATGCTTGCACGGCTGCGTTCGATCATGCCCGGCGACAGATCGGTCAGCAGCCATTCCCCGCCGGCAATGCGGGACAGCAGGGCGCGGCTGAGCAGCCCGGTGCCGCAGCCGATTTCCAGCACATGCGGATCGGCGGGCAGGGGACGGCGGCAAATCCTGTCGGCCAAGCGTTCGGCCACGAGACGCTGGAGCCGGGCCGCCCCCTCGTAGGATCCGGCGGCGCTGGAAAAGGCGCGGGCAATGCCGTCCTTGCGCCCGCTCATGCCAGTTTCCCGAGGAAGGCCCGGATATGGGCGGCACACCATTGCGTATGCGTCAGGGGCAGCAGATGGCCCCCGTCCGCGGCTATTTCGACCCTTTCGAAGGTCGCGCGGTTCATGGCTTCCGGCAGGATGGGGTCCTGCCCGCCCGCCAGGGCCAGCAGCGGCAGATCCGCCAGGGCCTCGCGTTCGTCCACGCTGCCCAGGAAACGCAGCCCGGCTTCCAGGGCGTCGGGCCGCAAGCCCGTGCAATCGGGCTCATCGATGCCGCAGCGGCGCATGAAATCGGTATAGACGGCACAAGGATGATCGGCGAAGCGGCTGATCATGCGCTCCAGCAGACGGGGGGGCACACCTTGCGGGAAATCCGGGGCGGCGGTGAAGCGGGCGAAGCCGTTGATGGCGACCAGCCCGGCGAAATCCCGCCGTCTTCGCAGCGCCCAAGCAAAGCCCAGGGAATGCCCGACGGCGACGACCGGGCCGGGGGGCAGGGCGGGCTGATGGGGCGGGGCGACATGGCCCAGATCGACCGCAAGGCTCGGCACATCCTCCAGCGCCTGCGCCAAAGGCTGCCAGAATTCTGCAGAGAAACCCCAGCCATGGATGAAGCACAAGGTGGTCATGAGGCGCCGGCCAGATCCGTCACGACGGCGATCAGGCGTTCCACGTCCTGGTCGCGATGCTTGGCCGACAGGGCGAAACGGATGCGGCTGGTGCCGGAGGGAACGGTGGGGGGACGGATGGCGATGCCCAGGATGCCCTCGTCCTCCAGCGCGCGGGCAACCGCCAAGGCGCGGCTTTCCTCGCCCAGGATTACCGGAATGATCTGCGTGCTCGATGGGCCGGTATCGAGCCCGGCGGCCTGGAAGTCCCGGCGCACCTTTTCGCCCAGCGCCGCCAGGCGAAGGCGCTCGCCGCCCAGTTCCGGGATCAGGTCAAGCGCCGCGTCCATGGCCCCCAGCACCGAGGGCGGCAAGGCCGTCGCATAGATCAGCCCGGTGCAGCGGTTGACCAGATAGTCCCGTACGGCGGAGGAACAGGCGACATAGGCCCCAAAGCTGCCCAGGGCCTTGCTGAAGGTGCCCATCACCAGGCCGATCCGTCCGGCCAGCCCCTCGGTCAAGCCGAAGCCGTTCTCGCCCAGGACGCCGGTGGCATGGGCCTCGTCGACATAGAGGAAGGCTCCGTAACGCTCGGCCAACTCCACCAGGGCGGGGATGTCGGCGCGGTCGCCGTCCATGCTGAAGACGCTCTCGGTCAGGATAAAGCGCGCCGCCTTCTCGCCCTGATGGGCCTTCAGCAGGTCTTCCAAGTGGTTCAGGTCGTTATGGCGATAGCGAATCTGGCGCAGATTGGCCGCCGCCAGTCCCATATGCATGCTGGCATGATTGAGGCGGTCGCAGAAGGCCAGCGGCTCCGCCCCCCAGACCTGGCGGTCCAGCAGGGCCGGAATGACCGAGGCGTTGCATTGATAGCCTGAAGCCATCACCAGCGCCGCCTCGCTGCCCTTGCCGGCGGCGATCTTGGCCTCGACGGCCTCGAAGGGAGCGATATTGCCGCAGACGAGGCGCGAGGCCCGGCTGCCCGCGCCCCAGGCCTCGGCGAAGCGGAAGGCCCGTTCCACCAGGGCGGAATGACCGGCCAGGCCGAGATAATCGTTGGAAGAGAAATTGATGTATTCGCGCCCTTCGAGGGAAATATGGGCGCCGTCCACGCCGTCGACATTCCTCAGCCGCCTCAGACGCCCCGCCTTGTCGAGGGTGTCGAGATGAAGCCGCAACGCCTGGTCGAAATCGCTCATGCCCCTGATCCGCTTTTTGAAGACCTGCCTTCTAGAGGCTTTTCACGACCGTTGCAAAGGTGCTCTTATACTGTCAATTTTCCGACCCGCCCGCTGGGGCGGAAAAATAACGCCAGAGGATGGGAGTACCGCAAGTGTCGGCAAGCGCAACCGCCATCGGTGACGTCGAGCAAGTGCAGCCTGTCGGGGCCGAGCGCCGTCAATGGTCTTTGGATGAGATCATGGCGCTGTTCGAGTTGCCCTTCAACGATCTGTTGTTCGAAGCACAAACGATCCACCGCCGCCACTTCGACCCCAACCGCATCCAGATGAGCCGCCTGCTGTCGATCAAGACCGGCAGCTGCCCCGAGGATTGCAACTACTGTCCGCAAAGCGCCCATTTCGACACCGGCCTCGAGAAGGAAAGGCTGATGAAGGTCGAACAGGTGCTGGAAGCCGCCCGCGCCGCCAAGGAAGGCGGGGCCACCCGCTTCTGCATGGGCGCGGCTTGGCGCGGCCCGCGTGGCGAGGATTTCGAGACCGCCCTGGCGATGATCGAAGGGGTGAAGGGGCTGGGCCTGCAAACCTGCGCCAGCTTCGGCCTGCTGTCCTCGGAACAGGCGCGTCAGCTCAAGGCCGCGGGCCTGGACTACTACAACCACAATGTGGACACCTCGGAAGAGCATTATTCCGAGATCATCACCACGCGCAGCTATCAGGACCGCCTCGACACGCTGGCCCATGTGCGCGATGCCGGGATGCATATCTGTTCCGGCGGCATCGTCGGACTGGGCGAGCAGCAGCAGGACCGGGCGAAGATGCTCCAGACGCTCGCCAACCTGCCCAAGCCGCCGGAAAGCGTGCCGATCAACCTGTTGATCCCGATTCCGGGCACCCCGCTGGCCGAGGCCGAACGCCCCGATCCCTTCGATTTCATCCGCACCATCGCCGTGGCGCGTATCCTGATGCCGACCTCCTATGTCCGCCTCTCGGCCGGGCGCGAGGATATGAGCGACGAAATGCAGGCCCTGTGCTTCCTGGCCGGAGCCAACTCGATCTTCTGCGGCGAGAAGCTGCTGACGGCGAAGAATGCCGCACCGGGGCGGGACAGGTCGCTGTTCGACCGCCTGGGGCTGAAGCCCGAAGGCGCTGCGTAAGACGGCAAAAAGGGCGGCTCGGGCCGCCCTTTTCCTTGTCAGTGATAGCCCTCATCCACCTTCGTCTTGCCGCGGAACACCCAATAGGCATAGGCGGTGTACCCCAGGATCAGGGGCAGCAGGATCAGCACCCCGACCAGCAGGAAGACCTGCGAGGCGACACCAGAAGAGGCGTCGTAGATCGTCACGGCGCGCGGCACCACATAGGGCCACAGGCTGACCCACAAGCCGATGAAGGACAGCAGGAACAGCCCGATCGAATAGAGGAAAGGCGTCCGTTCCGCCTTGCGTTGCAAGGAAGTCCACAAGGCCAGCACGACTCCGGCGGTGACGATGGGCACCGGCGAAAGCCACAGAAGATTGGGCCAGGTGAACCAGCGCGCGGCGATATCGCTGTCGATCAGCGGCGTCCAGACGCTGACGGCCAGGATGGCCATGGCCACCGCGAAAAGCAGCTTCTTGGCGACACCATAGCACCACTCCTGAAGCGGCCCTTCGGCCTTCATGATCATCCAGGTCGCACCCAGCAGGGCATAGCCTGCCACCAGGGCGAAGCCGGTCAGGACGCTGAAGGGCGTCAGCCAGTCGAACAGGCCGCCGGTATATTCGTAATTCTCGACCTGGAATCCCTGGATGAAGGCGCCCAGGATGAGGCCCTGGAAGAAGGCCGCGACGGTCGAGCCGACATTGAAGGACATCGACCACATGAAGCGCGAGCGGAAGGCCTTGTGGCGGAACTCGAAGGCGACGCCCCGGAAGACCAGGGCGAACAGGAACAGCATCACCGGGATGTAGAGGGCTGGCAGCAACACGCTGTAAGCTACCGGAAAGGCGCCGAACAGCGCGGCTCCCCCCAGGATCAGCCAGGTCTCGTTGCCGTCCCAGACCGGCGCCACGCTGGTCATCATGGTGTCGCGCGCCTGGTCGTTCGGCGCGAAGGGGAAGAGGATGCCCAGTCCCAGGTCGAAGCCATCCAGGATCACATACATGACGACACCCAGCACGATCACTGCCGACCAGACCAGGGCCAAGGTTTCGGCGGTCATCGGCGATTCTCCTCGTTCGCGCGGTGCTCGGGTGGGGAATGTTCGTTACCCGGCTCGGGCAGCCACAGCGTGAGGAAGCCGATCCGGCCCTTGGACTCGCCGCGATGGGGCAGGGGTTCGTCGTAATTCGGCCCCTTCAGGACGACGCGCCACAGGTAATACAGGAAGGCGATCATCAGCAGGTTGTAGATGACGATGAAGGGGAGGAAGGACGACCACACCGCTCCCGCCGTCAGGGTCGGCGTCAGGGCGTCTTCGCGCCGCAGGATGCCCTGGATCACCCAGGGCTGACGCCCGACCTCGGTGGTCACCCAACCGGCCAGCATGGCGACGAAGCCCAAGGGAGAACACAGCAGCACCAGGCGCTGGAACCAGCGGGCATCATACATCCGCCCCTTGCGGCGCATATACAGGCCGATCATCGCCACCAGGAACAGCAGGAAGCCGATCCCGACCATGATGCGGAAGGAGAAGAAGACCACCATCACAGGGGGGCGGTCTTCCGGCGGAACCTCGCGCAGCCCCTGGATGACCCCGACTGGGTCATGGGTCAGGATCCAGCTTGCTCCATAGGGGATGCCGATCTCGAACAGGTTTCGCTCGCCGATGGCATCGGGCCAGGCGAACAGAAGTAGCGGCAGGCCGGGGCCGGTCTCCCAGATGGCCTCCATCGCCGCGATCTTCATGGGCTGGTAGGCCAGGGTGTTCAGGCCGTGCAGGTCGCCGAGCAGGATCTGCAGGGGTGCGGCGACCGCCGCCGCCGCCAAGCCCAGCGAGAAGCCGTGCCGGGCCAGTGGGACATGGCGGTTCTGAAGCAGGTGCAGCGCCGAGACACCGGCCACCACGAAGGCGGTGGTCAGCATGGTGGCGCCCAGCATATGGGTGAAGCGATAGGGGAAGGACGGATTCCAGACGATGTCCCACCAACTGCCGACGATCAGCCGGCCATCCTCCAGCTGGATATGGCCCGTCGGCGTATGCATCCAGGAATTGGCCGACAGAATCCAGAACATCGAGATCAGGGTGCCCAGGGAGACCAGGCAGGTGGCGGCAAAATGCAAGCCCGGCGGCACGCGCCGCCAGCCGAACAACATGATCCCCAGGAAACCCGCTTCCAGGAAGAAGGCCGTCAGCACCTCATAGCCCAACAGCGGTCCCAGGATGTCTCCGGCCACATGGGACAGGCGGCTCCAATTGGTGCCGAATTGGAAGGACATGACGATGCCGGTGACCACGCCCAGACCGAACGCCAAGGCGAAGATCTTCGACCAGAAACGGTAGAGCCGGAACCAGATCTCGTTGCGCGTCTTCAGCCACAAGGCCTCGACCGTGACCAGGAACAGCCCGAGGCCGATGGTCAGGGAGGGGAACAAAATGTGAAACGCGATGGTAAAAGCGAACTGCCAGCGCGACAGCAGAAGCGCGTCATCCATTAATCGAATCGCTCCGCCCGATTGCCATGTGCCGGAGACGTGGCTTGACAGGTGAAGGCCATCAAGATCCCTTCACCTTACGGGTAGTACGATTATAAGAGGTGCAGCCGGGCCTCCTTCGCGCGCAGGCCGGCCCGGCTGGATGCCTTCAGTTCAAGCGGCGGAAGAATTTGGGATCGCCCAGGGCCGGCACCGATACGGTCAGGGATTCATAGGAATCGCCTTCCTTATCGAGATAGGCGTGCGGCGGTTCCGACGGCAATTGAAAGATGCGCGAGACCACCCAGACGGCGCTCTGGAAATTGCCGGTCTTCTGGAAACGGTCGCCAATGGCGATTTTCTGTTTGTTGAACACGTCCAATACCTCCCACAGACAGGCTCTGGTCCGGTGGCAATGCACGCGAACGCGAGTACCAAATTTCGTGTCTCCCGCTCCATCGATCCATAACCGAGAAGGAGGGAGGAGACACGAATTCGGTAGGGGGTGGTCCAACCTATGGGATTGCGGAAAGAGAGGGGATCACGGAAAAAGGCGGGTGCGCAAGGCTGCCAGACGTCCAACCGAGGCCGTCACATCGCCATGATAGCGGGTCAGGATATCCCGATCCTCGGCCCGCAGGTCCACCGTGTTCAGCGCATGGGCCATCTTGGCGGCGATCCGCCCGTCGGCCCGTTCGCATTCCTCCAGCAGCGCCAGGCGCGGGTCGCGGGCAAAAGCTGCCCGGATGCGGGTCAGCAGCCGTTCGGCGGCCCCCAGATTGGTGTCGCGGTCACGCGGCCTTTCGCCCATGCGGCGCACCTGGCGCTTCAGGACTTCCGCCATCTCCCGGCGCTGCATGGCCAATTCCGTGAAAAGGGCGGACATTTCGGCATCCTCGGTCGCCGCCGCAGCCTCTTCGTAATCCTCCCAGGCGTCGTTGCACAGCGAGATCAGTTGGTCCAGCGTCAGTTCAAGATCATCGCGTAACATCCGTCACCTCCTTGCGTCGCCGAGCCGCATAATCCGGCGCCACCAGGACGGGCAGCGCCGCCGGCACGACGCGGAAGCGTGCCGGGGTGGTCGTGGTCAGTTCTCCATCGGTATTGACGGGCTGCGGATGCCTGGTGGTGATCGTGATCGCCTGGCCGCGCAGCATATGCACCCCCGAAGAATGGCCCTGGCGGCCGCTGCGCAAGGCAAGGGCCAAGGTAAAATAGCCCCACAGGCTGCGCGGCCGGATGGCATAGAGGTCGAGGCTGGCATCGTCGATACCGGCATCTTCCGATACCCTCATCCCGCCACCGTAATAGCAGCCGTTGCCCACGGCGATCTGCACCGCCTTCAGGCGCAGATGCATGTCGTCGCATGTGACCTCGGCTGTGAAGGGCCTGGCTTCGCGCAGGGCCTCCAATGCTTTGACCGGATAGCCCAATATCCCCCAGCGCCGTTTGACCGCCGGGTCCAGCTTGTTGGTCATATGCGCACTGATCCCGAGGCTCGCCACATTGAAATAATGCTTGCCGTTGACCCAGCCCAAATCCACCGCATAACTGACGCCATTTGCCAGGCTGTGGATGGCATCCAGCGGATCTTGCGGCAGACCCAGGGTGCGGGCGAGGTCGTTTGCCGTTCCCAGAGGCAGCACGCCCAAGGGCTTCCGCACCTCCAGCAGGGCTTCGATGGCGGTGTTCATCGTACCGTCGCCGCCCCCCAGGATGATCACATCGGCTTCCCCGCCATGCCGTCGCACCAGTTCGGGAATGCGGCCAGGGTCCTGCGGACTTTGGAAGATCACGTCCCAGCCCGTTTCGCGCAGGGATGCGCGCGCCTCCGACATATCGGCATTGCCGTGTCGGCAGTGGGGATTGACGATCAGCAGGGCGGTCTTGCGGGGCACGATCATCCATGGCGCAGAAGGAGCCGCATCGGCATCAGCGAAGGTGAGAACGCGCCAAGACCGCCTTTGTTCCACTCTCTCTGAGGAAGGGCGGAAGAAAGGAGAGAAGAGGGCGCTATTGCATCAACGCCATGCCGCCCAGCAGGCTTTTCAGCATGCGCAGCCGTCGGAAGGACTCCTTCAAGCGCCGTCTCGTGTCGCGGGGCAGGCGGCGGGGTTCGATCAGTGCCGAGGGGCGCTGGCCGTTCTCAAGATCGAGCAATTGCTGTTCCAGGATCAGGCGCATCATCAAGTCCAGGATATCGGTCAGGTCCCGCAGGTCGTCCTGCTGCAGCTTCCCCTGGGCTGCCAGCATACCGAAGCGCTCCGCCGTGCCGGTGGCGGTAATGGCCGAACGCACCGCCTTGGCCCGGGCGGCGCTGACCAGGGGCAGCAGGCCGAACTTCTTGGCGTTCAGGCGACCGCGCTTGGTCGCGAACTGGCCGAAGAGACCCAGTGCGTTGTCCTGCCTGGAGGCATTGAAGGCGAGGAATTGCAGGAAGAATTCCGACTGACGTGCGGTGTCCAGGGCCAAGCCGCGCAATTCCTCGGCCAACTGCCGATCGCCATGGACCGGCTGGAAATCGAAGAAGATGTCGATGTTCAGTACTTTCTGCTCGCTGGGGGCGAAGACCCAGCTGCGGATTTCCCGCTGCCATTCGTCAAGGGAGCGGCGCCATTCCCGGTTCCTGGCCATCACGCCGCCATTGCAATAGGGCAGGCCGGCGGCATCGAGCATGTCGGCAACGCGCCGTCCCATCTCGGCGAACCACAGATCGTCGCGTTCGTTGCCCTGATGCACGATGGCATTATCCTGGTCGAAGGCCAGCAGGCTCTCCCCCCGGCCGCCCGATCCCAGCACCAGCAGGGCCCAGCGGGCAGGGGCGGGGCCCCAGCCATCCTCGGTCATGCTCCGTTCGGAAAGCTGCGCCGCCCGTGCCGTCAGGTCGCGCACCACTCCGGAAATCACGGCAGCGACATTGCGCGCCGACACGCCTTCGGCCAGAAGCCCCCGGGCGACGCGGGGCAGGGTGGCGCGGGCCTGGGCCAGTTCCTCCACCCGATCGGCTTCCTGGATGGAATCGCCGATGGCCAGGGCTTCGCTGGAGCGTATCTTCAGCAAGGCCCGCCCCGTCACCATGCCCAGCGGGCGGTTCTCGTCGTCCACCACCACCAGATGGCGCAGGCCCAGCCGCGTCATGCGGCCCAGGGCGACGAATAGGAAGGCATCGGCGGGAACGCTGTGGACCGGGAAGGACATGATCTCGCCCAGCGGCAGGTCCAGGGCCGCCACCCCCTTGCGCGAGACCAGCCCCAGCAGGTCGCGTTCGGTGAGGATGCCCGCGCAGCGTCCTTGCCCGTCGGTGACCACCAGCGAGGAGACCCCTTCGGCATACATGCGCTTGCAAGCCTGCTGGAGCGTCATCGCCGCATTGCCGGTCACGGCGGGACTTGCCATCACGTCTGCCAGGCGATGGCGATAGGCGAAGCTGTCGATACGCGAAAGCGGGGCGGAGTCGATCATCGCGGGCAAGTCCCCTCCGGAAAGATGGACATGCCCCAGGTTCCGCCGAGAGGCGGCGGGCGGCAAGAAGATTCACACAGATCTCGCGGACGGTTGCCTTTGGCCAAGGGGCAAAGCATGATGCTGCGCCACTACTCCTCCCGCCTGCCCTGGATTGCCCTCAATGGACATCATCCTGCTTCAAGCCATCCTTCTCGGCATCGTCGAGGGGCTGACGGAGTTCATCCCGGTTTCCTCGACAGGGCATCTGATCCTGCTGATCGACCTGATCGGTTTCCAGGGCCCGGCGGGGCAGGTGTTCGAGATCGTCATCCAGCTCGGGGCGATCCTGGCGGTCTGCTGGCTCTATCGCGAGCGGCTGGTGCGGACGGTGGTCCATATTCCCACCGATCCGGCGGCGCGAAACTTCATCCGCAATATCGTCGTGGCCTTCCTGCCCGCTGCCGTGCTGGGGGCGCTGTTGCACGACTTCATCAAGACCGTGCTGTTCTCGCCCTATGTGGTGTCCGTCGCCCTGATCTTGGGCGGGGTCGCCATCATCCTCATCGAGAAGACGGTCAAGGAGCCGCGCCACCACGAGATCGAGAAATTCTCCTTCGGCCTGGCATTGAGGATCGGCCTCGCCCAGGCCTTGGCCATGATTCCCGGCGTTTCCCGTTCCGGCGCCACCATCATGGGATCGCTGCTGATGCGGGTGGACCGCAAGGCGGCCACGGAATTCTCCTTCTTCCTCGCCATTCCCACCATGCTCGGCGCGACCGTCTACGATCTTTACAAGAACTGGGCGGTCCTGGACGTCGAGAACGCGATGGTGATCGCCGTCGGCTTCCTGTCGGCCTTCGCGGCGGCCTTCGTCGTGGTGCGGGCGGCGGTGGCCTTCATCAGTCAGCACGGCTTCATTCCCTTCGCCATTTACCGCATCTTCATCGGCGTCGTGATGCTGGCGCTGCTGCTTTCGCAAGGAAGTTGACTTCGGCCCGGTTGCACCCCGGCCGGACCTTACCCACATGGAGACAATGAGCATCCTCAACATCCTCCTCGGGCTGGCTCTTGCCGCGTTGGTCGCGATCCTCTTCACGGGGATCGCGGCCTTCGCGCGTGGGGGCGAGTTCCACCGCCGTCACGGCAACCGCATGATGAATCTGCGTGTCGCCACCCAGGGACTTGTCCTGCTGATCCTGGTCCTGATCATCCTGACCAAAAGCCTGGGCAGCTGACGTCCTTCTCTTCCCGCGGCATAGCGCGTTCTGGTTGTTGCAAAGCATACCCGGGCAGGACATGCTCAGATGCTGCCCTGGCTTTTCGGGCTAGGCGGCCACTGGAAAAAGCCAATGTGGGAGAGAAACATGGGCGTGTCGCAAGTCGCCACAAACCCTTACGAGATGCTCGACAAGAATGAGGCGAATTACCAGCCGCTGACGCCGCTGACCTATATCGAGCGGGCTGCTTCGGTCTTTCCGGACCGCTTGGCCGTCTTGCATGGCGACGAACGCTATACCTGGAAACAGACCTACGAGCGCTGCCGCCGCTTGGCCTCGGCCCTGGCGAAGCGCGGCATCGGCAAGGGCGACACCGTCGCTATCCTGGCGCCCAACGTGCCCGCCCATTTCGAGGCCCATTTCGGCATTCCCATGACCGGCGGCGTGATCAACGCCATCAATATCCGCCTGGACGCCGAATCCGTGGCTTTCATCCTGCAGCATGGCGAAGCCAAGGTCCTGATCACCGACCGGGAATTCTCCGACGTGGTCAAGAAGGCCCTGCATTTGCTGCCCAAGCGGCCGCTGGTGATCGACATCGACGATCCCCAGGCGCGCGACGGCGAATTGCTGGGCGAGATGACCTACGAGCAATTCCTGGAAACCGGCGATCCCGACTATGCCTGGACGCGGCCCGAGGATGAATGGCAAGCCATCGCGCTGAACTATACCTCGGGCACCACCGGCAATCCCAAGGGCGTGGTCTATCATCACCGGGGCGCCGCCCTGAATGCGGTGGGCAACGTGGTGACCTGGGGCATGGGCCATCATCCGGTCTATCTGTGGACCCTGCCCATGTTCCACTGCAACGGCTGGTGCTTCCCCTGGACCATCACCGCCATGGCCGGTACCCATGTCTGCCTGCGGCGCGTCGAGGCGGGGCGGATCTTCGAATTGATCCATTCGACTGGCGTGACCCATATGTGCGGTGCGCCGATCGTGTTGAACATGCTGATCAACGCCAAGCCGGACGAGAAGAAGCTGCCGCTGCCCCAGACCGTGAACGTCATGACCGCCGGGGCCGCGCCGCCCGCCGCGGTGCTCGACAATATCGAAAAGATGGGCTTCAAGGTGGTGCATGTTTACGGCCTGACCGAAACCTATGGTCCCGCCGCCGTCTGTGCCTGGCATGACGAGTGGAACGAGTTGCCGCGCGAGGAACAGGCTATCCTGAAGGCCCGTCAGGGCGTGCGTTACACCTTGCAGGACGGGCTGATGGTCGCCGATGCCCTGACCCTGGCGCCGGTGCCCGCCGACGGCAAGACCATCGGCGAGGTGTTCTTCCGCGGCAATATCGTGATGAAGGGCTATCTCAAGAATCCGACCGCCACCAGCGAGGCCTTCGCCGGCGGCTGGTTCCATACCGGCGATCTGGGCGTGATGCATCCCAACGGCTATATCGAGCTGAAGGATCGTTCCAAGGACATCATCATCTCGGGCGGCGAGAACATCTCGACCATCGAGGTCGAGGGCGTGCTTTACCAGCATCCGGCGGTGCTGGAGGCGGCCGTGGTGGCCCGCCCCGACGAGAAATGGGGCGAGACCCCTTGTGCCTTCATCACCTTGAAGGAAGGCCACAAGGTCAGCGAGGCGGACATCATCGCCTTCTGCCGCAGCCATCTGGCCCATTTCAAATGTCCGCGGACGGTGGTGTTCAGCGATCTGCCGAAGACCTCGACCGGCAAGATCCAGAAATTCGTCCTGCGCGACCGCGCGCGCGCCCTCAACGAGGAATAGGGCAGGGCGGCATCAAGGAAAAGGGGCCGGAGCATTGCGCTCCGGCCCCTCTTTCTGTTTCTCGCGGGGAAAGGATTTTCAGCGGCCGGTGCCCGGCTCGCTGCTGCCCTCGAACCGTCCCACATTGCCCAGAAGCTGCTGCAGAATGGTGATGTCCTGACCAGCGGTATGGGTCTCGCGGCCGACCAGCCTGACCTCGCGGCCGTCATCCAGGCCGTAGGTGCGGACGTCGCTGACGATGCCGTTCTCGTTGAAGTCGATCGCCACGACCTGGCGTTCGAGTTCCTTTTCGCCGAAGGGCTCGCGCAGGACCTTGCTGGTAATGTAGTACCAGGTCTCGTCGCCGAAGGCCGAGCGGCTGGAGGGCGATCCCAGCATGTCGGCGATATCGTCCCGGTTGAGCCGCCCGGGCTGCACCAGGGCCAGCTGATCCGGATCGGGCAAGGCGCCGCGCGTCTCGATGGTCGGGCTGCAGGCGCCGAGGGTCGCCGCCATGGTGACGGCGAGCAGGAGAGGGCGGAAAACCATGTGTCTGCTCATGCGGAGAAAACTTCCAGCGCTGTCACGCGGGTCGGCGGGTTGACGAATGACCGGCCTCGCGCAGATAGTGGGCCCAACATGCAACCCGCGTGAACCCCTTGTCAACGCCTGCGCAGTGCCGATGCCTGCAATAGGCCCTGGTAGCAGAAACGAGATGCCCTTTTTTCGCCTGTTCAAACGGCCCCGCTTTGAAAACGAGGCCCATGATCTTTATGCCAGCCTGGTCGGCCAGTCGCGCCTTCCCATCTTCTATACCGAATATGGCGTGGAAGACACCGTGGACGGCCGCTTCGACCTGCTCGCCATCCACGCTTTCCTGGTGATGCGCCGCCTCAAGATCGCGGCCGCGGCAGGGACTCCCGATGCGGCGGACTTGTCTCAGGCCCTCTTCGATCTCATGTTTGCGGATATGGACGTCAACCTGCGCGAAATGGGCGTGGGGGATATGGGTGTCAGTACCCGCGTCAAGAAAATGGCCCAGGCATTCTATGGCCGCGTCGCCGCCTATGAAGCCGGGCTGGAGAGCGAGATCACGGAAGAAGACGGCGACAGCCTGCAAAAGGCTCTGCGGCGCAATCTCTACCGCAAGATGGACGTGACCGATGATGCCGTGGCGGCCATGGCCGCCTATATGCGTCGGCAGGACAAGTTTCTGGCCGGTCAAACGGCCGAAGACCTGATGGCGGGGCGCGTGACCTTCACGGCGCCCGAAGCCGTGGAAGGAGGAGGCAACCAGGCATGACGGGGCCGAACGAAATCCAGCCGGAATTCTCCCGCCCGGTGGCGGCCGAGCGGCTGCCCGCCTCCGGGACCGTCGTGGAACTGGAGGCCAACGAGGAAGAGCGCGCCGCTCTTGCCCGCCGCTTCGATCTGCTGAGCCTGGACAGCCTGACGGCGACTATCAGCCTCAAGCCCATGGGCGGAAGCTCGCTCCTGCGCCTGCGCGGCACCTTCCGGGCCGAGGTGGTCCAGGCTTGCGTCGTGACCCTCGAGCCGGTGCCGTCCACCATCGAGGACGAATTCGAAATGACCTTCGCGCCGGAACAGCAGGAGGAGAGGGGCGACATCGAAGTCTTCGTCGATGCCGAAGATCCGCCGGACCCCATCGTCAACGGCAAGATCGACATCGGCGAGGCCGTGGCCGAGCACCTTTCCCTGGCGCTCGATCCGTTCCCCCGGGCCCCCGGCGCGGAATTTCCTGAAACCGCCGAACAGGCAGGCGAGGAGGTCGAAGAAAAGCGAAATCCATTCGCCGCACTCGAGGCGTTACGAAAAAAAGAACGTTAAGCAAGGCATTCGGCTTGCCCCCGCGAACATTTTTCGATAATAAACCTGCCTTTCCGAATTTGCCCCGCAACGGGAGTTGGTAAAATGGCCGTCCCTAAGAAGAAAACCTCGAAGTCCCGCCGTAACATGCGTCGTGCTCATGACGCGCTGCCGGCCTCGTCCTACCAAGAGTGCAAGAATTGCGGTGAAATGACCCGCCCGCATCACGTCTGCGGTTCTTGCGGTCATTATGATGGCCGTGAGGTCGTTTCCTCCGAAACGGTCGAAGCTGCTGCGTAACGGTCGGGTTCAAGCCGCGAAGGTGACACCTTGACCGGACGCTTGACCATTTCCGTCGATGCCATGGGGGGCGATCACGCCCCCGTCGTGGTTGTCGAGGGATTGAAGATCGCACGCACGCGGTTCCCGCAGGCGAGATTCCTGTTGTTCGGCGATGAGGCCAAGCTGCGGGAACTCGTTGGCGCGGATCCGGCCTTGGCGGAGGTCTGCACCATTCGACACGCCGAAGAGGTGGTGAAGAATGATGCCAAGCCGGGTCAGGTGCTGCGGACCGGGCGCAAGTCCAGCATGTGGGCCGCCATCGATGCCGTTGCCAGCGGCGAAGCCGCTGCGGTGGTTTCGGCGGGCAATACCGGCGCGCTGATGGCGGTGTCGAAATTTGTGCTGCGCACCTTGCCCGGCATCGACCGTCCCGCCATCGCCGGATTCTTCCCCACCTTGCGCGGCGAGAGCGTCATGCTCGACCTCGGCGCCAATGTGGAATGCAGTGCCGCCAATCTGGTCGAATTCGCCGTGATGGGCGAGGTCTTCGCCAGGGCCCTGCTGGGTGTCGAGCAGCCGACTATCGGCATCCTCAATATCGGCTCGGAAGACATCAAGGGTAATGACGCCGTCCGTGCGGCAGCCAATATCCTGCGGACGAGTTCGCTGCCGATCAAGTTCCACGGTTTCGTGGAAGGCAACGATATCGGCCTGGGTACGGTGGATGTCATCGTCACCGACGGCTTCACCGGCAATGTCGCGCTGAAGACCGCCGAGGGGACCGCGAAGCTCTATACCAGCTTCCTGCGCGATGCGTTCGGCAGCTCGCTGGTGGCCAAGATGGGCTATCTTCTCGCTAAGTCGGCCCTCAGCAAGGTCAGGATGCGCACGGACCCGCGCCGCTACAACGGTGCCATGTTCCTGGGCCTCAACGGTATCGCCGTCAAAAGCCATGGCGGCACCGATGCGGTCGGTTTCGCGAATGCCCTGGGCGCGGCCATCGATCTGGTCGCCAACGACTACATCCAGCGCATTCGTCATGATTTTGCCGCGCTGAAGGCGCAGGATACTGCCCAACAAGTCGCCAACGGGTGATCTTCACCCCGTCCTCTATCGGATAAAGAATGCTCAGATCCCAGATCGTCGGTTGCGGCGCTTATTTGCCCGAGCGGGTCCTGACCAATGCCGAAATGGCCGAGATCGTGGATACCTCCGACGAATGGATCGTCGAGCGAACCGGAATCCGGCAGCGTCATATCGCGGCTGAGGGCGAGAGCACTTCCGATCTCGCCTTCGCCGCCGCCGAACGGGCCTTGGAAGCGGCCTGCATGAAAGGGTCGGACATCGACCTGATCATCGTCGCCACGGCCACGCCCGACAACACCTTCCCCGCCACCGCGACCAAGGTCCAGGCCCGCCTGGGCATGACCCGGGGCACGGCTTTCGACGTTCAGGCCGTCTGCTCGGGCTTCGTCTACGCCCTGACGGTGGCCGACAACTTCCTGAAGCTCGGTCAGGCCCGCACCGCCCTGGTAATCGGTGCCGAGACCTTCTCGCGCATCCTCGACTGGAAGGACCGCACCACCTGCGTCCTGTTCGGTGACGGCGCCGGTGCCGTGGTGCTGCGCGCGAGCGCGGGGGCAGGCACGACGGCCGATCGCGGCATCCTCTCGACCCACCTGCATTCCGACGGCCGTCACTACGAGATGCTCTATGTCGATGGCGGGCCGTCCACGACCGGCCAGGCCGGTCATCTGCGCATGGAGGGACGCGAAGTCTTCCGCCATGCCGTGGTCAATCTGGCCAGCGTCATCAACGAGGCCCTGGAGGCCAACAACCTGGCCGCCAAGGACATCGACTGGATGGTGCCGCACCAGGCCAACCGCCGCATCATCGAGGGCACGGCGCGCAAGCTCGGCCTGCCGCTCGACCGCATGGTGGTGACGGTCGACCGCCATGCCAACACCTCGGCCGCCAGCATTCCCCTCGCGCTGGCCGAGGCCGTCGCGGATGGCCGGATCCGTCCCGGCCAGCTGGTGCTGATGGAAGCCATGGGCGGCGGTTTCACCTGGGGCTCCTGCCTCGTCCGCATGTAGTCCGGACGCGGCGGAAGCTGAGTTTCCGCTGCAAGGTGTGTCAACATCCCTTTGATATTGACGGTTTTCTACGTTTGGCGTAGGGTCTGGCAGGAATGTCGGAAACCTGTGGATTGGACGACATGGCAGAGAAAACCATCACCCGCGCCCAGTTGAGCGAAGCCGTCTACCAAGAGGTCGGACTGTCGCGTAACGAATCGGCTGATCTGCTGGAACTCGTGCTGGACGAAATCTCCGACGCGCTGGAGCGTGGAGAGACGGTCAAGATCTCGTCCTTCGGCAGCTTTTCGGTCCGCGAAAAGGGCCAGCGTGTCGGACGCAATCCCAAGACCGGCGAGGAAGTGCCGATCCTGCCCCGCCGCGTTCTCGTCTTCCGGCCCTCGCAATTGCTCAAGACCCGGATCAACAACGGCCTCGCCAAGGCAGGGAAACCGGCGTGAGCATCCTCACTCCCCAGCAGACCCAGGCGTCCGCTCCCGAAGAAGGGCGGCGCAGCGGCAAGTCCGAAGCCGCCTTCCGCACCATCAGCGAGGTGGCGGAGGAATTGGACGTGCCGCAGCACGTCCTGCGCTTCTGGGAAAGCAAGTTCAGCCAGATCCGTCCGCTGAAGAGGGGAGGGGGGCGCCGCTACTATCGGCCGGAAGACATCCAGCTTCTGCGCCGCATCCGCGAGCTACTCTACGAAGACCGCTATACCATCAAGGGCGTGCAGAAATTGCTGCGCGAGAACGGGGGGAAGGCGCCGCCGAGCACCAAGCCTCGTCTGGCGCCACTCGTCGCCGAGCCGACACCTCCGGCTGCGACCGTCGCCCCGCAGATGCCGCCTCAGCCTGCCGCTCCGCAGCCCGCGCCCATGGAGCCTCAAGCCGAGGCTGCGCCGGCACCGGTTTCTCCGGTAATCGAGCCCGAGCCGCCTGCGCCGCCGCGCCTGAGCGAGAAGAAACGCCAGGCCTTGAACGGTATTTTGGAAGAGTTGCTGGAGCTGAAAAAAATTCTGAAAAAAGTTCAAACTGAGAGTTGCCAAGGGTAGGGCATCTGAGTATATTGCGCCTCCCACACGGAACCAACCCGGTGGGACACGGTCGGAGCGTAGCGCAGCCCGGTAGCGCATCGGTCTGGGGGACCGGGGGTCGTGGGTTCGAATCCCGCCGCTCCGACCATCTTCTCTCAAAAAAGCCGCCCTTCCCGGGCGGCTTTTTTGCTTTGGGCCTTCGGTCATCCGCCGCTTTCGTGTTTGCCGCTTCCAAAAGGCGCGCGACGCCTGCCGCATCCCGCCATCCTTCTGGATGGATTATAATCTGACTCGGCGCCCCAAATTAGGATGAGAGCGGTTTTCCTTGGGCATTCATTCGTCACCTCCGTAAAAGCGGGAGACTTGTGACGTTGCCCTCCGATCCATGGCTTTCCACCAGCGTGGGGAATGACGCAGAAAAGGGACTTCGTCAGCATTCCGCACCGCTTCCGACGCAACCGCCTGTCCATGCCTTGGAAGAGTTTCCTTTCATATGGTTTTCAGCAACCGATCCTCCGATCTGCTTTCCAAGAGGCTTCTGGTTTCCCTGACTCCCCACGGCTATGGGCATGCGGCCATGACGGCGCCCGCGGTCAATTGCCTGCGCGAGCGTCTGCCTGGGCTTCATCTGATCATCCAGACCCAGGTTCCCCGCCCGTTCCTGGAGAGCCGCTTCGAGGGTCCGTTCGACCTAGTCTGCGAGACGCCTGATTTCGGCATGGAGATGCGCTCGGCGATCGGCGTGCTGCCGGAGGAAAGCCATCAGCGCTATCACCGCCTCCATGACCGGCTCGAGCAGGTGATCACGGCGGAGACGGAGCGTCTGCGGGCCCTGGCCCCGGATCTGGTACTGTCCAACATCCCCTATGTGACCATGGAGGCGGCATCGCGCCTGGGCGTGCCGGTGATCGGCCTGTCTTCCCTCAACTGGGCGGACATCTACCGGTCCTATTGCGCCGCCATGCCGGGGGCATCCCGGATTCACCGGGAAATGATGGATTGCTACAGCCGCGCCAAGGTCATCCTGCGCCCGCAACCCGCAATGCCGATGGAGGATTTCCCGCATGCCCGCGCCATCGGCCCCATCGCCCGCGCGGGGCGCCGGAGACGGGACGAGGTCTCGGCGCGCCTGGGACTGGGGCAGGGGGAACGCGCGGCCCTGGTCATCTTCGGCGGCCTGAATATCGCGCTGCCGCTGGAATGCTGGCCGCGGCTGCCGGGCTGGCGCTGGATCATGGCTCCACCACCGCCACCGGGCCGCGACGACATGGTTCCGCTCGAGGCGCTGGAGATGCCCACCACGGATGTCCTGGCCTCCTGCGATGCCCTAATCACCAAGACGGGGTACGGCACCTTCGCCGAGGCGGCGGTGAATGGCGTGCCGACCCTTTTCCTGAAGCGCCCGGACTGGCCCGAGGGGCCGCCGCTGGAAGACTGGCTGATCCGCCATGCACGCGCCCTTCCCCTGGATGTGGAGCAAATGCTGGCGAAGGAATTGGGGGATCACCTCCAGTCCGTGCTGGCCTTGCCGCCGAAGCCGCCAGTAAAGGCCACAGGGATCAGTGAAGCCGCCGATATCATGGAATCCCTTCTGGCAAAAACCTGGCTTCCCGGCTGCCCCACCTGAAAAGGTTAATCCTTTTTCGCGGACAAGCGGCATCGAAATCGGCTTGGCTTTGACTATCTATTCGTAGACGGCGCAGATCAGCCTTTGGCAACTGCCTCGTCTCCTCTTCTTGAGGTAGCCTTCCTCAACCCGAGACTTAGGCGGGCGATTCGTCGCCCGCCTTTTTTTCGTCTAAAAAGGACCTGATCTACTTCAGGAGGACGGAAAATGGCTGCTTTTCTGCTTTACGTTACGGCATCGTCACGCGAGGAGGCTCTGCGCCTGGGGCGAGCCCTGGTCGAGGAACGACTAGCGGCCTGCGTCAATGTGCTCGACGGCATGACCTCGATCTATCATTGGCAAGGGAAGGTCGAGGAGGGCAGCGAGGCGGTCCTGATCCTGAAGACCCGCGAGGAACTGGTAGCGAAAGCCACCGACCGCCTGCGCGATCTGCACAGCTACGATTGCCCCTGCGTCCTCGCCTTGCCTGTCAGCCAAGGTAATCCCGGTTTCCTCGCCTGGATCGAGAGCGAAACCGCCACCTCGTTGCCTTAGCGAGGCAGCTGGACCAGCGCCATGGCCTGGGCGGCAATGCCTTCGCGCCGCCCGGTAAAGCCCAGCCCCTCGGTGGTCGTCGCCTTCACCCCCACGCGTTCCTGGCCGATATCGAGGATGCGGGCGAGATTGGCCGCCATGGCCGGGCGATAGGGACCGATGCGCGGGCGCTCGCAGATGATGGTCAGGTCGATATTGACGATGCGCCCGCCCAAGGCCCGCACCAGACTGGCGGCATGGGCCAGGAACAGTTCGGAGGCCGCACCGCGCCAGCGCGGGTCCGAAGGCGGGAAGTGATGGCCGATATCCCCTGCCGCGATGGCGCCCAGCAGGGCGTCCGTCACGGCATGCATGGCGACATCGGCATCGGAATGGCCTTCCAGCGCCTTGTCATGGGGCACGGCGATGCCGCACAGCGTGACGCTGTCGCCCTCGGTGAAGGCATGGACGTCGAACCCGCTGCCGATGCGCGTCTCGCCGGGACCTGCGAAAGCACGAGCAGCGCGGGCAAGATCGCTTTCAGTGGTGATCTTGACATTGTCCTCGCTGCCCGGGACGAGGGCGATCGCCAGCCCGGCCTGCTCGGCCACGGCGGCATCGTCGGTCAGTTCGTAGCCGGCGCAGGAACGATGGGCAGACAGGATGTCCTGATAGCGGAAGCCCTGGGGCGTCTGGGCGCGCCAGAGTCCGCTGCGGTCCTGGGTGGCGGCTACCATACCGCTCGCTTCCCGCTTCAAGGTATCGACCACGGGCACCGCCGGCACGGCGCCGGGATGGTTGCCCAGCGCGCCGATCACGCGCGAGACGGTACCGGCATCGAGGAAGGGGCGGGCGCCGTCATGGATTAGCACCAGGTCGGGCCGCATCTCCGCCAAGCTTTCCAGGCCCAGCCGGACGGAATCCTGGCGGGTTTCGCCGCCCGCGACCGGCTCGGCCAGCCCCAGACCGGCCGCCGCCATTTCATAGAGGGGGCGGTCGTCGGGATGGATCACGCAGCGCACCGCCGAGACCTGGGGATGCGCGGACAGAAGGGCCAGGGAATGGCGCAGCACCGGCCGTCCGCCTAGATCGCGATATTGCTTGGGCAGATCGCCCCCGAACCGGCGCCCGCGTCCTGCCGCCACCACCAAAGCCACGCACCGGGCCATGCTGCATTCCTTTCCCAGAGATTTAAGCGATTCCATTGGTCCCGGGCGCCACGGTAATCGCGCCTCAGGCCCTTGCCAAGGGGCCAACCGAAAGTGCGACTCTTTCCGAGTCTGAAAAGGATGCTATAGTCTGCCCCATGCTGACTTCGACCATGCTCAATCTGGCCGCCCTGGCTTCGCTGGTGCCGGCCGCCCTTGTCCCGATGCGCCGCGACGGGCAGCGCGACGGCCTGTTCTGGGCCGTCATCGCCCTTGCCGTCGCGGGACCCGCCCTGTGGATCGTCACCCAACTCGGCGATAGCTGGCGCACCGGCTTGACGGCCGCTCTGTGGATCAGCATCGCCGTCAGCATCGCCCTGTTCGCGGCTGTGTCCGCGACGGTGCGCGATGCCTGGCGTCTGGCGCCGCTGCTACTGCCCTATCTATTGGTGCTCGGCGTGCTGGCCTCGATCTTCGACCGGGCCGAAGGACGCCCCTTGGCGGAAACCGCGCCGCTGGGCTGGCTTGAAATCCATATCGGCGTCTCGGTCGTCGCCTATGGCCTGGTGACCATGGCGGCCGTCGCGGCCCTGGCGGCCTTCCTGCAGGAAAGGGCGCTGAAGACCAAGCGGCCCACTGGGCTGACCCGCATGCTGCCTTCGGTCCTGGACAGCGAGGCCCTGTCCTCCAAGATGCTGTTCCTGGCCTGGGTGGTCATGGGCTTTGGCGTCGCTACCGGCATGGCGACCCAGTATTTCGAGACGGCCGAGATCCTGCGCTTCGATCACAAGACCCTGCTGTCGCTCTTCGCCTTCGCGGTGATCGGCGGCTTGCTGGCTGCACAAAGACTGACCGGAGTGCGCGGGCGTTTGGCAGCCCGCTTCATGCTGCTGGCCTATCTGCTGCTGACACTCGCCTTCCCTGGCGTTAAATTCGTCACCGGCGTGCTGATAGGCTAGGCATTCCGTCGCCGCTGCCCAAGCGAACATCAATTTTCCCATTGCCTCCAGCATCATTGCATAATAATTATGCAGGTGAGGAGATCGTAATCACATGAGCATTCAGATCGGCCCCGTCACGTTGGACAACAACGTCATCCTTGCCCCCATGTCCGGTGTCACGGACATGCCGTTCCGCCGCTTGGTCAAGCGCTGCGGGGCGGGGCTCGTGGTGTCGGAGATGATCGCCAGCCAGGCGATGATCCGTGCCAACCGCCAGACCATGAAGATGGCCAGCAATTGCGCCGAGGAACATCCCATGTCGGTGCAGCTGGCCGGCTGCGAACCCGAGGTGATGGCCGAGGCCGCCCGCCTCAACCAGGACCGGGGCGCCGCCATCATCGACATCAACATGGGCTGCCCGGTCAAGAAGGTGGTCAAGGGCGATGCGGGCTCGGCGCTGATGCGGGACGAGATCCTGGCCGGACGCATCCTTGAGGCGGTGGTCAAGGCGGTCGACCTGCCGGTGACCCTGAAGATGCGCATGGGCTGGGACCACAAGAGCCTTAATGCCCCCAATCTGGCGCGCATCGCCCAGGAATGCGGTATCAAGATGGTCACCGTCCATGGCCGCACCCGGCAGATGTTCTATACCGGCACCGCCGATTGGCAGTTCGTGCGCGGCGTCAAGGAAGCCGTCTCCATTCCGGTCGTGGTCAATGGCGACATCTGCACGGTCGAGGATGCGGCCGAGGCCCTGCGGCAATCGGGTGCCGATGGCGTGATGGTGGGACGGGGCGCCTATGGCCGCCCGTGGTTCCTGGCGCAGGTGGCGCATTACCTGAAGACCGGCGAGAAGATCGAGGATCCGGACCTCGAAACCCAGCGCGACATGCTGCTGGAGCATTTCGAGTCGATGCTCGAGCATTACGGCAGCGATACCGGCATGCGCATGGCCCGCAAGCATGTGGCCTGGTACAGCCGGGGCCTGCGCGGCTCCACCGAATTCCGGGCCGCGGTCAACAAATGCACGGATGTGGACTCGGTGCGCCACCTGGTTCATGACTTCTATACCCCGCTTCTCGAACGCGAGGCTGCCTGAGGCATCATGGCGAAGAAACTGGCTCTCCTACGTCGCAAGCCGTCAGCACCAAACATTGAATCTTCGGCCATTCTCAATGCCTTGGCCTCGGCAGTGATCGTGGTGGATGAAGAAGGGGTCATCCATTACGTCAATTCCGGAGCGGAACATCTCTTCGAATCCAGCGCCGCCCATCTCTGCGGCATGGCGCTGAGCGACCTGCTGCCCCATGACAGCCCGATCTTCTCGCTGGTGCTGCAGTCCCTGACCTCCGAATCCATGGTTTCGGAATACGGCATCACCCTGGACACGCCGCGCACCGGCCATCGCGTCATCAATGTGCAGGTCTCGACCCTGCCCGAAGTTCCGGGCTGGGTCGTCATCGCCATCAACGAGCAATCCATCGCGCTGAAGATCGGCCAGCAGCTTTCCAGCCGCAACGCCGCCCGCTCCGTCACCGGCATGGCCGCCGTGCTGGCTCACGAGATCAAGAATCCGCTGTCGGGCATTCGTGGCGCGGCGCAGCTTCTGGAACAGAATGCCGAGCCCGAGGACCAGACGCTGACCCGCCTGATCTGCGACGAGGCCGACCGTATCGTCGCCCTGGTGGACCGCATGGAGGTCTTCTCCGACGAGCGTCCGCTCGACCGGGGCCCGGTCAACATCCATCGCGTGCTCGAGCATGTGCGTCGCGTGGCGGAGAACGGTTTCGCCCGCCGCGTCCGTTTCCATGAACATTACGATCCTTCGCTGCCGGCGGTGCTGGGCAACCGCGACCAGTTGGTCCAGGTCTTCCTGAACCTGATCAAGAATGCCGCCGAGGCGGTGCCCGAGGACGGAGGAGAGATCGTCCTGTCCACCGCCTATCAGCATGGCGTCCGCCTGGCGGTGCCGGGCAGCGACATGCGCGTGCATCTGCCGCTGCTGGTTTCGGTCACGGATAACGGGCCGGGCATTCCCGAGGATCTGCGTCCCCATCTCTTCGATCCCTTCGTCACCACCAAGGCGTCGGGGACCGGGCTGGGGCTGGCACTGGTCGCGAAGATCGTCGGCGATCACGGGGGGATCATCGAAGTGGACAGCCAACCTCGACGGACCTCCTTCAAAGTGATGCTGCCCATGGTCCAAAACGAGGATAACTACTGATGTCGCCTTCGACTATCCTGGTTGCCGACGATGATCGCGGCATCCGCACCGTCCTTTCCCAAGCCCTGGGCCGCGCCGGCTATGAAGTGCGCAGCACGGGCAATGCCTCGACGCTGTGGCGCTGGGTGGCGGATGGCGAAGGCGATCTGGTCATCACCGACGTGGTGATGCCCGACGAGAACGGCCTCGACCTCATTCCGCGCATCAAGAAGATCCGCCCGGACCTGCGCGTCATCGTCATGAGCGCCCAGAACACCCTGCTGACGGCGGTGAAGGCGACCCAGCGCGGCGCTTTCGAATACATGCCCAAGCCCTTCGACCTGAAGGAACTGGTCGGCGTGGTGCAGCGCGCCCTTTCCTTGCCCAAGGCCAGCGCCAGCGAGCCGGTGAGCCAGGAGGAAGAGGAAAAGCTGCCGCTGATCGGCCGCTCCCCGGCGATGCAGGAAATCTACCGCACCCTGGCGCGCCTGATGGGCACCGACCTGACGGTGATGATCAACGGCGAGTCGGGCACCGGCAAGGAACTGGTCGCCCGCGCCCTGCACAATTACGGCAAGCGGCGCAACGGCCCCTTCGTGGCCGTCAACATGGGCGCCATTCCGCGTGAACTGATCGAGTCCGAGCTGTTCGGCCATGAGAAGGGCGCCTTCACCGGCGCCACGGCGCGCGCCGCCGGCCGCTTCGAGCAGGCCGAGGGCGGCACGCTGTTCCTCGACGAAATCGGCGACATGCCGCCCGAGGCGCAGACCCGCCTGCTGCGCGTGCTGCAGGAAGGGGAATACACCACCGTCGGAGGGCGCACGCCGATCCGCGCCAATGTGCGCATCGTCGCCGCTACCCACCGCGACCTGACCCAGCTGATCCGCCAGGGCCTGTTCCGCGAGGACTTGTTCTATCGCCTGAACGTGGTGCCGATCCGCCTGCCGCCCCTGCGTGAGCGCGTGGAGGACATTCCCGAACTGGCCCGCCACTTCCTGACCCTCGTCACCAACGAGGGCCTGCCGCCCAAGCAATTGGACGGGGTCGCCATGGACCGGCTGAAGCGCCATCGCTGGCCGGGCAATGTGCGCGAACTGGAGAACCTGATGCGGCGCCTGGCGGCCCTCTATTCCCAGGAAGTCCTGGGGATCGAGGTGATCGAGGCCGAATTGTCGGGCACTTCGCCGATGACCGAATCCTCCGGCCCCATCGAGGGCGAAGGGCTGAGCGGAGCAGTCGAGCGCCATCTGCGGGAATATTTCGCCGCCCATGACGACGGCCTGCCGGCGGCGGGCCTCTACGACCGCATCCTGCGCGAGGTGGAACGCCCGCTCATTACCCTGGCGCTCGACGCGACGAAGGGCAACCAGATCAAGGCCGCCCATGTCCTGGGCCTGAACCGCAACACCCTGCGCAAGAAGATCCGCGATCTGGACATACAGGTGGTGCGGGGTTTGAAATAGGTTTCCGTGGTGGTACCCATCGCCAATTCCTCCCTGCGCAGGTTCGTGCATAGCCTAGCGCTGTGGTCCCGGCAGGTAGGATTGGGACGCAAGCTGGCCATCGCCCTGATGGTGGCGGCCATCCTGTCGGGGTTCCTGACCTATGGCGCCTTTGCCGGATGGCTGCCCTATGCCGGTCCGACCGAGGTCCTGATCCTGCTCAACATCGACCTGGTGCTGTTGCTGGCGCTGGGGGCGATCGTGGCGCGGCGCCTTGTGCGTATCTGGGTCTACCGGCGCAGCGGTTCGGCAGGATCGCGGCTGCATGTGCGCCTGGTCTTCCTGTTCAGTCTGGTGGCGGTGACGCCGACCATCCTGATGACCGTCTTCTCGGCGCTGTTCTTCAATTTCGGCCTGCAAACCTGGTTCTCCGAGCGCGTCCGCACGGCACTCGAAGAGAGCAAGGCGGTGGCGGTGGCCTATCTCGAGGAACACCAGCGGGTCATTGTTGGCGACCTGCTGGCCATGGCCAACGACATCAACCGCGAAGGCCCCGAACTTTTCCGCAGCCGCGAGGCGCTGAACCAGATCGTCTCCTCCCAGGCCGCCATCCGCGCCCTGACCGAGGCGGTGGTCTTCGATTCCGAACGCCGGGTCCTGGCGCGGTCGGGCTTCTCCTTCGCCATCGAGATGTCCATCGACACCATTCCCTATTGGGCATTGGAGCGGGCGGCGCGGGGCGATGTGCCGGTCATGACCACCGACACCGAAGACCGCGTGCGCGCCCTGGTCCAGCTGGGGGGGGACCTGTCGCCCATCTATCTCTATGTCGGCCGCTTCATCGATCCCAAGGTGGTCGGCCATGTGGATCGTGCCGCCAGCGCCGTCGCCGAGTTCGAGCGCCTGGAAGGCAACCGGTCGGACATCGAGATCACCTTCACCATGATCTTCGTACTGGTGGCCTTACTGCTGCTGCTGGCGGCGGTCTGGGTCGGCCTCAGCTATGCCACCCAGTTGGCGCGGCCCATTGCCGACCTGATCGATGCCGCCGAGCGGGTGAGGGCGGGCGACCTGGGGGCCCGGGTCGGCGAGACGGCGGCGGACGAACTGGGTTCGCTGGGCCGCGCCTTCAACCGCATGACCCAGCAATTGGACAGCCAGCGACGCGACCTGATCGAGGCCAACAGGGAACTGGATGAACGCCGCCGCTTCACCGAGACGGTGCTGGCCGGTGTTTCCGCCGGCGTCATCGGCCTGGACACCGAGGCACGGGTCCATCTGCCCAACCGTTCGGCGGCGGAATTCCTGGAAATGGAACCCGAAGCCATGACCGGGCTGCCGCTGTCGGAGCTGTTGCCGGAAGCCGCGGAACTGGTGGAAACCGTGATGCGCCGCCCGGACCGGCCCGTCCAGGCGGAACTCCGCATCACCCGCCAGGGCCGGCCGCGCACCCTGCTGGTCCGCCTCGCTTCCGAACGCCTGGGATCGGAAGTCGTGGGCTATGTGGCCACCTTCGACGACATCACCGAACTGCTCTCGGCCCAGCGCAAGGCCGCCTGGGCCGATGTGGCCCGCCGTATCGCCCATGAGATCAAGAATCCGCTGACCCCGATCCAGCTTTCCGCCGAGCGGCTGAAACGTAAATACCTCAAAGAGATACAGAGTGATCCTGAGACATTCGTTACCTGTGCCGACACCATCATCCGCCAAGTGGGCGATATCGGGCGCATGGTCGACGAATTCTCCTCCTTCGCCCGCATGCCCGCTCCGGTGATGAAGCAGGCCGATCTCGGCGATCTGGTGCGCCAGACGGTCTTCCTGACCCGCAACGGCTATCCGGATGTCGCCTTCGAAACCGAACTGCCTGCGGGAAAAGTCGAATTGTCCTGCGATATCAGGTTGATAGGGCAGGCCCTGACCAATCTGCTGAAGAATTCCGTCGAGGCCATCCAGGGGCGCAAGGATGCCGATGCACCGCCCGGTCTGGTGCGGACCAGGCTGGTCGTCGAGAAGGACCATGTGGCGATCCTGGTCGAGGACAACGGTAAGGGGCTGCCCAAGGAAGAGCGCGACCGCCTGACCGAGCCCTATGTCACCACCCGCGCGAAGGGAACCGGCTTGGGCCTTGCCATTGTGAAGAAAATCATGGAAGACCATGGCGGTGGCCTCATTCTTGAAGACATGCCCGAAGGGGGCGCACGGGTCGGACTGATCTTTACCGGACCCGATATGGTTGCAATGACAGCTACGACGGAAGCGGAAGAAGCCAGTCATGGCGCATGACATTCTGATCGTCGATGACGAAGCCGATATTCGGATGCTGATTTCCGGCATCCTGGAGGATGAAGGCTACAGTACCCGGCAAGCCGGCGATGCCGACCAAGCGCTGGAAGCCATCCAGGGACGGCGGCCGAGCCTGGTGATTCTCGACATCTGGCTGCAAGGCAGCCGCCTCGATGGCCTGGGGATCCTGGACGCCATCAAGCGCGACCATCCGCTGGTGCCGGTGGTGATGATCAGCGGCCACGGCACGGTGGAAACCGCCGTCGGCGCCATCAAGCGCGGTGCCTACGACTTCATCGAGAAGCCCTTCGAGTCCGACCGCCTGCTGCTGATCGTCGAACGCGCCATCGAGGCCGCGCGCCTGCGCCGCGAGAACGAGGAATTGAAAAGCCGGGCAGGGGCCGGTGACGAATTGCTTGGGCAAAGCGCGCCGTTGATCCAGGTGCGCCAGGCGCTGGAAAAGGTCGCTCCGACCGGCTCCCGCGTCCTGATCACCGGCCCGGCGGGCAGCGGCAAGGAAGTGGCCGCCCGCATGCTCCATTCCCGCTCGCGCCGCTCCCAGGGACCGCTGGTCGTGCTGAACTGCGCTGCCATGCATCCCGACCGCATGGAGATCGAACTCTTCGGCATGGAAAGCGGCCATGACGCGCCGGACAGCCCGCGCAAGACCGGTACGCTGGAACAGGCCCATGGCGGCACGCTGGTGCTGGACGAAGTGGCCGACATGCCCCTGGAAACGCAGGGCAAGATCGTGCGCGTGCTGCAGGAGCAATCCTTCGAGCGGGTCGGCGGCTCGCGGCGCGTCGAGGTCGATGTGCGCGTCGTCGCCACCACCAACCGCGATCTCCAGGCCGAAATCGCCGCCGGACGCTTCCGCGAGGATCTGTTCTACCGGCTGAACGTGGTGCCGATCCGCATGCCGTCCTTGCGTGAGCGGCGCGAGGACATCCCGTTGCTGGCCCGTCATTTCATGGCCCGCGCCGCCCAGGCCGCGGGCCTGCCCGCCCGGCCTTTGGGCGAGGACGCCCTGGCCGCGCTTCAAGGTTATGAATGGCCGGGCAATGTACGGCAGTTGCGCAATGTCATGGATTGGGTCCTGATCATGGCGCCGGGCGACGCGCGGGAGCCGATCCGCGCCGACATGCTGCCCGCTGAAATCGGCGCCATCACGCCCAATGTCCTGCGCTGGGAGAAGTCGGGAGAAATCATGACCCTGCCGCTGCGCGAGGCCCGCGAGATGTTCGAACGCGAATATCTGCTTGCCCAAGTCACCCGTTTTGGCGGCAATATCTCCCGTACCGCGGCCTTCATCGGGATGGAACGTTCCGCCCTGCACCGCAAGCTGAAGATGCTCGGTGTGGCCGACGAGAAGGTACGGAGCGTCTAGAGCAAGTTTATCCCTTGCGCGAAAGAGCCGCGCTTTGAAGCCCGAGCCCCGCCAGGGGGCCGCCCACTTGCCCGGGAAGAGAGGCGATGGGGGGCGTGTCGAGCGCGGCACGAAACGCTGTTAGGAGCAATTTATGAAGGTGATCGTCTGCGGCGCCGGTCAGGTGGGCTTCAACATCGCCCACTACCTGGCCAGCGAGAACAACGACGTGACCGTGATCGACCAGCGCCCGGAACTGATCCGCAAGATCAGCGATACGCTGGACGTGCAGGCGGTGCTTGGCTATGCCTCCCACCCGACGGTGCTGGAGCAGGCAGGCGCCGGAGACGCCGACATGATCGTCGCCGTGACCCATGCCGACGAAGTGAACATGATCGCCTGCCAAGTGGCCCATTCCCTGTTCAACGTTCCCACCAAGATCGCCCGCGTCCGCAATCAGAGCTACCTCCAGCCGGTCTGGGCCAATCTCTTCTCGCGCGAGAACATGCCGATCGACGTGATCATCTCGCCCGAGATCGAGGTCGCGCGGGCCATCAACAGACGCCTGCAAGTGCCTGGAGCGCTTGAAGTCATTCCGCTCGCCAACGACAAGGTGAGGCTGATCGGCGTGCGCTGTTCCGAGGAATGCCCGCTGATCAACACGCCCTTGCGCCAGTTGACCGTGCTGTTCCCGGACCTGAACATCGTCATCATCGGCATCGTCCGCCAGGGCCGTGCCCTGGTGCCCACCCCCGACGACCAGATGCTATGCGGCGACGAGGTCTATTTCGTCGTCGACACCTCCCATACCGACCGGGCGATGAGCGCCTTCGGCCATGAGGAGCAGGAAGCCCGCCGCGTGCTGATCCTGGGCGGCGGCAATATCGGCCTCTTCCTGGCGCAGCAGCTGGAGGCGACCCATCAGGGCGTCAACGTCAAGGTCATCGAGCTTGAGCGCGAGCGGGCCGAATATGTCGCCAAGACCCTGCATCACACGGTGGTGCTGAATGGCGACGTCCTCGATCCCGAGATCCTGGATGAAGCCAATGTCCGTAAGGTCGAGACGGTCGTCGCCGTCACCAATGACGACGAGACTAACATCCTTTCCGCATTGCTGGCAAAACGCTTCGGCACCAAGCGCGCCATGGCGCTGATCAATAAGAACACCTACAACCCGCTGGTCAGTACGCTGGGCGTGGACGTGGTCATCAGCCCGCGCGCCATCACCGTGTCCACCATCCTCCAGCATGTGCGCCGGGGCCGCATCCATGCTGTCCATTCGCTGCATGAGGGCTTCGGCGAACTGATTGAGGCCGATGCGCTGGAGACCTCGCCGCTGGTGGGCAAGCCGCTGAAGGAGATCAAGCTGCCCAATGGCGTGCTGCTGGGCGCCATCGTCCGTGACGGCCATGTCATCAGCCCGCGCGGCAATACCGTGGTGCAGACCGACGACAGGGTGGTACTCTTCTCCACGGCCGAGGCGGTGAAGAAGGTCGAGAAGATGTTCACGGTCCGGCTGGAATACTTCTAGGAGCCGTCATGTCGCGCATCATCTATGTGAATGGCCGTTACCAGCCCTATGCGGAGGCCAAGGTCCATGTGGAGGACCGGGGCTATCAGTTCGCCGACGGGGTGTACGAGGCCATTGCCGCGGTCAAGGGGCAGTTGGTGGACGAGGAGCGCCATCTCGACCGCCTGGACCGGTCGCTGCGGGAATTGCGCATGGCCCAGCCCATGGAGCGCGCGCCCCTGATGCTGGTGATGCGCGAGGTTATCCGCCGTAACGGCGTGCGGAACGGCTATGTCTATCTGCAGGTCACGCGCGGCGTCGCCCGGCGCGATCATGTTTTCCCGCTTCACGCCCGCCCAGGCCTGGTCATTTTCGCCCGCAGCAAGAAGCCGACGCCGCAGGCCGTTCTGGACCGGGGAATCGCCGTGGTCTCGGTTCCCGATATCCGCTGGAAACGCCGTGATATCAAATCCTTGTCGCTTCTTCCTAATGTCCTGGCAAAACAGGCGGCGAAGGAACAGGGGGCGTTCGAGGCCTGGCTGGTGGACGACGAGGGCTTCGTCACCGAAGGCTCGGCCACCAATGCCTGGATCATCACCGGCGATGGTGAACTCGTTACCCGCGACGCCAGCAATGCCATCCTGAACGGCGTCACCCGCCGGGCCGTGCTGGAGCTTGCCGCCGAGCAGGGGCTGCGTCTGGTCGAGCGCGCCTTCACGCTGGAAGAAGCCAAGGCGGCACGCGAGGCTTTCATCACCAGCACCACCAACCATATCCTGCCGGTCACCCGCCTCGACGGCGGCGCCATCGGCGACGGCAAACCCGGCGAAACCACCAAGCGCCTGCGCGCGCTCTATCTCGACGCCATCGGTCTGGGAGTTTAACGAAATCCATGAAGCAACCGCGTGCCGTGATCTTCGACTGGGACAATACGCTGGTCGATAGCTGGGGCTGCATCCATGAAGCCCTGAACGCGACCATGCTCCATATGGGCCATCCCGAATGGAGCCTGGAAGAGACGCGGGCGCGCGTGGCGCTGTCGCTGCGGGATCATTTCCCCATTCTCTTCGGCGATCGCTGGATGGAAGCGCGCGACGTCTTCTATGCCAGCTTCGCCGCCGTCCATATCGAACGCCTGAAGCCGCTGCCGGGAGCCGCCGAAATGCTGCGCGGCCTGCATGAGGCGGGCCTCTATCTCGCCGTGGTCAGCAACAAGAACGGCGCCTTCCTGCGCCGCGAGGCCGAGCATCTGGGCTGGACGCCCTATTTCGGGCGTCTGGTCGGGGCCACCGATGCCGCCCAGGACAAGCCCAGCGCCGCGCCGGTCTTCATGGCCCTGGAAGGATCGGGCATCGAACCGGGCGAGGATGTGTGGTTCCTCGGCGATGCGGTGGTGGACATGCAATGCGCGCTGGCGACCGGCTGCGTTCCCGTGCTCATGCGCGAGCATCGGCCGGGCGAGGGCGAGTTCGACGCCTATCCTCCCAAGCGTCATGTAATCGGCTGTGGCGAATTTGCCGCCCTTGTGCATGAACTATCGGTTCCCATATCCCCGATTTGATGCTAACGACTTCCGTTCGGGGGCAGGGTAATTCCTGTCCCATTTCCTTGGGGCAATAACAACGGGCAACACCCATGTCGGAAAAATCCCAAAATGTTCAGGACGTCTTCCTGAATTACATCCGCAAGAACAAGACCCCGGTCACGATCTTCCTGGTCAACGGGGTGAAGCTCCAGGGGATCGTCACCTGGTTCGATAATTTCTCCGTCCTGCTGCGCCGGGACGGCCATACCCAGCTCGTCTACAAGCACGCCATTTCCACGGTCATGCCGTCGGCGCCCGTCCAGCTTTTCGACGGCGGTAAAGAAGCCGGCGAAGAATAAGTGGGCGGCGAAGCGGCAGGCAGCGAGTCCAAACTTCCCGCAAGGGCCATGGTGGTTCACCCCGCCGTCAAATCGGCGGCGGAGGGAAGCCGTCTGCCTGAATCCCGATTGGACGAAGCGGTCGGTCTGGCCGAGGCCATCGATCTCGCCGTCGTCCATGCCGAGGTGGTGCCCGTCTCCAAGATCCGTCCCGCGACCATGCTGGGGCAGGGGGCGGTCGAGCGCCTGGCCGAGGTCGTGCATGATGCACAGGTGGGCGTGACGGTGGTCGATACCCATCTCTCGCCCGTGCAGCAGCGCAACCTGGAACGGGCCTGGAACTGCAAGGTCATAGACCGCACCGGCCTGATCCTGGAGATCTTCGGCGCGCGCGCCCGCACGCGGGAAGGGCGGCTGCAGGTCGAGCTTGCCTCGCTGTCCTATCAGCGCTCGCGCCTGGTGCGGTCCTGGACCCACCTCGAACGCCAGCGCGGTGGCTTCGGCTTCCTGGGCGGCCCGGGCGAAACGCAGATCGAGGCCGACCGCCGCATGATCGGCGAGCGCATCACGAAGCTGAAACGCGAGCTGGAAGAGGTCAAGCGGACGCGCGAATTGCACCGCAAGGCGCGCCGCCGCGTGCCTTATCCCATCGTCGCCTTCGTCGGCTACACCAATGCCGGCAAGTCCACCCTGTTCAACCGCCTCACCCAGTCGGACGTGCTGGCCAAGGACCAGTTGTTCGCCACGCTGGACCCCACCATGCGCGGCCTGGTCCTGCCGTCTGGCCGCCGGGTCATCCTGTCCGATACGGTGGGCTTCGTTTCCGACCTGCCGCACGAACTGGTCGCCGCCTTCCGCGCCACGCTGGAAGAGGTGCTGGAGGCCGATATCGTGGTCCATGTCCGCGACGTCGCCCATCCCGACGCCGAGGCGCAGAAACAGGATGTGGAAACCGTGCTGCGGGAACTGGGAATCGGCGAGCAGGTGGACAAGGGCCTGGTCGAGGTGCTGAACAAGATCGACCTGCTCGACGAGCATCGCCGGGCCGAGGTGCTCAACCAGGCCAGCCGCGCCGAAGGCATCATGCCGATCTCCGCCCTGACCGGCGAGGGCAGCGCCGCCTTGCTCGACTTGCTTGACCAGCGCTTGGCCGCCAACCGCGAAATGGTGGAGGTTTCCCTGCGCCTGACCGACGGGGCCACTATTTCCTGGCTGTATCAGCATGGCGAAGTGGTCGAACGTCGCGACGACGAGGATCACGCCTATATGATGGTGCGCCTCGATGCGGCCGACGTCCAGCGGCTCCACCGCTTGCGGCGGAGGGATGGAGACAACTCAGGACCCTAGTCAGTGATGCTTCCCGATATCGACCACGTCTCGGATCTCATCCGCCAGGCTGCCGAGACCGAGATCCTGCCCCGCTTCAAGGCCCTTGAAGCCCACCAGATCCGCGAGAAGTCGCCGGGCGATTTCGTGACGGAGGCCGATACCGAGACGGAAAAGCTGCTTTCGCGCCTGCTGCCCGAACTGCTGCCGGGCTCGTTGGTCGTCGGCGAGGAAGCGGTGGCCGCCGATCCCCGCGTCCTCGACCTGCTGTCGGGCGATCAGCCGGTCTGGATCATCGATCCGGTGGACGGCACCCGCAATTTCGCCCACGGCACGCCGGTTTTCGGCGTCATCGTCGCCCTGGTCATGGGCGCGCGGACCATGGCGGGCTGGATCCACGATCCGGTCAATGGGGTGATGGCCACGGCGGTGCGCGGGCAGGGGAGCTGGCTGGACGGACGGCGCGTCACCATCCCTGCCGAATCTCCCCTCGACCAGATGACCGGTTCGCTGGGGTTCCGCAGGAACAAGCCCCTGCAAGCCGCCGTCAAGGGGCTGATCCGCCACGGCAGCGCCGCGCATGATTATCTGGAGATGCTGCGGGGGCGCCTCGATTTCGCCTATTACAAGCGCCTCAACCCCTGGGACCATGCCGCCGGCATCCTGATGTTCACCGAGGCAGGCGGCTTCTGCGCCCTGCTCGACGGCACTCCCTATCGTCCGCTGCCCAGCAATGCCGGGGGCGCCTTGTTGGCCCCCGGGCGGCAAAGCTGGGAAGAGTTGCGGCCGCTGATCGCGCAGACCTCGCCCTGACGGCTAGGAAGTCTTGCGGGTGATGGAGAAGGGCGAGAAGGCCTGCACCGTCGGCATGACTTCCAGACGGTTGATATTCATATGGGCGGGCAGGGCGGCCGTCCAGAAGATGCAGTCCGCGATGTCCTCGGCTGAAAGCGGCGTGGTGTCCTGGTAGACCTTGCCCGCCTTTTCCGCATCGCCCTTGAAGCGCACCATCGAGAATTCGGTCTCGCACAGGCCCGGCTCGATATTGGTGACGCGCACGCCCGTGCCGCTCAGGTCGGCGCGCAGGTCCAGCGAGAACTGCTTCACGAAGGCCTTGGTGCCGCCATAGGCGTTGCCGCCGGGATAGGGATAGGTGCCCGCGACCGAACCGATATTGATGACATGGCCGCGCTGGCGCTCGACCATGCCCGGCAGCAGGGCGCGGGTACAGTACATCAGCCCCTTGATGTTGGTGTCGACCATGGTCTCCCAGTCGTCCAGGCTGGCCTTGTGGGCCGGTTCCAGCCCCAGGGCCAGACCGGCATTGTTGACCAGCACATCGATCTCGGCGAAATCGGCAGGCAGGGACGCGGCGGCGGCGAGAACGGCCTCGCGGTCGCGGACATCGAGCGTCAGGGCATGGACCGGCACGTCCAGTTGCCCCTTCAGATTCTCCAGCCGATCGGTGCGGCGGCCGCAGATGACCAGCTTGGCTCCGGCCCGGGCGAAGCGGCGCGCGGCAGCCTGGCCGAAGCCGGCGGTGGCACCCGTGATGAAGACGGTACGGCCGGTGAAATCGCTCATGATCTTTTCTTCTCCCGTCATCCGCGCATCAGCACCAGCCGAGGGGCAGGCGACAGCGCGTTCTCGATCTTCCAGATATAGACCAGATACCCCGCATAGGACCGGACTTCGCCGGCATTGTGTTCGAGCACGCGGGCATCGGTGACAACGCGGAATTCGCCCTCGACATTCAAACCGAGCGCCATCATCCGGTTGGCTTCCGCCACGGACAGGGTGCGGCCTTGCAGGATGACGCGGCCGTCATCGACGGCACGCAGCGAGAAGATCTCGGCATTGCGGCGCACGAAGCTGACCAACTGGCTGGGATCGAGCACGGATTCCCGCTCGTAGCTTACCCGATAGACCCCGGTATCGCCGACGGGCTGGACCGTCTTGAAAGCTGCATCCCGTTTCAGGTCGCGCTCGTAGAGCGGCACCTTCTCGCGGGCCTCCGCCATGCTGACCTTCCCGGTCATGGCATCGCGGAAGAGCGGGCCGTAGATCAGCTCGCCGTTATAGGACAAGGCATAGGCACCAGCCCGGCTGATGCGCAGCTCCGCCATGAACTTGTTGGGCAGGTAGCAGCCGGAAAGCAGCAAGACCAACAGCCCGGACAGCAGGGCGAAACGCCCCCCACGATACAACGCCCCCATTTTGCCCCGTTCCCCTATGCAATCCTACTGACGCTCGGCCAGTTTGGCCTCGACCCACAATGCCTCCATCTCGTCGAGAGAGGCGTCCTTCGGAGAACGATTCTGCGCGGCGAGTCGAGCTTCGATATGGCGGAACCGCCGCTCGAACTTGGCATTGGTCCGGCGCAAGGCGCCTTCCGGGTCGAGGTCGAGCTTACGCGCCAGATTGACGCAAGCAAAGAGGACATCGCCGATTTCGTCTTCCAGACGGTCGGACGGCGCCCCCTCGTCGATCTCGTGGCGCAGTTCGGCGATTTCCTCTTCGATCTTGTCCAGCACCTGATGGGCCTCGGCCCAGTCGAATCCGACCCGTCCGGCGCGTTTCTGCAATTTCAGGGCGCGGGTGAGGGCGGGCAGGGCGAGCGCCACCCCTGCCAGGGCGCCCTGTTCCTCCTGCCCCTTGGCGGCGCGTTCCGCGGCCTTGGTCTCTTCCCAAGCCCGCGTCTGGGCCTCGGCCGAGCCGATTTCGGCATCGCCGAAGACATGCGGGTGACGGCGCAGCATCTTCTCGGCGACGGCGGCCGCGATATCCTGGAAATCGAAATGTCCTTCCTCGCGCGCCATCTGGGCGTAAAAGACCACCTGGAACAGCAGATCGCCCAGCTCGTCCTTCAGATGCGCCATGTCGCCTTTCGCGATGGCGTCAGCCACCTCATAGGCTTCCTCGATGGTATGGGGTGCGATGGTCGCGAAAGTCTGCTCCAGGTCCCAGGGGCAGCCGGTTTCGGGATCGCGCAGGCGGGCCATGATCTGAAGCAGGCGGTCGAGTGGAGTTTCCGACATGGTCTTTCCGGTCGTTGCTGTGCCGGCGATTAAAGGCCGATCGCAAAGCCCGTGTCAAACGGGCAGGGAAGGCGGGCAGGGCGAGGCCGCAGCAAGGGCTTGATAAGCCCGAATCCTGGCCCTACAAACGAAGCCCACCGTCTCATGCTCTCCAGGGGCTTTTCATGAAGAAGTCGAACACCACCCGGCGCAGTTCCGTTCCTTCCACGGGCCGCGCCAAATCCGCCGCGCGCCAGCGCCGCCCCGCCGCCAGGGCGAGTGCACCGGCGGCCCGTCCAGGGCTGGGCCTGCCCTCCATGCGCAAGCTGGGGCCGGTCCTGCGCACGCTGCGGGTCATCCTGAAGCTCGCCCGCTTCGTCAAGCGCTGAAAAAGAAATCGGGGGCGTCCTTGCCGAACGCCCCCGATCTAAAAATCCATTGCCGTCAAGCGGTCAGGCTGCTGCCGCCTCGCGGAACGACACCATGTGGCGCCGCTCTTCGCACCACAGGGCCAGCCGGACCGCCCCCAGGCTTTCCAGCAGGCCGATCGAGCGGACATCCTGCAATTCGCTGACCTCGGCGAAAGCGCGGGGCAGGTTGTAGTTCGGGATCTTCGCCGACAGATGATGGATGTGGTGAAAGCCGATATAGCCGGTCAGCCAGTGCAGCCAGCCCGGCAGCTTGTAATAGGAACATCCCCGCAAGGCGGCATCGACATAGGTCCATTCCTCGTGCCGGGCCCAATAGGTGTGTTCGAAATTGTGCTGGACGTAGAACAGCCACACGCCGACCGAGGCGCCGACCAGGATGGCCGGAAGCCACACCGCCGCAACCTCGCCATAGCCCAGCAGCCAGCCAAGGCCGCCGAAGAAGACCACCATCGTGACATTCGTCAGCAGGATGCTGCGCGCCGCCTTGCGGGCGGTCTTGCCGCTCAGCCAGAGAGGCAGGCGGTTGCGGATGATGAACTGCCAGGCCGGGCCAATCCCGAACAGGACCGCCGGATGCCGGTAGAGGCGGTAGCGGAACCGTCCCCAGAAATCCATCGCCCGGTATTCTTTGACCGTCAACGTATCAATGTCGCCGACGCCCCGTCTGTCCAGGTCGCCCGAGGTGGCGTGATGCTTGTCGTGGTCCCGCCGCCAGAAATAATAGGGGGTGAAGGTCAGGATCGAGAGGCCACGGCCGATCCAGTCGCAAGCAGCACGGCTGCGCAGAAAGGAATAATGGCCGCAATCATGCTGGACGATGAACAGCCGGACGAGCAGCAGGCCGGCGGCGATGCTCGATGGCAGGGCCAGGGCCCAGGACAACTGGTAGAGGGCATGCGCGCCGACGATGGCGATCGCGAAAAGAAAGAGCGTCACCCCCAACTGGGTGAAGCTGCGCCAGGCAACAGGGGCTGCATAAGCGGAAAGCCGCCTGTTCCAAGCATTTATGGACGTCATTGACACGGATGATAGGTCCTCGTGTTCACCCAGGGGCAGAAAGGAAGCGGGGAGGGCCGCAATCTATCTCTTTAGAGGCAATATTGCTTTTGTTATTTCGGGGAAAGAGGAGGATGCGACACATAATCTCGGATTCCCGCGAATAGGAGATGGTTCAAAAGTAGGGCTCGCACAAGCGCCGGCAAGCCGATCCCCTTCCTCGTGCGGTGCCCCGGCCTGCCGTCGTCGGGAGAACCCAAGCGCTAATAAGAGCAAGGACGCGGCAAAGCCCCCCATTCGTAGTCCACGCTTCCCGCATGGCGTGTTGACGGGGATAGGCAAGGCCCCATTTCCCTGGAAGCCAAGCCAAGGAGATCGCGATGAGCAGCAATGATGACAAGGGGAACGATCCCCGCATCCTGACTAATCGCCAAGGCCACCCCGTCATCGACAACCAGTCACAGCGCACGGTCGGAAGCCGCGGCCCGGCGACCTTGGAAAATTATCAATTCCTAGAAAAGATCAGCCATTTCGACCGCGAGCGCATCCCCGAGCGCGTGGTCCATGCCCGGGGCTTCGTGGCTTATGGCGAGTTCGAGGCGACCGGCAAGATCGGGGATGAACCGGCTTCGAAATATACCCGTGCCAAGATCTTCCAGCAGGCGGGGAAGAAGACGGATCTGGCGATCCGGTTTTCCACCGTGATCGGGGGGCGGGATTCCTCGGAAGTCGCCCGCGATCCGCGCGGTTTCGCCGTGAAATTCTATACCGAGGACGGCAACTGGGACCTGGTGGGAAACAATCTGGCCGTGTTCTTCATCCGCGACGCCATCAAGTTTCCGGATGTCATCCACTCGCTGAAGCCAGATCCGGTGACCTTCCGCCAGGAGCCGAACCGCATCTTCGACTTCATGAGCCAGACGCCCGAATCGATGCATATGCTGACGCATCTGTTCAGCCCGCGCGGCATTCCGGCATCCTACCGGCATATGGAGGGCTTCGGAGTCAACACCTACAAGATGGTCAATGCCGAAGGCGAGACGGTGCTGGTGAAATACCATTTTCACCCACGTCAGGGCATCGCCAGCCTGACGGCGGCCGAAGCGGCCAAGGTGCAGGGCCAGGACCTGGGCAGCGCCTCCAAGGATCTGTACGAGGCCATCGAACGGGGCGACTACCCGCAATGGGACATGTTCGTGCAGATCATGGAAGACCACGAACATCCGGAACTGGACTGGGATCCGCTCGACGACACCAAGATCTGGCCCGAGAAGGACTTCCCGTTGCGGCATGTCGGGGTGATGACCCTGAACCGCAACATCCAGGACGTCCACAATGAAAACGAACAGATCGCCTTCGGGACCGGCGTCCTGGTGGATGGGCTCGACTTCTCGGACGACAAGATGCTCGTCGGCCGGACCTTTTCCTATTCCGACACCCAGCGCTATCGCGTCGGGCCGAACTATCTGCAGCTTCCGGTGAACCAGCCCAAGAATGCCGCCAAGAAAGTTGCGACCAATCAGCGCGGCGGGCAGATGTCGTATCATGTGGACCTGGCGCCGGGGCAGAACCCGCATGTCAACTACGAGCCGTCCCTCCATAGCGGCCTGAAGGAAGCGCCCGAGGATGGACCCAATCTGCCGCCGGAAATAAAGGGGCGCCTGACACGCACCGTCATCGAGCGGCGCAACGATTATGTGCAGGCCCGCGGGCGCTATGTGACCATGATGGACTGGGAGCGCGACGACCTCGTCAAGAACATGGGAGAGATGCTGAGCCAGTGCGAACGCGACGTGCAGGAACGCATGCTCTGGCATCTGCTGCTGGTCCATGACGATTACGGAAACAGGGTAGGGAAGGCCATCGGGCTCACCGCCGAGGATGTCCGGCATCTCGAACCCTTGCCGAAACAGGTCCTGACCGAAGAGGACCAGCGCCGCCTGCAAAATCTCGGCAATAACGGCGACACGATCGACACTGAAATCTGGGGCCAGTGGACCAGCTCGGTGAAGAACTATCAGGCAAGCGCCGAGGAAGTCCTGAGCGGCATGATTAAAACCTAACGGGAAGGGAGCTTCTTTCTGGGATGGCGTAGCCAAAGCGGCTGCACCATCCCATCAGAAGGCGTAAAAGCCTAATCACCAATTGTCGCATAATGTATATTATGGAGAGAAAGCGGTGAAGCCATCTGGCTTTCACGGCTTTGGCTTCATACAGAGAATTATGCGACTTTCGCCTGGAACGTCTTCCGGCGCTTTTCCCTCTACTTTTTCAGAACGTCGGCCATGGCCAAGGCGGCTTCGGCCACTTCGACCAAGCGCTTGTTCTGGTTCATGGCCATCTGCCGCAACAGCTTGTAGGCCTGATCCTCTGTCAGGCCGCGATGAGTAATCAGCAATCCCTTGGCGCGTTCAACCACCTTGCGTTCGTTCAGGGCCGCACGCGCCATTTTCAGTTCGTCGCTCATGTCCTGAAGGCGACGCGACTGCGCCTGGACCAGATCCAGGATAGAACGTCCCAATTGCGGGCTCAGGCCATCGACGCTGTAGACGCTGACACCCGTCTCGATGGCGCCTTCGATCAGTGCCGGATCGGCCTTCCCCAGGAAAATGGCGACCGATTGCGTGCTGTCGGTCGCGGTGCCGGGTGTCAGGCTTTCCAGATGATGGTATTGGCTATGCAGATCGGCGCGCGCTTTTTCCAGCTTGGCCGTGCACAACACCTGCAAATCGCCGGCAAGGCGCTCCTCCACGCACCGCATGGCGTCGATGCGCCGGGTGGCCTGATCGAACCAGGCCGTACTTTCCACGCCCTTCAGTTCCCCGCTCAAACCGCCGACGCAGGCCAAACGGCGCATCCGCTCGAATTCGGCGATTTCCGGCCCCGACAGGATATCGCGGCTGAATTCCGCCTGATCCGCCTGGGCGAATTCGCTAAAAATCTGCAAGGAACGGTGCTGGGCTTCGATCAGATGCAGGAAACGCTGATGCTGGGCCGCCTCGAACCGCCCCAGCGCAAAGCCTGCGGCGCCGATCGCCCTTTCCTGCCCGGCGAATTCCTTGCCCTGCATCAGGTTGAACAAGGCCACCAAGGCCCGTGAAACCTCGGGATCGGCAGCCGTATCCGCAGCTTCGAACACTACGGCCAGAAGCCCCGCGACAATCTCGCTGAACGCCGTGACGACGTCCTGGGGCGCAATGGCCAATCGCCGGATTTGCGCCCGAATGCCCGGCAGAGCATCGAGCTTGTGCAGTACATAGGCGATACGGCTGAGCAGGCGCGCCCCGGCATTCATGCTGCCGCTATCCTCGACGAAGCGATCCAGCCAAAGCCGGAGGCTTTGCTCCGTTTTCAGGCACTCGCTCACATGTTGGGCAAGCTGATCGGCAAAGCGCCCTCCCCGCGACCCGAGATAGAGACTGGAAAGCCCCCTCTCCTTCTGCATGGCATGGGTCAAGACGCTGAAGCCTTGCACCAGCTCGCTCATCACGGCCAGCTGTTCCAGGCTGCGGATTTCGCTCTGTTTGGCTGAGATCAGAAAACGCAATGCAGAGCCGCTTTGAGGAGTTCGAAGATCCTCGACCATGCTTTCCCCATCCAATCCCAACAACAAAGGCACCAAGGGTGGGGCTTGCACCGCTTGATGGTGCCCACGCTACGCAAGTTCGATGCCAGGAAAGGAAGGCGGCGGATCAGACTTCGATCACCATGCCGTCATAGCCGGGCTCGACACCCGGCGGGCAAAGGGCGCGGACATGGTCGTAATCCATGCGCGGCCCCATATGGGTCAGGATGGCGCGTTCCGGCTTCACGCGCGCGACCCATTCCAACACCTTGTCCAGATGCGCATGGGTCTGGTGGGGCTTGAACTGCAGGCAGCCGACGATCCAGGTTTTCACGCCCGCCAAAGCCGCGAAGGATTCCTCGGGCAGGTTCACCACGTCGGTGGAATAGGCGAAATCGCCGAAGCGGAAGCCGGTGCTCTTGCTCCAGCCATGGTCCTGCTCGAAGAAGCTGACGGCAATGCCGCCGACCTCGACCGGGGCGGTCAGGGGACGCGGAATCAACAGCGGCTTGTAAATCGGGTATTTGCCGGTATCGAGTTCGGCGAAGACATAGCCGAACCGCCCCCGGATGGAGTCCAGGACCTGGGGCTCGGCGAAAACGTCGAGCGGGCCGTTCATCAGCCGGTTGATCTCGCGCAACTCGTCGATGCCATGCACGTGGTCGGCGTGATCGTGGGTATAGAAGACGGCATCCAGGCGCCGCACCTGGGCATCGAGCAATTGCTGGCGCAGGTCGGGGCCGCTATCGACCAGGATGGCCGTGCCCCCCTCCTCCACCAGGATCGAGGGGCGCCTGCGCCGGTTCCTGGGCTGGCCGGGATCGCAATCGCCCCAGCCGACACTGATCACCGGCACGCCGCCGGCCGCGCCACAGCCCAGGATCGTGACTTTCACCCCGGCACCTTCGCGCTATGCGGCACCTTGGCGAAGAGGCGGAAGAAGTTCTCCGTCGTCACCTCGGCGATGGCCGCGGAATCCGTGTCTTTCAGTTCAGCCAGTTTGGCGGCCGTATAGGCCACGAAGGACGGCTCGTTGCGCTTGCCCCGCTTGGGGATGGGCGCCAGGAAGGGAGAGTCGGTTTCCACCAGCAACTTGTCCAGCGGCAGGCCCTTCACCGTCTCGCGAATAGGCTCCGCCGTCTTGAAGGTCAGGATACCGGACAGCGAGATGTAAAGCCCGTTCTTCACTGCGATATCAGCCAGTTCTGGTCCAGAGCTAAAGCAGTGGATGAGCCCGGGGAAAGCCCCCTGCCCCATTTCCTCGGTGATGATCCGGGCGGTATCCTCGTCGGCATCGCGAGTATGGATCACGACCGGCAGGCCGGTTTCCCGGGCTGCGCGGATATGGGCACGGAAACTGGCCTGCTGGCGATCGCGGGGGCTGTGGTCGTAGAAATAGTCCAACCCCGTCTCGCCGAACCCCACGACCTTGGGATGTTGGGCCATCTCGATCAGCCGGGCCGCATCGGTATCGGGCTCGTTCCCGGCTTCATGGGGATGGATGCCGACCGTGCAATAGACCTGCGGATAGCGCTCGGCCACCGCCAGGACCTGCTCGAAACGGGTGACATGGGTACAGATGGTCAGCATCAGCCCGACGCCGGCATCGCCGGCGCGGGCCACGACATCATCCAATTCTTCGGCGAAGTCCGGAAAATCCAGATGGCAGTGGCTATCCACCAGCATCAGGCCACATCCTCCTCGGCATCGACGAAACGCGGGAACACGCCCTGCGGCTTGGGCAGATCCGTCCCGGCCACCAAGGCCGTGCCGAAAGCGGCGAAAGTCCGCTCCTCACCGCCCACCGCCAATTGGTCGAGCATCCGCGACGCCGAATCCGGCACCACCGGCAGCATCAGCAGCGAGATGCGGCGGATGGTCTCGGCCAGGACGTAGAGGACGGTCTTCATGCGGTCGGGATCCGTCTTGCGCAACGCCCAGGGAGCCTGACGGTCCACATAGGCATTGGCCGCGCGCACCACCACCCAGATGGTTTCCAGGGCATCGTGGAAAAGCTGGCGGTCGAACAGGTCGCGCACCCGTTCCAGCAGCGCCCCGGCCTCGCTCAGCAGGTCCTCGTCGTCGCCGGACAGCGCGCCGGGCTCCGGCACCTTGCCCTCGCAATTCTTGGCGATCATCGACAGCACGCGCTGGGCCAGATTGCCCAGGTCGTTGGCCAGTTCGCCATTCATGCGGTTGACCATGGCGCGATGCGAGAAGTCGCCGTCATTGCCGAAGGGCACTTCGCGCAGCAGGAAGTAACGCACCTGGTCCAGGCCGTAGCGCTCGATCAGCTGCAGCGGATCGATCACATTGCCCAGCGACTTGGAAATCTTCTGGCCTTCATTCGTCCACCAGCCATGGGCGAAGACGCGCTTGGGCGGCTCCAAGCCCGCGGCCATCAGGAAGGCCGGCCAGTAGACGGCATGGAAACGCAGGATGTCCTTGCCGACCATGTGCAGGTCGGCGGGCCAGTAGCGGGCATACTCGCCACCGGTCTCGGGATAGCCGACGGCGGTGATGTAGTTGGTCAGGGCATCGAGCCAGACATACATGATATGCTGGTCATCGCCGGGCACCGGCACGCCCCATTTGAAACTGGTGCGCGACACCGACAGGTCGGTCAGGCCGCCCTTGACGAAGCTGATGACTTCGTTGCGCCGGGAATTGGGGGCGATGAAATCCGGATTCTTCTCATAGAAGTCGAGCAGCCGCTCCTGCCAGGCCGAGAGGCGGAAGAAATAGCTCGGCTCCTCGACCCATTCCACCGGCGCGCCGGTGGGGGCGATCTTCTGCCCGTCGGGACCGTCCTTCAGTTCGTCGGCGCCATAGAAGGCTTCGTCACGCACCGAATACCAGCCGGCATAAGCGCCCAGATAGATTTCGCCTTTGTCGATCAACTGCTTCCACAAGGCCTGGCAGGCCTGCTTGTGGCGCTGCTCCGTGGTGCGGATGAAGTCGTCGTTGGAGAAATTCATCCGCACGGCGAGATCGCGGAAATTCTGCGAGACCGTATCGGTGAAGGCCTGGGGGGCGATGCCCTTGGCCGCGGCGGATTTCTCCACCTTCTGGCCGTGTTCATCGGTACCGGTCAGGAACTTGACGTCATAGCCGTCCAGCCGCTTGAAACGCGCCAGCACATCGCAGGCCAGGGTGGTATAGGCATGGCCGATATGCGGGACGTCGTTGACGTAGTAAATCGGCGTGGTGATGTAGAAGGGCTTCGGCCCGGACATCGGTCTCTCCCGAGAAGGCTATAGAAGACCTATGGGTCCCGGCCGGCGGGTCAAGGGCGCGCCAGCCGCTCCACGGTCTGAAAAGCGTTTAGAACGACCTGCTTGCGGTCGAGGTTCACCGCGTCGGCGCGGGCGAACAAGGAAGTATTCTTTTCCCACACCTCAACCCATTGATCAAGGCTGGCCGCCGAAAGCAGCCGTTCGGCCACCTCCGCCTCGCCGGGTACGACCTCGGCGATGGACTGGCGGGCGCCTCCGGTGCGGATGACGCGGGCCAGCCACCAGCCGAAAAGCTCGGTCACCGTGCGCCAGGCCTGATCGGCGCCGCTGCGCGACACCCGGTCACCGAAGGCATGCAAGGCGGGAATATCCAGCCGGGGCAGGCCCTGCAACAGCCCGACCATGTCGCGGTAGAGGTCCAGCCCGCCCTCGCCCGCCAAGGCCAGGGCCCGGCCGACACTGCCCTCGCCCAGCCGCGCCAAGGCCCTGGCATCGTCATCGCTCAGGTCTGGCCGATTGCGCCGCAGCAGTTCCAGCACGGTGGTTTCGGACAGCGGTTGGAGCATCAGGCGGCGGCAGCGCGACCGGATGGTCGGAAGCAGCCGTCCCGGGCTATGGGCCACCAGCAGCAGCAAGGCGTTGCGCGGCGGTTCCTCCAGCACCTTCAGCACGGCATTGGCACTGGAACGGTTCATCTCGTCGGCAGCGTCGATGATGACCACGCGCCAGCCGCCCTCGGCGGCGGTCAAGGACAGGAAGGCACCGACGCCGCGGACGTCCTCCACCACAATCTCGCCGCGTCTGCGCGTCTGCTTGTCGTCGCTCCAGCCGCGCTCGACCACTTTCAGGTCGGCATGGCCTCCGGCGGCGACACGGCGGAAGACCGGATGGTCGGCAGCCATATCCAGGCCGGGCGGGACTGCATCGCCGAACAAGCCCCCGCCCTGCTCCGCCGCACCGCCGCTCAGCACGAAACGGGCGAAGCGATAGGCCAGGGTGGCCTTGCCGATGCCGCGCGGGCCGCAGATCAGCCAGGCATGGGCCATGCGCCCGGAAGACCAGGCATCGACCAGGGCGCGTTCAGCTGCCGCATGTCCGAGCAGAAGCGGCGTCTCACGGGGAAGCGGAATGTCGGCACTCATGACAGTGCAAGGTCGAACTTGGCGGCCACTGCCTCCATCACCCGCCCATGGACCTCTCCCACGCTCCCCAGAGCGGACAGGACCACACAGCGTTGCGGCTGCCTGCGGGCGATCGAGAGGAAACCGTCCCGCATGCGTTGATGGAAATCCCTGTCCATGCGTTCGTAACGGTCCTCGGCGCCGCCCCGGCCAAGGGCGCGCTTCAGCCCCTCTTCCACGGGCAGGTCGAGGATCAGGGTCAGGTCCGGAGCGAAATCGCCGATGGCGGCATGATGCAGCCGCTCGATGGCCTCTGCCCCCAGATCATGGCCGAAGCCCTGATAGGCAAGGGTGGAATCGGCGAAGCGGTCGCTGACCACCCATTGCCCGGCGGCCAGGGCCGGTTCGATGGTCCGCAGGACGTGGTCACGGCGCGCGGCGTAATGCAGCAGGGCCTCGGTCATCGGGTCCCAGCGATCCGTCGCCCCCTCGACCAGAAGGCGCCGGATTTCCTCGGCCCCGGCCGATCCGCCCGGCTCGCGGGTCTGGACCACCGCATGACCGGACCGGCGCAGCGCTTCGACCAGCAGACGGGTCTGGGTAGATTTCCCCCCTCCCTCGCCGCCTTCCAGCGTAATGAAACGGCCGCGCCGTCCTGTGGTGGTCATGACATCCGTCAGTTGGGTCCGAAGACCACATGTTGCAGGGCGGCCCCGATACGGCCGACGAAGCCCAGGCGTTCGACATCAGCGCCGGCATAGAGCGGCAATTCGATGGGGGCCTGATCGGGCACCGACACCACCAGCTTGGCGATCTGGTCACCCTTGCGGATGGGGGCGGCGACGGGGCCTTCATAGACCGCCTTCACTTCCATGTTCTCACGCGCACGGCGCGGCAGCGTGACCACGGCCTTGTCGGCGGCGATCAGCGGCACGGTGGCCTTCTGGCCCAGCCAGACCTCGGCCTCGGTGAAGGCCTCGCCGGCCTCGGCCAGGGTGTAATTATCGAATTCGCGGAAGCCCCATTCCAGCAGGCGGGCGGATTCGTCGGCGCGCTGCTGCATGCTCTTCAGGCCGTTGACCACCAGGATCAGGCGACGGCCGTCGCGCTGCACCGAGGCGGTCAAGCCATAGCCCGCGGCCTCGGTATGGCCGGTCTTCAGGCCGTCGGCTCCCATGTTGCGGTAAAGCAGCGGGTTGCGGTTGCCCTGCGTGATGCCGGCATAGGTGAAATTCCGCTCGGAATAGAGGTGGTAATATTCCGGATGGTCCATGATCAGACGCCGCGCCAGGGTCGCCAGGTCGCGGGCGGTCATCAGATGGCCTTCATCCGGCCAGCCTGTGGCGTTGCGGAAGGTCGAGGAGGTCAGGCCGATCTCACGCGCCCGGCGGTTCATCCGCTCGGCGAAGGCCTCTTCGCTGCCCGCCAGTCCCTCGGCGAGCACGATGCAGGCATCGTTACCGGACTGGACGATGACACCGCGCAGCAGGTCCTCGACGCTGACCTGGTCGCCCACATGGACGAACATCTTCGAACCTTGCTTGCGCCAAGCCCGCTCGCTGACCGGGAAAGTGTCTTCCAACGACAGGCTGCCGTCCTTGATATGGTCGAAGACCATGTAGCTGGTCATCAGCTTGCTCATCGAGGACGGCGGCATCAGCTCGTCGGCGTTCTTCTCAAACAGAACCTTCCCGGTGGCGAAATCCACCAGGATGGCCTCGCGGGCGGCAGTTTCGACCTCGACCGCATGGGCGGCGGAGCCAACCACGAGAAGCGTGGCGGTAATGACTGCGGCGAGCGGTCGACGGAGGAAGGAGGGCGTGATTGCTACCATTACTCTCGATGCCTGTGCTTGGAGACGGATCAACGGCGTCCATAGACCTAGATTGCGCCTTAAGTATGACGCGCATCCGTTAATCGACGATTATCCTTGCATCGGTATAGCCCGAATGGATCACCGTGGCGAGTAGACGGTCGGCTTCCTCGACACTGGCAAAGGGACCAAGACGGACGCGGTATAACTCCGAGCCATTGACATGGACGGTGGAAATCTGGGCCATGCCCAGGCCGGACAATTGCGCGCTCAGGCGATTGGCATTGTCATAGAGGGAAAAGGCCCCGGCCTGCACATAGACCTGGGTGTTGACCGGCGTTCCCTGAAGCACCGTCTGGTTTTCCAGGACCATTTCGGGAGCGGGCGGCGGGGAAAGACGTTCCGGCGGAGGCGTATGCACCACCGGCTGGGGCCTTTCGTTGCTTCCCGGCGGCGGCAGGGTCTCGGCGGCGACGGTGACGCGCGGCGCGGCCGACGGAGCGGGCGTCCCCGGGTCCTGCCCTTGCGCCATCAGGCGGCTTTCCTCGGCCAGGATCTGCACCCGCACCTTGGCCGTGCCCTGCTGCTCGAAGCCCAAAAGCTGGGCCGAGCGCCGCGACAGGTCGATGATGCGGCCATGGGCAAAGGGCCCCCGGTCGTTGATCCGCACGACGATCGACCGGCCATTCTCCAAATTGGTTACCCGCACGAGGCTAGGCATCGGCAGGGTACGATGCGCCGCCGTTATGTCGTTCTGATTGAAGATCTCGCCGTTGGCGGTCTGCTTGCCATGGAAGCCCGGGCCGTACCACGAGGCGATGCCGGTCTCGTCGTAATTGTAATCGACCGCAGGGTAATACCATACGCCCCTGATCTGATAAGGATTCCCGACCTTGTAGTTGCCCGTGCTCTTGGTGCTCGGGGCCGGGGTCAGGGTCTTGGCCGTATGAACGGCCAGCTCTGTCTGGGCACAACCTGCCGTTATGCCGCCCACCACCGAGATGGCGAGCAACTTCGTCCAGACAGCCTTTCGCATCATCAACGACCTTCAGCAATGTCCCCACTTAGGTGGTAGACCTTACTGACTGCCGATCGCGTCCGCAAGTAATCCGACCGATGCTGCGAAGAAAGTGGACCGATTCCAGGTAAGGAAGGTGCGATAATTGTCGTAGACGAGGAAGACCGGCCCGCCCTCCCCGGCCCTTACCAGCGAGCCCTGAATCGTGCTGGAAGGAAGATTGCCGCCATCGGCACGGCGCACACCCAGCGCCTGCCATTGATTGACGCTGCGGCGGGTGGCGGTTCCGATCAGACGCTGGTCGAATCCGGCCGGAAGGCGCACCTCCCTGCCCCATGTCTGGTTACGGTTCCAGCCCGACTGGGACAGGTAATTGGCGATCGAGGCGAAGACATCGGGACGGGAATTCCAGATATCCCGGCGGCCGTCGCCGTTGCCGTCCTGTGCGAAGCGCAGGAAGCTCGAAGGCATGAACTGGCTTTGGCCCATCGCCCCGGCCCAGGAACCGGTCATCTGCCCGACGGGGATATGCCCTTCATCGAGGATCCGCAGGGCGGCGAGCAATTCCTGGCGGAAGAAGGCCGCCCGGCGCCCCTCATGAGCCAGGGTGGCAAGGGCCGGCACCACCTGGAAGTCCCCGGTCACGCGGCCGTAATCGGATTCGATTCCCCACAGCGCCACGATGAAGCGCGGCTGCACGCCATAGCGGCGGCCGATCTCCTCCAGTAATTCGCGGTTCTCGTCGTAGAGCTGCCGTCCCCGGGCGATGCGTTCCTGGGAAACGATGCGGTTGCGGTATTGCTCGAAGGTCAGGGTGCGCTCGGGCTGGCTGCGGTCCAGTTCGATCACGCGCGGCACCGGCTCCACTCCGCTCAACGCGGCCTCGATCGTGGCCTCGCTGATTCCGGCCGAACGCGCCTCGGCTTTGAGCCCTTCGAGGAACGCCGCGAAGTCCTCCTGGGCCGAAACCGGCAGGGCCATACCGGCAAGCAGCAATGTGGTCGCGGCGGCAAGGCGCAAGGCCTTCAACATCCAACCTCCTCTTCCAAAGGGCGCATCGGCCGCAAAGCCTCGATGGCGGAAAAGGCGAACAGAGGCGGTTCCGGCCCCTTAGGGCAAACCGGCGGTGCAGCCGATATCGGCATAGGCACCCCGGAAATAGACCAGCGGCTGGCCCGCCGGGCGCGATTCCAGCCGCACCACCTGGCCAATGAAGATGGCGTGGTCGCCCCCGTCGATGACTTCGCTGGTACGGCATTCGATGTTGGCAAGGCAACCGGGAAGAACAGGCGAGCCCGTGACCCAGCTGTCATAGGACAGGCCCTTCCACTTTTCCTCCATGCGGGAAGAAAAGCGGATCGACAATTCCCGTTGATCGTCGCGCAGGACGTTGATGACGAAGTGACCCGAAGCCCGCAGCGCTTCCAGGCTGTTGTTCTTCTTGTCCAGGCAGAACAGAACCAGCGGCGGTTCCAGCGAAAGCGAAGAAAAGGCACTGACGGTAACGCCGACCGGCTGCCCCGTCTCGCTCACCGTGGTCACCACGGTCACTCCCGTGGGAAAGCAACCCAGGGCTTTGCGAAAGCTGCGCGGATCGACAGTCATGAGCTCCGTTCCGGTCGAAATCGATTGGTCGTTAATGCTTCATACAGGAAACGGATGGAAGGATAAAGCTAGCAATAAGGCCCTTTGCCGTGCTCGGGTATCGCTCGTTAAGGCATATCTTCCATTGACTTGTGCACCGCAACGGGAATTATAGCTACCTCTAATGGGTTATAGGCCCCACCGGCCACACTTCAGGGTTTTTCAGTATGTTTGCAATCATCGGCATGGTTGTCGTAGCGAGCTCGGTCCTTGTGGGCTATGGGGCGCATGGCGGTAACTTGTCCATCCTGTGGCAGCCCTTCGAAGTGCTGATCATCTGCGGGGCCGCGATCGGCGCCTTCATCCTGGGCAATCCCCGCCCGGTCTGGATGGGGGCCGTCAAGAACATCAAGCTGATCTTCCGCGGCCCGCGCCATGACAAAGCCAGCTATATCGAGCTTCTCAGCCTGCTCTATTCGGTGTTCAAGCTGGCCAAGACCAAGGGCGACCTCGCCCTGGAAAGCCATGTGGAAAAGCCCGACGAAAGCCCGCTGTTCCAGAAGTTCCCGAAATTCACCGCCGACCATCACAGCCGCGATTTCCTCTGCGATTATCTGCGCCTGCTGACCCTGGGCACCAACAATGCCCACGAGGTGGAAGCGATCATCGACGCCGAGATCGAATCCCACCACGAGGAAGCCCACGCCATGTCCGGGGCGGTCACCACCATGGCCGACGGCTTGCCGGCGCTTGGCATCGTCGCCGCCGTGCTGGGCGTCATCAACACCATGGGCTCGATCACCGAACCGCCGGAAGTGCTGGGCGGCCTGATCGGCGCGGCCCTGGTCGGGACCTTCCTCGGCGTTCTGCTGTCCTACGGCTTCGTCGGCCCGATCGGCAACAGCATGGCCAAGGTCTTCGACTCCGAAACCCGCTACATGCAATGCATCAAGGCCGGCCTGCTGGCCCATATGCAGGGCTACGCCCCGCAGGTTTCGATCGAATTCGCTCGCAAGACCCTGCCCCCGGAAGTCCGCCCCTCCTTCTCGGAGGTCGAGGATACGGTCACCAACCTGCCTCCTGACTGATAACGATCATGGCCGACAGCAACCAGCCAATCATCATCAAGCGTATCAAGAAGGGTGGCCACGGCCACCATGGCGGCGCTTGGAAAGTGGCCTACGCCGACTTCGTGACCGCCATGATGGCCTTCTTCCTGCTGCTGTGGCTGCTCAATGCCGTCACGGAAGAGCAGCTGAAGGGGATTTCCGATTACTTCGCGCCGGCATCCCTGTCCCGTTCGAGCAGCGGCGCCGGTGGCATGCTGGGCGGCATGACCATCGGCGAAGGCGCGATGACCAGCCAGTTGAGCTCGCCCGCCATTCGCCATTCCCTGCCGCCGCCGACCATCGGCTCGGGCGGCGAGGACCTGACGGACCCGTCGGAAGGGCTGACCCAGGAAGAGTTCGAAGAAGCCATGGCCGAACGCGAACAGCAGCAGTTCGAACGGGCCATGCAGGCGCTGGAACAGGCCATGCAGTCGATCCCCGAGCTCGCCAAGCTCAAGGACAGCCTGATGGTGGACAACACGCCGGAAGGACTGCGGATCCAGATCGTCGACCAGGAAGGCCTGGCGATGTTCCCGCGCGGCAGCGCCAATATGTACGGCCATACCCGTGCGCTTCTGGAACTGGTCAGCCGCGTGGTGCAGCAATTGCCCAAGCAGATCGCCATTTCCGGCCATACCGACGCGACCCGCTTCGCCGACGGCTCGGGCTACACCAACTGGGAATTGTCGGCTGACCGTGCCTTGGCGAGCCGGCGCGTCCTGATGATGGCCGGCGTGCCCGAGGAACGCATCGACCGCGTCGTCGGCCGGGCCGACCAGGACCCGCTGGTGGCCGACGATCCCAGCGATGCCCGCAATCGCCGGATCAGCATCGTCCTGCTGCGCGAACAGCCCGTGCCCGGGGTTCTGCGGGTGGAAAGCCGCTAAAGGGCCCTTCCTTTAGCCGGTCCGGGCTTCAATTGTCCCCGGGCAGCGCCAGATAGGTGGCATGGTTTTCACGGTTCCCGCCCCGGCGGGAACCGTACTGGCGCCGCGGCCCAGTTCCGCCGCGGCTAGGGAGGGTCTTCGTCCATGTCCGGTTCCATGCCCAGCTTCGAAAACGGCAGCACCTCGCCACGGCAGGAAGCGCCCGACCCGGTGCGTCAGCCGCAATATTATGACGGCGTGACCCTCAAGCGCTGCCTCGCCTATCTTCTGGATGCGGTGATCCTGTTCTTCCTCATCGCCGGGGTCTGGCTGCTGACGGGCATGGCGACGCTGCTGACCTTCGGCCTTCTCGCGCCGTTCCAGGCCCTGGCTACGGCCCTGACGCCGCTGGCCTACCACATCCTGCTGATCGGCGGCCGCCGCTCTGCCACCTTGGGGATGCGGGTCATGGGCCTGCATGTCCGCAGCTTGGTCGGCCCAGCCCCGGTGGCCCAGACGCCGCCGACCCTGCTTCAGGCGGCGATCCAGACGATCTGCTTCTACGGCTCCCTGGCCCTGACCGGCGCACTTATTCTTCTCGTGGTGTTCTTCAACCCCCGCCGTCGGACCTTGCACGACTTCCTGTCAGGTACGATCGTGGTAAATGCTCTCTCCTCCGAGACAGGCAGGTGACCTGCCTCTTGTCGATGCTGGCAGGACTTACCACGCAGCACCATATTGGGACTGTATGAACAAGCGGGACCGATGCAGGACAATGGATCATATTCCCCTTAAGCGGCCACATTTCTTCTTCACCACAGCACCCCTGCCCTGTCCCTACATTGCGGGAAGGCTGGAACGAAAAATCGTCACCGAACTGACGGGGCCGGATTCGGAAGTCCTCCACGAAGCCTTGTCCCGGGCCGGCTTCCGCCGCAGCCATTCCATCGCCTATACTCCCGCCTGCCCCGGCTGCAATGCCTGCGTCCCGGTGCGCATCGTCGTCGATGAATTCACCTCCAAGCGGTCCATGCGGCGGCTGCAGAAGATCAACGGCGACCTGCGCGCCTCGGAAGTGCCGGCACGCGCTACCTCGGAACAGTACCGCCTGTTCTCGCGCTACCAGGACTCCCGCCATTCCGGCGGCGACATGGCCTTGATGGGCTTCTACGACTACCGCTCGATGGTCGAGGACAGCCCCATCGACACCGTCCTGATCGAGTTCCGCGACCCGCAGGGGGTACTGATCGGCTGCTGCCTGACCGACCGCATGAGCGACGGCCTGTCGGCCGTCTACAGCTTCTTCGAGCCGACCCAGCCCGAGCGCAGCCTGGGCACCTATGTGATCCTGTGGCTGGTGCAGGAGGCCAAGCGCCTGGGACTGCCCTATGTCTATCTGGGCTATTGGATCGCCGAAAGCCGCAAGATGGCCTACAAGGCCCGCTTCGCCCCGTTGGAAGCCTTCGGCCCCGGCGGATGGCGCGTCATCGACGCCAAGGCGCAGACCGACGCGGCCAGAAAGCGCGAAGAGCAGAAAGAGCGGCAAGTTCTTGAGGATACCGCTAAAGGAGGACAGTTGCGTTCGGGCGATTTGTATTTATAATTCGTCAAACGCAACCCCAAGGTAAGGATCAACCCCCAGGGGCTGCGCGCGAGGATGGATATGTCTCCATCACCGCTTTGCCAGATCATAAACAGATCATAATAAGTCCCCGGGAGGAGACCTTTAATGAAACGCCGCGATTTTTTGACCGGCGCCGCCGTGACGGGCGTCGCCGCCGCCTCTGCCACTTTTGCGACTCCTGCCATTGCTCAAGGCAAGCAAGAGTGGCGGATGGTCACCACTTGGCCCAAGAATTTCCCCGGCATGGGGGTCGGCGCCAATCGTCTGGCTCAGCGCATCACCGAAATGTCCGACGGCCGCTTGACGGTGCGCGTCTATTCCGCCGGCGAACTGGTTCCCGCCTTGCAGACCTTCGATGCGGTCATTGAAGGCTCGGCGGAAATGAGCCATGGCTCCGCGTATTACTGGCATGGAAAGTCGCGGGCGGCGAGCTTCTTCAGCGGCGTTCCCTTCGGCATGACCTCCAACGAGTTCAGTGCCTGGATCCGCTATCTCGGCGGCCAGGAAATCTGGGACGAAGTCTACGACCAGTTCGGTGTCAAGGCTTTCCTCTGCGGCCAGACCGGCACCCAGGCCGGCGGCTGGTTCCGCCGCGAACTGTCATCGGTGAATGACATCAAGGGCATGAAGTTCCGCACCCCCGGCCTCGGCGGCCAGGTGTGGGAACGCCTGGGGGCCACCGTGGTCAACCTGGCCGGTGGCGAAATCTTCCAGGCCCTGCAATCGGGTGCCCTGGATGCCGCCGAATTCGTCGGCCCCTATAACGACCTCGCCCTGGGCTTCCACCAGGTCGCCAAGAACTACTACTTCCCCAGCTTCATCGAACCCGGCCTGGCCTTCGAACTGACCGTCAGCAAGTCGAAGTTCACGGCCCTGCCCAAGGACCTGCAGACGATCGTCGAGATCGCCTGTCAGGCCGAATACGAGCAGATGACTGCCGACTTCTATTCCCACGACCCGCAAGCCCTGCGCACGCTGGTCGAGAAGCATGGGGTCAAGATCCACCAATTCCCCGAGGACATCATCGAAGCCGGCGCCAAGGCCTCGGCCGATCTCCTGCGGGAATTGCGCGAAGGCGGCGACGCCCTGACCAAGAAGACCGCCGATTCCTACGCCACCTCCCTGGCCCTGGTGCGCGAGCGCACCCAGAACGTGGACATGGCTTATCTCGCGGCGCGCGAGAAGTTCTTCAACGGTCTGAGCTAAACGCCGGCTCACCGGATAGGAAGGAGGCTCGTGTCGCAAGGCACGGGCCTTCTTTTACTATTGGGCAGCCAAAACCAAGGCCTTCGGCATACGACTGGGCATTGCACCCCCAACTTTTGTCCCTATAATGCCCGCCCGGCTCGTTATATGGCCGCCTTTTATCCGCAATGCCTTGCAGAAAGTAGATCGGCTCGGGACACGCCCCAGCGTCATCGTTTCTTTGGCTGCAGGGATGGTCTCGACACTCCGACCCTCAGGGAGGATTACGAAATATGAAACGTCGCGAATTCCTCTCCGGTGCAGCTGTCACCGGCGTCGCAGGTGCCGCCTTCGCCGCCTCCTCCTTCCCCAAGCCAGCAATCGCCCAGGGGAAGCAGGAATGGCGCATGGTCACCACTTGGCCCAAGAATTTCCCCGGCATCGGCGTCGGCGCCGCCCGCTTGGGCCAGCGTATCACCGAAATGTCCGACGGTCGCTTGACGGTGCGCGTCTATTCCCAAGGTGAGCTGGTGCCCGCCCTGCAGGCTTTCGATGCGGTCATCGAAGGCTCGGCCGAGATGAGCCACGGCACCCCCTATTACTGGCACGGCAAGTCCCGCGCGGCGAACTTCTTCAGCGGCGTGCCCTTCGGCATGACGGCCAACGAACTCAGCGCCTGGATCCGCTATCTCGGCGGTCAGGAAGTCTGGGACGAGGTCTATGCCCAGTTCGGCGTCAAGGCCTTCCTGAGCGGCCAGACCGGCACCCAGGCGGGCGGCTGGTTCCGCCGCGAGCTGACCGGCCTGTCGGACATCCGCGGCCTGAAGTTCCGCACCCCCGGCCTCGGCGGCCAGGTGTGGGAGCGTCTGGGCGCCACCGTGGTCAACCTGCCGGCCAGCGAACTGTTCCAGGCCCTGCAATCGGGTGCCCTGGATGCCGCCGAATTCGTCGGCCCCTACAACGACCTCGCCCTGGGCTTCCACCAGGTCGCCAAGAACTACTATTTCCCCAGCTTCATCGAGCCGGGCATGGCGACGGAACTGACCGTCAGCAAGGCCAAGTTCGAGGCCCTGCCCAAGGACCTGCAGAAGATCGTCGAGATCGCCTGCCAGGCCGAATACGAGCAGGTCACCGCCGATTTCTATGCCCATGATCCGCAGGCCCTGCGTGTCCTGGTCGAAAAGCATGGCGTCCAGGTCCATCAATTCCCCGAGGAGATCGTCGAAGCCGGTGCCAAGGCCTCGGCCGATATCCTGCGCGAATTGCGCGAAGGCGGCGATCCCCTGACCCAGAAGACCGCCGAATCCTTCATCAAGGCCATGACCCTGCTGCGTGAGCGCACGCAGAACGTGGACATGGCCTTCTTGCAGGCCCGCGAGAAGTTCTTCACCAATCTCAGCTGATCCTTCCCACAAGCGACCTGAGGGCAAGGCCCGCACCCCAAGGTGCGGGCCTTTTTTCATGACTGGATGGAGACCCGGCGAGACAAGAAAAGAAGAAAGGCCCGCGCCATCGGACGCGGGCCTTGTAATCAGGGCCGGATGATTGCCGCGATCAGCGGAAGATCATGGTCGGCAGCCAAGTGGCGAGGTTGGGCCACATGAACAGGGCGGCCAGCGCCAGGATCTGCAACGCCACGAAGGGGATCACGCCGCGATAGATCTGCAAGGTCGAGACGCTGTTGGGCGCCACGCCGCGCAGATAGAAGAGCGAGAAGCCGAAAGGCGGCGTCAGGAAGCTGGTCTGCAGGTTCACGCCGATCATCACGCCGAGCCAGATCGGGTTGACGTCCATCATCAGCAGGATCGGTGCCGTGATCGGCATGACGATGAAGATGATCTCGAACGTGTCCAGGATGAAGCCCAGCACGAACATCAGCAGCATGACGAAGATCACCGCACCCAGGGCGCCGCCGGGCAGCGAGGAGAGGAATTCCTCGACCAGGGCTTCACCGCCCATCATGCGGAAGACCAGCGAGAAGACGGTCGCACCGAACATGATGATGAAGACCATGCAGGTGATCTCGGCCGTCGACTTCATCACGTCCCGCAGATTCTGCAAGGTCAGGCGTCCGCGCAGGGCGGCCAGGACGCTCGCCCCCACGGCGCCGACCGAAGCCGATTCCGTCGGCGTGGCAATCCCCAGCAGGATCGAACCCAGCACGGCGACGATCAGGGCCAGCGGCGGGATCAAGGCCACGACGACCTGGCGGACGATATTCTTGCGCTCGGTCTCGTTCATGGGCATGGCAGGGCAGCTCTTGGGATCGATGACGGCCTTGACCATCACCCAGCCCATATACAGCAGGACCAGCAGGACGCCGGGCAGGAAGGCACCGGCGAAGAGGTCGCCCACCGACACCGGATCGGGCGCGAAATTGCCCTTCTCCATCTGCACCTGAGCATTGATGCCCGAGAGCATGTCGCCCATGAAGATCAGCACGGTCGAGGGCGGGATGATCTGCCCCAGCGTGCCCGAGGCGCAGATGACGCCCGAAGCGAGCTTGGGGTCGTAGCCCGCGCGCATCATGGCCGGCAGACTGAGCAGGCCCATGGTGACGACGGTGGCGCCGACGATGCCGGTCGAGGCCGCCAGCAGCGCGCCGACCACCACGACCGACAGGCCGAGGCCGCCGCGCAGGCTGCCGAAAAGCTGGCCCATGGTCATCAGCAATTGCTCGGCGATCTTGGAGCGCTCGAGCATGACGCCCATGAAGATGAACAGCGGCACAGCAACCAGCACTTCATTGACCATGATGCCGGTATAGCGCGTGGCCAGCGCACCCAGATTGGAGGGATCGAAGGCTCCCAGCAACCAGCCGATGCCACCGAAGATAAGAGACGTGCCGGCCAGCGCGAAGGCCACCGGATAACCGAGCATCAGCACCAGGATGATGCCGAAGAACATCACCAGGCTGAGAATCTCGCCGATCAGAACGGTATCCATGGTCCTTAGTTTCCTTCGTAGCGCAGATCTTCGGGGAGCAGATGTTCGTTACCCGTCAGGACCAGGATGCTGCGTCCGACCATGGCCAGACCTTGCAGGCCGACGACGACGCAGAACACCAGGATGAAGGATTTCAGGACATACAGCCCCTGCAAGCCGCCGGCATTGCTCGAGGATTCGGCAAAGGTCCAGGACCGCATCACGAAGGACCAGGAATAGAGCCAGATCACCGTCACGAAGGGCAGCAGGAACACGAAGAAGCCCAGCAGATCGACCATCGCCTTTCGCCGCGTCGAAGCAGGGCGATAGAAGATATCGACGCGCACATGACCGTTCCGCATCAGCGTATAGCCCGCGATTCCCGTGAACATCATGGCATTGAGCCAGACGTAAAGGTCCTGCATCCACACGAAACCGGTGGAGAAGGCGTAACGCATGACGACGACCGTGAAGCAGATCAGGACGATTCCCAGCGTGAACCAGGAAAAGATATGTCCGAGGATTTTATTGATTGTGCATATCAAGCGGACGAGGCCAGCCAGCGCGATCACATTCACCCCCCCGTGCTGCATTACGGCCGGCGTCATGCCGGCCGCAACGATTGCAAAAACAGAACATCCGCAACATTACGAATCGTTCTTATACGTTGGTGGTAATAGCAGTCCCGGACCTTCAGGTAAACCGGTTTGCACGGGGAAATCCGGTCGGCGGCAGACGACCGGCGGATGCGCGCTTGCCAAGCCATGCCGTCAGGTCCGGTTCATGGCGTTCGCGTTCGCCGCTCTTCCAGCGCAATCCTTCGGCGAGGGTGAAGATCTTGATGTCGGCGACCCCGCCGGCGGCGTATTTCTGGAAGATGACGCCCTGACCCCGGGTCATCACCGGAACTTCCTCCAGCTTGAACACCAGCATCTTGCGGTTCTCGCCGATAATCGCCACGGCATCCCCTTCCACGGGCAGGCAGAAGGCGGCTTTCGTCCCTTCGGGCAGGTTGAGGATCTGCTTGCCCTGGCGGGTCTGGGCGAGGACCTCGCTTTCATCGACCTGGAACCCCTTGCCCAGGTTCGACGCCACCAGCAGCTTGGTTCCCGGCTGGTGGACGCGCATCGCCACGACTTCCGCGTCGTTGGGCAGGTCGACGGACAGGCGCAACGGTTCGCCGAAGCCGCGCCCGCGCGGGATCTTGTCGCCTGAAAGGGTGTAGAAGCGGCCATTGCTGCCGAAGAACAGGATCTTGTCGGTGGTCGAGGCCTGGACCGAGAAGAGCAGCGAATCGCCGTCCTTGAACTTCATGTCCTCGACGCTGGAAACATGCCCCTTCACCGCCCGGATCCATCCCTTCTCGGACAGGATGACGGTGATGTCCTCCTTCTCGATGAAGGCTTCCAGCGGCACGTCGACCACGGAAGGAGCCGCCCCCAGCTCGGTACGGCGGCGGCCCAGTTCGGTGTTCTTGCCGAATTGCTTAGCCGTCGCGGCGATCTGCTTCGAGATGACCTTCCAGCGGCGCTTCTCGTCCGAGAGCAGGGTTTCCAGTTCCGCCTTTTCGCCCGACAGCTTGTCATGCTCGGTACGGATCTCGATTTCCTCGAGCTTGCGCAAGCTGCGCAGGCGCATGTTCAGGATGGCCTCGGCCTGGATCTCGGTCAGCTTGAAGCGCCGCATCATCTCCTGCTTGGGCTCGTCCTCCTCGCGGATGATGCGGATGACCTCGTCCAGGTTGAGATAGGCGATCAGATAGCCTTCGAGGATTTCCAGGCGGCGCTCGATCTTGGCCAGACGATGGCGCGACCGGCGCAGCAGCACTTCATGGCGATGGTCGAGGAAGGCGCGCAGCACTTCCTTCAGGTTCATCACCCTCGGCGTGGAATCGGCATCGAGCACATTCATGTTGAGGCCGAAACGCACCTCGAAATCGGTCTGGCGGAACAATTGTTCCATCAGGACTTCGGGGTCGACGCTGCGGTTGCGCGGCTCCAGCACGATCCGCACGTCCTCGGCCGATTCGTCGCGGATATCGGCCAGAAGCGGCAATTTGCGCTGGGCCAGAAGCTCGGCCACCTTCTCGATCAGCTTGGACTTCTGGACCTGATAGGGGATTTCGGTCACGACGATCTGATACAGGCCGTGGCTCAGCTTTTCCTGGCTCCACCGCGCACGCAGGCGGAAGCTGCCGCGTCCCGTACGATAGGCCTCGGCCACATTCTCGGCGGTTTCCACCAGCACGCCGCCCGTGGGGAAGTCCGGCCCCGGCACCAGCGGCAACAAGGCGTCCACGGCGCAATCGGGATGGGCGATCAGGTAGACCAGCGCGTCGCACAGCTCGCCGACATTATGCGGCGGGATATTGGTCGCCATGCCCACGGCGATGCCCGAGGAGCCGTTGGCCAGCAGATTGGGAAAGGCCGCCGGCATGACCACCGGCTCCTGCTCGGTGCCGTCATAGGTCGGGCGGAAGTCCACCGCATCCTCGTCCAGCCCGTCCATCAGGGCCTGGGCCACCGCCGTTAGCCGCGCCTCGGTGTAACGCATGGCCGCAGCATTGTCGCCGTCGATATTGCCGAAATTGCCCTGCCCCTCGACCAGCGGATAGCGTACCGCGAAATCCTGGGCCAGACGGACCATGGCGTCATAGACCGCGACGTCGCCATGGGGGTGGTACTTACCGATCACATCGCCGACCACACGGGCGCATTTCTTGAAGCCGGCATCGGGATCCAGCTTCAATTGCTGCATGGCATAGAGCAGCCGGCGATGGACCGGCTTCAGGCCGTCGCGCACATCGGGCAGCGAGCGCGAGACGATGGTGGACATGGCATAGGCGAGGTAACGCTCGCCCAGGGCGTCGGACAGCTTCACGTCCTGAACAAGATCGGCGGGGGCTGTTTTCGGCATGCTAACCTGAACAAATCGAGAAAGATGGCCAGTATACTAGCTTATGGACGCAGCCGGTCAACCAAACGGGACCGGGCCGCGGGCAGAGACAGGCCATGGGCCGCCATGACATGCCGGTCAAGGAAATATCCCGTCAAGGCCAGTCCGGCCAGCAGGTCTTCCGCCCTGCCCTCGCCGCCCGCCAGCAGGAAAGCGGGCAAAGGCAAAAGCTTGGTCCGCCAGGGCTCGCCCGCCTGACGCGAGACGGCCCGCCCGCTCTTGGGAGAGACCCAACACAATTCCTCGGTCACGCCGGTCGCCGCGCAGGCCGAGAGGTCCAGGCCGAAGCCCAATTCGCGCAGCAGGGCCAATTCCCAATGCACATAGACGGTGGCCCAGGATTCGGAGGGCAAGGCATCGAGCAGGGCGCGGGTGGCATCCCACAGGGCGGGATGGGCCTCGCGCTCAGGCAAGGCCGCCTCGACGAGGGCGCAGGCCGAACTGAGGGCAGAAAGCCGGGCGGCGTCGCTCAGTAACGCCCCGGCCACGTCGCGGAGGGGATCGAGATGGAAGCTGCCCAATTGCTCGGACAGCCGCGCCCGCCATGTCGCCAGGACCAGATTGCCGGGCTGGAGCACGCCCCGCATGGCCCGGCTCGCCCCGCCCGGCACCATGCCGGCATGCACGCCCTTGCCACGTGCGAAGAGCGTCGCCACCGCCCCTGCCTCGCCATGACGGCGGGCCGAAAGCAGGATGGCTTCCTCGCTCCATTCCATCAGCGGCTAGACGTCGAAATCCAGGCCCATGTCGCTGTAATGGGACCGGCGCTCCAGCCAATCCTCCCGCACCTTCACATGCAGGAACAGATGGACCCGGCGTTCCAGGATATGTTCCAGTTCCGTGCGCGAAGCAGCGCCGATGGCCTTCACCTGGCGGCCCTGCTTGCCCAGCACTATGGGCTTCTGGCTTTCCCGCTGGACATAGATGACTTGATCGATGCGGACGCTGCCGTCGTCGCGGTCCTGCCAGGATTCGGTCTCGACGGCGATGGAATAGGGCAATTCCTGGTGAAGCTGCAGGAACACCTTCTCGCGGGTGATCTCGGAGGCCAGCAGGCGCATGGGCATGTCCGAGACTTCGTCCTCGGGATAAAGCCACGGCCCGGGCGGCAGGATACCGGAGAAGAATTTCAGCAGATCGGCCACGCCGTCGCCGGTCTGGGCGCTGACCATGAAGACATCGGTGAACAGCCCGGTCTGGTTCAACTGGTCGGCCAGGCCCAGCAAGGTCTCGCGCTTGACGAGATCGACCTTGTTGAGCACCAGGATCGCCTTGCGGCCGGATTCCGACAGCTTGTCCAGGATGCTGCGGGTATCCTCGTCCAGGCCCTTGGCGGAATCGATCAGCAGCGCGATGCGGTCGGCATCGCCGGCCCCCGTCCAGGCAGCAGCCACCATGGCCCGTTCCAGACGACGCTTGGGCGTGAAGATGCCCGGCGTATCGACGAAGATGATCTGGGCTTCATCGACCATCGCGATGCCCAGCACGCGCGAGCGCGTGGTCTGGACCTTGGGCGAGACGATGGAGACCTTGGTCCCCACCATCTGGTTCATCAGGGTCGATTTACCGGCATTCGGTGCCCCCAACAGGGCGACGAAGCCGCAACGGGTTTCGCTCACGACTTCACCTTTTCCAACATGGCTTGCGCGGCGGCCTGCTCGGCCGCCCGTTTCGAGGTGCCTCGGCCGGTCACGCTTTCAACGCCTTCGACCATCACCTCCACCAGGAAGATAGGCTCGTGCGGTGGCCCTTCCATCCCCAGCGTCGTATAGAGGGGCAATTTGCGGCCCAGTCCCTGCGCCCATTCCTGCAAGGCCGTTTTGGCATCCTTGGGCGGCGTCAGGGCCTCGCCCATCAACGGTTCCCAATGGCGGCGTACGAAGGAAGCGGCCACATCCAAGCCGGCATCGGCATAGAGGGCGCCGATCACCGCCTCGCAGGCATCGGCCAGCAGCGTCGGATTATTGCGCCCCCCCGTTTCCTCTTCGCCACGCGACATGGCCAGGCAAGCACCCAGCCCGATCTCGGCGGCGACCCGGGCCAGCGCCTCGCGCCGGACCAGAGCGGCATGGCGCCGCGCCAGGGCCCCTTCATTCTCATTGGGGAAGGCGTTGAACAGCATTTCAGCCACCACCAACCCTAGCACCCTATCGCCCAGGAATTCCAGCCGCTCATAGCCGCCGCGCCCCGAGGCGCGGCCCTGGCGTCCCTGCAAGGCGCTGGGATGGGTCAGCGCCTCGTCCAGAAGCCTGGGATTGGAGAATTTGTATTCCAGCGCCTGATGAAGCCGTGCCCGTTCCTTCGCCATGGCGGCTACTCGATCCTGCTGAAGATGCGCTCCCACCGGATCGCCCACGGCCATTTCCACACTTCCCACAAGGCGGCGCTGCGGTCGGTGGAGAAGAACAGCACCTCGGCACGGCCGACCAGATGGTCGACGGGCACGAAGCCCACCTCGGGATAGCGGCTATCCTGCGAGTTGTCGCGGTTGTCGCCCATCATGAAGTAATGGCCTTCGGGAACGTGATAGACGCGGGTTTCGTCCATCATGCCGCGGTCGCCATGGGCTTCGAGGATGCGGTGCTCGGTGCCGTTGGGCAGGGTCTCGATATATTGCGGAATACGCTCGACGCCACCCAGGGGGCCGCGGACCACGTAATCCTCGATCTGGCGGCGCTGGACCGGCTCGCCGTTGATATGCAGCACGCCCCCGACCATCTGCACCGTTTCGCCCGGCAGGGCGACGACGCGCTTGATGAAGTCCTTCGAGGAATCGGTCGGCAGCTTGAAGACCACCACGTCACCGCGCTCGGGCGGCGTGAACATGATGCGGCCCTCGAAAAGCGGCAGGCCGAAGGGCAAGGAATAGCGGCTGTAACCGTAGGAATATTTCGAGACGAACAGGTAATCGCCGACCAGCAAGGACGGGATCATCGAACCCGAGGGAATATTGAACGGCTCGAACGCCACGGTACGGACGAAAATGGCGATCAGTACGGCGTAAACGATCGTCTTGACCGTTTCCGCAACTCCGCCCGGCTTCTTTCCCGACATTAACTGCTAGCTCTAAATATTTGAAAGGAAATAAAAAGAATGGAAAGTCCGATGTCATCGGACCGGCAGATCAAGCCAGCCTGGGCCCCATCTGTCAAGTCGCATGCCCGGCCGGCACGGCAGAGATGATGACCACGGCCTGGGCCAGGGGGTATTCATCCGTCATCGTCAGGTCGATCTGCGCCACCATGCCCGGCGGCGTCATGGCGGCCAGACGCTCGGCCGCCCCGCCCGTCAGCGCCAATGTCGGCTTGCCCGAGGGCAGGTTCACGACGCCCATGTCGCGCCAGAAGATGCCGTCACGGAACCCCGTTCCCAGGGCCTTGGAGCAAGCTTCTTTGGCGGCGAAACGCTTGGCGTAGGTCGAGGCCAGCTGACGCGGCGCGCCCGCCCGGCGTTCCGCCTTGCTGCGCTCGGCAGCGGTGAAGATGCGCCCGACGAAGCGCTCGCCGAAACGTTCGAGGGTCTGTTCTATGCGGCGGATATCGACGAGATCGTTTCCCAGGCCGATGATCATGCCGAACGCTCGCCGGTGCTTTCCGCGCGGGCTTGGTCCATCAGGGCGCGCATGCGCTTGATGGCGCTGTCCAGCCCGCCGAAGATGGCCTCGCCGATCAGGAAATGGCCGATATTCAACTCGACGAGAGTGGGAATCGCGGCGACCGGCTGTACCGTCTCGAAAGTCAGCCCATGACCGGCATGGCATTCCAGCCCCAACGCGTCGGCATGGGCGGCGGCAGCGGCAAGCCGGTCCAGTTCGCGGCCGTGCAGATGGGCCGGAGCGTCGCAATAGGCGCCGGTATGCAACTCGACCACCGGCGCCCCCAGCGCCACGGCGGCGTCGAGCTGGCGAGGGTCCGCCTCGACGAACAGGGAAACACGGATGCCCGCCTCACGCAGCGCGCCGACGAAGGGACGCAGTTGCTCCATCTGACCGGCGGCATCCAGGCCGCCCTCGGTCGTCCGCTCCTCGCGCCGCTCGGGCACGATGCAGGCTGCATGCGGACGATGGCGCAGGGCGATCTCCAGCATTTCCGGCGTGGCAGCCATTTCCAGGTTCAGCGGCAGGTCGATCTCCTCGACCAGGCGCAGGATGTCTTCATCCGAGATATGGCGCCGGTCCTCGCGCAGATGCGCCGTGATGCCGTCCGCTCCCGCCTGGGCAGCCATCCGGGCGGCGCGGACGGGATCGGGATGGCCGCCTCCGCGTGCATTCCGGATGGTCGCGACATGGTCGATATTGACACCAAGGCGCAACGGGTACTTCATCACTGGCCCTCCTGTTTGCTGGCCTGGCGCAGCACGGCCACCTTGCTGAGGCGGCGGGTCAAGCGCAGATGCTGATAACTGGCCACGAGTCGGCGCAGGGGAATATAGAACGCAATTCCGGTGATGATGGACAAGGGAATGCTGCCCACCAGCATCGGAGCCAGGACCGGCCAGATCTTGCCGCCGATCTGCTGGAGATCAAGAAAGATCACGGCCTGCCACAGGCCAGTGAACATACCGACGAAATCTGGCCTGCTCGAAACCGCCGGGGAGGCATCCCCCAGGATCCAGTCACCTAGCCAATAGGTCGACCACCAGATGGCCGGGAAGGTCCAGGGATTGCCCACCACAGTCCCGATGGCCGAGGCCACCACATTGGCGCGGATCGCCCAGGCGGCCAGGGCGGCGAGGATGAAATGCGCTCCCACCAACGGCAGCACCGAGGATGCGGCACCACAAGCGAAACCGGCCGCGATGCCGTAGGGCGTGCCCGGCAAACGGGCTAGGCGATGCCCCACATAGCGCGCTGCACGGCTCCAGCCTGAGCGGGGCCATACAAGGTCGCTCAGACGACGGGCCAAGCCCGGCTTTTGTCGGCGTCGAAACAGCATGTTACTTCACGGCTCTCCCATCTGGGCCTTCGCCCAAAATTATGGGAGAAATCATGACCCACGCCACTCTGGAAATCATCTTAATTGCGCGCCCGCTCCACCGAATTGATAGCCGGTGTGGCGCGCAAGGCGGCGATGATATGGGTCAGGTGTTTCACGTCCCGGACTTCGACGTCGATGATCATTTCGAAGAAGTCCGGATTGCGGTTCGTGATCTTCAAATTGGTGATGTTGCCGAGATTCTTCGCGATCACCGTGGACAGGTTGCCCAGGCTGCCCGGCTCGTTGGCCACCACCAGATGCATGCGGCCCAGATGGACGTCGTTCCCATCCACGTCGGATTCCCAGGCTAGGTCGAGCCAGCGTTCCGGCGCGTCGGCGAATTGCTCCAGCGTATCGCAGTCGATGGTGTGGATGGTCACGCCCTTGCCGGTGGTCACGATGCCGACGATGCGGTCGCCGGGCAAGGGATGGCAGCAGCCCGCGAAATGCATGGCCATGCCGGGAATCAGCCCCTTGATCGGCACGGCGTGCTTGCCGTCGGGCTTCTTGCTGGCGCGCTTGAGCGGCACCACGTTGTCGGTTCCGGCACGCGCCACCGTCTTGATGCCGGGATAGACGGCCTGGACCACTTCGCGGCCGGTATGCACGCCCTCGCCCACCGCCGCCAGCAGATCGTCCAGGCTGTTCGCCTTGAAGATCTTCAAGACGCCTTCCAGGCCCTTTTCGGTGTAATCGTAGCCTTCCTGCTTGAAGGCCTTCTGGAGGATGGCGCGGCCCAGGTCCAGATACTGGCTGCGCTGCTGGGTGCGGATGAAACGGCGGATACGGGCGCGGGCCTTGCCGGTGACGACGAAGCGTTCCCAGGTCGGTGACGGCGTTTGCGCCTTGGAGGTGATGATCTCGACCTGGTCGCCATTCCCCAGCTGGGTGCGCAGCGGCATGATGCGGCCGTTGATCTTGGCCCCCACGCAGGTATCGCCCACCTCCGAGTGGACGGCATAGGCGAAGTCCACGGGACAGGAACCGCGCGGCAGGCCGATCAGGTCGCCCTTGGGCGTAAAACAGAAGACCTGGTCCTGGAACATCTCCAGCTTGGTATGCTCGAGGAATTCCTCGGGCCCCGCCGCATGTTCCAGGATGTCGAGCAATTCACGCAGCCAGCGATACTGGCGCCCTTCTGTGACCTTGCCGCCCTGCTTGTACTGCCAGTGGGCCGCCACGCCCAGCTCGGCGATCTCGTGCATTTCCTGGGTGCGGATCTGCACCTCGATGCGATGGCGCTCCGGGCCGTAGACGCCGGTATGCAGCGAGCGATAGCCGTTGGGCTTGGGCGTCGAGATGTAGTCCTTGAAGCGGTTAGGCACCATCGGGTAGCGGGAATGGATCACGCCCAGGGCGCGATAGCAGTCCTCGATGGAATCCACCACCACGCGGAACGCCATGATGTCCGAAAGCTGCTCGAAGCCGACATTGTTGCGCTGCATCTTGCGCCAGATGGAATAGGGCGTCTTCTCGCGCCCCGAGACGGTGGCCTTCACCCCCGCCTCGTCCAGGATGCTGCGCAATTCCTCAAGGATGCGCCCGATCAGATCGCCCCCCTGGTCGCGCAGGAAGTTCAGGCGCGCGATGATCGAGGAGCGGGCATCGGGGTGAAGTTCGGCGAAGGCGAGGTCTTCCAGCTCGCTCTTCATCTCCTGCATGCCGATACGCTCGGCCAGCGGCGCATAGATCTCCATCGTCTCGAGCGCGATGCGGCGGCGCTTCTCGGGCTTGGAGATGTAATGCAGGGTGCGCATATTGTGCACCCGGTCGGCCAGCTTGACCAGCAGGACGCGGATGTCCTCGGACATGGCCAGCACGAGCTTGCGGAAATTCTCCGCCTGCTTGGAATGATCCGATTGCAGTTCGATCCGCGTCAGCTTGGTGACGCCATCGACCAGCCGCCCGATCTCCTTGCCGAACAGCTTCTCGATGTCTTCCAGCGTCGCCGGCGTGTCCTCGATCGTATCATGCAGCAGGGCAGTGATGATCGAGGCCGCATCGAGGCGATAGCCGGTCAGAATGCCGGCCACTTCGATGGGATGGGAAAAGTAGGGGTCGCCCGAAGCCCGCAATTGCGACCCGTGCATCTTCATGGCGAAGACATAGGCACGGTTGATCGCGCTCTCGTCGGCTGACGAGTCGTAGGTTTTGACGCGTTCAACGAGTTCGAACTGGCGCATCATGGGCGGACGGGCCTGGAGATATGGCTCGCAAATGCGATGACCTGCCGCCGTTGCGTGCCTAACGGCGCAAGACTATGACGATATGACATGAGGAACAGGGGACAGCCGGAACCTGACGAATCTTCCATGCTGCCCCCTATCAAAATTCAGTCCTCGACGGAATCGCCCAGGTCGTCCATGCCGAAGGCGTCGCCGTCGAACGACGTGCCGTCTTCGTTGACCGAAAGCACATCTTCGGCCAGTTCTTCGTCAATGGCCGCTTCGCTCTGGTCGAGCGCCATGTCGCGCTCGGCGGCGAAGGCTTCCATTTCGTCCTCTTCGGGCTCGTCCACTTCGACATGGCGCTGCAGGCCCGAAATCACCGCATTGCGCAGGTGATCCAGATCGACCGTTTCCTCGGCGATTTCACGCAGAGCGACGACCGGGTTCTTGTCGTTGTCACGATCGACGGTCAGAGGACCGCCCGACGAAATCTCGCGAGCGCGCTGGCCGGCAAGGAGCACCAGCTCAAAGCGATTAGGAACCTTCTGGACGCAATCTTCGACCGTTACGCGAGCCATGGAACAGCTTCTCCAAATCTCATGGACAATTAATTAGGATATATATTTGGGCAGAGCGGCGAAAGCAAGAAAGAGACTTATATCTCTTCCCCTTGAATCACCGGTTCTGCCGTCTGCCCTGGCGGCAGGGCCGCGATCATCTCTCCGATGCCCTTCCCGGTCACGGGATGTACCCAATCCGGAGCCAGTTCGGCCAGGGGCAACAGAACGAAGGCGCGCTCGGCCAGGCGAGGATGCGGCACCTCCAGCCCTTCCGTGATCCGTTCCCGCCCATAGGCCAGCAGGTCGAGGTCGACCACCCGGGCGGCGTTGCGCTCGCCGCGCACGCGCCCGAATTCCCGCTCAACGTCATGGAGAAGCGCCAGCAATTCCGCTGCCGTCATCCCGGTTTCCACCCTGGCGACGCCGTTCACGTACCAGGGCTGATCCGAGACCGGCACCGGCGCCGTCTTCCACCAGCGGGAACAAGCCACCACCCGAGCCCCTCGCCGCTCGATCTCGGCCAAGGCCGCTTCCAGGGTCTCGCGGGGGGAGCCGTAGCGGCTGGGAAGGTTGGCACCCAGGCCGATGAGAATCACGTTTTCATCCCCTTTTATTACCGTGCTATGTCCTGGGGAAACCCTTGCGGCGCTTACCCGTGCCACTTACCTTAGTCATGTTATGTGAGGACTTACCATAGCCTGATCCGGCCCGGCAGCGAAAATTCGGCACTGCTTCTCGGCCGTCTGCCATATGACTACCTCAGATTCATTTGTGAGTAAAAAGCCATGATATTTTATCCGCAAGAGCGGCTCGGCCTTTTTATAGACGGGTCGAACCTTTATGCCGCTGCCCGCGCCTTGGGCTTCGACATCGATTACAAACGACTTCTTGAACTGTTTGCGTCCAAGGGACATCTGGTTCGCGCTTTTTACTATACTGCTTTGGTTGAAGACCAGGAATACTCCCCCATCCGCCCGTTGGTCGACTGGCTGGACTACAACGGCTATACCATGGTCACCAAGCCGACCAAGGAATTCACCGACGCCACCGGCCGCCGCAAGATCAAGGGGAACATGGATATCGAACTGGCCATCGACGTGATGGAGATGGCCCAGCATCTGGATCACGTGGTGCTGTTCTCGGGCGATGGCGACTTCCGCCGGCTGGTCGATGCCGTGCAGCGCAAGGGGGTGCGGGTCACGGTGGTCTCGACCGTGCGGTCCCAGCCGCCCATGGTCGCCGACGAATTGCGCCGCCAAGCCGATAATTTTGTGGAATTGCTGGAACTGGAACCCGACATCGCGCGGGCGCCCATCCACCGTGAATCCCCCCAGCCGCGCGAGAATTATGCTCCGCGCGACGATGACGACCAACAAGCCTGATCCATGCACCTCCCCTCTTCCCAGGCCGCCGCCCCGTCCCTACCGGGGCGCGACTGTCCCCGCTGCCCCCGCCTCGTTGCCTTCCGCGAGGCCCAGCGCCAAGCCCATCCCGATTGGCACAACGCCCCCGTCTCCCCCTTCGGGCCGCTGTCCGCCCGCGTGCTGATCGTCGGCCTCGCGCCGGGATTGCGGGGGGCGAACTGCACTGGCCGGCCCTTCACCGGCGATTATGCCGGCGACCTTCTCTATGACACGCTGGTGGATTTCGGCTTCGCCGAGGGCCGGTACGAACGGCGGCCGGACGACGGCTTGCGCCTGACCGATTGCCGCATCACCAATGCCGTGCGCTGCGTACCGCCCGAAAACAAGCCGGTGGGCGCCGAGATCAAGTCCTGCCGCGACTTCCTGGTCGAGGAAATCGCGGCCATGCCCAATCTGGCCGCCATCCTGGCCCTGGGATCCATCTCCCACAATTCGGTGGTGGCAACGCTGAAGGGGCGGCAGGCGGATTTCCCCTTCGCCCACGGCGCCCGCCATGTCCTGCCGGGGGGATTGCTGCTGGCCGACAGCTACCATTGCTCACGCTACAACACCAATACCGGCCGCCTGACGCCCGAGATGTTCCGCTCGGTCTTTGCCGCCTTGCGCCGCGAGCTTGGCTGAAGCGCGGTGTTTAGGCTTGTAGGAACGGGAACGGAGGGATAGCTTCCCGGCCATGCCGGAACCGCTCCAAATCCTGCGCAGCGTCTTCGGCCACGACAAATTCCGTGGTCCGCAGGAAGAAATCGTCCATCATGTCGTCCAAGGCGGCGATGCCCTTGTCCTGATGCCCACCGGGGGCGGCAAGTCCCTGTGTTATCAGATTCCCGCCCTGTGCCGCGAGGGACTGGCCATCGTCGTCTCGCCCCTGATCGCCCTGATGCGCGACCAGGTCGAGACCCTGCGCCAGGCCGGGGTCAAGGCTGCCTTCCTCAACTCGACCCTGTCCCTGCCGGAACAGCGCGAGATCGAACGCGCCATGTTCACCGGCGAGCTGGACATGGTCTATGTCGCCCCCGAACGCCTGAGCCAGCCGCGCTTCCTCGATCTGATGGAACGCTGCCGCCTGGGATTGTTCGCCATCGACGAGGCCCATTGCGTTTCGCAATGGGGGCACGATTTCCGCCCCGACTACCTGCAGCTCTCGATCCTGCACGAACGCTTCCCCGACGTGCCCCGGATCGCCCTGACCGCCACCGCCGACGGCCCGACGCGCAAGGACATCGTCCAGCGCCTGCAACTGGAAGAAGCCCGGCAATTCGTCTCCGGTTTCGACCGCCCCAATATCCGCTACACCATCGTGCCTAAGCGCAGCCCGCTGGAACAGCTGACCTCCTTCATCCGAAGCGGTTTCGCGGGCCAGTCGGGTATCGTCTACCGCATGAGCCGGGCCAAGGTGGAAGAGACGGCAGCCAAGCTGTGCGAACGCGGCTTCGAGGCCCTGCCCTATCATGCCGGGCTGGACCCGGCCATCCGCCAGCGCAACCAGGACCGCTTCCTCAACGAGGAAGGGCTGGTGATGGTGGCGACGGTGGCCTTCGGCATGGGCATCGACAAGCCCGACGTGCGCTTCGTCGCACATCTCGACGCCCCCCGCTCGCTGGAGGCCTATTACCAGGAAACCGGACGCGCCGGCCGCGACGGCCTGCCCGCCCATGCCTGGATGGCCTACGGCTTCGGCGATGTCGTCGCCATGCGCCAGATGCTGGCGGCCAATGACAGCGACCCGCAGCGTCGCCAGATCGAGCGGGCCAAGCTTGACGCGTTGCTACGCTATTGCGAAACCACCCAGTGCCGCCGCCAGATCCTGCTCTCCTATTTCGGCGAGGGGAAGGGCGAGCCTTGCGGCAATTGCGACACCTGCCTGAATCCGGCCCTGGAATGGGACGGCAGCCTTGCCGCGCAGAAGGCCCTGTCCTGCATCTACCGCACCGGGCAGCGCCACGGCATGGGGCATCTGATCGAGGTTCTGCTGGGCCTGGAAACCGAGAAGGTATGCCTGAACGGCCACGACAAGGTATCCACCTTCGGCATCGGCAAGGACCTGACCAGCAAGGAATGGCAGTCGGTCTTCCGCCAGATCCTCGCCCAGGGGCTGATGGGGGTGGACGAGCATGGCGGCTTCCATCTGGTCGAAGAGTCCCGCCCGGTCCTCAAGGGCGAACGCAAGGTCATGCTGCGCAAGGACCCCGAAGCCGCGCGCACCCGCAGGCCCAAGGGCGGAACGCCGGGCATGGTCTCGGCCGAGGACGAACCGCTATGGGAGGCGCTGCGCAAATGCCGCCGGGACCTGGCCCAGCGCCAGAAGGTGCCGCCCTATGTGATCTTCCACGATTCCACCCTGCTGGACATGGTCATCCATCGTCCAGCCGACCTGGACGAGATGGCCGCCCTGGACGGCATCGGTGCGTCCAAGCTGGAACGTTACGGCCAGGATTTCCTGGACGTCCTGCTGAGCCACAGGAAATAAGCGTTCAGTCCTGGTAGCGCTCTTCGTTCCAGGGATCACCCACGTCGTGATAGCCCAGCTTTTCCCAATAGCCGGGCTCGTCGCGTTCGGCAAAGGCGATGGCGCGCAGCCATTTCGCGCTTTTCCAGAAATAGAGGCTGGGCACCACCAGACGGGCCGGGCCGCCATGCTCGCGGCTCAGGGGCTTGCCCTCCCAGGAATGGGCGATCAGGGCGTCTTCGGCCGCGAAATTCTCGAAGGGCAGATTGGTGGTGTAGCCGTCGAAGGACTTCAGCAGGACGAAGCGCGTCTCGGGTCTGGGCTTCACGAGGTCGATCAGGTGCCGCGTCGCCACGCCGGTCCAACGATTGTCGAAGCGGGACCATGATGTCACGCAATGGATGTCGGAAACGCTTTCGGCCTGCGGCTGGGACATGAAGGCCGCCCAATCCCAGCGCAAGGGCGCTTCCACCAAACCTCCGACCGTCAGGCTCCAGTCATCGGGCGCGATCTCGGGATGGATGCCCAGGTCGAGGACCGGCCAGTCCTTCACCAGGCGCTGGCCGGGCGGAAGGCGCTCGCGGGAAGGATCGGCCTTGCGTCCCGTCAGCAGCCGCCCTTCGGCGGCCCATTGCTGCTTGCTGCGGATCAGCTTTTCCCGCTTCTCGTCCATGCGCCCTCGCGTGAGTGTCAGCCCTTGTCCCGCATCAGGCGTGCCTTGTCGCGGTTCCATTCCCGCTCCTTGACTGCCGCCCGCTTGTCATAGGCCTTCTTGCCCTTGGCGACACCCAACTGCACCTTGGCGATGCCGCGCTCGTTGAAGAAGATGCTCAAGGGGATCAGCGTCATGCCTTCCTTGCTCATCGCCCCCAACAATTTGCGCAACTCACGCCTATGGACCAACAGCTTGCGCGGCCTGCGGGTTTCATGGCCGAAGGCCGCGTTTGACTGATATTCCGGGATATAGGCGTTGAACAGGTACAATTCGCCGTCCTGCTGCCCCGCATAGGATTCGGTGATGTTCGCCCGCCCCGTGCGCAACGACTTGACCTCGGTGCCGACCAGCATGATGCCGGCGTCGACGGTGTAATCGATGCTGTAGTCGTGACGCGCTTTGCGGTTCTGGGCGGCGATGGTGCCGGCTATAAGGGTGCTCTTCGCCATGGTCCCGTCAGATCAGTCCGACGCTGCGCATGGCCGCCTCGACGCGCCGCTTGCTGGCATCGGCGATCTCGACCATGGGAAGACGCATCTCGCTGCTGCACTTGCCCAGCAATTCGGCTGCATATTTCACCGGGCCCGGGCTGGTCTCGCAGAACATGGCGTCATGCAGCGGCAGCAGGCGGTCGCGGATCTCGTTGACCGTGGCGAAGTCGCCCTTGGCCCAGGCGGCATGCAGATCGGCGCAGAGGCGCGGCGCGACATTGGCCGTCACCGAGATGCAGCCATGGCCGCCCTGCGCCATGAAGGCGGTGATAGTGGCGTCCTCGCCCGACAATTGGCAGAAATCCGGCCCCAGGGCGATGCGGGTGCGCAGCGGGCGGACCAGGTCGGCCGTCGCGTCCTTCACCCCGACGATATTAGGCAGCTTCGCCAAACGCGCCATCGTCTCCACCGTCATGTCTACGACAGACCGACCCGGAATGTTGTAAATGATGAGAGGAAGATCAACGGCGTCGTGGATGGCTTTGAAGTGCTGGTACAGCCCTTCCTGGGTCGGCTTGTTGTAATAGGGCGTGACGATCAGCGCCGCATCGGCCCCCACTTCCTTCGCGTGGCGGGTCATGTAGATGGCTTCATCGGTCGAGTTCGACCCCGTGCCGGCGATCACCGGCACCCGCCCCTTCGCCACTTCGACGCACAACTCGACCACGCGGTTGTGCTCGTCATGGCTCAGCGTGGGGGACTCGCCCGTGGTGCCGCAGGGGACGACACCACTACTGCCCTCGACGATCTGCCATTCAACGAAATCCTGGAAGGCTTTCTCATCGACACGGCCGTCGCGGAAGGGCGTAATAAGCGCGGGAATCGAACCCTTGAACATGCCAAACTCCGAAATACGCAGCATGAAAAGATTGCGACCATAGCCGGGAAGAGACGCCTGGGCAAGCGGGCCATCTCATGCCGCCGCACTTGCTGCGCAGCCCCCCTTCGAGGTATCTTCGAAGGCAGACTACCCGCCATTAGGCGGAACCGACTTTTTCCACCAATTTCTGTCCGCTCCAGCGGGCGACACAGCTCATGAGGCCTTTGCCGTGAGAACCACTGCCGCCGCTTTCATCGTGGCCGCCGCTCTCTTCGCCGTGCCTGCCGCCAGCCATGCCGCCCTGCTGTCGCCCGAGGACGGCAAGCTCTATGCCCAGGCCTTGTCCCTGGCCCAGGAAGGGAAGTTCGACGAGGCCAACAAGGTCGCCGCCCAGGCCAAGGACAAGCTGCTGGCCAAGGTCGTGCGCTGGCAGGAACTGATCCGCCCCCGCTCGGGCGCCACCTTCGCCGACATCACCGCCTTCATCGACGCCAATCCCGACTGGCCGCAGATGGGGACGATGCAGCGCCGCGCGGAAGAGGCGATCACCGTGGCAACGCCGGATTCACAGATCCTCGCCTGGTTCGCCGACCGCAAGCCCCTGACCGTGGACGGACGCATGGCCCTGGCCAAGGCCTATCTGAATTCCGGACAGAAGGAGAAAGCCGTCGAGGTCGCCCGCGACGCCTGGATCAACGGCACCTTCGGTGTCCTCCAGGAACGCAACTTCGCCTCCACCTTCGGCAATCTGCTGACCCATGACGACCATTGGGCGCGGCTGGACCGGCTGCTGTGGGACCGCGACATCGACGCGGCAAAGCGCATGGTTCCGCGCGTCAATGCCTCCTATAAGAAACTGGCCGAAGCCCGTTTCGGCCTGATCGCCATGGCCGGAAACGTCAACGGCCTGATCGCTCAGGTGCCGAAGGAGCTGCAGAACGATCCCGGCCTAGTCTACGAGCGCCTGCGCTGGCGCCGCCAGAAGGACCTGACGGACACCGCCATCGAATTGCTGTCCCATCCGTCGCGCAATCAGGTCCGGCCGGACCGCTGGTGGACCGAGCGGGCAATCCTGGCCCGCCGCTCGCTGCGGGAAGGCAATATCTCGGTTGCCTACAACATCGCCAAGGATCACGGCCAGACCGAAGGCGTCGGTTTCGCCGATGCGGAATGGCTGTCGGGCTGGATCGCCCTGCGCTTCCTGCAGGAGCCCGAAAAGGCCTTCGACCATTTCAAGCGCCTGTATGAAGGGGTCAGCTTCCCCGTCAGCCGCGCCCGCGGGGCCTACTGGACCGGCCGCGCCGCCGAAGCCATGGGCAAGAAGGAACAGGCGGCCGAGTGGTATTCCCGCGCCGCCGAGCATATCACCACCTATTACGGGCAACTTGCCGCCGGGCGGCTGGGCAAGGACCGGCAATGGGTCCTGCCCGCCGATCCCCTGCCCTCGGCCGAGGATATCGAGGCCTTCGACAAGAACGAGCTGACCCGCGTCGCGCGCATGCTGGGCGAAGTCGGCATGGTCGATGCCGTGCAGCCCTTCCTGACGCGCCTGAACGACAGCATGACCACGCCGGGACAGCGCGCCCTGGTAACCTCGCTGGCGAACAGCCTGAACCGCCCCGACTGGGCGGTGAACCTCGCCAAGCGTTCCGACCGCGACGGCATTCCGCTGATCGGTTCCGCCTTCCCCATTCCCCCGCTGAAGACCGTGGACAAGCCGGAACGGGCCCTGGTGCTCGGCCTCATCCGGCAGGAAAGCGGCTTCCATCACGGCGCCGTCAGCTCGGCCGGGGCCATGGGGCTGATGCAGGTCCTGCCTTCGACGGCCCGCCAGGTCGCGAAATCGCTGGGCATCGACTTCAATCCCAGCCACCTGACCGGCGATCCGGACCTTAACGTGCAAATCGGCAGCGCCTATCTCGAGAACCTGCTGCAGAGCTTCAACGGCTCCTACGTTCTTGCCCTGGCGGCCTACAATGCCGGTCCGTCGCGGGCGCGGGAATGGCTGCAGGAATATGGCGATCCCCGCAGTCCGGACGTCGACGCCGTTGACTGGGTCGAAAGTATCCCCTTCTATGAAACTCGGAATTATATCCAGCGCGTGCTGGAAAGCGTGCAAGTCTATCGTTCGCGACTTGGTGAAACCGGCTTCGTTCACTCGCTGGAAGGTGATTTGAAACGTTGAGGTTCCATGACTTTCGCAAAGCCAGAGGATATTCGGGCCGTCCTGTTTGACGCCTATGGCACCCTGTTCGACCTGGGGGCCATGATCGATGTCTGCCGCAACGGCGCCGGAGACAAGGCTCCGGCGCTGCTCGACCTATGGCGGCGTAAACAGCTGGAATATTCCTGGCTTCGCAGCCTGATGGGGCGTTTCCAGGATTTCTGGCATGTCACCGGCGAGGCGCTGGACTACGCCCTGGAAACCCACGGCCTGAAGAATCCCGCCTTCCGCGCCAGCCTGATGCAGCTTTGGCTTCGCCCCAAGGCCTATGACGATGCCGCCGGCTGCTTGCAGCGCATCACGGCCAGCGGCAGGAAAACGGCCATTCTTTCAAATGGTTCCAAGACCATGCTGACGGCCGGGGTGAAATCAGCCGATCTCTACGACCTGCTCGATGTCAGGCTGAGCGTCGACAATCTGGGCATCTACAAGCCCCATCCTTCCGTCTATGAGATGGCGGCCAATGCCCTGGACCTGCCGCCCAAGCAGATCGCCATGGTCTCGGCCAATGGCTGGGATGTCGCCGGTGCGGCTTTCTTCGGCTTCCATGCCATCTGGGTCAATCGCCAGGGCATCCAGCCCGAACGCCTTCCCGCCGGCCCGGACCATGTGGTCAGCGGCCTTACCGACATTCCCCCCCTTCTCGGTCTCTGACATGCCCCCTGACTACAACGACATCCTCGCCGCTTCGGAACGCCTTTCCGGCCATGCCGTCGCTACGCCTGTACTGGAAAGCCCGGACCTGAATGACCTGATCGGCGGGCGGCTGCTGGTCAAGGCCGAGATGCTGCAACTCACCGGCTCCTTCAAGTTCCGCGGCGCCTTCAACAAGCTCTCGCAACTGACGGAAAAAGAAAGAAAATCCGGCGTTGTCGCCTATTCCTCGGGGAATCATGCCCAGGGTGTGGCGGCGGCGGCGAAGATGCTGGGCATTCCGGCGGTGATCGTCATGCCTGCCGACGCTCCCGCCATGAAGATCGCCAATACCCGCGCCTATGGCGCCAAGGTCGTGCTCTATGACCGCTGGACGGAAAGCCGCGAAGCCATCGGCGGGCGCATCGCCGAGGAACGCGGCAGCGTCCTCGTCAAGCCCTTCGACGACCCGGACATCATCGCCGGGCAAGGCACCAGCGGCCTGGAACTGGCGCGCCAGGCCAAGGCCCTGGGGGCCGGTCTGGATGCGGTGCTCGTCCCCGTCTCGGGCGGTGGGCTGGTCGCCGGCGTGGCTTTGGCAGTGAAGGCCGAATTCCCGAAAGCCGAGATCTATGGCGTGGAGCCGGAAGGCTTCGATGACCTGCGCCGCTCCCTCGAGGCCGGACAGCGCGTCGCCAATGACGGCCAATCCCGCTCTTTCTGCGATGCCTTGATGGCCCCCATGCCGGGGGAAATCACCTTCCCCATCCATCAGCGCTTCTTGTCCGGCGGCCTTGCCGTCTCGGACGCCGAGGTCTCCCAGGCCATGAAGCTGGCCTTCGAGCGCCTGAAGCTGGTGGTCGAGCCGGGCGGGGCCGTCGCCCTGGCCGCCGTCCTGAACGGTCGCATCGACTGCCGGGGCCGCACAATCGCCGTCATCTGTTCCGGAGGCAATGTGGACAGCGCCACTTTCGCCCGGGCGATCGCTGGCTGAGCGGGATCAGGAACGGGACGAGGCGGATATGAAGTTTATGGGGTCGCGGGGAATGCCGTGCACCACCACTTCGTAGTGAAGATGCGGAGCCGTGCTGCGGCCGGTATTGCCAAGCAGGCCGATGCGGTCGCCCTTGCTGACCCGCTGACCCGGCATCACATACATTCTGTCCAGATGGCTGAAGCGGGTGACCACGCCATTGCCGTGGTCGATTTCGATCAGACGGCCCCAGCCTGAATAATAGCCGGCGGTAATGACCTTGCCGGCGGCGGTCGCATAGACCGGTGTCCGCCGGGGGGCCCAGAGATCGATGCCGGTATGAAGGGCGCGGGTGCGGCGGAAGGGATCGCTGCGCAGACCATAGTGACTGGTGATCGTGTATTGCTCCAGCGGCGATCCCAAGGGCAGCGACTCAAGCAGGGACGACAGACCGTCCCAGCGCTCGACATGCAATTGCAGCAGAGCCAGCACTGCCGTCGGGTCGGCCGACAATTCGTCCCAGCGCGGCAGGTTGAACGGCAACGGCACGAAGCCGCGCCCCAGGGGCTCCACATTCACCAACGGGCCGCCCTGCCCGATCCGCAGCCGCCCTTCGAGAAAATCCCTGGGGTCCAATCCTGTTGCAGCGATGGTGCGTTGCAGATCGTTGATGGTCCCTTCGGCCAGCGAACCGAACTGACTGAGGACTTGGCGCTTGCCGTATTCCATCCCCTTGAGCAAGGCTTCCACCGTCTCCACACGCTGGCGTCGCTTGGGAAGGGCCCAATAATCGACACTCTGTCGCATCTCCAGGGGATCAAGCCAAGTGGAGGCCACCTCTCCCCGGACCGCCAGCCCCTGGAGCCGCCGCTCCATCCTGCCCAACTGGTCGTGCAGGATCAGCCCCGGCTTGTCGATGGGCATGGGCAGCCGTCCCCGCACCGTCATGATCCGTTCGCGCAGGACATTGGTTTCCCAGGTCACCTGGTCCAGGCGCTGGCGCAGCTGGGCGATATCGGTGTCATGGGTGGTGATGGCGACTTCGCGGTGATGGGCAATGATGGACGCAGGCACACATCCCGTAAGGATAATCGCAAGGGCGGTGGCAAGAACCCGAATATCCGGAAGCCTTCCCAACGTCCTACCGATCGGTGGCTGTGACCCGCGCATGTCAACTCCACTTCTGCCTGCTTCGATCATGTACGAAACAGACGAATTTGATCGACCTCTCTAAAGGGCGCATCGACTGGAGAAAATGGCGCTCTCATGTGGCTAGTGCTAATGTCGCGCCGTCAAAGCGAAGATAGCGAATTCGGATATGACCGCCACGAAAATGAGGAGAGAAGGCGTCAGATGTTCCCCGACCGACAGCCCGTCCATCTGCCAGTCTGGCACCCGGCCTTCCTGATCGCCACTTGGTTCGGCTCAGGCCGCCTGCCCGGAGCGCCGGGAACCTGGGGCTCCCTGGCCGCCCTCCCCGTGGCTTGGCTGATCGTCTGGTGGGGCGGCCATGCCGCCTTGGCCGTCGGCGTCGTGGTCACCTTCCTGGCGGGATGGTGGGCCTCGGAAATCTATGTGCAGCGGAGCGGGCTGGAGGACCCCGGTGCCATCGTCATCGACGAGGTCTCCGGGCAATGGCTGGTCCTGCTGCTGGCCGGTCTCGACCCGCTGCATTACCTGATCGGTTTCGTCCTTTTCCGTATCGCCGATATCATCAAGCCCTGGCCGGCCAGCTTGGCGGACCGGCGCATCAAAGGCGGCCTGGGGGTCATGGTCGACGACATGCTGGCCGCCGTCTACGCCGCCATCGCCCTCTATTTCATCGTGGGCTGGATCGATCCCTGGAGGATGACATGAATATTCCACGAGAAGTCATTGATCAGGCTGCCGAATTGATCAACCGTTGCAGCGCGGCAGGCTATATGGTCGCCACCGCCGAATCCTGCACCGGCGGCCTGATCGGCGCGGCCTTGACCGCCGTCTCCGGTTCCTCCGCCGTCTATGATCGCGGCTTCGTCACCTATTCCAATCAGGCGAAGCAGGACATGCTGGGCGTTCCGGCCGGAATGATCGCGGCAGAGGGAGCCGTCAGCAAGGAGGTGGCCTGCGCCATGGCCCAAGGCGCCCTGGAGCGCAGCCAGGCCACCCTCTCCGTCGCCGTCACAGGGATAGCGGGGCCGGGCGGCGGCACCCTTGAGAAGCCGGTCGGGCTCGTTCATCTGGCGGCCGCCCACCGGGACGGCAAGCTGCTGCACCGGCGGGAGGTCTTCCCCGGCGACCGCGATGCCGTGCGCGAACAGACCCTGCGGGTCGCCCTGGCGATGATGACGGAACTGGCGGAATAGGACGGAGAAGGCCGCGTCAGCTTCCCGACGTGGCGCCGGGGCGGCCGTCGGGACCGTAAAGCTGGCGGGCGCGTTTCTCGAAAGCCGAAACCATCAGGCGCACGGCTTCGTTGAACAAGGCCCCCATGATGCTTTGCAGGATCCGCGAGCGGAACTCGAAATCCACATAGAAATCGATGACCGTGCCGCCATCCTGGCCGGGCTCGAAGATCCAGTGGTTGTTCAGGTACTTGAACGGACCCTCGGCATAGGTCACGTCGATCCTCTTCGCCTCGGGATCGAGCACCACTTTCGAGGTGAAGCGTTCCCGCACCATCTTGAAGCCGATCATCAGGTCGGCCCAGATGGTGTTGCCCTCGCGGCGGCGGATGCGGGCCGCCACGCACCAGGGCAGGAACTCGGGATAACGCTCGATATCCGCGACCATGTCGAAGAGCTGCTGCGGCGTATAAGGCAGCGGGCGCCGTTCGGCGTGTGTGGGCATTCCTGTATTAACCAGCCAAGCTGCGCCGACGCGCTTCCTGCAGGGCAGCGAAGTCACGGTCGGCATGATAGGACGACCGCGTCATAGGAGTGGCGGCCACCAGGAGGAAGCCCTTGGAGCGCGCCACATTGCGATATTCCGCGAATTCGTCGGGCGTGACGAAGCGGTCGATGGGGGCGTGCTTGGGCGTCGGCTGGAGATACTGGCCGATGGTCAGGAAATCCACATTGGCGGCGCGCAGGTCGTCCATGACCTGATAGACTTCTTCCTTGGTCTCGCCCAGACCGACCATGATCCCCGACTTGGTGAAGACTTCCGGATTGGCCTTCTTCACGTCGTCGAGCAGGCGCAACGAGTTGAAATAGCGCGCACCGGGACGGATGGAGGGATAGAGACGCGGTACCGTTTCCAGATTGTGATTGAAGACGTCCGGACGGGCGGCGGCGATGCGCTTCCAGGTCAGGTCCGGGTCCTTGCGCAGGAAATCGGGAGTCAGGATCTCGATGGTGGTGCCCGGCGCGGTCTCGCGGATACGCTCGATGCTGCGCACGAAATGGTTCGCCCCGCCGTCTTCCAGGTCGTCGCGGTCCACCGAGGTGATGACGACATGCTTCAGCCCCATCTGGCCCACCGCGATGGCCAGATTCTCCGGCTCCATCGGGTCCAGCCCCTTGGGCTTGCCGGTCGCGACATTGCAGAAGGCGCAGGCCCGGGTGCAGATGTCACCCAGGATCATGACGGTGGCATGCTTCTTCGACCAGCATTCCCCGATATTCGGGCAGGCCGCTTCCTCGCAGACCGTATGCAGGTTGCGCTCGCGCATCAACTGTCGGGTCTCGCCATATTCCTTCGAGGTCGGCGCCTTGACCCTGATCCAGTCGGGTTTGGGCACGCGCGGGCTGTCGGGATTCTTGGCTTTTTCGGGATGGCGCAGCTGATGGGTCACGACGGCACCGAAACTAAGAGAAAAAGGAGGCCCCGGCCGGAAGAAACCGGCCGGGGATCATGCTTACTCAAAAATGGATGGCACGACCGAAGGCGTCAAGCACGGACTCATGCATCATCTCCGAGAGGGTCGGATGCGGGAAGACCGTATGCATCAGTTCGGCTTCCGTCGTCTCCAGGGTCTTGGCGATGCCATAGCCCTGGATCAGTTCGGTCACCTCGGCGCCGATCATATGCGCGCCCAGCAATTCGCCGGTCTTGGCATCGATCACCGTCTTGACCAGGCCCTCGGCCTCGCCGAGCGCAATGGCCTTGCCGTTGCCGATGAAGGGGAAGCGGCCGACCTTGACCTGGTAGCCCAGTTCCTTGGCCTTGGCTTCCGACAGGCCGACGCTGGCGATCTGCGGATGGCAGTAGGTGCAGCCCGGGATGTTGCGGATGTTGAGCGGATGCACATCGGGCAGGCCCACGATCTTCTCGACGCAGATCACGCCTTCATGGCTGGCCTTGTGGGCTAGCCACGGCCCCTGCACCAGATCGCCGATGGCATAGACGCCGGGCTCGCCGGTTTCCAGCCATTCGTTGACCACCACATGGGTCTTCTCGACCTTCACCGCGGTGTTCTCGAGGCCGATATTCTCGACATTGCCGACGATGCCCACGGCCAGAATCACCCGGTCCACCGTGACCTGCTGTGCCTTGCCGCCGGTCTCGATGGTGACGGTGACGTTGTCGGCGCCCTTGTCCAGCTTCTTGACCGTCGCGCCGGTGATGATCTTCATGCCCTGCTTTTCGAAGGCCTTGCGGGCGAAAGCCGAGATTTCCTCATCCTCGGCGGGCACCACGCGATCCATCACCTCGACCACCGTCACATCGACGCCGAACTCGTTGTAGAAGCTGGCGAATTCGATGCCGATGGCGCCCGAGCCGACGACCAGCAGCGACTTCGGCATGGTTTTCGGAACCATCGCCTCGCGATAGGTCCAGACCAGCTTGCCGTCCGGCTCCAGGCCCGGTAGCACGCGGGCACGGGCACCGGTCGCCAGGATGATGTTCTTGGCCTGGATGTCGGCCACGGCCTTGCCGTCCTTCTCGACGGCGATCTTGCCCTTGCCGGCAAGGCGGCCATGGCCGTCGAAGACCTCGACCTTGTTCTTCTTCAGCAGGCTCTTGACGCCCGAATTGAGCTGCTTGGCCACGCCGCGCGAACGCTGAACGATCTTGTCCAGGTCGAAGGACAGGCCCTGGGTCGACAGCCCATAGGACGCCGCATGCTTCATGTTGCGATAGACCTCGGCCGAACGCAGCAGCGCCTTGGTCGGGATGCAGCCCCAGTTGAGGCAGATCCCGCCCAGATGCTCGCGCTCGACCAGCGCCGTCTTCATGCCCAGCTGGGCAGCGCGGATGGCGGCGACATAGCCGCCGGGGCCGCCGCCGATGACGACGAGGTCAAAGGAAGTGTTCGACATGCCATGGCCCCCTTACAGCAGCATGGTCAGCGGATCTTCGATGAGCTGCTTCAGCGCCGCCAGATATTCGGCGCCGACAGCCCCATCGACCGCGCGATGGTCCACGGACAATGTCGCGGTCATCATCGTAGCGATGGCCAGGGCACCGTCCTTGACGATCGGACGCTGCTCGCCCGCGCCGACGGCCAGGATGCAGGCCTGCGGCGGGTTGATGATGGCGGCGAAGTTGTTGATGCCGTACATGCCCAGATTCGAGATGGTGAAGCCGCCGCCCTGGTATTCCTCGGGCTTCAGCTTGCCTTCGCGGGCACGGGCGGCCAGGCTCTTGATCTCGTTGGAGATGGCGGCCAGGCCCTTCTGGTCGGCATTCTTGATGACCGGGGTGATCAGGCCCGCAGGCGTGGCCACGGCGACCGAGATATCGACTTCCTCGTAGACCCGCATCGCCGTGTCCGTCCAGGAGACGTTGGCAGCAGGCACCTTGCGCAGGGCCAGGGCCGAGGCGCGGATGATGAAGTCGTTGACCGACAGCTTGTAGGCATCCGAACGGCCGTTGAGGTCCTTGCGTAGGGCCATCAGCGCGTCGAGATTGCAGTCGATGGTCAGGTAGAAATGCGGCACGTCGCGCTTGGATTCCGACAGGCGGCGCGCAATGGTCTTGCGCATGCCGGAATGCGGCACTTCGTGGAACTTGGGGCCGAATTCCGGCACCGGAGCGGGCGCCGGAGCCGCCGGCTTGGCAGCCTGCGGAGCGGCGGCGGCAGCCGGAGCAGCCTTGGCCGTTCCTTCGGCCTTGGCCTTCTCGACATCGGCCTTGACGATACGGCCATGGGGGCCGGAGCCCTTCAGTGCCGCCAGGTCGAGGCCGGCTTCCTTGGCGATGCGCCGGGCCAGCGGCGAGGCGAAGATGCGCGCGCCGCCATGGCCACCGCTGCGAGCCGCCGGCTGAGGCGCTGCCGCCTGAGCGGAAACGGCCGCCTCGGAGGCTGCCGGCTGGGAAGAGCCGGCCTCGGCCGGAGCGGGGGCAGCCTTCGCCTTGCCGGCGCCTTCCAGGGCCGAGGCGTCCTCGCCTTCTTCCAGCAGCAGGGCGATGAGTTCGTTGACGGCCACGCCCTCGGTGCCTTCCGGCACCAGGATCTTGCCGATCACGCCCTCGTCCACGGCTTCGAATTCCATGGTCGCCTTATCGGTCTCGATCTCGGCGATGACATCGCCCGAGGAGACCTGATCGCCTTCCTTCTTGTGCCACTTGGCCAGCTTCCCCTCGCTCATGGTCGGCGAGAGAGCCGGCATCAAAATCTCAATCGGCATCTCGTTCCCCTTTAGCGATAGCAGACGGCCTTGCAGGCGGCGACCAGTTGATCGACCTGCGGCAGGGCCAGGCGCTCCAGGTTCGCGGCATAGGGCATGGGCACGTCGGCGCCATGTACGCGGGTCACCGGGGCATCGAGGTAGTCGAAGGCGTTCTCCATGATCACCGACGCGATTTCCGAGCCGATGCCGGCGAAGGGCCAGCCTTCCTCGATGGTGACGATGCGGTTGGTCTTCTTGACCGAATTGACGATCGTCGGGATGTCGAGCGGACGGATCGAACGCAGGTTGATCACTTCGGCTTCGATGCCTTCGCCCTTCAGGGCTTCGGCGGCTTCCAGGGCCAGCTGCACCATGCGCGAGAAAGCGACGATGGTGACATGCTCACCCTTACGCTCGATCTTGGCCTTGCCGATCGGGATGATGAAATCCGGGTCTTCCGGCACATCGAAGCTCTGGCCGTACATCAGTTCGTGTTCGAGCACGATGACCGGGTTCGGGTCGCGGATGGCGGCCTTCAGAAGGCCCTTGGCATCGGCGCCCGAATAGGGGGCGACGACCTTCAGGCCCGGGCAATGGGCGTACCACGAGGCATAGCACTGGGAATGCTGGGCGCCGACGCGAGACGCCGCGCCGTTCGGGCCACGGAAGACGATGGGGCAGCCCATCTGGCCACCGGCCATGTACAGGGTCTTGGCCGCCGAATTGATGATGTGGTCGATGGCCTGCATCGAGAAGTTGAATGTCATGAACTCGACGATCGGCTTCAGGCCGGCGAAAGCCGCGCCCGCGCCCAGACCGGCGAAGCCCATTTCGGTGATCGGAGTGTCAACCACGCGCTGCGGGCCGAATTCGTCGAGCAGGCCCTGGCTGACCTTGTAGGCGCCCTGATACTGGCCGACTTCCTCGCCCATCAGGAAGACCTTGTCGTCGCGGCGCATTTCCTCGGCCATGGCGTCGCGCAGGGCTTCGCGGATGGTCTGGCGGACCATCTTGCCGGTATATTCCGGTTCGGCCTCGACCTCGCCCGACAGCACCGCCGGAGCAGGCATCTGGGTGGCGGGCGCCTCGGATTTAGCTTCGACCGGCTGCGCGGCGACCGACGGCGTGGGGTCTTCCATTGCGCGGGTCAGGGCCTTTTCATCCTCGCCTTCTTCCAGAAGAATGGCGATGGGCGTGTTGACGGCGACACCTTCGGTGCCCTCGGCGACCAGGATCTTGCCCAGCACGCCTTCCTCGACGGCTTCGAATTCCATCGTCGCCTTGTCGGTTTCGATCTCGGCGATGATGTCGCCCGAGTTTACCGCGTCACCCTCGCTCTTCAGCCACTTGGAGAGCTTGCCTTCGGTCATGGTCGGCGAAAGCGCAGGCATCAATACTTGGATCGGCATTGGCGTTTCCCCTAGGCCTCGATCAGCACGTCGGTCCACAGCTCGGACGGATCGGGCTCCGGACAGGTTTGAGCGAAGTCAGCGGCCTCGGTGACGATGGCCTTGACCTCGCGGTCGATTTCCTTGAGACGCGCTTCGTCGAGAAGCTGGCGCTCTTCCAGCACCTTGCGCAACTGGTCGATGGGATCGTGCTCCGACCGCATGCGGGTGACTTCTTCCTTCGAGCGGTACTTCGCCGGGTCGGACATGGAGTGACCGCGATAGCGGTAGGTCTTCATCTCCAGGACCACGGGGCCTTCGCCCGCACGGGCATGGGCCACGGCTTCCATGCCGGCCTCACGCACGCTCAGCACGTTCATGCCGTCGACGGCACGGCCGGGAATGCCATAGGCTTCGCCGCGGCGGAACAGTTCGGTGCCCGCCGAAGCGCGCTCGACCGAAGTGCCCATGCCGTATTTGTTGTTCTCGATGATGAACACGACCGGCAGCTTCCACAGCGCGGCCATGTTGAAGGATTCATAGACCTGGCCCTGGTTGACGGCGCCGTCGCCCAGATAGCACAGGTTCACGCCGCCATCGCCGCGGTATTTGTGGGCGAAGGCCAGACCGGCCCCCAGCGGCACCTGCGCGCCGACGATGCCATGGCCGCCATAGAATCCCGCCTCGCGCGAGAACATGTGCATCGAGCCGCCCTTCCCCTTGGAATAGCCGCCCCGGCGCCCCGTCAGCTCGGCCATCACGCCCTTCGCGTCCATGCCACAGGCCAGCATGTGGCCGTGATCGCGGTAGCTGGTGATGACGGTGTCATGGCCGGTCTCGATACAGGCCTGCATGCCCACCACCACGGCTTCCTGGCCGATATAGAGGTGGCAGAAGCCGTTTATGAGCCCCATGCCGTAAAGCTGGCCCGCCTTTTCTTCAAAGCGGCGGATCAGAAGCATCTCGCGGTAATAGCGGATCAGGTCCTCGCCCGAAGGCTCGGACGCAACCGCCTTGGATCTACGTTTTTGCGTGGCCATGTTCACTCCCCATTGGGCTGAAGCCGGCACCGCCGGCTCGGCAACTCCTACCCTGAAAGACCGAAAGCTGCAAGCTTTAGGACTTGATTAAGTCGTTGTTTTGCAATGCACAAATAGCAATTAACGGGGTTTTGGTTAATCATGACGCTGGAAGCTTCCCTCTCCCGGCATAATCCCTTTCCCCTGCCCTGTCTGTCCACCAGCCCAAAGCAGTAGGACTTCATCCAGGAGGGAACCCACCCCTCTTCCCGGGTCACGGACGGGTTTGTCGGCATATAGTGAGGGTCACCCGAAGGGAAAGGCGAAGATGGAAAGACCGTGCCCCTCGCCCGGATGGATAGCGCAGGCAGCCCCGTCATCCCCGATGGGCCTAGACATCACCCACGGATGATCTGTGACGGCGGGGAGCCATCCGCCATTCCGCCGCCCCTCCCTCTCTCCTACTCGAATGCGTCAGCGCCGCCCCCATTTCGGAACGGATGGAACCATTCAGAACAGGCGGCGAGATGAGCCTTCCCCCGTTCCCGGAAGTGCCGGACGAGACGGCGCATGAGCTTGCCCTGCGGGCATCGAAAGCGATCGCAGCCGAGCTTGCCTGGACCCTGGAAAGCTGCCCCGGCAAGAGCGACACCAGCCAATGGCTGATCATGCGCGTCCTGGCGCTGCTGGAAATGCACGCGCAAAAGCGGACGGAATGCCATTACCGCATTCCGGGCCTGACGGAGCGGATCGTGGAGGAATGTCACGGCTGCGCCACCGCCTGCCATGGCCGTCTCTTCAGCCGCCAGTTGGGGCTGGAGATAGCGGGGCTGATGAAGGCCTATGAAGAGATGTCCCGCAACAGCCTGGAAGAATGACCGGCAGGAGAAGGGAAATCAGCGGGTCGGCGTCAGGATCACGATCTCGTCATCCCGCCCCATGTGGAGCATCATCCGCGCCCGCTCTTCCAGCATGTCGGGATCAAGGGATTCGGGCCGCAGCAGCGAGACGCGATGAGCCAGCTGATCGCGCTCCTCCTGGACGCGCGCCAGCACCTGCTCGGCTTCCTTGATCTCCTGGCCCAGGCGGTGCCAGGCCAGCAGGCCGCGGTCGCCCTGGATCGTGTGATAGCCGAAATAGACGATGGCGCTCACCCCCAGCAAGGGGCCGATGATGTGGCGCGACCGGCGGCGGATTTCCCCGAGGATGTTCATGGCTCTAATGAATCACGGCCGTTTTCCGCCGTCAATGGAGAAGACGACGGCAAACGGCCGTGAATACGTAACCACGGGGTGCGGAGGGAAAAATCCGCGCCCCGGTCAGGGCCTGCCTCTAGCGCAGGATGCGGCTGCCGGCATAGCGGGCGGCGGAACCCAGCTGTTCCTCAATGCGGATCAGCTGGTTGTACTTGGCCAGACGGTCCGAACGGGACAGCGAACCGGTCTTGATCTGGCCGCAATTGGTCGCCACGGCCAGGTCGGCGATGGTCGCGTCCTCGGTCTCGCCCGAACGGTGCGACATGACGGCGGTGTAGCCGGCCTTGTGCGCCATCTCGACGGCTTCCAGGGTCTCGGACAGGGTGCCGATCTGGTTGACCTTGATCAGGATCGAATTGGCCAGGCCGTTGGCGATGCCGTCGGCCAGACGCTGCGGATTGGTCACGAACAAGTCGTCACCGACCAGCTGGACGCGGCTGGACAGGGCTTCGGTCAGGGCGGCCCAGCCATCCATGTCATCCTCGGCCATGCCGTCCTCGATGGACAGGATCGGATATTTCGAGACCAGGGCCTCGTAATACTTCACCATGGCTTCGGCATCCAGCGTCTTGCCCTCGCCCGCCAGGACATACTTGCCGTCCTTGAAGAATTCGGTCGAAGCGGCGTCGAGCGCCAGCATGACGTCCTCGCCGGGGCGATAGCCGGCCTTCTCGATGGACTTCATGACGAAGGACAGGGCTTCGTCGGTGCTCGCCAGATTGGGGGCGAAACCGCCTTCGTCGCCGACGGCGGTGTTATGGCCGGCATCCTTCAGGAGCTTCTTCAGGTTATGGAAGATCTCGGCACCCATGCGGATCGCATCCGCCATGCTGGGGGCCGAAACCGGCATCACCATGAATTCCTGGATATCGATGGGATTGTCGGCATGGGCGCCGCCATTGATGATATTCATCATCGGCACCGGCAGAGTCTGGGCGAAGACGCCGCCGACATAACGGTAGAGCGGCAGGTTGGCTTCCTCGGCGGCCGCCTTGGCCACGGCCAGGCTGACGCCCAGGATGGCATTGGCGCCCAGGCGGGACTTGTTCTGGGTGCCATCCAGGTCGATCATCGTCTGGTCGATGATCACCTGCTCGTCGGCATCCATGCCGGCCAGGGCGTCGTAGATCTCGCCATTCACCGATTCGACGGCCTGCTGCACACCCTTGCCGAGATAGCGGCTCGCATCGCCGTCGCGCAGTTCGACCGCCTCATGGGCCCCGGTCGAGGCCCCCGAGGGCACGGCCGCGCGGCCAAAAGCACCGCTTTCCAGAACGACATCAACTTCGATGGTGGGATTGCCACGGCTGTCGAGGATCTCTCGGGCGTGGATATCGGTAATGGCGCTCATGCGATCTCTCCGGCTCAAACGAATTTCGAATATCAGATGGATAACGGATGCGATTTCGCCAGCCGGTCGAATTGGGCCAGCGTGGATAGAAGCTCGGGCATTTGGGCCATGGGAATCATGTTCGGCCCGTCGCTCGGCGCGCAATCGGGATCGGGATGGCATTCGATGAAGACGCCCGCCACCCCCACCGAGACGGCGGCGCGGGCCAGGACCGGGGCGAAACGGCGGTCGCCGCCCGAAGACGTGCCCTGCCCGCCCGGCTGCTGCACGGAATGGGTGGCGTCGAACACCACCGGGCAGCCGGTCTTGGCCATGATCGGCAGGCTGCGCATGTCGGTCACCAGGGTATTGTAGCCGAAGCTGGCGCCGCGCTCGCACAGGGTCACGTTCATGTTGCCCGTGCTTTCGATCTTGGCCGCGACATTGGCCATGTCCCAGGGGGCGAGGAATTGCCCCTTCTTGACATTGATCGCCCGGCCGGTGCGCCCGGCCGCCAGCAGCAAATCGGTCTGGCGGCACAGGAAGGCCGGGATCTGCAACACGTCCACCACTTCGGCGACTTTGGCGCATTGCTCTTCAGTATGGATGTCGGTCAGGACCGGGCAGCCGAAGCGTTCCTTGATCTCCGCGAAGACCGGCAGAGCCCCGTCGAGTCCGATGCCCCGCTTACCTGACAGTGAAGTGCGATTGGCCTTGTCGAAGGAGGATTTGTAGATCAGCCCCATGCCCAGGGCGCCGGTCATCTCGACCAGCGCCTGGGCCGTCTCCAGCGCGTGGTCCCGGCTTTCCATCTGACAGGGGCCGGCGATGACCACCAGGGGCAAGTCATTGCCGAGGGTGACGGAACCGATCTGGACGTGACGCGACTGGCTGGTCATGGAAGCTTCCTCACACCAAGCGGGATTGTTCGACGGCCGCCTTCACGAAGGAGGTGAAGAGCGGATGGGGGTCGAAGATCTTGGACTTCAGTTCCGGATGGAACTGCACGCCGATGAACCAGGGATGGTCCGGGAACTCGACGATCTCGGGCAGCAGGCCGTCGGGCGACATGCCCGAGAAAACCAGACCGGCCGCCTCCAACCGCTCGCGGTAATTGATGTTGACCTCATAGCGATGGCGATGGCGCTCGCTGATGATGTCCGCACCATAGATCTGATGGGCATGGGTACCGGGCGTCAGGCGGCATTCATAGGCCCCCAGGCGCATGGTGCCGCCCAGGTCACCGGCCTGGCTGCGCTTCTCCAGCTGGTTGCCGCGCACCCATTCCGTCATCAGGCCGACCAACGGTTCCTCCGCCGGGCCGAACTCGGTCGAGCTGGCCTTGGGGATGCCGGCCAGGTTCCGGGCCGCCTCGATCACCGCCATCTGCATGCCGAAGCAGATGCCGAAATAGGGCACCTTGCGCTCGCGGGCGAAACGCACGGCCTCGATCTTGCCGGACGCGCCGCGCTCGCCGAAGCCGCCGGGCACCAGGATGCCGTGAACGTCGTCGAGATACTGGACGACATCCTCGCTCTCGAAGATCTGGCTGTCGATCCAGTTCAGGCGCACCCGCACATTGTTGGCGATGCCGCCATGCTGCAGGGCCTCGGCCAGCGACTTATAGCTGTCGAGCAGGCTGGTATACTTGCCGACCACGGCGATGGTGACTTCGCCCTCGGGCTGGCGGATGCGCTCCACCACCTTGCGCCAGGGCGTCAGGTCCGGCTCGGGCGCATCGATGCGGAAATGCTTGCAGACCTGCGCGTCCAGCCCCTGCTCGTGATAGGACAGCGGCACCGAGTAGATGGTGTCGACGTCCAAAGCGGGGATCACCGCCTCTTCACGCACGTTGCAGAACAGCGCGATCTTGCGCCGCTCGCCCTGCGGGATGGGACGGTCGGAGCGGCACATCAGCATGTCCGGCTGAATCCCCACCGACAGCAATTCCTTGACGGAATGCTGGGTCGGCTTGGTCTTCAGTTCACCGGCCGAGGGAATATAGGGCAGCAGGGTCAGGTGCACGAACATGGCCCGGTCGCGGCCCAGTTCGTTGCCCAACTGGCGGATCGCCTCGAGGAAGGGCAGGCTTTCGATATCGCCCACCGTGCCGCCGATTTCGCACAGCACGAAATCCTCGTCGGTCACATCCGACAGGACGAATTCCTTGATGGCGTCGGTGACATGGGGAATCACCTGGACGGTGGCGCCCAGGTAATCACCCCGCCGTTCCTTCGCCAGGACGTTGGAGTAGATGCGTCCGGTGGTGACGTTGTCGCTCTGCCGGGAGGCAACGCCGGTGAACCGCTCGTAATGGCCCAGATCGAGGTCGGTCTCGGCACCGTCATCGGTGACATAGACCTCGCCATGCTGATAGGGGCTCATGGTGCCGGGGTCGACGTTCAGATAAGGGTCCAGCTTGCGCAGCCGCACCTTGAAGCCACGGGCCTGCAACAGCGAACCCAGGGCGGCGGAGGCGAGGCCCTTGCCCAGGGAAGAGACCACGCCGCCGGTGATGAATATGAATCGCGTCATGGACCGTTACTGTAATCCAAGAGGAAGCCCAGCCCAAGAGCACGCCCGCAAGGAGCGCAGGCCCGGGCGGGGCGGTGTGAACAGCGGTTCAAAAAGAGCCGAGGCGGCCATCGCCGCCTCGGGGTGTTCCTGCCAGATCAGCGTTCCGGAGCAGCCGGAGCAGCAGGAGCCGCTGGGGTTTCCGGAACCACGGGCGCCATCGGCGGCTGCGAGCCGCCGAAGGGCTCGATCGGCCCGGGGCGGTCCATCACCGACGAGGGGCCGGTGGCACGATCCTGAAGCAGGGCCAGCGTCATGCTGGTCACGAAGAAACCAGCGGCCAGGATGGCCGTGGTGCGGGTGAGCAGGTTGCCCGCCGCGCGCCCGCTCATCATGCCGCCGCCCCCGCCGCCACCGATCCCCAGCGCACCGCCTTCGCTGCGCTGCAGGAGGATGACTGCCACCAGGGCGATGGCGATGAGCAGATGAACGACCAGAATGACTGTAATCATGTCCTTCACCAACAAAGCAGCCACCCCGGAGGCGGGGCCAGGAGGGCCATCGCATCCGGGGCGGTAAAACCGTCAGGGGGCTTTTTAGTCGCCATGAGCCACAAAGGCTAGGGGCAACTTTGCGCGATGGCCCAAAAATCTTCCACTTTGAGGCTGGCGCCGCCGATCAGGCCGCCGTCCACATCCTCCAGCGCCAGCAATTCCGCCGCATTCGAGGGCTTCATGGAACCGCCGTAAAGAATACGCAGCGAGTCGGCCTCGCCGCCCATGCGCTTGCGCGCCTCGGCGCGGATGGCGGCATGCACCTCGGCCACCTCGGCCGTGGTCGGGGTGCGGCCGGTGCCGATCGCCCAGACCGGCTCGTAGGCGATCACCACATTGGCCGCGCTGGCGCCCTCGGGCAGCGAGCCGTTGAATTGACCCGCCACCACTTCAATGGTCTTGCCGGCATCGCGCTCGCCTTCCGTCTCGCCGATACAGATGACGGCGACCAAGCCTGCGCGCAAGGCCGCCTGGGCCTTGGCCTTCACCAGTTCGTCGCTTTCGCCGTGATCGGCGCGGCGCTCGGAATGGCCCAGGATGACATAGCGGCAGCCCAGGTCCGCCAGCATCGGCGCGGCGATATCGCCGGTATGGGCGCCCTTCTCGTCCATATGGCAATCCTGGCCGCCGACGGCGACCGGGGCGCCATCCAGGGCGCGGGCCACATCGGCGATCAGCGTCGCCGGAGGGCAGACGAGGAGGTCGCATTTCAGGCCGGCTTCCGCCTTGGCCTTGGCGGCAATCCCTTCGGCGAGTGCCACGCCATCGGCGCGGAGGCCGTTCATCTTCCAATTGCCTGCGATCAGCGGCCGTCTCACGGTCATCCTCCACCTCGTTGCAAATATTGATCTTTCGATGGGTACGATGCTTTAGCATAGCCACCCCCGCTTTTCCACCGGCAGGCGACACGCCGTCGGGGCCCATCCCACTTCCGTATTGCCGGGGCGGGGGTCGGCTTTTATGATGCCGCCCATCAACGCCCGATATGGGCTGTCCTGCTGGTCACGGAAACATCCCCCGTATGCTCGAAGCCATTCGCAAACATTCCAAGTCCTGGTTCTTCAGGGCTTTCCTCATCATCATCGCCCTCAGCTTCGCCGTTTGGGGCGTGGGTGACATGGTCGGTGGGCGGGTCAACGATCGCCCGGCCATTCGCGTCGGCGAGGTCGAGATACGCGGACAGGAAGTCACCGCCGAGTTCCAGCGCGAGATCCAGCGCCTTCAGCCCCTGTTCGGCGGCCAGCTCAATGCCGAGCAGGCACGCCAGCTGGGCCTGCTCGACCGCGTGATCGACCAATTGGTGACCGGTGCACTGATCGACCAGGCGGCACGCGACCTGAACATGGTCGCCGATGTCGACGCCCTGCGCCGCGAGATCGCCGGGACCCCGGCCTTCCAGAACCAGTTGGGGCAGTTCGACCCCAATCTCTATCGCCAGACCCTCTTCTCCGCCGGTTTCACGGAAGAGCGTTACGAGACGCTCGTCCGCCGCGACATGCTGCGCACCCAGTTGATGGAAGCCGTCACCGGTGCCGGTGACGTGCCCGCGCCCGGGATGCTGGCCGATCCGCTCTATAGCTTCCGCGCCGAACAGCGCGTGGCCCAGGTGATGACGGTGCCCGCCGAATCCTTCCCCGCTCCCGAGGATCCCGGCGACGACGTCCTGCGCGCCCGCTTCGAGGAGCAGGCCGAACGCTGGATGGCCCCCGAATACCGCCAGGTGACCGCCGTGGTGGTGCAGGCCGGCGACGTGGCCGAGGAAGTCGTGGTCTCGGAAGAAGAGATCGAAGCCGCCTATCAGCAGCGCCTCGCCGAATTCGGCTCGCCCGAGCGCCGCAACGTCCAGCAGATCCTGCTGGACAGCGCGGAAGAGGCCGAGCGCGCCCGCGCCATGATCGAGGAAGGCAGCGACCTTCAGCAGATCGCCGCCGAGGCCGCGCCGCAGCCGGTCGATATCATCGAGCTCGGCTGGATGAGCCGCGACGACACCCTGCCCCAATTGGCCGACGTGATTTTCGGACTGGAGGAAGGCCAGATCTCGCAGCCGGTGCAGACTCCGCTGGGCTGGCACGTGCTGCGCGTCTCGGCCATCGATGCCGGCACCACCCGCCCGCTGGACGAGGTGCGCGACCAGATCGTCCAGGATATCCAGGCCGAACGCGCCGCCGATCTTCTTTATGATGCCGCCAATCGCCTGGACGATGCCTTGGCCGGTGGCGCCACGCTGGAGGAAGTGGCGGAAGGCCAGAATCTTCGCCTCGTGCAGATTCCCGCCGTCGATATCGCCGGACACGATCCCGAGGGCGACGTTCCCCCGGACATGCCCCGCGACCGCCGTTTCCTGGAAACCGCCTTCAGCACTCCTCAGGGCATGGAAAGCCAGACCGTGGAATACGAGGACCGCCGCGGCTTCTTCGTGCTGCGCGTCGACGGCGTAACGCCGCCGGCCCGCCGCCCCTTCGAACAGGTGCGCGAGGAAATCCTGGTGGAATGGCAGGGCGAACGCCGCCAGGAACTGGCTGCCGAACGTGCCGAAGAGATCGCCGGGCGCCTGCGCGAAGGGCAGCAGCCCGAAGCCCTCGCCGAAGAGTTCGGGCTGACGAGCCGCACCTCCGATCCCTTCACCCGCCAGGAAAGCACCGAAGACCTGTCGCCGCCGGTGATCAACCAGCTTTTCCAGGCCCAGCCCGGCGAAGTCGTCACCGGCAGCTATGAGAATGGTGCCGTGGTGGCCCGCCTGGCGGAAATCCAGCCGGCCGACCCCGCCGCCAATCCCGACGAGATCGAAGGCCTGCGCGAACAACTGCGTCAGGCGCAGGCTTCGGACATGTTCGAGCAGTTCCTCACCGCCCTGCGCAGCCGCTATGACGTGCAGATCAACCCGCAACAGATCCGGATCGATAACTGATTATGAAGGTCTTGCCCGACTTCGACAGCTTTGCCGCAACCTATGAGGCGGGAAAGGCCCAGGTCGTCTGGACCACATTGGTCGCTGATCTGGAAACGCCGGTTTCGGCCATGCTGAAACTGGCGGCGGGCCGCCCCAATTCCTTTCTTCTGGAATCGGTGGAAGGCGGGGCGGTACGCGGACGCTATTCCATCCTGGGGCTTAAGCCTGATCTGATCTGGCGCTGTCGGGGCAATCGGGCGGAGATCAACCGCGACGCACGCTTCGATGCCGATGCCTTCGAGCCCTGCCCGGTCGCGGCCGCGCAGGGCACCATCGCCTCGCTGCGCGCCCTGGTCGAGGAATCGCGCATCGACCTGCCCGAGGGCCTGCCGCCCATGGCGGCCGGTCTGGTCGGGTATATGGGCTATGACGTCGTGCGCTTGGTCGAGAAGCTGCCCGACGAGAATCCCGACCCCATCGATGTTCCGGACGGCATCTATCTTCGCCCCACGGTGATGGCCATCTTCGATTCGGTCGAGGACAAGGTGATCGTCGTCACGCCGGTCCGTCCCAAGGCCGGTGTGGGCGCGCGCGCCGCCTTCGGCCAAGCCTGCGAACGCCTGGCCGACGTGGTGGCCGATTTCGACCGTCCCCTGCCTTATCGCCATGAACGCGGCGAGGACAGCGGCGAGCCGCCGGTGCCGGTGCCCAACATGTCGCGCGAGGACTTCCACGCCATGGTGGCGCGGGCCAAGGACTACATCCTGGCCGGCGACGTCTTCCAGGTGGTGCTGTCCCAGCGCTTCGCCGTGCCCTTCCGCCTGCCGCCCTTCGCCCTGTACCGGGCCCTGCGCCGGACCAATCCCAGCCCCTTCTTGTTCTTTCTCGATTTCGGCCGCTTCGCCATCGTCGGCTCCAGCCCGGAAATCCTTGTCCGCCTGCGCGACGGCAAGGTCACGATCCGCCCGCTGGCCGGCACCCGCAAGCGCGGCGCCGATGCCGCCGAGGACAAGGCCCTGGCCGAGGATCTGCTGGCCGATCCCAAGGAATTGGCCGAGCATCTGATGCTGCTGGACCTGGGCCGCAACGATGTCGGCCGGGTCGCCAAGGTGGGAACCGTCAAGGTCACCGAGCAGATGGTGATCGAGTACTATTCCCAGGTCATGCACATCGTGTCGAACGTCGAAGGCGAGATCGCTCCCGAACACGACGCCATGGACGCCCTGTTCGCGGGCTTCCCCGCAGGCACCGTCTCGGGTGCTCCCAAGGTGCGGGCGATGGAAATCATCGACGAACTGGAGCCAGAACGGCGCAGCTATTATGCCGGCTGCATCGGCTATATCGCGGCCAACGGCAGCTTGGACACCTGCATCGCGCTGCGGACGGCCCTGGTCAAGGACGGCATCATGTATGCCCAAGCCGGTGCAGGCATCGTCGCCGACAGCGATCCCGAATCCGAATACCAGGAAAGCTGGAACAAGGCCCGCGCCCTGATCCGCGCCGCCGAGGAGGCGGTGAAGTTCGAGGTGCGGGGGAATTAACAGGGCTTTGCCCCGGACCCGCCAAAGGACCTCGGGTTCTTGAAACCATTCCCTGTTGCGTCACTCCCGCGGAAGCGGGAGTCCACGTCATCTTCGGAAGATGATGCGGCATGGATTCCCGCTTTCGCGGGAAGGACGAAGGAAATCAACGGGTTTCAAGGGCCAAGGCCTTTGGCAGGACCGGACAGGGCCCGGAATATGCTTACGAGGCCACGCCCTCGTAGTCGAAACCGGCTTCGGTGACGGCGCGTTCGATCTGGTCGTCGCTGCAGGCTCCTTCCACAGTCACGCGGCCCGATTGCAGCTCGATGGTCACCTGTGCGCCGGGAACACTGGTCTGGATCGCCTTTTCGACCGAGCGGGCGCAGCCGCCGCAGGTCATGCCGGAAACTCGGTAAGTCTTGGCCATGATGTCCTCGCTGCCGATGAAATGCTACAGATAGGGATATTATGGGCCTTTCCACGATTGGAAGGTCAAGCCCCTAAACGGAGACGCCCGTGCCCGAAATCTTCGTCGATGCCGATGCCTGTCCGGTCAAGGACGAGGTGCTGCGCGTAGCCGAACGATACGACCTGGTGGTCCATCTGGTCAGCAATGCCTATCTGCGCTTCGCCATGGGACATCCGCTGGTCCGCCCGGTGGTGGTTCCCGAAGGTCCCGACAAGGCCGATGACTGGATCGCCGAACGCGCGGGACCTGCCGATATCGTGATCACCAGCGACATCCCCCTGGCCGCCCGTTGCATCGCCAACCAGGCCCGCGTCCTGGCCCCCAACGGCAAGCCGTTCACGGAAGCCTCCATCGGCAATGTCCTGGCCACCCGCAATCTGATGACCCATCTGCGCGAGATCGGCGAGATCACCAGCGGGCCGGGTAGTTTCGGCAAGAACGACCGCTCGCGCTTCCTCTCGGCGCTCGATACCATGGTGCAGGCCGCCAAGCGCGAAGGATAGGACGCTTCCTATTCCTTTGACAGGGCGACTGGCTTGCTGTAGGCATCTCCCCGACGTCTCGCGATTGCGCGCAGGCGCCCCGGCCAACAGTGCCGGTGGCAGCCCGTCCTGAGATTTCCCTTACACACATCGCTCTACCGTTCGGCTGCGCGCCCGGGCGGACGCGCAACGCGCAAGGCCGGAACTGTGCTTCAGTCCACTGCCTGTGCGCGCCCACCGAGGATTTCCATGACCGCTTTTTCCGAACTCGGCCTGATCGCGCCGTTGCTGGCTGCTGTGACCGCCGAGGGCTATGACACGCCCACCAAGATCCAGGCCGGCGCCATTCCCCATCTGCTGGCCGGCAAGGACATGCTGGGCATCGCCCAGACGGGCACCGGCAAGACCGCCGCCTTCGCCCTGCCCCTGCTCCAGCGTCTTTCGGCCGACCGCAGCCGCCATGCGCCGCGCCATGTGCGCGCCCTGATCCTGACCCCGACCCGCGAGCTCGCCCTTCAGGTGGCCGAAAGCTTCGCCACCTATGGCAAGGGCCTTGGCCTGCGCAGCGCCGTGATCTTCGGCGGCGTCGGCCAGAATCCCCAGATCAAGGCGCTGCAGGGCGGCCTCGACATCCTGGTGGCGACGCCGGGCCGCCTGCTCGACCTGATGAACCAGGGCCATGTGAACTTGTCCTCGGTCGAGGCCTATGTCCTAGACGAGGCCGACCGCATGCTCGACATGGGCTTCGTCCATGACGTCCGCCGCATCACCGCCAAGCTGCCGGCACGCCGTCAGACGGTGATGTTCTCGGCCACCATGCCCGACGACATCGCCAAGCTGGCCGCCAGCATCCTGCACAATCCCGAGCGCGTGGAAGTGGCCCCGGCCGCCACCACGGCCGCCCGGGTCGAGCAGAAGGTGCTGTTCGTCAATCGCGGCGACAAGCGCGCCCTGCTGGCCCATCTGCTGCAAGGCATCGACCGCGCTTTGGTCTTCACCCGCACCAAGCACGGCGCCAACCGCGTGGCCGAGAACCTGGTCAAGGACGGCCTGCCGTCTGCCGCCATTCACGGCAACAAGTCGCAGAACGCCCGCCAGAAGGCGTTGCTGGACCTGCGTGAAGGGCGCATCCGCGTTCTCGTCGCCACCGATATCGCCGCACGCGGCATCGATATCGACGGCCTGACCCATGTCATCAATTTCGACCTGCCCAACGAGCCTGAAAGCTATGTCCACCGCATCGGCCGCACCGCCCGCGGCGGGGCCGACGGCATCGCCTTCTCGCTGGTCGATCCCGAGGACGTGCCGCTGCTGACGCAGATCGAAAAGACCATCCGTCAGACCGTCCCCGCCGATACCGAACATGCTTGGCACGATCCGGCGGTCGAAGCCTTGCGCCACCAGAAGGGCCTGAAGGTGCCGCCGAAGCGTCCCCAAGGCAGCCGCCCGCAAGGGGCCCGGCCGCAAGGCGGCAAGCCTCAGGCGGCCAAGCCCCGTCCTGCCGCCGGGAACAAGAATGCCCGGCCGCAGGCTCCGGCCGGTTCCCGCCCGCGTCGTCCATCCCGCGCGGCGTAAGCGCCGGGGAACAGCCCGACCAGTTCCGATAAAAAAGGCCGCCAGGACAATGTCTTGGCGGCCTTTCTTGTTATCCCTTTGCGTATCGCTTCCGGATGATCGCGCTCAACGGAACGAGGACATATCCCTTCTGCTCCAGCGTCGGAAGCCACTGACGCAGCGCTTCGATGGTGCCGTCGCGGGGGTGGCCGATGGCGATCGCCATGCCGTGCCGACGGGCCACTTCCTCCGTCTTCGCCAACTGGCCGAGGACCAGAGTGGCGTCGTCGTCATTGTCAAGGAAGATATGGCGGCCCGCATTGGGCACATCGGCCTGCTGGGCTGCCTTGACGCCGACGCTGACGGGGCTGGTCCGGGAATCCAGGAACATCAGGCCGCGTTCCTTCAATTCCTCCATCACCACGGACATGCCGGCCAAGTCTTCAGTGAATTTGCTGCCCATGTGGTTGTTGATGCCGATATGACCGTCGAAGCTTTCCAGGCCGCTGATCAGGCGGCGGCGGATCTCCTCTGGCGGCAGCCCTACCCGCAGCACGTCCGGCCCGGCGTCCACATTGGGATTCTGGGGTTCCATCGGCACATGGACGATCAGTTCATGCCCGCGTGCCCGCGCTGCAGCCGTCTGGCGGGGCAGATCGCGGGCATAGGGCAGCCAGGCCGTGGTCAATGGGCCCGGCAGGGCGGCGATCAGGTCCGAGCGGCGGCGATCCAGCCCCATGTCGTCGATGACGATGGCGATCATGGGCCGTCCGTTGGTCTGCGGCATCGGCACCGCATAACGCTGCCAGGGCGGAAGCTCCTCGCTTTTCTCGGGCATCGGCGAAACCGGCGGCGGCAAGGCGGCTTCTTCCACCCGAGACGGCTCGGCGGCTGCCTTGGGCGGGACGGCGGGCTGCTGCGGTATCACCACGGGAGCCGGATCCACCGCCAGAGGAGGCGGCGGCGGCAAGGGCGGCAGGTTATCCTGCTTTTCCAGCATAGGCGTGCGGATAGTGGGAGGCGGCGGTTCCACGACCGTCTCGGCCACGACCGGAGCCGCACCATCGTCCCGAGTCCAAGCGGAAAGAGCCAGGCCCAACGCCATGCCCAGAGCGACAAGCAGGAACGCGGCGAGGGCGGCCCGTTTGAGGGGAAAGGCCTTCGCCTTGCCCCTGCGAGACGCCGTCGTCCTGCGGCGCGTGGTTTTCTTCTGGGGTTTGCGGCTGGGCCGGTTCGCCACGTCTGTCTCCTGGCGGGCTGCGAAAAGAAAGAAGCCCCTTATAACCAAGCAGGAGGAGCGCGCAAAGTGAGCATTATCAGACACGAACGGAGTTTTCCTCCTCCAGCGTCTGATCCACACCCGGGCGGTGCCGAATATTCGCCCGGCCGCGCGCTTGACGCCTGGGGGGATGAGTTGCATTCTGCGCTATCGTTCTTTTGTGATCGCATGCATTTCACGCCACACCGCGTAAGGGACGGAGTAAACAGGGCGATTGCGCGGAGGAAAGACGAATTGAAACAAGGGCTTGGGTTGCGGCATGTTCCTGCTTATCGATAACTACGACAGCTTCACCTACAATCTCTGGCACTATCTGGGCGAACTGGGTGCAGAGGTCGTCGTGCGCCGCAACGATGCCGTCACCACCGACGAAGTGCTGGCGATGGCGCCCCAGGGTATCGTCATTTCGCCCGGCCCCTGCGATCCTGACCGCGCCGGCATCTGCCTGGACCTGATCCGCCGCGCCGCCGGCCGCATTCCTCTGTTCGGCGTCTGCCTCGGCCATCAATCCATCGGCCAGGCCTTCGGCGGGAAAGTGATCCGGGCGCCCATGCCTGTCCATGGCAAGACCAGCCCCGTCATCCATACCGGCCACAACGTCTTCGCCGCCCTGCCCTCGCCCTTCCAGGCTACGCGCTATCACTCGCTGGTGGTCGAGCGTTCGACCCTGCCCGACTGCCTGGAAGTGACCGCCGAGACCGAGGACGGCCTGATCATGGGCCTCGCGCACAAGGAACTGCCGATCTATGGCGTGCAGTTCCATCCGGAAAGCATCGCCTCGCAGCACGGCCACCAGATCCTGCGCAACTTCCTGGACCTGTCGCGCCAGGACAAGGGGCGTGCCGCCTGATGACCGCCTACAACAGCTTGAGCAGCATGAAAGAGTTGCTCGCCCATGTCGGCGGCGGCGCCCGCCTGACCGAGGAGCAGGCCGCCCAGGCCTTCGAGATCATCATGTCGGGCGATGCCACCCCCGCCCAGATCGGCGGCTTCCTGATGGCCCTGCGCGTGCGCGGCGAGACGGTGGACGAAATCACCGGGGCCGCCCGGGTCATGCGGGCCAAGGCCTTCCATATGGACGCCCCTGACGGCGCGGTGGATACCTGCGGCACCGGCGGCGATGCCTCGGGCACCTACAACATCTCGACGGCGGCTGCCATCGTGGTCGCCGCCTGCGGCGTGCCGGTCGCCAAGCACGGCAACCGCGCCCTGTCCTCCAAATCCGGCTCGGCCGACGTGCTGACCGCACTCGGCGTCAAGATCGATGCCGAGATGGAGCTGGTGCGCGAGAGCCTGTGGGAGAACAATCTCGGCTTCCTCATGGCTCCGCGCCATCACAATGCCATGCGCCACGTGGCCGGGCCGCGCGTCGAGCTGGGGACCCGCACCATCTTCAATCTGCTCGGTCCGCTGTCCAATCCCGCCGGAACCCGCTTCCAGGTCATGGGCGTCTTCTCCGCCCAATGGGTCGAGCCGCTCGCCGATGTGCTGGGCCGCCTGGGCGCCGAACGCGCCTGGGTTGTGCATGGCTCCGACGGCCTGGACGAATTGACCACGACCGGCCCCTCCCTCGTTGCCGAATGGCATCAGGGCCGCGTCAACACCTTCCAGGTCGAACCGGAAAGCCTGGGACTGCGCCGCGCCGATCCGCAAGAGCTGAAAGGTGGCGATGCCGAAGCCAATGCGGCGGCCTTGCGGGCCGTGCTGGAAGGCCGGCAGGGCGCCTATCGGGACATCGTCCTGCTGAATTCGGCCGCCGCCCTGGTGGTAACCGGCAAGGCCGGCGATCTGGCTTCCGGCCTGATCCAGGCCGCCCAGGCCATCGATTCCGGCGCCGCCTCCAAGACCCTGGCCCGACTGGCCGACATCACCAACCGCGAGGTCGCGGCTCAATGAGCGATATTCTCCGCCGCATCTGTGACGATAAACGCGAACATGTCGCCGCCCGCAAGGCGGCCAAGCCCCTGGGCGCCCTGCGTGACTCCATTGTCCGCGCCGGGCTTACCCGTGGCTTCGCCGCCGCCCTGGCGCGCAAGGTCCAGGCCGGGGGCTACGGGCTGATCGCCGAGATCAAGAAGGCCTCGCCTTCGGCCGGGCTGATCCGCCCCGATTTCGACCCCGCCGCCCTGGCCACCGCCTATCAGGCCGGAGGCGCCGCCTGCCTGTCGGTGCTGACGGACGAACCCTACTTCCAAGGGGCCGACGAATATCTCGCCGATGCCCGCGCCTCGGTGGATTTACCCTGTCTCCGCAAGGACTTCCTGGTCGATCTTTACCAGGTTTATGAAAGCCGGGCCCTGGGGGCGGACTGTATCCTGCTGATCCTGGCGGCGCTGGAGGACGGTCTGGCCGCCGAGATGGAGGAAGCCGCGACCGAGCTCGGCATGGATGTCCTGATCGAAGTCCATGACGAAGCCGAGTTCGAGCGGGCGCTGAAGCTGAAATCTTCGCTGATCGGCGTCAACAACCGCAATCTCAAGACCATGGTCACCGATATCGGCACCACGGAACGTTTGGCCGCCATGCTGCCGGAAGGGCGCGTGCTGGTGGCCGAAAGCGGGCTGAAGACCCCCGCCGACCTGAGCCGCATGGCGCGGGTAGGTGCCCGTCGCTTCCTGATCGGCGAATCGATCATGCGCCAAGGCAATGTGGAAGCCGCCACGCGCCAGCTCCTGGCCGATCCCCTGCCCCTTTCCGCCTGAGTAACGAGCGAGCCATGTCGGACTTCACCCATTTCGACGCCGAGGGTAATGCCGTGATGGTGGACGTCTCGGACAAGGCCGAGACGGAACGTATCGCCACGGCCCAGGGCACCATCCTGATGCAGCCCGCGACCCTGGCCCTGATCCAGGAAGGCGGCGTCAAGAAGGGCGATGTGCTGAGCGTCGCCCAACTGGCCGGGATCATGGGGGCCAAGCGCACACCGGACCTGATCCCGCTCTGCCATCCCCTGGCCCTGACTTCGGTCAAGGTGGAACTCTCCCTCGACCCTGCGCGCAGCGCCGTCCTGGTCTCGGCGACCTGCAAGCTTAAGGGCCGCACGGGGGTGGAAATGGAAGCCCTGACAGCGGTTTCCATCGCTTGCCTCACCGTCTACGACATGTGCAAGGCGGTCGACAAGGGCATGCGCATCACCGATATCCGCCTGACCCACAAGAGCGGCGGCAAATCGGGTGTTTTCGAGGCTGCCTGACGCCTTCCCTCCCTCCTGGAAAATCGCCCGAAGCCCGCAGGGGGCTTGACGGAAGCAAGGAACTAAACTAGAACAAGGCTGGAGGTTTTTGGTTTGTTCCAGATACCTCCCCCTCGTCTTCTTTCAGTTCCCAGGGAGCGGCCATGCTGACGCGCAAACAGCACGAATTGCTGATGTTCATCGATCAGCGCCTTCGCGCGACCGGAGTTTCGCCGTCCTTCGACGAGATGAAAGACGCCCTGAACCTGAAGTCCAAATCGGGCATCCACCGCCTGATCACCGGGCTTGAGGAACGCGGCTTCATCCGGCGCCTGCCCCACCGCGCCCGCGCGCTGGAAGTGCTGCGCCTGCCCGACAACGCGCCGCCCGGCCAGCCGGCCGCCACGCCCTCCGCCTCCGGCTTTTCGCCCAATGTCATCCGGGGCGACTTCAAACCCAGCCTGACCGGTGCCCCGTCCTTCGACGGCGATGCCGAAGCCGTCCAGTTGCCCCTTTACGGCAAGATCGCCGCGGGCACCCCCATCGAAGCCCTGCGCGACAACAGCGCCTCCATCGCCGTTCCCGCCGGGCTGATCGGCAGCGGCGAGCATTACGCCTTGACGGTGGACGGGGATTCGATGATTGAGGCCGGCATTCTCGACGGTGACACGGTCATCATCCGCCGCTGCGACACGGCAGAAACCGGCTCCATCGTCGTCGCCCTGGTGGACGAGAACGAAGTCACCCTGAAGCGCCTGCGCCGCAAGGGTGCCTCCATCGCCCTGGAACCGGCCAACAAGAAATACGAAACCCGCATCTTCGGCCCCGACCGCGTGCGCGTGCAGGGCCGTCTGGTCGGGCTGCTGCGGAATTACTGACCTCTCTCCCTATTGGCGTCCTCTCTGGCGGCTCCATAGCCGCTTGCCCTGATAAGCCGCCACGCTTTCGACCCGGATGCCATTCGGGGTGACGAAGACCGCATGCCCCCCTTCCCGCCAAAGATCGAAACGGTCGATGGTGACGGGGGCGCAGCGGCGGCGAACCGGCACCAGCGCGATCACCGCATCGGCGGCGGCACAATCCTCGGACAGGGCGCCTTCATTGCGTACCAGGGCGATCACCTTGCCTTGCGCGGTATAGAGGCAGCCCAGGGAATCGCAGGACAGAACCCCGCCCGCTCCGCTTCCCTGTGTCGGCCAGTCCTGCCCGGACAACCCGCCATCGCGCCTGCGCCAGATATCGCGGATGAACTCCGCCTTGCGCTTTTCCGACATCACCAGCAGGCCGTCGCCGCCCCGCACCGCCAGCACTTCCGCTTCGCCATCCACCAGCAGGTCCGGCCGCTCGTTCATCCCCGGAGAAAGCAGGCCCAGCAGCATCAAGGGCAGACCCAGCAACCGCCAGCGCTGCCGCCAAAGGCACAGCCACGCCCCGCCCAAGGCAAAAACGGCCAGCCCCCAGACCGGCATGGCAGGCAGTTGCAACGTCGCACCGGGCCAGGACGAGACGGTCAGGGCGACCTGATTGACCCAGGCAATACCCCACCCCATCGGGATCAGCGCCCAGGCTTCCAGCCCCGGCGGCATCAGCAGGAAGGACAGCACAGCCCAGGGCATGGTCCAGAAGGCCATGATCGGCACGGCCACCAGATTGGCGGGAATGGACCACAAGGCGGCGCTGTGAAAGTGGAACAGGCCAAAGGCCGCCGTCGCGAAACCGGCCACCGCCGTCGCCGTCATCACGCCGAACAGATACAGCCCCATCCGTCCCGCCACGCTTTCGCTCAGGCCGCGCCAGGACGCCATGCGCGGGGCCAGGATCTCGTACAGGGCCACCAGGGCGATGACGGCGGCGAAGGACATCTGAAAGCTGGGCCCGGTCAGGCTGTGCGGCTGCCACAGCAGCACCAGCGCCGCTGCCCAGGCCACCAGCCGCATGGAGATGGGATTGCGGTCCACCATCACCGCCAACAAGACGATCCCGGTCATCAGGAAAGCCCGCTGGGTCGGCACCGGGGCACCTGCGATGAGCAGGTAGAAGAAGGTTACCGGCAAGGCCACGGCGGCGGCCCACTTCTTGATGGGATGGCGCAGGGCCACCGATGGCACCAGCGCCAGGACTCCGCGCACCCCGACAAAGACCAGTCCCGCCACCAGGCTCATATGCAGGCCTGAAATCGCCAGAAGATGGGCCAAACCCGAATTCCGATAGGCTTCGAGCAGATGCGACGGTATCGCCGCACGCTGCCCCGTCATCAAGGCCGTGGCGATGGTGCCCTCCTCGCCCCCGACGCCTTCGCGAATACGGCCCGTAATGGTATGGCGCAACCGCGCCAGCTTGTGCCCAGCCTGGGCCGCCAGTCCCGTCGCGTCCGGCTGCGGCAGGATCTGCACGCGCGAAACGGCATAACCGACGCCGCCGATTCCCCGGAACCATGCGTCGCGGGAAAAGTCGTAGGCCCCCGGCTGCGCCGGGAGGGGCGGCGGCATCAGGACGGCCCTGACCGATACCCGCTGGCCGGGCTCGACCTTCTCGCTGCGCGCGGTCAGGAGCACGCGCACCCGCCGGGGCAGGCTCTCCTGCCCTTGGACGGACAGATCGCTTATGATCACGCGCTGTCCCCTCGGCGTTTCCTCGGCATGTTCGACCGTGCCGGACAGGGACCAGGTAACCTGACGCTCGACCACCGGCGCCGCTGCATTCCAGGCCCAGCCTTGCGCTGCAGCGAAACCGAGCGCCATTGCCACACCCCCCGGCAGCAGCACCGTCATTCCGGGGCGGCGGCGGGTCATATACAGCAGGATACAGAGGCTCAGGACGAGAAGCAGGCCCAACCAAACGGGTGGCTCCACGGGTAGGGAGAAATAAAACGCCACCCCACCCCCGAGGAATACCGGGAGCCATAGGCACCACCGCTCCCTCTCGTCATAGAAGACCGAAAGGAAAGATTCTTTCGTTTGGACGATTTTCCAGCCCAAGCTCATAACGAGGCTTGCGCCCATCCTATCGGGCAGGTTATTTCCCATCCCAGAGCAAACCCATGCTGCACCCGCGGGAAGAATATGCTACACAAAGCGCGCCAACGGCTACTCACGGAGTACGAGGTCTTGCTGACGTTATGACAGTCGTCACGCGATTCGCGCCTTCCCCTACTGGTTTCCTTCATATCGGCGGTGCCCGCACGGCACTGTTCAACTGGCTTTTCGCCCGCCATCACGGCGGCAAATTCCTGATGCGGATCGAGGACACCGACCGCGCCCGTTCCACTCCCGAAGCCGTGGACGCCATCTTCGACGGCCTGCGCTGGCTCGAACTGGACTGGGACGAGGAACCCGTCTTCCAGTTTTCGCGCGCCGGCCGCCATGCCGAGGTCGCGCAGCGTCTTCTGGCCGAAGGGAAAGCCTATTACTGCTATTGCACGCCCGACGAACTGACCGCCATCCGCGAAGAGCAGAAGGCCAAGGGACAGCCCATGCGCTATCCCGGCATCTGGCGCGACCGCGATCCGTCGGAAGCGCCTCCCGGCGTGCCGGGCGTGGTGCGCCTGAAGGCACCGCAAAGCGGCGAGACGGTCATCCAGGACCTGGTCCAGGGTGAAGTGCGGGTGGCGAACGAACAGCTCGACGACATGGTCCTGCTGCGCGCCGACGGTACGCCGACCTATATGCTGTCGGTGGTGGTGGACGACCATGACATGGGCATCACCCATGTCATTCGCGGCGACGATCACCTGACCAATGCCTTCCGCCAGTACCAGCTCTATGCCGCCTGCGGCTGGGACGTGCCGGTCTTCGCCCATATTCCCTTGATCCACGGCCCCGACGGCGCGAAGCTTTCCAAGCGTCACGGTGCGCTGGGCGCCGAAGCCTACCGCGACATGGGCTTCCTGCCCGAAGCCATGCGCAACTACCTGCTGCGCCTGGGCTGGGGCCATGGCGACGACGAGATCATCTCGACCGAACAGGCGATCGAATGGTTCGACCTCGACGGCGTGGGCCGCTCGGCTTCTCGCTTCGACATGGTCAAGCTGACCAACCTGAACGGCCATTACATCCGTCAAGCCGATGATGCGCGTCTGGTCGATCTGATCGTACCGCGCCTTGAAACGGCGCTGGGCCAGCCGCTGGATGAAACCGGAAAGGCCCGCCTGCTGGCCGGCATGAAGGGTCTGAAGGAACGCGCCAAGACCCTGGTCGAACTGGCCGAGAGCGCCCTGTTCTACGTGCGCTCTCGCCCGCTCCAGCCCGACGAGAAGGCCGCCAAGCTTCTCGACGCCGATGGCCGCGCCCTGCTTGACCGTTTAGCCTCGCGCTTCGCTGCCGCCGCCGAATGGCGTGCCGAAGCCCTGGAGGAAGAAACGCGCAAGCTGGCCGAGGAAGCCGAACTGAAGCTCGGCAAACTGGCACAGCCGCTGCGGGCTGCGCTCACCGCCTCCACGGTGTCGCCGCCGATTTTCGAAGTCATGGAGATATTGGGGAAAGAAGAAACGCTCGCCCGCATCGGTGACGCCGTCACGCGGGCGGCATGAAAGACAAGGGCCGTCGTGGAATGACGACGTTCGTTCATCATCAACGCTAAACTACAGGGAATGGTGCACATGACGCAGAATTCCGCCGCCGTCGACAAGAAAGAGACGGTGACCCTTACGGATAATTCGACCGGACGTACGTTCGAACTGCCGCTGATTTCCGGCACTGTCGGTCCCAAGGTCATGGATGTTCGCTCTTTCTACGGCGACACCGGGTATTTCACCTATGATCCGGGTTTCACCTCGACGGGCAGCTGCGAATCGAAGATCACCTATATCGACGGTGACGAAGGCGTTCTGCTGCATCGTGGCTATGCCATCGACGATCTGGCCGAACATGCCGACTTCATGGAAGTCTCCTATCTGCTGCTGAAGGGCGAACTGCCGACGTCGGAGCAGAAGAAGAAGTTCGAGAGCGACATCACGCGCCACACCATGGTGCATGAGCAGATCAACAACTTCTATCGCGGCTTCCGTCGCGACGCCCACCCGATGGCCATCATGTGCGGCGTGGTCGGCGCCCTGTCGGCCTTCTATCACGACAGCCTGGACATCCGCGATCCGCATCAGCGCATGATCGCCAGCTATCGCCTGATCGCCAAGATCCCGACGATTGCCGCCTGGGCCTACAAGTACTCCATCGGCCAGCCCTTCGTTTATCCGAAGAACGAGCTGTCCTATGCCGAGAACTTCCTGCACATGATGTTCGCCGTGCCGTGCGAGGAATACAAGGTCAACCCGGTCCTGGCCTCGGCCATGGACAAGATCCTGATCCTGCACGCCGACCACGAGCAGAATGCCTCGACCTCGACCGTCCGTCTGGCCGGTTCGTCGGGCGCCAATCCCTTCGCCTGCATCGCCGCCGGCATCGCTTCGCTGTGGGGTCCCGCCCATGGCGGCGCCAACGAAGCCGTGCTGAACATGCTCGAGCAGATCGGCAGCAAGGAGCGGATTCCGGAATTCATCAAGCGCGCCAAGGACAAAAGCGATCCCTTCCGCCTGATGGGCTTCGGCCACCGCGTCTACAAGAACTACGATCCGCGCGCCAAGGTGATGCAGCGCACCTGCCACGAAGTGCTGGACGAACTCGGTGTGCGCGACGAGCCCCTGCTCGAACTGGCGATGGAACTCGAGCGCATCGCGCTGGAGGATCCCTATTTCGTCGAGAAGAAGCTCTACCCGAACGTGGACTTCTATTCGGGCATCATCTTCCGCGCCATGGGCATCCCGACCAGCATGTTCACCGTGCTGTTCGCCGTCGCCCGTACCGTCGGCTGGATCGCCCAGTGGAGCGAAATGATCGAGGATCCGGCCCAGAAGATCGGCCGTCCGCGTCAGCTCTACACCGGCTATACGCATCGCAAGTTCGTGCCCCTGCACGCGCGCGGCTAATGCCTATGGCTCAGCGTCGCAATACTGCACGCAAGAGCACCGAGACCTGGCGGAGGCCCCAAGCCTCCGCCAACGTCCCGATGCGTCTGGTCGCGGCAAACGACAATCACTGGCCTTTGCCACTTCGCCTCAAGCGGGCCGCACTGGTTCTGGCCGTGGCGGCGGGAGCCATCTCCCTGCTCGCCGCCGGCCTGTCCTTCTGATCAGCTACGCTGGATCAATTCGATCTTGTAGCCATCGGGGTCCTCCACGAAGGCGATGACGCTTGTGCCATGCTTCATCGGCCCCGGCGGCCGGGTGATGTTGACCCCGGCAGCCGCGAGTTGCTCGCAGGTGCCGTAGATATCGGGCACGCCCAGCGCGATATGGCCGTAGCCCGTACCCAGCTCGTAGGGCTCCTCCCGATCCCAGTTATAGGTCAGTTCGATCACGGAATGATCCGCCTCGTCGCCATAGCCGACGAAGGCGAGCGTGAACTTGCCCTCGGGATAATCCTTTTTTCGCAAAAGACGCATGCCCAGCTTCCCCGTATAGAAGTCCAGGGACTTCTCCAGGTCACGCACGCGGATCATGGTGTGAAGCAGGCGGAAGCCTTCGGTATTGCTCATTGCTCTCCTCTCATTGCCCCAGGCCGGTAATGCAGGATAGTGTGGGCCTGCGGCAGGGTGATTGCATCCCTGGCCGTTCAGCTAGAGCCCCTATGGGAAGGCAGGGATGACCAATAAAATCAGGACTGCTGTGGTCGGCACCGGACATTTCGGGCGCTACCACGTCAATAAATATGCCGAACTTCCCGCATCGCAGCTGGTTGCCATCTGCGACGCCAATCGCGACCACTGCCAAGCCATGGCGGCCGAGCGCGGGGTCGAGGCCATCTTCGACTATCGCGACCTGCCCGGCAAGGTCGATGCCGTCTCCATCGCCGTCCCCAGCAGCCTTCACTACGAAGTGGGCCGCTACCTCCTGGAACACGGCATCCATGTGATGATGGAGAAACCCATCACGGATACGCCCGAGACGGCCCGGGAGCTGATCCGCATCGCCCGCGAGAACAACCTCGTCCTTCAGGTCGGCCATCTGGAGCGCTTCCGCTCGGCGCGCCTGGCGCTGGAGAAGGTGCTGAAGGATCCCCTCTACATCGAATCCACGCGGATCACGCCTTTCCAGCCGCGTGTCGCCGATGTCAGCGTCATCCTGGACCTGATGATCCACGATATCGACATGATCCTCAGCATGGTGGATTCGCCGGTGGTGCATGTGGATGCCATCGGCGCGCCTGTCCTGACCGGCCATGAAGACATCGCCAATACGCGCCTGCGCTTCGAGAATGGCTGCGTGGCCACGGTCACCGCCAGCCGTATCGCGATGAAGCAGGAACGCAAGCTGCGCATCTTCCAGCCCGATGCCTATATCTCGGTGGACATGGCCGCCAACAAGATGGCCATCGCCCGCAAGAAACCCGGCGAGGGCTTGGCCGGTTTCCCGAATGTGGAATTCGAGAACCAGGAATTCCAAGGCGACGATCCGCTGAAGAGCCAGATCGAATCCTTCCTGGATTGCATCGCCAACGGCAAGGAACCCCTGGTCAATGGCGAGGCCGGCCTGCGGGCCCTGGAAACCGCCATCGACATCACCACCAAGCTGCGCGAACACTTGGCTCTGGTGAGTTCCAGGCTGGTCTAAGGAGGAAAGGCGGGAAGTCATCTTCCCGCCTTTCCTCTAGCCTTCGATGGCCCGCAGCACGGCGCGGGCGGCCTGTTCCGAGGGCGGAATATCGCCATGGGCCAAGGCGGAACGGACTTCCGCGAAAGCCGTCATTTGCGCCCGCCGGGCCTGGGGATCGGACAAAAGCCGCGCCACCGCCTGTTCCAAGGTCTCGGGCGTGCAGCATTCCTGCAGCAATTCCGGAATGGCCGGCCGGCCCAGGATGACATTGGACAAGGTGACATAATCCACCTTAATCGCCCGCCGGATGATCGCCGCCGTGATGGGATTGACCTTATAAGCGGTGACGAAGGGCAGCCCAGACAGCGTCAGTTCCAGCGTCACCGTTCCCGAAGCCGCCATGGCAACGTCGCAGGCAGCGAAGGCATCATAACGTTCGCCAGGTTCGATCAGGGTGACCGGCAGCGGCCAGGACGCAACCACGGACTTGATACGCGCCGCCTGCGAGGCAACGGCCGGCAACACCACCTGCAGATCCGGATAGCGCCGCGCCAGGCGGGCCACCGCCTTGCCGAAGACCGGCAACAGACGGGTCACCTCGCCCTGGCGGCTTCCCGGCAGCACGCCCAGAAGCGTCGCATCCTCTTTGATGCCATGGCGCGCGCGGAAGGCCGGGCCATCCCCCTTCACGCTTTCGATGGCCGGATGACCGACATAATCCGTCGCCAGCCCCTCTTTCTCGAAGAAGGGCGGTTCGAAGGGCAGCAACACCATCAGCCGATCGAACAAATGCGCCGTTTCCACGGCCCGTTCGGGCTTCCAGGCCCAGACCTGAGGGGCGACATAATGAATCAGCGGGAAGTCCACCTTGCGCTGGCGCAGTTTCCGTGCGACCCGCCAGGTGAAGCCGGGGGAATCGATGGTCACCACCGCCGCCGGACGCGCCTGGATGATGGCCTCCACCGTCTGGTCGATCCGCCGCAGCAGCTTCAGCGCACGCGGCAGGACCTCGACCAGCCCCATGATCGACAATTCCGACATGGGAAACAGGCTGTCCAGTCCTTGGGCGCGCATCTGCTCGCCGCCGATCCCGGCAAAGCGCAATTGACCATCGGTCAGATGCGACAGGGCAGCCATCATGCGCCCGCCCAGCAAATCCCCCGAGGGCTCGCCGGCAATTACATAGATCAAAGGTGGGGCATTGCTGGACACAGGCGCGATCCGTTTTTTTCTGGAAGGGACAGGATCAATCGAGTCCCAATCCCTTTCCCAAGGCCTCAGGAAGCGCCCGGAGTATCGCTCCGGCCGGGCGCGGAAGGAAGCCCGCTCATGCTCTCGATGCCGATCAGGAAAAGCCCGGCGGCATCGGCTTCGGCCACCATGGTTTCCGTGCCGACCATAAGGGTGGAACCGGCTTCGATGGCAATACCCCGCAATCCGGCCCGGATCGCGTTCTGCACCGTACGGGGGCCGACAGTGGGCAGGTCGGCGCGGCGCTCCTGCCCCGGCTTGCAGGTCTTGACCAGCACGCCCCCCGGTCCCGGCCTGCGCTGTTCGCCAGCCCGCGCGATCATGGCATCGGTGCCTTCAACCGCCTCGACAGCCAGCACGATGCCCTGCTGGACCACGACCGATTGCCCCACATCCAGCCGTCCCAGGCCGCGCGCGACTTCCAGGCCGCGCGCGATATCGACTCGCGCCTGTTCATCAGGCTCGATACTGCCGTAGAGGCCGGGACGGGCCAGGATATCGGACAGGACATCATCGATGCCGACAACGCGGAAGCCTTCGTCCTCGAGTTCGCGGATGACCGCCCGCAGCAAGCCGTCATCGCCCAAGGCCGACATGCCGATGCGCGCCAGGAACCGGGTCGTCTGCCAGTCCGGACGCAGATCGCGCAGGGAAGGCCGGCGCACGGGCCCGGCCATCACCACATCCTCGACGCCCTGGTCGTGGAGGATCTTGAAGCCGCTTCCCGCCTCGCCCAGCCGCAGCCAGACATGGGGAACCCCTTCGACCATGCTCTTCTCGGCGAAGCCTTCAAAGGCAATGACGAAAAAGTCACGCCCGGTTTCGCGGCAAGCATTGATCAGTTGGGCCGGCAGATCGCCACCGCCGGCCAGGATTCCCAGTTTACGCGCCATTACCCGCCTTAGGATGGCACAGGGAACGGTGGGCATCGACCCGGATGAAATCGACGACTTCCATCACCGTCGCATTCCCGCCGAACATCTCGGCCACATCGGCCAGACGCTCCAGGAAGGTCCCTTCCTGGGCGAACAGCATGCGATAGGCATTGCGCAAGGCATGGATGTCGTCGCGCGAAAAGCCCCGACGCTTCAACCCGACCAGGTTCAAGCCGGACAGCGAGGCGCGGTTGCCCATCACCAGGCCGAAGGGAATCACATCGGCTTCGACACCCGTCATGCCACCAATCATCGCCTGCTTGCCGATGCGGACGAATTGGTGGACGGCGGACAGGCCGCCCAGGAAGGCGTAGTCGCCGACGGAAACATGGCCGCCCAGGGTGGCGTTGTTGGCCATCACCACATTGTTGCCGACCCGGCAGTCATGGGCGATATGGGCACCGACCATGAACAGGCCGTTGTCACCCACCTCCGTCAGGCCCCCACCGCCGACGGTGCCTGGATTCATCGTCACCTGTTCCCGGATGACGTTGTTCCGACCGATCACCAGACGGGTCGGCTCGCCCTTGTACTTCAGGTCCTGCGGCTGGTGGCCCAGGGAAGCAAAGGGAAAAACACGGGTCTGGTCGCCGATGCTGGTATGGCCGGCAATGACCACATGGGACTCAAGCACGACCCCCTCGCCCAGTTCCACATTGGGACCGACGCGGCAGAAGGGACCGATTTGGACGGAGTCGGCAATCTTCGCACCATCTTCGACAATGGCGGTGGGATGAATAATCGGCATCAGTTGTCCAGAATCATCGCGGAATAGGTGGCTTCCGCCATCAAGGTGTCATCAACGCGCGCTTCCGCCCGGAATTTCCAGACATTGCCGCGGCTGCGCTCCTTGGCCACATGGATCATCATGCGGTCGCCCGGGACGACAGGCTTGCGGAAGCGGGCGCTGTCGATGGACATGAAATAGACAAGCTTGCCTTCGGCGGATTCGCCCAGCGATTCCACCACCAGGACCGCCGCCGTCTGGGCCATGGATTCGATGATCAGGACGCCGGGCATGACCGGGCGCTGAGGGAAATGGCCTTGGAAGAACGGCTCGCTGATCGTCACATTCTTGATGCCGACCGCGCTTTCATGAGGCACGACCTGGGTCACCCGATCGACCAGCAGGAAAGGGTAGCGGTGCGGGATCATCTGAATGATCCGGTTGATATCGATGATCTTCTGGCTGGATTGTTCCACGGTCGTATCCATGTTTCCTGCTTCGTCAGCGGGCCTTTTTCTTGGCCAGATTTCCAAGCGCCGCCATTTGGCGCCAATGTTCCTTGGCATCGAGGGCGGGGCTGCCGGCAACGGTGCTGCCGGCTTCCACATCGCGCATCACGCCGGACTGAGCGGCGATCCGCGCGCCCGTTCCGATCTTCAGATGCCCTGTGACACCGGCCTGCCCGCCCAAGGCGACGAAATCGCCCAGCTTCGTGCTGCCGGAGATACCGACCTGCGCCACCACGACACAGCCTCGACCAAGCTGCACGTTGTGCCCGATCTGCACCAGATTATCAATCCAGCATCCCGCGCCGATGACGGTATCCGGCCCGGCTCCCCGATCGATGGTGGTGTTGGCGCCGATCTCGACATCGTCATGGATCACCACGCGCCCCAATTGCGGCACCTTGAGATGGCCCTGCGGGGACATGGCGAAACCGAAACCGTCCTGGCCGATGCGCGCCCCCGGATAGATGGTCACGCGCTTGCCGATCAAGGAATGGGACACCGAGGCATTGGCGCCGATGGTGCAATCCTCACCCAGCACCACCCCTTCCCCGATCACCGCATTGGCCCCGATCAGGCAGCGCGGCCCGATCTCGGCTCCGGCCATGATGCAGGCGCCCGGCTCGATGCGGCACCCTTCCCCGATCTTCGCCGTAGAATCGACCCAAGCCGTGGGTGCCGTCCATGCCTCCGGCGCCTTGCGGGGATAGAAGGCCTGGGCGATGCGGGCATAGGCCTGATGCGGGTCCATGGCGAGGATCAGCGCCATTCCGGCGGGAGCCTTGTCGGCATCCGTCGGCCGGGCGATGCAGGCACCGGCCCGGCTGCTGGTGAAGGCATCGAGATAGCGCCGGTTGTCGAAGAAACTAACCTCTTCCGGCCCCGCCACGTCCAGCGGTGCCACGTCGCGATAAAGGGCGGAGGCATCGGCGCCCGGCGCCAGCTCCGCCCCGGCGAGTTCGGCAAGCCGCCCTAGCGTGAAGGGGCCGGCGACTGCGAAGAAGCGGGGATCTGCCATGACAATCTACTGGGCGGGCGTCTGCGGCGTCGGGAAAGCCACCGAAGGCAGCGTGGCGTTCAGGCGTTCGATCGCCAGGTCGGTCGCGTCCATGGCCGGATCGAACAGGAAGGTCTGGCTGCGGAAGAGGATCATGTTAGCGCCCTTCTGCGTCGCGATCTCGTCCATCACCTTGATCAGGCCGTCCTGGACCTGGTTCATCGCCGTCCCGAAGGACCGCTCCAACGCCTCCCGCCGTTCATTGACACGCCGCTGAAAGCTCCCGGCCTGCTGCTCGAAAGCCCGGGCCTTTTCGGCGAAAGCCTCGGGCGACAGCAGGGAACGCTGCTTCAGCAGATCCTGCTCGGCCTTGCGCAGGGCATCCTCTTCCTTCGAGAACTCGGCCTGATAGCTTTGCGCCAGCTTCTCGCGCTCCGCCCGCACACCCTGCGCGGCCTTGGCCTTCTGATAGATCTCCTGCAGGTCGATGACCAGCACGACAGCAGCCGGCGGAGTTCCGCCTTGTGCCTGCTGGGCAGCAGCCGGCAGGGACGGCGCCAGAAAAGCCATCGCCATCAGCGCAGCCCCGGCAACACGTCGAAGACCCTTGGGGAAAAACATAATCAGAACCTCGTGCCGAAGTTGAGACGGAAGGTTTCCGTCTTGTCGAAGTCTTCCTTAAGCAGCGGGAAGCCGAAATCCACATTGATCGGCCCCATCGGCGAACGCCAGCGGACACCCGTGCCGATCGACAGGCGGACACTGGAGGCCTCCTCGACACTCCCGCCGGCCGAGGTCTTCTCGGTCGGACCGATCGCGCCGAAATCGGTGAAGACGCGGCCGGTAAAGCCCAATTCCTGCGGCAGGCCCAGCGGGAAGTCCACCTGCACGGTTCCAGTATAGGACCACACGCCCCCCAGCGCATCCCCGGTTGCCGGGTCGCGGGGGCTGATACCGGCGGATTCGAATCCGCGGACATCGTCGCCCCCGACGAAATAGCGCTCGCTGATGCGCACGTCCTTGCCGTTGATCCCGAAGATATAGCCAGCGGTACCCCCGACCTGCAACACGACCTGGTCCGCCAAGGGCCAGTAATGCGCCGCCGCCAGATTGTTGCGCAGGAACGTCTCGGTTCCGCCCAGACCGGCGAATTCGGTGCTCAAGCGCAGCATGTAGCCTTCGGTGGGATCAAGACGGCTGTCGCGGCGGTCATAGGTGATGCTATGTCCCACCGAGGAAAGCACGCTCGTCCCCTCCTGGTCCTGGATGTAGCGCGAGGCGTCGGCATCCACATTCTCGATGGTGGTCTGGCGCAGGGTATAAGACCAGTCCTGGCGCAGGTATTCATCAAGCTGATAGCCCAGACGCAGGGAGCCGCCCGTCGTGCGGGAATCGTAGGAGCTTTCGCGTTGGAGCTTGCGGTTGATGTGGTACAGGTCGAAGCCTGCGGCAACCGGCATGTCCATGAAATAGGGCTCGGTGAAGCCCAGGCTCAACTGGTTGCGGCGCTCGCCCACACTGAAGGAGGCGCGCAGGTCCTGGCCCCGGCCCAGCAGGTTGCGTTCACGCACGCTGACTTCCGCCAAGGGGCCGGCCGAGGTCGACCAGCCCACGCCAAAGCTCAGTTCCCCGGTGGAACGTTCCTGCACGTCGATCACGACATTCGCCCGGTCGGGGGCAGTGTCGGACGGCGTTTCCGTCACCTCGACGCGCTCGAAGAAGCCGAGATCCTGGATGCGCTGGCGCGAGCGGCGCAGCTTCGCGGCATTGAAGGCATCGCCTTCGACCAGTTGCATCTCGCGGCGGATGACGCGGTCAAGCGTGCGGACATTGCCCTGGATGTCGATCCGGTCCACATACACACGCGGACCTTCCAGGATCTCGTAGACCAGGTTGATGACGCGCTCATCCTGCTGGCGCTCCAGGCGCGGGCGCACCTCGGCGAAGGCATAGCCACGGCTGGCGGCGGCATCGGTCAGGGCCTGGATGGTATTCTCGACGCGATCCGCGTTGTACCAGTCCCCGGTCTGGGTCAGCACGAGCGGCTCCAGCGTTGCTGAATCCAGGTCGCGCAACTGGGCATCCACCTGCACGTCACCGACGCGATAGCGCTCCCCTTCCTCGATGGTGAAGGTGATGAAGAAGGCTTCGCGATCGGGGGTCAGTTCGGCGACCGCGGACACCACGCGGAAATCCACATAACCATGACGCAGATAGAAGCGGCGCAGCAATTCCCGGTCGAAGGTCAAGCGATCGGGGTCATAGGTGTCATCTGTGGAGAAGAAACGATACCAGCGCGACTCACGAGTCGACAGTTCCTCGCGCAGACGGGAATCGCTGAAGGCACGGTTGCCGATGATATTGATGCGCTGGACATTGGTCGCCGGCCCCTCGTCGATCTCGAAGACCAGATCGACGCGGTTCTGCTCGAGCTGAATGACCTTGGGCTCAACGGTGGCGGCGAAACGACCGGAACGGCGGTAGATGTCGAGCAGGCGCTGCACGTCGCTTTGGACGCGGGTGCGAGTGAAGACGACACGGGGTCGCAGCTGCACCTCGCGTTCCAGCACCTCGTCCCGGACGCGACGGTTCCCCTCGAAGGCGATGCGGTTGATGATTGGATTCTCGACCACCCGCACCATCAACGTGTCGCCTTCGCGGCGCAAGGCCACATCGGCGAACAGGCCGGTCGCGAACAGATTCTTCAACGCCTCGTCGATGCGCAGGGGGTCGAAGGGTTCTCCCTCACTGAGGCCCATATAGGAGCGTACCGTCTCTGGCTCGATGCGCTGCACGCCTTCCACGACGATAGCCTGGATGGTACCGCCCGCCTGGGCGATTTCCATCAAGGACTGGGCATGCAAGGCGGAAGGCAGAGTGGCAGACACAGCGACGGCGCTGTACAGCGCCAGCGTGCGGAGAAGTTTCACCTAAGGCCCCCCAAAAGATTCGGCGCTAACTCACGACCCCCCTCAGAAGGTCCCATACCCTAAGGTCGATGAGATCGTTCCGGGTGGCAAAAAGCATTAAGCCGAATACCAGAAACAGCCCGATTCGGAAACCATATTCTTGGGCTCTTTCACTCAGGGGACGGCCGCGCAGGGCCTCGATGCCGTAATACAAAAGATGTCCGCCATCCAGCATGGGGATGGGGAAAAGGTTGATCAGCCCTAGATTGATCGACAGCAGGATGGTGAAGAATACAACCGTTCCGATACCCAGTTGGGCCGCCTGCCCTGCCCCCTTGGCGATGCGCAGCGGCCCGCCCAATTCGTCCGTGCCGCGGGTACCGACGATCATCTGGCCCAAGGCGGTGAAGGTATTGCTGATCATCCCCGCCGTTTCCTTGGTTGCCTCCCAAGTGGCGGTGAATGGATTGTGCCTGACGATCTCTGTCGCGCCCGCCTCGGCCATGATACCGAGAACCGGCGCCATCTGGAGATTGCCCAGGGCGTCGCGCACCTCTTCCATGCGCGGCTGGGTCGGAATCTCGATGATCTGGCCGTCGCGATCGATACGCAGGGTCAAGGTCTCGCCAAGCCGCAGACGCACGATCTGCTGGATCTCCTGGAAGGATCCGACTTCGCTGCGATTGACGGCAAGGATGCGGTCACCGGGCAGGAGACCGGCTTCCGCCGCCGCCGACTCCGGACGCACCTCACTGATCACTGGAGCCGTCCGGGGCTGCCCCAGGACCAAGAACATGATCGCCAGGACCAGGATGCCGAAGATGAAATTGGCCATCGGCCCGGCAGCGACGATGGCAGCACGCTGGCCGACGCGCTTGTGATGGAAGGACACCGCCTTCTCTTCGGCCGTCAGCTCGCGCTTCTCGCCCGTGGTGCTGGTGGCATCGGCATCGCCGAACATCTTCACATAACCGCCCAGCGGCAGCATGCTCACCCGCCAGCGTGTGCCGGATCGGTCGTTCCAGCCGAACAATTCACGGCCGAACCCGACCGAGAAGACTTCGACCTTCACGCCATTCCAACGGGCCACCAGGTAATGCCCCATCTCGTGAACGAAGACCACTACCGTCAGGATGACGAGGAAGACGATGACGTAGTTCCAGAAACCGAACAGAAATTCGAACACGCCCTTTTACCTTACGATAGTGCGCTCACGCGCAAGCCTGTCTTAGCGGCCGGACAAGCCGGCCACGATCCGCACCGCCGCCTCACGTCCGGCACGGTCACGGTCGAGGACGTCCTCGATCGAGGTCAGCGACGTATTGGCGACCGCCGATAACGTCTCCTCCACCGTGCGGGCGATATCGAGGAAGCCGATCTCGCCAGCCAGGAAGGACTGCACCGCTACCTCGTTGGCGGCATTCAATAGAGTTGGGACAGCACCCCCTGCGCGCAAGGCTTGGCGAGCCAGGCGCAGCGCCGGGAAGCGTTCCGGATCGGGCTGTTCGAAGGTCAGGCTGGCAATGGCCGCCAGATCAAGGCGCGGCGAAGGGGCCGTCATCCGCTGGGGCCAGCCCAACGCATAGGCGATGGGGGTCCGCATGTCCGGCGTGCCCAACTGAGCGAGCACGGATCCGTCCACATAGGACACCATGGAATGAATGACCGATTGGGGATGGACCAGGATATCGATCTTCTCTTCCGGAACCGCGAAAATGTGATGAGCCTCAATCAGTTCCAGGCCCTTGTTCATCATCGTGGCGGAATCGATGGAGATCTTGGCACCCATCTCCCAATTGGGATGAGCCACGGCCTGCGACGGCGTCATCCTGGCCATCTCGGTCAGGCTGCTCTGGCGGAACGGACCGCCAGAGGCGGTCAGGACGATCCGCTCCACCTTCTCGGCCTGGGAAAAATCAAAGACCTGGAAGATGGCGCTATGCTCGGAATCGACCGGCAGCAGTGTGGCGCCATGGGCGTTCATCTCGGCCATCATCAACTCACCGGCGCAGACCAGGCATTCCTTGTTGGCAAGGGCCACGACAGCACCGCGCCGCGCCGCCGCCAATGTCGGCTCGAGCCCGGCGGCTCCGACGATGGCCGCCATGACCCAATCGGCAGGGCGGCAGGCGGCTTCGATCACGGCGGCACGTCCGGCGGCGACCTCGATGCCTGTCCCCTCCAAAGCCTCGCGCAAGGCAGCGAAGCAGCTTTCATCGGCAATGGCGACGAAACGGGGCTTCAGGAGACGGGCCTGCTCGGCCAGCAGGCTGACATTGCGGTTGCCCGTCAGCGCCTCGACCCGCCAGCGGCCCGGCTCACGCGCAAGCAGATCGACGGTATTGCAGCCGATGGAACCGGTCGAGCCAAGAATGGTGACGGCGCGAGGCTCATCCTCGCCAGCCACGGCCAGGACAGAAGCTTCGACCTCGGAAAACGTCAATGCCATTGCAGCACTCCACCGCCCATCACCAGGACCACGACGGCAACGACCACGGCGACGGGCATGATACCGTCGACACGGTCCAGCACACCACCATGGCCGGGGATGATGGCGCTCGAATCCTTCACGCCGAAATGGCGCTTGACCCCAGATTCGCCAAGATCACCCAGTTGCGCCACCACTGCAAGCAGGGCGCTCACCGCCACGAGGACGATTACGGAGAGGTTCCAGAAAGCCGCAACGGCCGCACCGACGAGGGCTGCGGACAGCATTCCACCGATCAATCCGGCCCAGGTCTTCTTCGGACTGATCCGGGGCGCCAGCCTCGGCCCGCCAATGGTCCGGCCGGCGAAATAAGCACCGGTATCGGTCGCCCAGACCAGCAGCATCAGCCAGAGAACGGTTTCCAGCCCGCCCTCCAGATTGCGCAGCCAGACCAGGGCGATCACCGGCAGGATGATATAGAAAGCCCCCAGGCCCAGCCAGTCGCGTTGTTCCCTGCCAAGGCTGTAGCCGCCGGCAACAGCGAGGGCAAGCACCAGGAAGGCGAAAGCTGGTTCGATCTGGGCCAGGACGGCGGCAGCCGCCGCCAAGACGGACAAGGCAAAGCCAGCTTTGCCAAAGCGATCGGTGACGATCCGCGCCCATTCCCATCCCATGATGGCACCCGCCAGGGCCGCCAGCAACGTGAACCAGGGAGAGCCGAACCAGATGGCGGCCAGGGCCAGGGGTGCCAGGACCAGAGCCGAAAGGATGCGTGTGCGTAGCAAGGTAGTCAGCCAGCGGCGCCGTAGCGCCGCTCTCGCCTTTGGAAGGTACCGATGGCGGCCTCGAGATCACTCGCGGAAAAATCGGGCCACAGCGTATCGACAAAAACGAATTCGGCGTAAGCCGACTGCCACAGCAAGAAATTGCTGATGCGCTGTTCGCCGCTGGTCCGGATGATAAGATCAGGGTCGGGCGTTCCCGCCGTATAGAGACGCGCCCCCAGGCTTTCCTCGTCGATCTGATCGACCGTCATCCGCCCCGCCGCCACGTCCGCCGCCAGACGGCGGGCCGCCTCGGCCAATTCCTGACGCCCGCCGTAACTCAGAGCTACAGTAAGCACCAAACCATTATTGGCGGCGGTCAGGGCTTCGGCCTCTTCGATCTGGCGCACAATGTCAGGAGCAAGGCGATTCCGCTCGCCGATCACCTTCAGGCAGATGCCATTCTTGTGCAAATCGGCGATCTGGCTGCGCAGGAACAGCCGCAGCAGCCCCATGAGGTCGCGGACTTCCGTTTCCGGACGCCGCCAGTTTTCGGAGGAAAAACCATACAGGGTAAGATAAGAAATACCGAGTTTGCCTGCGGCCTCGATCACCGTACGCACGGCATCGACACCCCGCTTGTGACCAGCGGTGCGCGGCAAGCCGCGGGCCTTCGCCCAGCGGCCGTTGCCATCCATGATGATGGCGACATGAACCGGCGGACGAAGACCCTCGTCCTTGGAGGAGACCGCAACCATCGGTCTCTTCCTCAAACCTGCATTATTTCTTTTTCTTTCTGCGCCAGCGCGTCGTCGATCTTCTTGATCGTCTCGTCGGTCAGGGCCTGGATTTCGTCGGCGTATTTCCGCTGTTCGTCCTGCGAAATAACGCTGTCCTTTTCCATCTTCTTGAGCGTGTCCATCCCGTCACGGCGGACGTTACGCACCGCAACGCGAGCCTGTTCGGCATATTTTCCGGCGATCTTGGTCAGTTCGACGCGGCGCTCTTCGTTCAGGGCCGGAATCGGCACGCGGATGATCTGGCCATCGGTCGAGGGATTGAGGCCCAGGCCGGAATCGCGAATCGCCTTTTCGGTCGCCTTCACCAGCCCCTTGTCCCAGACCTGTACGGTCAGCATGCGCGGTTCGGGCACGCCGATCGTGCCGACCTGGGTGATCGGCATGGAACTGCCATAGGCGTCGACCATCACCGGTTCGAGCAGGCTGGTGGACGCACGACCCGTGCGCAGGCCGCCGAACTCCTTCTTCAGGACCTCCACCGTATTGTCCATACGGTGCTTGATGTCCTTTTTAAGATCGCTGTAATTCCCTGCTGCGGACACGTTGTTATTCCTCTTCCTTGATGATGGTGAACCGCCCGCGGCCCGCCAGGACCTCGCTGAAGGCGCCCTCACTGTGCAACGAGAAGACAAGGATCGGAATCTTGTTCTCGCGGCACAACGACACCGCCGAGGCGTCCATGACCGCCAGATCGTTCGCCAGCACGTCCATATAGGTCAGCTGTTCGTAACGCGAGGCATCGGCAACCTTCTTGGGATCGGCACTGTAGACACCATCCACCTGGGTCGCCTTGAGCAGGGCATCGCAGTTCATTTCGACGGCGCGCAGAGCGGCCGCCGTATCGGTCGTGAAGAAAGGATTGCCAGTCCCGGCGGCGAAAATGACCACCCGCCCCTTCTCCATATGCCGCACGGCCCGGCGGCGGATATAGGGCTCGCAGACCATAGACATGGGGATGGCGGACTGGACGCGGGTAGCGACGCCCACGCGCTCCAGCGCGCTCTGGACGGCCAGCGCGTTGATGACGGTCGCCAGCATGCCCATGTAATCGGCGCTGGTCCGCTCCATTCCGGTGGCTGCTCCCGAGACCCCCCGGAAGATGTTGCCGCCGCCGATGACCATGCAGACTTCGACCCCGGCCTCAACCACCGCCTTGATCTCGCGGGCCAGCCGCGAAACGGTTTCATTGTCCAGGCCGTATTCGCGCGAGCCCATCAGGCCCTCGCCGGAAATTTTCAAAAGAACGCGGCGGTATTTCATATCGTTGGGCATGTCGGGCCTCGGATCGTCCGTCGCTGAATGACCTGCGAGAACCGCAGGAGAAGACTATCATCAATCAAACATATTGGCGCGCCGAGGGATGATACACCATTCCCGCTTCGTGTCGCGCGCCCATTTCGGGCGGCGAAAATCCGCCGCCCGAAGGACCGGAAAACTTAGCGACCGGCCTGAGCCGCCACTTCGGCGGCGAAGTCGCTTTCTTCCTTCTCAATGCCCTCGCCCAGGACAACACGGGCGAAACCGGTGATGGCGACGGGAGCGCCGACTTCCTTGGCGGCGTTCTCGATCACCTTCTTGATGCGGGTTTCGCCGTCGATGACGAAGACCTGCTCAAGCAGCACCACTTCCTCGTAGTACTTGCGCAGACGGCCTTCGACCATCTTGGCAATGACTTCCTCGGGCTTGCCCGAAGCCTTGGCCTGTTCGGTCAGCACGTCGCGCTCGCGGTTCAGCGCATCCTGGTCCACCGAGCTGGTGTCGAGGAACTGCGGCTGGGCGGCAGCGATATGCATGGCGATCTGCTTGCCGATTTCCTGCAGCTTGGCTTCGTCGCCGGACGATTCCAGGGCGACCAGAACGCCGATCTTGCCCAAGCCCGGAGCGACAGCATTGTGGATGTAGGAGGCGATGACGCCCTGGCCCACTTCCAGCACCTGGCCGCGACGCAGGTTCATGTTCTCGCCGATGGTGGCGATCAGGGCGGTCAGTTCGTCCTGCACGCTCTTGCCGTTGCCGTAGGGAGCAGCCTTGACCTGCTCGATATCGGCACCGGCGGTCAGCACCACCTTGGTGGCATTGGCGACGAAATCCTGGAACTTGTCATTGCGGGCGACGAAGTCGGTTTCGGAATTGACTTCCAGAACCGCACCCTTCTTGCCTTCGGTGACCACACCAACCAGACCTTCGGCGGCAACGCGACCGGCCTTCTTGGCGGCAGCGGCCAGGCCCTTCTTGCGCAGCCAGTCGATGGCGCCTTCCAGGTCGCCCGAGGTTTCGTTCAGCGCCTTCTTGCAATCCATCATGCCGGCGCCAGTTTTTTCGCGCAGTTCCTTGACGAGCGCGGCGGTGATCTCGGCCATGGGTCCCTCTTCTCGCAGAATTCGAATTTCGTAAGACTTCGCTTAAAGAAATGGCGGCGACCTGCGCCGCCGCCATCTTTTTTCGGCGACTTTAAATCAGGCGCCGGGCTGTTCGGAAGCGGCTTCGACGGCGGCCGGGTTGGCCTCGACTTCACCTTCTTCCTCGAGGGCCGGCTCGGCAATGGTTTCCGCCTGCTCGCCCACATCGACGCCCGAACGGGTCATTTCAGCCTGGATACCGGCCAGCACCGAACCGACCATCAGGTCGCAATAGGTGGTGATGGCGCGGATGGCGTCGTCATTGCCCGGGATCGGGAAGGTCACGCCGTTCGGATCGGAGTTGCTGTCCAGGATGGCGACGACCGGGATGCCCAGCTTGTTGGCTTCCTGAACGGCCAGCGCTTCCTTGTTGGTGTCGATGATGAAGATGATGTCCGGCAGGCCACCCATCTCCTTGATGCCACCCAGGGCGCGCTCGAGCTTCTCGCGCTCGCGGTCAAGGTTCAGCTGTTCCTTCTTGGTCAGACCCTGCAGGTTGCCCTGGGCAAACTGCTCGTCCATTTCGCGCAGGCGCTTGATGGAATGCGAGATGGTCTTCCAGTTGGTCAGCATGCCGCCGAGCCAGCGATGGTTGACATAGTACTGGCCGCAACGGCGGGCGGCATCGGCGACCACGTCGGCGGCCTGATGCTTGGTGCCCACGAACAGCACGCGGCCACCGGCGGCAACCACGTCACGCACGGCCTGCATGCCGCGATGCAGCATCGGAACGGTCTGCTGCAGGTCGATGATGTGGATGTTGTTGCGGACGCCGAAGATGAACGGAGCCATCTTGGGGTTCCAGCGGCGGGTGTGGTGACCGAAATGAACGCCAGCTTCGATCAGCTGACGCATGGTGAAGGTCGGCAGAGCGGACATAAGAGAATCCTTTGTTTCTCCGGTTGAACCTCCGTAGGAGATGAGTCGGCAGCCCGGCCAAGAGGCCGGAGCCGACACCGGAGCGACCGCAGAGAAGATGCTTCTTCGCGGCCGCGCTCCCACGTGCGGATTTGTGGTCGGGTACATAACGTCTGAGAAAGGCTTTGGCAAGCCCTTACGGACCCTGGCCGCAAGGCCAGTCCTTTCCCGATCGTCTATATTTCCTGAAGATCGGCCACGCCCGGGATGGTCCGGAGCGTCCCGATCATGTTGGGCGACAGGGCGAAACGCTGATCGAGCTGGATCTCGACCCGGCGGTTCCCGAATTCGGCGACCAGCTTGATCTGGCCCGCGCCCTTGCGCTCCTTCGCCAGCAATTCACGGATGGCAGGCAGGGGAGCCTCGTCGCGCAAGAAGATCTTGAGCCCCGCCGCCGCCTTGGCCGCCTCCTGGTCCAGGTTCTGCACCTGGTGGGCGGTCATGCGCAATTGCTCGTCCTCGATGCGCGCGGTCACGGTGAAGAGAAGCGGCACGTTGGCGTCGAGCAATTCCCGCGCCTGGGCCAGGATCTCCGAGAACAGGGTGACCTCGAACACCCCCGACGCATCGGAACAGGTCACGAAGGCGTAACGGCTGCCCTTTGCGGAGGTGCGCTCCTGCTTGGACAGCATGTTGCCCGCCAGCTTGACCCGCGAATTGCCCCCCCCGGCGAGATGGCGCGGCAATTCCGCCACCTTGATTACGCCCAGACGTTCCAGGCTCTTGGCATAGGCATCCATGGGATGGGCCGAGAGATAGAAGCCGATGGCGCCGAATTCCTGGCTCAGCTTTTCGGCCGGGGGCCAGTCGGGCACCTTGGGCAGGGCGATCTTCGGCGCCTGGGGTCCGGCCATGCCGAACATCGAGACCTGGGCGCTTTCGCGTTCCTCGGCCGCCGTGGCCGCATGACGCATCAAGCTTTCCAGTCCGGCGAAGAGCTGTGCCCGGTTCTGATGGATGGAATCGAAAGCACCCGACCGCACCAGGTTTTCCATCTGGCGCTTGTTGATCTGCTTCGTGTCCAACCGGTTGACGAAGTCGTTCAAGTCCTTGAAAGGACCATTCTTGTCGCGTTCCTGCACCAGCGATTGCATCGCCGCCTGCCCGACATTCTTCAATGCCGCCAGGGCATAGCGCACCGCCAATTGCCCGTCGGGCAGACGCTCGACGGTGAAGTCATCACGCGACTTGTTAATATCGGGCGGCAAGAGCTTGATCTTCAAGCGATCCAGCTCCTGGCGGAAGGCCCCCAGCTTGTCGGTGTTGTGCATATCCAGCGTCATCGACGCGGCCATGAACTCGACCGGATGGTTGGCCTTCAGCCAAGCCGTCTGATAGGCCACCAGGGCATAGGCGGCGGCATGGGACTTGTTGAAGCCGTAGCCCGCGAACTTGTTGACCTGGTCGAAGATGTCCGATGCCTTCTGCGCATCGACGCCGCGTGCCACCGCGCCATCGACGAACAATTTGCGCTGGGCATCCATCTCCTCCTTGATCTTCTTGCCCATGGCACGGCGCAGCAGGTCGGCGGCGCCGAGGGAGTATCCGGACAGGACCTGGGCGATCTGCATCACCTGTTCCTGGTAGATCATGATCCCGTAGGTTTCCTTCAGGATCGGCTCCAGTGTGGGATGCAGGTAATCGGGCTGCATCTCGCCATGCTTCACGGCGATGTAGATCGGGATGTTGTCCATCGGGCCGGGGCGGTAGAGCGCCACCACGGCGATGATGTCTTCGAAGACGTCGGGCCGCATCTTGCGCAGCACGTCGCGCATGCCCGAACTTTCCAGCTGGAACACCCCGGCCGTTTCGCCGCGCGCCAGAAGCTCGAAGGACTTGGGATCGTCCAGCGGCAAGGCTGAAATATCAATGTCCTTGCCCTCGGTCTGCTTGATCAGCTTCAACGCCGTCGAGATGACCGTCAGGGTCTTCAGGCCTAGGAAATCGAATTTGACCAGACCGGCGGATTCCACCCATTTCATATTGAACTGGGTCACCGGCATATCCGAGCGCGGATCGCGGTAGAGCGGAACCAGTTCGTCCAACGGGCGGTCGCCGATCACCACGCCGGCGGCATGGGTCGAGGCGTGGCGGTACAGGCCTTCCAGCTTCATGCCGAGATCGAGCAGATGGGCCACGTTCTCGTCAGCCTCGCGCTGCTCGCGCAACAGCGGCTCGGTTTCCAGCGCCTGTTCCAGGGTGACCGGATTGGCTGGATTGTTCGGCACCAGCTTGCAGATACGGTCGACTTGGCCATAGGGCATCTGCAGGACGCGCCCCACGTCGCGCAGCACCGCACGCGCCTGAAGCTTACCGAAGGTGATGATCTGGGCGACCTGATCGTAGCCGTATTTCTGCTGGACGTAACGGATCGTCTCTTCGCGCCGGTCCTGGCAGAAGTCGATATCGAAGTCAGGCATCGAGACGCGTTCCGGGTTCAGGAAGCGTTCGAACAGCAGGGCGAAGCGCAGCGGGTCGAGGTCGGTGATGGTCAGCGCCCAGGCCACCGCCGAGCCGGCCCCGGAGCCACGACCCGGACCGACGGGAATGCCCTGCTGCTTCGACCATTGGATGAAGTCGGACACGATCAGGAAGTAGCCGGGAAAGCCCATCTGCTCGATGATGCCCAGCTCGTAATCGACGCGCTCGCGATAGGGCTTGGCAAGCTGGGCCTTCTCTTCCTCGCTCATTCCCGGCTTGAAGACATGGACCTTCAGCCGGTCTTCCAGCCCTTCCAGGACCTTCTGGCGCAGAAGCTCCGCCTCGGTCATGCCGTCTACTTTAAAAGGTGGGAGGATCGGCTTGATCTTGTTGACTTTATAGGCGCAGCGCCGGGCCACCACCAGGGTGTTGTCCACCGCTTCGGGAAGGTCTGCGAACAGGGTCCGCATCTCCTCGGCGGACTTGAAATAATGCTCCGGCGTCAGGCGACGGCGCTCTTCCTGCGAGATATAGGCGCCCTCGGCGATGCAGATCAGGGCATCGTGGGCCTCGAACATATCCCGGTCGGGAAAGAAGGGCTCGTTGGTGGCGACCAGTGGCAGGTCGTATTCATAGGCCATGTCCACCAGATCGCCCTCGATCCGGTCCTCCACCTCCAGGCCGTGGCGCATCAGCTCGACATAGAGCCGCCTGGGGAAAGCGGCAGCAAGGCGCTGCAGCATCGCCGCGGCCTTGTCCTTCTGCCCCTCGGACAGCATGCGTCCTACCGGTCCGGAAGGGCCGCCCGTCAGCAGGATCAGCCCCGCTGAGCGCTGCTCCAGATCGGCGACCGAAACCTGGGGCGCCTCGCCCGCATCAGTGCCGAGATAGGCCTTGGAGACCAGCTTGAGCAGGTTCTGGTATCCGGCCTCGTTCTGCGCCAGCAGCACCAGGGAATCCGGATCGGGCTTGCGGCCTTCCCGCCCCGCTCCGCCGCGCGGATCGTCCTCGCGCCGGATCGAAAGCTGGGCGCCGACAATGGGCTGAATCCCGGCATCGGCGCAGGCGGAGGAGAACTCCAGCGCACCGAAAAGATTATTGGTATCCGCAATGCCCACCGCCGGCATGCGATGCTTGACGCAAAGCTTGATCAGCTCCTTGAGCTTGATCGCACCTTCGGAGAGCGAATAGGCGGAATGGACGCGGAGATGGACGAAATCGGCATGAGGCATGGCGACAGAGGATAGGGGAAATCGCCGCGCAAGTCACGTTCCGGCCGAGTTGCGCAGCGCTGCCTTGCACTGCCGCGGGAACGAGTCACCCGGACCTCACGGCTTTCCTTCGTCATGCCCGCGAATGCGGACATGACGAAGCTTTTCCGGCGCGGGAAGCCCCTCCCAAAAATTACCGCGCCACTTCGACCAGGGTCCCTTCCTGCAGGGTGATGGTCCGGTCCATGCGGCGTGCCAGATCGGGATTATGGGTAGCGATCAGGGCCGCCAGCCCCTGGTCGCGGACCAGGCGCAGCAATTCGTCGAAGACGCCTTCCGACGTATGCGGGTCCAGGTTGCCGGTCGGCTCGTCGGCCAGCAGAAGGCGCGGCTTGTTGGCCAGCGCGCGGCAGATGGCGACGCGCTGCTGCTCGCCGCCCGACAACTGGCCGGGACGGTGTTCGGCACGCTTGGCCAGCCCCATCTTGGTCAGCAATTCCATCGCCCGTTCGGCGGCTGCCTTACGGGTCTTGCCGGCGATCATCTGCGGCAGGATCACATTCTCGATAGCCGAGAATTCCGGCAGCAGGTGGTGATACTGATAGACAAAGCCCAGATGGCTGCGCCGCAATTCCGTGCGACGGTCGTCGGACAGCTTGGCCGTCCCTTCCCCGCCGACCATGACTTCACCGGCATCCGGGCGCTCCAGCAGACCCGCGATATGCAGCAAGGTGGACTTGCCCGCTCCCGAAGGGCCGACCAGGGCGACGATCTCGCCGACGCGGACCTCCAGATTGGCGCCCTGCAGCACGTCCAGCGTCTCGCGGCCCTGCTTGAAGCAGCGGTGGACACCGTCCAGGTGCAAGGCGGCATCGGTCCTTACATTGACCTTATTCATAGCGCAGGGCCTCCACCGGATCGAGGCGCGCGGCGCGCCAGGCAGGATAGATCGTAGCGCCGAAGGACAAGCCCAGCGCCATCCCCACCACCCACAGCACTTCCATGGGATCGACCCGGGCGGGAAGCTGGGACAGGAAGTAGATTTCGGCGGCGAACAGATCCACGCCCGTTATGCCTTCGAGGAAATGCCGGATCCTATCCACGTTCAGCGCGAAGGACAGCCCCAGGATGACACCCGAAACCGTACCGACCACGCCAATGCTGGCCCCCGACAGGAAGAAGATGCGCATGATCATGCCCCGCGTCGCCCCCATGGTGCGCAGCACGGCGATATCGCGGCCCTTGTCCTTCACCAGCATGATCAGACTGGAAATGATGTTGAAGGCCGCTACCAGGATGATCAGCGTCAGGATCAGGAACATGACGTTCCGTTCCACCTGGATGGCATTGAAGAAGCTGGCATTGGCCTGCTGCCAGTCATACAGGGTCACCGGCCGGTCGGCATTGTTCGGAATGGCGCTGCGCAGCGCCGTGACGGCCTCGGGCGTGGTGGCGAAGACTTCCAGATAGGTCACCGCTTCGGGCAGGCGGAAATAGACCTGCGCGGCCTCCAGCGGCATGAAAATGAAGCCGGAATCGTATTCGAACATGCCCACGTCGAAGGTCGCCACGATGCGATAGGCCCGCATGCGCGGTACCGTGCCGAAAGCGGTCGCCGTCCCCTGTGGCGAGATCAGGGTGATGTTGTCACCCACCGACAGGCCCAGCTTCTGGGCCAGGCGGTAACCGACGATCACCGCGTCATCGCCGGTGAATTGCGAGGGATCGCCATGCAGTCCCTCGGCCACCACCTCGCGGGAAAGCAGGTCGGAGGGACGGACGCCACGGACCATGGCACCGGACGAAGCCCCTTGATTGGTCGCCATGACCTGGCCTTCGACCGTCGGCACCACCCGATGGACCGACTGCATCTGGCGGATGCGCTCCGCCAGATCGTCGAAATCGGTCATGGGCGCACCGGCCGCATAGACACTGATATGGCCGTTGAGGCCGAGGATGCGGCTCATCAGCTCGGCCCGGAAGCCGTTCATCACCGCCATGACGATGATCAGCGTGGCCACCCCCAAGGCAATTCCCAACAGGGAAAAGCCGGCGATGACCGAGATGAAGCCTTCCTTGCGCCGCGCCCGCAGATACCGGAACGCAACCATGCGTTCGAAGGCGTCGAAGACCATGCAGATGTCCTTTTAGGCTTAATGAAGTTAGGCCGTCAGCCGGGCCAGGGCTGCTTCAAGCGAGACTTCCTGCTTCTCGCCGCTCTTGCGGTTCTTCAGCTCGACCACACCGGCCGCCAATCCCTTGGGGCCGATGACCAATTGCCAGGGCAGGCCGATCAGGTCCATATCGGCGAACTTGACCCCGGCGCGCTCGTTGCGGTCGTCGTACAGCACTTCGACGCCCTGTTCCGACAGGGTGCGGTAGATGTCCTCGCAGGCCGAGTCGCAGGCGGCATCGCCGCTCTTGAGGTTGATCAGGCCCAGCTTGAAGGGGGCAACCGCTTCCGGCCAGATGATGCCGCGTTCGTCATGGGAGGCTTCGATGATGGCGCCGACCAAGCGCGACACGCCGATGCCATAGGATCCCATCTCGGCGGCGATGGTCTCGCCGTTGGGGCCCTGCACCACCGCGCCCATCGGCTCGGAATATTTCGTACCGAAATAGAAGATATGGCCGACCTCGATGCCGCGCATGGTGCGCAGGCGCTCGGCCGGCACCGGGCACTTGTCCGCGTCGTGCTTCTCTTCGGCGGCGGCGTAGTACTGGTTCATGGAATCCACGGTCAGTTCGCCGGCGCGCGACTTCTCTTCCAGTTCCTGGTCGAAGAAGATGGCGCTTTCGCCGGTCTCCGCCAGAATATGGAATTCATGGCTCATATCGCCACCGATGGGGCCGGTATCGGCCTTGACCGGGATGGCGGTCATGCCTAAGCGGGCATAGGTGCGCATATAGGCGCGGAACATCGCCTCGTAGGACCGGCGGGCACCGTCCTTGTCCAGGTCGAAGGAATAGGCGTCCTTCATCAGGAACTCACGGCCGCGCATCACGCCGAAACGCGGACGCACCTCGTCGCGGAACTTCCACTGGATATTATAAAGAATCTTCGGCAGGTCACGGTAGCTGCGGATCTCGCGGCAGATATCGGTGACCATTTCCTCGGCGGTGGGGCCGAACAGCATCTCGCGCTCGTGCCGGTCCTTGAAGCGCAGCATTTCCTTGCCGTAATCGTCATAGCGCCCGGAACGCTGCCACAACTCGGCGGGCTGGACGGTGGGCATCAGGATTTCCTGCGCGCCGGCCGCATCCTGTTCCTCGCGCACGATCTGTTCGATCTTGCGCAGAACCCGATAGCCCAGAGGCAGCCAAGCATAGATGCCGGCGGCCTGCTGGCGGATCATGCCCGACCGCAGCATCAGGCGGTGCGAGACGATCTGCGCTTCGGCCGGGTTCTCCTTGAGGGTCGGCATGAAATAGGCGGACAGACGCATGGAATTCCTCGAAGATTTCGGTGGTCGGCGTGCGCTGGAAAAAAGCGGGGGAACTCTAGGCCAAGGGCGCGACGAAGGCAATGGTGGCCAAGGTCAAGGACCCACTATCGCTTTCGCGCACAAAGCCGGGCCAGCATCGCCTGCTGTTCGCTGGTCACCGGCTGCCCGTCCAGATAGACCGCGCCGTCGCGCCACGTCACCGTGCCGACCTGCGCGGGCCCTTTCACATGAGGTCCCAGGCCGAGACCGCGGGCCAGATCGACCTCGATGGGAAAGCGCAGTTCCTCGGGCGGCTGCCATTGGAATCCCCCGGCATCGGCCGGTACGACCGGCCTGCCGTAGACATCCCTACCCGGCTGATAGGCGACGTCGTCATCCGGCCGATGTTCGACCAGACGCCAGCAGGCGGGCTTGGTGATGGTGATATAAAGCCCCCGATCCTCGGCCCAGAGCGGGCCGCTCCACAACAGCAGGATCGCCAGGAGAAAGCGCGTCATGGCCGGCTCCATTTCAAGTTCCGTCATGAGGCTGCCGCGTTTCCCCTTGCGCCGCAAGCCCTCTAAAGGCACAAACAAAAGATGCTCGTCTTGCCGGAGACAACGTAATGTTGGAAAGGTTTTTTCATCTTCAAGCGAACGGAACAACCGTTCGCACCGAGGTTTTAGCTGGTTTCACCACTTTCCTCACCATGGCCTATATTGTGTTTGTCAATCCGGCCATTCTGGCGGATGCGGGCATGGACCGCGGCGCCGTCTTCACCGCCACCTGCCTGGCCGCCGTCATCGGCACCATGATCATGGGCCTGCTGGCCAATTATCCCATCGCCCAGGCTCCGGGCATGGGCATGAACGCCTTCTTCACCTACACCATCGTCATCGGCATGGGGCATACTTGGCAGGTGGCGCTGGGCTGCGTCTTCATCTCCGGCATCCTCTTCGTGGCCCTGAGTCTGTTCAAGGTACGTGAATGGGTGATCAATGCCGTGCCGCGCAGCCTGAAGATGTCGATCGCCGCCGGCATCGGTTTCTTCATCGGCTTCATCGCGCTGAAGAATGCTGGCTTCGTGGTCGCCCATCCCGCCACTCTGGTCGGCATCGGCGACCTGACCCGTCCGGAACCGATTCTGGCGGCCCTCGGCTTCGCCATCATGGTCGCCCTGCATGCCTGGCGCGTTCCCGGCTCGATCCTGATCGCCATTCTGGCCGTGACCGTTCTGTCCGGGCTGTTCGGCCTAGTGCAGTGGCAGGGCATCGTCTCGACCCCGCCCTCGCTGGCTCCCACCTTCATGCAGATGGATCTGGCCGGCGCCCTGGAGCCCGCCCTGATCTCGGTGATCTTCACCCTGCTCTTCCTCGACCTGTTCGACACCGCCGGAACGCTGATCGGCACGGGCCATGCCGCCGGTCTGCTCGACGAAAAGGGCCGCCTGCCCCGCATCGGCAAGGCGCTGTTCGCCGACAGCACCGCCACCGTCGCCGGTTCGGTCCTCGGCACCTCGAACACCACGTCCTATATCGAGAGCCTTTCGGGCATCGAGCAGGGCGGCCGCACCGGCTTGACCGCCGTTGTCGTCGGCCTGTTGTTCCTGCTGGCCCTGTTCTTCGCACCGCTGGCCGGCACCATCCCCGCCTTCGCCACGGCATCCGCCCTGTTCTTCGTCGCCTGCCTGATGGCGCGCGGACTAGTCGATATCGACTGGAAGGACGTCACCGAATTCGCCCCGGCGCTGGTGGCGGCCATCACCATGCCGCTGACCTTCTCCATCGCCACCGGCATCGGTCTGGCCTTCATCGCCTATGCCGGAATCAAGCTGATCAGCGGCCGCGCCCGTGAGGCGGGGATCGCGATCTACCTCATCGCCGGGGCTTTCGTGCTCAAATTTGCCTTCTTATAGTGGCCAAAAGGCATAGCGCGTAAGAAATACAATGATTAGGTATGGACTCGCGGAACGAAATTTCGTAAGTTGCCTCCAGAACAAAGGATAAAGCTTCGAAAAACGAAGTGGTCCAAGTTTAGGGAGGTGGACGCCGGGTGATCCCCGAATACGGGCCAGCACGGCGCAAACGAAAAGCGGCAGATGCCTTGGCACTCTGCCGCTTTTTCGTTTTCTCGCAACTGCGAGATGATCAGCCTTTCCCTTGCATCCAAGGGGGCTGCAAAAGGGAAATCCGGGAAAAGACTGGGCAGTCCGGGGCATGCGCACCGGGCAGATAGCCGATGCTCATCAGGAATTCCCCGACCACCTCGCCCCCCATGAAGACGAATGTCTTGCGGAACAGGCGCACCCATTCCTCTTTCTCCAACGGGTGATGGGCCTCGATCCAGGCCGCCAATCCCCCATGGCTGGCGCGCAAGGCCACCACGCGGCGGGCATTCTCGATGACCGCCATGATCTTGCGCCGGTTGCGGATGATACCGGGATCGGCCATCAGCCGCTCGATATCGGCATCGCCATAGGCGGCGACCTTGTCGGGAGAGAAGGAGTCGAAAGCGGCCACCAAAGCCGGGCGCTTCTTCAGGACAATCAGCCAGGACAGACCGGCCTGGAAGATTTCGAGGCACAGCCGCTCGAAAAGCTGCGCCTCGTCCTCAAGCGGAAAACCGTATTCATGGTCGTGATAGGGGCCGTGGAACGGATGCCCCACGGCCGCCAAGCAGTAGGCGCTCAAGCCTGCTCCAATTCGATCAGCGTTCCATTGAAATCCTTGGGATGCAGGAACAGGACCGGCTTGTCATGGGCGCCGATCTTGGGCTCGCCATCCCCCAGAACCCGGGCGCCCTCGGCCTTCAGCTTGTCGCGGGCGGCCAGGATATCCTCGACCTCATAGCAAATGTGATGGATGCCGCCGGAAGCGTTCTTGGCAAGGAAACCGGCGATCGGCGAGGCCTCGCCCAAGGGATGCAGCAATTCGACCTTGGTGTTGGGCAGTTCGACGAACACCACCGTCACGCCATGATCCGGCTGAGGCACCGGATCGGAGACCTTGGCCCCCAGGGTGTCCCGGTAGAGGGCCGACGCGGCCTCCAGGTCCGGAACGGCGATGGCGACATGATTGAGCCTCCCGATCATCTGCGATTTCTCCCTTGGTCAGACACGCACCAGATGCACATCAGTGATAGGTTTCTTGCCATGACTGTCGCGCAAAGAGCGACGGACCGCAAGACGCGCGGCCTCCGTGATGGCGGCATCGTCGCGCCGTTCCCGCTGGGGCAGGTCCTCGACCGCGTCGCGCACGGCCATGACCACCGCCTCATGTTCCTCGGCTTCGAGATGGGGATCGAGAATACCGGTGGCCGTCAGCTTGGGCTTGGCCAGCAGGAGGCCGTCCTCGTCCACCACCAGGGTCACCACGGCGGAACCGTTGAACAAGGCACGATGGCGGGCACGCAGGATTTCCGACTGCATGGGCACGACGCGGGTGCCGTCCACCGCCAGACGGCCGGAATGGACATGATCGACGATCTCGGGCTCGCCCGGCGCCAGGCGCAGGACCGCGCCGTTCTCCATCACCACCGACTTCGGGACCTGGCAATCGCGGGCGAGCTTGGCATGGGCGATCAGGTGGCGCGCCTCGCCATGGACCGGCACTGCCACCTGAGGGCGGACCATGTGATACATCTCGGCCAGTTCCTCGCGGCCGGGATGACCGGAGACATGGACGAAGTGATCCTTTTCCGTGATCAGCTGGACGCCCTGCTTGACCAGCGCATCCTGGAGACGGGCAATGGCCTTCTCGTTGCCCGGAATCATGCGCGAAGAGAAGACGACCACATCGCCCTTGCCCAACGAGACATGGGGGTGGTTGCCCGACGCGATCCGCGACAGGGCGGCACGCGGCTCTCCCTGGCTGCCGGTGCAGATATAGACCAGCTTGTCCTTGGGCAGATGGGCGGCATCATGCTCGTTCAGGAAGGCCGGCGTATCGGCCAGATAGCCGTTCTCCCGCGCTGCCTCCTGCACCCGCCACAGCGAACGTCCCACCAAGGCCACCTGACGGCCATGCGCGGCGGCGGCATGGGCGATGCTTTCCAGGCGGGCCACATTGGTGGCGAAGCAGCCCACGGCGATGCGGCCGGTGAATCTGCCAAACAACTCCACCAGGCTTTCCCGCACCTCGGCTTCCGACCGCGCATGTCCCGGCGTGAAGACATTGGTGGAATCGCCCACCAGCGCCAGCACACCCTCGCTCCCCAGGCGGCGCAGAGCGTCAAGGTCGCTCGCCTCGCCGACCAGGGGCGACGGGTCGAATTTCCAGTCACCGGTATGCAGCACCGTGCCGTGAGGCGTGCGGATGGCCAGCGCATTGGGCTCGGGGATCGAATGGGTCAGCGTGATCAGTTCGATATCGAAGGGCCCCACCTCGAAGCGGCTGCCCAGTTCGACCACCGAAACCTCGGCATCCTCCGTCAGGCCATGCTCGTGCAGCTTGTTGCGCAGCAGGGCGGCGGCGAAGGGGGTGGCGTAGATGGGACAACGCAGGCGCGGCCACAGCCAGGCGACGGCACCCAAATGGTCTTCGTGACCATGGGTGACGACCAGCCCGGCCAGATGCTCGCGCTGCTCTTCGATGAAGGCGGGATCGGGCATCACCACTTCGATGCCGGGCAGGTAATCGTCCCCGAAGCTGACGCCCAAATCCACCATCAACCACTTTCCGGCGCAGCCGTAGAGGTTGAGATTCATGCCGATTTCACCGGCACCGCCCAAAGGCAGGAAGATCAGTTCATCCCGCGGCGGAAAGTTCGTTCCATTGGAATTTGTCATTGTCTCTTGTTACGGCGGTGGATCTCCACGAGACCGCGAAGGGTGAGGTCGTGATCAAGATGGTCGATGGCATCGGTCGCATCGACGAAGAGCGGTGCCAGACCACCCGTGGCGACCACCGTCATGGGGCCGCCGAATTCTGCTTTGATCCGGGCCACGAGGCCCTCGATCAGGCCCAGATAGCCCCAGAAGATGCCCGATTGCATGGCCGGCACGGTGGCCTTGCCGATCACCTGCTTGGGCCGTCCGATGGCGACGCGGGGAAGCTTGGCGGCCGCCGAATGCAGCGCCTCGAGCGACAGGTTGATGCCGGGGGCGATGGCGCCGCCGCAGTAATTGCCGTCGCTGTCCACCACGTCGAAGGTGGTGGCCGTGCCGAAATCAATGACGATCAGCGGACCCTTGTAGAATTTATGGGCCGCCACCGCATTCACCAGACGGTCCGCCCCCACTTCCTCGGGGCGATCGAGCAGGATGCGCAGGCCGAGCTGGAGCCCCTCGTCGCCGACCACCAGCGGCTCGCAATTAAAATAGCGCCGACACAGGGTCTTCAGGCTGAAGACCACAGCCGGCACGACGGAGGCGATGATGGCGGAAGTAACCTCGTCGCGCTTCAGGCCCTGCAACTCCATCAAATGACTGAGCCAGACGCCGAATTCATCGGCAGTACGGTTGCCGTCCGTGGACGAGCGCCACTCGCCGCGCAGTTCATCCCCGTCATAGACGGCGAAGACGATGTTGGTATTCCCCGAATCGATGACAAGAAGCATCGTCCCCCTCCTTTTTATCGCGCAAGCCGCGGGGCGGAATGCGGAGGCCCCGCTTGGCGCTTTCTTCTCTTTCAGCGGACGGGAAAGAAGACGTCGCCCGCAAGGATCAAGCGTCGTCCGCCGTTATTGGCCACATCGAGCATCAAGCCGCCAGCGGAGTCGAGGCCGGCAAAAATGCCCGTTACGCTTTCCTTGTCAAGCCGCACGACAACTTCCTCGCCCAATCCCTTCGCCTTCGCCAGCCAAGCCTCGCGCAGCGGCGCGAAGCCCTGGGACTGCCAGAGGGTGAACCAATGGGAGAAACGGGCGACGAAGGCGGACAGGACTTCCTCGGCCGAGACCTCGCTGCCGGCCTCGCGCAGGCTGATGGCAGGATACAAAGCCGGATCGGGGGCCGCCACGACATCGACGCCCAGTCCCAGAATCAGGTGATCCCCCTGCCCCACCGTTTCCAGCAGCATGCCCGCGATCTTGCGTCCCTCGCACAGCACGTCATTGGGCCATTTGCACTGGAAGCGCACCCCCGGGCACAGCCCCTCCAGCGCCTCGGCCAGGGACAGGCCGGCGGCGAAGGAAAGCTGCGCGGCCTCGGCCAAGGGACGGCCCGGCTGGAGCAGCAGCGAGCAATGCAGATTGCCTCGCGGCGACACCCATTGCCGTCCCCGGCGTCCACGCCCTGCCGTCTGCTCGGCGGCCATGATCACCAGACCATGACCGGCCCCGGCATCGGCTTGGCGGCGCGCTTCGTCATTGGTGCTGTCGATACTGTCCAGTGCCAAAAGACGGAAGGGCGGCGGCAAGCTGCCACCGCCCTTCCCGGCACCTTTCGATAGGTCCGAACCCATCCGTCAGCCGGGGAAGAGGGCTGCGGCCGCAACCCCGGCACTGTCCACCAGCGGCGCGGGGATGAAGGTGAAGACCAGGACCAGGATCGTACTGGCCGCCGTCACCACGCCGATCGTCCGGCCCACCGGACGGTCGAAGACCTCGGTCGGTTCGTCGAAATACATCACCTTGATGATGCGCAGGTAGTAATAGGCACCGACGACGCTGGTCAGCACGCCGATCACGGCCAGGGTGATCAGGTTCGCCTCGATGGCGGCCAGGAAGACGTAGAACTTCGACCAGAAGCCGGCCATGGGCGGAATGCCGGCCATCGAGAACATCAGCACGGCCATGGCCAGAGCCATCGCCGGGTTGGTCTTGGACAGACCCGCCAGATCGTTAATGCCCTCCAGCGCCCGGCCCTTCTGGCGCATGCTCAGGATGATGGCGAAGGCGCCGACATTCATGAACAGGTAGATGGCCAGATAGACCAGCAGGCCGCGCACACCCAACTCGCTGCCCGCCGCCAGACCCATCAGGGCGTAGCCCACATGGCCGATGGAGGAATAAGCCATCAGGCGCTTGATGTTGGTCTGGGTGATGGCGGCGAAGGAGCCGACGATCATCGAGGCTGCAGCCACGAAGATGATCACCTGCTGCCACTGGGCAATCATGTCGCCGAACGGACCGATCATGACGCGGACCAGCAGGGCCATGGCGGCAATCTTCGGAGCCACGGCGAAGAAGGCGGTGACCGGGGTCGGCGCGCCTTCATAGACGTCGGGCGTCCACATGTGGAAGGGAACGGCCGAAATCTTGAAAGCCAGACCGGCCAGGACGAAGACCAGGCCGACGACCACGCCCACATGGGGCTCGCCGGAGGCGAAGGTCTCAGCCAATACGTCGAAGCTGGTGCTGCCGGCGAAGCCATAGACCAGCGAGGCACCGTAGAGCAGCAGGCCCGAGGCCAGCGCGCCGAGGACGAAATACTTCAGACCAGCTTCGGTGGCGCGGGAATTGTCACGGTGATAGGCGGCGAGGATGTAGAGCGACAGGCTCTGCAGCTCCAGGCCCATATACAGCGACATCAGGTCGTTGGCCGAGATCATCATCATCATGCCCAGCGTAGCGAACAGCACCAGCACCGGGTATTCGAAGCGCTCTATCTTCTCACGCTCGATGAAGCCGACCGACATGACCAGGCTGACCGCGGCCGCGATCAGCACCAGGATCTTGGTATAGACGGCAAAGCCATCGGCGATGAACAGGCCGCCGAAGGCCAGATCCCGTTCGCCCGTCCCGAACAGGACGAGCAGACCGGCCACGGCCATGACACCCACCGCCAGCAGGGTATGCAGACGCATACCCTGATCCTTGCGGAAGACACCGATCATCATCAGGGCCATCGTCGAGAGGGCGATGAAGATCTCCGGCCGGGCCGGGAGAATGTTGAGTTCCATTCGTAAATCCCCTTACCGCGCCGCGACCGCAGCGCCGGAGGCGCTCAGGGCCAGCTCGTACTTGTCGATCAGGTTGCCCACCGAAGCGTGCATCAGATCCAGGAAGGACGAAGGATAGATGCCCATCCAGAAGACCAGCAGGATCAGCGGCGCGAACATGGCAACCTCGCGCGGGCTCAAATCGACGATCGACTTGAGGTCTTCGCGGGTCATCTTGCCGAACACCACGCGGCGATAAAGATACAGCATGTAGGCGGCACCGAGGATCAGGCCGCTGGCGGCGAAGAAGGCCACCCAGCTGCTGTCCTGGAAGGCGCCCAGCAGCACCAGGAATTCGCCGACGAAGCCCGAGGTGCCGGGCAGGCCGACACTGGCCATGGTGAACAGCAGGAAGATGACGGCGTATTTCGGCATGCGGGTCACGAGGCCGCCGTAACGGGCGATCTCGCGGGTATGCATGCGGTCGTAGATGACGCCGACGCACAGGAACAGCGCGCCGGAGACGATGCCGTGGCTGAGCATCTGGAAGATGGCGCCTTCGATACCCTGCTGGTTCAGCGTGAAGATACCGATGGTCACGAAGCCCATGTGGGCGACCGAGCTATAGGCGATCAGCTTCTTGATGTCTTCCTGCACCAGCGCGACCAGCGAGGTGTAGATCACGGCGACCACGCTCAGCGTATAGACCAGCGGCACGAACATGTCGGTCGCCAGCGGGAACATGGGCACCGAGAAGCGCAGCAGGCCATAGCCGCCCATCTTCAGCAGCACGCCGGCCAGGATCACCGAGCCCGCAGTCGGGGCTTCGACGTGGGCGTCGGGCAGCCAGGTATGGACCGGCCACATCGGGATCTTCACCGCAAAGGAGGCGAAGAAGGCCAGCCACAGCCAGATCTGGAGCTGGAACGGGAAGTTATAGGCCATCAGCGTCGGGATGTCGGTGGTACCGGCCTGGAAGTACATGGCCAGCATCGCCAGAAGCATCAGCACCGAGCCGAGCAGCGTGTAGAGGAACAGCTTGAAGGCGGCATAGACGCGGCGCGAACCGCCCCAGACACCGATGATGATGAACATCGGGATCAGGACGCCTTCGAAGAAGATGTAGAACAGCACCATGTCCAGGGCACAGAACATGCCGACCATCATGGTCTCGAGGACCAGGAAGGCGATCATGTATTCCTTCACCCGGTGCTGCACCGCTTCCCAGGCCGACAGGATGCAGATCGGCATCAGGAAGGTGGAGAGCAGGACGAAGAACAGCGAAATGCCGTCAACGCCCATATGGTAGCTGATGTTGAGGCCGGGCAGCCAACGAGCCTGGTCGACCATCTGGAAGGCCGCCGTCGTCGGGTCGAAATTGACCCAGACGAACAGCGAGACCAGGAAGGTCGCGACAGAGGTGAGAAGCGCCACGTTCCGCGAGTTGCGCGCCACCACATCCGGGTTTTCGTCCCGGATGAACAGGATGAACAGCGCACCCGCCAGAGGCAGGAAGGTGACGATGGAAAGCAGGGGCCAATCAGTCATCGCGCGTCAACCCATATTGAACATGTACCAGGTCACGAACGCCGCGACACCGATGAGCATGACGAAGGCGTAGTGATAGACGTAACCGCTTTGCAGCTTGCTGATGCTCTTGGCGATCGAGCGAGAGGCAGCGGCGACGCCGTCGGGGCCGACACCGTCGATGAGCGCACCGTCCCCGCTCTTCCACAGGCCGCGGCCCAGATAGAAGGACGGCTTGACGAAGATGCGGTCATAGAGTTCGTCGAAATACCACTTGTTCAACAGGAACTCGTAGGTCGGCGCGAAAGTGCGGGCCAGCTTGCCGGGAATGCTCGGCATCAGCATGTAGAGGACATAGGCCAGGGCGATGCCCGAGATGCCCATGATGGTGGGCAGCAGGATGGCCCAGCCGGGGATGTGATGGGCTTCGACCATCGAGGTGCGGCCTTCGAGGATGAAGATCGCGGGACCCCAGAAGGCTTCGAATCCTTCGCCGACGAAGGCGGAATAACCGACCCAGCCCGAGAAGATGGCGCCGACGGCAAGGACCAGCAGCGGCACCGTCATGACCGGCGGCGATTCATGGATATGGGCCATGACCTTCTCGTCGGCGCGCGGCTTGCCGTGGAACACCAGGATCAGCAGGCGCCAAGAGTAGAAGGCGGTCAGGAAGGCGGCCGCGACACCCAGCCAGTAGGCGAGATAGCCCACCCCGGTATGCGAGGCGAAGGCGGCTTCCAGGATCATGTCCTTGGAGTAGTAACCGGCGAAGAAGGGCACACCGGCCAGGGCCAGGCTGCCGATATACATCATCGCCGTGGTCAGCTTGATATGCTTGCCGATGCCGCCCATGCGGCGGATGTCCTGTTCGTCGGACATGGCGTGAATGACCGAACCGGCACCGAGGAACAGCAGCGCCTTGAAGAAGGCGTGCGTCATCAGGTGGAAAATGGCTGCCGGATAGGCCGAGACGCCGATGGCGAAGAACATGTAGCCGAGTTGCGAGCAGGTCGAGAAGGCGATGATGCGCTTGATGTCGTTCTGCACGCAGCCGATGGTCGCGGCGAAGAAGGCGGTGAAGGCACCGACCAGGGTCACCACGATCAGGGCGGTATCGGAGAGCTCGAAGAGCGGCGACAGACGGGCGACCATGAAGACGCCGGCGGTCACCATCGTCGCGGCATGGATCAGGGCTGAGACCGGGGTCGGGCCCTCCATGGCGTCGGGCAGCCAGGTATGCAAGCCCAACTGGGCCGACTTGCCCATGGCGCCGATGAACAGCAGCAGGCAGATGATGGTCATCGCATGCCATTCGACGCCGAAGAAGGTCACCGTCGCCTGGGCATAATCCGGGGCGGCGGCGAAGATCGTGTCGAAATGCACGCTGTCGAACAGGAAGAACACCCCGAAGATGCCCAGCGCGAAGCCGAAGTCACCGACGCGGTTGACGATGAAGGCCTTCATCGCCGCGGCATTGGCCGATTTGCGCTCGTACCAGAAGCCGATCAGCAGGTAGGAGGCGACACCGACGCCTTCCCAGCCGAAGAACATCTGCACCAGGTTGTCCGCCGTCACCAGCATCAGCATGGCGAAGGTGAACAGCGACAGATAGGACTGGAAGCGCGAGATCGACGGGTCGTGGTGCATGTACCCGATCGAGTAGATATGCACCATGAACGAGACCCAGTTGACGACGATCAGCATGACCGCCGTCAGGGTGTCGAATTTCAGCGCCCAGGACACCTCCAGCGCACCCGATTCGAACCACCGGAACAGGGTGATGGTCTGCGGATTGCCACCCAGGGCGACGTCGATGAAGATGAAGACCGACAGGATGGCCGAAATGCCGACCAGCCCGGTGGTGACGATCTGGGAACCCTTGTCGCCGAGCTGGCGACCGAACAAGCCTGCGAGGATCGAGCCGATCAGCGGCAGGAAGATTGCTGCGACATACATGATCGCCTCACCCCTTCATCTGGCTGATTTCTTCCACGGCGATGGTGCCGCGGTTACGGAAGAAGATCACCACGATGGCCAGACCGATGGCGGCTTCGGCCGCGGCGACGGTGAGGACGAACATGGTGAAGACCTGCCCGACCATGTCCTGGAGATAGGCCGAGAAGGCCACCAGGTTGATGTTCACCGCAAGCAGCATCAGCTCGAGCGACATCATGATGATGATGACGTTCTTCCGGTTCAGGAAGAGACCGAGAACGCCGGTGGTGAACAGGATCGCCGCCACCACCAGGTAATGTGCCAAACCGATTTCCATCAGATGCCCCCCCGGGTCGGTACCTTGCGGATCTCGACGGATTCCTCGCGGGTGCGGCTGATCTGCCGGCTGATATTCTGCCGGCGCACGCCGTCACGGGCCCGCAAGGTGAGCAGGATGGTGCCCACCATGGCGACCAGCAGGATCAAACCGGCAGCCTGGAACAGATAGACGTACTGGGTGTAGACGATCTGACCCAGCGCCTCGGTATTGGTGAGGTCGGCAGGCGTCGGCGCGGCCAGTTGGGCCGGGGCTTCGGGCGCGAAGACCCAGCTTCCCAAAACCAGTCCAAGCTCGACCAGCAGCACCAGACCGACCAGGGCACCCGTGGGGAGATATTGCAGGAAGCCTTCCCGGAGCTTCAGGTAATTGATGTCGAGCATCATCACCACGAAGAGGAAGAGAACGGCGACCGCGCCCACATAGACCACGACCAGCACCATGGCGAGGAATTCCGCGCCCAGCAGCAGGAACAGGCCGGCGGCGTTGAAGAACACCAGGATCAGGAAGAGCACGGAATGGACGGGGTTGCGGGCCGAAATGACCATCACCCCCCCGGCGACCGCGATGGCCGCGAACATGTAGAAAACAAGAGCCTGGACGATCATGCGGCCCCCCTTGCGAAAGCTCCGGCGGTGCCGGAGCTTTTGGATGCGAAGAATGTCATAACCGGTCTAATCCCCTTACCGGTACGGCGCGTCGGCCGCGATGCGGGCGGCCAGTTCGGTTTCCCACCGGTCGCCGTTCGCCAGAAGTTTTTCCTTGTTGTACATCAGCTCGGACCGGGTCTCGGTGGCGAACTCGAAGTTCGGCCCCTCGACGATGGCGTCGACCGGACAGGATTCCTGGCACATGCCGCAATAGATGCACTTGGTCATATCGATGTCGTAGCGCCGGGTACGGCGCGAACCGTCATCGGCACGGACGTCACCTTCGATGGTGATGGCCAGGGCCGGGCAGACCGCCTCGCACAGCTTGCACGAGATGCAGCGCTCTTCCCCGTTGGGATAGCGGCGCAAGGCGTGCTCGCCACGGAAACGCGGGCTGAGCGGGCCCTTTTCGAAGGGATAGTTGATGGTCGCCTTCGGCTTGAACATGTAGCGCAGAGTGAGAGCCATACCCGACAGAAGTTCCGTCAGCAGGAAGGCCCGAGCGCTGCGATCGAGAAACGACATGGTCTAGAGCCCTCTCACTTGGTGGGAACCCAGCCGGTTGCCATCAGCACGCCAGCGGTCAGGACCAGCCAGATCAGCGAGAACGGCAGGAAAACCTTCCAGCCCAGACGCATCAGCTGGTCGTAGCGGTAGCGCGGGAACGTGGCACGCACCCACAGGAAACCGAACAGCAGCAGGGCGACCTTCAGGCCGAACCAGACGATGCCGGGAATCCAGTTGAAGGGCGCGATGTCCAGCGGCGGCAGCCAGCCTCCCAGGAACAGGATGGTCATGATCCCGCTCATCAGGATCATGTTCGCGTATTCGCCCAGGAAGAACAGGGCGAAGGTCATCGACGAATATTCGACGTTGTAGCCCGACACCAGCTCGGCTTCCGCTTCAGGCAGGTCGAAGGGCGCGCGGTTGGTCTCGGCCAGGGCCGAAATGAAGAAGATGACGAACATCGGCAGGTGCGGAATGACGTACCACACCGTCTTCTGCGCCTCGACCAGCTGCGAGAGGTTCAGCGTGCCGGCAGTCAGCAGGACCGAGATCATCACCAGGCCGATGGAGACCTCGTAGGACACCATCTGCGCGGCCGAGCGCATGGCGCCCAGGAAGGCGTATTTCGAGTTGGACGCCCAACCGGCCATGATGATGCCGTAGACGCCAAGGCTGGAGATGGCGAAGAGATAGAGCACGCCGACATTGATGTCGGCCAGCACCCAGCCTTCGTTGAAGGGGATCACGGCCCAGGCGATCAGGCTGAGGATGAAGGTCAGCATCGGCGCCAGCACGAAGACCGCACGGTTGGCGCCCGACGGCACGACCGTTTCCTTCATGAACAGCTTCAGGCCGTCAGCCAGCGGCTGCAGCAGCCCGAAGGGCCCCACCACATTGGGACCCTTGCGCATCTGCATTGCGGCGATGACCTTGCGCTCGGCATAGGTCAGGTAGGCGACCGCCACCAGCAGAGGCAGAACAATCGCCAAAATCTGCGCGACAATTATGGCCGTCGGCAGAACGTAGCCATCGACGAAGTCAGCCATGGGTCCCCGTCTTCTCCTGTTGGCCGTTAACGAACAGCGCAGAGCAATCGGCCATGGTCTTGGACGAGCGGCTGATCGGGTCGGTCATGTAGAAATTCTTGATGGGCGAGACGAAAGGCGCGCCGGACAGTTCCCCTTCCCCGCCGAAGCTGCCCCAGGACGCCGGCACCACCTCATCGACGGTGGCGAAGACCGGATTGACCTGGGCCATGCGGGCGCGCAGCTGCACGATGCCGTCATAGGGCAGCTTGTGGCCCAGCGCCTCGGACAGCGCACGCAGGATCTTCCAATCCTCCTTGGCGTCGCCCGGCGGGAAGACGGCCAGCTGGGTGCGCTGGACGCGGCCTTCCAGATTGACGTAGGTCGCGTTCTTCTCGGTATAGGCGGCACCCGGCAGGATCACGTCGGCGCGATGGGCGCCGGCATCACCGTGATGGCCCTGATAGATCACGAAGGCGTTGCCCAGCTTGGCGGTGTCGATCTCGTCGGCCGCCAGCAGGTAGACCACCGAGATCTCGCCCTTCTGCGCCCCGTCCAGGATACCGGCGACATCACGGCCGCCCTGCCCCGGCACGAAGCCGAGATCCAGGCCGCCGACGCGCGCGGCGGCGGTGTGCAGCAGGTTGAAGCTGTTCCACTCCTCGCTCACGGCGCCGGTGGCTTCGGCCAGCTTGCGGGCTAGGCCAAGGATCGCCGCGCCGTCGGGACGGCTCAGGGCGCCCATGCCGAGGATGATCATCGGACGCTTGGCGTCCTTGAGGACCTGGGCGAAGGCATGGCTGCCGTCCAGGATGGACTGGAGCGGACCGGCATCCGTGCCCAGATGCTCGTAGCCATAGGTCAGGTTCAGGCGCTCGCCCAGCACGCCGACCTTCAGGCCGCCGCGCAGATAGCGCTTACGGATGCGGGCGTTGACCAGCGGCGCTTCCCAGCGCGGATTGCTGCCGATCAGCAGGATGGCGTCGGCGTCTTCGATACCGGCGATGGTGCTGTTGAACAGATAGGCGGCGCGGGTCGAGGCATCGATGGCGGCACCGTCCTGGCGGCAATCGATATTGGCCGATCCCAGCCCGGCCATCAGATCCTTCAGCGCCATCATGGCTTCGGCATCGGCCTGGTCGCCGGCGATCGCGGCGATCTTGCTGCCGGGCAGACCCTTGACCTTATCGGCGATGGCGGCGAAGGCGGCGGCCCAGGTGGTGGGCTGCAGCTTGCCGTCGACGCGCAGATAGGGCCGGTCCAGGCGCTGCTTGCTCAGGCCGTCACAGGCGAAGCGGGTCTTGTCGCTGATCCATTCCTCGTTGATCTCTTCGTTCAGACGGGGAAGGACGCGCAGGACTTCGTTGCCACGCACATCGACGCGGATGTTGGCGCCGACGGCGTCCATCACGTCGATGCTCTCGGTCTTGCGCAATTCCCAGGGCCGCGCCTTGAAGGCATAGGGCCGGTTGGTCAGGGCGCCGACCGGGCAAAGGTCGATCATGTTGCCGGAAAGCTCGCTCGACAGAGCCTTCTCGACATAGGTGGTGACTTCCATGTTCTCGCCACGCCCCGTCGCGCCCAGTTCGGGCACGCCGGCCACTTCCTTGGAGAAGCGGATGCAGCGGGTGCAATGGATGCAGCGGGTCATCCAGGTCGAGATCAGCGGACCGAAATCCTTGTCGCGCACCGCGCGCTTGCTCTCGGCATAGCGGCCACGGTCGCCGCCGAAGGCCATGGCCTGATCCTGCAGGTCGCATTCACCGCCCTGGTCGCAGATCGGGCAATCCAGCGGGTGGTTGATCAGCAGGAATTCCATGACGCCCTTGCGGGCCTTGTGGACGCCGGGCGTGTCGGTATGCACCACCATCCCCTCGGCGACCGGCATGGCGCAGGAAGCCACCGGCTTGGGGGCCTTCTCCACCTCGACCAGGCACATGCGGCAATTGCCGGCGATATTCAGGCGTTCGTGGTAGCAGAAGCGCGGAATCTCGACGCCGATGGTCTCGCAGGCCTGCAGGATCGTCGTCCCGGCCTCGACTTCAACCTCGATGCCATCGATGGTCAGTTTGGGCATGGGTCCTCCTAGGCCGCCCGGCCGGTAGCGGCCGCGCGGTATTCCGCGATTTTCCGCTCCATTTCCGGGCGGAAGTGACGAATCAGGCCCTGGATCGGCCAAGCGGCCGCATCGCCCAGGGCGCAGATGGTGTGACCTTCGACCTGACGGGTGACGTCTTCGAGCATGTCGATCTCGTCGATGGTCGCGTTGCCGGTGGCCATGCGTTCCATCACACGCCACATCCAGCCCGTGCCTTCACGGCAGGGCGTGCACTGGCCGCAGCTTTCATGCTTGTAGAAGCGCGACAGGCGGGTGATGGCGCGGACGATGTCGGTGGACTTGTCCATGACGATCACCGCTGCCGTGCCCAGGCCCGACTTGACGGCGCGCAGCGAGTCGAAGTCCATCAGCATGTCGTCGCAGATATGCTTGGGCAGCGCCGGAACCGACGAACCGCCGGGAATGATGGCCAGCAGGTTGTCCCAGCCGCCGCGCACGCCGCCGCAATGCTTCTCGATGAGTTCCCGCAGCGGAATGCCCATTTCCTCTTCCACGTTGCACGGATTGTTCACGTGGCCGGAGATCGAGAAGATCTTGGTGCCGGTATTGTTGGGGCGGCCGATCCCGGCGAACCAGGTGGCGCCACGACGCAGGATGGTCGGCGCCACGGCGATGGATTCGACGTTATTGACCGTGGTCGGGCAGCCGTACAGGCCGACACCGGCCGGGAAAGGCGGCTTCAGGCGCGGCTGGCCCTTCTTGCCTTCCAGGCTTTCGATCAGCGCGGTTTCCTCGCCGCAGATATAGGCCCCGGCGCCGCGATGGATGTAGAGGTCGAAATCCCAGCCGGACCCGCAGGCATTCTTGCCGATCAGACCGGCATCGTAGGCCTCGTCGATGGCGGCCTGGAGATGAACGGCCTCCTGGACGAATTCACCGCGGATATAGATGTAGGCGGCATGGGCGCCCATGGCGAAGCTCGCGAGCAGGCAGCCCTCGACCAGCTTATGCGGGTCGTGGCGCATGATCTCGCGGTCCTTGCAGGTGCCCGGCTCGCCTTCGTCGGCGTTGACCACCAGATAATGGGGCCGGCCGTCCGACTGCTTGGGCATGAAGGACCACTTGACGCCGGTTGGGAAGCCCGCGCCGCCACGGCCGCGCAGGCCCGACTGCTTCATCTCCTCGATGATCCAGTCGCGGCCCTTGGCGATGATGTCCTTGGTATTGTCCCAATCGCCACGGGCGCGGGCACCGGACAGGCGCCAGTCCTCACGACCGTAGAGATTGGTGAAGATGCGATCCTGGTCGCGCAGCATCAGGACTTCTCCCCCTTCTGGCCGCAGCCGCCGCAAAGCGAGGTCAGACCGCCGGCCGGCTCGGAGCCGGTGCGGCCGATCTGCGAGCCGGGCTTGGGCTGCTCGCCCTTCCTCAGGGCCTGGATGATCGAGCGGACGCTCTCGGCGTCCAGGTCTTCGTAATAGAAATCGCCGATCTGCATCATGGGCGCATTGGCGCAGGCACCCAGGCATTCCGCCTCGGACAGGGTGAACAGGCCGTCGGCGGTGGTCTCGCCCACATCCACGCCCAGTTCCTGCTTCAGCACGTCGACGATGTCCTCGGCACCGCGCAGCATGCACGGCAGGTTGGTGCACACTTCCAGGTGATGCTTACCGACCGGCTTGAGCTGGTACATGGTGTAGAAGGTCGCGACCTCGTAAACCCGGATCGGCTCCATGCCCAGCATGTCGGCGATATAGTTCATCGCCGGCAGCGACACCCAGCCTTCCTGGCGCTGGGCCAGGTCGAGCAGGGGCATCACCGCGCTCTGCTGGCGGCCTTCGGGATACTTGGCGATGAAGGCGCGGGCCTTGGCCATGTTCTCTTCGCTGAAGGCGAAGCTTTCCGGCTGGACATCGGCCTTCTCGGTCTGGGTAGTGCTTGCGCTCATCGGTCGATCTCGCCGAAAACGATGTCAATGGAGCCGATATTGGCCACAACGTCGGCTAGCATGTGGCCCTTGCTCATGAAGTCCAGGCCCTGGAGGTGGGCATAGCCCGGCGCCCGGATCTTGCAGCGATAGGGCTTGTTGGTGCCGTCCGAGACCAGATAGACGCCGAACTCGCCCTTGGGCGCCTCGACCACGCAATAGGTCTCGCCCGCTGGCACGTGATAACCCTCGGTGTAGAGCTTGAAGTGATGGATCAGGGCTTCCATCGAACGCTTCATCTCGGCCCGCGGCGGTGGCGACACCTTGCGGTCGTTGATGCGGTGGCGTCCCTCGGCCTGCGGTATTTTTTCGAGGCACTGCTTGATAATCGAGAGAGATTGATACATCTCCTCCACACGCACCAGATACCGGTCGTAGCAATCGCCGTTCTTGCCGATGGGAATATCGAACTCGAAATCTTCGTAGGAATCGTAGGGCTGCGCCTTGCGCAGATCCCAGGCAAAGCCGGAGGCCCGCAGATTCGGACCGGAGAAGCCCCAATCCAGCGCCTGTTCGGGCGTGACGATGCCGATATCGACCGTACGCTGCTTGAAGATACGGTTGCCCGTCAGCATGGCTTCCATGTCGCCGGTGAATTTCGGGAATTCGTCCGCCCACACGGCGATGTCTTCAAGCAGCCCTTCCGGCAGGTCGAAAGCGACGCCGCCGACGCGGAAATAGTTGGCGTGCAGCCGGGCTCCCGACACACGCTCGTAGAATTCCATCAGCTTCTCGCGCTCTTCGAACGCCCAGAGCATCGGCGTCATGGCACCGACGTCCATGGCATAGGTCGTCACGTTCAGCAGATGGTTCAGGATGCGGCCGATTTCGGAGAAGAGCACGCGGATGTACTGGGCGCGCTTGGGAACTTCCAGCCCCATCAGCTTTTCCGCCGCCAGCACGAAGGCGTGTTCCTGGTTCATCGGGCAGACATAGTCCAGGCGGTCGAAATAGGGCGTCGCCTGGAGATAGGTCTTGTGCTCGATCAGCTTTTCGGTACCGCGATGGAGCAGGCCGATATGAGGATCGGCGCGCTCGACCACCTCGCCGCCCAGTTCGAGCACGAGACGCAGCACGCCGTGGGCCGCCGGATGCTGCGGCCCGAAATTCATCGTGTAGTTCTTGATTTCGGCTTCGGCCATCTCAGCGTTCTCCCGCCTTCTCGTCGCCCGGCAGCATGCCGCCGCCTTCCCAGGGGCTCAGGAAGTCAAAGCTGCGGAATTCCTGTTGCAGCTTCACCGGCTCGTAGACCACACGCTTCTGCTCGTCGTCGTAACGCACTTCGACATAGCCGGTCAGCGGGAAGTCCTTGCGCAGCGGATGCCCCTCGAAGCCGTAATCGGTCAGCAGGCGGCGCAGGTCGGGATGATCGGAGAAGAAGATCCCGTACATGTCCCAGGCTTCACGCTCGAACCAGGCCGCCGTGGAGAAGACGCCGGTCACCGACGGAACGGGCGTGTCCTCGTCGGTTTCGATCTTCACGCGGATGCGCTGGTTGTGCTTCAGGCTAAGCAGGTTGTAGACGACATCGAAGCGCAGCTCGCGCGCCGGATAATCGACGCCGCACAGGTCCATCAACTGCTTGAACAGGCAGTTGCTGTCATCGCGCAGGAAGGTAAGAACCTTGACGACGGCACTGGCACGCACCGTAATCATGAGTTCGCCATGGGCGATTTCCACCTTCAGCACTTCCTGGGGAAGCGCGGCAGAGATGTAATCACCCAGGTCTTGAAGCACTTGCGTCATAGTCCCTCGCCGGTCAGGCCTGGATCAGCGGGCAATCGTGCCGGTCCGCCGGATCTTCTTCTGAAGTTGCAGGATGCCGTAGAGCAGCGCCTCGGCGGTCGGCGGGCAGCCGGGGACGTAGATGTCCACGGGCACGATGCGGTCGCAGCCGCGCACCACCGAATAGGAATAGTGATAATAGCCCCCGCCATTGGCGCAGGAGCCCATCGAGATCACCCAGCGCGGCTCGGCCATCTGGTCGTAGACCTTGCGCAGGGCCGGGGCCATCTTGTTGGTCAGCGTGCCGGCGACGATCATCACGTCGGACTGGCGCGGGCTGGGACGGAAGACGATGCCGAAGCGGTCGAGGTCGTAGCGCGAACAGGCCGTGTGCATCATCTCGACGGCGCAGCAGGCCAGACCGAAGGTCATCGGCCACATCGAGCCGGTGCGCGCCCAGTTGACCAGCTTGTCCACATTCGCCAGGACGAAGCCCTTTTCGTTGAGCTCTTCAGCCACAGCCTGCATGACGCGGTCCTGTGCGGCGCCGGGCTGCAGGGGGGCGGTGTTACCGTGGGTCACTCCCATTCCAGGGCTCCCTTCTTCCATTCATAGATGAAGCCGATGGTCAGCACGCCCAGGAAGACCATCATCGACCAGAAGCCGAACATGCCGACTTCGCCGAGCGACACCGCCCAGGGGAAGAGGAAGGCCACTTCCAGGTCGAAGATGATGAAGAGGATGGCGACGAGATAGAAACGGACCTCGAACTTGCTGCGAGCGTCGTCGAACGCATCGAAGCCGCATTCATAAGCGGAGGTCTTCTCGCTGTCAGGCCGCTGCCTTGCAGCGATATAGGAGGCGGCCACGGCAGCGCCAGCGACCACCACGGCGATGCCGATGAAGATCAGGATCGGCAGGTATTCGAGGAGCAATCCGTCCATCTTGTCTGCCCTTCAGGTAAGACGAAGCCGGTGGCGGGGTGCGGCATTTTCCTGGGCACGGTTAACCACGCAGCGGTCAAGCGACTGAGATGAAATCAGCCAAAGGAATCGCCAACGTCTGGGAAATGATGCCAAAGAATTGGTCCGCGCAACGCCTCCAAGCCGTTAACTAAATCGTTGCGCGACAGACCCGCCCGCTCCGGAAAGAATACCCGGGAATGGCGGGAGTGACGGGGCTCGAACCCGCGACCTCTGGCGTGACAGGCCAGCGCTCTAACCGACTGAGCTACACCCCCGGAGCGAACCCGCGCGAGTGGCGCTGGTTTAATCCAGCCCTGTGTCACTGTCAAGACGACAAGCCATAGAATCGCCGCGATTTCCTCCCCCAACGGGTAGGAATCGGCCCTGCCGGTGGGTCGGCCGAAAAATTGTTTTTTCGATTAACTGTTCACAAATGAATGCCGGGAATCAGAGCGATGGTCACGGAGTCATGCCTTGCGGAGGCTCAATGGAGGCACCCATTCCCGGGAATATGATGTTGAAGGCGCATATAGCTTTCGGCATAGCCTATTTCCAGGCCTCTTCCACGAAAAAAGCAGGGAAAGCCGCCCCCTGCCTCATCCGCCTCGCCGAGCCCCCTGCACGCACCCGAGGGCACCCTTATATGAATAAGGAAATGAAGACTCCGCTATCGGCGGTCCTGGGAATCGGGAGGCAGCATATATGGCGCGGATCAGCATCCTGCAACAGGCGGGAAGCCTGAGACTGATCACCGACGGGAATGACCGCTATGCGCTGGTCGAGACACGCAACGGCCATGTCTATTCCCTGCAGGGCGGGACCCGGCGAGAGGGACCGGACACGCCCGAGGGAATGGAGCGGGTGGTCGGCGAAGACGGCTGGAGCGACCGCGCCACGGCCGAGCGCCGCTTCGCCGATTTGCGGGACAGGGGCGAGGACCTCAGCAAGGTCATCTGGTAGCAGCCCCCTCTCCTTCTCCGGCGCCAGTGTCAGAAGAATCATCCTCGGGTCGCGCCGCCTCGATGGGGTCGCGCATCAGCCCTGGCTCCTGCCCGGCGGCATAGCCGTCCGCCAGTTCCCGCATCTCGGCCAGCAGCATCCGGCATTCATCGACCTGGCCGTTATCGGCCAGCACCCGCGCCGCCTCGCGCAATTGCCAGATTTCCTGCCGCGGCGTCAGCGGCTGGCCGTGAGGTTCCCGGTCCCGCTCCTCCTCCTGTGTTTCTATGCCGTAGGCAGTGATGTACCACTGGCGGGTGAAGTCCAGGACCTCGGTCCAGCATTGCCGCGCTTCGGGGTCGAAACGCTGTTCCTGACTCCCCGGCGCCTGGGACAAGGCAGGCCCAGCCTGCATCAGGAACAGGACCGCCATTACCGCCTCCTTTCCTCTTCGGATTCCCGATACGCGCGGAACACTGTTCCGCATGACATGTTCCGAAAGAAGAATTCCCGGTGAACCAAAAGGCACGCGGCCTGTTCTCTCTTGCACCACCCCCGCTCGAAAGGAGAGGCAGATGGCCGAGCAGAACAAATCCCAGAAGCAACCCGACAAGGTGATGACGCCTGGCGAATGGGCCGAGGCCGCCTCCCGCAATCCGGATGATTTCGAAGAGACCGAAAGCAAGGCAAGCGAGGTCAATCAGCAGAAAGAAAGACCCAGCGACAAGGACAAGAGCCACTGAGCACGGAGCCATTCAACTGCTAGAGGAGAAACGACATGGCCAGAGGCATGGGTGGGCATTCGCCCTCGAATATCGCCCATTTTCTCAAGAACATGGACTTCCCGGCAAAGAAGGATGACCTGGTCAAGCATGCCAAGGGCAACGATGCCGACAAGGACGTCCTGGACGTCCTGCAACAGATGCCCCAGCGCGAATACGGCAACATGGCCGATGTGATGAAGGGCCTTGGCGAAACCAAGTAGGGCTGGCCGGTCCCGTTGTCAGTTGCCTGGCGGGGGTCCTCGCGGCTCCCGCCTTTTGCATCCCTCCTCCTTGGGAACATCCCCCCGCCCCATTCGTTCTGAGTCTGGATGCAATGCTGGAGCGGAGATGGATTCATGCCGCAGCGACTCTTCCCTGTCGAAGAGCAGATTCGCCGACGGGCCTACGAGCTTTGGGAAGACCAAGGCCGCCCCGCCGGACGGGAACATGAACACTGGCTGCAGGCCGAAAGGGAAATACTCGGCCAAGGCGGCGAGGTTTCGGGCGGAGCTCCCGACCAGGCCGGCAGCCGCGTCGATCCCGCCACCGGACCGGTTTCGGGACAGGAAGCCGGTAGGCATGACGAACGCGGCGGCACGCCTTCCTCCCTGGACACGGGAATCGGGCGGGGCTCCGCAGGGCGCTCATAATTCAGAAGCAGGAGGATAGGATGAGAACAATCGTCGCCATCGCCTTGGCCGGCAGTCTCACCGTCGGCCCCGCCCTGGCCCAGGACGACGCGCCCCGGCGTCAGATGGAAAGCCTGCTGAGACAGCAGCAGCAGGAAAACATGACTCCCCGGACCGGCGGGCAGATGCAGCAGGGCCATGTCCAATACGGCACCGAACCCGGGAGGATGCAGCAAGGCATGGACCAGCATGGCTGGGGCGGCCAGCCGGACGTCATGCAGCATGGAACAATGCAGCAAGGCCTCGGCGAGCAAGGCCTCAACCAGCCCGGCACCATGCAGCAGGGTGTCCCGCCAAATGCGGTAACGGGTCAGGAGAGGGCCCTGCGGCAGCCCGGCGGCATGGATCAGATGCAGCAACGTTCCACGCCGGGGGCCGCCGCCATGCAGGGCCGGCAACCGATGGGCATGCAGGGACAGGCGGGCATGGCCGAGCAGCCCGGCATGCAGGGCATGCAACAGCGCATGAGCCCCGGTGCCCGCCAGATGCAGGGCGGCATGGGCGGCCAGGCCATGGATATTCGCCGGATGAACCGGGGAACGGTGCAGGCGCTGCAACAGCGCCTGGCGCAGCAGGGTTACCAGGTGACGCCCAGCGGGGAATTGGATACCGCGACCTTGAATGCCATGGCTGCCTATCAGGCGCGACAGGGACTGCCGGTTACCGGCGTTCCGGATCAGCAAAGCATGTCCACCCTGATGGGCCAGACCGCCCCCGGTATGCAGCCCCAGCAAGGACAGGTGCCGATGCAACAGCAGCAGCCCCAGATGCAGTGAACGGGGTTGCGCTGGCAAGACTTTGAAAACCGGGAGGAGCCGCAAGCCCCTCCCGGTTTTTCATATCACCTTTATCCGCAGATTACGGAAGCGGACGCGGGAATCCGGATGATGGTTCTGCAACCCCAGATGACCACTTCTTGGCCTTCCGCGATCCTCGGTCAATTGGGCAACGGTGATGCCGTTGAGCATCACCGTCACCACCGGCCCTTCCGCGGTAATCTGGAATTCATTCCATTCCCCCAAGGGATTGGAGGCCAGGACCTCGGCCGGGGCCAATCCATAGATCGCCCCGGTGCGGTGCAGCGGCTGGTCCAGCGCCCCGCTGCGCGGGTCGAGCCCGGTATCGTCGATCTGCACCTCCAGCCCCTGGTCCACGGCCAGCTTCCAATCCTGGTCCGGATTGTCCCTGCCCAAGGGGGGAAAGCGGATGAAAACGCCGGAATTGTCCTCTTTCTCCGTCGCCATCCATTCGATACGCAGGACGAAATCCCCGAATTCACGGTGGGGATACCAATAGAGTCCGGTGCCACCCTCGCTCTGCACCAGATCAGGGGCGAGGACAATGAATCTCCCCCGCCCGGCCATCACCCAGCCCGTATCCAAGGCGATCTTCTCGAATCCCGGCTCAGTCATCCCGGCGGCCTCGTATGCGGGGCTTTGCCCGGTTTCTTGAGGATCATCAGCCGCGCGGCAAAGAAGGCGGGCACGAAGACCAGCCCCAGGAACAGGATGGTCCCCGCCCCCATCCGCAGGATGTTCGACGCCCCCGTCAGCACCAGGATCGCGGAAAGAACGGCATAGATCACCGCCGCCGCAATGGTGAAAACGCTGGCGAAGATCATCCAGGCAGCGAAAGGCTGATGGTCCGGATGGCGCTTTCTGTTCACGTAGGGTACGGCCAATGCCAGAACCGCGACCCATATGACGAGCATGAGGACGAGATCGGTCGTCATGGGCGGCTTCCTCGTCTTGGCTGTTTATCCATATTTCTCGCTGTCCTCTCATGTGGCCGCGAACGCGACTTTTCCAATTCTCCTGAGGGCAGGGCTGCGCGGCGGGAATGATGGCCCCATATGCTCTTACGGATCATTGCCCAACATGCGACGCAGAAGAGGAGGAAGGCCCGGCCATGCTATGGAAGTGGCTCCCCTGGCAATACATGGTGCGCCGTGCCGCACGCGCCCACGGCTTTATCGATCCCATGGCCCTGCTGGCCCGGCTGCAGGGTTTCGCGCAGCCTTCCGAGGTCGCCGAGCCCATCGAATTACTGCGCGCCGGGGTGGTGTTCCATGCCCGTGGCCTGATCAACAGCCGCGTGATCCAGCACAACCGGGATTGGGTCTGGCCCTATTGGGTGGAACGCCAGTTCGACCCCAAGGACATCTCCTTCGTTCCGCGCGCCTTTTCCATCACCCATGTCAATCTGAGCCAGCGCAACTGGACGGCCGTGGGCATGCCCGACAACAATGAATTACCCATTGTCGACGCGCGCGGCCTGCTCACTCCCTTCTTCGACGGCTGGTCGCTGGATGCCTGGGTGATGAGCGACGACGGGCGCATCCTGCTGCCCTCGCGCGTCAGCCATGGCGACAAGGGCCATGCCGACCAGAGCCTGGAACTGGGCGACGGGCTGGCGGTCGTCACGCGCACCAATCAGGAGCGCCTGTCCCTGATCACCCGGGCCGAAGTGGCACAGGAAGGCGGCCGCCAGATCTGCCGGCAGACGGTGACCGCCGAAGCCGATGCCGAAGGATGGGTGATCGTCACCCTGCGGCCCTACAATCCCGAAGGCGTCAGCCTGGTACAGAAGGTGCGCCTGTCGGGCGACCGGCGCAGCTGGTCCGTCGAAGGCGGCACGCCCGAAACATCTGGGAAGACGGTCGTGTTCGACCAGCCCGCCGACCGCCATCATGTCTCGCCCTACGGCAATGGCGACGTCTACATCCATCTCAACGACCTCAGCGACGAGACCGCGGGCGAATGCGACGTGGGTATGCTGACCGTGGCCGCCCTGTTCCGCCTTCAGCCCGGCGCGCCGAAGAAGGTGGTGGTGGACATCCCGCTGGAGGGTTCCCCGTCCAGCGTTAGCTGGAGCAAGGCCCTGGAAGGCCATTGCCGCCTGACCGTTCCCGACGTCCGCTTCCAGCGTCTTTACGATACGGCCATCCGTTCGCTGGTGCTGCATTCCTCGGAAGACATCTATCCCGGCCCCTATACCTACAAGCGCTTCTGGTTCCGCGATGCCGCCTTCATCATCCATGCCCTGCTCTGCGCCGGGCTGACCGACCGCGCCGAACGGTCGCTCGACCGCTTCCCCTCGCGCCAGAAGGCCAACGGCTATTACCATTCCCAGGATGGCGAATGGGATTCCAACGGCGAGGCCATCTGGATCCTGGAACGCTTCTGCCGCATGACCAACCGCAAGCCCAAGTCCGAATGGTGGGAGTCCATCAAGAAGGGTGCCCGTTGGATCGGCGGCAAGCGGCTGAAAGGCGGCGGCGACGAATTGCATGCCGGATTGCTGCCCGCCGGCTTCTCGGCCGAGCATCTGGGCCCCAACGATTATTACTACTGGGACGATTTCTGGGGCTTGGCCGGATTGCAGGCCGCCATGCGCATGGCCGCCAGCCTGGGCGATTCCGCCACGCGCGCGGAATTCTCCTGCGAAGCCGGAGCCTTCGCCCAGGCTATCGACCGCAGCCTGGAAAAGGTCCGCCAGCGGCTGAAGCGCCCCGCCCTGCCCGCCGCGCCGGGCCGACGCCTGGATGCCGGGGCAGTCGGTTCGCTGGTCCTGTCCTATCCGCTGGCGCTGTGCCCGCCACGGGACGAGCGCGCCCTGGATACGGCGGAATACCTGATGGATGCCTGCTTCGTCGATGGCGCCTTCTTCCAGGACATGATCCACAGCGGCCTGAACGCCTACTTGACATTGCATGTCGCCCAGGTACTGCTACGTGGCGGTGACCCCCGCTATTGGGACCTGATGCGCATTGTCGCCAATCTCGCCTCGCCCACCGGACAATGGCCCGAAGCCATTCACCCCCATTCCGGCGGCGGCTGCATGGGCGACGGCCAGCATATCTGGGCGGCCGCTGAATGGGTCCTGATGGTCCGTAACTGTTTCCTGCGCGAGGAAGAAGACATGCTGGTTCTGTGTTCCGGCGTCCCCCAGGAATGGCTGGGAGAACGACCGGTGAGCCTGGGCCCCGCCCCCACCACTTTCGGTACCGTCACCGTTACGGCGGCCATGCGCAATGCGGACGAGGTCGAAGTGACCTGGCAGGCCGACTGGCATGACGGCAAGGCGCCGCCGGTCCAGGTCCGTCTGCCCGGCTACGATCCCGTGGAAATCGGCGGCGAGGCCGGTTCCGTCATCATCGGCAGGGTTGGTGTCGCATCATGAACATCATGATGATGACCAATACCTACGCCCCTCATGTGGGGGGCGTGGCCCGCTCGGTGGATGCCTTCACCCAGGCATACCGCCGCCTCGGACACAAGGTCCTGGTGGTCGCCCCGGAATTCGAGGACATGCCCGAGCATGAGCAGGATGTCGTCCGGGTTCCCGCCCTCCAGCATTTCAACGGCAGCGACTTCTCCGTCGTCCTGCCCGTACCCGGCCTGCTCGACGAGGCCATCGAGGCCTTCGCCCCGGAGCTGATCCACGCCCATCACCCCTTCCTGCTGGGCTCGACGGCGCTGCGCCTGTCGCGGCGCCTGGACCTGCCGCTGGTCTTCACCCATCACACCATGTACGAGCAGTACACTCATTACGTGCCGGGCGATTCGGAAACCCTGCGCCGTTTCGTGGTCAATCTCTCGACCAGCTACGCCAATCTCTGCGACCACATCTTCGCCCCCAGCGAGTCGGTGGCCGATATCCTCCGCGAGCGCAATGTGGAGACGCCCATCACCGTGATCCCCACCGGCGTCAGGCTGGAAGAATTCGATCGCGGCAGCGGGCCCGGCATGCGCGCCGTGCTGGATATTCCACCCGATGCCTTCCTGGTCGGCCATGTCGGACGGCTGGCGCCGGAAAAGAACTTGGAATTCCTCGCCCGCGCCGTGATCGCTTTCATGGCCGCCGAACCGCGCGCCCATTTCCTGCTGGTCGGCAAGGGTCCTTCGGAAAAGGTGGTCCGCGAGGCTTTCGTCCGCGCCGGCCTGACCAGCCGCCTGCACATGCCCGGCCAGTTGGAGGGTGCCATGCTGGCCTCCGCCTATCGTGCCATGGACGTCTTCGCCTTCGCTTCGCAAAGCGAGACTCAGGGAATGGTCCTGGCCGAGGCCATGGCCGCTGGCGTGCCGGTGGTGGCGGTCGATGCGCCCGGCTGCCGCGAAGTGGTGCGCGACCGGCGGAACGGCTGCCTGCTGCCCGCCGAGAACGAAGTGACCTTCGCCGGGGCGCTGATGTGGATGTCGCGCCTTTCTCCCGATGAACGGGCCGGTATCCTGCAAGAGGTACGGGAAACCGCAGTGGCCTTCTCGCTGGAACGGTCGGTGGAACGGGCCGTGGGGATTTACCGGGAATTGACGCTGGAACGGCGCCTGAAGAAGGACAGCGAAGCCGAACTCAGCGGCTGGAGCGCCGCCCTGCGCATGATCCGTGCCGAATGGGATCTTTTGGTCGGCGCGGCCACCGGAAGCGAACATCGCGAACGGCCCAGGCAATGAAGATACGCCGCCTTTCCGTACTATGGCGCAGCCTGCGCCGCCGCTTCAACCGCAGCGAATTCGCCATCCGCCTGTTGCGGCTGTCGCGCGACACCCATGCCCCCAGCCAGAAGGGGCTGGTGCTGATCCAGGTGGACGGCCTTGCCTTCGAGCAATTGAAGCGGGCCCTGGCCAACAACCGCATGCCGTTCCTCAAGCGCCTGATCCGCAAGAAGGATCACGAATTGCACCGCATGTATTCCGGCCTGCCCTCGACCACCCCGGCGGTCCAGGCGGAATTGTTCTACGGCGTCAAATCGGCCGTCCCGGCCTTCAGTTTCCGCGACAGCCATTCCGGTCAGGTGGTGCGCATGTTCTCGCCCGGCGCGGCCTCGGAGATCGAAGCCCGCCTGTGCAGTTGCGGCCGCCCCCTGATGACCGGCGGCAGCGCCTATTCCAACATCTTCACCGGTGGCGCCAGCGAGGAAGAAGCGCATTTCTGCTCGTCCGCTTTGGGGCTGGGACCGATCCTGCGCTCGGCCCGTCCCTTCTCGCTGGCCCTGCTGGTCCTGACCAATCTCTACAGCTTCCTGCGCATCTTCGCCCTGCTGATGCTGGAATTCGGCCTCGCCCTCTGGGATGCCCTGCACGGCATCATGAAGGGCCACCGCCTGACCCAGGAAATGAAGTTCGTTCCCGTGCGCGTCGCCATCGCGGTCGGCCTGCGCGAATTGATCACCATCGGCGCCAAGATCGACATCGCCCGCGGCTTGCCCGTGGTCCAGCTCAATTTCCTGGGCTATGACGAGCAATCCCACCGGCGTGGTCCCTCCTCCTATTTCGCCCATTGGGGGCTGAAGGGCATCGACGATTCCATCGCCCGCATCTGGCGCGCCGCCAAGGGGCCGACGGCGGGCCGGGAATACGAGGTCTGGATCTATTCCGACCACGGCCAGATCGATGCCACCTCCTATCACAAGATCCATGGCCGCATGATCGAAGCCGCCATCTCGGACGCCTTTTCCGAATTGCGGGTACAGCGCCGGGGCGGCGAAGCCAGCATGCAATACCAGCGGGCCGACCTTCTGGACCTGCGCTGGCTGAAGAAGATGGTTCCCGGCACCACGCTCGAGGATGACGACGATCCCGACAGCGCCTTCGTCGTCACGGCCCTGGGACCGGTGGGGCTGGTCTATGCCCGCCGCCCTCTGGCCGAGGGCGAGCGCGAACGCTTGGCCGAAGCCCTGGCGGTGAAGGCCAAGGTTCCCCTGGTCCTGGTCGCCGGCGGCCCCGGCCTCGCCCGGGCCTGGACCGAGGAAGGGGAATTCCAGCTGCCGCGCGACCGCGTACAGCTGTTGGGGGCGGACCATCCCTTCCTGGATGCCGCCGCCGAGGACCTTGTCGCCCTGGCCCATCACGTCGATGCCGGAGACATGGTGATCTGCGGCTGGCGCCATGGTGTGCGCCCAATCAATTTCGCCATCGAGAACGGCTCCCATGGCGGCGCCTCGCCGGAAGAAACCAGCGCCTTCCTGCTGCTGCCCCCCGACACTCGCCTGCCCGACCACGACCTGCTGCGCCCCCTCGTCTTCCACGAAGCCGCCTTGCGCTTCCTGGGCCGGTGGGAAGAGGCCGAAGCCGGCGAACGCGAAGCCGAAAAGGCGCAGTGAAGCGCTATCGCCTTCGGGAATCCGAGCTGAAGGAAAACTCCTCCGGCGGCTGGGAAGCAGGGTGTTCCGGAAAGGAGATCAGGCCCGATCGCTCCGGCAACATTCCCTGACGACATCGAGGAAGCTGCCTAGGGTGTTGGAGGTGTTGGATTTCCGGTATGCGACGTGGAGTTCGATCACATTTCCGCAGGACTGGAACGGAACGAAGGTGACACCGGGCGGGGCGATATTCTTGACCCATTCCGGCACCAAGGCGATGCCGAGGCCATGCGCCACGAAGCGAAGCAGGGTCGACTTGTCCATGACCTCGCACACGATGTTCGGCTGTGCGCCAAGCTGCCGGAAGCCGCTCCAAAGCGTCTCGTGCAGGATCGGCCGCGCATGTTTGGGATAGCCGACAACCGGCTGATCCAAGATGTCCGAAACGGAAAGCGAGGCAGCCTTCGCCAAGGGATTCGTCTCGGCCAACACCACCACGACAGGCTGACGGTAAAGGAATTCGCTGGCGATGAAGTCATCGGCGCAAGGAGAACGGATGAAAGCGACATCCGTCCGGTGACTGACCAGTTCCTGGAGATGCTGTTCGGAAGAGGAGATCTCCAGCAATTGCACATGCACCTTCGGGTCCGTTTTCCGGAACGCCAGCAAGGCACGGGGCAGCAACATGGTAATGGCCTCGTCCACCCCGCTCACCCGGATATGGCGCAGGTCGGATTCGGCAGTGCGACGGATGTTGGAAAGTGATGTTTCGATATCCGCGAGAATCTTCTTCGCGTCCTTGACGAACTCCGCCCCCGCCTGGGTCAGGCTGACCTGACGAGTCGTGCGGAAAAGGAGCCGGGCGCCGATCTCGTATTCGAGGGCGGAAATGCGTTCGGACAAGGCGGACTGGCTGAGCCCCAGACGCTCGCTCGCGCGGCGGAAATGAAGTTCTTCCGCGACGGCAACAAAACATTCCAGCTGCCTGATATCCAAGCCGATTCCTTCCACGCAATGACAGGGAACTGCCGACGGGGGCGCATTCACTCCGCCCGCCGAACTCCGCCTCGCGGATCATACACCCTGCGTACCTCCACGCGCTCGTCCTGTCCGCGTCCGGCTCACCGACCCGCTTTTTCCGGAGACACGTGACGGGCAAAGAAGCTGGTCATCTGGGCGACGATCTCATCCGGGATTTCCTCGGCCATGTAATGGGTGGCGTCGAGGGCCCTCCCTTCGACCCGTTCCGCGCGCTGGCGCCACAGATCCAGTGCGTCGAAGCAGCTCTCGATCACACCGCGCCTTGCCCAGAGCGCCAGAACTGGCATCGCGAGTTTCCGACCCTGATCGGCATCGTCATGGTCGATATCGATGCTCGCCGCCGCACGGTAATCCTCGCAGCTGGCATGAATGGCGCTCGGGTCCGAGAATGCCGCCAAATATTCCGCCAAAGCCTCGGGGGCAAACGGAGTCCCGCCGCCTGCCTGATTGAAGCATTTCAGCTTCCAGTAGCCTTCGGGATCGGCGCCGATCATCTGCTCGGGGATTGGGTGGTTCTGGATCAGGAAGAACCAGTGCCAATAGGCCTGGGCAAATTTGGCGGTGGTCCCGGCATACATTTCGCGGGTGGGGGCGATGTCCAGGAGGGTCATCGCGATGACCCGTTCCGGATGGTCGAGGCCCAGCCGATGGGCCACCCGTGCCCCGCGGTCATGAGCCCCCACCAGAAACCGCTCATGCCCCAGCCGCCTCATCACGGCGACGATGTCCCGTGCCATGGCGCGCTTGGAATAGGGCTCATGCGAGGGATTGGAGATCGGCTTGTCCGACCGGCCATATCCGCGCAAATCGGGGCAAATGACCTGATACGACCGGGCAAGTTCCGGGGCGACCCGGTGCCACATGGCCGAGGTCTGCGGATAACCATGCAAGAGCACAAGCGGCGGTGCGTCCTGGGGACCGGCACGGCGGACAAACAGGAAAGCGCCTTCGCCTTCGATCCGCTCCTCCACAAAACCCTGAAACATTTCGGCCCCTCCGGGAAAGTCATGGCTTTCCCATTATCCCAGGAGCATCCGAAAAAATTGTTCGGAAATAATGATCAGTTATGCCGAACGCAGGGAGGAGATACGGAAACGAGGAAAGAACATAAAGAGAACATTATACAGGTCTATTTCGGGACTATCGTCCCGGAACCTGCTGAAAAGTGCGCAAACGACCTCTTTTGGCGGGCTTGCCAAAGTGTCTAAAACCCCTTACAAAGCGCGGCACGGGGTGTAGCTCAGCCTGGTAGAGCGCCAGCTTTGGGATCAGTCGCCTGCCTTCTCCCCCGCTCCCTCTGTAATCCGCAATTTTTCTAGGCCTTCTGGCGCTTGCGCTTGGAGGCTTGAGGCTTTTGTTCGGGACTATTCCGGGACTGGGCGGCTGTCATAGCGGCGAGGATGTCGTCATGCATGGCATGAGCATAGCGCGCGGTGGTGTGGATGTCGGTGTGGCCCAGCATCTTCTGCACCACCTTGAGATTCCCGCTGGCGCGCAGGGTTCGGGTCGCGGCGGTATGGCGGGTGTCGTGGAAACGGAAATCCTCGATGTCGGCGGCGTTCAGGGCGTCTTTCCACTTTTTGCGCCACCCGTCCTTGGAATAGGGATAGCGTTCCCCCTTCTGGCGGCTCTGGCGCGATTTTTCACAGACATAGGTGAAGACGTAGATCGGGTGGTGGCCGACCTGGTTGGCCAGCAGAACGCGCATCGCCGGGGTGATGGGCAGAGTGTGGATGCGCCCGCCGGGCTTGGAAGACTTCATCTTCATGGTGATGACGCCGGCCTGCAGGTCAATCTGCTTCCAGGTCAGCCGGATCACGTTAGCCAGGCGCATACCGGCCATGATGGCGAACTCCACCATGGGCCGCATGTCCTCGCGCAGATGCTTGAAGAGCTTTTCCTGTTCCTCGGCCGTCAGTTCGCGGACGCGCTCGTCAGGCTCCTCGAGGAGATGCAGGCTCCAGTCGATCTCCTCCCCCATCTCGACTTTCCAGACACGCTTCGCGCGGCGGAAGACCCTGCGCAACAGCTCAGTATCCCGGTTCACGGTGCCAGGGGCGACAAGGGTGTCCTTGTAACGTGCCTTCTGTCCCCGGCGCTTGGCCACAAACAGGGCTACCTGGTTGTCAGTGATCTCTGACAGCAGGCGCGACTTGCCGATCAATTCGTTGAGGCGGGCCATGCGGGCGAAATCGTCATTGGCGCTCGCCCTGTGCTGGCTGACCTCCGTCCAGTACCGGCCCAAGGCTTGGTCTAGGGTCATCTTAGGTTTTTCCCCAAGATGAATCTGCCTGGCCGCCTCCCGGCGTTTCTCGGCTTCTATCGCTTTGGCGTCTTCCCGGCCCGTTGCGCCTGTAGATCCGTGAAAGCGACGACCTTGGATGACAAAGTCATAGTGGTAGTGCGGCGAGTTTTTTGGCCGGTAGACCGACATGGTGGGATAGCATCTCGCTGACGGTTGAGGTAATCGCGCAGATCCTGCCGCGTAAATTTGCGCCGCTTGCCGACCAGGACAAAACGAATTTTTCGGGCTCTCACTTCCCGGCGGAAAACCTTTTCGGAAATTCCTAACTCCGCAGCGGCCTCGGCGGCGCTCATCAGCGAGACAGGACTGGATACTTCGGCGATCGCTGCGATCAGGGTCTGGGCCAACTGGTCGATCTGCTCAACCATTCTTTCCCCTCTCACCTTCGTTGAGCAAATCAATGATGCGATCGCGTAGCGCCTCGTCGCCATGCACCTCAATAGCTCCATAGCGCCAGTCCCTACCGGCTCTAATGTGAACAAGATAGGTGACTTCTCGCTGTCCCACATCGGGCGGCATAGTGCCGCCCACTTTGGCAAACGGAATAGTCATTCGGGTGCCTCCTGCGTTACAGCTTGAGCACCTTGCCGTCGGGGAGCAGCACGCCGAGGTGCACGTCCTTCAGCCGGTAGGTGTTCTGGTTCCCGTTGATGAAGAAGTCGTCGTAGCGGTAGCGGAACGTAACCGGAAACCAGACACCCGGTTTCGTTTGGTGGGCGTATTCACTCGACGGCTTGAGGCGGGCGACGAACGGGCAGTCTTCTTGCTGATCCATGGTCATTCCTCGGTCTGCAAAGGGGACATCAGTATGATTTGCCGCCGGCAGCAGCGCGGGCCGCCGGCTTGTGGTCGGCGCGCTGGGCGTTGAAAGCCATCTTCTCTTCGACGGCGCCGCCGAGGTCCAAGCCGAGGGCGCCGGCCAGATCGGCGATGCGGATCAGCGCGTCGGCCAACTCGACCTCGATCATGGGCCGGTGCGGAAGCTTGTCGTCCATCAGGCCCTTGCGGTGGCCTTCCATGGCCTCGCTGATTTCAGAGTGGATCAGGCACAGCTTGGCGGGGACAACGTGTCGATCACCGTGAATGTCGGTGTTCGCCCACCATCCGGCGGCGGTGCTAGCGCCGTGCGCCGCGCTCACCACGGCGTTGATTTTCGATTTCAGTTCCATGGTCATTCTCCGGTCTGCAAAGGGGAGGCCTTCAGGCCCCAGTTGATGTAGAGCGCCGAAAAGGTCGGCAGGCGTTCAAGAAGGCCATCCCGCATCATACGTTCGCATTCCCGGCGAACCTGAGACGTACTCAGGCTTGTGAATGGCGCGGGGCCGCCGTTCCGGTCGCGCATGGTGAGCCAATTGCGCAGCACATAGGTCCAGCATGGCCCCTGCTCGCGCAGCACTTCGATGATGGCTGCCCGAAGACGCGCGCGTTCATCATCATAGGGATCAATGTTCATTGGGCAGCCTCCAGCTTGACCGCCAGCTCTGGCGCGTTGGCTCCGACCATTGCGGCCGCCATCGGCGGACAGACCGAATTGCCGCACATGCGGACCTGGCTGTACTTCGGCAGGGGGCGACCGCCATATTCGAAATCGATGATGTAGCTGTCCGGAAAACCTTGAGCTCTGTACAGTTCGCGGGGCGTCAGCATGCGCAAACCGATATCGGCGATCTGCCATGTGGTGCCAGCCACCGTGACCAAGCCGAAGCGATCTCGGGTCGGAATGGTATGCAGCGGATCCCGGCAATCCTGGGCCGGCGCACCCTGGCTGTAATATTTGGTCAAGAAAGCCCGGACCTCGCCGAAATGCTGACCCTGCGCACTGATCGTATGCAGCGGATCGTTGACCGACTGCCCGTCAGCGCAAGTACCGCGCAGTTTGACCAGATGGCTGGTGACAAGACCCTGATGGCTGCCGGTACCCAGCACGGTCGAGACCGGCTCGCGGGCATCATGGCCGGTGACGCCGGTGTTGTGCTGGGCGAGCCAGGCAGCGACCAAGCCGATAGGCGCGGCGCCACCCGGATGATGATTGGAGTGCGAGCAGGTGATTGTGTGAACCGGCTCTTCTATGCCGGAGCCGATACTGCCATTCCGGAACTTAGTCAAAAACGGCGCAATCAGCGCCAGCTCCCCCCGCTTGGCAGTGGTGATCGTCCGCACAGGCTCATGGATGCCATGGACCCGATAATCACCCTGATGCGTGACCGGAATGATGAACGGGTCCGCATGATTGAGGATATAGCGATTCAGCCCGTTGAAGATGCGGCGCATGGTGGCCTCTGCCAACGGCTTGTCACGGTCGAAGATGGAGCGGCAAGGGACGGACCACTCGATGATTTCCGCCGCTGTTCTCCAAGGCTGACGGTTCCCCACCACAACTTCCCCACTATCGGGGGCGCCATGTGTCGGCGCGGGCCATACGATGGGTTCACCATCCATGCGCGCGACTAGAAACAGCCGCTTGCGGATCGTCGGGGCGCCGTAATCACAGGCGCGCAGCTCGCGCCACTCCACCCGGTAGCCCAGACGCTTCAGTTCGCCCACCCACTGGCGGAATGTCTCGCCCTTTCGCTCCGGACAAGGCGCCCCATCTTCAAGCAGCGGCCCCCAGGACTGGAATTCTTCGACATTTTCGAGGCAGATCACGCGGGGGCGGATGTGGCGCGGCAGCTTGGCATAGGCCACCACGATCCAGGCCAGATCACGGATGTTCTTGCTGCGCGGCTTGCCGCCTTTGGCCTTGCTGAAATGCTTGCAATCCGGCGAAAACCAAGCCAACCCGATGGGGCGGCCTGACGCCACCTCAGCCGGGTTCACTTGCCAGATATTCTGGCAGTAATGAACCGTGCCCGGGTGGTTGATGGCGTGCATGGCCACCGCTTCCGGATCATGATTGATCGCCACGTCTGGTGAGCGGCCAAGGGCCATCTCAATCCCGGTCGAGGCCCCGCCGCCACCAGCGAAGCTGTCGACGATGATTTCCCGCCCTTCAGGGCGCGCGAGGATTGCCGGCGCATGGCCAGCGAAGAGATCGAGCTTCATTCTTTCCCTCCGCTCAACATTCCCGCCTCTTTGCGGGCGGCCGCCTGGCGGCGTTCCATCAAGGTGATGTTGAGGAGAGGCACGCCGGCGTCGGAGACACGCTGCTGGGCGGTGCCCAAATCCAGAACCGGGACACCCAGGGCGGAAAGAGCGGCGGCCGCCACATCGCTGGCTGGTCCGTCATCGAGAAGGGCCGAGCGGAACGTGCCGTACAGGAAGCCGTCGACAAACAGCCATCGACCGTTCTCGTCCCTGGACAGGAAGCTGCCGTCAATCTTGAAGGCGCGTGTCGTCTCGTTGCCGTCGACGATCTCGACGTTCAGCAGGTAGCCGCCTTCTCTGACCAGCAGCTTACCGGCGAAGGTGGCTTCCTGGCCTTCGGCGGCGGCCGCGCAGGCACTGCACAAGCCCGTGGCGGTCCAATGACAGGGTTCTTCGCCGACCGTGGCGCAGCTGCAGGCGTCGGTACATCCGCATCCCGGGCAGGCCTGGACGCCGATAAGGGCGAGATCCGGCAGGCGCAGGAGATCAGGCAGAAGCCCATGATCGGCAGCAATCATCTTGGCCGCATGGGCGCCTTCGTGGGCGGCAGCGATATAGCCCTGCAGCGGGGCCAAGCCCCGGTCCTCGCCCTCAGCGCCGATGACGGAAATCAAGGCCGCGATCCCGAAGGCCCGCTGTGCTTCTTCGGGCAGGCTGTCCCATGCGGCGGCAGCATCGAATCTGTTCATGGCTTATTTCTCCCGTTCGAAGATCCAGCACTTCACCGTCTTACCCTGGCCGTTATGGGCCTCGATGGCGCTGTTCACGGCCTTGATGCCGATGAAGCGGCGGCTGCGGCTGGTCTTGAGGTGTGTCTTCAGGTCTTTCAGCGGGGGGAGCGGCTGGTTCTGCGACGCGGCGATACGCTGAAAGTAATTGAGATTGATGGCGATCACGGTGCCATCCCTGCTGTGATTCATGATGTGGTCGCCCAGGTAGTCGTAGAGTTCCCAGAACTCCTCGACGATCGGGTGATCAGCAGCGAGTGCGCGCTGGCGCTGGACGGCGGCATCGCGCAGGGCCTGAAGGATCTCCTCGCGCCAGGCGACAGGCATCTTGATCAGGTCGGCCAGCGCGAGGGTCAGGGCCATCAACTGGCCGTGATTCTTGCCTATGCGCTGAAGCCGGATCTCGGGGTGGCGCATCAACTCGGCCTCGAACCGGGGGGTCTCCTTCCGCACCGTTTCCATCACCATCCGCTCGGCGCGGGTGGCCATGATCAGGAAGTGGCTGACGGTTTCGACCGGCACCGAAGCCAGGGCATCGGCAGCTGCCCGGCTGGCCGAGGTATGGCCCGAGGTGTCGAAGTGGACATGGACGATACGCTGCATGATCGCTTCGGAGGCGTTCACGGCAGCATTCTGGCTGATCAGGATCGAGCCCCGGAAAGGCGGCTCGTTGGTTTCGTTGCCGCCGTTATGCACGCCGGTGGCCCGGCTGGGGCGGCCGTTATAGGCAGTCTTCAGTTCGTCCCAATCGAACTGCCTAGCCTTGGCGCTGTCCTCGCGGTCGCTTTCGATCAGCGACACGGGCAGGTTGGCCACCTGGGTCATGTTGCGCGAGCGTGCGGCCTGGGTGGATTTGTTGGGGTCGAAGCCTTCGTAATCGGTACGGCCGACCAGCTTCCAGAGGAATTCGATCAGGGTCGATTTACCGGCGCCGGCCTCGCCCACGACTTCAAGGAAGGGGTAGCTTTTGTGGATCTCGCGGATCTGTTCGGCGAATAGGCTGCCGAAGAACCAGACCAGGGCGATCAAGCCCCGGGCGCCAAAAGCAGTGTGGATGTCATTCAGCCAGTCCTGGCGGTATTCCCGCTGGT
>NZ_SBHN01000002.1:228080-274870 GCF_006980715.1 Telmatospirillum sp. J64-1
AAACGGCCAAGCTGGGGAAGACCCAGGCCTTGTGCTCTTTGCTGTAGCCGATGAAGGGCGTGGTTTCGACGATCTTGATGTCATCGAGATAATGCGAGACCAGCCAGTTCAACTGGCCCGTATTGCCGCTGAACAAAGCGCCTGGCGCGATGGACAGCAGGCGCTTCTTGAACTCGCTCGCCGCTGCCACCTGGCCGCCAGTGAAGGTGTTCTTGATGGTGTGGCGGCCATGGGGGAACTGGACACGGGTATAGTACCAGCTTTCGTCGGTCAGCTTGTTCTGCTGGAAATACAGGAACTCGATGTCGCAATTGGCGATGGTGAAGACCTTGGCCGACTTTTTCGCCGCCACCACCTCGTCGGGCACATCGGGATCGGGATTAGGGATCGTGCCGTCTTCGATTGCCTTCAGATTGGCGGCATAGATGTCGTCGGGCAGTTCCCACCAGAAGGTGCGGTAATCGTGCTTCACGGCGAAGGCGCGGGAGCCATAGCGCTGCCAGATCAGCAGCCCCTTTTCCATGGCGTTCGCCGCCAATAGCAGGTCGCCGTGGAAGCGATACCGTTCGACATCCTTCGGCTCCAGCTCACCGGCCAGATGCAGATCGTTCCAGTCGGTCTTCTTACGCCCCTTCTGCGGGATCAAGGCGCAACGGTTCTCGAAGCCTTCCTGGTGGGCCCGGGCAATATGCTTCTTGGTGTACTTCTTCCCGGCGGCATCGTTGTCCAGCGCCCAGACCAAGGTGACATCCTTGGTCGACAAGGCATCCAGCATGGTGGCCGGATAGTTGTTGCAGGACAGGATGGCCACCGCCTTGATGCCGTGCATATGCAGGGCGATGGCGTCCAGGCATCCCTCGACCAGCCAGATCTCGTCACCATCCTCGACCGCCATGCCGGGCGGCTGCCACCACAGACCCTTGTGGGGGCCTACGAAGTTGGCCTTGCGCTCTTCGGTCGTGCCGTCTTCTTCCGTGACTCGCACGGTCTCTATCAGGCGCTCCATCCAGATGCCGTTTGTCCGGTCCAGATCGAAGACGACGGTGGCGGTGGTGCGGTTGCCCCTGGGGTGGGAATAATGGCCCTGGCGATACCAGCCCTTGATCTTGGATGGCGTGAAGCCGCGGACAAAGGCCATATAGGCGTCGGCCGTGGCATTGGGGTCTTCGGTGGTGGCGGGGAAGCGCTCGTTGAACTTGCCGAAGGCGTCGGGATAGAGCTCCTTCGTCGTGGCCGACCAGCCGCATTTGTTCTCGCGGCCGCATTTCACGACCCAAGGGGTCTCGGCCGATGTGAACACTTCCTTGTGGTTACACTTGGGGCAGGTGCCCTGCTGCAGCCATTGCCCGCGTTCCTTGAATCGGAAGTCGGACTTCAGGCGGCGCAGGACATCCTCGCGGATGTCCTCTCGCATGGCTCAGCCTTCGGTCGTCTCGGTGGTGTCGGGGCCGGTCTGCGCCAGCAGGTCCTGCAGGAAGACGACCGCGCTCAGCGCCTCGCGCCCCATGGCGATGGCCGAGGCCTCGACCTGGGCGGCAAATTCGTAATGTCCGGCAAGGCGGGCGCGATCGGCCATGTCGGCGCGGGTGATGGCGACGGCAGCCAGCATGCGGGCGACCCGCAGCAATTGGCGAAGGCGCACTTCGGGTATGGGGATGTCGGTCATGACAGAAGCCCTTTCGGTGGCGTGAAGAACGCACCACCAGAATGGCTTCTTACGACCGCGCTGGTGGCGGGAGGGTAAGAACCCAAGGAACCTGCCGAAAGTCAGGACTTGAGCGGGCTTATTCCCCTTGCGGGTGTTGTATTCGCCGCCCTCCCGCCGAAGCGAGACACGCCCCGGACAGAATCCGGGCGTAAGAATAGCCGCATACTGTCGGGGCGGCCATCCGCTTTCGGTGTTCCAGGAGGTTCTTACGCCTCCAAAAGGCACGATAGGCCGGGCGGCGCGGCTGTGCAAGAACATCCATTCAACATTGTTGAAAGAACCGGCTGGACTCCCGCAATGAGGGTGGGCACGCTCATCCGAAAGTTTTGCAACAAGGGAGGGAAGGACAGAGCGATGAGTGATGGTTTCGAGGCGCTGATGGCCGAGGTCCAAAGCGGGAAGCGAGGAACGCCGCGCCTGCTTTCCTTCGATGCCCCTGCGGACGGCGATCTGACCGGCGTCGCTATGGGAATCGGCTATAGAGATTCGTCCGGCACCAATAGCCGCCGCTGGGTCACCGTTCGCAGCATCGACCCTGTTTATGAAGGCACCATGTTCGCTTATTGCTGGAAGAGGCGAAGCCTGCGGACCTTTCGTCTGGACCGTATCAGCGAGATTGTGGACGGCGACGGCGAGGTCATGGACGCGCAAGACTTCTGGGAAGCGTTGGGCTATCGAAAAAGCCTCAACATCTCTCAACGTCAGACACAGGCAGTGTACAGTTCCAGCACCAACGACAGAACTGCCGGAGGTCTGGGGGCATGGATTGCCGCTCAGAACGCGGCTGAAACGGCCCGAACTGCCCAGGCAAAACCGCAACAACCCAAGCGAGCCAAGCTGATGAGGGGAGCAGCCATTTTGACTGTAATTGCTATTATTGCTTTGGCCCTCTTTTGAGGAAGGTGTGTGCTGCACACACTTATCCGCTTGCGCCCCCTCGTCAACTATGTGTATCATACACACATAAGCAACGAGGACAGGGGAATGGACAGCAGAGAGATCATCCGAAGGCTCGAAGCCGATGGGTGGTATCTGGTCAGGGTCAACGGCAGCCATCACCACTACCGCCACCCGACAAAGCCAGGAACCACCACGGTGCCCCACCCCAAGAAGGACATGAAGGTCGGGACCGTCAGGAGCATCGAGAAACAGGCCGGGGTGAAGCTGCGATAAGCAGCTTCCTTCCCCTTCTTTGCAACCATTCCCAACAGCGGAGACAGTGACATGCGCCGACGCTATGTGGGCATCATCGAGCGGGGCGAGGAGCCCGGCTACAGCATCTTCTTTCCCGACTTTCCCGGCTGCGGAAGTGCGGGCGACAGCATCGAGGAAACGGTCGAGATGGGCCAGGAAGCCCTGACGGGGCATATCGCCGTCATGGCCGAATACGGCGACCCCATTCCCGATCCGACCCCGCTGGACAAGATCGAGGTCGACGCCGACGTACAGGAAGTGGTCCGGGTGCTGATTGAAGTCGGCGTGCCGGGCCGAGTGAAACGAATCAACATCACCATGGACGAAAACCTCATCGAGGAAATCGACCGGGTTGCCGGGGAAGGCAAGCGCTCGGCCTTCCTGGCCGATGCTGCCCGCCACGCCCTGGCAGCACAGCGCCTGGCCTGAGCGAGTGGCGACAGGATGGGGGGCGGATAGTCGTGCCCCCTGCCCTGCCCCATAAGCCGGTATTGCCGTCTGGTACATGCTGATCCCCCGTTGAGCGACTAGGCCAGAACCGGGATGCGGACGTCATCGCATGGCGCCGCGCTGGGTGCGAGGGTGCGCACCGGCGTCACGGACGCGACGAAGATATGGCCGCATTTCGGGTTCTGGCAGACATAGGTGACTTCCCGGTACATCCGCGAAATCTGCTTGGTCTTGACCGTCTTGCAGTCGGTTTCGCAGTGCGGGCACTGGGTCTTGTTGCTGGATTTCGGCATGGCGATCACCTTCACGACGGAGGTTCCTCGCCACTAGCTGTCGGATATCGGCTCGGCCAGATTTCCTCGGGCTTCTTGCCGATGGCTTTGGCGATGGCCTGTTCGGCCTTGGGCCAATGCCGCTTTAGGGCGACCGATCCGGCGGTACGGTCGAGGCCCGCGTTACGGGCGACACTGCTGAGACTGAGCCCCCTCAGCGCCAGTTCCGCCTTGATTTTTTCTCTCGCCCAATCGTTGTGCATGGTTGCCTCTCGAGTAAAATCGAGGGATGTTTTCAACATCGTTGAACGGATACCGATTAAAATCGGTATTTGCAAGCGCAAATGGCGAAGATAGTCGCCAATTTGGCGAATCATGTCGATCTTAATCGTGATGCGGTGCCCTGATGGACGATGTTGAGACCTACCGGCGCGAGCTGGGCGAACGCCTGGCGGTAGTGATGGCGCGCTTTGCCAGCAAAGGCGCAGCTGCCCAGGCGGCCGGCGTTACCACGGAACAGTTCAACAAATGGCTGGCGGGATCGGTGAAGGTGCCTGCCGAGGGGCTATGGCGCTTGGCGAAGGCAGCCAAGATCGATTTCAAATGGCTATGCGCCGGTGGCGGCGCCGATCTGGCCGTGCATCCCGACAAGAATCGAGCCTTGCGGGCCGACGTGATGTCCGACGTGCTGCAGGCGATGATCGGCGCCACCCAGGATGGCGATGTCATCTATGCCAGTCCGGCCAAATTTTCGGAGCTGGCGCTGGCCCTACACGATTATGTGGTCGACCAGCGCAGCAACAATGGCCCCGTCGATCTGGCCAGCATGGGCAACATCATACGGCTCGCGTCACGATGACCAGCATGGACGCGGCGGTAATCGCCAGGATGGCCAGCTTGACCAGCGCATCGATGGCCGGGTCGCCCGGTTGAGGCGCCGGTTTCTTTACGGGTTTGATGCTGCCCCGGATCAGATCTTCGAGGTCTTTGCGCTCCATATCATCCTCTCTTTTTTTGTTACTGGCGCATGGGGCATGCGCCGAGAGGGCGTCACGGATGACGGAGAAACGAGCGGGGTCAATGACAGACTGCTCCATGACTGCCATAAAAATCGTGACCACATGATAATAGATTTTATGTCTTGTTGGAGAGAATGTTATTATTACTTAGAAAGAGGAATGCTATGCGGGACTTGAAAGAATGGGCTGAAGAATTAGCTAGCAAGAACATTCACGAAGCAGGGATGAGAATTAACTACCCCGCTCTGCGAAAGGGTATTGAAGATGCTCTTCGAGAGGCAAGGGAGGAAGGGAGGGCGACAGAGGCTCAAGAGACTAAACAAATAATAAGAGAGGAAAAAAATAAATTTATATCAAATTCTTTTCCAGATCTTCGTCGCTTGAGGAAAGGAGACAGCCCATATCGGGACCGAGTAGTGGCTTATTTTGACGTTCTCGGCTTCTCAAAATTTGTATGCGATACAGAGGTTGACTCCCAAAAAAGTGGAATAGAAAAACTTAAAAACATGCTCCTTCGCCTCAAAAACGAGCATGATTTTATCTACAAAATAATGAAAGATAATAGGGATGACAGCTGGATTGATATGTCATTTTTTTCAGACTCTATTGTTATATCAGGATCGAAAGAAAAATTATGGTTTGTTTTTAGAGAGGTTGGGAATTTAATTTGCTTCCTGCTTAAAATGGGCCTGCCCTGCAGAGGAGCAGTTTCCTTTGGATCTTTTCACCATGATAAAGATTTTCTTATGGGTCCAGCCCTGGTCGAGGCACATAAAATTGAAAGCGAATGCGCCATCTATCCCCGCATTCTCTTGACGCAGGAGGTCGTGGACCTCTGGGAAAGGTATGTGGAGAATGAATTACAAAACGTGAGAGCAGATAAAGCTGCGGTCATCCAAAAAGATGCTGATGGATGGTGGATGCTGAATTACCTTCACCCAGAATGGATAGGTTTATCAGAAAGTCCGTCTCCTGAGGATATTAGGGAGGCAATCTGCCAACGCCTTAAAGAGGAAAATTCGCCAAAGATAAGAGCAAAATATTCCTGGCTGGCTAATTATTTTAATAGGGAACTTGGGGGATGCAACCCTATTACAATTTAACTTCATTCACAGAAAATTCTCACCCCGCCGTCTGCGCCGTCACCTCGGTGACATAGCCGCCATCGGCGATGGTATGCACCACTTCGCCCGCCAGCCATTGGGTGTTGTCGATCTCGGGCCGCCAGCCTGACAGGGTGAGCGGCCGGTTGGCGATGATCTCGGGGCGGCCCTTGGCCAGCGAAAGGCGGATTTCCTTCTGCCCCCGGCGCAGGCGCGCCAGTTCCGCATTGGCCGCCGCCTGCGCTTCCTCTTCCGTCGGAAAGTCCCGTTTCAGCGTCTTCATGCTGCCCCCCTCCTCGCCCGCGATGGCGTAGAGGGTGGCGGAGCTGAAGAGATAGCGCCACTTCGCGCGCACGCCGGTATAGGAGCCGCGATCGGCGATGGTGAAGTCGTGGCGGTCGGTGTCGGCCCGAGTGACCAGCACCGGGGTCAGGGGGCGACCGCTCAAGGTCACAGGATGCCCGGACGGCATGAACAGCAGGTGATCGCCCTTGATGGTGGCGATGGCGTCATAGTCCTGGCCCAGGCGGGTCAGGAAATTGGCGTCGCTTTCGTTGGTCTGGTCGATATGGGCGATGGCGATTGCTGCCAGCCCCGCCTCGATGGCCGGAACCAGGTTGTTGCGCCTGGCGATGGCCGTCAGGATCTCGCCCAGGGTCAGGCCGTCATAGGCTTCCTCGCGCTGGTCCTTCAGCGGCCCCTGGAACTGAGCCGCCCGAGCGCGGATGGTAAGGACATCCGGCGGGCCGGAATGGGAAACCTCGTCCACCTGGAAGCTGCCCTTCTCGACCAGCTCGCCCTGCCAACCGATGGCCACGCGCAGCGTGGCACCCCGGCGGGGCAAGTTCAGGGCGCCGTCGGCATCGGAGAGGACGATTTCCACCTCGTCGGCCTCCATACCCGGCTTGTCGGTCAGGCGCAGGCTGATCATGCGCTTCGCCAAGCGCCCCGTAACGTCGATGGTATCGGCGGTGATGCAGAAGGCAGGGATCATCGGTTCTCCGGCATGCTATCCATCAAATTGCCCAACCGATCTGAGGATTCATCCCAATAGCGGGTCAGCTTCAGCGTGAAGGAAATACGCCGCGCCAAACCCGGCCCGGCGAAATGGCTTTGGGTTTCCTCGACGGACTGGATAAACCATTTGCCCAGGTTCTCGCCCTGGCCGCTGACCAGGATCCACGCCTTGCCATCGGCCTGCATGTCCCGCAGCTTGTCGAGATTGGCCGCATCGCCCGTCAGTTCGGGCATCAAGACGCCATCCAGGGTGATGCTGTCCTCGCCCGGTCCAAGATGCTGGTAGGCCGGGCCGGTGCCCACCGGGTTCCTGCTTTCCCAGCGTTCCTGAGTGGATCGCTTGAGCTCGTTGAAGGGGGCGGTGTTGAGGCCGAAGGTGAAAAGGCCCAAGGCCATGAGAGGCGCGGACATCACTATTCAGTCCCATCATAGAGGCGGTTACGGGCGGCGGCGCGGTCGCGGGATTGGGCGAGTTCAAGCTGCCGCCGGACCTCGCGCGCCAGGGCGGCCTCGTCCATGCCGGGGGCCGGGTTTACCGTGATCTGGATGTGCTGGGTAACAGGTGCCGGGGCCTGTGCCGCCGCCGCGACGGGCGACGTAGCCGCAACGGCAGCCACCGCCGCCACCGCCGTCGTGCGGATGGGACGCGGCTCCTGGATGGCTGGCGGCGCGGCGATCGTCGAAGACGGCACAGCACTGACTTGGCCATTCCCCCCGCCAAATAGCCCACCCAACTTATCGCTCAGCCAGGAAATCGGCGCCTTCACTGCTTCAAGCCTGCCCAGGACGAAGTCCCAAGCAGCCGTGAACATTCCGGTGATGCCTTCCCATAGGCCGCTGAAGAAACCCTGGATCGGTTCCCAGGCCGCGACAATCAGCCCCAGGGGCGTGAAGCTAAGCAGGGTCTGGATGACGGTCCAGGCGCTGGAGAAGCGCGCGGTGATGGCATCCCACAGGCCGGTGAAGAACCCCTTGATCGGCTCCCAAAAGGTGTAGATCAGCAGCGCCGCACCGGCGATCCCCATCACCACCAGGCCGATGGGGTTGGCCAGCAGGGCAGCGCTGATCGCCTTGATGCCGGCGGCCACCACCGGCAGCCCTCCCCCCAGGAGACCGGCCTTGATGCCGATGGCCGTCAGGGCAAAGCGCATCATGGCGAAGGGGCCGAGAATACCGGCAATGGCGATGGCCAGCGTGCCGCCCAGGAAGACCAGGCCGGCGACGATGGCCGCCACCCGGGTCAGGCCTGCGGCAAGCCGCGGATTTTCCTGAACCCAGCCCTGTACCGCACGCACCGCCCTTGTCGCCGTCTGGGTCAGGTCGCGTATGGGACTGATGTTCAATTCCGTCAGGGTGATGTTCAGGCCCTCGATGGCGCTGCCGAATTCCTTGATATCGCCGGCGGCATTGTCGCCCATGGCCCTGGCGATCCGGCTGACTTCGCCTTCGCTGTTGCGCAGGATATCGGTGAATTTGGCAATGGCGCCGGAACCGCCTTCAGAAACCAGTTGGGCCATGGCGGCACCGGCTTCCTCGCCGGCGATCGCCTTGAAGGCGGCGATGCGGTCGGCATTACCCAGATCTTCCGTGGCCTTCGCCACATCGGCCAGGATATCGGTCATCGAGCGCAGATCGCCGGTCGCCGTGCGGGTAGTGACGCCCAGCGTCCTTAGCGCCTGAATACCAGCCGTGGGAGGAGCGGCCAAGCGGTTGTGGAGGGCGCGCAGGGCCGTGCCCGCCTGGGATCCCTGGATACCGACATTGCCCAGCAAGCCGGTCAACGCCGCCGCCTCTTCCACCGACGTCCCGAGTTCCTTGGCGATGGGCGCCACGTATTTCATGGATTCGCCCAGCATCTGCATATTGACGTTCGACCGGGTGAAGGTCGCCGCCATCACATCACCCACCCGGGACATTTCCGACGCCTCGAGCCCGAAGCCGGACAAGATGTTCGAGGCGATATCCGCCGTCTGTGCCAGATCGGTGTTGCCGGCCTTCGCCAAGTCGAGCATGCCGGGCATGGCGGCCAGGATGTCGTTGGCCTCGAACCCCGCCATGGCGAGGAATTGCATCCCCCCGGCGGCTTCGGAAGCACTGAAGCTGGTGGCCGCGCCCAATTCCTGGGCCTGACGCTTCAGGGCCTGGAAAGCCTCGCTGGTCTTGTCCAGGCGCGCCAGGGCGCCCACGGCCGACATGGATTCCTCGAAATTGATCCCTGCCCCCGCCACCTTGGAGCCAATGGCCAAGGCACTGCCGCCGGCCGCCACCCCTGCGGCGCCGGTAACGGCAATGCTTTGCTGTCGGGCCAGGGTCTTGTCCATGCGCGCGCGCGCCTTGGCCAGCGCGTCGGCTTGCTTTCTGGCCCGGTCGAAAGCCTGTGCCTGCTGATCAGCGGCCCGGCGCGCGGCATCCAGATCACTGCGCAGGCGGCGCTGCGCGGTGGACAGTTGCTTGGTGTCGATACCTGCGGCCGCCAGCCTGCGCCGCATCTCCTGGGTGGCCAGGGCATTGGCCTGCTTGGCTTGCCCCAATTGGGCAGCCTCGCGCTTGGCCGCCGCGAATTCCGAGCGCATGGCCTTGGTGACACGATCCGCCTGGGACATTTCGCGCGCCAGGCGGCCGACTTTCGCCTGCGCCTGGTCGAAGGCAGTGGCATTGGTCCGGGCATCGGCCTTGAGGCGGCGGAACGCCTCAAGGTCGGCCGAAGTCTTTTCGAGAGACCTGACCCGCTGCGCCGTTTCCGACATCGCCCCCCGCAGACTGTCAGTAGATTGGCGAGCCTGGCGGAAGGGCTTGCTGATGCGGTCCACCGCATCCAGGAAGATTTGTAGTTTCAGGCTGGCCATTTCTTACCCCTTGGCGGCCTTGACGGCCTCGGCCTCCATTTCCAGGAAGGTCACAGCGAGGTCATAGGCTTCGGCAAGACGGTCGAGCGGAAGGGAATCGAAGACGGCCGGGGGGAAAGATCCGGGGAATGTCCGCATGATCACCCCCCAGGCCATCAAGGTATCGTCCGGCAGAGGCCGGGTCAGTCCGTGAAAAAACCCGAAACCTCTTCGATCAGCCGAAGCGTGTCGGCGGCATCCATGGCGGCGAGTTGGCCGGCAGTGATCTGCGGCGTGGCAATACGCGGCACGATCGCCAGCAGGGTATCGACTTCCATGTCATGCAGCCCGCGCAGCTTGATGCCGCGCAGGTCGCCGGCCATGGGACGGCGCAGGGTGATCTCGGTCAGATCCTTGTCGCCATAGGGGATCGGATTGCTGAAGGTGAAGGGCTTGGTGTTCATGTCGGTTCATCCTGTACGGGCATAAGGATCAGGAAAGCCCCAGGGCGCGCAGCACCTGGGAGGATCGGTTGACGCCGTTGACGATCTCGGTGCCGCCGACCAGGTCGATCTCGATCAGGGGATTCCCGTTGACGCTGTAGCGGTAATAGGTCAGCGGCATCTCGACCTTGGGCTTGGTAAGTTCGCCCGCCTTGGCAGTGCCGGGTTCGAACTTCTGGATGCGGCCACGTACCGAAACCTCGATCGCATCGCTGGCCGAACTGTCGTCGGCCATGGCCGCGCCGAGGAAGCGCAGGCCGGTGCCGGAGGCCTCGGTCACGCCCCAGGCTTCGAGGATATGCGCGTTGTGTTCGGCCAGCGTGAAGTCCAGACGCAGGGCGGCCATGCCGAGGTCAAGGGAAACCGGCCCCAGCATGGCGGCGCCGCGATATTCCTCCATCTGCCGCTCGAGGACAGGCAGGGTGATCTCCTCGACCAAGCCCGCCAGGGGATGGCCCTCGAAGATGACATTGAAGTTGTAGAGCTTCTTGGGAAGCATGTCGGGAGCCCTCCTTTAGGCGGCCATCTGGGCGGCAAAGTCGATCAGGTAGTCGTCGGTGATGCGCTGTTCGAACATCAGGTTTTCGAGCGGCGGCACCGGCGTGTAGTCGTAGCTGATGGTCAGCTTTCCGTCCTTCAGCTGTTCCTTGGAATTCTTGGCCGGATCGAACCAAGCGCCGCCGCCGATCAGGTACTGGTTCAGTACCAATTCCCGGATCTTGGCGTTGACGCCTTCCACGATGTCGCGGGCAAGCGTCGGGTGCATGGGCTTGTCGACCGCCCAGAAATGCGCCTCGGCCATCGTCTCGGCGAGGACCTGGGCGGTACGGGTGGAGCTTTCGAAGGCGAAGAGAGGATCGGCCGAACAGGTGCGCGAGCCCCAGAACCGATAGCCCTTGTTGTTGATCAGCGTGGTGACGTCGGCAGCGTTGAGGTAACCGGCATCGGTCGACGGCGACTGCAGGTCCCAGAAGACATCCTTGCTGATGCCGGTGACGCCATTGACGGGCACGTTGGAGAGGGTCTTGTGCCAGCCAACATCCTGGTCGATCTGCGCGCGCAGGCCCAAGGCACGGGCGGTGGCCCAGTCCGTGCGGTCGGCATTGGCCACGGTGTCCCAGTTCACGAAGTCCGGCCAGATGACCATAATCTCGCGGTGGCCGAAATTATCGCGGTACAGGGCCGCCGCTTCCATGGTCTCGCATTCCCAGGCCGAGACATAGGCGAAGCTGCGGGTCAGCTGGGCGATGGCGGCAAGTTCGGTCGCCACCGGCAGGGAATCGAGACCAGGCGCGCCCAGGATCCGCGGCTGAACGCCGAACATGGCCTTGGCAGCAGTCAGGGCCTGCAGGCCGGTCTTGCGGCCATCGACCACGCCACCGATCACATTGCTGGTGGTTTCGGCCATATCCTCGCCTTCCTCCACCCGCACCACGATGGTCAGGGGCGAGCCGTGATCCTTGATGGCATCAAGCACATAAGGCAGCGTGCCGCTGGAACCCGCCGCCCCCAGGGCCCCCATGACATCGGTGATCAGGACGGGGCGGTTCAGCGGAAAGCGGACGGGATCGGCATCCGGCCCGGTGGCGACGAACCCGATGACAGCGGTTTCAATGGTTCGGATCGGCCGCGTGCCTTCCGAGATCTCGATGACGCGTACACCGTGATGGTAATCGGACATGGGCTATTCCCCCTGGGGCTCCAGCGCCGCAAAGGCGCTGTCGATCTGTTCGAGAGTGGTGATGGTTCCGCCTTTGATGCCGGCGGCAAGCTGCGCCTCAAGGGCGAAGCATTGAAGGACATGCTGGCGGGCCTGGATGGCCATTTCCTGCATTTGCTGGTTGGAAATGGGTTCAAAGCCGTGGGGAAATTTCCACAGTTCGTCGGCGCTGCGGATGCCCAGGGCTATGGCCTGCAGTTCAGCCAAGTATTTTGCTTGGCTGGCTTCATCGGTGCGCAAATGCCAGCCGTTCCAGAGGGTCCCGCCGATTTCGGCCTGCCAGCGCCGTGCGGCCAAATAATCAAGCAGGTCCTCGCGAGCGAGCGGCGGAGCAGGCATCTCGACCCACTCGCCACCCTTCCATTCGTGGTTGGGTGATGGTCGCAGCGGCACCTCAATCGTGCCCTCGGGATAGGACTCGCGGATGTCCTCGGGGACCTCGCCGATGGCCTGCCAATAGCCGCGTTCGGGATGATAAAATCCGCGCTCAGACATTTATTGTCTCCGCCCAATAAAAAATCCCACCGCCCTCAACACGATAATAGTGCCTTGGCGGAATTATTACGTTGACGTTGCCGTTATAACTATTACCAATGTTATTGCCCCCGGCATTGCCCACAGTTGTCCATACAGAATTGTCAGGAGACACTTTAAAGGCTTGGGCTCCTGTGCTTGAGCCTCGCCCCATAACAGCTACCTGCATGGATCTGTTGGTGGGGTTTTGGTATGTCGTGTTGATCTGCCGCTGCGCCGAAACATCCTGCCAAGTTTGTCCCTGGCCTAATCCACCGCCCAGCGCAGCGATGGCCTGCGCTACGCGCTGAGGCGTCATCAACTTGGCGCTGTTGGTGCCGGCCTGGGCCTCGGCCTGGGTGGCGATGTCGATATTGTGGGTGTGGCTCTCCGCGGTCGCCGCATTGGTGGTGGTGGCCGTCAGGGTGCCGGGCGTGCCCAGGGCGAGGGTGCGGTTGGCCGAGAGGTCGCCGCCGCCGACCAACCCATTGCCGGCAGTGATGGTGCGTCCGGCCGGCGTGCCTCCCAGATTGGACAGGGCTGCGGCGGCCGAGGTCGCCCCCGTGCCGCCCCGGGCAACGGTCAAGGTGCCGGAGGTGCCGTTAACAATATTGATCAAGCCGACCAGCGCGGAGATGGCCTGCGCCACGCGCTGGGGCGTCATTAATTTGGTCGTGTTCGTCCCCGCCTCGGCCTCGGCCTGAGTGGCGATGTCGATATTGTGGGTGTGGCTCTCGGCAGTCGCCGCGTTGGTGGTGGTGGCCGTCAGGGTGCCGGGCGTTCCCAAGGCGATGGATCGGTTTGCCGAGAGATCGCCGCCCCCGGTCAACCCATTGCCGGCGGAGATCATGGTAGCGGCGCCGGCGGCACCAAGATTGTTCCGAGCCCCTGCAGCAGTAGTCGCGCCGGTGCCTCCTTTTGCCAGCGGAAGAGTCGGCAATCGATCGACCGGCACAGTCCCGGCATTCAGATTGTCGGCATTGCGATAGCGACCATCCAGCGCCGTCTGAGCAAGGTGTTCCGGCAGATGAGAGGGGACGGCAGCCTTCAGCGCCGCAGGCGTCACCGCCTTCGTAGTGTTGCTTCCCGCCTGGGCCTCGGCTGAGCTTGCCAGGGCAACCATTCCCTTGGCCGATGTCGTTGCACCAGGATGGTTGCGGCTGCCTTCATGCTCCTCGATCCCGGCCGCAAGCAAGCGAGCGACCGCAGCGGTGAGCTGGGTCGGATCGGCGTTGGCCCATTCCAGCCCCCCTGTCTCGACGGTATGCCGAACCTTGCCTTCGAGCTGCGCCAGGTCGAGCGCCATGCCGCCCTGCCCGGCATCATCGGCAATCACGACCGTGATCGAAGAATCGGGCAGAGCCGTCCAGGCGAAGGAGAATTTGAAGAACCAGGGGGTCGCGCCGCCGATCCAGCCAAGGGGGATTTCAGGATCCGACCAAAGGCCAAGCAAGGTCCCGTCTTCCAGGAAATAGCCCATCTCGCGGATGAAGAAGTCCGGTCCCTCTGCCGGAACCACCCCTTGCAACAGCACCTGGTTGAGCCCCAGCGGCCCGCCTGCCGTCAAAGCCACACGTGCCTTCTCGCCGCGCAAAGACACGGCGTCGGCCGAGGGCTCATAGCCCTGGTCGCCGATCGCCACATGAGTGATCTTCGCCTGCAGGCCCTGGCCATGTGCGGCCGCGACAGCAGCCATGCCTGCATCGGTCAGCTTGATGTTGAGCGTAACGTCGGTCATACGGCCCTCGTGGTGGCTTTGGTGCGGGGAGCGACATGGGTACCGGCGGCCAAGCCGATCATGGCCGAGGCTCCGTCACGGCCACCGCCAGTCGCCGTGGCGTCGATCCACTGGCGCGGTACGCAGACTGCCGCCATTCCCATGCCGGCACCGTGTTCGGCGCCTGCGCGAATGTGGAAATGCGACCTGGTGTTCTTGGCTGCCTGGATGCTGGCCAGCGCGTCACGGAAAAGATCCTGGTCGAGCAGGGCCTGCGATCCATTGACGAAGAAATCGACCTGGAAGGTGCCGGGCTGCCCTGGCGGCTGCTGCTCGAACCATTCCGACATCGTGAAGGAACAGCCCAGACTGGACAGTGCCGTCTCGACGGCATGCGGCGTGCCGCGAGTAGCATTGATTTCCGGTGCAGCCGCAATGACGGCCCTCTTGACCGCTTCCGGCCAGGAGGGATTCCAGATCAGGACGCGATGGCGCCAGGCCAGCCAGGGCAACAGATCGGCCGGACAGCGCCGGGGATCGAACAACTGGTCCACCGGAACATCCAGGCCCCCGATCCGCGCCGTCACCTCGGAGAGATCGCGTTCCAGCGGGGTCGCATTGGGCGGCAGGAGATCAGCCATTGCCGCCACCGTTCAGGCTGATGGAAATCGAGTTGCACCAGACCGCCTGGTGGGAGGCCGGATTGATATCGGCCTGCGGGCTGTCCAGGATCACGCGCTTGACGCCCGGCACCGTAAGGGCTGCCTTCAAACCGGAATCGGTATGGGGATCGCCGAGACGATGATGGTCTTGCACATAGGCCTGTGCCTGCTTCCTGCTGGCGGCCAGTACCACCTCGGCATCCGGCCCGGGGTAAAGGTCGATGCGCGCAACCAGATCGTATTCGACGATCTCGGCCGCCTGGACGGTGACGCGATCGGTCAGCGGGCGAACCTTCTTCCCCTGCAGCGCCGCCTCGACCACAGTCAGCAATTCGGGCGAGGGAATGCCCTTGCCCTCGATCGACAGGATCGTCACCACCACCTCGACCGGCGCAGGGCTTTCGACCGCGACATCCTTAACCTGCGGCGAGGCATCCAAGGCGTGGCTGATATAGGCGCCGTCCGGCCCGGCCACCGACAGGCTTTCCGGGGCGAGCATGATGCGCTGCTTGAAGCGTTCATCGCTTTCCATGACCGGCGGCCTGGGCGGGATGGCATGCGGGTCACCCGGATCCACGACCTGGCGCTGGACCGGATAGGGCCATGCGGCCAGATGATCGAGATCCGCTCCCTTGGCCGTAGCCAGCATGACGGCGCGGGCGGCGTCGTTGACACGCTGACGAAGCAACATTTCGCGATAGGCGGCGACTTCCAGCAGCTTGATCGCCGGATCCGATTCCATGATGGCCGTGTATTCGCCGCGAGCTTTCAGATCGGCGATCATCTCGGCCAGGATGTCCTCGTAGGACAGGGCCTCGACGACATCGGGGGGCGGCAGCTGGTCTAGCTTGATCTGGCTGAAGGTGGTCATAGCACCACCTCGACCGGCGACAAGGCCTCGCCGGTGGAACGGACGATGGTGCGGATCGTGACCACGGCGCGCCCGTCCGCGCCAGGGCTGACCCGCGCGGAAGCCATATGGACCCGGGGTTCCCAGCGTTCGAGGGCATCGGCCACGGCGGCCACCATGCGCAGGCCGCCGACGGCATTGCCGGGGGCGTCGACCAAGTCGAAGACATGGGCGCCATAGCTGCGGCGCATCAGGCGCGTACCGATCGGCGTGGTCAGGATGTCGCCGATGGACTGGCGAATGTGGTCGATCTCTGACAGAGAGGCGCCGCTGTGTCGGTTCATGCCGGGCATTGGCGGCCTCAATGCGTGTGATGGTTCGAGTTGCCGCCGCCGTCCATGATCGTGCCGGTGGCCGAGATATTGCCGTTGGTCGAAATATCTCCGGTAATGGACAGGCTGCCGGTCAGGGTGAAATTGCCGGTCAGGCTGGCGCCGCCGGTGGTGCCCGTCATCGAGATCGAGGGGGCGGAGATGCTAACCGGGGCGGCAGCCGAAATGGTAACGGCGCCGCCGGCGGTGAGATCGACGGCGTCGGCGGCCTGAATGGCGATCTTGCCGGCACTGACGACGGTCAAAACCCTGGCATCGCTGTCATACTGAAGCGTGGTGCCGTCGTTGAACTGCACCAGGTCGCGCCCTGCCTCGTCCCCGGGCGGCGGCAAAGGCTGGGAATAGAGGATCTGGACGATGACCGCATTGGCCGGATCTCCGGCGGGGCATGCCAGCAAGACCTGCGTCCCTGCGCGTAGCGGACGCCAGCGGATGTAATTGTTGCCGATATCGGCGGGGTATGGGAGCCATCCCGAGACGCGGCCGTTGATCTCTACCCGTACCCGCGCAGAAGAATGATCGACCTCGGCGATGGTGCCGAGGCCGATCAAGTTGGAGAGTTTCCGATAGAGTTCCGACAGCGAATGGCTCATGCCTCAGCATGGGCACAAGGCCTTGTCCGGTTCAGCCGTCAGAGGGTTGTTTCGCCCGCATTCCAACCCCTTCCCGCTATCACCTCGGGACAGACAGATGTTCGAGAAACCGCCCGGGTTCGCGCCAGTCATGGCGGCCCGCTCCATCTGACTTTCTCGAGAGGTGCAATGCCCATCAATACAGATCATCGCCCCGTGCGCTCTACATCGCCGGTGGCACCCTACCTGGGTGGCAAACGGAACCTTGCCGCCACGATCATCAAGCGGATCGCTTCGATCCCCCATCATCTCTATGCCGAACCCTTTGTCGGGATGGGAGGTGTATTCCTTCGAAGGCCGACAGCCGCCCCGGTCGAAGTGATCAACGACTATGGCCGCGACGTAGCCAACCTCTTCAGGATCCTGCAACGGCATTACGTGCCATTCCTGGAGATGATGAAGTTCCAGTTGACTTGCCGGGCCGAATTCGAGCGCTTGGTCGCCACTGACCCTTTAACGCTGACGGACATGGAACGCGCTGCAAGGTTCCTCTACCTGCAGCGCACATGTTTCGGCGGCAAGATCTCGGGCAGAAATTTCGGCGTCAGCAGCAACAGACCGGCCCGCTTCGATATCACCAGGCTGGCGCCACTGTTGGAGGAAGTCCATTCCAGGCTAGCCGGTGTCGTAATCGAGTGCCTGCCCTATGGGAGTTTTCTCGAACGTTACGACCGGCCGGACGCCCTGTTCTACCTCGACCCGCCTTATTGGAATTGCGAAAGCGACTATGGCAAGGGGATGTTCTGCCGCGCGGACTTCGAGGTCCTGGCGGCCCAGCTGGCGAAGCTGAAAGGGAAATTCATCCTGTCTTTGAACGACGTGCCCGAAGTGCGGCAGATCTTCCAGGGGTTCCGGGTTGAAGCCGTGGAAACCACCTATTCCGTCAGCAAAGGGAAAGGAAAGCGCGTCGGAGAAGTTCTGATTACCTGCGGCGGTTCATAGAGATGCCATGGACTGGGCGACACCCGGCTCGTCTGTCAACGCATCGCGTCCGACAGATGTTCGAGGATCCGGGCGCGAGCCCAGTCCAAGTCGGCCACGCTCAGCCCCAGCAGCTGGCGGGCCGGATATTTCACCCGAGGACCGTTCGGCGCGACATTATCGACATGGCCGTGGTGATGGACGGCGGCGATCTGGGCGTTGCGGCCGCGATAGCCGATTTCCGCTCCGTTCCCGTCGGCGCTGATCACCATCCGGCGCACGGCACGCAGGCCGATCAGCATCTTTGCGGTCGAGCGGACCCGCCCCTTTGCATTGCGCTTACGCGGTTCCCAGGGCTGGCCGTCAGGCCCAGCCTGACGGGTGATGCGCTGTTGGTTCCGCTTGCGCAATTCCCGCGCCATCTCCCGAAATAGCTTCTGCCTTTCCCCGGGCTCCAGGGCAGCCATCGCTTTGCGCAGCCAAGCGTCCAATCCAGCGAAGGCTGTATCCGCGCTATTCATCATGCAGCCCCAAGGCTTGGTCGGCTATGAGTTCACCCAAGGCATCGGGATCGTCCTGCGCCTGCAGCATCGTGCCGCCCGGCAGGACCGTCGCCTTGATCACGTCGGCCATTTCGATCTGCATCGAGATGTCGGAAGCCTTGTGGTCGATAATGTCGACATGGAATTTCAGGGCATCCGGCGGCGCCGATGGAAGATGGCGATCCATCCAGGAGAGCATTACGAAGAGCAGATCCTGGGGGTTACCTGGAAAGCCGACAACGACCAGATGCGCGGTATAGGAGACCTTGAATGATGGAGGGCCGTCCCCCCGATAGGCAGTGACGGCCCCTTTTTCGGCGAAAGTGAGCAGATCCTTGGCCTTCAGGCCCAGGGCCGAGGCCAGAAGATAGTCCCGCGCCTCGGTGAGCTTCTTCACCTCCCCTCTCCCTGAATTCTCGAATGAAGCTCATCCGATAAAGCATTGAGCCGACTCCATTCTTCCGGCGACGGATCGCGGCCTTCATCGGCCAGCCTGCGCACCAGGTCGCGGGCTTCGATGGCAATCACCACCCCACGGGCGGCGGCTTCGGCCAGCGTCAGGCCGAGATGGATCAGATGGATGGTGGAGGGCATGGCGGGAATCCTGCAGGTCTGAGGGGGCTGATGTGGCGGGGACTGATCATTCCAGCTGCGTCACCAAGGCGACCAAGCGCTTGACCGCATGCTCTGCCGTGGCAATCAAGGAGGGAATCAGAGGATCGTCACCGGCCCGTACAGCCGACTGGGCGCGGCCAAGGGCGACATAGGCGGCGGCATCGGCTTCCTGGATCACGGCCACCACCGCCGGTTTCGCCGCCGAACTCTCGACATAGCCCACGGCCATGGCCTGTGCGGCGGTGTAATCGGCCTGCAGGGCATAGACACGCTGTGCCGGCGACTGGGCGGCGGGCGTGGCGCAGGCGCCAAGGAGAAGCGTCAGGGCCAGGGGCGTGGCCAGCAGCAGCGCTAGAGCGGTGCCGCTTCCGGTGCCGGAAGAGCGACCGAAGTTGATGCCGCTGCGTGCCTTGATCCGGCCGATGATAGTCAGCAGCAGGCCGCCGGCGGTGGAGATCGCCAGGACGAGTTCGACGACCTGCCCCTGCAGCTCGGGCGAGATCTGCACGCCGAAGATGGCCAGGAAGGCGGAGACGCTGGACAGCAGGCTGCCGAGGATGGTGCGGGAGAGATACCAAGGCTTGGTGGTCATGGATGGTTTCCCAGGTCAGAGAGAAAGGGCGGGCGTGACGACACGATGGGCGAACCAGCCGAAGGTGAAGCGCTGGTTTTCCTGGCGCTCTTCGCTGATGTCGATATAGCGGTGGCCCTGCTGGGCATTCAGCGCCGCCAGCATGACGTCGATCATCATGCGCCGCCCTTGATCGGCTCGGCGGCGGGCGTATTCGTGCAAGGCGCCGATGGTACGGGGGCCCACCAGCCCGTCGACGACCAGGTCCGGCCAAAGACGGCCGCGATCGTTGAAGGCGTTCAGCGCGCGCTGAAGGAAGCGGCCCGCCATGCCGACACCCATGTTGATGCCGGTATCGGCCAGTTCGGCGGCAATCTCGGGACTGATCGCCTCGACGTCATCCAGGCGCAGGCAGTTCCAATAGAGGTCGGCATAGACGGCTTCGGCCACATGGCGCGGCATGTCCTTCATGGGACCGTGATAGCCATAGGCCCTGGCCACACCTTCGGTGACGCCCCAATTGGTCTCGCCGCCAAGATCGAGAGGGTCGTTCACATAGCCCTTCTCGCGGCCGATGACTTGGTCAATGATCTTTGTTTTCAGCGACATGGCGGGCTTTCTCCAACCGATAATGGAGGTGTTTGTAGACGGCGTTGACCGCGAAGGTGGCCACAGCCAGGCCCAGGCCGCAGATCGCGACCCATTCGTTGACCGTCAGCGAGGCGGCGCCGGCAGCCGTACCCAGGCTGGTGGCGTAGGCGGTGATGGTGGGAGTCTTGTCGGTCAGTCCCATAGGTTCAGTCCCGGCTTGGTCTGCTGGCGCCGAGGCGGCAGGGTGATCGGGGTGCCATGCGGCAGGACCGGGCCAAGGGCGGCCAGACCCGGATTGGCTTCGAGAATGGCGGTGACCATGCTGGTATCGCCGTCGTAATAGCGGTCGGCGATCAGGTCCGCGGTATCGCCCTGGCGGCTGTGGACCACCGTCGCCATCAGATCAACTCCACCACCGTCCGCGGACGGCCGGTCAACCGGGCCAGCGCCTCGCTGGACTGCCGCAACCATCCATCCACGGTTTCCTCGAGCGCATCGGCACGCTGGTGACCGGACTTGGTGCTGTCGTAGTCGCGGGTGGCATCCAGCAGCATGGCCCGGGCACGGGCATAGACCCCGGTCTTGTAAAGCAGCAGCTTGGCGGACTGCCCCCCATAGCTGTCTGCAGGAACCTGATCGAGGCTTTCGGCAACCTGCTGGGCGCGCCATGCCGCGATACCGGCATTGACTTCGATCATGGCCGCCTGGATCACCGCCGCCACCCGCTCGGCGCCGAAGATCTGCCCCAGGCCGGTCGCGCCGCGCATTTCCGCGACGGACAGGTCGGGATACCAGCCATCGTTCTCGACGGCCTGGTCTGCCGGGCCGGTGCCGCTGGAGGGGATGAAGCTGCTACTCACGGTCTCGACCTCAAAAAAGAGACGGCGACGGTGGAAGAAGAAAGTTCAGCCTGAAGGCATTGCCCCCTTCCCCACGCCGTCGCCGTCGGGGGGAGATCAATCGCCGGGCTCGGTGTCGGCGGAATCGTTATCGGTGACCTTCTTGAGACGCTTCAGCTCGGTCTTGACCCCGCAGCGGGGATCGAGGGTACAGGCCTCCTCAAGCAAGCCGATGGCGCGCTCGACGTCGCTGTCCTTGACCATCATCCCCAGGGCTTTCAGAGCCTTGGCCCGCACCTCGTCGGGCATGTCCTTCCCTTCGGTCAGGTCCAGGGCATCACCCAGCGCCACGGCCAGGTCCTGGTTCTCGGGATCGGTCAGGGCCTGTTCCGCCAGCTCTTCGAGGAGAGAAGTCGGGAGGTCACGCGCCCAACCATCCGGCATGGCCATCTCGTGCCGGAGGGCGTAAGCCGCGATCTCCAGCGCCTGTGCATAGAGACCGGCATCGATGCGCCACATCATGACCGTCACCAGCACCGTATCCTGGGCGCCATTTCCGGCAGCCAGAACGCCTTCGACATAGGCCTCGTAGTCCTGCAAGAAGCCCAGCTTGGCCTCGGCCTTGCCCTTGCGCGACTGGATGGCCTTCAGGGCAGCCTTGTGAATGCCCAGTTGGGCCAGCATGCGGTCATGCAGGCTGCCGGAGGCCGGAACGGCGACGGCTTGGCGAAGCGGCATCGCCGCAGCCTGCTTGGCCGCGACTGTGCGTTCGTAATGGCGGCGGGCGAGCGACATCACATCCATCCCCCGGCGCCGTCGGGCACCAGGATGCCTTCGATCAGCGCCGCCGCGCCGTAATCCTCGACGACATAGGCCTCGTTGACCGACAGGTAATCCTCGATCCGGTCGCGCTTGGGATTATCCGCGATATGTCGGCGATGCGTGCCGTTCTGCCAGTAGATGGACAGGTTCTCGGGCTTGGTGATCAGGATCGACTTGCCGGGGAAGAACGGTACGGTCATGGCCTTGCGGCCGCCCACGGTGCGGGTATGCAGCAGGGTGGACATGGCCACATGCTCGGTCGGGGTCGACGCGGCGCTCTCGATCAGACCCATGTATTTGTCGGTCAGCAGGCCACTGCCGATGATCACGATCAGGTCGGCATCTTCCCGGTGCCATTCGTCGAGCAGGCTGTTGACGGCATCGAAGACCGCCGCGTCGAACGAAGTGTAATCGCCGCCGGGGCCGATCTTGACGCCCGCCAGAACCCGTTCCTCGGCATCATCGCGGATGTGCTGTAGCCAGCCCTTGTTGACGTCCTGCAGCATGGGATTTTCGCCCAGGTCGGTATCGGGCGCCGCATGGGTGCCGTGCCAGCCGATGGTGAGGCGATCACGCGCCACCTGCTGGGTGACATGGTTGCGGATGCGGGTCTGGAAGTCCGGGAACTTGGCCCAGGCATCGAGATGGGCGTATTTCAGATGCGTGTCGAAATTGGTCTGGACGCAGGCATAGCCCTTGGGCCGCATGTTGGTAATGCTGCGGGTCTGGCGGTCGGCCTGGTCGGTATTGGTACGGCCTGCGACCCGGGAATTGGTGCCAAGCCCCAGGGTTTCCCCGGTCTGCTGGTCGACCGGAATGATGTTGATCGCTTTCAGGAAATCAGCCGATTCCTGGATTCGGTCTTCGAGCTTCTGCGCGACCGTGGGAGCGACATTGAACTTGGTGGTGACATTCGGCACGCCGTTCAGCTGCGCCAGCTGCGCGGCATAGGCGTTGAAAGCGACGCGGGTTTCGTTGCGCATGGAACGGGGATCCTTGTGATGGGTCGGCGGAGCTGATCAGCAATCGGTGACGTCGGCCGCGCCCTGGGGCGTACCGGGATGCTGGGGCCGGGCCGGAGTGCCGGGGGTGACGCTCAGCTTGGTGGTCAGGGCGTCCAGGTCCTGGCGCAGCTTGGCCAGGTCCTGCTGCATGGCCGTCGCATCGGGCAGCTTGGCGAAGTCCTGGCGCAGTTCCGAAACCGTCTCGGCGATCGCCAGAGAGCTGTCTTCCAACTGGCGGAAGCGGGCGTCATCGCTGGCCGGCTGGCCTTTGAGCATGGCTTTGACCCGGCTGAACAGGGACGGCCCCTTGTCTTCGGGTGCGTCTTCCTCGAAGGCGGCTTCGACGGCTTCGGAATAAAGGTGGTCGGGCAGCTTGTCCGCACCCGGCAAGCTGCTGCGGTTCTGGATGCTGAATTTCAGCATTTCCGTGCCCAACGAAGCCGGCGTGTCGGTGACGGCGAGGCCCATCATGTAGGCTTGGCCGGTTCCGGCGAAGTTGGGATGCATTTCGATGGACCAGTAGACCTTCTGGCGTTCCTGGGACAGCTTGACCAGGTCATCGGTGGCGTCGACCTGGGCCAGCAAGACACGAGCGCCATCGGCATCGGTTTCGGCCTTCAGCGCCAGCACGTCGCCATAGGCCTTGAACGGGGTGTCCGAGGGCAGAAGGGAACGCAGATGCTCGCACCAGATTCGGGCGCCGTACTTACTCGGATCGTAATTGGCCGCCATCTGGTCGATCTGCTGCGGGGTGATCTCGCGACCGTCGATGGTCTTGCCGGATCGCGCCACACGGTAAAATTTCGTCTTCATCGGCTCGCCTGTGGTTGAGAGCGGGGCTGCAGGCTCGTAGAGAGGCCATGCTGATCGCGCGGAGGCGACGGGCGCAAACCGCCAGGGGTTGCCATTGGGGCTTTCCAACCCCTCGCGCGTGCCCTGCGAAAGCAGGCAACGCCACTCTGCTGGCATGAGCCACGATGACGACGAAAGCAGATCCCAGCGCCTGATTGCCCGGAACCTGTACTGGCAGGGCGAAAGCTGTGCCCAGATCGCCAAGAACCTGGGCCTGCCCTATGGCACCGTCGACAGCTGGAAGCGGCGCGACGAGTGGGACAAGACGCCCGTGGTGGTGCGGATCGAGACACAGATCGAGCAGCGCCTGCTGCGGGTGATCGCGAAGCCGGACAAGTCCGAACGCGACCTGGCCGAGATGGACCAGCTGACGCGCATCCTCGAACGCACTGCCCGGATCCAGAAATACGAGGCCTCCGGCAAGGAAGGGGACCTGAACCCCAACATCGCCAAGCGCAACAAGGGCCGGAAGAAGAAGGCAGAGGAAAAGAACCAGCTGACCGAGGAGCAGGTCGAGCAGCTGCTGGAGGCCTGGGACCGGGATCTGTTCGATTACCAGCGCCGCTGGAACGAGGTGCGCAAGCACCATCGGGTGCGCAACATCCTGAAGTCCCGCCAGATCGGCGCGACCTGGTACTTCGCCCGCGAGGCGCTGATCGACGCCATCACCACCGGCGACAACCAGATATTCCTGAGCGCGTCCAAGGCCCAGGCCCATGTCTTCCGCGACTACATCGTCCAGTTCGTCAAGGACGTGACCGGGGTCGAACTGAAGGGCACGCCCATCAAGCTATGGAATGGGGCGACCCTGTATTTCCTGGGCACCAACAGCAAGACCGCCCAGTCCTATCACGGGCATGTCTATCTGGACGAATATGCCTGGATCTCGAAATTCCTGGAATTCCGCAAGGTCGCCAGCGCCATGGCGACCCACAAGAAATGGCGGATCACCTATTTCTCGACGCCTTCGACCATCGGCCACGAGGCGAACGCCTTCTGGACCGGCGAGTCCTTCAACAAGGGCCGCCCCAAGGCCGAGAGGGTCGAGATCGACGTATCGCACCAGGCGCTGCGCGAAGGTGCGCTGGGCCCGGATGGGCAATGGCGGCAGATCGTCACCATCGAGGACGCCGCGGCCCGGGGCTGCGATCTGTTCGACATCGACCAGCTGCGCCGCGAATACAACGACCAGGACTTCGCTAATCTGTTCATGTGCGTCTGGGTCGACGACAGCGCGGCCTTCTTCACCTTCGAAGAGCTCAAGCGCTGCATGGTCGATGCCTGGGAAGCGTGGCGGCAAGACTGGCGGCCGGATCATGTGCCGCCCTATGACGGGCCGGTCTGGATCGGCTATGACCCGGCCCTGTCGCAGGATTCGGCCTCGATCGTCGTGGTGGCGCCACCCCGGGTGGATGGCGGCAAGTTCCGGCTGCTGGAGAAGATCAGCTTCGTCGGCGTGGACTTCCAGGCCCAGGCCGAGGCGATCCGCAAGCTGACCCTGAAATACCGGGTCGAGCATATCGGCATCGATGTCACCACGATCGGCCAGGGCGTCTTCGAGATGGTGCGGAACTTCTTCCCCGCCGCGCACGCCATCACCTACAGCGTCGAGGTCAAGACGAGGATGGTGCTGAAGGCCAAGCACCTGATCAGCAAGCGGCTGTTCGAATTCGACGCCGGCGCCACCGACGTGGCCATGGCCTTCATGTCGATCAAGAAGACCCAGACCCCATCCGGGCGGCAAGCGACCTTTATCGCCGCACGCGGCCGCGAGACTGGCCATGCCGACGTCGCCTGGGCGGTCATGCACGCCATCGACCGCCTATCCTTCACCGACTTCGACAATGACAACCTTCCTGGCGGCACCGGCGGCCGCCGCAACAACATCGTGGAGATCATGTAGATGGCTAAGAATCGCCGCCGCCGTCCCAACCAGGCGCAAGCCGCACAGGCTCCTGCCCCGCATGTGGAGGCCTTCACCTTCGGCGATCCGACGCCGGTGCTCGATCAGCGGGAACTGGGGGCCTATTTCCACTCGGCCTGGAACGGACGCTTCTATGAACCGCCGATCTCTTTCGACGGCCTGGCCCGGCTTCTGCCCTCCAACCCCCATCATCAATCGGCCATCGGCGTGAAGGTGAATATCCTGTCCAGCTGCTTCCGGCCGACCAAGTGGCTGAGCCGCCAGGCCTTCAAGCGTCTGGCCTGGGATTACCTGGTCTTCGGCAACGGCTATCCGGTGATGCGGTCGAACATGCTGGGCAAGCCGCTGGACCTGACGCCGGCACCGGCGCGCTGGACCAGGCGCAACCGGGATGGCGGCTTTCTGCTGCTGATCGACGGCGAGGAACGGCCCATCGAGGGCGAGGTCTGCCATCTGATGGAGCCGGACATCAACCAGGAGATCTATGGTATGCCCGGCTATACGGCAGCCATTCAGTCGGCGCTGCTGAACGAGGCGGCAACGCTGTTCCGGCGGAAATACTATGTGAACGGATCACATGCCGGCTTCATCCTCTACATGACCGACGCAGCGCATAACCAGGAAGACATCGACGGGCTGCGCCAGGCCCTGCGCGACGCCAAGGGACCGGGGAACTTCCGCAACCTGTTCATGTATGCGCCCAATGGCAAGGCCGACGGGCTGAAGGTCATCCCGATCGCCGAGGTGGCCGCCAAGGACGAATTCCTGACGCTGAAGAACGTGACCCGCGACGACGTCATGGCCGTGCATCGCGTACCGCCCCAGCTGATGGGCATCATCCCCAACAATGTCGGCGGTTTCGGCGATGTCGACAAGGCGGCCCGGGTCTTCGCCAAGAACGAGCTCGAACCGCTGATGGCCACCTTCCGCGACATCAACGACTGGGCTGGCGTCGAGGCCGTGGTGTTCGAGCCCTATTCCATCGCCGCCGAAGCCGAATAGCCACGATCGGAACCAGGAAGATGAAGGCCCCGCGACCGGGAAGGTGGCGGGGCCTTTTTCGTGCTCATGAAGCACAATTACGCAATGTTACTTATGCGAAGAAGAGAGTGTTTCAGTAGCGATAAAAGAAAACACCACTTCCTGGCTTGGGATATTTTACAAGATTGTCGGGTTCAAACCCCATCCCGCTCACCTCTTCATAAACCTCATCTGGATTTTTTCCCTTAAGGTCGACCCAAGTAGTTGCTTCGGGAGACACTCCAGGAAAACAGAGGTGGAAGCTATGATTATCGGCAGAAAACGTAACGAAACAGTCGACAGTACAAGGCATGGTCGCCTCACAAGATAGTTGAACCTCACGCCCCCGACGTTCCCATTATGTTCCATGCGCAATAAAAGGACAAGCTCAGAAGGGCTGGCCGTTGAACTTGGCCGAGATGACCGTGAAAAGGTCCGCCCGCTCGTCATCCAGCTCGCCCGGATCCTCGCAGAAGGGGAAGTTCGGCTTCAGCACGGCAAAGGCGGTGCCGCTGGCTCCCTCTTTCACCACATGGACCAGATACTGGCCCTTGTACTCCCCGCCGAACTGCAGAAGGGCTGAGACCTTCCCCAGGATGAAGGTTGCCCGGGGATTGCGCTCGACCGCATAGGCATCGGCAGTCCGGACAGCATTGTTGGCGATGAATTCCCAAGCTGGGAAGCTGTTCGCGGCAGTGCCTTCCAAACACATCCCTTCCTGAGCGGAAACGACGGACATGCCTGCGACGCCGATCGCCACGGCAAGAACGGTCGCGCGGAAGGTGGTGCGGATCTTCATGGAGCCCTCCAGGATTGCGTTCAACAAGGTTGAATTACCCTAACGAGCGCACACCCACCAGAAGAAACCTTTCCTGCCTCCTGCACACCGCCAGGAGGGCAGCCCCGACCTCTCCCTACCTTCCCCCTGCCCGAACCGACCACTGGCCGCCCCCTGCCCCGGAAACCGGCCCGCCAAACGCACTCTCCCCCCGCCTCGCCTGCGATCAAAACGTGCCTCAATTTCTGCGCCGCAGATTCCTCTGGAAACGGCCTGGGGAGCCGCCTTCAAGGCGATACAGACAGCAGGATGATATCTGCAGATCTCTGCGCGGATCTGCAGAACGCGCACGCATGTCACGGGCTCCAGGGGTAGCTGCCGCAGGACAATTTCGGAACGGCGTCGGAAAAAGGTAATCTTGGTTATAGAGCGGGAAAGGTTCCCCTAAGAGCCTGAAATTGCAGGACAAAAAAGTTACCTTCATCGGGTAATCTTTGGTAACTGAAAAGGTAACAGCCGACTAATCCTTTGTTATTAAAAGGAAAATTTTCAAGCCCGAGTTACCCCAGGCAAAGGTAATCCTGTTACTCCTAAATTACTCAAAAATTACTATATTAGAATGTTCTTGTATTCCGCATATTCCCTTGGCTTTTGCCCCCTTAATGAGAGGAAATTACCAAAATTACCTTTTTCCGATGGTCAATTTTTTTCGTACCCTCCTATAGAGGCAGAAAGGCATCAGCACGTTTCCTACGATGCTGCTGGATCTAATCACATGCTGATGTCCAGGTGGGCCTACGCCGGTCATTCCCCTCCGCCTCTGTCTCTCCCGCTAGAGGAAGGGAAAATTAGAACACTAATAGAACATTGTTCGGGATTATTCCGGGACTGCATTCCCGAAACCTACCGAAATGTGCCAAATTGTTCCTGTCTGGGAGGCTTGCCAAAGTGTCTAAAACCCCTTACAAAGCGCGGCACGGGGTGTAGCTCAGCCTGGTAGAGCGCCAGCTTTGGGAGCTGGATGCCGGAGGTTCGAATCCTCTCGCCCCGACCACAATTCCCTAAAATATCAAGCATATGACCGGCGCCCCGAACAGGCGCGGCCGGAAGTTTGCCATTTTCCTGCAAGGTGAAGAATTCACCGGGCCATTGCCCTTGGTGGGAAATCCGGCACATCCTTCGTATACGGATAATATCTACCCCTGCCAGCATCAAACCCTCACATTCATTATGGGGGTTTGATATGCCGACCTATAGCAACAACGAATCTCGCACTCCCGAACAGGTGGCCCGGGCGCTGGCCGTGGCACTGGCCTGCCTGGCCGAGGAAGCGGCGGAAGCAGGGCTGATCCATCTTGCGCTGATGATCGAAGCCGCGGCACTGGTTGCCAGGGATGTGGCCTCCGTCAAGGCATTGCATTAGCTACGCTTCGTCTTCAGGCTCTCCTCTTCCCGCAACCTCTTGAGCCGCGATCCGGTGCTTGCCGTCGCGGCTCAAGATCTTACTGCGGCTGAAGGCTGCCCCGCCAAGGGCTTTTTCCGGCCATGGCGGCGCCAAAATTGTCACCTGCCGCTGCCATATTTTTACCCCTTTGGTTGCTGTTTCATGTCCCCATGATGATGAAGCCGCACACCCCCCTCCCCTTCATGACCGCCCTCGAGGCGGCCGCCCTTCAACGCAACTTCAGCCCGGCGACCCTGGCCCTTCTACGGGGCCTCGCGCTCCAGCGCCTGGGGCAAGCCAACGACAATCAGGTCCCGGAACTGCAAGAGAGGCTGCGAGCGATGATCGTGGTCGACGATCGCCGCCCTGTGCAGATAGGCCGAGGAACGGACATGCCTGACGGACAGAGGGCACTCCGCCGGAATCCTTGAAGCTTTGCCGGCCGCGTGCTAAGTCACTGAAACCGTTGACGGGGAAGGGCTTCAGGCCGCTGCGGTCGTCGGGCCGGAACGCGGCAATTGAGATGCCCCCTGTCTTCAGTCGGAAGGTTTTGCTCCCATATCTCACGGGTGGGGATTGCCACCCCGGGCGGGTTGGGATACAACCGCCCCGGATCATCTGTCGAGGGAACTCCGTCCATGCGTATTCGCATCTACCGTCCTGCCAAAACCGCCATGCAGTCTGGGCGCGGCAACACCCGGATGTGGATCGCCGAACATGAACCCGCCGCCCCGCGCGAGGCCGATCCGCTGATGGGCTGGGTCAGCTCCCGGGACACCCTGTCCCAGGTCAAGCTGCGCTTCGCCACCAAGGAAGAAGCCATCGCCTATGCCCAGCGCAAGGGCCTGGACTACGTCGTGCAAGACGAGCACGACCGCAAGATCCGTCCGAAAAGCTACGCCGATAATTTCCGCTACGACCGCGTCATCGGCTGACCCGGTCCCGGCTAGGCCCCATAGCTCAACTGGATAGAGCAACGGACTTCTAATCCGTAGGCTGCAGGTTCGAGTCCTGCTGGGGTCGCCACTCTCCCCTGAAGCGCCTGCATTTCCGCCACCTTAGCCCCAAACTATGGGTTCGCGGCCATCAACTGGTAAAGTTTTTGGCAAGCGGAGGCCGGAAATGCAGCGCAAGCATCCCCCCTATACCGTCCTGCGGACTGGTATTTTTCACTTTGTCCAGGCCGTGCCTAGCGATGTGCAAGCGGCCATCTCTCATTGTGGCCGGAGCGAAAGAATCCTGCACAAGGCACTGTCGATGAGGCGCGCTCATCCGTCCGTCAGTTTGAGGAAGTGAATGGGCCGCTGACGCTGCCTGAGATCACAAAACAGCATGTCATGGCCTTCCAGGCTGCTCTGCTGAGTCTGCCTAAACACCTCTGCGACGATGATGCCAAGCTCACTTCGCCGGAAGCTGTCGCGAAGTTTGCCAATAGGCAGGTGGAGCGGATCAGCAGGGCCTGCCTTCCGCGCGGGAAATCTGCCATGAGGAAATTGACAGCCAGCCAGTCACATCTGGTCATGTGGCAATACGGCAGCCGAGCTGCAATATGACGCGTTGCGCCGCACCATTATGGCAGCTTCCTGATCGGATGAGCCTGACCGAGCCAAAGTATCCTTTTGTGTTTCCTTCTCCCATCCCAATGTACCAGCCAAGCCCCAAAGAGATGCGGGCGCGTAGGAAGAACTCCGCGGCATACGGAGATGGTGAAGGAAACCCGCCCCTGTCGACTATTCCGGAATAACGGCGGTCGCCATGCAATGGTGGGTGATGCAGAACGATATAGGCAGATAGTGTGGTAATCCATGGCAACTTTCAGGGATCTTCTGAATAAACAGCACAACTATCTATCATCTGACTTCGGAGCTAATCACGGTGAGGTCGTCATTGACAGCCGGAAGGGAACTGTTCGTCCTCTAGGGGAGGAAGGAACTGCTCTTCATCTGGGCGAGGAGGTCAAATGCGTCGCGTTGGCCGACGTTTTCAAGGTCGGTCATTACGTCAGCCTCGACTTGCACGGCACCGCAGAGAAGCGGCTGCGTTTCGTCGTTATTGGTATCAATCGCGATGGCTTGGATGCGGTCGCGTCGTCGGGGGAACAGGGTTTCCTCCCCTGGGAGGCGATAGCATCCGCCCTGCGCTGGTCGCAGCAAGTTTACGTTGACGCGTTGAGCGAACTGAAGGATCTCAACGAGCAGGACCGAGCGTTCGTCCAGGAAGAGATTGGCCGCCTCACCCATGAAATCCGCCAACATCATGTAATCGCATCGGAATTGTCCGAGCAATTGGACAGGTTGGAGAGCATCGGCAAACGCCCGTCGGGAAGCAGACCCTCCTCCTGGCTGCAAGGGGGATGACCTCGTGAACATCGCAAGGGAAAGGTTCATAGGCCGAGGGGGAGGCGATCAGCGCCGCCGTGCGGACCGGCAATGGACAGTACCGGGCGACATCATTCTATTGGTGAGGGCGCGATGGATCTTGCCATAGCTCTCGGCCTTTTTGCCTTCGCCATTGTCTTCGCAATTCAGGCGTTCGTCAGCTTACGTAAGCGTGTCACGGTCATGGGGCTGATGACCGCCATCACAGCCGCGTCGACAATGGCCTTTGGTCTGCTGATGCTCAGCGGGGGAATATAAGTTGGCTGTTCTTCATGGACAGCAGTTTCCCGTGAACAAGCTGAACATGGGCCAGAACAATACTAAGGAGAAAGAGGAGCGCTAATCCTCACCGTCGTCCCTGGGCCGGTACGGGCATGCTCCAACGTACCGCCGGCCTGCCGCACCAACCCCCGCACCAGCTTGTAGCCCAGTGAATCCGTGGTGCCCTCGGGCATGCCCACCCCATCGTCAGAAACGGTCAATTCCAATGCATCGTCATGCAGGGAGAGGTCGACACGCACCCGACCGGCCCGTCGCCGGGGGAAGGCGTGTTTGACGGCATTGGTCACCAATTCCAAGGCAATGAGGGCAAGCGGCTGAGCTAGCTCTGGGGGCAAAAGAACCCCCGGCGCAAGATGCGTCTCGACCACTATGGGCATCAACGGCGGAACCAAGTGAGGTACCATATCTTGAAGGACAGATCCTAAATCGATGGTCTTGGCATTCTTGGTGCTCAACAGGTCGTAAATGCCAGCCATCGTTTCTAGCCGCTCCCGTGCATGCGATAGCGCATCAGAAACTTCACGGTTGTGGCTGTGAACCCCCTGCATTACCAACACCATTGCTGCCTGCATCAGAGCGTTCTTGACCCTGTGGTTAGTCTCGTCAACCAACAGTTCACGCTGCGCAACTTCCCGCACCAAACGAGCGTTTTCAATTAAAAGCTCCTGCACCCTTGCATTGGCGGAAGCGACTTCGGCACGATCGATGAAAGAGAGAAAGTGGTGCGCGGGGTACCCTTCACTGTCCTGGACCAAAAACATCACCACGGTGGTCAATGTCGCTTTGCCGTCCTTGCGGCGGAGGGCAATCTCCAGGGGCCTTTCGTGGCCGTCATCAATGGCGCGTCGCAGTTCCTCAATCACCTGACATGCGCTTTCCTCGCACAGGTCTTCGACTGTATGCCCGACGACATCGCTTTCGGTATACCCGAAGAAGGACAGGAATGCCGCATTGGCAAAAAGGATGGGATCTCGAGCATCGCTCGCATCGGTGACGAGGATCGGGGTTCTGGTCAGTTGTGTCGCTGAAAAGAATGCTCCGCCTTCGCGGTGCAAGCGATCAAACTCAACCTTAGCCGCACTATCTCCGGGAAGGCTGGACCGTGTACGGCCCGCATTATTGCTGCTTGTCAACTACCGCTCCCACGCCACACGAGCACTACGGCTCAGGCTACATATGGAGCACAGGCAATCAAAGTCTATTTATCAATGACCGATACAGCGTAGCTAGCTCCTGACCTGCTCTGGAACTGCCGGATTTTCCCCCTAGCCCTTGATGCGGACCGGCCGTGGTGGTCAAACCTCCTCAGGATTCGGCTCCGGCCCTTTCCTGGAGCAGCGTGCGGATAAGGGCGAGGACCTGGTCCGGCGCATAGGGTTTCTGTACCACCGGGACATGGCGATAGGCCGGGTCGATGCCCGAGAGTCCGTAACCGGTTATGAACATGAAGGGAATATTCCGCTGCGCCAGGAGATCGGCGACCGGATAGACCTTCTCGTCCCCCAGATTGACATCCAGGACGGCGGCCTCCGGCGTCTCTTTACCCAGGCTGGCGGAAGCCTGCGCGACCGATGCGAAGGGGCCGAGGACCGAATAGCCCTCCTCTTCCAGCGTATCGAGCAGAAGCATGGCGACGATCGCCTCGTCTTCCACGATCATGATTCTGGCTGCTTCGCCCATGTCCAGTCCTTCGTGGATAAGCCGTCCTAGAGGGGCGCGCGGAGGGTATAGGTGACGCCCTCGAGACCGTATGCCAGCGAGGCATCGGCCTTCAGTTCATGCGCCACGCCCCATTCGAGCAGGCGGGTGCCGAAGCCTTTCCGTGCCGGCGGCCGGACCGGCGGTCCCCCTTGCTCCGTCCAGCGCCAGAAAAGGTGCCGCCTGCCCTCGCCGTCCTGCTCCACCTGCCAAACGATGGTCACCTTGCCGGCCGGAGACGACAAGGCGCCGTATTTGGTGGCATTGGTGCTGAGCTCGTGAATGGTCATCGACAGGGACAGCGCCATCCTGGGCGACACGCGCAGGTCGGGTCCCTCGATCGTCAACTGGCCCAAGCCCGTATCGCCAAGCGCCTTGGCGGCGGTCATCACCACTTCCTGCAGGCTGGCGCTTTCCCAGTTCTCCTGGGTCAGCACGTCATGGGCCTTGGACAAAGCCAGCAGGCGCCCCATGAAGCGCTGGCCGGGATCGCTGGCGAGGGTTCCCCGGAAGCATTGGATCGCCAGGGACTGCACCGTGGCCAGCGTATTCTTCACGCGGTGGTTCAACTCGTCGATCAGCAGCTTCTGGCGCGCGGCGGCCGCTTTGTGCGGGGAGATATCGATCAGCATGTTGACCGCGCCGATCAGCCGCCCTGAGCTGTCATGGAGGGGCGTGGGATAGGGAATGAAGGGAATGCGGGTGCCATCGGGCCGTTCGGCCACCGCCTCCATTCCCCGGATCACCCGGTTCTCCTTCACGGCGATAGCCATGGGGCAATCCTCATGGGCCAGGGGGGTGCCATCGGGCCAATAGAGGCGCCAGGACCCGCACCATTCCGTCTTGCCCACTTCCGGACGGAAACCCCAGAATTCAGCGGCGGCCTCGTTGTAGAAGGTCACCCGTCCGGCCGCATCCGTGGTGTAGACGGCCGTGGGCAGGGCTTCCAGCAATTCCCGGAAATGCCGTTCCCGTTCGCGCAAAGCCGTCTCGTACTTCTTGCGCTCTGTAATATCCCGCGTGACCGCCAGTTGCGCCGTCTCGCCGTTCGGCATGCTCAGCCGGACGGCGGTCGTCTCCATGTGGCGCCGGGTGCCGCGCAGGCCGATGATGTCGAATTCCCAACTGCACCCATTGCCCTGGCAGACCTGCGCATGCTTCTCCAGCCAATGATCCAGATGCTCGGGCGCGATCAGGGCCGAGACGTGAGCCCCCAGCGCCTGCTCGGCACTCTCCGCCCCGATCATCCTCAAGCCGGCCGGGTTCATCTGAAGAAGCGTGCCGTCCTGGGAAACGATCTTCACGCATTCCGGGGTGTTGTCGATCACCTTCCGCAGCAGCTCTTCGCTTTCCTGCAGCCTCTGCTCGGTCACCTTGCGAGAGGTGATGTCCTGGAAGGTGTTGATCGCCCCCAGGACCTGCCCCGTCTTGCTCCGGATGGGCTCGACATGGATCAGGACCCAAAGGCGCGTTCCATTGGGCTGCTCGATCTGCACTTCGAGGTTCCGCACCACCGCGCCGGTACGCAACACCTCGGCCACGGGCATATCCTCGAGGGTAAGCTGCGTGCCGTCGGCCCGCCAAGCCCGATAGGCCCCGCAGAAACGCTCGCTCTTATGGCCCACGTCAGGAGCGCGCCCCCAGATCTCGGCGGCCTTCTGATTGAAACGCTGGATCACCCCTTCCGCGTCACAGACGAAGACCCCGACCGGAAGAAGCTCCAAAATCGTATCGTCGATGCTGACGCCGCCAGACACCTCTCCTGCCTGAAGAGTGTCCGATGATCCGGGACGATTCGCGTTCACCACGCTCAAGACATGCTCTCCGCAACTTCTCTATTGTTTGAGTACAGGATAATCAATCATCCCCTGCAATAAAAATATACCATTCTTATGGTGGAACAGAAAATTATCGACCCCCGGTCAATGGAGTACGCAGGGGGAGTGCAAGACTGGAGGAGAGGAGAAAAGGCACAACAATGGAAGGGACAAGATGACCTGGCCGTACGGAAGGCACTTTCTTTACAGGCTCTTTCAATCTGCAATTAAGGGAGGAGCATATCCTTCCTCCGTTCTCTTCCACACATGCGGGAAATCTGTCTTTCCGTCCCGGCGTTCTCCGCACCTCTGGAGGGAAAGAGAGGCTCTTCCCAAAAGATGATGTTCTTGTTATGTTTTCATCCTCACGATTGATGATCGAACCATGCCCCAGCTCTGCCGCGACTGCCTGTCCCTCGAAGTTCAATCCGGCGCCGCCTGCCGGCATTGCGGTTCGGCCCGCCTGGTATGGCATGACGACCTGGCCACGCTGGCCATCGCCCATGTGGATTGCGATTCCTTTTATGCCTCGGTGGAGAAGCGGGATAATCCGGCTTTGCGCGACAAGCCGCTGATCGTCGGCCATCCCGGCGGGCGCGGCGTGGTCACCACCGCCTGTTATATCGCCCGCCGCTTCGGCGCCCGTTCCGCCATGCCCATGTTCAAGGCGCTGGAACTCTGCCCCCAGGCCGTGGTGATCCCGCCGGACATGGAGAAATACCGCCGCGTCTCGTCCCAGATCAGGGCCATCTTCAACAGCACGACCGAGGTGATCGAGCCGGTTTCCCTGGACGAGGCCTATCTGGACCTCAGCCCGGCGGAACATCTGTTCGACCGCGCCCCTGCCCTTTCCCTGGCCGAGATCGCCTTGCGCATCGAACGCGAGGTGGGCATCACCGTCTCGATCGGGCTGGCGGCCAACAAGTTCCTGGCGAAGCTGGCTTCGGACATGAACAAGCCGCGCGGCTTTTCCGTCATCGGCCCGCGCGAGGCCAAAACCCTGCTGGCGCCCATGTCGGTGCGATGCATCCATGGCGTGGGCGAGGTGCTGGCCCGGCGCATGGCCGGGGCCGGGATCGAGACCATCGGGCAGTTGCAGAAGATGTCGGAAATGGAAATGGTGGCGCGCTGGGGGAGTTTCGGGCGGCGCCTGGCGCTTTACGTGCGCGGCGAGGACGACCGCAAGGTCACCCCCGACCGCCCCCGCAAGAGCGTCTCGGGCGAGACCACCTTCCCGCGCAACCTGTCGCGGCGCGAAGACCTGGAACAGGCCCTCTGGCCGCTCTGCCGCAAGGTGGCCGAACGCATGGAGCGTGGCGGCGTGGCGGGGATGAGCGTCGTGCTGAAGCTGAAGACCGGCGACTTCGCCACCATCACCCGCAGCCACCGGCTGACGGCCCCGTCCCGCTCGGCCGAGGTCATGTTCCGCCACGCCCGCGCATTGCTGCGCCGCGAGGTGGACGGCCGCGCCTTCCGGCTGATCGGCATCGGCTTCACCGATCTCTGCGACGGCAAAAGCGCCGATCAGCCCGACCTGTTCCAGTTCGCGGCGGAAAGAAAGCCTTGAGGGAATGAACGTCCTGCCGTCCTCCTTTTATCCGAGCGCGGACAGGGCGGCGTCGTAATCCGGCTCCTGCGACAATTCGGACACCAACTGGCGATGGATCACCTTGCCATCCGGGCCGATCACCACCACGGCGCGGGCCAGCAAACCGGCCAGCGGTCCGTCGGTGATCTTCACCCCGTAGCGCTGCCCGAAATCCTTGTCGCGCATGTCCGAGAGGGACAGCACCTTGTCCAGCCCCTCGGCGCCGCAGAAACGGGAATGGGCGAAAGGCAGGTCGGCGGACACGCACAGCACCACCGTGTCCGGGCGCTTGGAGGCTTCTTCATTGAAGCGCCGTACCGAAGCCGCGCAGGTGGCGGTATCCACGCTGGGGAAGATGTTCAGGATGACGGCTTTCCCGGCGAAATCCTCCAAGCCCACATCCTGCAGATCGGTCTTGGTCAGGGAGAAAGCGGGCGGGGCCGCGCCCATGTCGGGCAACTCGCCAGAAGTGTGGAAGGTCTTCCCTTTCAGGGTGAATTCGGCCATGGAAGGCTCCGGGTCGTAAGTTGGATAGGTAGGACAGATGTGTTGTTCCCCTTTCGGCTTATCAAGATGCACTCTTCCGCCGCCTGAAATTCTTCCAGCCCTGAAAAATTCTTCCCCTTTCGTGACTTGGCTGAAGACGCCAGGCCGAAAGTGATGTTCAATCCGGCACGGCGCATAGCCCTGACTAGACTATTGAGAAGGAAACGTATCATGCCGAAGAATATGGGGCCGACCGACCGCACGCTCCGGGTCGTCATCGGCCTGATCCTGATCTCGCTGGTCTTCATCGGCCCGCAGAGCCCGCTGGGCTGGATCGGCGTGATACCGCTGGCGACGGCTTTCCTGGGCTTCTGCCCGGCCTATGCCATCCTGGGCATCCGCACCTGCGGGGCGAAGGAATAAGATTGGAAGAGCGGCCCCGCCTCCCGGCGGGACCGCCTGTCACGAAAGCGGAAGAAGCAGCCTTTCCGCATAGCCATCGGCCGCACATTCAAGAGCCTGGGCGTCGAGCTTGTTCGCCCCATAGAGCAGGAAGGGCTTGGACCATCTCAGTCCGCACCGGTTCGCCATCGCCTGCAAGGGCCGCAGAAGCTCCTCCAGCGGGAACAGATTGACGCCCCCAGGCGAATAGGCTTCCGGCACATTGCCCGCCGTCGCCCCCACCAGCAGCGCCCTCCCCTCCAGCTTCCGGCCTTCCGTCTCGTAATTGACGTAGAACATCCGGGTCAGCACCGCATCCTGCCATGCCTTGAGCAAGGGAGGCGTCGAATACCAGTATACGGGAAACTGCAGCACGATCCGCCGGGCCGACAGCAACCGCCGGACTTCCTCACCGACATCGATGTCATGGGACGGATAGAGCGCCTGCATGTCCGTCACCTCGACGGACGGAAGAGCTGCCGCCGCTGCCGCCAATGCGCGATTCGCCCTGGAACGGGACAGGTCCGGGTGAAAGAGAAGAATTTGGGTTTCAGGCATCACATCCTCCTTTGTCTGCCCGGAGGATGAGCCGCCCCACTAAATCAATCCAATGGATATTAAATATATGATATTATCCATTTCATGAATTTAAGGACCATCGACCTGAACCTGCTGGTCATCCTCGACGCCTTGCTCGACGAGGCTCATGTCTCGCGCGCGGCCAACCGTCTGGGCCTGTCGCAACCGGCCACCTCCAGCGCCCTCGAACGCTGCCGCCATCTTTTCGGCGATTCCCTGCTGGAAAGAGGAAAAGGCGGAATGCGCCGCACGCCCAAGGCCGAAGCCTTGCGGGACCCATTGAAGAAATTGTTGTCGGAGGTGACTCTTCTGCTCGATCCTCCGCCTCTCGACCTCAAGGATATCCGGCAGAGCGTACGGATCATCATGGCCGACCACCCGGCCACGGTCATTCTGTCCCCCCTGCACGAAGGCTTGGCGGAAACAGCGCCGGGCATCGATCTGGTGATCCAGCCCTGGCATGGAGCCTCGGCCGCCCTCGAAGCCCTCGGCAGGGGAACGGCCGACCTTGCCGTCTCCGTCTTTCCGGAACTCGATCCCGCCTTCCGGCGCGTCACCTTGCTGCAGGAACATTATCTCGTCGCCATGCGCAAGGATCATCCGGCGGCGGCCCGTTTCGACCTGGAGAACTGGCTGTCCTATCCGCATGTCCTGGTTTCCGGGCGCGGCGATACACAAGGTGCGCTGGACGCGGAATTGCGCCGCCACGGCCGGACGCGCCGCGTCGGCATCGTCGTTCCCAGCTTCCTGGCGGTGCCTCCCCTACTGGCCCAGTCGGACCTGATCGCCATGCTGCCAAGCCGCTGCCTTCCCGCCGGGGCGGAGACCACCTTCGCCATCTTCGAACCGCCCATTCCGGTCAAGGGCTTTCCCTTGCATCTGGCGTGGCATGTGCGGCGGGACCAGGACATGGCCGTGCAGCATGTCGCCGAACAGATCCGGCATTTGCTCGGCAAGAAATAAGCGTAGCACGACAACAGAAGTGCAAACAAAAAACCCTCGCAAGGCAAATACCTTGCGAGGGTTTTTTGGTGAGCGCGGCAGGATTCGAACCTGCGACCCGCTGATTAAAAGTCAGCTGCTCTACCAACTGAGCTACGCGCTCTCAGTGGAGGGCCGCACCATAAGGAGATGAGACCCTCTCGTCAACAGCAAAAAAACGCTTTACTGCGTCTTTTCCTGCACGTCCGCCGCGACGCGCATGCTGATGATGCGGTCGGGATTCGAGACGATGCCGTTGGCCTGCGGGTTGCCCTTACGGATCGCGTCCACATGGGGCATGCCGTCGATCACGCGCCCCCAGATGGTGTATTGCCCATCCAGGCTGGGCGCCGAGCCGAGCATGATGAAGAACTGGCTGTTGGCGCTGTTCGGATTGGCGCTGCGGGCCATCGAGGCGATGCCGCGGATATGGCGCTCGTTCGAGAACTCGGCGGGCAAGTCGGGCAGTTCCGAACCGCCCATGCCGGTGCCGGTCGGATCGCCGCCCTGGGCCATGAAGCCGCGGATCACGCGATGGAAGGGCGTGCCGTCATAGAAGCCCTGGCGGGTCAGGGTCTTGATGCGCTCCACATGCTGCGGCGCCAGGTCGGGGCGCATCTCGATCACCACCGTACCGGTCTTCAGCTCCATCAGCAGGGTGTTTTCTGGATCGGTGATCTCGACCGCCGCCGCCGGGGCGGCAAACAGGAAAGCCGCCGTCAGAGCCGTCACGGCCGCGCGCAGCAACGCCTTCATTCCTTGCCCTCCACATCGGCCGCCACACGCATGCGGACGATGCGGTCGGGATCGGAGACCGCACCGTTGCGGCGTGCATCGCCCTTCTTGATGTTGTCCACGAAATCCATGCCTTCGACCACTTCACCCCAGATGGAATACTGGCGGTCCAGATGGGGGGCGTCGTCGAACATGATGAAGAACTGCGAATCGCCGCTGTCGGGATTGGCCGCGCGGGCCATGGACAGCGTGCCGCGCACATGGCGCTCGTTCGAGAATTCGGCCTTCAGCTTCTTGCCGGAACCGCCGGTGCCGTTGCCCTGCGGGTCGCCGGTCTGCGCCATGAAGCCGTCGATGACGCGATGGAAGACCAAGCCGTCATAGAAGCCCTCGCGGGTCAGTTCCTTGATCCGGGCCACGTGATTGGGCGCCAGGTCGGGACGCAGACGGATGACCACCCGCCCGTCCTTGAGGTCCAGATAAAGAGTGTTTTCGAGGTCGAGACCGGACATGGCGGACGTCCCTGTTGAAAGGTGATTCAGGATTCGGCCGCTTTGCGCATGGCAAAGCGGTCGGCAAGCCGCTTGCGGATGCGCGGCGAAACGAAAGAGGTGATATCGCCGTTGAGCCGCCCGATCTCCTTGACGAAGCGCGAGGAGATGAACTGGCAGCGCTCCGAGGCCATGAGGAAGACGGTTTCGATTTCCGGCGACAGGCGGGCATTCATGCCGGCCATCTGGAATTCGTATTCGAAGTCCGAGACGGCCCGCAGGCCGCGCACGATGATATTGGCCCCCGCCGCCTTGGCGAAATGCACCAGCAGGCTGTCGAAAGGCCGGACCTCGATGCGCGCGGCATTGCTGAGCTGCAGCGCATCGATCTCGTCCTGGGCCATCGCCACCCGCTCTTCCAGCGTGAAGAGCGGGCCCTTGCCGGCATTGGCCGCCACGGCGACGATCAGGTGGTCGACCGCACGGGTGGCGCGGGTGATGATGTCCAGATGGCCGTTCGTGATGGGGTCGAAGGTCCCCGGATAGACGCCGATACGGTCAGGCATTGCCCTCTTCCTCTCCGCTATCGGACGCTCCCTCCGAGTCGTCCCGGTCCGCGGCCTCATCCTGACCGCCGTCTTCCAGGCCGTCCTCTTCGTCCTCGGCTCCCTCGCCGTTGCCGCCCAGGTCGCCCAGCCCGGCCACCGAGACGACGCTTTCGCCCTCGGCGGTGCGCAGCAGGGTCACGCCCTGGGTCTTGCGCCCAGCGATGCGGATATCGCTCACGCCCAGGCGGATCAGCTTGCCGCCATCGGTGACCATGACGATCTCGCCCGCCGCGTCCACGGGGAAGGAAGCGACGACGGCACCGTTGCGTTCGGTCATCTCGATATTGGCGATGCCCTGGCCGCCACGGCCGGTGACACGGTATTCATACGCGGAGCTGCGCTTGCCGAAGCCGTTCTGGGTGACGGTGAGGATGAATTCCTCGTTGGCCGACATCTCCTCGTATTTCTTCTGGTCCATGCCGGTGGGCGCCTCGAGGGTGCCTTCGGTTTCCTCGGACTCGCCGGTGGCACGGCGCAGGGCGCCGGCAATGCGCAGATACTGGTCGCGCTCCTCGGCCGAGAATTCCACGTGGCGCAGGATCGACATCGAGATGACCTCGTCGCCATCCAGACGGATGCCGCGCACGCCGGTCGAAGTGCGGCCGGCAAAGACACGGACGTCGCCGACATGGAAGCGGATGCACTTGCCGCCGCGCGTGGCCAGCAGCACGTCGTGTTCCTCGGTGCAGGGCTGCACGGCGATCAGGCGGTCGCCCTCGTCCAGCTTCATGGCAATCTTGCCGTTGGCCATCACATTGGCGAAGTCCGACAGCTTGTTGCGGCGGACATTGCCCGAGGCGGTGGCGAACATCACGTCCAGTTCGCCCCAGGTGGTTTCATCCTCGGGCAAGGGCATGATGGTGGAGATGGTCTCGCCTTCGCTCAAGGGCAACAGGTTGATCAGGGCCTTGCCGCGCGATTGCGGGTTGCCGAGCGGCAGGCGATACACCTTCATCTTGTAGGCGATGCCGTTGGACGAGAAGAACAGCACCGGCGTATGGGTGCTGGCGACGAAGACCTGGTTGACGAAATCCTCGTCGCGCATGGACATGCCCGAACGCCCCTTGCCGCCCCGGCGCTGCGCGCGATAGGCGGAGAGCGGAACGCGCTTGATGTAGCCGGTGTTGGTCACCGTCACCACCATGTCCTCGCGCTGGATCAGGTCTTCGATGTCGTGTTCGAACTCGGCCTCTTCCAGGGTGGTGCGGCGCGGCGTGGCGAACATATCGCGCATTTCCACCAATTCCGCGCGCAGCACCTCGTAAAGGCGGGCCCGCGAGGACAGGATATGCAGGTATTCCTCGATCTGCTTGCCGATGCCGGTCAGTTCCTCGGCGATCTTGCCGCGCTCGAGCCCGGTCAGGCGGTGCAGGCGCAGATCCAGGATGGCACGGGCCTGGGCTTCGGACAGGCGGTACTTGCCGTCCACCACGCCCCGGCCCGGCTCGTCGATCAGGCGGATCAGCGGCTCGACATCGCTGGCGTCCCAATCGCGCGCCATCAGCTGCTCGCGTGCCGTGACCGGGTCCGGAGCCTGACGGATCAGCTTGATCACCGGGTCCAGGTTGGCCACGGCGATGGCCAGGCCGACCAAGACATGGGCGCGGTCGCGCGCCTTCTCGAGTTCGAAGATGGTGCGCCGGGTGATGACCTCTTCGCGGAAATTCACGAAGGCCACGATGATGTCCCGCAGGGCCATCATTTCCGGCTTGCCGCCGTTCAGCGCCAGCATATTGACGCCGAAGCTGGTCTGCAGCGGCGTGAAGCGGTAGAGCTGGTTCAGCACCACGTCGGCCTGGGCGTCGCGCTTGACCTCGATCACCACGCGCACGCCGTCGCGGTCGGATTCGTCACGCAGGTCGGAAATGCCCTCGATGCGCTTGTCGCGGACCAGTTCCGCGATCTGCTCGATCATGCGGGCCTTGTTGACCTGGTAGGGAATCTCCGTGACCACGATGGCTTCGCGGTCCTTGCGGATTTCCTCGATATGGCAGCGCCCGCGGATCACGATCGAGCCGCGCCCGGTGGTATAGGCCGAACGCGCGCCGACGCGGCCGACGATGATGCCGCCCGTGGGGAAGTCCGGCGCCGGCACCAATTCCATCAATTCCTCGGCCGTGACCTCGGGATTGTCGATATAGGCGCAGCAGGCGTCGATGACCTCGCCCAGGTTATGGGGCGGAATGTTGGTCGCCATGCCCACGGCGATGCCGCCCGCCCCGTTGACCAGCAGGTTGGGGAAGCGGGCCGGCAGCACCACCGGTTCGTGGGTGGTGTCGTCGTAGTTGGACTGGAAGTTGACGGTATTCTTGTCGATGTCTTCCAGCAGGAAATGCGCGGCGCGGGCCAGTCGGGCCTCGGTGTAACGCATCGCCGCAGCCGGGTCGCCGTCCATCGAGCCGAAATTGCCCTGGCCATGGATCAGCGGCAGGCGCATGGAGAAGTCCTGCGCCATGCGCACCATGGCGTCATAGATCGCCGAGTCGCCATGCGGGTGATACTTACCCATGACGTCACCGACGATGCGGGCCGACTTGCGGAACGGCTTGTTCCAGTCGTAGCCGTTTTCCTTCATCGAGAAGAGGATGCGGCGGTGAACCGGTTTCAGGCCATCCCGGACATCGGGCAGGGCGCGCGACACGATCACGCTCATGGCATAATCGAGATAGGAGCGTTTCATCTCCTCTTCGATCGTGACGGGCGTGATGTCGAAATGCGGCGGTATCGTCGAAGGAGTCGTCAAAGGACCGGACCGTCTCAAAACATTGAAACAAAACACCAAGGGAGACGCCGCGACGGGCACCCCTTGGTGCTGCGGAAAGCTACCAGATATCGTGGTGGCGAACAACCCGCAGCCCAACCATGGCGTCGCATGGCCGGCATCGGCAGCATGGAGGCGTTCACGCCCAAATATTGAGCGCGCACCCCAAGGCGCAAGGGAGCCATGCCCAATTCGTGGGCAGCAGCCGCTCCTGCCGCGCGTCTTCCTCCGGCAGAGACCCTAGACCGGCGGTTTGGCCCGGCCCTTGCTTTCTTCTATTTCAAGTCCAAGGGGGAGGAGGACAAGAAGTGATCTACCCAGCCGAGGCCCGGGAAAAATCCCCGCCCGCCGCCATGACCTCTCCGGAAGGGATGCCATCGATGTGGAGCGACGCGCTGTATCGAAGCCTGGTGGACAGCCTGCAGGACGGCTTGGCGATCCTGCGCGGCGGCATCATCCTTTTCGCCAATCCGGCCCTGGGCCGCATGCTCGGCTGTCCGGCGGAGGAATTGGTGGGCCGCCCCATGCTGGACCTGGTGGCGCCGCAGGAACACGAGGAATTGCGCAGGCTCCACCGCGTCGGTCTCGATGGCGACGCCTCGCTCCGGACCTTCGAGATTCACCTGCTGCGCCAGAACGACCGCCAGCCCCTGCCCGTCCAGGCCCGCGTCTCACGCTTCATCGACATCGAGGGCGAGGTGACATCGGTTGCCTCGCTGCGGGACCTGTCGCAGCAGGAACAGGACCGCCGCGCGGCGGAAGAGGCCGAGCAGAAATTCCGCAGCATCTTCGAGAATGCGGTCGAGGGCATCTACCAGACCACGCCGGACGGCAGCTATATCAACGTCAATCCGGCCATGGCCCGCATCTATGGCTATGACGGCCCGGACGACCTGAAGAACAATCTCACCGACATCGCCCGCCAGCTTTACGTGGATGCCAGCCAGCGCAACCGTTTCCGCGACCTGTTAGCGGCCCATTCGGTGGTGACCAATTTCGAAGCCCAGGTGCGCCGCAAGGACGGCGCGGTGATCTGGATCACCGAGAATGCCCGCTGCGTCCGCGCCGAGGACGGAACGGTGCTCTATTACGAGGGCACGGTCGAGGACATCACCGAACGCAAGGCCGCCGACGAAAGCCTGCGGCTGGCGGCCAAGGTCTTCGACACGGTTTCCGAGGCCATCATCGTCGCCGCCAGCGGCTGCCGCGTCCAGACGGTCAACGCCGCCTTCGAGCAGCTGACCGGCCAGCGCCGCGACGAGATCGTGGGAAACCCCCTGGCGCTGCTGGACGAGGACCTGCACGGCAGGCTGATGGACGAGATCGAGGCCAAGGTCCTGGCCGGCGGCAACTGGCAGGGCGAGGTCTGGATGCGGCGGAACGGCGGCAGCTTTCCCGCCTGGCTGTCGGCCACGGGGGTGCGCAACGAAGACGGCGCCATCAGCACCTATGTGATCCTGTGCAGCGATATCAGCCAGCGCAAGGAAAGCGAGCGGCGCATCCGCTACCATGCCGAACGGGACACGGTGACCCAGCTGCTCAACCGACGCATGGTGATGGAACGCCTGCACGAATCGGTCGAGCGCGCCAGGCAGAACGGTTCGGCGGTGATCGCCCTCTTCATCGACCTGGACCGCTTCAAGTTCGTCAACGATTCCTTCGGTCACGCGGCGGGCGACCGGCTGCTGCAACTGGCGGCGCGGCGGCTGTCTTCCTGCGTGCGGCTGACGGATGTGGTGGGACGCATCGGCGGCGACGAATTCGTCATCCTGCTGCCCGATGTCGAGAAGCGCAGCGCCGGAATGGCAATGATCCACAAGATCCTCTATGCCTTCTCCGATCCCTTCACCATCGCCGGTCGCGAGATCTTCTCCACCCCCAGCATCGGCGTGGCGGTCTATCCCGACGATGCCGGCGGCGCCGAGGAATTGCTGAGCAATGCCGATGCCGCCATGTACCACGCCAAGAAGAGCGGCGGCCGGTCCTTCTGCTTCTTCCGCCAGGAGATGACCCATCAGGCCATCGAGCGCCTGACCCTGGAGAACGAATTGCGCGCGGCCCTGCAGCGCCAGGATTTCCGCTTGCACTACCAGCCCAAATTCGATCAGGAAACCGGCCGGATCATCGGCGCCGAAGCCTTGATGCGCTGGCACCATCCCGTGCTGGGGGATGTCAGCCCCGCGCGCTTCATTCCGATAGCGGAACAGATGGGACTGCTGCCGCAGCTAGGCGCCTGGACCCTGCGCGAAGCCTGTCGGCAGATGCGGGCATGGCGCGACCAGGGCCTGAATCTGCCTTCCATCAGCGTCAATCTGTCACCGGCCCAGTTCCACGACAGCGGCTTGCTGCAGACCATCCGCAACGCCCTGACGACGTCGGAACTGGAACCGGAAGCCCTGGACCTGGAAATCACCGAAACCACGGTAGCCCAGAATACCGACAAGGCGGTGGCGATCCTGCGCGAGATGCGGGCGATGGGCATGAACCTGTCGGTGGACGATTTCGGGACCGGCTATTCCTCGCTCAGCTATCTCAAGACCTTTCCCATCAACTGCCTGAAGATCGACCGCAGCTTCGTTCAGGACCTGCCCCACAACGAAAAGGACGGCGCGATCATTTCCTCCGTCATGGCCCTGGCGGCAAATCTCGGTTTCCAGGTGGTTGCCGAAGGCGTCGAGACGGAGCAACAGGCGGCCTTCCTGAAAAGCAAGGGATGCCGCTTCATCCAGGGCTATCTGTTCAGCCGCCCCCTGCCGCCGGAGAGCTTCTCCGTCCTGTTCCAGGAAGCGGCCAAGCGGATTTCGGAGGATTGCGTGGAACCGCAATAGGAAAAGGGGGGCACATGGCCCCCCTCCCCTTTCTGGATCGACTTACCCAAGCGGCAGATCAGGCGATGCCCATCCAGTGGTCGACATAGTCGGCGAGGTCGTTGGCATGGACGCCTTCGATGGTGGCCAGGGTGTCGCCGGCACGGCCGGTACCGGTGACGTCGACCTTGACCAGGGTGTTGTTGCCCTGCTGGACCAGCGAGACATAATCGCCGTCGGCCTTGGCGTTGAGGCTCTTCATCAGCGGCCGCAGGTCGAGCATGTCGGCGCCCACCTGGAAGTTCTTGATGACATCGCCCCGGTCGACGATCGAGGTGTAGACGAAGATGTCCGCCCCCGGGCCCGAATAAATAGTATCGGCCCCGGCACCGCCGGTGATGATGTTGTTGCCGCCGACGGCATGGATGACGTCCTTGCCGTTGCTGCCGTTGATGATGTTGTCCAGCTCGTTGCCGTGCACCGTGCCAGAGCGGCCCATGTTGAGGTTCTCGACATTGACCGGCAGGCGGTAGTCGGCCCAGGTCTCGACGGTGTCGATGCCTTCGCCGGGCTTCTCGATGATGACGTCGTCGGACTGGCTGATGACGTAGAAGTCATCGCCCTTGCCGCCGATGGCG
>NZ_SBHN01000020.1 GCF_006980715.1 Telmatospirillum sp. J64-1
TCAAGCTCTGGCGGCGGTTTTGTTAAGGGCAAAGCAGCCTCGATTTGCCACCTAAAAGGCCGATCCTCCCCCGCGCAAAGGTCTCCAGCATGAGGAGGCCCGAAGGGCCGTCTCGAAGGATGAATAAGCGCCCAGTCCAGGCGGCAATTCCTAGAAACTGCCGCCCGGGACCGGATCAGATGTAGTGGGCCTGCAACGGCGCGAAGCCGTTGAAGTTCACCGCCGAATAGGTGGTGGTGTAGGCGCCGGTGGACAGGATGCGCACGCGGTCGCCGACCTGCAGGTTCAGCGGCATCTCGTAGCCGGCCTTCTCGTACAGGATATCGGCCGAATCGCAGGTCGGACCGGCCAGGATCACCGGACCCGTGTCGCCGCCGTCATGGGGCGTCAGGATGCGGTACTTGATGGCCTCGTCCATGGTTTCGGCCAGGCCGCCGAACTTGCCCACGTCAAGATAGACCCAGCGGGAGTCCTCGTCGAAGCTCTTGCGCGAGATCAGCACCACTTCGGCTTCTAGCACGCCGGCATCGCCGACCATCGAACGGCCGGGCTCGATGATCATCTGCGGCAGGCGGTTGCCGAAATGATTGGTCATGGCATGCATCACGGCATCGGCATAGGCGTCGATGCTGTTGACTTCGTCGCGGTAACGCGCCGGGAAGCCGCCGCCCAGATTGACCATCTTCAGTTCGATACCGGCCGCATTCAGCTCGGTGAACAGCATCTGGGTCTTGCCGACGGCCACGTCCCACTGGGACAGGTCGGTCTGCTGCGACCCCACATGGAAGGACACGCCATAGGGCTCCAGGCCCATGTCACGGGCACGGATCAGCAGTTCCTTGGCCATATCGACTTCGCAGCCAAACTTGCGCGACAGCGGCCATTCGGCGCCTTCGCACTGCATCAGGATGCGGCAGAAGACGCGCGAACCGGGAGCCGAACGGGCCAGCTTCTCGAGTTCCGCCTCGCTGTCGAAGGCATAGAGGCGCACGCCCTGCTCATAGGCCCAGGCGATGTCGCGTTCCTTCTTGATCGTGTTGCCGAAGGAGACACGGTCGACGGTGGCACCGGCCGAGAGGACATACTCGATTTCCGGGCGGCTGGCACAGTCGAAGCTGGAGCCGAGATCGGTCAGGCGGCGCAGGATCTCCGGCGCCGGATTGGCCTTCACGGCATAGTAAATCTGTGCCAGCGGCAAGTAATGCCGCAGGGCTTCGTAGTTTTCCTGGACCACATCCAGATCAATGACAACGCAAGGCGTCGCCGGACGTCGCTCCGCCAAAAAACGGGCAATCTTCTCGGTCATCGCGTACTCCTTTCGTACACGAGCGGTTCAACAAAAAGGTGTGGAATCGCGGGACGCGGGGTCCCCTAAGGCGATCGCCTAGGAGGCCGTCCTTAGACTGGAGTGGGGATTACGGCGGCCCAAAAGCCGCATGTAGCCGTGCGAGGATTTCGTCTTATCCTCGCCGCAACCATCCTTTGCATCATGTGCAAAGGCGGAACAAGACGCCCAAGCGTCTAGAGATATCGCGAACATAGCCACTTCCTCCGGGGCTGCCGGCAAGCCGACGACTTCAGGGGAACGCCTTGGACGTCGTTACGTAACCATGGAAGGTCAGAGGCACGTGCGCGGTACGTCTGGGATCGCTATATACGCCCTTCTTCGCTAAAGAAAAGCTGATTTTTTATCACCTTCGATTTTTTTTCAGCGACCCCAGAAAACGACCAATAAAATCAAAGACTTCTATATCATCCCGGCGAGCGGTGAAGACGGGTCGGCATATGACTTTTTGGGCATGCGTCCCGCGAGATAGGCCAAACGTCCGGATTCGATCGCCAGCTTCATGGCCTGCGCCATGCGAATCGGGTCCTTCGCCTCGGCGATGGCGGTGTTCATCAGCACCCCGTCGCAGCCCAGTTCCATGGCCACGGCGGCATCCGAGGCCGTGCCCACGCCGGCATCCACCAGCACCGGCACCTTGGACTGTTCGATGATCATGCGGATATTGACCGGGTTCTGGATGCCCAGGCCCGAACCGATGGGCGCGGCCAGCGGCATGATGGCGCAGCAGCCCAGGTCTTCCAGCCTCTTGGCCATGATCGGATCGTCCGAGCAATAAACCATTACCTTGAAGTCCTCGCGGACCAGCATCTCGGCTGCCTTCAGCGTCTCGACCATGTCGGGATAGAGATTGGCTTGGTTGCCCAGCACCTCGAGCTTCACTAGGTCCCAGCCGCCGGCCTCGCGCGCCAGGCGCAGGGTGCGCACCGCTTCCTCGGCGGTATAGCAGCCCGCCGTGTTGGGCAGGAAGGTGTATTCCTTGGGACTGACGTAATCGACCAGCATGGGCTGCGAGGGATCGGACAGATTGACCCGGCGCACCGCCACGGTCACGATCTCGGCGCCCGACGCCTTGATGGCCCGGGCCGTCTCCTCGAAATCCTTGTACTTGCCGGTGCCGACCAGCAGGCGCGAATTGAAGCGCCGCCCCGCCACGACCAAGGCGTCATCCCCGGTCACCGCCGCCGAACCGCCGCCGATGAAGTGGACGATCTCGAAGCGATCCCCCTCGTTCACCTGGACCTGCCCATAAGCCGAGCGCGGCACGATTTCCAGGTTGCGCTCGACCGCGACCTTGCCGGCATCGATCCCGATCTGGCCGAGCAGGGCTTCCACGGTCGCGGGGGCGTTAATGACGCGTTCTTCGCCATTGATGGTGACACGCATAATACTATTCCGATCAGAGGTGGACGTTCTTGGGCCGACAATGGGGCCGGAAAGGGCGTTAGTATGGTATGCGCGGCCCGGCCATGCAACGCCCTCGGCCGGATTCCCTTTCCGGGGAAGTGAAGCGAAAATCCGCTATCGCGGTTGCACCACGCCATGCCCGTGCTATAACGACCGTCCATGGCGATCCGTACCAACAAACCGGGCCTTCGCGTGACTCCCAAGATCCTTATCCTCAACGGACCCAACCTCAACATGTTGGGCACCCGCCAGCCGGAAATCTACGGCTCGGAAACCCTGGCCGATGTCGAGGCCTCCTGCCGCTCGCATGGCGAGACGCTGGAGGTTGCCGTCGATTTCCGCCAGAGCAACCATGAAGGCGTGCTGGTGGATTGGATCCAGGAAGCACGGCTGGACCAGGACGGCATCATCATCAATGCCGGCGCCTATACCCATACGTCGGTCGCCATCCTCGATGCGCTGCTCGCCAGCGGCCTGCCGGCCATCGAGGTCCATCTTTCAAACATTCATCAGCGGGACCCCTTCCGCCACCATTCCTACATCTCCAAGGCGGCACGCGGCATGATCTGCGGCTTCGGCAGCCATGGCTACATCCTGGCCATGGACGCGCTTGCCCGCCTTCTGCGGGATCAGAAGAGGCATAATGGCTAACACTCCGATCGATAGTGAACTGGTCCGCGCGCTCGCTGGCCTGCTCGACGAAACCAATCTGACCGAGATCGAATACGATACCGGTTCGCTGCGTATCCGCGTCGCCCGCGGCGCCGCCCCGGCCGCGCCGGTCACCATCGCCGCCCCCGCCGCGGCTCCGGCCGCCGCCGCCGCTCCGGCCGCGTCGGTCGAAGACCTGTCGAAGCATCCGGGCGCGGTCGCCTCGCCCATGGTCGGCGTGGTCTATCTGGCTTCCGAACCCGGCGCGCCGCAATTCGTCAATGTCGGCGACACCGTTTCCGAAGGCCAGACCCTGCTGCTGATCGAGGCCATGAAGACCTTCAACCCGATCCGCGCCCCGCGCGGCGGCAAGGTCAGCCGCATCCTGGTGTCCGACGGCCATCCGGTCGAATTCGGCGAGCCCCTGCTGATCATCGAGTGAGCACCGAACGCATGTTCGAAAAGGTCCTGATCGCCAACCGGGGCGAAATCGCGCTGCGTATCCACCGCGCCTGCCGCGAGATGGGTATCCGCACGGTCGCGGTCCATTCCACTGCCGACGCTGACGCCATGCATGTGCGCCTGGCCGATGAATCGGTCTGCATCGGCCCGGCCTCGGCCCGCGACAGCTACCTGAACAAGGCGGCCATCCTGTCGGCGGCGACCATCACCAACGCCGATGCGATCCATCCCGGCTACGGCTTCCTGTCCGAGAATGCCGACTTCGCCCAGATGGTCGAGGAACACGGCTTCACCTTCATCGGTCCCAGCGCCGACCATATCCGCATGATGGGCGACAAGATCACCGCCAAGCAGGCGGCCGAGGCGGCCGGGCTGCCTTGCGTCCCCGGCTCGGCCGGCGCCCTGTCCAGCGAAGAGGAAGCCCTGCGCGTGGCCGGCGAGATCGGCTATCCCGTGCTGATCAAGGCGACGGCGGGCGGCGGCGGCAAGGGGATGAAGGTCGCCAACTCCGCCGAGGAGCTGCGTGAATCCTGGCGCCTGGCCCGCCAGGAGGCCAAGGCCGCCTTCGGCAATCCCGACGTCTACATGGAGAAGTATCTCCAGAAGCCGCGCCATATCGAAATCCAGATCCTGGCCGACGGCTTCGGCAATGTGGTGCATCTGGGCGAGCGCGACTGCTCGCTCCAGCGCAAGCACCAGAAGGTCCTGGAAGAGGCCCCCTCTCCCGCCCTGAACGCCGAGGCGCGCGCGCGTATCGGCCAGATTGCCTGTGACGCTATCCGCAAGTTAGGCTATCGGAACGCCGGGACCCTTGAATTCCTGTACGAGAACGGCGAGTTCTACTTCATTGAGATGAACACCCGCCTGCAGGTGGAACACCCGGTGACCGAGGCCATCAGCGGCATCGATCTCGTCCGCGAGCAGATCCGTGTCGCCGCCGGCGCTCCGCTGGGCTACACGCAGGCGGATATCCGTTTCTCCGGTCACGCCATCGAATGCCGTATCAACGCAGAAAACCCCGAGACCTTTGCTCCGAGTCCCGGCCGTGTCGGCGGCTATCACGCTCCGGGCGGCTTGGGCGTGCGGGTGGATTCCGGCCTGTATTCGGGCTATCGGGTGCCTCCGCATTACGACAGCATGATCGCCAAGCTGATCGTCCACGGCACCAGCCGCAACGAATGCCTGATGCGGCTGCGGCGCGCCCTGGGCGAATATGTGATCGAAGGCGTACAGACGACCATTCCGCTGCATCAGCGCCTGATCGTCGAGAACGACTTCGTCAATGGCGAGTACGACATCCATTGGCTGGAAAAGTTCATGGGGCTGAAGAAATAGCCCTGCCGTCATCCGGCCGGGGGGGCGCGGTCCGATGCGCCCCCTGACGCCGGAACTGCTGCTGCGCGCCTATGCCTCGGGCATCTTCCCGATGGCCCGTTCGCGCGAAGACGACAAGCTGTACTGGATCGATCCGGACCAGCGCGGCGTGCTGCCGCTGGACAACTTCCACCTGCCCCGCTCCCTGCGCAAGACCCTGCGGCGCGGCATCTTCGAGGTGCGCTGCGACACCGCCTTCGAGCAGGTCATGCGCCTTTGCGCCGAGCCCAGCGCCGATCGCAGCGACACCTGGATCAATGACGAGATCGTGCGGCTGTTCTGCGAGCTGCACATGCTGGGCCTCGCCCATTCGGTGGAAAGCTGGCGCGACGGCGAGTTGGTGGGCGGGCTCTACGGCCTGTCCCTCGGCACGGCCTTTTTCGGCGAAAGCATGTTCTCGCGCGCCACAGACGCCAGCAAGGTCGCCCTGGTCCATCTGGTGGCAAGGCTGCGGCGCGGCGGCTATACCCTGCTCGACACCCAGTTCGTCACCGAGCATCTGGAACGCTTCGGCGCGCGGGAAATCAGCCGTCACGCCTATCTGCAGCAACTCGCCCGCGCCATGGACGGGCGGGCGACCTTCTATTGCGAATTGGATTGCGACTGGGAAGAGGCGCTTTCGCAGCCGATCACCCAGATATCGTAGACCGGGTGTTCCATCGCCGAAAGGCCCGGGCTGGAGGCGAACATCCAGCCCCGGAACACGCCTTCGGCGGCCTCGCCCTGGCGGCTTTCCCAGACATCCAGGAAGACGGCGCTTTCCGGCTGCTCTTCCGGCGGCCGCTCGCGGCAGGTGCGGGCGATGATCTGCAAGGTGCCGAAGCGCACCGCCTCGCCCACCGGAACCCTCAGCTTCTGCACGCGCGCCGTGGCCTTGTCCAGGGCCTGAAGGACAGCGATATCCATCGGCATGTCAGCGGCCCGGGCCGCCGCCGGCATGGCCAGCAAGCTGAAGGCTGTCAGGGTGACGGCAAGTTTGCTGTTCATGGATATCCTCTATTCCTCGACATCGACGATCCGGGCCTTGTCCTGCGGCCCTCCGTCCTTCCGTCAATCCCGCGAAAGCGGGATTCCCTGCGATCCTTCCACGGAAAACAGGCTTTTTTTCGGCAGAAACGCCGCCCCCGCCTGCGCGGGAGCCGGTAGGAAAGAAATGAGCTTCAGGGACCTGGACGGAGGCCGGATCTCTTTTGCCAACTCAATCGAACAAACCGGACCCGAAGGCACCGCCGCCCAGCCCTTCGGTCTGCGGCGCCGGGGCCGCCGGAGCGGGCTGGCGGTTGCTACCGGCGGGTTCGGTCGCCATGAAGATGATCTCGCCGACCATTTCTTCCAAGGCCCGGAAATCGCGGGTGCGCTCGATACGGCCGTTGGCGGCGATGGTTTCGCTGGCACGGCCGGGATCGAGGCGGATGAAGCGGTCGCCCATCAGCCCCTCGCTGGCCACGGCGGCCACGGTATCCGTCGGCAACTGGATGTCGGGACGGATCGACATGCGGACAACCGCGTCGAAGGTCCTGGGGTCCAGGCTTTGGGACATGACGGTGCCGACCTTGATGCCGTTGATGCGCACGTCCGAGCCCACATCCAGCCCGCCGACGCGGGCGAAATGGGCTTCCAGCTCGTAGCCCTGCACCGCGCGCAGATCGGCATGGCTATAGGCGAAGACCAGGAAATAGCCCGCGACCAGCAGCACCACGCCGCCCATGATGGTTTCGATAAGGTTCCTGCTCATCACTGCCCGGCCCCTTCCGGCGCCGTCTCCTCTTCGCTGTCCATGCCCCGCCGGGCACGCGCTTCGGCCACGATCATTTCCAGCAGGTCCTGCAACACCACGGCATCCTGGGTATAGAAGATCTCGCCGCCGGGGGGGATGTTCTCCTCGTCGCCGCCGGGCTGCAATTCGATGAACTTGCTTCCCAGCAGGCCGTCGGTATGGATCGCCGCCGCCGTGTCGCGGGGCAGTTCGATGCCCGGCGCCAGGCGCAGGGTCAGGATGGCGCGGAAGCGGTCGTCGAGCCTTTCGCCGACGACGCGGCCGACCTCCATGCCGGCCAGGCGGACCTCGCTTCCCCGCACCAATCCGTCGGTGCGGTTGAAACGGGCGGTGACGTGATAGCCATCATTGCCGCCGCCGAACAGCTGGCCGGTGGTGAAGACCGCCCATAACAGGAAAGCGCCCGCCGCCAGCACCACGGCACCGATGATCGCTTCGCTGTTCCGTGCCATGCTCACCACCGCCCTTGCCCCCTCATTCACGATCCCCGACGTCCACACCCCAAGCCGCTAGCGGCGCGGTCAGGGACGCCACGCCTCGTAATCGGCCGCCGAACGCTCGCGCTGGCCGCCGCGCAGGTCATGGCCCGGCGGCAGATAGGCGGCCGGGGTGCCGGTCAGGTTGGGCACGTGGGGCTTCTGCCATTCCGCAGCCTTCGCCGCCTTTTCGGTCAGCGGATGCTCGGTGGTGTAATGCAGCCAGGCATGCCATTCGGGCGGCACGGTCGAAGCTTCGGCTTCGCCGGCGAAGACGACCCAGCGCTTGGGCCGGCGCCCTTTGGGAGCATGGCGTTCAGTATAATATCGGTTGCCCAGCGAGTCGGTGCCGACCAGCTGGCCCTTGATCCAGGTGAACAGACGCGTGCCGATGCTCATAGGTCTTCTCCACGGCTACGAGTATGGGTGGTGCCGGAATATGGCAAAAGCACGGGCGACCGTCCAGTGCGCCGCGCGCCCTTGCGCTAAATCCTGGAAATTCCAAGCCTTTCCCGGCGTCAATCCCCTTTTAGCTCAAATACTATATAATGTGTTACGGATGCGTAACGTCGTCAAAATGTGGTTGCGCGACGCCGGAGCTTGGCTTAGCTTACCCCTTCGTTGCTGCGCCCCATCCCGTAGATGCCCGCGCTGCGGCGCCATGATTTTTCCTGCCTGAATTTCAGCCACTCGCACAAGAGGTAGCTTCTATGCGGATCACTCGCCACTATACCCGCGCCGGTGTCTCGCCCTACGCCGACATTACCTTTCGCAGCGCGACGAGTGAGATTCGCAACCCAGATGGCTCGGTCGTCTTCAGCCAGACGGGCATAGAGGTTCCGGCCGATTGGTCGCAAGTGGCTTGTGATGTCCTAGCGCAGAAATATTTCCGCAAGGCCGGCATTCCCGCCCTGCTCAAGCCCGTTCCCGAGGAAGGCGTGCCGGAATGGCTGTGGCGCCGCGAGGCCGACACCGAAGCCCTGGCCGACTTCCCGGAAGAAGAACGTTTCGGCGGCGAGATCAGCGCCAAGCAGGTTTTCGACCGTCTGGCCGGCACCTGGACCTATTGGGGCTGGAAGGGCGGCTATTTCACCGATGAAGAAGACGCCCAGGCCTTCTTCGACGAAATGCGCTACATGTTGTGCCAGCAGATGGGCGCGCCGAACTCGCCGCAATGGTTCAACACCGGCCTGCACTGGGCCTATGGCATCGATGGTCCCAGCCAGGGCCATTACTACGTCGACTATATCACCGGCGAGCTGACCCGTTCGGCCTCGTCCTACGAACATCCCCAGCCCCATGCCTGCTTCATCCAGTCGATCCAGGACGACCTGGTCAACGAAGGCGGCATCATGGACCTGTGGGTACGCGAGGCGCGCCTGTTCAAATACGGCTCGGGCACCGGCACCAACTTCTCGCGTCTGCGCGGCGAAGGCGAGCGTCTGGCCGGCGGCGGCAAGTCCTCGGGCCTGATGAGCTTCCTCAAGATCGGCGACCGCGCCGCCGGTGCCATCAAGTCGGGCGGCACCACCCGCCGCGCCGCCAAGATGGTCACCGTCGACATCGACCATCCCGATATCGAGGCCTATATCAGCTGGAAGGTGGTCGAGGAACAGAAGGTCGCCGCCCTGGTGGCCGGCTCGAAGCTCGCCAACAAGCACCTCAACGAGGTGATGGCCGCCATCCGCAACTGGGACGGCGCAGCCGATGGCGAAGACCGCTACGATCCCAAGGTCAACAAGGCGCTGAAGAAGGCCATCATCGCCGGCCGCAAGGCGATGATCCCGGAAAACTACATCCAGCGCGTCATCCAGTTCGCCCGCCAGGGCTTCACCGAGATCAATTTCCCGGTGCTGGACACCGACTGGGATTCCGAGGCCTATCTCACCGTCTCGGGGCAGAATTCCAACAATTCGGTGCGCGTGACCAACGAGTTCCTGCAGAAGGTCCTCGACGACGGCGACTGGAACCTGATCCGCCGCACCGACGGCAAGGTGGCCAAGTCCATCAAGGCCCGCGACCTGTGGGAGCAGATCGGCGAAGCCGCCTGGGCCTGCGCCGATCCGGGCCTGCAGTACGACACCACCATCAACGAGTGGCACACCTGCCCGGCCTCGGGGCGCATCAACGCCTCGAATCCCTGCTCGGAATACATGTTCCTGGACGACACCGCCTGCAATCTGGCGTCCTTGAACCTGATCGCCTTCCGCCGCGCGGACGGCAGCTTCGACATCGAAGCCTTCTCGCATGCCTGCCGCCTGTGGACCGTGGTGCTGGAAATCTCGGTGCTGATGGCCCAGTTCCCGTCCGAGCAGATCGCCCGCCTGTCCTATGAATACCGCACGCTGGGCCTGGGCTTCGCCAATATCGGCGGCCTGCTGATGACCTCGGGCCTGCCCTATGACAGCGACGCGGGCCGCGCCTATTGCGCCGCCATCACCGCGCTGATGACTGGCATCTCCTACGCCACCTCGGCCGAGATGGCGGGCGAACTGGGCGCCTTCCCCGGCTTCGCGCCCAACCGCGACCACATGCTGCGCGTCATCCGCAACCATCGCCGCGCCGCCTATGGCCTGACCTCGGGCTATGAAGGCCTGAGCATCCCGCCGGTGCCGCTGGACGGCGCCAACTGCCCCGACGACGTGCTGGTGGCGGCAGCCCGCAAGGCCTGGGACCAGGCCCTTGCCCTGGGCGAGGAACACGGCTACCGCAACGCCCAGGCCACGGTGATCGCGCCGACCGGCACGATCGGCTTGGTGATGGATTGCGACACCACCGGCATCGAGCCCGACTTCGCCCTGGTGAAGTTCAAGAAGCTGGCCGGCGGCGGCTATTTCAAGATCATCAACCGCATGGTGCCCGAAGCCCTGCGCACCCTGGGCTACAGCCAGACCGATATCGAGGAGATCATCCGCTATGCGGTCGGCCACGGCACCCTGACCGGCGCTCCGCACATCAATCCGGAAAGCCTGGCCGCCAAGGGCTTCACCCCCGAGGTGATCGCCAAGGCCGAGGCCGCCGCCGCCAGCGCCTTCGACATCAAGTTCGCCTTCAACCGCTTCACCCTGGGCGAAAGCTTCTGCACCGAGGTGCTGGGCTTCACCATGGCGCAGCTGAACGACTTCAACTTCGACATGCTGTCCGCTCTGGGCTTCACCAAGGCCCAGATCGAGGAAGCCAACACCTATGTCACCGGCGCCATGACACTGGAGGGCGCACCCTTCCTCAAGGACGAGCATCTGCCGGTCTTCGACTGCGCCAATCCCTGCGGCCGCAAGGGCAAGCGCTTCCTGTCGGTGGACAGCCACATCAAGATGATGGCCGCCGCGCAGCCCTTCATCTCGGGCGCCATCTCCAAGACCATCAACATGCCCAACGCCGCCAGCGTCGAGGACTGCAAGGACGCCTACATGCTGTCCTGGCGCCTGGGCCTGAAGGCCAACGCCCTCTACCGTGACGGCTCGAAGCTCAGCCAGCCGCTGCAATCCTCGCTGATCGACGACGAGACGCTGGAAGAGGAAGTGGCCGAGGCCCCCGCCGCCGCGCGGGCCGAGATCGTCGCCCAGCGCGTGGTCGAGCGCATCGTCCAGAAGCGCCGCAAGCTGCCCGACCGCCGCAAGGGCTACACCCAGAAGGCTATCGTCGGCGGCCACAAGGTCTATCTGCGCACCGGCGAATACGAAGACGGCAAGGTCGGCGAGATCTTCATCGACATGCACAAGGAAGGCGCCGCCTTCCGCGCCATGATGAACAACTTCGCCATCGCCGTGTCGATCGGCCTGCAATACGGCGTGCCGCTGGAGGAATATGTCGAGGCCTTTACCTTCACCCGCTTCGATCCGTCGGGCATGGTCGAGGGCAACGAGACGATCAAGATGTCCACGTCTATCCTGGACTACATCTTCCGCGAACTCGCCATCTCCTATCTCGGCCGCACCGATCTGGCCCATGTCGAACCCGGCGACCTGATGCCCGACACCGTCGGCCGCGGCACCACCGCCGAAGCCACGCTGTCGAGCCAGGAAGCCGCCCTGGGTGCGGTGGTCGAACGCCTGACCTCGAAGGGCTATGTCCGCAGCAACCTCTATGTGCTGAAGGGCCGCAACGGCGCGGGCAAGACCACCACGACCAGCACCTCGCAGACCAGCATCGAGACCTCCCTGGTCGAAGGCGCCACCGCCATCGCCCTGGAAGAAAGCACCGAATTGCTGATCGAAGAGGAAGTCGACACCCGCAGCGAACGCATCCGCGAAGCCCGCCTCAAGGGCTATGAGGGCGACGCCTGCGGCGAATGCGGCAACTTCACCCTGGTCCGCAACGGCACCTGCATGAAGTGCGACACCTGCGGCAGCACCTCGGGCTGTTCGTAAGAAAGACTGCGGATATGCCGCGCACCAAGGCTTGACCGGTGCGCGGCATATCATGTCACCCCGTCCGCGTCAGCGGATGGCATCAACAGCAAACGCTGTAACAGTCTGCGGAAAAGTCTCGTCATTCCCGCGAAAGCGGGAATCCATGCATCCACCAGTCAATATCTTGCGGCAAAACCTCAGCGTTGCCCCAACTTGGATCCCCGCTTTCGCGGGGATGACGGGAAAGCCCGAGCTATGGGTGTTTTTCCGCATTTTGCTAAAGAAAACGTCCTCGAAACCGGCCTCTTGGTGCCTTCGTGTCTTGGTGGTTTTTTCCTGCCGCTGAAAGCCACCAAGGCACAAAGACACCAAGGTTTTGGGTTCTAACTCTCCCGCCGCCCGATCAGCTCCGCAGCCCCGGTGCCTCCTGTCCGGTGCGGGCCACGTATTCCGTGTAGCCGCCGCCATATTGGTGGATGCCGTCGGGGGTCAGTTCCAGCACCCGGTTGGACAGTCGCGCCAGGAAATGGCGGTCGTGCGACACGAAGAGCATGGTGCCTTCGTAAGAATCCAGCGCCGAGATCAGCATTTGCTTGGTGTCAAGGTCGAGGTGGTTGGTCGGTTCGTCCAGCACCAGGAAGTTCGGCGGGTTGTAGAGCATGATCGCCATCACGAGGCGAGCCTTTTCGCCGCCCGAGAGGACGCGGCATTTCTTTTCCGCGTCGTCGCCCGAGAAGCCGAAGCAGCCCGCAAGCGCCCGCAGCGAGCCCTGGTTCGCCTGCGGAAAAGCATCTTCCAGCGATTCGAACACGGTGCGGTCGCCATCGAGCACTTCCATGGCGTGCTGCGAGAAATAGCCCATCTTGACGCTGCCGCCGACGGCGACGGTCCCGGCATCCGGTTCGGTCGCGCCCGCCACCAGCTTCAGGAGGGTCGACTTGCCCGCGCCGTTGACGCCCATGACGCACCAACGCTCCTTGCGGCGGATGGTCAGGTCCAGCCCTTGATAGATGGTCCGGCTGCCATAGCCCTTGTGCACATTCTTCAGGACCGCGACATCCTCGCCCGAGCGCGGGGCGGGCGGGAAGTCGAAGGCGACGACCTGGCGGCGCTTCGGCGGCTCGAAGCGCTCGATCTTGTCCAGCTTCTTCACCCGGCTCTGAACCTGGCTGGCATGCGAGGCGCGGGCCTTGAAGCGCTCGATGAACTTCAGTTCCTTCGCCAGCATCGCCTGCTGCCGCTCGAACTGCGCTTGCTGCTGCTTCTCGTTCAACGCCCGTTGCTGCTCGTAGAAGGCATAATCGCCGGAATAGCTGTTCAGCGATCCTTCGTCGATCTCGATGATCTTGGTGACGATCCGGTTCATGAACTCGCGGTCATGCGAGGTCATCAGCAGCGCCCCGTCATAGCCCTTCAGGAATTCCTCCAGCCAGATCAGGCTTTCGAGGTCCAGGTGGTTGCTCGGCTCGTCAAGCAGCATGGCGTCGGGCCGCATGAGCAGGATGCGGGCGAGCGCCACGCGCATCTTCCAGCCGCCCGACAGCGCGCCCACGTCCATGTCCATCATCTCTTGGCTGAAGCTGAGCCCGGCGAGCACTTCCCGCGCTTTTCCCTCCAGCTCATAGCCGCCCAATTCCTCGAAACGCGCCTGCACTTCGCCGTAACGTTCGAGGATGGTCTCCATGTCGTCGGCGCGGTCGGGATCGCACATGGCCGCTTCGAGTTCGGCCAATTCCGCCGCCACCTCGCTGACCGGCCCGGCGCCGTTCATCACTTCCGCGACCGCGCTACGGCCGGACATTTCGCCGACATCCTGGTTGAAATAGCCGATCGAGACCTGCTTCTCGACCGCCACCTGGCCGTCATCCGGCAGCTCTTCCCCGGTGATCATCCGGAACAGCGTGGTCTTGCCGGCGCCATTAGGACCGACGAGGCCGACCTTTTCGCCCCTGTTGAGCGCGGCAGAGGCCTCGAAGAAGAGAATACGGTGGCCGTTCTGCTTACTGATATTGTCGAAACGAATCATGCCTGACTGGGCTCCTGTGGCGCGGGTGGCCCCTTATGCCACAGGAAAGGCGGCGCGATAGAGTCCTGATTGATAACTTCGGGAAACCGTCCCGCCCCCGCCCTTTCCTTACGCCGAGCGCCGTCCCTGGTTCAAAGCGGCGCCATGCCAGCGGCGCAGCAGGTCGAGATCGGCCCAGGACTTGCCGTGGGTTTCGCCCTCGACGGCGTTGAAGGGCCGTTCGGGCTCGCCCAGGTCGCTGAGGACGGCGGTGGCGGCGGTGAAATCCTCGCCCTCGCTCCAGGCGCTGACCGTCACCACGCAGGTCAGCCCGGCGGCACGCGCCGCCGTCAGGCCGACATGGGAATCCTCCAGCGCGAGACAGGATTGCGGCGGCAGGCCGAGGCGGGACAAGGCAGCGAGATAGACGTCCGGGGCGGGCTTCTTGCGCGGCGAATCCTCGCCCGTGGCAAGCACGGTGAAGCATTCGCCCAGCGGCCCGAGATTCTTCAGCAGGGCCTCGATATTGACCCGGCTGGTCGCCGTCGCCACCGCCAGGCGCAGGTCGGCCTCGGCCGCTTCGGCGATCAGGCGGCGCACGCCGGGACGGAAGGCGACTTCGTCGGCCCGGACCATGTCCAGGAAACGGGCTGTCTTCGCGCGATGGATGGCGTCGACCAGGCCCGGATCCTCGGCCAGCAGGCCGGGATGGGCTTCGGATAGCCAATGGCGCAGCCTCTCGCAGCCGCCAGCCACGCCCAGAAGCCGCTTGTACAAGGGCCGGTCCCACACCCAGCCCAGCCCCATGGCGGCAAAGGTGAGGTTATAAGCCCGGCGGTGGGCCTCCTCCGTCTCGGCCAAAGTGCCATCGACGTCGAAGATGATTGCCCGTAACGGCATGAGCCGGCTCCCGTCGCTCGTCCTCATGCTGTCAGCAGGGACTGGTTAAAGGATAAACAAGTATCATTCGTTCTATACGTTCCATAGAGGATCATCTATAAGATCCGCCATGCGCCATGCCACCTTCCGTCAATTACGCGTCTTCGACGCCATCGCCCGCCACGGCAGCTTCTCACGTGCCGCCGAGGAGATGTCCCTGACTCAACCCACCTTGTCCATGCAGGTCAAGAAGATCAGCGATTCGGTCGGCCTGCCGCTGTTCGAGCAGGTGGGCAAGAAGGTCTACCTGACCGAGGCGGGACGCGCCCTGCACCGTATGTGCCGCGAGGTCTTCGACAGCATCGACCACTTCGAGATGACCCTGGACGATATCAAGGGCGTCAAGCGCGGCAGCTTGCGCATCGCGGCGGTGACCACGGCGGAATATTTCCTGCCGCGCCTGCTGGGCCCCTTCTGCAATGCCTATCCAGGCATCGCAGTGACGCTGGAACTGATCCAGCGCGACCGCGTCCTCGACCGCCTGCGGAACAATCATGACGACCTCTATGTCTTCGGCCAACCGCCCCAGGACCCCGAAGTCGTCACCCGGCCCTTCCTCGCCAATCCGCTGGTGGTGGTCGCGCCCGCCGGCCATCCCTTGGCCGGACAGGGACGCCAGAGTCTTGAGCGGGTGATGCAGGAACCCTTCCTGATGCGCGAAACGGGCTCGGGCACGCGCAATGCCATGGAACGCTTCTTCGAGGATCGCGGCCTGCATCCGCGCCTGCGCATGGAACTGGGCAGCAACGAGGCGATCAAGCAGGGCGTGATGGGCGGGCTGGGCCTCGCCGTGATGTCCCGCCATGCCATCCACGGCATCAGCGAATTGGTGGAACTGGACGTCGAGGATTTCCCGATCCTCAAGCAATGGTATCTGGTCTGGCCGGCCGGGCGTCAGGTCTCGGTGGCGGCACAGGCCCTTCTCGACCATCTTTCACCCCAGGAGGACTGACGTTGGGTGACGTAATCTCGGTCGCCATGGGCAATCTGCTGACGCCCATGGTGCTGTTCTTCGCCTTGGGCTTCATCGCGGCGCAATTGCGCTCGGACCTGGAAATTCCCGAAGCCATCAGCAAGGGCTTGGCGATCTATCTGATGGCCTCGATCGGCTTCCAGGGCGGCGTCAAGCTCTCCCATGCCGGCTTCGGGCTGAATGTGGCGCTGTCGCTGCTGGCCGCCGTCGCCTTGAGCTTCCTGCTGCCCTTCCTGGCCTATTTCCTGCTGCGCGCCACCACGCTGATGAAACGGGAAACGGCGGCGGCGGTTGCGGCCCATTACGGTTCGATCAGCGTCGTCACCTTCGTCACCGCCACCGAATTCCTCAACAGCCAGGGTATTCCCTTCGAGGGTCATCTGGTCGCCATGATGGCGCTGATGGAAACCCCGGCCATCGTCAGCGGCCTGCTGCTGGCCCGGCGCGGCGCCAGCAAGGACGGCGGCGGCCTGGCGGGCGACAATCCCCAGATGTCGGGCGAGGTGCTGCGCGAGATCTTCGTCAACGGCAGCGTGGTGCTGCTGGTCGGCGGCTTCCTGATCGGCTGGACCACCGGCGACCGGGGCATGGACGCCGTGGGCGCCTTCATGCTCGATCCCTTCAAGGGTGTGCTCTGCCTGTTCCTGCTGGAAATGGGCCTTGTCGCCTCGCGCCGCCTGCGGGCCAGCAAACTGGGCGGCGGCATGGTTCTGGCCTTCGGCCTGTACATGCCCCTGGTCGGCGCCCTGGCCGGCCTCTGCATGGCCTGGCTGCTGGGCCTGTCGGTGGGCGGCGCCACGCTGCTGGCCGTGCTGGGAGCCTCTGCCTCCTATATCGCCGTGCCGGCGGCGATGCGCCTGGCGGTGCCCAAGGCCGATCCGGGCGTTTACGTCACCCTGGCCTTGGCGATAACCTTCCCCTTCAACGTCGTCATCGGCATTCCGGTCTATCTGGCGGCGGCAACCTGGTTGTTTGGCTGAGGAAGGCGCGATGGAAACCTTCAAGAAAAAGCGGGTCGAGATCATTCTCGAACAGCCCATGGTCCGGCCCATGCTGCATCTGATCGAAAAGCTTGGCGTCACCGGCTACACAATGCTGCCCCATTTGTCTGGCAAGGGACATACCGGCGAACGCGGGGAAACCGATCTGTCGGGAGCATTGGCCAATGCCATGATCATCGTCATCACCAGCCAGGACCAGGCCCACCGTCTCATGGAACAGGGCCTGAAACTCCTAACCGACCGCACCGGCATCATCTATATGTCGGATGTGGAAGTGGCCCGCGACCAGCATTTCTGACAGAAGGAGACAGAGTGGAATAAATCGGAGATAGTCTTCTCGGTAGAGAAATCTCCTTTTCCGCTCTTTCCTTTATCCAGTCGGAAATATTAAATTTCCAAGGAATTATACTCCTGAGGCGTTTATTTCTGCTATGCAAGGGGCATCTGTTAACGGCAACAAGGCATTCTGCCCAGCCGAGCTGCCGACGGAGCGCCAATGACCCCTCTTGAACTCATCGTACTGGCAATCGTCCAGGGCGTTACCGAATTCCTTCCCATCAGTTCTTCCGGCCATCTCATTCTCATTCCCGCCATCAACGGCAGCGTCGACCAGGGACTGGAACTGGACGTCGCCGTCCATATCGGCAGCCTGGCCGCCGTGGTCCTGTATTTCTGGCGGGACAGCTGGCATATGGCGCGCGGTGCCGTGCGCTTCCTCGGCGGCCACCGTGACGAGGGTGCGCGCCTTGCATGGCTGGTGATCCTTGCCACCCTGCCCGTCATCCTCGCCGGGCTGGCCTACAAGGTCGTCATCGGCGACGGCCTGCGCAGCGTTGCCGTGGTTGCCTGGGCGACCCTGTTCTTCGGGATATTGCTTTATGTCGCCGACCGCATCGGCCGCACCGAGTTGGCGGTCGAAGGCATGCGCATGCGCCATGCCTGGGTGATCGGCTTCGCCCAGATCCTGGCCCTCATCCCCGGCACAAGCCGTTCGGGCGTGACCATGACCGCCGCCCGCTTCCTGGGCTTCGACCGTACCCAGGCGGCGCGCTTCTCGATGCTGCTTTCCATCCCGACCACGGCGGCCGCCGGGACCTTGATGGGCTATGAGATCTGGAATTCGCGCGATGTGGCCTTGCAACTGGATGCCGCCCTGGCCGCGGTCTTCGCCTTCATCTCGGCCTATATCGCCCTGGCCCTGATGATGGCCTGGCTGAAGCGCTTCAGCATGACGCCCTTCGTGGTCTACCGCCTGATCCTGGGCGTGGCGCTGCTGGTTTGGGCCTATGCGTAAGTAAGAACTGAAGAAGGGGCCCGCGGGCCCCTTCCCTTTTTGCACCCCGGCTCAGCGTTCATGCTCGGGCAGGTTCGCCACCTGATCCTCGGTCATGCCGATCACCACCTGATCCCCGCCTTCGGGGACCGTCACCAATTGCCAGTCGACTGCCACCTGCGTGGCGCCGAGGCCCAGGAAGCCACCGCGATCGACCAGCACGGCTTCCACATTGCCGTCCGGGCCGACCAGCACGTCGGCGACTTGGCCGAGTTGCACGCCATCGCTACCCACCGCCTCGCGGCCGATCAATTCCTGCGCATCGGGAGAAAGCTGACCGGCTTGGCCGGCAGGCGGCCCTTCCCCGGGCGGCGGCTCCACGGCCGGCGGCTGCTGGTCGGAGGAACGCTGCTGGGTGATCGCCTGCTCCTGGGTCTCCTGCGGGGAATCGCGCATCTGCCGTTCGCGGGCCTCGTCTGCCGATTGTCCCGGATCCTCGATCGTCTGGGGGCCTCGCTCCACGGTCGTTCCCTGGGCGGCGGCAAGCCCGCTCCAGGCAACGCTGGCGGCCAGCACGGTACTGGCGAGCAGGGAGAATCGCATGACTGTTCCTCCTGTCGGGAAATCCTCTCCTTTCTGAACGCCCGGCGCCCCGGTTGGGTTCCCATCCCCGCCTTTCGGCTGAGGCGCCCGGGGAAAGGGAAACAAGCTTTCCAAGACTCGCCCATGCGTGGAACAACCAAGCAGGGCACAGGGGAAATGGAGATCGTTCCTTGCGTTCTTCGCCCCGAACCTTTGGCCGCATTGTGCGCGAAATCGAGTCTCCCCACTGTCTTATTAAAACGACAGAAATACACTGGGAGGATGTGCGATGACCGTAGCAGCCGCGATATCCCTCGACGACAAATACGTGGTGGCACAGGGGCGGGTCTTCATGACCGGCATCCAGGCCCTGGTCCGCCTGCCCATGCTGCAGCACCAGCGGGACATCGCGGCGGGACTGAATACCGCAGGCTTCATCTCGGGCTATCGCGGTTCGCCCCTGGGCGGACTGGACAAGGAAATCGTCAAGGCGCAGCGCTTCCTGGAAGCCGAGAAGATCCGCTTCGTCTCCGGCCTGAACGAGGACTTGGCCGCCACCCATGTCTGGGGCACTCAGCAAGTAGGGCTGTGGCCCGGCGCCCTGCATGACGGCGTCTTCGCCCTATGGTACGGCAAGGGCCCCGGAGTGGACCGCAGCGGCGACGTATTCAAGCACGGTAATTACGCCGGCACCTCGCCCCATGGCGGCGTGCTGCTTCTGGCCGGCGACGACCATGGCGCCCGCTCCTCGACCTTGCCCCATCAGAGCGAATATTCCTGGATGGATGCGCAGATCCCGGTGCTCAATCCTTCCGGCGTCCAGGAAATCCTGGATTACGGCCTGATCGGCTGGGCCCTGTCGCGCTATTCCGGCTGCTGGGTCGCCATGAAGACCATTTCCGAAACGGTGGAAAGCTCGGGCACCGTCCAGATCGACCCGTTCCGCCTGACCCTGGTCGAGCCTGACGATTTCGTGATGCCGCCCGGCGGCCTGCATATCCGCTGGCCCGACCGCCCGATGGAGCAGGAATTGCGCCTGATGCGGCACAAGCTCTATGCTGCCCTGGCCTTCGCGCGGGCCAACCGCATCGACCGGGTAGTCATCGACAGCCCGCGCCCGCGCCTCGGCATCGTCACCACCGGCAAGGCCTATCTGGATGTGCGCCAGGCCCTGGACGACCTGGGCCTCGACGAGGCCCATGCCGCCGAGATCGGCCTGCGGGTCTACAAGGTCGGCATGTCCTGGCCGCTGGAACGCGAGGGTATCCGCCATTTCGCCGAAGGGCTGGAAGAGATCCTGGTGGTCGAGGAGAAACGCGCGGTCATCGAGAACCAGCTCAAGGAACAGCTCTACAACTGGCGCGAGGATGTGCGCCCGCGCGTGATCGGCAAGTTCGACGAAAAAGGCGAATGGATTCTTCCCTCCGCCGGGGAACTCACCCCCGCCCGTATCGCCCGCGTGCTCGCCGCGCGCATCGCCCGCTTCCACAGTTCCGACCGCATCAGGCAGCGTCTGGACTGGCTGGATGCCAAGGAAAAGGCGCTGGCGAACATCCCCGCCTCGGTACAGCGCCTGCCCTGGTACTGCGCCGGCTGCCCGCACAACACCTCGACCGTCGTGCCGGAGGGATCGCGCGCCGGGGCCGGGATCGGCTGCCATTACATGGCGATCTGGATGAACCGCCATACCGAAACGGTGACCCAGATGGGCGGCGAAGGCGCATCCTGGATCGGCCAAGCCCCCTTCACCGAAACCCGGCACGTCTTCCAGAATCTCGGCGACGGCACCTATTACCATTCCGGCAGCCTCGCCATCCGGGCCGCCATCGCCGCCAAGGTCAACATCACCTACAAGATCCTGTTCAACGACGCCGTGGCGATGACCGGCGGGCAACATCTGGAAGAACCGCTGACCGTGCCCAACATCGCCCGGCAGGTTTACGACGAAGGCGTGCGGACCATTCTCGTCGTCACGGACGAGCCCGACAAATATCCCCTCGGCGCCGCCTTCCCGCCCGGCACCCGCATCCATCACCGTGACGAGCTGGAACGGCTGCAACTGGAATTGCGCGATGTTCCCGGCGTTTCGGTGCTGATCTACGACCAGACCTGCGCGGCGGAGAAGCGGCGGCGGCGCAAGCGCGGCCAGATGCCCGACCCGGACAAGCGCGTCTTCATCAACGAATTGGTCTGCGAGGGCTGCGGCGATTGCGGTGCCAAGTCCAATTGCGTCGCCGTCGCCCCCGTCGAAACCGAATTCGGCCGCAAGCGGGTCATCGACCAATCGGCCTGCAACAAGGACTTTTCCTGCCTGAAGGGCTTCTGCCCCAGCTTCGTCACCGTCCATGGCGGCAAGCCGCGCCGTCACGAAGCCCTGGGCGCGGGCAAGGCACGGTGCTTCGATGACCTGCCGGAACCGGTCCTGCCTTCCGCCGCCGAACCCTATGGCATCGTCATCACCGGCATCGGCGGCACCGGCGTCGTGACCATCGGCGCCCTGCTGGGCATGGCCGCGCATATCGAGGGCAAAGGCAGTTCGGTACTGGACATGACCGGGCTGGCCCAGAAGAACGGCGCGGTCATCAGCCATCTGCGCATCGCCGACGATCCCGAAGCCATCCATGCCGTGCGCATCGTCGCGGGCGGCGCCAACCTGCTGCTGGGCGGAGACATGGTGGTGGCCGGCAGCTTCGACGCCCTGGCCAAGACGCGCACGGATTTCTCGCGCGCCGTCATCAATGCCCATGAGACCGCCACGGCCGATTTCACCCAGACCCCGGACCTGGCCTTTCCCACCCGCAAGATCCGCAGCGCCATCACTGAAGCCGTGGGCGAAGAAGCGGTGGATTTCATCGACGCCACCCGCCTTGCCTCCGCGCTGATGGGCGATTCCATCGCCACCAATCTCTTCCTGGTCGGCTATGCCTGGCAGAAGGGGCTGATCCCGCTGGCCGAGGCCTCCATCCTGCGGGCCATCGAACTGAACAACACGGCCATCGAGTTCAACCGCCAGGCCTTCCTCTGGGGCCGCCGCGCCGCCCATGATCCGGCAGCCGTCGAAGCGATCGCCCTGCCGGCCGACTCCCTGCCCGAGGACCAACGCCTGTCGCAGAGCCTGGACGAGGTCATTGCCCGCCGCGAGGCTTTCCTGGTCGAATACCAGAACGAAGCCTGGGCTGCCCGCTACCGTAAGCTGGTGAACCATGCCCGCGAAACCGAGCAGCACCGCACGCCGGGGATGGAAGGCCTGACCGACGCCGTGGCACGCTCGGCCTTCAAGCTGATGTCCTACAAGGACGAATACGAAGTCGCCCGCCTCTATGCCGGGGACAGCTTCCGCAAGGCCCTGTCCGAGCAGTTCGAGGACGGCTGGAGCAAGCTGGAATTCCACCTAGCCCCGCCCGCCTTCTCGCGCCGCGATCCCCATACCGGCCTGCCGGTGAAATCCAGCTTCGGCCCTTGGATGATGAAGGCCTTCGGCCTGCTGGCGAAGATGAAGTCCTTACGCGGCACCGCCTTCGACCCCTTCGGTCGCAGCGAGGAGCGGCGCATGGAACGCCGCCTGATCGGCGAATATGAAGAGGTGGTGGCGGAATTGCTGGCCGGGCTGTCCCCCGAGAACCATGCGCTGGCGGTGGAAATCGCCGCCCTGCCCCAGACGATGCGCGGCTTCGGCCATGTCAAGCAGGCCAATGTGGAAAAAGCCAAGGCCCGCGAAGCCGAGCTTCTCGCCCGGTTCCGCACGCCCGTTCCCCGGCTTGACGCGGCACAATGAAACTTTAGGGATACTCAACTTTATAGGGTATTCACCCGTAGAGTGATCTAAAGTTTTTTTCTACTATCCCCTTGCGCTTTTTCTATAAGCGGCAAGAATACAGCGCATAATAAGCGCCTTTCAGGGCGCAGTTCTTAGGGGGATATTGTGCATATCAATGACATGCGAATCTCGTCCAAGTTGTGGACAAATATTGCCATTGCTGCAGTCGCACTGGTCACGGTGGTCGCCACCGCCCTGTTCCTGCTGCGTTCGGACCTGCTGCATGACCGCGAGCTCAAGACGCGCCATCTGGTGGAAACGGCGGTTTCGCTGCTGGGGCATTACCACGCCCTCGCCTCTTCCGGACAGATGAGCCAGGAAGAAGCCCAGGCGGCGGCTTTGCAGGCGCTCCAAGCCCTGCGCTATGAAGGCAACGAGTATTTCTGGGTCCAGTCCACCAGCAACAAGATGCTGATGCATCCCTTTACCCCGGCGCTGGTGGGCAAGGATCTGTCGGACATGCAGGATAAGCGCGGCAATTACTTCTTCCGCGAATTCGTGTCCATCGTGCGGGAAAAAGGCCAGGGCTTCGTCTTCTATTACTGGCCCAAGCCCAATGTGACCGAACCCGTGCGCAAACTGTCCTATGTCCAGGGCTTTCCCGCCTGGGGCTGGATCGTCGGTACCGGCATCTATATCGACGATGTCGATGCCATCTTCTTCAGCCGCCTGATCAGCTTCGGCGGCGGTGTCGCCGCCCTGCTGCTGCTGGTTCTGGGCACGTCCCTGGCGATCAGTCGCAGCATCACCCGCCCCCTGGCCCGCCTCACCGGCGACATGACCCGCCTGTCCCAGGGCGACCACGGCATCGCGATCACCGACAGCGACCGTAAGGACGAAATCGGCGGTCTCGCCCGCGCGCTGGCGGTGTTCAAGACCAATGCCATCGAACGATCCCGCATCGCCGCCGAACAGGCCGCCGAGAACGAACGGAAACTGGCCCGCCAGCAACGCATGGAAGAGCTGGCCCGGAAGTTCGACAGCGGAGTAAGCGCCCTGCTGCAATCGGTCAGCGTTTCAGTCCGCCACCTGCACGAAGCCTCGGAAAGCATGACCTCCGGCGCCCGCGGCACCAGCGAACGCAGCGCCGCCGTGGCCGCCGCCGCCGAACAGGCCTCCAGCAATGTGCAGACCGTCGCCGCCGCCGCCGAGGAATTGTCGTCCTCGGTGCGGGAAATCTCGCGTCAGGTGATCGAGTCCAGCAGCATCGCCAATCAAGCCGCCCAACAGGCCGAACGCACCAATGCCAAGGTGCAAAGCTTGGCCAGTGCCGCGCAGAAGATCGGCGAAGTGGTCAATCTGATCACCGACATCGCCAGCCAGACCAATCTGCTGGCGCTGAACGCCACGATCGAGGCGGCCCGTGCGGGCGAGGCCGGAAAGGGCTTCGCGGTGGTCGCCAACGAGGTGAAATCGCTGGCGAACCAGACCGGCAAGGCGACGGAAGAAATCGCCCGCCAGATCCAGTCGGTGCAGGAGGAAACAGCCGAAGCCGTGCATGCCATCGGCGATATCGCCAAGATCATCCGCCAGATCAACGAGATCGCCTCCTCCATCGCCTCGGCGGTCGAGGAACAAGGCGCGGCCACCCAGGAAATCGCCCGCAACGTCCAGCAGGCGGCCGCCGGAACCGACGAGGTTTCCAGCAACATCATCGGCGTCTCGCAAGCCGCCAGTGAAACCGGTCAATCGGCGCAGCTCGTCTACGACTCCGCAGACGAGCTGATGAAGAACGCCGATTCCCTGCGCGGAGAAGTCGAACACTTCCTGCGCGACATCAAGACGGCGTGAACTTTTGAGGGAAAGGGGTGCAGGGCGCCGCCCTGCACCCGCCAGGAGCCTGAGGCTCCTGGACCTCAGGGATGTTCCAGAGCGCGGCTCACAGGGCCGTCTCGAAGAGTAAGCGGACCCCAGGCTGGAGCCCCCTATTCCCGCGCCGCCGCCCTCAAGGCATTCAGGTCTGCACCGGCAATCGCTTGCAGATTCCGGGTGATCTTGGCCGCGTCCCAGTTCCACCAGGCGATGGACTGCAATTCGGCCACCACCTCTTCCGGAAAACGGCGGCGGACTTCGCGGGCAGGATTCCCGGCGACCACGGCATAGGGCGCGACATCGGCGGTCACGACGGCCTTGGCGGCGATGATGGCGCCGTCCCCGACCGTGACACCGGGCAGGATCGTGGCCTCGCGCCCGATCCAGACATCATTGCCGATGACGGTGTCGCCCTTATAGGGGAAATCCGGTTCCAGCCCCTCCCATCCCTGGCCGAAGATCAGGAAGGGATAGGTCGAGAAGCCCGAGACGGCATGGCTGCCGCCATTCATGATGAAGCTGGCCCCGGTGGCGATGGCGCAGAACCGGCCAATGATCAGCCGGTCGCCGATGAAATCGTAATGATAGAGGACGTTTTCGTCCTGGAAGCGTTCCGGCCCTGCCGGATCATCGTAATAGCTATAATCGCCGACGATGATGTTGGGCCGGGTGATGAAGGCCTTCAGGAACCCGACCCGGGGAAACCCCTTCATGGGATGGGGGTCGTTCGGATCGGGGCCGTTCATCCTACCGCCCCCGCGCTTCTCGCAGATATTGCGCCGCCAGTTCGCAATAATTGTCCGCCGAGACGGGGAAGAAATCCAGTTCCGCCTGGGTCAGCGGACGCATGGGGCGGGCCGGGCTGCCGCCCCACAACTCACCTTTCTTGACCCGCTTGCCCGGCGTGACCAGGGCCCCGGCGGCGACCATGGCGCCGCTTTCGACCACCACGCCGTCCATCACCGTGGCCCCCATGCCGATGAAGCAGCCGTCTTCCAGCACGCAGCCGTGAAGAATGGCGCCATGGCCGACGGTGATGTCGGAACCGATATAGGTTGGATACTTTTCCCGGGTGACGTGAACGACCGTATGGTCCTGGATATTGGTCCGCTCGCCGATGCGGATCTTGTTGACGTCACCGCGCACCGTGCAGCCGAACCAGATCGAGCTTCCCGCGCCCACATGCACGTCGCCGATGACGGCGGCATTGGGCGCGATGAAGGCTTCCGGATGCAAAGTGGGGGTCACGCCCCCGAAGGGCAGGATCAGGGCGCTCACGTCATTCCTCCAATGGCTGTATTTCGTCCTTTTTACGGGAAGAGAGGTTGCTGTTCCAGGGCAGCGGTTTCCTTCAGGCCGAACATCAGATTGAAGTTCTGGATCGCTTGGCCCGAGGCCCCCTTCACCAGATTGTCGATGACCGAGCACAGGATGGCACGGCCCGGCAGGCGGTCGGCGAAGACGCCCATCAGGCAGTGGTTCGACCCGTAGACATGCCGCGTCGCAGGCACCACGCCTTCCGGCACCACCCGCACGAAGGGCTCGCCTTCATAGGTCTGCATCAGGTGCTGGCGCAGATCGTCGACCGAAACATCCTTGGCGAGGCGCACATAGATGGTGGACAGGATGCCGCGGTTCATCGGCATCAGATGCGGCGTGAAGGCCACCTGCACCGGACGGCCCGCCGCCTGGGACAGGCCCTGTTCGATCTCGGGCATGTGGCGGTGGCTGCCGATGCCATAGGCATGGATGCCGGTCGAGACCTCGGTATAGAGATTGGCTTCCTTGGCCCCGCGCCCGGCGCCCGAGACCGAGGATTTGGCGTCGATGATGATCTCGTCGGCCTCGATCAGGCCGGCCTGGATCAGGGGCATCAGCGGCAATTGGGCCGAGGTCGGATAGCAGCCCGGATTGGCCACCAGCCGCGCGCTCTTGACCGCCTCGCGGGCCAGTTCGGTCAGGCCGTAGACCGCCTGCTTCTGCAAGTCCGGCGCCTTGTGCTCGTGGCCGTACCATTGAGCATAAGTGCCGGTATCGGAGAGGCGGAAATCGGCCGACAGGTCCACCACCTTCAGATGGCCGGGCAGGCCCGCGATCACTTCTTGCGTCGTGCCATGGGGCAGCGCGCAGAAAATCGCGTCGAGCTGGCTGAAATCCACGTCGTCGATGGCCACCAGGTTGGGCAGGTCCTGCCCGGCCAGATGCGGGAACACCGAGGCCATGGTCTGGCCCGCCTTGCGGTCGGCCGTCAGCGCCACCATGCGTGCCGTCGGATGCAACGCCAGCAGGCGCACCAGTTCCGCACCCGTGTAACCGCTGGCGCCCAGAATGCCGACCCGGATCTCGTTGTCGTTCATGCCTTTACCCTTTGCCGAGGCAGGAAATTCGAGCGGCAAAGCTACGCCTCGGAACCGCGCCGGTCAACGGCGAGAGCCAAGAATAAAAAGAGGTGGCAAATGCTGCCCGCAAATGAAAAAAGGCCCGCCTCTTCCGGGGCGGGCCTTCTTCCGATCCAAGACCGGAAACGACTTAGCGCTTCGAGAACTGGAAGGAGCGGCGGGCCTTGGCCTTACCGTACTTCTTACGCTCGACGACGCGCGGGTCGCGGGTCAGGAAGCCGCTGGCCTTCAGCGAGGAACGCAGGGCCGGCTCGTAGAAGCTGAGCGCGCGGCTGATGCCGTGACGCACGGCGCCGGCCTGGCCCGACAGGCCGCCACCGGTGACCGAGCAGACCACGTCGAACTGCTGCACGCGGCCAGCGACCTGGAAGGGCTGGTTGATCAGCATGCGCAGCACGGGACGGGCGAAGTAGTTCTCGACATCGCGGCCGTTGACGGTGATGCGCCCCGAACCGGGCTTGACCCACACGCGGGCGATGGCGTTCTTGCGCTTGCCGGTGGCGTAGGAACGGCCCTGGGCGTCGATCTTGGGCTCGCGGGCCGGAGCGGCCTCGGTCGAGACGGCCTTCAGATCAGCAAGGCTCTTGAGATCGTCAGCCATGCTTACGCGCTCCTCTTATTCTTCGGATTCATCGCGGCGACGTCCAGCACCTCGGGGGCCTGGGCTTCATGCGGATGAGCGGCGCCGGCATAGACGCGCAGGTTCTTCATCTGCGCGCGGCCCAGCGGACCACGGGTGATCATGCGCTCGACGGCCTTGATGATCACGCGCTCGGGGAAGCGGCCCGACAGCAGCTGGCCCATGGTGCGGTCCTTGATGCCGCCCGGATGGCCGGTATGCCAGTAGAAGCGCTTGTCCGCCAGCTTGTTGCCGGTCAGACGCACCTTGTCGGCATTGATCACGATGACGTTGTCGCCGCAATCCATGTGCGGGGTGAAGGTGGTCTTGTGCTTGCCACGCAGACGCATCGCGATGATGCTGGCGAGGCGGCCCAGGACGACGCCGTCCGCGTCGATCAAGATCCACTTCTTTTCGATATCGGACGGTTTGGCGGAATAGGTCTTCATGACATCCACTGCATAACCGGGGTTTCCAGGCGAGGCCAAAAGCCCCGTCTCATTGAGGCGCGGAGTATCCTCAGATTCCCCGCGCTCGTCAACACCTAAAAAACCAATGAAATCAAGGCAGTTACGCCAGTGGTATTATTTTACCTCACTCAAGGAGCGCATGAATGCTGGCCTTGCGGCGCTTTCGGATAATCCTCCCTTTCCCGCCCGGCGAATCAGGCCATCGCCATCTGCGTGGCGGCGAAATCGGCGATGCTGCGGATGCTGCGGAAATTGTCGAATTCCAGGCTGTCGGGCGCGACGGTGAAGCCGTAGCGGCTTTCCAGGAACATGATCAACTGCAGCAGCATCAGCGAATCCACCAGGCTCTCTTCCAACAGGTCGGTGTCGATGGAAGGCACATCGACATTCAGTTCGTTGGCGAAGAACTCCCGAAGCGTCTCGATCATACGCACGTACTCCCTAGGCTGAAGGCTTGAGGTCAATCTCCGTCTTCCAGGCACTGGCCCGGGGCCAGCAATTCGCCGGCGACGATGGAACGGCTGTCGAAGAGGACATGCGAAACCAGGATCGTCTCGTCGTCACAGGCGACCGTGACCTGGCTGCCCTCGCGCCCGCAGACGGTGCCCGGCGCGGCCGTGGCGGGCTGGCCGGTGCGGGAGGCGCGCAAGACGGCGAATTCACGCCCGCCCAGCCGCGTGCGCGGATGGCCCCAGGCCGAGGGGAAAGGGCCGTGGTCGCAGGCGCGGATGAAGTCCACCACCTCGCGCGCCGGGCGCGACCAGCACAAGCGTCCCTGCTGGGGGATCTCCCGCCCGAAATATTCCCGCTTCACCGGGTCCGTGGGCTGGCGCGGAATGGAGGACGGCTCGATCGCCGCCGTCTTGATCAGGCGCTGGATCAGCCCCAGACCCAGGTCGCTGCACCTGGCCGAGACCGTCAGCGCCGTGTCGTCCGGCCTGACATCGAACAGGGTCTGATAGGCGATGGCGCCGGTATCGATGCCGCCATCCATCCAATGCAGGGTCACGCCATGCTGTTCCTCGCCCCGGAACAGCGCCCAGTTGACGCTGTTGAGACCGGCATAGCGGGGCAGCGGGCCGGGATGCATGTTGAAGGCGCCGATCCGTGCCGCCGCGATGACCTCGGGCCGGACCAGCAGCAGCGAATGCACGTTCAGCAGCAAATCCACCCCCGCCGCCGCGACGATCTCGGCGAAGGCCGGATCGGTCACGAGGCGGCTGGGCCAGACCGGCAAGTCGAGCTTGCGCGCCAAGGCCCGCAGGCTGGGGCCCGATCCTACCGCCTCGCCCGTCACCACCCCGGCCAGGGAATGCCTGGAATTGTCCGTCAGGCTGCGGAGCAGGCGCATGGCTGGGGCCCCCTCGCCCACCAGCATGATGGTGAGCGGACGGGCCTCGGCAGGCCGGGCCCGTCCGGCTTCATGCATCGGCCTTCTCCGGACTGGCCGACATGTCTTCCTTGAGGCGCGGACGGTCGATCTTGCCATTGGCATTCTTGGGCAGCATCCGGTAGGCCGCCCAGCGCGTCGGAAGCATGTAGGCGGGCAGATGGCGGCTCAGTGCCTTGCGCAAATCCTTGGGATTCAGGTCATGGTCCTCGGCGGGAACATAGGCGCAGCAGATCGTCGCGCCGTCGAAACCGCCGCTTTGGACCGCCACCACCGCCGCTTCCTTGAGGATGCCCAGGGCATCCAGTGCGGCCTCGATCTCGCCCAGTTCGATGCGGTAGCCCCGGCTCTTGATCTGGCTATCGGCGCGGCCGACGAAATGGATCAGCCCGTCCTCGCCCAGCCGCGCCAGATCGCCGGTCTTGTAGACGCGGCCCGGGGAGAAGGGATGGGGCAGGAAGACGCCCCGTGTCTTTTCCGGGTCCTGCCAATAGCCGGGACTGAGCCCCACCCCGGCGATGTAGAGATCGCCCACCTCGCCGGGCGGCGTGGGCCGCATCTCTTCATCCAGCACCAGCAGATCCTCGCCGCCGCAAGGCCGTCCGATGGGGATCGCGGCCCGCTCGTCCGAGGGACAGGCGGGAACGGTATAATAGCTGCTGGCAATGGTCGCCTCGGTGGGACCGTAGAGATTGGTGAAGCGGACATGGGGCAGGCGCCGCATCCAGTGGATCAAGCTGGAGGTCGGCAGCACCTCGCCGCACCACAGCACCCGCTTCAGGCTGGGGAAATCGCCGTCGCGGATCACCCCGGCCTTGGCCATCAGCGACATCACCGAAGGCACCGAGAACCATTGCGTCAGTGCGGAAGAGCGGATGAACTCGGCCAGCTTGTTGGGCAGCAGGTTGAGTTCCGGCGCCACCAGATGCAATTCGGCCCCAGCCCTGAAGCTGCCGAACATGTCGAAGGTGGAGAGATCGAAATGCAGCGGCGGATGGCCCGAGAGACGATCCGCCTTCCCAATGCCGAAATAGTCCACGCCCCATTCCACGAAGGACAGGGCATTGGCATGGGTGATGACCACGCCCTTGGGCAAACCCGTCGACCCCGAGGTGAACAGGATATGAGCGGCATCCTCGGGCCCGCGGCGGACATCCGGCGCGCTTTCCGGCAGGCCGAGGGCCTCGGCGGCCTCGAAATGTACTCCTGGCCAGGATTGCGGCCCGATCAGGCCGATCCGCGCGGCCCGGGCGGCGGGACTTTCGGCGGCGATCTCCTCCATCAGCCTCCCGGTGGCAGCCGTGATCAGGATGACGCGCGGGCGGCAGGACTCGACGATGCGGGCCGCCCGCAAGGCGGGGCTGGCGGGGTCCATCGGGACATAGACGCAGCCCGCCTTCAGCACCGCCTGGATGGCCGTCAGGGCATGAAGCGACTTGGGCAGCAGCAGGCAGACCCGGTCGCCCTCGCGGCATCCCTGCGCGCGCAGCAGCCGGGCCAAGCGGTTGGACATCGCCTCCAGCGCGCCATAGGTCATGCGCTGGTCCGCCATTACCAGAGCCGTCGCCTCGGGACGGGTTTCGGCCTGGGCGGCCACAAGGTGATGCAGCAGCCGCACGCTCATGCCGCCATCTCCTGCGCGTATTGGAAGGCCAGCCGCATATGCTCGATTTCCTCGTAGGACGGGGGAATATCCATGATGAAGAGGCGGTGTCCCTGGGTGATGTATTGGACCAGCTCGGCCGCCGTGCGCTCGTAGCTGCCGACCAGATAGGGGCAGAATGTTTTGTAGGTCTGGAACGGGCGCAGCCAATAGGGATCGTCCGCGAAACGGGGGACGGTCTCGGTTTCGGAAAGCTGCTTGTGCCAGACCGAATCGCTGACCTTCATGGCCAGTTGATGGGTCAGTTCGCCCGGACGGTCTTCGGGGAAGCGTTCATGCGCGATGCGCCAGGCCTCGGCGCCGTCCTTGCGGGCGATGATGCCGATCCGCGCCCCGCAGCCTGCGGGCATCTTCGCCTCCTCCCCCGCCTCCAGGCGCTTGGGATAGACCACCGCCGTGGCGCCGATGTCCTCGGCGGCGGCCAGCCCGGCGGCCGAGGAGCCGGAGATCAGGATTTCCGGAAACAGCTCGGGCGGCAGCGGCGGCTGCATCCTCACTCCCTTGACCCGGTAGTACCGGCCCTCGAAACGCACCGGATGCGGGCTTTCCAGCAATTGCTTCAGGATCAGGGCATATTCGGTGGTGCGCCGGTAGCGGTCGTCATGGGGCGTGTCGTCGCCCAGCGCCAACAGGTCGTTCCGGAACCCGCCCGCCAGCATGTTCAGGGCGATCCGCCGGTCATGAAGCAGGGCCAGCGAGGCCACCTTCTTGGCCGCCGCATAAGGATGCATGTAGAGGGGCTGCACCGCCACCAAGGGCAGCAGGCTGCGGGTGTTCTGCAGGATGACCTGCGCCACCAGCCAGGGATCGGCCAGGCTGTTGTCGGTATAGATCAGGATGCCGGCGCAGCCCGCCGCCTCGCTCCATTGGGCCACCTCGATCACCCGGCGCGGATAATCCTTCCCGTCCTGGTCCTTCGACTGCGGGCAGGTCGTGTAGATTTGCAGGCCGTTGCGGGAAGAAATGGTCATCATGCATGTCCCACATTGTTGCGGGGGGCTCTTCCGCAGGTTCCGGCTGAGCAAGCCGGAAAAACCGCCGCGGGATCACATTCCTGAAATTATCGCGGAACATTCGCGCCCCACAAAACAACCATGGGTGCATTGGCCGCTGTTTGAGGGGTTAGTAAAAGAGGCTGGCATCCCCATCCATCAGGCTGGGCAGCCAGACATCCGGGTCTTGCAGCAGCTGGGCCAGCGCCGCATCCGGCACGCGATAGAAATAAGAGTTATGGGGATAGGGCATGGGGATGGCCCGGCGCGCCAGGAAGCGCTGCTGCGCGAGGCCCGGCAGGCCGAACATCTCCATCAGGTGGCAGCCCTCGCGCCTGGCCTGCAGCGCGGCCGCCCAAAGCAGCCAGTCCGCCGTCTCGGGCGGCGCTTCCGGGTCCAGTTGCAGGTCGAGGATGCGCGCGCCCAGCAGGCCGATCGCGGGCCGCGCATGCGCCTTCCACAAGACGTAGCCGTCTAGATAGCCGCCGCTGCCGCAACTGATCAGGCGCACCGGATGTTGGGCATCGGGATCGCCCAGACGCCAGCGCAAGGTGGCGGCATCCCGCCAGGCCAGCAGCTTTTCCGAACTGAGGGTCAGACGCAGCCACAGCCGGTCGAAGGCCTCGCCTACCGCCGATGCCTCCAGGGACCGCAGGTCGGGCATGGCACCGGCGGGGCGTTTCATCCCATGACCGGCCAAGCGCAGGCCGGGACCTCCGGCGAGAGCGCCCACGATGCTCGCCAGCCCGGCCAGGCTTTTTCCCTTCCCCTGCCGCCGCATTTTCGCCGCCGCCACCGCTCCGGCATTCAGCACCCAGCCGAAGCGGGAAGAGAGCGGCCCCTCCGGCAGGCTCTGGAACTTGAAGAATTCAAAGATGCTGGAGGCCGTTTCATTGGCCGAAGTATTGAACAGCAACGAGACGCCGGGCTGGTTCATGAAGCGGTGCAGCAGCTTGAGGCTGGCGCTGCGATGTTCCGGCAGCACCAGATAGGCTTGGCCCGCGGCAGCAAGCACCGCTTCGCCGTCCAGCCAATAGCGCTGGGCCAGATTCCCGAGAAAACCGCAGGGCCTGCCGCCGTTCAGCAACAGCCAGCCGGGCCGGAATCCCGGCCCGGCCTCGGCCAGCGCGGGATTGTCCACCGTCAGCCAGCGCCATTTCGCCACGGAAGGCACTTGCCAGTCCATCCGGCGGTAGAGCGGCGCAAGGCTGCCGTAATCCTCCACCTTCATCGGGCGGATTTCGGTGGCGGAGGCCTTCGGGGCGACTTCCGACAGCAGCATGTGATACCTCCCGGACCCTTCCTGCACGACTCGCGGCGACGCATGAGCGTCTCAAGAGTGCGAGGAGAATTTCCCCGAGGCAAATGCACCTAAGGCTGAAGAAGACTTGAAAAAGATGCGTCCCGGCCCGATCGGTCAGACCGATCGGGAGACGGAAAAGCCGGAGGACTCATCTCGCATGGGCAAGACTCACCTCTCTTTCCGGCATCGCCGGAGCCGCATCGGGGGAACGTTCAGGCCGCGCTGGTCCGGCTCATGACGGCCGCCGCCGAGGGAGGAATGGAATAGGTGCCGGTGACATGGGCGACCATGTCGTCGCTGCCGTCCGTGTAGAGCGCCACCTCGCCCACCGCAAGGCGCTTGCCCAGCTTCAGGATGCGGCCTTCGGCAATGACGTCGGCCTGGGGCGGCTTGCGCAGGAAATTGATCGACAGATTGGTGGTCACCGCCAGTTCCACCTTGCCGATCATGCCCAGCACCACCGCATACATGGTGACATCGGCCAGGGCCATCAGGGCCGGTCCCGCGACCGTGCCGCCGGGACGGACCAGATCGGGATTGGCGTGCATGCGCATGCGCGCCGTGCCCTCGCCGATGGCCTCGGTATGCATGCCGAACAGATCGACCAGCGGCAATTCGGCGGAAACCAGTTTCTGGAAATCCTCGACGGTGATGAGCGGCATGTTTCCTCCGGGATTATTTTCTCCAAGTATGGCGGCGGCTTTCCCTTTGCGTCAACGCACGGGCTTGATCCCATGTCCCCGGGGGCGCAGACTGAAATTCATAATCAAGAAACAGGGAGAGACCATCCATGACCGCCGAAACCGCTCAGCCCCTGCTGCTGCGCCAGGATGCCGAGGGCATCGCCACGCTGACGCTGAACCGCCCCCAGGCACGCAACGCCCTGTCGCTGGGGCTGATGGCCGCCCTTCAGGCCGAACTGGATGCGATCGCCTCGGACGCGACGGTCAAGGTGGTGGTCATCGCCGCCAACGGCCCGGCCTTCTGCGCCGGACACGACCTGAAGGAAATTCGCGCCAATCCGGGGCGGGAGAATTATGCCGACCTGTTCTCCCGGTGCTCGGCCCTGATGACCGCCATCGTCCGGCTGCCCAAGCCGGTGATTGCCAAGGTCCATGCCATGGCCACCGCCGCCGGCTGCCAGCTGGTGGCGAGCTGCGACCTAGCCATAGCTGCCGAAGAGGCCCGCTTCGCCACGCCCGGCGTCAATATCGGCCTGTTCTGCTCGACCCCCATGGTCGCCCTGTCGCGTGCCGTGGGCCGCAAACAGGCCATGGAGATGCTGCTGACCGGCCGCCCCGTCACCGCCGCCGAAGCGCAGGCCTGGGGCCTGATCAACCGTGCCGTCCCGGCGGCGGAACTGGACGAGCAGGTGACTCAGCTGGCCCGCCAGATCGCCGCCAAATCCCCGCTGACGCTGGCGACCGGCAAGGAAGCCTTTTACCGGCAGGCGGAAATGGGGCTGGACGAGGCCTATGCCTATGCCAGCGAGGTCATGACCCGGAACATGCTGGCCCAAGACGCCGAGGAAGGCATCGACGCCTTCCTCGCTAAGCGCGATCCCGTCTGGCGGGGCTGCTGAGGGAAGACGCCGTCCTGTTCATCCTGGCCTGAAATCACAATATCTCCGCACAAGAGGTCGCGCCTCCCGCGGCATCTCTCCAGCAAGAACGAAGGGTATAATGTCTGAAGGCGATCTTTGGGTATTCGGTTATGGCTCGCTGATGTGGCGGCCGGGTTTTCCTTACCTGGATGTGCAGCCCGCCGTACTGGAGGGCTATCACCGTGCCTTCTGCCTTTACTCCCGCCATTACCGAGGCACGGCGGAGAAGCCGGGCCTGGTGCTGGGGCTGACGCCGGGCGGGCACTGCCAGGGCGCGGCCTTCCGCGTCGCTGCCGATAAGGCCGACGAAGTGGTCGATTACCTGAACGAACGGGAATTGGGATCTTACGCCTATATCGCCCTCACCTTGCCGGTCTGCCTGTGCCGCAGCGGCGAGCGGGTGGAAGCCTATACCTTCGTGGCCGATCCCCAGCACCGCCAATATGCCGGAAATCTGGGGCTGGAGCGTTCGGCCCAGATCATCATGGATGCCGAAGGCCGTGCCGGACTGAACCGCGACTACCTGATCAACACGGTGCGCGAGTTGGAAAATCACGGCGTGGTCGATTCGCATCTTCACGAATTGCTGCTGGAAGTCGAGCGCCAGACCGGCCTGATCGAAGCCGGCGGCGGCATCTGATTCACCGGCGCAATCCCACAGGAGCAGAAAGATGTCCGAAGCCGTGATCCGCGACGTCCTGACCAGCGTCAAGACCATCGCCGTGGTCGGCGCCTCGCCCAAGACCATCCGCCCCAGCCATAGCGTCATGGCCTTCCTGCAACGTCAGGGCTATCGCTGCATTCCCATCAATCCGGGGCTGGAAGGACAGACATTGCTGGGCGAGACGGTCTATCCCAATCTCGCCGCAATTCCCTTCCCCGTCGACATGGTCGATATCTTCCGGAATTCCGAACAGGCCGGCGGCGTCGTGGACGAAGCCATCGCCATCGGCGCCAAGGTCGTGTGGATGCAATTGGGCGTCATCGACCACGACGCCAAACGCCGCGCCGAGGAAGCGGGACTGACAGTGATCATGGACCGCTGCCCGGCCATCGAAATTCCGCGCCTGGGGCTGTAGAGGCTTTTTATAGAGACACAGATGAACACAGAGAAACACAGATAGAAGAAAGGGTGTTTGTTATTATTTTCATCTGTGTCTTCTAGCTTCTCGCCCGCCTCACCGCAGCCGCGCCACCAACCAATCGTGCAGAAGCGGCCGGATTTGAGCTGCCACTTCGTCCAGGCAATGCCCCGCGCCGGGGAAATATTCCACGCGCTTGGGGGCGGTGATCTGCGAAGCCAGCCGGTCGGTACAAAGAGACGGCAGAATTTCGTCCTGTTCGCCATGCAGCATCAAGGTCTGGCAGAGGACCTGATCGGCCAGGGTGGCGCCATAGGCCTGGGTGGCAATGGTCACCAAGGCGTCCACATCGGGCGACAAAGCGGCGGCCTGGGTCACCACCGCACCGCCGAAGGAATGTCCGACCAAACCCACCCGCTTGATACCCTCGCCCTCCAGGAAGGCGATACCGGCCAGCACATCGTGAAGCGCCTCGTTCAACTGGCTGGAATGGCGGAATCGCACTCGCAAAGCGGCGATGCCCGCCTTCGGCAATTCCTGACAGAGCCAGGGATAGAGGTCGTGGGCCGGGCTGTCCCAGCCGCCGCCGACGCCGCCCACCATCAAGACGGCGGCTTCGGCTCCTTCCACTTCGTACCAGCGGAAATCCACGCGCCCCCGCCCCGTCATCACCTCGACCGGCGCATAGCCGCCCGAGGCGATGGGGAGAATGCGCGTCTCGGTGAGAAGGACCTGCTCAACCATCAGTGCTTCTGGTCTTCCGATTCGCCGGTGCCGATGCGCCGGTCGGAAGCGGGCTTTTCATCGCTGGTACCAGCACCGCCGGTCTGCTGCTGACTGGCCACATTGCCCTTGTCGTCCGGGTCCAGATGTCCCTTGCGGGCGGACTTGCCGGGCCCGCCATGTTCATGCTTGGCGCGTTCCGTCTCTTTCATGGGATCCTCCGTGAAATGGGGCAGCGAAGGACCAACAATCCCCTCTCCGGATGGTTCCGCAGAAAGCGCCGGAAAATGAGCTCCCTTCTCAAGCCTCAAACAGCGTTTCGCCCGCCCCCATTGCTGGAGGCGGGCGAAGCGGACCCTTTTCCTGTCGGGGAGTTTACGCGGCCTGTTCGGCCACCACCTCCGACGGGTCCTCGACCGAGGCGGGCCAGTTGCGGGCCATTTCCTTGATCTCGGCCCCGCTCAGGCTTTCCCGTTCCAGCAGGGCCTGGGCCAGTTCATGAAGCTGGTCCATGCGCGTGGTCAGGATGTGCAGGGCACGGTCCCGTCCTTCCGCCACCAGGGCCTTGACCTCGGCATCGATCTGGCGCGTCGTGTCTTCCGAGAAGGCGCTGTCGCGCTCGGCATAGTTCAGCGTATAGGCGACGGTGCCGACCCTCTCGCTCATGCCCCATTCCGCGACCATCTTACGGGCGATGCGCGATGCCATCTGAATATCGCCCGACGCCCCCGTGGTGATTTCCTCCGGCCCGAAGATCAGTTCCTCGGCGGCACGGCCACCCATGGCCACGGCGAGGTCGGCCAGCAGGCGCGAACGGCGCAGCGAGGGCTGGTCGCGTTCGGGGATGCGGACCACCATGCCCAGCGACTGGCCGCGCGGCACGATGGTGACCTTGTGGATCGGGTCCGAAGCCGGGCTGTAATGGGCGACCAGGGCATGTCCCGCTTCGTGATAGGCGGTCAGGCGGCGGTCCTCCTCGCTCAGCACGAAGGAACGGCGCTCGTTGCCCATGATGAGGCGGTCCTTGGCGTGATCGAAATCGGCCATGGTCACGCTGTCGCGGTTGCTGCGGGCGGCCATGATGGCGGCCTCGTTGACCAGATTGGCCAGGTCGGCGCCCGAGAAACCGGGCGTGCCGCGCGCCACCACATGCAGGTCGGCATCGGCAGCCAGACGCACCTTGGCGCAATGCACGGCCAGGATCTTTTCGCGCCCACCGATATCCGGGTTCTGCAGCACGATATTGCGCGAGAAACGGCCAGGACGGGTCAAGGCGGCATCCAGGATTTCCGGGCGGTTGGTGGCGGCGATGACGATCACGCCGGAATTGGCGCCAAAGCCATCCATCTCGACCAAAAGCTGGTTCAGGGTCTGCTCGCGCTCTTCATGCGCGCCGCCGGACGTGCCGGTGCTGCGCGAACGGCCCACCGCATCGATCTCGTCGATGAACAGGATGCAGGGCGCCTTCTTCTTGGCCTTGGCGAACATGCTGCGCACGCGGCCGGCGCCGACGCCGACATACATCTCGACGAAATCAGAACCCGAGGCCGAGAAGAAGGGCACGCCCGCCTCGCCGGCCACGGCCTTGGCAAGCAGGGTCTTGCCGGTGCCCGGCGGGCCGGACATCAGCACGCCCGTGGGAACGGTACCGCCCAGGCGGCTGAAGCGCTGCGGGTCGCGCAGGAACTGCACCACTTCCATCAGCTCTTCCTTCTCGGCATCGCAGCCCGCCACGTCGGCGAAGCGCACATTGCTGTCCGAGGCGGAAACCTGGCGCACCTTGGAACGTCCGGCCATCGGGCCGCGCAGGACGTAGAAATAGAAGAAGGCCCCCAGGAAGCCGAAAATCAGCAGATTGCCCACCACGGCCAGCAAGGCCCGTGCGGTGACGCTTTCGCCATAGGGCAGGAATTCTTCGGATTTGAACTCGACGGTCACGCCGGCATCGGCGGCCTGGCGGGCCAGATCGGCGGCCACCAGTTCCGGCACCAGGGTCCGGTGCAACACGTTGTCGGTACCGGCGGCAGAGGCCGAACGCATGCCGTAGAAGGTCAACGTCTCGACTTCGCCGGCGCGTACCAGCTCGACCACCTGGGAATAACTGGAATCGCGCAACGTCATGCCCTCTTCCGTCTCGGTTCCGGAGGTGAGCGCGCTATAGAGGGGGTAGCTGGTGGCAATGCCGCCCAGCAGCCCAAGGGCAACCAAAGCGGCGATGACGAGGCGTTTGCGATTGTTCACTGGGCCTGGTCCTTTTTTGATCCGCCATGCCTGGCGGCATGATAAAATACGTGTAAGTCAGGCAGCCTTATGGGCAGTGCCGTCTTGTCGCTATAGTCGGGCCGGAAAGTCGGCGGGATGAGAAGGTGGCAATCCTTCGGACATCGGGTCTCGATCATCCTCGAAAGCGATAGAACCATGGGGGAAGAGACCGAAACAAGCCCCATCTGGCCCACCACCCCTAACGATTATGGTTACCTCCAAATGAGGAGTCCTCTCCCCACCCTGTCCCAAGCCCATCTGGATTGGAGCATCGGCGACACCCCCAGATCCCAACGTTTCGGCGACATCTACTTCACCGCCGGACAGGGCTTGGCGGAAAGCCGGTGGGTCTTCCTGGACGGCATCGGCGTCCCGTCCATATGGCGGGACCGGCACCGTTTCGCCCTGGGCGAAACCGGCTTCGGCACCGGGCTGAACTTCCTGCTGACCTGGCAGGCCTGGCGCGAAAGCGCGTCCCCCGGCGCGCGGCTGGATTACGTAGCGGTCGAGGGCTTCCCCCTGGGGCGGGACGACCTGGCCCGCGCCCTGGCCGCCTTCCCCGAACTGGCGCCGCTGGCCCGGCAATTGGTCGAACACTGGCCCGGCGCCCGGCCGGGCTTCCACCGCATCATGCTGGAGAACGGCAGGGTCGCCCTGACCCTGCTGATGGGCGAGGCCGCCGAGATGCTGTCCAGGCTGGAAGGCCGCTTCGATGCCTGGTATCTGGACGGCTTCGCCCCCTCGCGGAATCCCGAGATGTGGCGGCCCGAGGTCCTGGCCCAGGTCGCCCGGCTGTCGGCTCCCGGTGCACGCCTCGCCACCTTCACCGCGGCGGGAGAAGTTCGCCGCAATCTGCAGGCCCTGGGCTTCGTGATGGAAAAAGCCCCCGGCTTCGGGCGCAAGCGGGAATGCCTGCGCGGCCGAATGGAAGCCCCCGCCCCCGTCGTGCTCGACGCGCCGTGGTACGCGCCCGCCGAACCAGCGCCCGCCGGGCCGGTGGCGGTGATCGGCGGCGGCATCGCCGGCGTGGCGGCGGCCCATGCCTTGGCCGGATATGGTTTCTCGCCCGTCATCATCGAGCGCCATGCCGCCCTGGCGCGCGAAGCATCGGGCAATCCGGCCGGGCTGTTCAAGCCCCATCTCACCGCCTCGGCCAGCGCCAATGCACGTTTCCATTCCGCCGCCTTCTTCTATGCAAAACGGCTGTACGAGACTCTGCCCGAGGATATCTGGCATGGACGCGGACTGGCGCTGCTCGCCCGCGATGCCGAGGATGCGGAACGCCTGCGCGGGCTGGCCGGCACCGAAGATCTGGCGGAAGAGCTGGAACACGGCATCGAGGCGCCTTTCGGCGGCCTGTTCTTCCCCCATGCCGGATGCATCGCGCCTTCGCGCATCTGCGAGGCCCTGAGCCAAGGCATCGCTACCATCCGCGCCGAGGTGGCGTCACTGGAACGCATTCCGGACGGTTGGGCGCTGCGCGATCCGGCGGGCGAAATCATCACCGAAGCCGCCGCCGTGGTGCTGGCCAACGGGCCGGAAACGCCCCGCCTCTGCCCCAGCGCCGAATTGCCGATCCATGCCAATCGCGGCCAGATTTCCTTCGTCGAGGCCGACGGCACCGGGCCTTCGGTCGCCTTGTCCTTCGGAGGCTATGCCACGCCGGAAGTGCCCGCGCCCTGGGATGGCCGCATGCATGTGATCGGCGCGACCTTCGGACGCTGGCCCGACCCCGCCGACCTCGGCTGGAGCGCCCTGTCCGAGGAGGACCACGCCCATTGCCTGGACCTGCTGCGCGGCCCCCTGCCCGCCCTGGCCGAGCGCTGGCAATCCCGCATCAAGGGCGGCCGGGCGGCCTTGCGCGCCACCACCGACGACCACCTGCCCCTGGTCGGGCCGGTACCCGATGCGGCAAGCTATCGTCAGGATTTCGCCGATCTGCATCACGGCCGCCGCCCGGAAAGCTATCCGGCGGCGCGCTGGCAGGACGGGCTCTATGTCCTGTCGGGCCTGGGCTCGAAGGGCTTTCCCCTGGCTCCCTTGGCCGCCGAGATCCTGGCCGCGACCATGGCCGGTGCGCCTTTACCCGTGGAACGCGACGTCGCCCAGGCCATCCATCCATCCCGTTTCCTGGTCCGCGCCCTGCGTCGGCGCCCTCTTGGCAAGTCCAAGCGTCCGGAGTAAACCGGAGATACACAGGGAGAAGGACAGGCATGGCAACGCACCGGCCTTTGATGATCGGCGATTTCGCCCTGCGCATCGTCGTGACCAATCCGCCGCTGAACCAGAATTGCTATCTGGTCGAACATGTCCCGACCGGCGAACGAGTGGTGCTCGACCCCGGCGGCGAAGCCGAACGGATCCTGAAATTGGGGCAGGCCGAAGGCGGCACGGTCAAGGCCATCTGGCTGACCCACGGCCATCCCGACCATATCGGCGCGACCCACGCGATCCAGCAGGCGCTGGGCCTGCCTTTCCTCGCCCATGAGGACGAAAAGCCGGTGATCGCCCAGGCGGCGCATTTCGCCGCCTATCTGGGAATGCGCCTGACCCCGCCGAAACTGGCGGATTGGCGGACGGGCGAGCCGGTGCTGAACCTGGGGGGCGTCGAGGTCCGCATGATCCACACGCCCGGCCATACGCCCGGCGGCGTCTGCTATGCCTTTCCCGGTTTCTGCATCACCGGCGACACCTTGTTCAACCACGGGGTCGGCCGCACCGATTTCCCCGGTGGCAGCCAGCCCCAATTGGAGGCCTCGATCACCCGTTTTCTCGCATTGCTTCCGCCCGAGACTATATTGTTCAGCGGTCACGGTCCCTCCTGGACCGTCCGAGAAGCCCGTGCCTGGTGGGGAGTGGACGCCTAAATGAATGTGATCATGCGCTTGGCCAAATTCGAAATCGGCCAAATCGTCCGCCACCGGATCTTTCCCTTCCGGGGCGTGATCTTCGACGTGGACCCGGAATTCGCCAATACCGAGGAATGGTATCAGGCCATCCCCGAAGAGATCCGCCCGAACAAGGAACAGCCCTTCTACCACCTGCTCGCCGTGGGGCCGCAGGGTCCCTATGTGGCCTATGTCTCGGAACAGAACCTCCTGCCCGACGACGAACACGGCCCCGTCGCCCATCCCCAGGTCAACGAGATGTTCCAGGGCTTCGAGGACGGACGGTATCGCGCGAAGGGACGGGTGACGAATTAGCAATTAGGCCCGCAGCGCCCTTCGAGACGGCCCTGCGGGCCTCCTCAGGGCGAGGCCACTTCCTTACTTTTCAATAACATAACCAAACCTCATGCTGAGGAGCCGCGAAGCGGCGTCTCGAAGCATGAATTGGCACATCCCGCCTACGCCACCTCCACCTTGCCCAGTCCCGCCTGCCGGTCCCAGTCGCGCCAGTTGAAGACCTGACCTTCGGCGCGAACGCGGGTCATCGCGTCCATGTCGAGATCGGCATAGACCCAGCCCGGCGCGTTCAGTTCGCCTTCGGCCAGGATGCCGTTATCGGGCATGAAGCGGTCAGGTGGGCCGAAAATGGCGGCGGCACCGATATTGACGTCCACGGCGGGTGACCACGGGGCCTCGCCCACCGTGGGGGATTGCAGGACGAAGCACTGGTTCTCCAGGGCACGGGCCTGGGCCGAAAGGCGGACGCGGTGCCAGCCGGCCAGCGTGTCGGTGCAGCTTGGCGCCAAAATCAATCCGGCCCCGGCTTCGGCCAGGGCATGGACAAGCTGCGGAAATTCCACGTCGTAGCAGATGGCGATGCCGACCCGGCCGAAATCGGTGTCGAAGACGCGCAAGGCCTCGCCCGGCCCGATGCCCCATTCCTCGTTCTCGAAGCGGGTCATGATCATCTTTTCCTGCACCCGGCACGTACCGTCGGGCGCGAAGAAATGGGCGGTGTTGCGGAATTGCCCGTCCCGCCGCACCGGCAGGGTGGGCGCCAGCAGCCAGACCCGATGCCGTTTCGCCAGGCCGCCCCAAAGATCGAGAAAGCGCGGCAGGAAGGCCTGCATCTCGTCGATCTGGCGATGCAGGTCGGCCGCCACCTCTTCCCCCAGCAGGGCGGCCAGTTCCATGGCGCCATATTCGGGAAAGACCAGCAGGCGGGCCTCACGGGCGGCGGCCTCGGCCACCCAGGATTCGGCCTTGGCGGCGTAGTCCTGCCAGACAAGCGGGCGGTCGATGGGATATTGGGCGGCGGCGACGCGCAGGGTCACGATAGCTCCTTGATCCAAAAGCGCATCAATTTGGGACTTTCCTCGGCCTCGTCCAGGTCCTTCCATGAAAAATGCACCGTCATGTCGGGCAGCGGGGTGAAGCCGCGCCGGCGCCAGAAGTCATCCAGGGGCACGTAATCCGCCGGACGGCGGGGATGATCGGCCGGACGGTCGACAGCACAGAAGGTCGCATGGGTATAGCCGCCCGTCTCGCGGGCATGGGCTTCGCGCTGGCGGAAGAATTCGACGCCGATGCCCTGGCCGCGATACTGGGACAGCAGCACGGACTCGCCGAAATAGAAGATGCGGTTGGGATCGAATCCGGCCTTGGCGAAGGCGGCGCGCATTTCCTCGGGCTCACCCGCCATGGGCAGGGCGGTGGCAGCCCCGACGACCTTTTCCCCGTCCAGCGCCGCGACGATGACGCTGTCCGGCGTCTCGGCATAGGAACGCAGATAGCGCTCCTCATAGGCCTGATCGCCATCATAGAGATAGGGCCAGTCGCGGAAGACGGCGATGCGCAGCCGGGCCAGATCGCCCAGCCGCGCCGCCAAGCCCTGGCCGCTCAGCCTTTCGATACGCAGGTTCATCCCGTCCTCCTGTCGTCTCATTCCTGGGGGGTATGGGCGACGACAGGGGAGGCGTCAAGGATTTGGCATCAGGTATTCTTGCGCACGATCTCGGATTGCTGGTCGCTGGTGGGATCGATGCTGCGCGCCGCCACCGGCTGGCCGCCGACCATTTCGACGCCGGTCACCACGCCATGGCCTTTCTCTTCCTCGGTCCCCTTCACCCCGGCCCCCTTCACGATGCCGCCGCCTTCGGTCGAGGGGGGGGGCGGAGTCCGGCCTCGGTCCTCGGCCTTGCCGGTCGTGGTGATGCCCTCATGCGCATCCCGGCCGCTTTCCATGATCTGCTTCAAGCGTTTCAGCGCCTCCATGGCCTGCTGTTCCGGCTCGTGCCCCATCATCCAGGCCACCGCCTGCCCGGCCATTCCGAAGGGCGGCTCGTAGCGCAGGGACAAATCCACTTCGGTACGGCCGTCGCCGATATCGCGGAAACGCACCTGCCCGGAATTGTTCACATCCGGCGTACCGACCGAACGCCAGCGAATCAACTGGTTCTCGCGCTCGTCGATGACCTCGGATTCCCATTCCAGCGTCACGCCCATGGGCAGGGACATGCTCCAGTGGGAACGGGTATCGCTGATGGAATCGACATGCTCGATCCGGGGAATCAGCTTGTTCAGGTTTTCTGTCCGGCGCCAGAAACGGTAGAGGTCCCGGCGCGAGGCGGAGATGGTCATGGTGCAGCGGGACCGGACCGGGCGGCTTTCCATCGCCTCCTTCGCCTTGCCCTGACGCAGTTTGCCCAGGACTTCGCTGCCGCGCAGCGCGGCCGTCAGCAAGCCTGACCCCGCCGCGGCCATGGCCAGTCCTGCGGCATCGCCCCGCCGCAATCCCTGAAGCGCCAAAAGGCCGCCGCCGCCGATCATGGCGATGCGCCGGATATCCTTCATGCTCGGTGTCTGCATAATCGCCGTCTCCTTGCTTGCCCCCCTCCTTCGGACAGGTTTCCCCTGACGGACAGGTGGGAGCGGCCTCAGGCCGGTCAAGCCGTTTGGACGCAGGGGGTAGCCTTACGCGGTGAGGCGGACGCTTTCGGGTGAGGACGGATAGCGCCGCCCCTCGATGGCGTAATAGGCCCGCAACAGGTCGGCCTCGATGCCAAGCGCGGCCCTCGCTTCGGCCAGGGAGCGGTTCATGTAGGGCCTGAAATCCACCTGGTCCAAGGCCTGGCAGCGCGAGATGTAGCCCAGCCGCAAGGCATCACGGAAAACGGCGATGTCCTCGTTCGAGAAACGATAGATGCCGGAATAGAGATTTCCCGCGATGAAGGAGAAAAGACGTTCCTCCGAGGAGCCGACGCGATGGGTCGATCCCATGGTAAAGCCGATGACGAAGGCTTCGTCCTTGGGCCGGATGCCGCGCCCCAACAGGACATGGATGCAATCATGGTCGTCCAGCCCGACCCGGCCATGGAACAGGTCGAAGCCGGGAATGCGGAATTTCGGGTTCTCGACCAGTTGCACCAGCAACGGCACCTCGGCCTGTCCGCCGCCGACCAGACGCAAATCGGCCACCGCCTCGGCCAGCGTCACCTGGCCGGCACTCAGGGGAACATGCCACTCATCCGGCGTTGCGCCGAAACGCGGCTTAGGGGAAAGGGCTGGGTCCATGGTCTGAATATGGGCAGGTCCCGCCGCCCGCAAAAGCCCGGAAGACATAGGCCAGAGGACCAAGACCGGTTGCTAAATCCCTGCCCCGCCGGGCGAAATGACAGAGATATGTGAAGATGTTATCTTATTGAAAACCGTCCTTTCGAGACGGACACAAAAGCAAAGGGAGGAGGCCCCGTGACCCAGTCGGTCCTGGTCGTCGATGACGAGCCCAATATCGTCCTGTCCCTCGAATTCCTGATGAAGCAGGCCGGTTTCGACGTGCGCGTGGCGCGCGACGGCGAAGCGGCGCTGAAAGCCGTCGAAGAAAGCGCCCCCGATGTGGTCCTGCTCGACGTGATGATGCCCAAGCGCGACGGCTACGACGTCTGCCAGGCCATCCGCGCCAATCCCGCCTGGAACGGCGTGCGCATCATCATGCTGACCGCCAAGGGGCGCGAGATCGAGAAGGAAAAGGGCCTCGCCCTGGGCGCCGACGACTACATCACCAAGCCCTTCTCCACCCGCGAAGTGGTCGATCGGGTGAAAAGCCACATGAAGCCGCAAGGAAGCGCCTGACCGGCAGGAGGTTCGCGGATGCGCAGACAGAGCCTCGGCCTGCTCTTCACCGCCATGGCGGCCCTGGCCTTCGCCGCCCCGACCGCTCTGCCCGGCCTGATCGCCGATTCCGGCCCCGGTGAAGCCTTGGCGCGGGGGGCCGGAATCGGCTTCCTGCTGATGCTGGGCGTGATCGGCCTGTGGCTGGCGGTGGACCGGGGCATCCTGCGCCCGGCCAAGAGGCTGGAACTGGGCCTGCGCAGCACCATCGAAAGCCGCATGGTCCATCGTCCCCCCGTCCTGCCCGGCGGCGCCCTCAAGGGCCTTTCCGATTCCGTGGGCGCCCTGGTCGAGGCCCTGCACCAGTCGCGCGACGAGACGCTCCAGGCCATCGACAACGCCACCGCCCGGACGGAGGAACAGAAAAGCTGGCTGGAAGCCATCCTGCTGGACCTCAGCGAGGGCGTGCTGGTCTGCGGCATCAATCACCAGATCCTGCTCTACAACCAAGCCGCCGCGCGCATGCTGGGGCCGACCCTGTCGGTGGGGCTGGGCCGGCCGCTGTTCCGCCTGCTGACCCGCCAGCCGGTGCTGCACAGCCTGGAACGCCTGGACTGGCGCCGCCGCGAAAGCGATGCCACCACCCCCGAGGAACTCAGCACCACCTTCGTCTGCGCCACCGTCGATTCCCGCATCATGCTGCAAGGCCGCATGGCCCTGATTCTGGACCGCGACCGCCAGGTCACCGCCTATGTCATCACACTGGTGGATATCTCGGTCCAGGTGGCCTCGCTCGCCAAGAGCGATGCAGTGCGCCGAGCGCTGACCCGCGACCTGCGCAGCCCCGTCGCCAATCTGCGCGCCGCCGCCGAGACAGTGGCCCTCTATCCGCAGATGGAGACCGCCGAGCGCGAGAAATTCGAGCAGGCGATCCTCAAGGAAGCGACCGCCTTGAGCGAGCGCATCGAGATGCTGGCGGCGCAATATCGCGGCCATGGCGTCGGGCGCTGGCCGATGACCGACATCTATTCCATGGACCTGATCAACTGCCTGACCCGCCGCCTGGACGAGGAGACGGAGCTGCGCCTGACCATGGTGGGGATGCCGCTCTGGCTGCAGGGCGACAGCCTGTCGCTGATGATGGCGCTGGAACGGCTGCTGCGCGAGGTTTCGGACTTCGCCAGGACCAGGGACTTCGATGTCGAATTGCTGCTGGGCGACCGCCGCGTCTATCTGGACATCACTTGGCAGGGCAAACCGGTCCCGTCGCAGAAGCTGGAAACCTGGCTGGACGAACCCCTGGACGGGCCCCTGGGCAGCCAGACCCTGCGCGACGTCCTGGATCGCCACGGCAGCGAGTTGTGGAGCCAGCCGGACAAGCGGCCGGGATATTCCTCCCTGCGCGTGCCCCTGCTCGCCCCCCATCGCCCGCAATTCCAGGAACCCGTCACCACCCTGCCGCCGCGACCGGAATTCTATGATTTCGGCCTGATGAGCGAGCATGTCCCCGATGCTAGGCTGGCCGACCGGCGGCTCGACGACCTGACCTTCGTGGTCTTCGATACCGAAACCACCGGCCTGCGCCCCACCGAAGGCGACGAGATGATCTCGATCGGCGGCGTGCGGGTGGTGCGCCAGCGCGTCCTGACCGGCGAGACCTTCCTGCGCCTGATCAATCCCGGCCGCAGCATTCCCCCGGATTCCATCCGCTTCCACGGTATCACCGAGGACATGGTCCGCGACAAGCCGCCGATCCAGGTGGTGCTGCCCCAGTTCAAGGATTTCGTCGGCGAGGACGCCATCCTGGTCGCGCATAACGCCGCCTACGACCTGAAATTCGTGCGCCTGAAGGAAGAGGCCGCCGGGGTGACCTTCCGCAATGCGGTGGTGGACACGCTGCTGCTTTCGGCCCTGGTGGACCCGGATGCCGACGACCATTCCCTGGACGCGCTGGCCGAACGCACCGGCGTCACCATCACCGACCGCCATACCGCCCTGGGCGATGCCATGGCGACGGCGCAGATCCTGGTGCGGCTGATCGATCGCTTGCAGGCGCGCGGCCTTGTCACCCTGGGGCAGGTGATGAAGGCGGCGAACATGACCGCCCAGCTCCGCCAGCGCGAACGGCGGCTCTGATCCCATGGCCCGCGCCCCCCATCGCAGCCCGGCCAGCCTGCGCATGGCGCGGCCCAGCGGCATCCGCGAAAGGCTGGTGGCGGCCTTCATGATGGGGCTGGCCCTGTTCAACCCGCCGCTTCTGGCGGTGTTCAACGCTCCCACCATGCTGTGGGGCATCCCGCTGCTGTTCGTCTATGTCTTCCTGGCCTGGCTGGGCCTGATCCTGGCCCTGGCCCTGATCATCGAGCGGTCGGCCGAGACCGAGGGCGACAACCGCGCCGCCACAGAGGGGGAAGGCGGCGATGCTCCATAGCTCGACCATCATCGTCGTCTCCTTCGCCTATCTGTGCCTGCTCTTCGCCATCGCCTATTGGGGCGACAAGCGCGCCGACCAGGGGCGCAGCATCATCGCCAACCCCTATACCTACGCCCTGTCCATCGCCGTCTATTGCACCTCCTGGACCTTCTACGGTTCGGTCGGGCGGGCGGCGGAGGGGGGCATCCATTTCCTGCCGATCTATCTCGGCCCGACGCTGATGGCGGCGCTGTGGTGGCTGGTGCTGCGCAAAATGGTGCGGATCTCCAAGGTCAACCGCATCACCTCGATCGCCGACTTCATCTCCTCGCGCTACGGCAAGAGCCAGCTTCTGGGCGGGCTGGTCACGATCATCGCGGTGATCGGGATCATGCCCTATATCTCGCTGCAGCTGAAAGCCGTCTCCAGCACCTTCACCGTGCTGCTGAACTATCCCGACCAGGCCGCCACCCGGGATGTGGCGCAATTGCCGCTGCTATGGGATACCGGCTTCTATGTCGCCCTGGTCCTGGCGCTGTTCTCGATCCTGTTCGGCACCCGTCATATCGACGCCTCGGAACATCACGAAGGCATGGTGGCCGCCATCGCCTTCGAATCGGTGGTCAAGCTGATCGCCTTCCTGGCCGTCGGCTTCGCCGTCACCTTCCTGATGTTCGACGGCTTCGGCGACATCTTCACCCGCGCCGCCGAAAACCCCGACCTCGCCCGCCTGTTCCATGTCGGCGATATCGGCCATTACGGCGACTGGATCGCCCTGACCCTGCTGTCGATGGTGGTGATCATCTGCCTGCCCCGCCAGTTCCAGGTCGCCGTGGTCGAGAATGTCGACGAACGCCATGTGCGCAAGGCCGTCTGGCTGTTCCCCCTTTATCTGTTCCTGATCAACCTCTTCGTGCTGCCCATCACCTTCGCCGGGCTGCTGCTCTTCCCCCCCGGACAGGTCAATCCCGACAACTTCGTGCTGGCCCTGCCCATCGCCCACCAGATGGAAGGCATTGCCCTGTTCGCCTTCATCGGCGGGTTGTCGGCGGCAACAGGCATGGTCATCGTCGAGACCATCGCGCTCGCCACCATGGTGTGCAACGACCTGGTGATGCCGGTGCTGCTGCGCCTGCGCTGGCTGAAGCTTCAGGAACGCAAGGATATCAGCGGCCTGCTGCTGACCATCCGCCGCTGGACCATCGTCATCGTCCTGTTCCTCAGCTATCTCTATGTGCGGCTGATCGGCGGCTCCTTCACCCTGGTCACCATCGGCCTGGTGTCCTTCTGCGCCGCCGCCCAATTCGCCCCGGCGCTGATCGGCGGCATCTTCTGGAAGGGAGCGACGCAGAAAGGCGCCGTCGCCGGGCTGGTCGCCGGTTTCCTCATCTGGCTCTATACCCTGCTGCTGCCCAGCTTCGCCCGCTCCGGCTGGCTGCCTGAAACCTTCATCACCGACGGCCTGTTCGGCATGGCGCTGCTGCGCCCCTATGAATTGCTGGGCCTGACGGGGCTGGACCCGGTGACCCATTCGCTGGTCTGGTCGATGATGGCGAATATCGGCTGCTATGTGATGGTTTCGCTGCTGACCCAGCAGAATGCCATGGAACGCATCCAGGCCACGCTGTTCGTGGATGTCTTCCGCCCCTCGGGCGAGCATGGCAGTTCCCGATTCTGGCGCGGCACCGCCACCGTGGCCGATCTCTACGCCCTGGTCCTGCGCTTCCTGGGCCGCGAGCGCACGGAACGCGCCTTCCGCCTCTATGCCGCCGAACACAAGATCGACTTCGCCAAGGTCACCCAGGCCGATCCCGATCTGGTCAATTTCTCGGAACGCCTGCTGGCCGGCACCATCGGTGCGGCGTCGGCCCGCGTCATGGTCGCCAGCGTCGCCAAGGGCGAGATCGTCGGTTTGCACGAGGTCATGGAGATCCTCGACGAGGCCAGCCATGTCATCGCCTACAGCCAGAAGCTGGAGCAGAAATCGGCGGAACTGGAGGCCGCCACCGCCGAATTGCGCGCCGCCAATGAAAGGCTGAAGGAACTGGACCGCCTGAAGGACGATTTCATCTCGACGGTCACCCATGAATTGCGCACGCCGCTGACCTCGATCCGCTCCTTCTCGGAAATCCTGCACGACAATCCCGATCTGGACGCCGGACAGCGCCAGGAATTCCTGCTGATCGTCATCCGCGAAAGCGAGCGCCTGTCGCGCCTGATCAACCAGGTCCTGGACCTGGCCAAGATCGAGGCGGGCAACATGCAATGGACCTTCACCATGATCGATCCGCGCGAAGTGGTCCACGACGCCGCCAATGCCACGCGCCAGCTTTTCAAGGACAAGCGCATCGTCCTGGAGGAAAAGCTGCCGCCGGACATGCCCATGGCCTGGGCCGACCGCGACCGGGTGATGCAGGTCATCATCAACCTGCTGTCCAATGCCGTGAAATTTTGCGCCGAAGGGGAAGGCCTGGTGCAGGTGAAGCTGGAGGCCGGGAATGACGGCTACGAGATCTGCGTCATCGACAACGGCCCCGGCATCCCGCCGGAGGCCCAGCCGACCATCTTCGAGAAGTTCCAGCAGGTAGGCGACACATTGACGGCCAAGCCCGAAGGCACCGGCCTGGGGCTGGCGATCTGCCGCTCCATCGTCCACCGCCTGGGCGGCGACATCTGGGTCCGCAGCGCCCCGGGCGAAGGCGCCGCCTTCTGCTTCTTCCTGCCTTATCGGTCGCCGGAGTGATGCTTGGGCTTTTGGCCCGCTCCACCCTTCGAGACGCCGCTCACGCGGCTCCTCAGGGTGAGGCTAATGCAACACTTGAACCCTCATCCTGAGGAGGCCCGCAGGGCCGTCTCGAAGGATACTCAGCGCTCTACCCCGGCAAACCGCGCGAAAGTCGCCCGCACCTCGTCCGGGATCGGAACCGGGCGTTGGGTTTCGCGGTCCACGAAGACATGGACCCAATGGCCATCGGCGGCGGCTTCCTCCTCGCCCTTGGCGAACAGGGCCAGGCCGTAGCGCACGGACGAGGTTCCCATATGCTCGACGCGGAAGGCGCCCTCCACCGCCTGGGGCCAGCTCAAGGCCTTACGGAAGCGGCAGGTGCTTTCGGCGGCGAAGGGCACGGTATCGCCCTTGAACAGGTCGACGCGCATTTCCCGCAGGAAGAAATCCACCACCACCGCCTCGAAGAAGCGGTAATAAGTGACGTTGTTGAGATGGCCGAACATGTCGTTGTCGGACCAGCGCGTCTGAAGCTCGGTGAAGAAGCGGAAATCGCCCCGGCGTGCCGGGGCGATGCGCGAAGAGGGCTTCTCGGCCGTCATTGCGCGGTCCATCCGCCATCCACCGGCATCGAGGCGCCGGTGATGTTGCCCGCCGCCGGACCGCAGAGGAAGACGGTCAGCTCGCCCAGTTCGTCGACAGTGGTGAAGCGCTTGCTCGGCTGCTTCTCCGACAGCAAGTGCCGGCTGGCCTCCTCGACCGACAGGTTTTCGGCCTCGGCGCGGGCATGGATCTGCTTTTCCACCAGCGCGGTCAGCACCCAGCCGGGGCAGATGGCGTTGCAGGTGACGCCGGTTTCGGCATTTTCCAGCGCCACCACCTTGGTCAGGCCGACAACGCCATGCTTGGCCGCCACATAGGCTGACTTGCAGGCCGAAGCGACCAGCCCATGGGCCGAGGCGATGTTGACGATGCGGCCATAGCCCGAGGCCTTCATGCCCGGCAGGGCGGCGCGGATGGTGTGGAAGGCCGAGGACAGGTTGATGGCGATCACCGCATCCCAGCGCTCCGGCGGAAAATCCTCGACCGGGGCGACATGCTGGATGCCGGCATTGTTGACCAGGATATCCACGCCGCCCCAGCTATTCTCGGCATCGCGGATCAGGGCCTCGCATTCCTTGGCACGGGACAGGTCCGCTGCGTTATAGGCGATCTCCGTGCCGTATTCCTCCTCCAGGGCGCGGCGCAAAGTCTCGATGGCCTCGGGCTCGCCGAAACCGTTGAGCATGACCTTGCAGCCCTGGGCGGCCAGGGCGCGGGCGATGCCGAGACCGATGCCGCTGGTCGAACCGGTGACCACGGCGCGCTTCCCCTTCAGCGTGAACGTTTCCTGCACTTTCTTGTCTCCTGGACTTTGGTCTTAATCTTTGCGGAACAGTTCCTCTGCCCCGGTCCGATGATTGCGCTTGGCCGCGATGGCGCGGCGGATACGGGTGATTTCCCCTTCCAAGGCTACGATATGTGCCTCCAGTTCGGCGATAGACAGAGAGTCCAGATTGCCGAGCGGCTGTGCGGGCTGCTTGCGGGGTTCCAGGTCTTCCGGGTCCATGTGGTCCTCCTCGCCTCTTGTCTCACCGGCGTCCTGGTTTCAGACTGGCCTTCTCTGTTTCCATCGTCAATCGGGAGCCGCGCATGACCGAGGCCATGAGTTGTATCGAAATCACCCAACCCGGCGCGCCCGACGTGCTGGTGCCCGCGAAACGGCCCGTGCCCGTGGCGGCGGCGGGCGAGGTGCTGATCCAGGTGGCCGCGGCCGGGGTCAACCGCCCCGACGTGATCCAGCGCCAGGGGTCCTATCCGCCGCCGCCCGGCGCCTCCGACATTCCCGGCCTGGAAGTGGCCGGCACCATCGTCGCCCTGGGCGACGGCGTGACCGAATGGAAGGTCGGGGACGAGGTCTGCGCCCTGGTCACCGGCGGGGGCTATGCCGAATACTGCACCGCCGCCGCCTCCTGCTGCATGCCGATTCCGGAAGGATTCGACATGGAGAAGGCCGCCGCCCTGCCCGAAACCTACTTCACCGTCTGGCACAACGTCTTCCAGCGCGCCCGGCTGAAGGAAGGGGAAAGCCTGCTGATCCATGGCGGCTCGTCGGGCATCGGCACCACCGCCATCCAACTCGCCAAGGCCTTCGGCGCCACCGTCTACGCCACCGCCGGCAGCCCCGAGAAATGCGAGGCCTGCGAGAAGCTGGGCGCCGACCAGGCCATCAATTATCGCCTTGAGGATTACGTCGAAGTCATCCAGGCCGTCACCGACGGGCGCGGTGTCGATGTCATTCTGGATATGGTCGGGGGCGATTACATTCCCCGCAACATCAAATGCCTGGCCATGGATGGCCGTTTGGTCAGCATCGCCTTCTTGAAAGGATCGAAGGCCGAAATCAATCTCATGCCGGTGATGCTCAAGCGCCTGACCCTGACCGGTTCGACCCTGCGTCCGCAATCGGTCGCGGCCAAGGCCGCCATCGCCGCCGAGTTGCGCCAGAAGGTCTGGCCGCTGCTCGATGCGGGCGATGTGGCGCCGATCATCTATGCCACTTTTCCCCTGGACCAGGCGGCCGAAGCGCACCGGTTGATGGAGAGCAGCGACCATATTGGAAAAATAGTCCTGACGGTGTAGGTGGCGGGATTTGACCCTTTCCCGGAGAGGACCTATAAGGGAACCTATTCCACTTTACCCCGACGCCGTTTCATCGGCGCGACCGTCGCCGGTCGCGGGGGATCAGACCAAAAACAAGGAGGACCTCCTATGGCCTTGCCGCTCATGCCCAAGGCGACAGCCGTCTGGCTCGTTGAGAATACGACTCTGACCTTCGAGCAGATCGCCGATTTCTGCGGCATGCATTCGCTTGAGGTTCAGGCGATCGCCGACGGCGAAGTGGCGACCGGCATCGTGGGCCTGGATCCCGTCGCCAGCGGCCAGCTGACCCAGGAGGAGATCGCCCGCTGCGAAAAGGACGAGAATGCCCGTCTGCGCCTGATCGCTTCGGAAATCTCGCAGCCCAAGAGCAAGGGCGCGCGCTATACGCCGGTGTCCAAGCGCCAGGACCGGCCCGATGCCATCGCCTGGCTGCTGAAGCACCATCCGGAACTGACGGATGCCCAGATCTGCAAGCTGATCGGCACCACCAAGCCGACCATCCTGGCCGTGCGGGACCGTACCCACTGGAATGCCGCCAATATCAAGCCGCGCAATCCGGTGACCCTGGGGCTGTGCACCGAAGCCGACCTGGAGAAGCAGGTCGTCCTCGCCCATGGCCGCCCCGGCGCCGCCCCGAGGGGCGAAAGCCCGGTCGAGTAAACGGGTCGCAAGGACCTGTCTTTTTTCATGCCCGCCGGCAACGGCGGGCTTTTTTTCTGCGCCGTCGCCGCCCGTTCCGGGAACAAGCGTCTGTCGCAGGAGTTTTTTCAACAGCAAGATAACGGAGGTTTCCATGATCCTTTCGATCCGATCCCGCCCGATCCTGGCCGCGGGCGCGCTTGCCTTCACCCTGGCGGCGTCCCCTGCCCTGGCCGACGATCCACCGCCGGCCAATGCCCAGCCGCTGTCCCAGATCATCCAGACGCTGGAGCAGCAGATCGACGTGGCCTATTTCGAGGAGATCGAATGGAACGACGGCCGCTGGGAAGTCGAATATATCGGCGATGACGGCCGCAAGCGGGAAGTCCATGTCGACCCCACCACCGCCCAGATCACCGAGCGGAACTGACCCCTTCCCCGGCGGGACCTGAGAGAAATTTCGGCAGGTCCCGCCCGGCGTTGTCTCCCCCATTAGTGATATCCACGATTCCTGTGGATAAGTTTGTTGAAAAGCTGGGGGAGAGCATGTGGGTTCCAAGGCAACATGCGGAGTCTTATCGACCTGCCCAAGAAAGCGGCAACTGCTTCAGTTTCTTTTGAAATCAATGACTTAAATAAATACAGATAAAAAACTTCGGCTTTCGTCATAAAACCCTCTTGACGAATTCCCTAGTTTCCGCCTCGCCCCTCACCCTGTGCAAAACTTGCTTTTTTTGGCCATTCCTCCTCTTGCTAAAGGAGGAAAGCTTGGTTATGGTCCGGCCCGTTTATGGGCAGCCTCCTCCTCCCCGAGCGTTTTCCCGACGCCCCTGCCGCCCTCTTTTTCCGCCCGGATTTCCCGTTGGAAGCCTTCTTCGTTTCCACCCTGGTCGTCGCCATTGCCGAAATCGGCGACAAGACGCAGATCGCCACCGTCGCCCTGGCGGCCCAGTTCAACGACATGCTGCTGGTACGCTGGGCACGACCCTGGGCATGCTGCTGACCAACGTGCCGGCCGTCCTGCTGGGCGGCATCGCCATCGCCGACGGCCTGGGGCTGCTGCGGGGATAAAAGACGGGCCAGAGGCCCGAAACCATCTTCTTAGTGCCTTTGTGTCTTGGTGGCCTCCAGCGGCAGGGAGAAACCACCAAGGCACCAAGGGCGTTAGGCTCCTATACCTCGCCGCCCCCTCCCCATGCTTCGAGACGCCGCCAAGGCGGCTCCTCAGCATGAGGGAAATTCCACAAATAAATCAACATGTTGGGCCTCATGTTGAAGAGGCCCGCAGGGCCGTCTCGAAGCATGGAGCTTTGCAGATTGTGAGCCACGGCAAGCGATTATAGAAAAACGGCGGCTCCCCTCCGAGCCGCCGTTCCGCCCTTTCCTTCAGCCTCTTTTAAACCGGGCTGTTTTCCCTGGCCTTGGCATAGCCGATCTGGCTCAGGGCCTCTTCGATCTCCGGCAGGATGGTGGGATCGTCGATGGTGGCGGGCATCTTGAAGTCTTGGTGATCGGCGATCTTCTGCATGGTGCCGCGCAGGATCTTGCCCGAGCGGGTCTTGGGCAGGCGGTTGACCACCGTGCAGGTCTTGAAGGCGGCCACCGGCCCGATGCGTTCACGCACCAGCTGGACGGCTTCCTTGACCACCTGGTCATGGGGTTTGTCCACACCGGCCTTCAGCACCAGGAAGCCCAGCGGCAGCTGTCCCTTCAATTGGTCGGCAACGCCGATGACGGCGCATTCGGCGACGTCCGGATGGCTGGCCAGCACCTCTTCCATAGCCCCGGTCGACAGGCGGTGGCCGGCGACATTGATGATGTCGTCGGTGCGCGCCATGACATAGACATAGCCGTCCTCGTCGAGATAGCCGGCATCGCCCGTCTTGTAATAACCGGGGAATTCGGCGAGGTAGCTGTCGAGGAAGCGCTGGTCGGCATTCCACAGGGTCGCCAGCGTACCGGGAGGCAGCGGCAGCTTGACCACCAGGCTGCCCACCTGACCCGGCTTGGCCGGTTGATGGGCGTCGTCCAGCACCTGGACGTCCCAGCCCGGCACCACCTTGGTCGGCGAACCATGCTTGACTGGGAAGGGATGCAGGCCCATGCAATTGGCGGCGATGGCCCATCCGGTCTCGGTCTGCCACCAATGGTCGATCACCGGCACCTTCAGATGCTGTTCGGCCCAGGCCAGGGTATCGGGGTCGGAGCGTTCACCGGCCAGGAACAATTGCTCGAAGCTGGACAGGTCGTAGCGGGCCAGCATCTCGGCCTTGGGGTCCTCGCGCTTGATGGCGCGGAAGGCCGTCGGCGCGGTGAACAGCGTGCGCACGCGATGCTGCGCGATCACCCGCCAGAAGGCACCGGCATCGGGCGTGCCGACCGGCTTGCCCTCATAGACCACGGTTGTGCAGCCGTGCAGCAGCGGCGCGTAGACGATATAGGAATGGCCGACCACCCAGCCCACATCGGACGCCGCCCAGTACACCTCGCCGGGCTTGACGTTGTAGATGTGCTTCATCGTCCATTTCAGCGCCACCATATGGCCGCCATTGTCGCGCACCACGCCCTTGGGCTGGCCCGTCGTGCCCGAGGTATAGAGGATGTAGAGCGGATCGGTGGCGGCGACGGGAACGCAGGCATGCGGCGGCGCCTTGGCGGCCTCGGTCTTCCAATCCAGGTCGCGGCCCGGCTGCAATTCCGCCAGGGCCTGGGGACGCTGATAGATGATGCAGCGCTCGGGCTTGTGGCTCGACAGACGGATCGCCTCGTCCAGCAGCGGCTTGTAGGCGATGACCTTGCTGCCCTCGATGCCGCAGGAGGCCGAGACCACCACCTTGGGCTTGGCATCGGCGATGCGGGTCGCCAATTCGTTGGCGGCGAAGCCGCCGAACACCACCGAATGCACCGCGCCCAGGCGGGCGCTGGCCAGCATCGCAACCAGCGCCTCGGGAACCATCGGCATGTAGATGATGACGCGGTCGCCCTTGGCTACCCCTTGGGCCGCCAGCAGCCCGGCGAAGCGCGCCACCTGGTCGCGCAACTCGGCATAGCTGATGCGGCGGATGATACCGGTGACCGGACTGTCGTAGATGATGGCCGCCTGATCGCCCCGGCCTTCCTCGACATGGCGGTCCACCGCGTTGTAGCAGGTATTGACCATCCCGCCCGTGAACCAGCGATAAAAGGGCTTGTTGCTGTCATCCAGCACCTTGCTCCAGGGCTTTTCCCAGACAAGATCCTGGGCCGCTTCCCCCCAAAAGCCCTCGGGATCCTTGAGGGACCTCTCATACGCCAGATCGTAAGCGTTACTCATCCCGGGTTTCCCCTTCTTCAAGTGGTCAATCCCCAGACAGGAATCACCCTATCCGTTATGGGGTCGGAGTGTGCGACAGAACAGACTCCCTTGCCAAGTCATAAATGTACGTAAAAGGATAGGAATTTAGTAGAAACATGACGCGCAATGGCGGCAAGCGGAAATTTTCCGTCCACAAAGCATCGCCGCCGCCTCTCGTCCCTTTCCTGCCGCGAGCCTTCCCGTCCGGGAAGCGGGCATGAAAAAACCGGCCCTGCGGCCGGTGGGAATGCTGCTGTTCTTTTGTCCGGGCTTGCCACCACGCAGGCAGGCGACTAAAGCCGTAGGCGGGCCGGCTCCTCGGCCGGGCTTATCCGAGCAACCGGGCCGCCTTGGTCAGCGAACGGCTAGTGCGTCATGCTACTCTGCGTGATTTCGTCTTTGATCTTGAGCTTCTTGCGCTTCAGGTCCGCGAGAAGGGTTTCATTGGGATATGGTCGCTTCCCTTCCCTTCGAATGGCATCTTCAAGAGCGGCGTGCTTAGCTTTAAGGGACTCGATACGATCCGCAAGGCTCATTACAACCCTCCATCAGCATGGGGACGCCCGTATGGAAAAGGATATGCCTCGTCACGCCGTCCTGTCAGTAGGAAAATTACCTTCGACGGGCGGAAAAATGAGGGAGTATTACTTAATTAGAGGAAGCGCCATATGAGCAACCGTCCGCGCCTGATCGTCGGCATCAGCGGCGCCTCCGGCGTGATCTACGGCATCCGCATGCTGGAGACCCTGCGCCGCCTGGACGTGGAAACCCACCTGGTCATGAGCCGTTCGGCCGAGGTCACCCTGGCCTGCGAGACCGACATGAAGGTCGCCGAGGTCAAGGCCCTGGCCGATGTCTGCCACAATGCCGAAGACATCGCCGCCGGTCCTTCTTCCGGATCGTTCCGCAGCCTCGGCATGGTGGTCGCCCCCTGTTCGGTGCGCAGCATGTCGGAAATCGCCACGGGCGTGACCTCCAGCCTGCTCACCCGCGCCGCCGACGTCACCCTGAAGGAACGCCGCCGCCTGGTGCTGATGGTACGCGAGACGCCGCTTCATACCGGCCATCTGCGGACCATGCTGACCCTGTCGGAAATGGGCGCGGTTATCGCGCCGCCGGTACCTGCCTTTTATTCCTGTCCCGCAAGCCTGGATGAAATGGTCAACCATTCCATCGGCCGCGTCCTCGACCTGTTCGGCCTGGACGTGGGTACGCTGAAACGCTGGGGCGAACCCACTCAGGAAGGGGGCAAGCCCCGGCGGCGGGGCGCTTCATCCTAGGCAGGGGCCGCATCAAAAGAGGTAAGGCCACCCATTGTGAGCAGAAGAACGAGACAGGAAAATCAAAGTTCCCGTCGAATTAAGTCAGGAAAAACTACTACGAAAGAAGCGTTACTACCTGAGTTATATCCACTTGGTCGTAGCCTTTTCCTGGTCGTTTACTATTGACCACAGCCCGGAAAGACAGGATGCTCGCGACGCCTACTCCACGGGAGAGACCCACGCCGTGGTCCGGGCACACGCCATTCCCCTTTGCACCGCCTATCGAGAGCCTTACGGCCGGTGCGGATTTGAGCCTTTGTGAATTTGAGCCTGATAAATTCGGGAACGAACGACATTAGCCGGATGTCTCGCCTCCAAAGCAAACCCCATTTACCGCCCATGCTGCATTCCAGCGAAAAAGGTCTTGGCCGTCATGTCCCGGCAGTCCTGGCGGCGGTGCTGGGGATAAGCCTGTCGGTCGCAGGGCTGGTCACCTTCACCAGCCTCACCGAGCGCGAGATGGACACCCGCCTGGCGCGCGATGCCGGCACGGTGGCCGCAGCCTTGCTGGACGAGATCGAGGACAATGTCGCCGTCGTCCAGGCCCTGGACAGCCATCTGACGGTATCGCTGGATATCGGCCGCGACCGCTTCGAGCGTTTCTCGCTCAGCATCAGCGAAAGATCCAAGGCCGTGAAGGCTCTGGAATGGGTGCCGCGCGTCCCGGCGGAACAGCGCGAGACCTTCGAGAACCGCGCCAATTTCGAAGGCTATCTCGATTACCGGATCACCGAACTCGACGCCCAGGGCAACCGGATTCCCGCCGGGGAACGGCCGGTCTATTTCCCCGTCTTCCACCTGGCGCCCTATGAAGGCAATGAAGGCGTGGTGGGCTTCGACCTGGGATCGGAACTGACGCGGCGCATGGCCCTGATCCAGGCCGGCGAACAGGACACGACCCTGGCCACGGGACGGATCGAGCTGCTCCAGGAAAAGGGCTCCCACGGCTTTGCCGTCTTCAGCCCCGTCTATCGCCAATATGCCGAGATCGACACGGTCGCCAAGCGCTATGACGCCCTGCTGGGCTATGCCGTCGGCGTGTTCCGCATCGAATCCCTGGTCGAAGCGGCCTTCGCCATGATGCCCCCGCTGCCCCTGGACCTTTACATCTACGACCGCGCGGGGCCGTCCGAAGACCGCTTCCTCTATTACCACCCGTCCCCCCACCATGACGGCCCCGCTACGCCGCTGCCTGAATCGGAGGTGCGGCGCGGCCTGCATTGGAGCACCACCCTGCCGGTGGCCGGACGGGAATGGGCCATCGTGCTCAAGCCCCTGCCCAATTACTACGAACCCCATCAGGGCGTGCGCATGGCCGTCCTTGGCATTGGCCTGCTGATCACCCTGCTGCTGGTGGTCTATCTCAACGAGACCCAGCGCCGCCAGCGCCAGCAGATGGCCTTGACCTCCGAAATCACCCGCGCCAACCGCCTGTTGCAGCATGAAGTGGCGGTGCGCATGCGCGTGGAAGAGAATCTGCGCGAACATTCGCGCCATCTCAGCCGTCACCTGCGCGAGATCGACGCCCTGTACGCTCTGGCCAGCCTTTCGGCCGAAAAGGGTGCCACCTGGGAAGACGTCTGCCAGCGCGCCGTCACCCTGCTGGCCCAATCCTCGCCCGATCCCGATGTCGGCGTCCGCCTGTCCTGCCAGGACGGCGCCGTCTTCGAGAGCCCCGGCTTCCGCCCCGGCGATTCCGTCCTGCGCCGCCCCGTCATGGCAGCGGAGACGATCATCGGCTGGATGGAACTGCACCAGAAGGGCGGGGATTTCGTGGTCGAGGACGGCAACCTGCTGGATGCGGCCTGCGAAAGGCTGGGCAAGTACATGGAGCGCCTGCACGCCCAGGAAGCGGTGCTGGAAGCCAAGGCCGAGGCCGAACATGCCGCCATGTCCAAGTCGCGCTTCTTCGCCTCGGCCAGTCATGACCTGCGCCAGCCCTTGCAGGCGATGCATCTGTTCCTGCACATCCTGCGCCAGCGCCTGCACGATCCCAAGGACAAGGACGTGGCCGAGAAGCTGTTCGAGGCCATGAAGACCGCCGATGGCCTGCTCGATTCCCTGTTGCAGGTGGCCAAGCTGGAAGCCGGCACGGTGCAGGCGGAATGCCGCGACTTCCCCATCGGTGAATTGCTGACCAAGCTGGGCAACGAATTTGTCCTTCAGGCCGAAAGCAAGGGCCTGCGCCTGAAGGCCCTGCCCTGTTCCCTGTCGGTCCACAGCGACCCCGTACTGCTGGGCCGCATCCTGGGCAACCTGCTCAGCAATGCCATCCGCTATACCGAAAGCGGCGGCATCCTGCTGGGCGCCCGGCGGCGCGGAAACATGCTGCGGATCGAGGTCTGGGACACCGGCGAGGGCATTCCGCCCGACCATCTGAAGGCGGTGTTCCAGGAATTCTACCAGATCGGCAACCCCGAACGGGACCGCAGCAAGGGGCTGGGCCTGGGCCTCGCCATCGTCGAACGCATGGCGAAGCTGCTGGACCACCGCATCGACCTGCGCTCCCGCCCGGGACAAGGCTCGGTCTTCGCCGTGGAGGTGCCGCTGTCCGAGGTCTCCACCCCGGCGGCCAAGGCCGCCGCCTCTCCCGCGCCCGGCATCCAACCCGTCCGTCCCTGTACGGTGGTGGTGGTCGAGGACGAAGCGGCTCAGCGCGACGGCCTGGACATGCTGCTGGGCGAATGGGGGTGCGAGGTCATCGTCGCCGCCAGCGGCATCGAAGCGGCGGAAAGGCTGCGCAACCGCATCGGCCCTCCGCCCGCCCTGGTCATCTCAGACTTCCGCCTGGGCGAGAACGAGGACGGCAGCGCCGCCATCCGCCGGGTCTGCGCGGCGGTAGGTCGCAACCTGCCCGCCGTCATCCTGACCGGCGACACCGCCCCCGAACGTCTGGACCAGGACCAGGCCCACGCCCAGGGCCACAGATTGCTGCACAAACCGGTGGATCCCGAGCGGCTGCGCGAGATCATGATCGAGATCGTCGGCACGGAAGAGCGGCTGCGGGCCTGATTCCCGATCTAGGAGGCTACGGAAAACTCCTGTTTTCATCGTCATTCCCGCGAAAGCGGGAATCCATGCTGCCGCAGCATCAGCATTGAGCGGTTCGCATCGCCACAAGCCTTACATGGACCCCCGCCTTCGCGGGGGTGACGATTCGATGCAAACAGAGCCGTCTTTTTCCGCAGCCTGCTAGGAATCCTTCCTAAATAAGGCTAGAACGGGCGACGCAACCAAGATAGCCGGAGAATTCCATGCCTTCCTTCGACATCGTGTCCAAGACCGACATGGCCGAAGTCGACAACGCCATCAACGGCGTCAGCCGCGAAATCGCCCAGCGTTTCGACTTCAAGGGATCGAAATGCAGCATTGAGCGCAAGGAGGAGGAAATCACCATCCTCGCCGACGACGACATGAAGCTGGCGCAGATGCATGAACTGCTGAAGGTCTACCTCACCCGCCGCAAGCTCGACGTGGGCGCGCTGGATTTCGGGACCGAGGAAAAGGCCGCGGGCAATACCATCCGCCAGGTCGTCAAGGTCAAGCAGGGCATCGACAAGGATCTCGCCAAGCGCCTGGTCAAGGAGCTCAAGGACAGCAAGATGAAGGTCCAGGCCTCGATCCAGGGCGACGAAGTGCGCGTCACCGGCAAGAAGCGCGACGACCTGCAGGAAGCTATCGCCCTGATCAAGCGGCTGGAGATCGCCCAGCCCCTGCAATACATCAATTTCCGCGATTAAGAAAAAGCGGGCATCCCTGCCGACATCCCGAAGGGATGCCCCTCTTCACTCCCCGCCCCGTTTCCTCATCCCGCGCAGCCAAGCCATCAGGCTCGGCTGCTTCTTGTGCGTGAGCGGCCGGCCGGAAAGCTGCAGGGCCAGTTGACGGAGGGCCTCCGTCTGCCTGCCGCCCCCGGCAAGGCGGCCGAGGCTCGCCATCGGCGCCACCCCCAGGGCTTCGGTGAAATCCTGCGGCGCAAGCTGGCCCCTGCGCCAAGCATCGACCCGGTTCAGGACGAGACGCGGCGGACGATCCTCCCCGCGACAGGGCCTCAACGTCTCGAACAGGGCGGCGCAGGCCTGCAAATTCGGCATATCGGGCAGCGCCACCACCACCGTCTCGTCGGCGCTGCAAAGACATTCCCGCGTCCAGCCCTGCCAGAGATGGGGAATGTCCAGCACCACATAGGCCACCATCTGGCGGGCCAGATCGATCACCTGCTCCAGCGCCTCGGCGTCGATGCCGTGGGAACGGGCAAGGCTGGGCGGCGCGCAGAGGACATGCAGATGCTTATCCTGCCGGATCAGCAGGCGTTCCATCATTGCCTCGTCCAGGGGTTCGGGGGCCGCCAGGACCTGGGCCAGGGAGTCGCGCGCTTCGAGGGCGAAGGACAAGGCGGAGGTGCCGAAGGTCAAATCCAGGTCGATCAGGATGACATCCTCCTCGACCGCTTGCCCCAGGAACCGGGCCAGCTTCTGGGCCAGGGTGCTGGCCCCGGTGCCGCCGCGCGCACCGAAGACGGCGATGCTCCGCCCCCGCACCGCCGCCGCCGGATCGCTGGTGACGACCAGGACGGCCTGGACGATCTCCTGCGCCGTTACCGGCGCCACCAGATAATCGCTGATCCCCAGAGCCACCAACTGGCGGTAGGTGGCGATGTCGTTTCCCCTGCCGATGACCATGAGCTTGGTGCCCGGCGCGCAGGTTCCGGCCAAGGCCGCGAGATGGCCGAGCATGACCTGGTCGTCCTCCCCGGCCTCCTCGAGGATGACCAGGGGCGGCGCCGGGTTTTCGCCATAGTAGGATAGCGCCGCCGCCAGACCGCCCGGGCGCAAGATGAGGCGCGACTTGGCGAACAGCCGGTCGCAGGCTGCCTCTTCCAGCACCCGCGCGACCGGTTCGGTGGCATGGAAGGCATCAATCTGGAGTTTCAGGACCATGCCACAATCTCCCAACTCCGCCGCCCGGGCCGAGGCCGACGCCATCCCGCGCCGGGAGAGCAACTTTGGTATATACGGCAAATTTTGCTTAATTCACCGCCGTTATGCGTCTAGTCAAGGGGGTGGAATTTTGCCATAACGCCGCCTTGCCCGATTTGCCCTTTGCACAGCGCGAGGAAGCCGATGATACCCCGCTATTCACGCCCCGAAATGGTCCGCATCTGGGAACCGGAGAACAAGTTCCGCATCTGGTTCGAGATCGAGGCCCATGCCTGCGACGCCCAGGCCGAACTGGGAGTGATCCCGAAGGAAGCCGCCCAGGCGGTATGGCAGCGCGGCGGGGAAGTGCCCTATACGCCCGAACGCTCGCGCCGCATCGACGAGATCGAGGCCGTCACCAAGCATGACGTCATCGCCTTCCTGACCGAACTGGCCGAACTGGTGGGGCCGGAAGCCCGCTTCGTCCACCAGGGCATGACCAGCTCGGACGTGCTGGACACCTGCCTAAACGTGCAGCTCGTCCAGGCCGCCGACCTGCTGCTGGCCGATCTTGACGAATTGCTGGCCGTCATCGAACGCCGCGCCTTCGAAACCAAGGATCTGGTCTGCATGGGCCGCAGCCACGGCATCCACGCCGAGCCGGTGACGATGGGGCTGAAATTCGCCGGCTTCCACGCCGAATTCCAGCGCAACCGCGAACGCCTGCTGGCCGCGCGCAAGGAAATCGCAACCTGCGCTATCTCGGGCGCGGTGGGCACCTTCGCCAACATCAATCCCTTCGTCGAGGAATGGGTGGCGAAGAAGATGGGCCTGGAGCCCGAGCCGATCTCGACCCAGGTCATTCCGCGCGACCGCCATGCCATGTTCTTCGCCACGCTGGGCGTGATCGCCAGCTCGATCGAACGCGCCGCCACCGAAATCCGCCATCTCCAGCGTACCGAAGTGCGCGAGGCCGAGGAATATTTCTCGCCCGGGCAGAAGGGCAGCTCGGCCATGCCGCACAAGCGCAACCCGGTGCTGACCGAGAACCTGACCGGCCTGGCCCGCATCGTGCGCAGCGCCGTGGTCCCGGCCATGGAGAATGTCGCCCTGTGGCACGAGCGCGATATCTCGCATTCCTCGGTCGAGCGCATGATCGCCCCCGATTCCACCGTCACCCTGGACTTCGCGCTGAAGCGTCTGACCAATGTGATGGACAAGCTGGTGATCTATCCCGACGCCATCGAGCGCAACCTCAACCAGCTGGGCGGCCTGATCTTCTCGCAGCGCGTCCTGCTGGCCCTGACCCAGGCCGGGATGAGCCGCGAGGACGCCTACAAGGCCGTGCAGCGCAACGCCATGGAAGTGTGGAACGGCAACGGCCGCTTCCTCGACCTTCTGAAGGCCGACAAGGACGTGACCGCGCTGATGAGCGACAGCCAGCTCGAAGAGATCTTCGACATGGGCTACCACACCAAGAACGTGGACACGATCTTCAAGCGCGTCTTCGGCCGCGCCTGAGACCGGCGAAAACAAAAACGGCGGCAGGTTCCCCTGCCGCCGTTTGCGTTTCAATCCGCCTGCTTCGTCAACTGGCCGAGTTTTCCTCCCCCAGGATCTGCTGATGGGCCACCGCCATCAGGCGGTCCATCTCCTGGCGCAGAGCGCTTTCGCTGATGTCGAGATTGCGTTCCTGGCAATCCTTCATCACCTTGCGGATCACGTCATTGTCGCCGGGCTCCTCGAAGTCGGCCTCCACGACCGAGCGGGCATAGGCATCGGCGTCCGCACCGCTCAAGCCGAACTTGTCGGCGAGCCAGTACCCCAGCAATTTGTCGCGACGGGCATTGATACGGAAGGCGGTTTCCATATCCAGCCGATATTTCGCTTCAAAGGCTTTTTCGCGTTCGTCGAAGGTGGTCATGGCGCCTACCTCCTTTCTTGCTTGCAGCCCGGCCGAGCCTGAAAAGAATAAGGGACGGGAAAAGCCCTAGCCGAACCTCGTCAGACAGGATTCTACCTATGTGTACAATGGTGATTTTTCGCCGCTCGGGCAATACCTGGCCGCTGCTCCTGGCCGCGAATCGGGACGAAATGTCCGGCCGCCCCTGGTTGCCCCCGGCCCGCCATTGGCCCGACCGCGATCTGGTCGCAGGCCTCGACGAACTGGCGGGCGGCACCTGGCTGGGAATGAATGATCACGGCCTGGTCGCCGCCATTCTCAACCGTACCGGTACGCTGGGTCCGGCGCCGGGCAAGCGTTCGCGCGGGGAATTGCCGCTGGAAGCCCTGGACCACAACGACGCCGTGGATGCCGCCGAGGCCTTCCTCCACCTCGCCCCCCAGGCCTATCGCCCGTTCAACATGGTGATCGCCGACAACCGCGACGCCTATTGGCTGCGTTCGGACGGGGACCGCATCACCGTGGCGGAAATTCCCGAAGGCTTTTCCATCCTCACCGCCGGCGAACTGAACGATACCGCCTGCCCCCGTATCCGAAAGTTCCTGCCGCTTTTCCAACAGGCCCAGATTCCCGATCCCGAAGGCGGCGACTGGACGGCATGGCAGCACCTGCTCTCGCAAAAAGGGTCGGAAACATCCCATGGGGCTGATGCGTTATGCATCCAAAGAGAAGACGGATACGGCACGAGTTCGAGCAGCCTGATCGCGCTGCCGGCCATGGACAGGCCCGATCTGCATCCGGTGTGGCTGTTCGCCCCCGGCAGGCCCGGCGAGGCGGCTTTCGAGCCCGTCCCTCTATGACCATGGATGCAGGCGGAATGGTCCCGGAAGCATTGTACTTCAAGGACAAGCCTGCTATAGGAGGCCCGATTCTCGATTTTTCAGTTGGATATATTCTCGCGCGTCCCTGACCGGAATCGCTAGCTGCCAGCGACGCCCCTTCTCCTCATCGGAAGTACCAGCTATGGCAAGACGCAGACAAATCTACGAAGGCAAGGCCAAGGTCCTGTTCGAAGGCCCCGAGCCGGGTACCCTCGTCCAGTATTTCAAGGATGATGCCACCGCCTTCAACAACAAGAAGAAGGGCACCATCACCGGCAAGGGCGTGCTGAACAACCGTATCAGCGAATACCTGATGACCCGGCTGGGTGAGATCGGCATTCCGACGCATTTCGTGCGCCGCCTGAACATGCGCGAGCAGCTCGTGCGCGAAGTCGAGATCATTCCGCTGGAAGTGGTCATCCGCAATGTCGCCGCCGGCTCGCTGTCCAAGCGCTTCGGCCTGTCGGAAGGCACCGCCCTGCCCCGCTCCATCGTCGAGTACTATTTCAAGTCCGACGCGCTGGACGACCCGATGGTGTCGGAAGAACACATCACCGCCTTCGGCTGGGCGACCATCCAGGACCTGGACGAGATCATGTCCCTGGCCCTGCGCATCAACGATTTCCTGACCGGCCTGTTCCTGGGCATCGGCATCCGCCTGGTGGACTTCAAGATCGAATTCGGCCGCCTTTACAACGGCGACGAAATGCAGATCGTGCTGGCCGACGAGATCAGCCCCGATTCCTGCCGCCTGTGGGACATGGTCACCAACGAAAAGATGGACAAGGACCGCTTCCGCCGCGACCTGGGCGGCGTCGAAGAGGCCTATCAGGAAGTCGCCCGCCGCCTGGGCATCATGCCCGAAGGCGGCCCCCGCGACATGAAGGGCCCCGCCGTCATGCAGTGAGGCCTTCCTCATCCTTCGAGACGGGGCCTCCGGCTCCTCCTCAGGATGAGGAATGAAATGATTGAATAGCCTCACCCTGAGGAGCCCCGCCAGGGGCATCTCGAAAGGCGAGGCGGGCCAAGGAAAGACCGCTTGAAGGCTTGGCTTTACATGCTCCGCTGCCGCGACGGCAGTTACTATGTCGGCACCACCCGCACGACACTGGAGCAGAGGCTGGCCGAGCACCGAAACAGGCATTATGGCGGCTATACCGCCAGCCGCCTTCCGGTCGAGTTGGTCTTTCAGCAGCCCTTCGACCGTATCGAGGACGCCATTGCGGCGGAACGGCAGGTCAAGGGCTGGCGCCGGGAAAAGAAAGAGGCGCTGATCCGGAACGATTTCGAGGCATTGAAGTCGCTTTCCAGCCGCAGCGCCCCTCACCCTTCGAGACGGCCCCTTGGGCCTCCTCAGGATGAGGAATAGGACAGATAATTGAGTAGCCTCACCCTGAGGAGCCCCGCAGGGGCGTCTCGAAGGGTGAGGCGGGCCAGTGGGCGGCGCGGGTAGCGCCCCTCCTCCTCCGCAAGAGGATGAGGACTGACGAAGGAACGCAAGAAGTGAAAGCCAAGGTCCATATCACCCTCAAGAACGGCGTCCTCGACCCTCAGGGCAAGGCCGTGCAGCATGCGCTGGCCTCGCTGGGTTTCGAGGGCGTGAACGACGTCCGCCAGGGCAAGTTCATTGAGCTGGACATCAACGAGACCGACCGCGCCAAGGCCAAGGAACAGGTCGAGGCCATGTGCCGCACCCTGCTGGCCAACACGGTCATCGAGAACTACACGGTCGAACTGGCCGATTGACGGAAACCGGGGACGCCAAGCGCGTCCCTTTGCCGTCCAGAGGGGGTGCCGCCCCCTCTCTTGCTTCTCCAGGGAAGGGTCCGACTTTGAAAGCCGCCGTCATCGTTTTTCCCGGGTCCAATTGCGACCGCGACGTTGCCGTGGCGCTGAAGGCCAGCATGGGGCATATGCCGCTCATGGTCTGGCATCGCGACACCGAACTGCCGCTGCTCGACCTCATCGTCGTGCCGGGCGGTTTCTCTTATGGCGATTACCTGCGCTCGGGCGCCATGGCCGCCCATTCGCCGATCATGCGCGAGGTCAAGACCCGCGCCGAGCAGGGCGTGCCGGTGCTGGGCATCTGCAACGGCTTCCAGATCCTGACCGAGGCCGGTCTGCTGCCGGGCGCCCTGATGCGCAATGCCGGGCTGAAATTCATCTGCCGGGATGTCGGCCTGACGGTCGAGCATTCGGACAGCATCTTCACCGCGAAATACGAAGCCGGCCAGTCCCTGCGCATTCCGGTGGCCCATCACGACGGCAATTACTTCGCCGATGAAGAGACGTTGAACCGGATCGAGGGCAACGGCCAAGTGGCCTTCCGCTATGCGGAAAACATCAACGGCTCGGCGCGCAACATCGCCGGCGTCTACAACGAAAAGCGCAATGTCCTGGGCATGATGCCCCATCCCGAGCGTCTGGCCGATCCGGAACTGGGCGGCACCGACGGCAAGCCGATGTTCGATGCGCTGGTGGAGGCCCTGTCGTGACCCAGATCACCCCTGAAATCGTCGCCCAGCACGGCCTCAAGCCCGAGGAATACGAGCTGGTCCTCCAGATCATGGGCCGCGAGCCCAATTTGACCGAGCTTGGCATCTTCTCGGTCATGTGGTCCGAGCATTGCTCGTATAAATCCTCGAAGAAGTGGCTGAAGACCCTGCCGACCGAGGCCCCCTGGGTCATCTGCGGCCCCGGCGAGAATGCCGGCGTGGTCGATATCGGCGACGGCCAGGCCGCCATCTTCAAGATGGAAAGCCACAACCACCCCAGCTATATCGAGCCCTATCAGGGCGCGGCCACGGGTGTCGGCGGCATCCTGCGCGACGTCTTCACCATGGGCGCCCGTCCGGTCGCCAATGTGAACGCCCTGCGCTTCGGCGAGCCCTCGCATCCCAAGACGCGCCATCTGGTGGCGGGCGTGGTGGCCGGGATCGGCGGCTACGGCAATTGCGTGGGCGTGCCCACCATCGCCGGCCAGACCTCGTTCCACAGCTCCTATAACGGCAACATCCTGGTCAACGCCATGACCGTGGGCCTGGCCGAGAAGGACAACATCTTCTATTCCGCCGCCGCCGGTGTCGGCAACGCGGTGGTCTATTTCGGCTCGAAGACCGGCCGCGACGGCATCCATGGCGCGACCATGGCCTCGGCGGAATTCTCCGAGGATGCGGAAGAGAAGCGCCCGACCGTCCAGGTCGGCGACCCCTTCACCGAAAAGCTGCTGATCGAAGCCTGCCTGGAATTGATGGCGACCGACGCCATCGTCGCCATCCAGGACATGGGCGCCGCCGGCCTGACCTCGTCCTCCTTCGAGATGGCCTCGAAGGGCGGCCTGGGCATCGAGATGGACCTGGACAAGGTGCCGATGCGCGAGGAAGGCATGAGCGCCTACGAGATCATGCTGTCCGAGTCCCAGGAGCGCATGCTCATGGTCCTGAAGCCCGGCCGCGAGGAAATCGCCCGGCGCATCATGGAAAAGTGGGAACTGGACTTCGCCATCGTCGGTCGCCTGACCGAGACCGGCCGCATGGTGCTGCGCCGCCACGGCGAGATCGTGGCCGACCTGCCCATCGACCCGCTGGCCAAGGCCGCGCCGGAATATGACCGCCCCTGGGTGCCGTCGACGAAGCGCCCTGTGGTCAAGACCGAGGACGTGCCCGCCAAGCCGGTGGACGAAGCCCTGAAGACCCTGATCGGCTGCCCCGACCTCGCCTCGAAGCGCTGGATCTGGGAACAATACGACCACATGGTCATGGGCGACACCACCCATCGCCCCGGCGGCGATGCCGGTGTGGTCCGCGTGCACGGCACCCGCAAGGCCCTGGCCGTCACCACCGATTGCACCCCGCGCTATGTCCTGGCCGATCCGCAGGAAGGCGGCCGCCAGGCCGTGGCCGAGGCCTACCGCAATCTTTGCGCCGTCGGTGCCCGCCCGCTGGCCGTCACCGACAACCTGAATTTCGGCAATCCCGAAAAGCCGGAAATCATGGGCCAGATCGTCGAGGCCATCCGCGGCATGGGCCAGGCCTGCGAGGACCTGGACTTCCCCGTCGTCTCGGGCAACGTCTCGCTTTATAACGAGACCAACGGCCAGCCCATCGACCCGACTCCCCAGATCGGCGCCCTGGGCCTGATCGAGGACATCTCCAAGTCCACCTCTCTGCCCTTCAAAAAGGCCGGCCAGGTCATCATCAAGATCGGCGAGACCAAGGGATGGCTGGGCGCGTCGCTCTATCTGCGCGAAGTCTGCGGCCGCGAGGAAGGCGCCCCGCCGCCGGTCGCCCTGCACCGCGAACGCCGCGCCGGCGAATTCGTCCGCGAGCAGATCCAGGCCGGCATCGTGACCGCCTGCCATGACGTCTCGGATGGCGGCATCCTGGTCGCCGTCGCGGAAATGGCCATGGCTTCGGGCATCGGCGCCAAGCTGCACGCCCCGGCCACCCTTCCCGCCCATGCCTGGGCCTTCGGCGAGGACCAGGGCCGCTACATCCTGACGGTAGAGGAATCCGACGCCGCCGCCCTGATGGAAGCCGCCCAGGAATACGACCTGAGCGTCCGCATCATCGGCACCACCGGCGGCGATAGCGTCGAACTGGACGGTGTCGGCGTTGCCGTCTCGGAACTGCGCAAGATCAACGAAGGCTGGATGCCCCAGTATATGGGCGCCACCGAGATCGTCGCGTAAAAAAGTTGGACGTTGCCTGAGCGCCGGTCCATGCTTCGAGACGCTGCTTCGCAGCTCCTCAGCATGAGGGTTATTAAGGTTTCGAAATAGCCTCACCCTGAGGAGGCCCGCAGGGCCGTCTCGAAGGGTGGACCGGCCAAAGGCTGTTCAGCTTACTTCTTCGCAGGGCTCCGCCCTGCACCCGCCAAGGGCCTCGGCCCTTGGAACCCGTTGTTCTTATTCGTCATTCCCGCGCAAGCGGGAATCCATGCCGCCACGATCTCTTCCGGTCCTGACATGGGCTCCCGCTTCCGCGGGAGCGACGAACGAAGACACAGGATCAAAAGGGCCAAGCCTCTTTGCAGGTCTGGGCGGAGCCCGGAAATTTCGCCGCCGGTGCCTGTGGCATCGGCGGCTTTTTCTTTGCTTTGAGCCACGAACCCGAGCCCTGTATGCTGCCCCCATGTCTCAGCACCAACCGAACAATCCTTTGCACGGCATCACCCTGGAAATGGTCCTGACCAGGATGGTCGAGCGCTATGGCTGGAGCCAATTGGGCCGGATGATCCCGATCCAGTGCTTCCGCAACGATCCCAGCATCAAGTCGAGCCTGAAATTCCTGAGGCAGACGCCTTGGGCCCGCCAGAAGCTGGAGGAGCTGTATCTCTCGACACCCGATAAGCCGCCCAGGAAATAGCGGCGGCTGAGAAAAAATCCGCGCACTGATATTTTTTTCGCTGGACCCGATTGGGTCCAGTCCTTGACGCCTGCCTGCAGCACCCTATTTACCATCCACATGGATGGTGTAAGGATGGCAGATAGATGGCGAAACCCCCAAGCGACCCCAAACCCAAACAAGCCGACAGCGAGAAGATCACCATCAATCTCGGCTATGTCGATCTTGGCCATATCGATCTGATCGTGCAGGAAGGCTTCTACTCCAACCGCACGGACTTCATCCGCACCGCCATCCGCAATCAGGTCGAACGCCATGCCGACGTGGTGCGCCAGGCCGTGACGCGCAAAAGCGTCGACCTCGGCCTGCGCCATTACAGCCGCGCCGATCTGGAAGCGGCACGGGATGCGGGAGAAATGCTCCAGATCCGCGTCCTGGGACTTGCCACCATCGCACGGGACGTCACGCCCGACCTCGCCCGCGCCACCATTGCCTCGGTGACCGTGCTGGGCGCGCTGCATGCCAGCGCCGAGGTCAAGGCAGCTCTTGCAGACCGCATGCACTGACGGCACCTTGCCGCCATTTTTTTGATGAGACACCTTTTTTGATGAGACAGGGCCGCGCCTTCTCTTGGCCTGTTTCCGAGCACAGGAAACCAGCGACATGAACCACCATGACATGGAGGAGGCAACCCGCCTCACCCGCGCAGGCCGCCTCGCCGAAGCAACGGCCCTGATCCAGCGCCTGCTGAGCGGCCACAAGCCCGATGCCGCGCCGGATCATGAGCCCGCAGGTTCCTATACTGTAATCGAGGGCGAAGCCCGCCGGGTCGAGGAGTCCGGAACAGAGGAAGCGCCTTTTTCCCGGTCCAGCATGAAAGAGGCCCTGCACGGCCTCAAGGCCCGTTTCGCGCCGAAGGGCGCAGGACAGTGGGCCGAGAGATTTTCCCAGCCCAAGCCAATCCATGCCCCACCCCCGCCCGATGGCGCCTCTTTCGTCACCAAGACCTATAGCTCTGCGGCGGGAACGCGCGAATACAAGCTCTATACCCCCGCCGGTCGCGCCGGACAGAGGCTCCCGCTGGTGGTGATGCTGCATGGCTGCACCCAATCCCCTGATGACTTCGCCGCAGGGACGGGCATGAACGAACTGGCCGAGGAACAAGGCTTCTTCGTCGCCTATCCGGCCCAGCCCCCATCGGCCAATCCCTCGAAATGCTGGAACTGGTTCGATCCCCAGAACCAGGGACGCGACAAAGGCGAGGCCGCGCTGATTGCCGGACTGACTCGCCAGATCATGAAAGACCACGCGGTCGATCCCAGCCGCATCTATATCGCGGGCCTGTCGGCCGGCGGCGCAGCGGCCGCCATCATGGGCGCGACCTATCCGGACCTCTATGCCGCGATCGGCGTTCATTCCGGCCTCGCCTGCGGCGCCGCCCGCGACATCCCCTCCGCCTTCACCGCCATGCGCATGGGCGGAGCCCCGGCCTTGAGCGGCAGCGGGAAAACCGTGCCCACCATCGTCTTCCATGGCGACCAGGACAATACCGTTCACCTGCGCAACGGCGAACACATCGTCGCCCAAGCCAAAACCGCAAACCCTCAGGCTGAAACAACTATGTTGCGCGGGCAGGTGAGCGGCGGCCATGCCTATAGCCGCATCCTCCACACCGCCCCCTCAGGGCAAGTCATCTGCGAGCAATGGACCATCCACGGTGCCGGCCATGCCTGGTCCGGAGGCAAGACAGCCGGGTCCTATACCGATCCCAAAGGACCGGATGCCACCCGCGAAATGCTGCGCTTCTTCATGGAACACCGAACCATGGGCAAGCCGGTATCGTAATATCCTTTTTCTTGAGTTCCGCCCAAACCCGCCAGGAGGCTCCTGCCTCCTGGCGGCCAAAAAGAGAGGGAAGATGACGTTGGAACCGAAGCTTCAAACATTTCGGGCCATCATACTCACCTCATTTCCGGAACTCTCCGGATCGGATTTCTCCATGCTCACGGCCGGATGGGACAGCATCGCCGTCGATGTCGATGACCGGCTGATCTTCAAGTTTCCCCGCCATGACGCCGCCGAGCAGGCCTTGAGGACCGAGGCCAGCCTGTTGGCCGTCATTCGCCCCGCCGTTGCCATGCCGGTGCCGGATCTGATCCTCTGCCCCGGCCCTCCCCTTTTCTCCCGCCATGCCAAGCTCAAGGGCGAGCACCTGCTCGCTGCCGAATATGAACGCCTGCCGGAAGCGGCAAGGCAAAGGCTGGCCGCCGAGCTGGCCCTCTTCTATGCCCAGCTTCACGGATTGGAGGCAAAGAAGATGGAAGCGGCCGGCGCCCGCCCGATCCGCCCCTGGCTGGCGCCGGAGGTCATTCTGCGACGGGCTTGGCCGCTTCTGCCCGAGGCTTTTCGCCCGCAAGCCGAGCAAGCCATCGCGGCCTGGCAGGACATGCCGCCGGACCCGTATGGAATCGTTTACGGCTTCTTCGACGGCCATGGCTGGAACATGGCCTTCGATCATGGCACCAACCGGCTCAACGGCATCTATGATTTCGCCGATTCCGGCTTCGGGCCGCTCCAGCAAGACTTCATCTATTCGAACCTGATTTCCCACGACCTGACGGAGCGGATCGCTGCGGAATACGAAACCCTGAGCGGCCGCATGCTGGATCGCCGACGCCTGGAAGTGCTCACCACCGTCCACAGGCTTACGGAACTCGCCGAGGCCGCCGACGATCCGGACATGGTCAAGACCATGCTGGGCTTCGTGGCGGCATGGATGGCCCCGAAGCCCTGACCGGTCCAGAAACAGGTCATTCCCCCACGATCATCTCGAAGCCGCCATAGATCAGGCGTTTGCCGTCGAAGGGCATCGGATTTACATCCGGCTGCAGGCGGGGGTCTTCCATCACCTTCTTCATGCCCTCGTTCCGTGCCTCGCGCGACGGCCAAGTGATCCAGGAAAAGACCACCGTCTCGTCCGGCTTCTTCTTGACCGCCATGGGAAAGGACGTCACCTTGCCGTCGGGCACGTCGTCGCCCCAGCATTCCACCAGTTGCAGCGCCCCGTGTTCCTTGAAGACCACGGCCGCCATTTCGGCATGCTTCTTGTAGGCTTCACGGTTCTCGGTCGGCACCGCAGCCACAAATCCATCCACATAGGTCATCGCTTCCTCCTTCTGTTCGATACCCGTCAGGCGCCCACGCCTTCGGCACGCATCGCCCTGACGGCGTCCATATCCAGCCACATGCTTTCCCAGATATGGCCATCCAAGTCCTCGAAGCTGCGGCCATACATGAAACCATGCTCTTCCTTCGGCACCGGATCCTTGATCCCGCCGGCAGCGGCGGCCTTTTCCACCATCTCGTCCACGGTGGTCCGGCTGTCGGCGGAAAGACACAGCAGCACCTCGCTGACCACCTTCGCGTCGGCGATCTTCTTCGGTGTGAAGGTCTGGAACTTGGCATGGGTCAGCAGCATCACATGGATGCTGTCGGACAGCACCATGCAGGCGGCCGTCGTGTCGTCGCAGAAATCCTTGTTCTTGACGGCCCCCAGCGCCTCGTAGAAGGCGATCGACCGGTGAAGGTCGGCAACAGGCAGATTGATGAAGATCATCCTCGACATAACGCACTCCCTCACGATTTGATTGAGAGAGCCTGTCACGGTGAGTTACAAAAAACAACTATGAAGTCAGAAAAAATAACTAACTCTGGAGAGCCGGTCTTCCGGCGCCGCTACGAGGATGCCTGCGCAGCGGCCCATGCCCTTGATCTGGTGGGGGAAAGATGGGCGCTGCTGGTCATGCGGGAATTGATGACGGGTCCCAAGCGGTTCAGCGACCTGCGCGCCGGGCTGCCGGGCATCAGCGCCAATGTCCTGACGCAGCGCCTGGAAGGTCTGGAAGCCATCGGCGTGCTGATCCGGCGCAGCTTGCCGCCCCCGGCCAATGCGCGGGTCTATGAGCTCACCCCCTGGGGGTATGAAAGCGAACCGATCTTCCAGGCCCTGGGCCGCTGGGCGGTGCGTTCCCCCCTGCACGATCCCCGCCTTCCCTTCAGCACGGCCTCGCTGATCCTGTCCCTGCGGACGATGTTCTCCCGCGAACGCGCCGCAGGCCTGAACGCCCGCATCGGCTTCCGCCTGGGCGAGGAGACGTTTCTCGCCAAGGTTTCGCCCGAAGGACTGGAGGTCGCCGCCGGGCCCGTCGATGAAGCGGATGCGGTCTTCACGGGCAGCCCAGCGGCCATCGCCGGTGCCATCTATGGGGGCCAGGCCATCGGGGCCCTGGAGAAGGACGGCGCCCTGACCCTTACCGGGGACCGCAAGATTGCCGAAACCTTCATCACCCTTTTCCCGCTCCCCGAGAAGCTCCCGCCCTTGGAGAAATAAGCGGGACGCGCGGTTACAAACAGGCGGGTGACAAGGCTTTCATCTGCCGCTACCTTCGCCTTCGGTCCGAGCAGGCTAGAGGAGAAACAAGCCATGGCCATGGAAGCCCACGTCATCCAGGCAATGATCCAGGAAAGCATCCCCGACGCCAAGGTCACCATCGAGGACCTGCGGGGCGACGGCGACCATTATGCCGCCCTGGTCGTCTCGGAAGCCTTCCGCGGCAAGAGCCGCGTCCAGCAGCACCAGATGGTCTATGCTGCGCTGAAAGGAAAAATGGGCGGCGAATTGCACGCCCTGGCCTTGCAGACGGCCACACCGGAAACGGCGCCGAAGCTGGGCTGAGGCCCAAGGGCCTGTCCCCTTCCCGCAACCCGGACGGGGACAGGCCGCTTCCGCACAAATTCATTGTCTGCCCCTGTTGTTCGGCTATGCTGGCCACCCCTCTCGTGGTCAGACCAATGTTCCGCCAATCCTCCGCCCTGTCCAATCCTGTCGCCATCGGCGTTCTGGCCGCTGGCTGCGCCTATCTGATCTGGGGCGTCTCGGGCCTCTATTTCAAAGCCCTGTCCCATATCTCGCCGCTGGAAGTGCTGTGCCACCGCACGCTCTGGACGCTGGTCCTGACCGGGCTGGCCCTGGCCGCACGGGGAGAATTGGCCGCCGCCTTGAAGGCCATGAGCGGCAGCCGCCGCCTGCTGGGGTTGCTGGTCCTGTCCTCGGCCCTGATCGGCATCAACTGGGTCCTGTTCATCTGGTCGATCATCAGCGGCCATGCCCTCGAAGCCAGCATGGGCTATTTCCTCTATCCTTTAGCCGTCGTGGTGCTGGCGCGCCTGTTCCTGGGCGAGAAGATGAATCCGCGGCAGATGGTCGCCCTGGCGGTCGTGATGGTCGGGGTGACCTATATGATGGCGATGCACGGCCGCCTGCCCTGGGTCGCCCTGACCCTGGCGGTCACCTTCGCCTTCTATGGCCTGATGCGCAAGACGGCGCCGGTGGAAAGCCTGAGTGGATTGTTCCTGGAAACGGTGATTTTGGCCCCCCTGGCCCTGGCCTATCTGGCATGGATCGGCGGCGGTGCCTTCCTGGAAGGCGATCTCTCCACCATCCTGATGCTGATGCTGGCCGGGCCGGTCACCGGGGTGCCGCTGTTGCTGTTCGCCTTCGGGGCGCGGCGGCTGAGGCTTTCGACCGTCGGCCTGATGATGTACATCAATCCCACGGTTCAGATGCTGATCGCGGTCTTCGTCTTCGGCGAGCATTTCACCGAAACCCACCTGATCACCTTCCTGTGCATCTGGGCCGGATTGCTGATATATTCCGTGGACGTGCCGGCCCTGGTGCGCCGATTCCGGCTGGGCGCATGACCGGACCAACTCGCGTGGCGAAGGGGGCCAGCCGGTTTGACAAACACCCGACTCATTTTATATGGTATTTGCCATAAAAATGGGATCGGGCCACGCCGACCTACCAGGATCAAGGGACAATTGAGATGAGCAATCCGGTTTTTGAACGCATCCAGCAGGACATTTCCGAAAACGACGTGGTCCTGTACATGAAGGGCAGCCCCATGTTCCCCCAATGCGGCTTCTCCGCCGCCGTCGTGCAGGTGCTGACCGATGCCGGGGTGAAGTTCAAGGGCATCGACGTGCTGATGGATCCCAGCCTGCGTGATGGCATCAAGCAGTTCACCAACTGGCCGACCATCCCCCAGCTCTACGTCAAGGGCGAGTTCATCGGCGGCTGCGACATCGTGCGCGAAATGGCCGCTTCGGGTGAACTGAAGAGCCTGCTGGCCGAAAAGGGCGTTCAGGCCGCCTAAGGCCTTCCCTTCAGCGTCAGACAGATAAGGGCCGCTTCCCGGAAGCGGCCCTTATTGTTTTTGCCCCCTTCGAGACGCCGCTTCGCGGCTCCTCAGGGCCTCTCTATTTCGCCAGCGGCAGGGTGATCACCATCCGCAGGCCGCCATTGACGCGGTTCTCGGCACGGATGGAGCCGCCGATGGCTTCCAGGTTGCGCTTCACCACCCATAGGCCGATGCCGAAATGGGTGGCGTCCTGGGGTTCGTTGCGTTCCTGCTCGGCCGGACGGTAGGAGAAATAGCGCTGGAAGATCTTGTTGAGCATACCCGGCTCGACCCCCGGCCCCTCGTCCTCCACCGACAGCACGGCCACGCCGCTGGCCCGGCGCAGGGTGACGTCGATGGTGCTGCCCGGCGGGCTGAAGCTGACGGCATTGTCGAGAATGTTCTCCAGCACCGTCTCCAGCATCTCCTCGCCGCCCCGCACCACCGCATTGGCATCGATGCTGCCCGAGATCCTGACATCGCTGCCGGCCAGGGATTCGCCATAGGACTCGATCATGGTGTTGGTCAGGGCCGACAAATCGACCTTCTCGCGCGGGGGCGAGACCAGTTCGGCCACGGCCTGATCCATGATCCGCACCGCCCCCACCAGGGAATCCAGCCGCAGCATGGATTTCTCGATCACTTCCAGCGAGCGCTGGGCATTGGCCGCATCCTTGGGCAGGGCGCGGCGGATCGGCTCGATGGCCTGGGAAATGGTGGCGATCGGCGTCTTGAAGGCATGGGCATTCTCTTCCGCCGCGTAACGGATACTACGGGCGGACGCGCGCAGATTCTCGACCATGCGGTCGAAGGCCTCGGCCACGCCGGCCAATTCCGGCAAGCGGTTCTGCGCGGCGAAGGAGACTTCGTTCCGGCCACCGGCATCGATGCGGCTGGCCAGGCGGCGGAAACGGCTGAGCCCACGTAGGACATCGCCGAAGATCGCCAGGACCAGCACCGCCATGATGATGTAGATGGCGAAGGCGAGCTGCACTTCCGGCCGCTCGTAATAGGGCTTGCCGATATACGAGCCGATGACATCGGCCATGGAATGGGAGGTGATGACGGCCCAGCAGCCCGATTCCACCTGGACCGGCGTGATGGAGCTGAGGATCTCCTCTTCCCCGGCCAGATTGTTGTAGCGCAGGGCCACCGCGCCCTCGCCCGCGCAGGTGCCGCGCAAACGGTCCAGGATACCGGTGCCGAACAATTCCGCTCGCTCGCGCTCCAGCCCCTCATTGGCCAGGGAGGGCAGCGTGGCGACCAGGAAGAAGGAAGCCTCCGGCGCGTCGAGGGGGCGGAACAGCAGCTTCACCCGCAAGCGGTCGGAATGCATGTCCTCGATGACGCGGCGGGCCTCGGTGATGGGCGGCGAGCCGGGCTGGTCGATCACGCGGCGCAGGCTCTGAGCGATCAGATGCCCCTGCTCCTGCAGGGTCTGGAGCAGGACGGTGCGGCGCTCCATCTCGGCCTGGCGGAACTGGCCGTGCAGGATGACCGGCACGGCCACGAAGATCGCCACGAGAAGAAGCAGCTTGGCCGTCAGGGAATTGGCGGCCCGTCTGATGCGTGCGAAGGTGCCGCCATCATCCCGATGCGGCACCTCCCGCTCCTGGTCAGGCATTCCAGCGATAGCCGAATCCGGCATAGTTGCCGATCTGCTCGAAGCCGTCGTCCACGTTGCGGAACTTCTGCCGGATACGCTTGATAAAGGTTCGGACATTGGCGCGGTAGCCCTCTTCCCCGGAACCGGCGATGAAGCCCGAGCCATGGACCACGTCATAGATCTCGCGATAGGACACATCCGCTCCCTGGCGGGCCGCGAGATGATGGACGATCTTGAACTCGGTCAGGGTCAGTTCCAGTTCCTGCCCCTTCCAATACGCCCGATGGGTATCCAGCCGCAAGGTCAGGGAGCCGAGTTCCAGGCAATTGTCATCGCCGCCCGCCTTGCCGTCCTCGCCCGCGCCGCCGGTCTTCAGGCCGCTCATGATCAGTTCGATCCGGCGCTTGACGATGGAGAAGCTGCGCGATTTCTCGACGAAGTCCACGGCCCCGGTCGCCAGCGCCGCTTCTTCATAGATCTGGTCCGTCAGCGCGGTCAGGAAGATCACCGGCACGTCGCGCTTGGCGTCACGCATGCGGCGCAGCACTTCGATGCCGTTCATCGCGGGCATCTTCCAATCGAGGATCACAAGCGACGCCTGTCCCCCGCCGAGAAGATAATCCAGGGCGGAAGGGCCGTCGCCGAAATCGACCACGTTGAACCCTTCATCCGCCAGGTTGCGCGCCAGTGACTCGCGGAACAGGTCGTCATCATCCACGAGCACGACGTCAGTCGCCATCATCGCCACGCCATCCTTAGTAGACAGTCCGGATTCCATGGTGACATTTTCGTAAGAAGTCGCAAACAAAGGCTTAATCCATCATTCGCCACAGACCATCCGGGCTACGGCAGGCTATTCCATTGAGCACATAAGCTGCGCCCGAGATTATGGCACGAGTTTGGTACTCCCGACATTCCCGTCCTTCATCCGAGCGGAAGCTGTCCACCGGCCGCACGGCGTAGAGGGCATTCCCGTTCCGCCAGCCTATCTGGTGCCGATCCGGCGCCTGATCCAACACCTGGGCGATGCAGGCCTGATCCGCGGCATCCATGGCACGGCCGATGGCGCCCCCGGCTAGACCCGGTGCAGGCAGGGCAGCCAGGGTAACCACTGCCCCCCGATCGCACACCCCATCGGCCAGACCGAAGGGCACCTGGCGCAGGGACGGCTCCGGCAGGGACCGGACGGAAGATCTCGCCGAGGCCAGACGCGCATCCGTCCGCTCCACGACCGTCCCATTCAGCGGCTTTTCCGGCATCGGCGGGGCGCCGCTCCATTCGGCTCCGGCCAAGCCCGGCGCGGCCATGAGGACGAAAGCCGCAAAAGAAATTGGGATCAGGGGTTGCATGTCACACCTCGAGGGGTATGTCACATCAGGGAGGGGCGATTTGAAGATAGGACTCTTGGCAATCCCCCACCCAAAGGCAATAACTCGAAAGAGATGACCAAAACTTGTCACCACCCCATCGCGGATTTCACCTTTTGACACAATCTTAACACCGTCATGATAGGAATCGGTCTTGCGTCCGGCGGCTCATTCGGGAGTATGGAGCCCCCTGCGCGCCGATTTCCGCGCTTTAGAGTCTCGCGAATGATGCCTGCCCCTGTCTCGCTTCGCCGTCTTCCGCTGGTGTCCCTGGTCCTTCTTTCCCTGACCGGATGCGCCTTCCTGGAGACAGCCCTGGCCCCGGCCCCGCCGCAAGTCGCGGCCCCTGCGCCTGCGCCTGCACCCGTGCAGCAGGCGGTGCAGCCGGCCGCGCTGCCCAAGGCGCCCCCGCCGCCCAAGCCCAAGCCGTCCGCGGCGGCCGTGGCCGAACCCGGCATCGAGAAACCCATCCTGGTCGGGAAGAGCGCCGCCGAGCTGTCGCAGATCCTCGGCATGCCCAGCGAGGAGATCGAGGCCGCGCCGGGGAAGGTCTGGCGCTATCAAAGCCGCGCCTGCAGCCTGGATGTCCACCTGTTCTTCGACGTGGCGCGGGGCGATTTCTACGCGCTGGAATACCGCAACGCCCTCGACAACGACAAGGCCGCCGCCGAGAGCTGCGTCAATCGCCTGCGCAAGGACCATCAAAGCGCTTCGGCCAAGACCTCCGGCTAAAGGGCCCGGACTTACGCCCCAGGCAGGGTGAAGAAGAAGGTGGCCCCTTCCCCGGGGGCCGAGTTCACCCAGATCCGGCCGCCATGGCGTTCGACGATGCGCTTGGCCACGGCCAGCCCGATGCCGCTGCCGGGATATTGGCCCGGCGGGTGCAGGCGTTGAAAGACCTGGAAGATGCGGTCGTTCTGCGCCGGGTCGATGCCGATGCCGTTATCGGCCACGGCGAAAATCCATTGATTGCCGTCCTCCTCGCGCCGGACGCTGACCTCGATGAGGGGCGTACGGTCGGCATGGCGGTACTTCACCGCATTGCCCAGAAGATTCTGGAACAGCCGCACCAATTGCGCGGCATCGGCCATGACCGGCGGCATGTCCCCGGCCACCACCACCTGGGCCTGGCAATCGTCGATGGACACCGCCAGATTTTCCAGCGCCGCGCCCAGGGCCTCGCCCGAATCCACCGGCACCAATTCGCGCCCCCGGGTGTTGACGCGGGAATATTGCAGCAGGTCCTCGATCATCCGGGTCATGCGCTTGGCGCCGTCGGTGGCGAAGCCGATGAAGATCTCCCCGTCCCCGTCCAGCTTCCCCTTGTAGCGGCGCTCGATGAGCTGGAGATACATGTTGACCGTGCGCAGCGGCTCCTTCAGGTCATGCGAAATGGCATAGGCGAATTGCTCTAGGTCGTCGTTGGACCGTTCCAGCGCCTTGTTCTTGCCTTCCAGCTCCCGCGCCAGGCGGTGACGCTCCGTCACGTCGAAGATGATGGAATAGAGATAGGTCCGCCCGGCCACATGGATGGGTCCGGAGAAGACTTCCACATCGCGCAAGCCTCCGTCGGCCAGACGATGGATGAACTGGAATTTCTGCCTCTCCTCGCGCCGCGCCTTGTCCATCTCACTGTAGACCTGCTCGGGGCTCAGGACGGTGATGTCGCTGATCTTCATCTGCCCGAACTGCTCGCGCGTATAGCCATAGAAATCCAGGGCCGCGTCATTGGCGTCGACGATCAGCCCGTCCGCGGGATCGACCAGCAGCTTGACCGCCTTGTTGGTCTCGAACATCTGGCGGTACAGGGCGGCGCGCTCGCTGGCCGCCGCCTCGGCCTGCCGACGCTCGGTGATATCAGTGACGAAGGCGAAGGAGAACAACACCTCTCCCGTCTCGCTCCAGCGCGTGGTGGCGTTGACGGAGACAGGCACCGTATGGCCGTCGGTGTGAAGCAGCAGCAACTCATAGGAGCGGTGATTGGTCCTGGGGACCTTCTCCAGCTGTTCCTGAAAATGGGGCAGGCATTCGGGCAGGATGAAGTCATGGGCGCGCTTGCCCAGGATGTCCTCACGCTCCCGCCCGATCATCCGGCATATGGCACCATTGCAGTCCAGGATTTCCCCGGTTTTCGGGTCGAGGGCGCAATAGCCTTCCAGCGTCGAATCAATGACGTCGCGGAACAGGCTTTCGCTCTGGCGCAAGGCGTCGCCGATGCGCTTGGTTTCGGTGATGTCCTCTTCCACCGCCACATATTCGGTGACCTCGCCGGACTCGTCCCTGACCGGAGAGATGGTGGCCCGCACCCAGAACAGGGAGCCATCCTTGCGCCGGTTGCACAACTCGCCGCGCCAGACGCCGTCGGCGGCCAGTTCGCGCCACAGGGAGGCATAGGTCTCCTCGGGCGTGGCACCGGATTTCAGCAGACGGGGATTCCGGCCCAGCACCTCGTCCCGGCGCCAGCCGGTGACCTGTTCGAAGGCGGCATTGACGAATTTCAGGCAGCCCTGCCGATCCGTGATCAGCACCATGGCCGCGCCCTGGTCGATCGCCCGGTGCAGGATGGTCAGGCGGTCCTCGGCCTCTCCGAGGCTGCGGGTGCGCTCCTGCAGGGCATGTTCCAGCAGGCGCACATAGCCCTGTTCCACATCGGTCAGGATATCGGCCAGCGAAAGGACATGGGTCAGCGCCCCGGCCTCGTCCGTCACCGCCAGATGACGCAGGCCGCGGGCCTCCATCATCTCGCGCGCCTGTACCAGGGGAGCGGACGCGGCGATACACAGCAGGGGGCGGCTGACGACTTCGCCCGCCAATGCGTCGTTGCGGCGCTGGGCCACCAGACGGACCATGTCCCGCTCGGTGACGATGCCGACCGGCTCGCCCTCCCTGATGATGATGGCGGCCTCGCATTTGGCCTCGGCCAGGGCTTCGGCCAGCTTTCCGACATTGGTCCCGGCCTCGACCTTCAGCGGCACCATCGTCGCCACGTCGCCGACTTCGCGCAGGGCGAAATAGGCCTCCACGCCCAGGCGCATGGCGACATCATTGCGCGTGACCATGCCCAGGATGGCCCCGTCCGGCGCCGTCACCAGCAGATGGCGCCGACCGGACTTGCGGAAAAGCTCGGCCACCTCCTCGACGGTGCGCCCGGCATCGACGGAGTCCAGGGGGCGGCTCATCACCTCGCTGATGGGCCGCTCGAAGCCCTTGCCGTTATCGAAGTCGGCTCTGAGTGCGTCGCGTTCGGTCCAGATGCCCAAAGGCTGCCCGTCCTCCATCACGATAATGGAGGAACAGGCAGCCTCGACCATCCGGGCGGCGGCTTCGGCCAGAGGAAGCGACGGGGAACAGGTCAGCAGGTCGCGGCGGGCGATGGTGCCGACGGATTGATGCCGGCCCCAGAACAGATTCGTCCATTCCGCCATTCCCTCCAGCTTGTCCTTCAGCGCGACCATCCCCTTCCCCCTTCCGCCCCGGACTGCGGATCCATGAGGCATTTTGACATTCCCGCCGCCCGGACGACAGAACAAAGCGGAGGGAGCGGCCGCCTGGAACGGGCCAGGCGGCGTAGCCTTCCCGCCACATCTCCAGCCCGGCCATCTGCGCGGCTTCCTCGGCGGCGAATGCGCGCGCCATGACGGTGATTTCCGGCTCCGGATGGCCGATCAGACCGGCATAGAATTCCTGGCTACGGCGTTCACCAGCCAGGGCCAGTTCCAGGGCCTCGGCCCCCCCACTCATGCCGTCGGCGCCTATTCCCGTAGGAAGACTAGGGGCACTCTAGCGTTATGGCGCGGCAGGGGAAAGCCCCTTCGCGCGCGGCGGAATCATTCGGTGTGTTGCAGGGTGATGGTGTCACCGGCGATGACGAAGACCAGGCGGCCGTCGCGGGCGTCGTAGATCCAGCGTTCCAGGGGCCCGAACTTGTCGATGCCGTCGGGCTCGCCCAGGCTCTGGCGCAATTGCGCCTTGGTCGTCACGGCGTCCGACTTGCTGATCAGATCGGCCTTGCTGGGCTGACAGGCGGGAATCAGGGCCGCCAGGAGAAGCGGCAGGGCCAAACGAGACAGACGCATCTTTTCACAATCCACCCGGACAAAAGGGGCGCCACCATAGCCCCCCGCTCCCTTCATCTCAATCCCGCCCGGAAGACGCGCCGCTTTCGCCCCTTTGAGAAGGGGCGAAATCGAAAGGATTAGCGCGCACTCGCGTGCCCCCCTCCTCCTGCGCCGCAACTCCCCCTCTGCACAATGGAAATCTCCAATCGGTGCTCGAACCTAAAGGGGAAGCCCGCTGTTGAAGCAGCAGAACTACCAGGAGCCTCTCATGCCCCGGCAGATCCTCATAACCGGCGGAGCCGGCTTCATCGGTTCCCATCTTTGCGACCAGTTGCTCGGCGCCGGGAACCGTGTCCGCATTCTCGACAGCCTGTCCGCCCAAGTCCATGGCACAGATGGGGCGCGGCCCGAATACCTGTCGCCCGATGCCGAACTCGTCCATGGGGATGTCCGCGATCCCGAAGTGGTGCGCAAGGCGCTGGAGGGAGTAGACGCCGTCTATCATTTCGCCGCCATGGTCGGGGTCGGCCAAAGCATGTACCGGGTCAACGATTATGTCTCCGTCAACGACCTCGGCACGGCGACCCTGCTTCAGGCCTTGATCGAACGCCCGGTGGAGCGTCTGGTCGTCGCTTCCTCCATGAGCATCTACGGCGAAGGCCTGTATCGCGACGCCGACGGCCGCATGGTCGAGACGGCCGAGCGCGACGTCGACGCCGTCAAGCGCGGCGAATGGGAATTGCTCGACGCCCAGGGCCGGATGCTGATGCCCGTTCCCACGCCCGAGAGCAAGCGCCCCGCGCTGGCCTCGGTCTATGCCCTGTCGAAATACGTGCAGGAACGCATGTGCCTGATGGTCGGCCAGGCCTACGGCATCGGCACCACCGCCCTGCGTTTCTTCAACGCCTATGGCACCCGTCAAGCGCTGTCCAATCCCTATACCGGCGTGCTGGCGATCTTTGCCGCCCGGCTGCTGAACGGCAATCCGCCCATGATCTTCGAAGACGGCCACCAGCGCCGTGATTTCGTTCATGTTTCGGATGTGGCCCGCGCCTGCCGCATGGTCCTGGACAAACCCGAAGCCATCGGCCGGGTCTTCAATGTCGGCAGCGGACAGAGCCGCAGCGTCACCGAGGTGGCCGCCTTGCTCGCCCGTTCCATGGGCAAGAACGACATCCAGCCCCAGGTCAACAGCCGCTACCGCGTCGGCGACATCCGCCATTGCTTCGCCGACATGACCCTGGCCCGCGAAGTGCTGGGCTTCGAGGCGGAAATCGCCATCGAGGACGGCCTTGCCGAACTGGTGGAATGGCTGTCCGAGCAGCCTGCCATCGACCGGGTGGACGCCGCGACGCGGGAACTGACGAGCCGAGGATTGGTGGCCTGATGACCGATCGCATCCAGAAGTTCTCCCCCCTTTCTCCCTCCTCCCCTTCCTCTTCCTCGGGCCTGCCCGCCGGCATGGGCATCGTCGAATGGCTGCGTCCCGGCGAGTTCGAGCGCACAGAACGGGTCATCGAACAGATGAAGCGCATGGGCGTGCAACGCCTGCGCACCGCCATCTCCTGGGCGGAATATCACGCCGAGAACGGACAGCTCTGGTACGACTGGCTGCTGCCCAAGCTATCGCGCGAATTCGACCTGCTGCCCTGCGTCACCTACACGCCGCCATCGCTGGGGATCGAACCGAAATCGCCCTCGCCGCCGCGCGTGCTGAAGGATTACGCCGATTTCATCGACACCCTCATCACCCGCCACGGCCAGCATTTCGAATACATCCAGCTGTGGAACGAGCCCAACAACCTGAACGATTGGGACTGGATGATGGACCCCGGCTGGCATCTCTTCGCCGAGATGGTCGGTGGCGCCGCCTATTGGGTCCAGCAGCGCGGCAAGAAGACCGTGCTGGCCGGCATGTGCCCGCCCGATCCCAACTGGCTGGACACCATGTGCAGCCATGGCGTGCTGGAATATATCGACGCCGTCGCCCTGCACGGTTTCCCCGGTACTTGGCAGGCGGTCTGGCCCGGCTGGCCGAACGTGATCGCCCAGGCCCGGGAGGTGTTGAACGGGCACGGCCATGATCCGGAAATCTGGATCACCGAGGTCGGCTATTCCACTTGGCGCTGCGACGAAGCCAAGCAGGTCGAACATTTCCTGACCGCCGCCGAGGCCCCGGCCGAGCGCGTCTACTGGTATGGCTGGCAGGACCTGGACCCCTCCATCGCCAGCCAGGAGGGCTTTCATTTCGACGAGCGTCACTACCATCTCGGCCTGGTGCGCTCCGACGGCTCGCCCAAGCTGCTCTGCCGCCTGCTCGAAGAAGGCGGCATCGAGCGGGCGCGCGACGTCATCGGCCTCAGCGCACCGGCCATCGCCGCCAGCCCCGACAAGCGCCCGGTGCTGATCACCGGCGGTGCGGGCTTCGTCGGCAGCAATCTTGCCGACCGCATCGCCGCCGAGGGGCGCAAGGTGCTGATCTTCGACAATCTCAGCCGCGCCGGAGTGGAAGAGAACCTAGCCTGGCTGCGCCATCGCCATGGCGAGCGCATCACCGCCATGCTGGGCGACACCCGCGACGCCCATGCCTTGCGCGATGCCGTGTCCTGCTGCGCCCAGGTCTATCACTTCGCCGCCCAGGTCGCGGTGACCACCAGCGTCACCGATCCGGTGACCGATTTCGAGATCAACCTGCGCGGCACGCTGAACCTGCTGGAGGCCATCCGCGCCCAGCCCGCGCCGCCGCCGCTGGTCTTCGCCTCGACCAACAAGGTCTACGGCAAGCTGGGCGACTTGCAACTGAAAGAAAGAAAAACCCGCTACGAGCCGGTGGACCCGGCGCTCGCTCATGGCGTGGACGAAAGCCAGCCCCTCGACCTCTACAGCCCCTATGGCTGCTCGAAGGGCGGGGCCGACCAATATGTGCTGGATTATGCCCGCATCTACGGCCTGCAAGCCTGCGTCTTCCGCATGAGCTGCCTCTACGGCCCGCGCCAGTTCGGCACCGAGGACCAGGGCTGGGTCGCCCATTTCCTGATCTCGGCCCGCGACGGCAAGCCGATCACCATCTTCGGCGACGGCAAGCAGGTGCGCGACGTGCTGTTCGTCGAGGACGTGGTCGAGGCCTTCCTGACCGCCCAGGCCAAGATGCCCAAGCTGGCGGGCCAGGCCTTCAACATCGGCGGCGGCCCGGCCAATGCCCTGTCGCTGCTGGAACTGATCGCCATGATCGGGCGGATGAACGGCCGTCGCCCCGAACTGAGTTTCGGCGACTGGCGGCCGGGCGATCAGCTCTACTACGTCTCCGACACCCGCCGCTTCTCCAGCCTGACCGGCTGGACCCCGAAGGTCGATGCCGCCACCGGCGTGGCGCGCCTGAACCAATGGCTGGCCGAAAGGCAAGCCGTCCATGCCCACGCCGTCGCTCAATAAGGAGGAGATGTGCGCTTCGCCCTGGTGAACCCCAACTGGACCTTCGACGGCAGCATCTATTTCGGCTGCCGCGAACCCCATCTGCCGCTGGAGCTGGGCTACAGCAAGGCCCTGCTGGAACGCGGCGGCCACGAAGCGGTGATCATCGACGGTCATATCGAGGGCCTGGACCAGGAACAGATTCGCGCCCGCGTCCAGGCTTTCGGCCCCGACGTCACCGTCGTCACCACCGCGCCCACCTATCTGTTCTGGCGCTGCGCCCCGCCGGAACTCCGCGTGCCCCAGATGCTGCTGGAGGCCTTGCGCGGCGTCACCGGCAGCATGACGGTCGCCGTCGGCCCCCATGGCTCGACCACGCCGCGCGCCGCCCTGCGCAAGCTGGGCGTCGATGTGGTGGTGATGGGCGAATGCGAGGAAATCCTCGCCCGCCTGGCCGAGGAGGCGCCGGATAATCTGACCTCCGTCTGCTATTGGAAGAACGGCGAGCCGGTGGTCAAGGGCGGCCCCCATGCCGCCGCCTTCACCGACCTGCCCGCCCTCTCCTGGCCTGAGGAATGGGTTCGGCGCCACAGCCACCATCATCACCGCTTCGACACCACCCCGCAGGGACCGGGGGCCGAGGTCGAGGCCTCGCGCGGCTGCCCCTATCGCTGCACCTTCTGCGCCAAGGAGAATTACCGCGACAGATACCGCCGCCGCGACCTCGCCCTCCTGCTGGAGGAGATCGACGGGCTGAAGGCCCAGGGCGTGACCTATCTGTATTTCATCGACGAGATCTTCCTGCCCGACCGCAAGCTGCTGGAAGCGCTGGTCGGGCGCGGCCTGCATTTCGGCATCCAGACCCGCATCGATCTGTGGAAGCCCGAGATGATCGAGCTTCTGGGCCGCGCAGGCTGCGTCTCCATCGAGGCCGGGGTGGAAAGCATCACGCCAGAGGGCCGCTCCGCGCTCGACAAGAACTGCCGCATGAGCACCGACGAGCTGACCGAGCGCCTGGTCCTGGCCAAGCGCCACGTCCCCTTCGTCCAGGCCAATCTGATCGAGACCCCCGACGACGAGGAGGAAGAGGTGATCCGCTGGCGCGACGCCATGCGCGCGGCCGGGGTCTGGGCCAACGACCCGGTCCCGCTCTTCCCCTATCCCGGCTCGCCCGACTACCGCCTGCGCTGGGGGCTGCCCGACGATCAGGCCTGGGAGCGGGCGCTGGACTGGTATCTGGAACGCTATGTCGACTTCAGCGACATCCAGGAAGCCCGGCCCTTGCCCTTGACCGAGCTCGAATTGGCGCGGGGTGCGCAATGACCATGCCGGCCCGGCATTCCACGCTGCTGATGACCGCCGATGCGGTGGGCGGCGTCTGGCATTACTGCCTGCAACTGGCCCGCTCCCTGCATCCGCGCGGTGTGCGGACGGTGCTGGCGGTGATGGGGCCCTCGCCCAGCTCCGCCCAGCGCGCCCAGGCCGCCGCCGTGCCCGGCCTGGTGCTGGAATGCGCGCCCTTTCCGCTGGAATGGATGCCCGAAGTGGGGCGGGACAGCCTGCGCGCCTCGGGCGACTGGCTGCTGGCGCTGGAGCGCCGCTACCGTCCCGACGTGGTACAGATCAACGGCTGGGCCCATGCCGCCGAGCCCTTCCAGGCCCCGGTGGTGCTGGTCGCCCATTCCTGCGTCCTGTCCTGGTGGCGCGCCGTCAAGGGCTGCGACGCCCCCGCCGACTGGCAGGCCTATGCCGACCGCCTGAGCGCCGGTTTGGCCGCCGCCACCCGCGTCGTCGCCCCGACCCAGGCCTTCCTCGACGAGATCGAGGCCGTCCACGGCCTGCCCAAGGGCGGGCGGGTCATCCATAACGGCCGCGAGCCCACGGCCTTCATCCCCGGCCCGAAGGACCCGATCATCTTCAGCGCCGGGCGCATCTGGGACGAGGCCAAGAATGTCTCGGCCCTCGACGCGGTGGCCGCCCGCCTGCCCTGGCCGGTGCTGATCGCCGGAGACACCACCGCCCCCGACGGCCGGTCGGAAGGATTCGGCGCCGCGCGCGGCTTGGGGGTCCTGGATTGCGAAGGCCTGTGCGAAGCCATGGCACGGGCCGCCATCTTCGCCCTGCCAGCCCGCTACGAGCCCTTCGGCCTCGCGGCGCTGGAAGCGGCCCTGTCGGGCTGCGCCCTGGTCCTGGGCAACATTCCAACCCTGCGCGAGCTGTGGGAGGGCTGCGCCGTCTTCGTCGATCCCGACGACCATGAGGGCTTGCAGGCCGCCTTGTCCGAGCTGACCGCCGATCCTGTCCGGCGCGAGGATCTGGGCCAGGCCGCCCGCCTGCGGGCCACCCGTTATTCCGCCGCTCGGATGGCCGATTCCTATGCCGCCCTCTATGCCGGTCTGGGCATGTCGGTCGGCGCCCTGCATGCCTGATCCCCGAGCCCCGGGCATGGCCCCGCTCGATCAATCCTCCCGTGCGAATAGGAGCATCATGCGCTTCGTCCTGTTCTATCACTCGCTTCTATCCGACTGGAATCACGGCAACGCCCATTTCCTGCGCGGTGTCGTGCGGGAAATGAAGACCCGCGGCCACGAGGTCCGGGTACTGGAACCCAAGGGCGGCTGGAGCCGCGCCAACCTGCTGGCCGACCAGGGGATGGGCGTGCTGCGCGAAATCGCCAGCGCCCTGCCCGACCTGACCTCCCTGGAATACGACCTGGAGACCCTGGACCTGGACCAGGCCACCGACGGCGCCGACGTGGTGATCGTCCATGAATGGAACGACCCGGCCCTGGTCGCCCGGCTGTCTTCCATGCGCAAGGGCGGCGCCCGCTTCCGCCTGCTGTTCCACGACACCCACCACCGGGCCGTCAGCGAGCGCGAGACGATGGCCCGCTACGACCTGTCGGGCTTCGACGGCGTGCTGGCCTTCGGCAATGTGATCCGCGACATCTATCTGCACGAAGGCTGGACCCAGCGCGCCTGGACCTGGCATGAAGCCGCCGACACCACCCTGTTCCGCCCCCATGCCGCCACCCACAAGGCAGGCGATCTGGTGTGGATCGGCAATTGGGGCGATGGCGAACGCAGCGCCGAACTGGGGGAATTCCTGCTGCGCCCGGTCAGCCATCTCGGCCTGAAGGCGCGCGTCCATGGCGTACGCTATCCCGAGGAAGGGCTGAAGGCCCTGGCGGAGGCCGGGATCGATTATGCCGGCTGGCTGCCCAATCACCGCGTCCCCGCCACCTTCGCCCATTACCGCGTCACCGTCCATGTGCCGCGCCGCTATTACGCCACCACCCTGCCCGGCATTCCCACCATCCGCGTCTTCGAGGCCCTGGCCTGCGGCATTCCGCTGATCTCGGCCCCCTGGGAGGATGCGGAAAACCTGTTCACGCCGGGCGAGGATTACCTGGTCGCCAAGACCGGCCTGCAGATGCAGCGCCATCTGCGCGACGTCCTCAACGACCGCGCCCTGGCCGATCATCTGGTCCGCCACGGCCTGGAAACCATCCGCGATCGCCATAGCTGCGGCCATCGCGTCGAACAGCTTCTCGCCATCTGCCGCGCCCTCGGCGCCGGGCAGACACGCGCCGTCGCCGCCGGGGAGTAAACCTGCCATGCGTCTTGCCTTTTTCGGCTCCAGCCTCGTTTCAGCCTATTGGAACGGAGCCGCGACCTATTACCGGGGGCTCTTGAGCGCCCTGTCCCGCCACGGTTTCAGGATCGAATTCTACGAGCCCGACGCCTATGACCGTCAGGCCCACCGCGACATCGACCCGCCGGATTGGGCCAAGGTCGTCGTCTGGCCCGCCACGCCCGAAGGCATGCAGGATGCCCTGGATCAGGCCAGGGGTGCTGATGTGGTGGTCAAGGCCAGCGGCGTCGGCGTCTTCGATGCCGAACTGGAAGACGCCGTCCTGGCCCTGCGCCGCCCCGGCGGCCTCGCCATCTTCTGGGATGTGGACGCGCCCGCCACCCTGGCCTCCATGGCCGCCAATCCCGCCGATCCGCTGCGCCGCCTGATCCCCGGCTATGACATGGTGCTGACCTATGGCGGCGGCGAACCCGTCATCCAGGCCTATGAAGCCCTGGGCGCGAAGCGATGCGTTCCGATCTACAACGCCCTCGACCCGGCCAGTCATCATCCCGTTCCCATCGACCCGGCCTTCGGCTGCGACCTCGCCTTCCTGGGCAACCGCCTGCCCGACCGCGAAGCGCGCGTCGAGGAATTCTTCCTGAAGCCCGCCGCCCTGCTGCCGGAGCGCCGTTTCCTGCTGGGCGGCAACGGCTGGCACGACAAGCCCATGCCCGCCAATGTGCGCGCCCTGGGCCATGTCTACACCCACCAGCACAACGCGGTGAACGTCTCGGCCCTGGCAGTGCTGAACATCACCCGCGACAGCATGGCGCTGACCGGTTTCTCGCCGCCCACCCGCGTCTTCGAGGCCGCAGGCGCCGGGGCCTGCCTGATGACCGATGCCTGGGAAGGGATCGAGATGTTCCTCGACCCCGGCAAGGAAGTCCTGGTCGCCCGCGATGGCACCGAAGTGGCCGAGCATCTGCGCGCCCTCGACCGCCGCCGCGCCCGCACCATCGGCGAGGCCGCACGTCGCCGCGTTCTCGCCCATCACACCTATGAACACCGCGCCGTCCAGGTCGCCGAATTGCTGACCGGCGAGCGCGCCCGCCTGCTGGAGGCCGCCCCATGAGCATGACCATCACCATCCTTGGCCTGTCCATCACCTCGTCCTGGGGCAACGGCCATGCCACCACCTATCGCGCCCTGGTGCGCGAACTGACCAAGCGCGGCCATGACGTGCTGTTCCTGGAACGCGACGTGCCGTGGTATGCCGCCAACCGCGACATGCCCGAGCCGCCTTGGGGCCGCACCAAGCTCTATAAGGATTTCGACGACCTGCTGGAGCGCTTCACCGGCGCGGTACGCGACTCCGACCTGGTCATCGTCGGTTCCTACGTGCCCGAAGGCGTGGCGGTGGGGCGCTGGGTCACCCAGACCGCGCAAGGGCTGACCGCCTTCTACGACATCGACACCCCGGTCACCCTGGCGAAGCTGGCGCGCGGCGACCAGGAATATCTGTCGCGCGACCTGATCCCCGCCTACGGCCTGTATCTGTCCTTCACCGGCGGACCGACGCTGGACAAGCTGGAACAGGATTTCGGCTCGCCCATGGCCCGGCCGCTCTATTGCTCGGTCGACCCGCGCCTCTACTATCCCGAACCCGTCGCCCCGCGCTGGGACCTGGGCTATATGGGTACCTGGAGCAAGGACCGGCAGCCCAAGGTCGAGGAATTCCTGATCAAGCCGTCCCGCGACTGGCCCGAAGGCCGCATCGTCGTCGCCGGGCCGCAATATCCGCCGCAAGTGGACTGGGCTGGGGTCGAGCGCATCGAGCATCTGCCGCCCTATGCCCATCGCGATTTCTATTGCTCGCAGCGTGCCACCATCAACATCACCCGCGAGGACATGGTCGCCGCCGGCTTCTCGCCCAGCGTCCGCCTGTTCGAAGCCGCCGCCTGCGCCACGCCGATCATCAGCGACTGGTGGGACGGTCTGGACCGCTTCTTCGAGCCCGAACGTGAAATCCTGATCGCGGAAACGGCGGAAGACGTGCTGCGCGCCCTGCGTGATACCCCGCCCGAACAGCTCGCCCGCATCGGCAAGGCGGCCCGCGAGCGGGTCATGGCCAACCATACCGCCGCCCATCGTGCCCTGGAACTGGAAGCCCATGTGGCCGAAGCCCTGGCACGGCGCAAGGCCACGGAAGAAACGGCCAGCGTATAAGCAAGCTCACCGAGCCACAGGAGACGCCGTGAAAGACGTGGACGATATCCAGGAACTGGGACCATGGTTCCATAACCTGCATCTGCCCGATGGCAGGCAAACGGCCCCCGACCATCATTTCGGCGACTTCCCGGCTTTCAAATGGGCGCAGATCGCCGACCACATCCCCGCCGACCTGAGCGGTTGGCGGGCCCTGGATATCGGCTGCAATGCGGGCTTCTACAGCTTCCAGCTTGCCGCACGCGGCGCCGAGGTCACGGGCATAGACGTCAACGATCATTACCTGCGCCAGGCCCGCTGGGCCGCCAAGCAATTCGACGTGGAAGACCGGGTGCGCTTCGAGAACCGGCAGGTCTATCAGTTGGGCAGCGAAGGGGAAAGTTACGACCTCGTGCTGTTCATGGGGGTCTTCTACCATTTGCGCTATCCGCTGCTGGTGCTGGATATCCTGCGCACCCTGGCACCGCGCCTGATGGTCTTCCAGACCCTGACCCTGCCGGAAGACCAGGTTGCCCCGAATGTGCAGGAAGACGTGGATTTCCAAAGCCGGGACCGGCTGCGCGAGCCGGGCTGGCCGCGCATGGCCTTCATCGAGCACAGCTTCTCCAAGGACATCACCAATTGGTGGATTCCCAATCCCGCCGCCATCGAAGGCATGCTGCGGGCCGCCGGCTTCCGCATCACCGGCCAGCCAGGCCATGAAATCTATCTCTGCGAATCCGCCGAGCCCTCCTGCTGGTGGGACAGGACGGAGTTCCTGGCGGCAACCGGCCGGACGTAAGGTATGAGCGCCTTGCTGCTGGCCTTGGCGGGGACAGTGCTGGCAGTGGGCATGACCGCCGGGTTGATCCGCGACCGCCTGTGGCTGTCCGAGCCCATGCTGGCGGTCGCGGTGGGGCTGGTCCTGGGGCCGGTGACGGGGCTGATCCATCTCGGCCGATTGATGGACGAGCATGTCCTGCTGGAACATACCGCCCGGCTGACCCTGGCGGTGGCGGTGACCAATGCCGCCCTGCGCCTGCCCCACGGCCCGCTGTCGCCACCCTTGCGGCGCAGTATCGCCGTCATGCTGCTGATCGTCATGCCGGCCATGTGGCTGGTATCCAGCGGGCTGTCCGGCTGGCTATTGGACCTGCCGCTGCTGGTCGCGCTGATGGTGGGCGCGGTGGTGACGCCCACGGACCCGGTGCTGTCCAATTCCATCATTACCGGCGACCTTGCCCGCGAGCATGTGCCTGAGGACCTGCGCCACCTGATCACGGCGGAATCGGCTGCCAATGACGGCCTGGCCCTGCCCTTCGTGCTGTTGCCGGTCCTGCTGTTCACCCATCCCGGCGAGGGCGGCTGGGGGCGTTGGGCGATGGAAGCCTGGGTGGCCGGGCTGGGCCTGACCGTCGTGCTGGGGCTGGCGATGGGCTGGGGCACGGCCCGCGCCCTGGACTGGGCTCGCAGGCACAAGCTGACCGGTCAGTCGGACATGCTGACCGTGGCTATTTCCCTGGCCTTCACGGTCACCGCGCTGGCTTCGCTGTTGGGGGCCAACGACATCCTGGCCGTCTTCATCGCCGGTCTGGCCTTCAACCGCACCCTGGACCCAAGCGAGGAGTTGGAGGAAGAAAAGTTCCAGGAAACGGCCAAGCGGACCTTCGAATTTCCCATCTTCGTGCTGTTCGGGCTCGCCGCGCCGCTGGGCGCCTGGGCGGCCTTGGGCTGGCACGGCATCGCCCTCTGCATCCTGATCCTGCTACTGCGCCGCCTGCCCTGGGTGATGCTCACCAAACGCGGCATGCCCGTGTTGAAGACGAAGGGGCAGGTCCTTTTCACCGGCTGGTTCGGCCCCATCGGCGTGGCGGCGACCTTCTACGCCATGATCGTAGACAAGCGCACCGGCCTGGGCGAGGTCTGGGAGGTCGCCAGCCTGGTCATCTTCGCCTCGATCCTGGCCCACGGCATCACCTCCACCCCCTTCACCCGCCATCTGCGCTGACCAGTCCGCGCAGGAAGGCCAGCACCCGGGCCTCCTCCTGGCTCAGGCCCTCGACCGGCTCGGCCTCGGGCAGGCTCAGGCAGTGGCTTTCCTCGTAATGCATAATCACGGCGGGGTGGATGTAGGATTTGCGGCAGACGGTGGGGGTGTTACCCAGTTCGTCGGCAGCGGCCTCGATGGCCCGTTTCAAATGGGCCTTGGCCTCCTTCTTGGTCTCCACCTGATCCAGCGCCCCCAGCGCGCAAGCCGCCATCACGGTCGCCGTCCAGGTGCGGAAATCCTTGGCGGTGAAGCCCTCTCCGGCAATCTCGCGCAGGTAGTCGTTGACCTGGTCCGAGCCGATGGAGTGGCGCTCTCCGTCCTCGCCGACATACTGGAACAATTCCTGGCCCGGCAGGTCCTGGCAGCGCTTGACGATCCGCGCCAGGCGGCGGTCGCGCAAGGTGATCTTCTGGACCTTGCCGCTTTTGGCGCGGAATTCCAGCTTGAGGGTCGCGCCGCTGATCTCGGCATGGTCGTCCTTCAGCGTGGTCGCGCCGTAGCTGTCATTGGCCTTGGCATATTCGGGATTGCCGACCCGCAGATGGCCGGTTTCCAGCAGGCGCAGCACGGCGGCCAGCACCTTCTCGCGCGGCAGTCCGGCCTTGGCCATGTCGGCTTCGATCCGCGCCCGGATCGCGGGCAAGGCCTCGCCGAAGGCCACCATGCGGCTGAACTTGGTCTCGTCGCGGATGCTGCGCCACTGGGGATGGTAGCGGTATTGCTTGCGTCCCCGCTTGTCCCGTCCGGTGGCCTGCAGATGGCCCTTGGGATCGGGGCAGATCCACACATCCGTCCAGGCGGGAGGAATGGCAAGGGCGCGAATGCGCTGCAAATCCTTGCCGTCCTTGACCGGACGGCCATTCGGTTGCAGATAGGCGAAGCCCTTGCCCCGGCGGCGGCGACGGATGCCCGGTCCGATATCCGGAACGTAATGCAGCCCGGCCTCGGCGGCCGCGGCGGATGGGTCCTGGGGAATGTCGCTGTGATTTTCCATCTTGTGCGCTTCATCAACAGCCCCGGCACCGCCCTTGTTCCCCCTTTGACGCGAAAGAAGGCCGCCCGACATGCATGACCCCTTCTTCTGGCTGGTCGCCGTGCCCGCCGTGCTGATCGTGGGCATTTCCAAGGGCGGCTTCGGCGGCGGGATCGGCATGGTCGGCGTGCCGCTGATGTCGCTGGCGATCTCGCCCAACATGGCCGCAGCCATCATGCTGCCCATCCTCTGCGTCATGGACCTGTTCGGCGTCTATGCTTGGCGGGGCAAGTGGCACAGAACCAATATGCGCATCCTGATCGGTGCGGCCATGCTGGGCATCGCCCTGGGGGCGGCGACCTTCCGCTGGATGGATGCCGATATGATCCGGATGGTCATCGGGCTGGTCGCCGTGGGCTTCGCCCTGAACTGGTGGTTCAGGCGCGACGACGGGAACGCTCCGCCCCGCCCGCCCAGCCTCGCGCGCGGCGGCTTCTGGGGCAGCATCGCCGGTTTCACCAGCTTCGTCGCCCATGCGGGCGGCCCGCCGGTAGCCGTCTATCTGCTGCCCCAGCGCCTGGACAAATCCGTCTATCAGGCCACCACGGTGATCTTCTTCATCGCCGTCAACTACATCAAGCTGATCCCTTATACCGCCCTGGGCCAGTTCAGCCCGCAGGTCCTGTGGACGGCCCTGATCCTCGCCCCCCTGGCGCCGCTGGGCGTCTGGCTGGGCTGGAAGCTGCACCACAGGGTTTCGGGGCCGCTCTTCTATCAGGTCGCCTACGGCTTCCTGTTCCTGACCGGGCTGAAACTGATCTGGGATGGTGCGGCGGCGCTGATGGGATAGCTCAGCCTGCCTTTTGGGCGCAGGCGATACAGGTGGGAACGGCGGGATCCAGTTCCAGGCGCTTGGGCTGGATGTCCTCGCCGCAGGCGACGCAATAGCCGTATTCGCCTTCCTTGATCCGCGCCAGCGCCGCCAGGATGCGCTGGCGCTCGACCTGACGGCGGCGAATCGTTTCGGCGGCCATGGCCTGGTCCTGCATGGCTTCCACGCGCGACAGGCGGTCTACCTGCGCCTGTTCCAGCTCCGCCGGATCGGCGGACCCGGCAGTGGATTCGGCCAGGCTGTCCAATGCCTGCAATTGCTCTTCAAGCCTCGTCTTGAGGTGTTCCGTATCCATGACGGGCGGTTTCCTCCTCTTGTCGAGAGAAATGGGAAAGAGGTGCTTTAAGAGAGATGTCCGTTACGTGGAAACGGCTCTCATTTCCCGCGGGCTCGGCAGCAGCCTTTCCAGCGGCAGGCTGACGGTCACGGTGGTGCCATGGCCAAGGGTGGAACGGATCGACAAGGCGCCGCCATGGCGCTCGACCAGATGCTTGACCAAGGGAAGACCAAGGCCGGTGCCTTCGTACCGGCGGCTGAGCCGGCTATCCACCTGACCGAAGGCGGAAAGAGCGATGGCGATATCGGCCTCGGCCATGCCGATGCCGTTATCCTCCACTTCCAGGCAGACAGCCCGGGTCTCGCTGCGGAGACGCAGGATCACATGCCCACCTTCATCAGTGAACTTGACCGCATTGGACAGCAAATTCAACAAAACTTGCTTGATACGGCGCGGGTCGCAGCGCAAAAGGACGGGCGCGGGCGGCAGGTCCTGGAATAGTGCGATGCCCTTTTCCTCGCAGCGGACGCGGATCAGGCGGGCTGCCGCCTCGGCCAGTTCCGACAGTTCGGCCTCTTCCTCGTAAAGCTCGAACTTGCCGCTTTCGACCCGCGAGATATCCAGGATGTCGTTGATCACGCTCAGCAGATGCTGGCCCGATTCGTTGATGTCGCGGGCATAGCCCGTATATTGGACCGAGCCCAAGGGCCCGAATAATTCCGCCCGCATGATCTCGGAAAAGCCGATGATGGCATTAAGCGGCGTGCGCAATTCATGGCTGACCATGGCCAGGAACTCGCTCTTGGCCCGGTTGGCCAGTTCCGCATGTTCCTTCGCGTCCTGCAGCTGGCGCTCGACGGCCTTGCGCGCCGTGATGTCGCGCACCAGGGCGATGAAGGTATGCACGCCGCCGATCCGCACCTCGCTGACGGCGAGGTCCAGCGGCAGCAAGCGGCCGTCGCGGGTCACGCCCTCGACCTCGCGTTCCTGGCCCAGGATCTTCCTTTCGCCGGTCGTCAGGTAATGGCCGATGTAATTGCCGTGATTGCTGGAATGGGGATCGGGCATCAGCCGCGCCACCGAACTGCCCACCACTTCCTCGGCCTTCCAACCGAAAATGCTTTCGGCCCGGGGATTGAAGGTCAGGATGGTGCCTTGGGCATCCATGGTGATGATGCCGTCTGCGGCATTGTCCATGATGCTGCGCAGACGCAATTCCGAGACTTCGCGCTGCTGCATCTGCGCCACCAGTTCGCGCGTCCTTTCCTGTACCCGCGCCTCCAGTTCGTCACGGGCGGCACGCAACTGTTCCTCTCGCTCGGCGATGATGCCGATGAAGACCCGCAGCGCCTCGGCCATGCGGGCGATCTCGTCCCGCCCGCCCGAAGGGATCGCCGCCTTCTTGCCCGCCGCATGTGCCTCCATGCTGGTCTGCAAGGCCTCCAGCCGTCCGGCGATGCTGCGCCCCACCAGGAAGGCGATGGCAATCAGCCCGGCCATGCAGGCCAGTACGATGGCCGAAAGCAGGCTGGTCGAACCGGCAAGACGTTCATGCAGGGAGAGGCGGGCCTCGGCCACCACATTGTGCCGCGCATCGACGAGACGGTTGGCCTCGAGCACTAGGCGGCTCGCATAGCGGTTGTAGACCGCCAGCAGGGTCTGGGCCTGGGCCAGTTCGGTCAATTGCTCGTGACGCAGGTCGAAAAGATTGCCCTCCCTTGTCCCTTGCTCCGCCACACCCTCCAAGGCAGCGGCCAGGGTGCCGTCATCGGGCAAGCGGGCCAGCATCAGGCGGGCCTGGCCCATCCTGAGCGCGAAATCCTCCCGTGCCCTGGCCAGCTCGGCCTTATCCTCGGCCTCGCCCGCCCCTTGCAGCAAGGCCACACCCTGCCTGACCTCCCCTCCCAGGTCCAAGGCTGTCCAGGCGAAAGCCGACCAACTGGGATCGATGGCATTCTGGCTGCGCCAGCGGGAGAAGGCCTTGTGCCAGGTCTCGTGAGCCCGCTGCGCCCGCAGCAGGCTCGCTTCCACCTCGTTGTTCAAGACGAAGGAGGCCATGACACGGTTCTCGAGGCCGCCCCATGTTTCCTTCAATTCCCGGGTCTGCATCTCCAGGGCATCGACCACGCCGTCATCGGTCCCGAAGCGGCGCAGGGAACGGAGCAGTTCCTCGACCATGAATATCTGCCCTGCCACGTCGAGCGCGGCCTGGGCGCGTTCATGGTCGTCCTGCGCCGCCAAGAGCGCCGGGCCGGAAGATGTCAGCGCCCGGCTCTGCTGCGCCAGGTAATGCGCGGTGGTCACCGCCGGAAGATGGCGCGCCGCCACCTCATCCAGCGCCACACGGGCACTCGAGAAGGAATAGACCGCAACACCGGAAGCCGAAACCGTGAACAGGCCGGCCGCGGCCAAGGCCAGCATCAGGCGGGTGCGGACGCCGAAACCGGCAAAGCTTCTCCAATAGGTCGGAGTGGCCGTCCCCTCGCCTTTCTTACGGTAATCCCGGCTGTGCAATATTGATTTCCCCTGCCGCGCGCCGATAACACGGCCAGGAAATCTCCCGGCCGTTTTCCCCAAAACATTTCCTTCCCCGCAGGGAATGATTGTCTTAGTTGCCCCCTATCAAGGAAAGAAAAAAAGGCTCTTTAAAGGCCGTCTTAGCCGCTAGTTATATATTGCAGGCTAGAATGGCAGCCGATAGGACAGGTCCCCGTCCCGCCCTCGCGCATTGCCCGATCCGCCGGATCGATGGCTTGGACACGCCCCTTTCGTAAGCAGAAGTTAACTAAAAAGGTCTAAAATACCTTTATTGGTTAACCTTTTCTTAGGCAAGCGGGCATGGACAGAAAGGGCGTGAGCAGATGGGGTCTGCTCCTGGCGCTAGGGGGAGTCGGCTTGGCCGGTTGCGGCGGCGGTGGAGGAGGCGGATCGGGCGGCGGCCCTGTCGTCAGCAATCCCACGCCCCCGTCTCCGCCGGCGCAGGGGCAGGTCAAGGCCGGTGCCCCACCGAGCAGCTTCGAGACAGCGGAATACCGCCGCAACTGGGGACTGGCGACCGTCGGCGCCTCCGGCGCCTACAGCTATGGGGCGACCGGCGCCGACACCACCGTCGCGGTGATCGACAGCGGCATTGCCACCGGTCACGTGGATTTCGCCGGTGCCATTCATGCCGCCAGCAGGGACATGCGCAACGACCGCACTCCCTCGCCCGCGCTTGACGACGCAGGCGGGCACGGCACCATGGTGGCGGGCATCGTCGGCGCCCGCAAGAACAGCGAAGGCATGCATGGCCTAGCCTTTGAAAGCCAGATCATGGCCCTGCGGGTGGATGCGCCGGGCAGTTGCGACACGCGCTGTTCCTTCCTCCATTCCGACGTCGCCCGGGCGACCAGCCATGCCGTCGCCAATGGCGCGCAGGTCCTGAACTACAGCATGGGCGGCAGCGGCAATATCAGCACCAACCTGAAGACGGCCCTGTCGCAGGCCGCCGCCGCCGACCGCATCCTGGTCTTCGCGGCGGGGAATTCCGCCAACAGCGAGATCGACACCCCCGCCAGCTTCGTCACCGATCCGGCGGCCCGGGGGCTGGGAATCGCCGTCGGCGCGGTGGATTCCAACCTGAACATGGCCAGCTTCAGCAACCATGCTGGCGAAGCCATGGAATATTACCTGGTGGCACCGGGCGTATCGGTGCGCACCACCAACAAGGATGGCGGCTGGTCCAACGGCAGCGGCACCTCCTTTGCCGCGCCCTATGTGGCCGGTGCGGCGGCGGCGCTGCATTCCGCCTCTCCCTGGCTGTCTTCCCGCCAGGTCGTCGACCTGCTGCTGACCACTGCCGCCGATCTGGGCACCCCGGGCATCGACCCCGTCTATGGCCGGGGCTTGCTGGACCTGAATGCCGCGCTGTCGCCCCAGGGAACCCTGTCGGTGCCGACCGGCGACAACGTCGCCGATGGCGGGGAACTCCTGGAACGGAGCGGCATCCGCCTGGGCGCGGCTTTCGGCGATGCCATGGCGGGAAGGCAATTGCAGGCCGTCTTCCTCGACGGCTACGACCGCCCCTTTGCCTTCGCCCTGAACAGGGCCACGGCACGCCGCGCGCCGCAGACGGACCTGTCCGGCTGGCTGTCCGGTGAGACGGTGATGCATCCCGGGATGAGCCTGGGCTCCTCGGGCGGGATGCGTCTGTCCTTCCGCGACGACCCGCTGCCGGATGCCGCCTTGACCGAACCTGGAAAACGAACGCAGGGACCGGCATTCGAACGCGCCATGGTCGCCGGCGAGGCCGGCGGCATGGGATTTACCGCCAGCCACGGCTACGGCCTGAATGCCCATATGGGACTGGCCGCCATGGGCCAGCATCAGGCGGGAGTCCTGCTCAGCCACGATTCCTTCGCCTCGCCCTATCTCTCCCTCAGCAGCGACGGTCAGGCCCTGTCCATGGAACGGGCGGCCGGGAACGGCGTGGCCCTGCGCTACGGCTTGAGCAGCGGCGAACTGGGACGCATGGCCCATATGGGCGAGATTTCCAAACGCTTCGATTCGGGCACAACCATCTCCGTCCAGATGGGCGGATTGGTCGAGCACGGCAGCATCCTCGATTCCGCCGGCGATGGCGCCTTCTCCATGGGCGGCCGCGCCGACACCCAATTCGCCGGTGTTACCGCCTCGGTGCCGCTGGGGGATGATGTGGAAGTCTTCGGCAACTGGACCACCGGCTGGACCGATGCCTCCCAGGCCGGAAACGGCCTGCTGCGCAACTTCTCGGGCATCCGCAGCCAAGCGATGGGGATCGGTCTTGCCAAGTCCGGCCTCATCGACGCCCGCGACCGCCTGGCATTCGCCCTGTCCCAGCCGCTGAAGGTCGTCTCAGGCTCGGCCGTCGCCCATCTGCCGGTGGGCCGGGACATCGAGGGCAATATCCTTCGAGAAAGCCATGTCGTCGGCCTGCGCCCCAGCGGCACCCAGACCGATGCGGAAATCAGCTGGCATCTGCGCGCAGGCCCCAAGGAAGAACTGACGCTGAACCTGATGACCCAGTTCCAGCCGGGCCATGACGAAGATGCCGCCCCGGAATTCCTGGGCGGCATCAAATATCAGCTGCAATTCTGACAGGATATTTCCTTCGACCTCGAACAAAGCGGGCCGGACCTCTCCGGCCCGCTTTTTCCGTTTCAGCGCGGCGGCGTGATCGCCGAACGGTCGCGGGCCGAGGTGGCCCAGCCGAAATAGGCCGCGGCAATGGCGGTGACAGCATGCAGCCAGATGTCATGGCCGAACAAGGGCGCCAGGCCGAAAACGGTGCGCAGGCCGGGAATCAGCCCCATGATGACGAACAGGCCGAAGATCACGGCCAGGCTGCGCGAGAAGGCGCGGGCGTTGCTCCAGCTCCGCCAGGCCAGGATGCCCCAGACACCCAGTGCCAGATGGATCAGGTTGTGGATCACGTTGACGGGAAACAGGCCGAAGAGCAGGCCGTAGCCTGCGTTGATGGCCAGCGGAGGATGCCCGATGGGCGCCGTGGTCAGGCCAGGAACGAAACCCAGGATGCCGACGATGAGATAGACGACGCCGATGGCGAGAGCGAAGTAACGCGTCTTCATGACAAAGCCTCCTTCGTGTCTCCGTGTCCTATTGCGTTCCTGGCTCTATGACACCGCAGGCGATACGGTCGCCCGAATGGCCCGAGGGATCGGTGAAGTAATCGTCAGGCCCGGCATGGATCATCAGCGCGGCGCCGTCCCCGTCCCGCAGCGGGTATTCACCACCCGCCAGACTCACGCCATAGGCAAACAGGTCGGCATAGGCGTGGCCGCCTTCGGCGACGATCAGGTTGGGCAGGTCGCCCAAGTGATACTGCTCGCGCTTGAAGCCGTGCTCGGCGCCGGTCGGATTGAAATGCGCCCCGGCAGTCTGGAAATCGGGCGGGTCGCAGCGTCCGGTCTCGTGGATGTGGAAGCCGTATTCCCCCGGCTGCAAATCGATCAGCCGCACCTGTAGCAGCAGGCCCGAGGGGGTGTCGATCAGCGCGACATTGCCCAAGGGCGTACCATCGCCAGTGCGCATGGGAACGATCATGTCGGGCTGGTCGGAAGCAGCAGCCTCCTGATCATCGGCCGGGGCCTGGGCCACTTCCTGGCCGGGCTCGGCGGCGGCTCCCTCGCCGGCGGGCGACTCGCCCACTTCGGGGGCCGTCTCCTGTTCCGCCGGTGCCTCCGCGCCCTCTCCCCCGGCTTCCTGGCGCAGATAGGCGATCACATCCCGCCGCTGCTGTTCATTCTTCATGGCCGCGAAGGCCATCCTGTTGCCGGGAATATAGCCCCGGGGATCGGCAAGATATGCGTCGATGGTCTCTTCGTCCCAGACGATATCGGCATCCCGCATGGCCGGAGAATAATTGAAGCCTTCGACGGCACCGGCCTCACGCCCGAAGACGCCTGCCAGGCTGGGGCCGACCCTATGCTGGCCTTCCTCCAGGGTATGACAGGCCATGCAGCGCCTGAAAACCGTCTCGCCTGCTGCCGGATCGCCCTCTTGGGCAGCTGCAGGGACGGCCAGCCCTGCGGCCATGCCGGTGACCAGCACGGCCAGCCATGGATTCCTGCTCATGCCAAACCTCCCAATAGACCACTTCGCGGAATGAATGAACCTCCCAAGGGAAGGACAATGCTTCATTCCAACAAGAGTGCCCCCGGCCTTGTTCGCAGGCGCAGGGGGATGAGAGAAGGCCTATGCGGAGGGATTAGAACTCAGGCCGGCATCGACACATTTTGCGCCGCACGATGGGCGAAGGTGCGCATGATCTGTTCCCGGATGGCCGGTTCCGACTGGAGAAAGTGGTCGAAATCGGCCTGGTCCAGCTTGAGCAGCTGGCAATAGGTCAGCGCCGTCACGTCGGCCACCCGGCGTCGGCTTTCCATCAGCGCCATCTCGCCGAAGAAATCGCCGCGCCCCAGGCGCACCTTGTGTTCGGGCAAGGCTACCTCGACCGCGCCCGAAGAGATGAAATATACGCCGTCGCCCCGCTCGCCATGGCGCACGATCACCTCGCCCGGCACCACGAACAAGGGGCGCAGCAGCCTGGACAGGCGCTTGCGCTGCTCGGACGACAGGCCCTGGAACAGCACCACCTGATCCAGCATCTCCTCGGTGTTCAGGCGTAGGTCCAGACGCGGCCGTTCGCTCTGTATCTGGGATGCAAGCTGCACGCCCTGGCGTAGGCTTTCATGCAACTCCTGCCCCAGCAGCCCCTCGCGGCGCAGGCTCTCGTAATGAGTCATCTCCATGCGCAGCCCGACCTGACGCAGGAAACGCCGCTCCAGCGCCTCGGCATAATCGGGATATTGCAGTTGCAGAGCATCCAGCGCCTTGGCGGTGGCGGTGGCGCGGGCGTCCAGGATTTCGCCGATGATCTCGGACATGCGCTGGCCGAGCAGGCTGCGCAGGCGCTGTTCGTTGTAGCGCTTCAGCTCGGACAGGACGAGACGCAGCGTCAGCAGGATTTCGAAACGGTCCGCCACCTGACGGGTCAGGGGACGGTCGATGCGCAGCCGCCGGTGCAGGAAGTGGGCGACCTTGAAGGGACGGCGGAATTCCAGTTCGACGCGGGCGGCACGGTTATAGCCGACACGCCCGTTGGCGCGTGCTCCTTCCACCAGCCGCTCGGCATGGCGCAGCAGGCGCGTACCCACGGCCGGGGAGATATAGCCATGGCCGTCCAGGATCAGTTCCTTCTCGCGGTTGGCAAGAGCCAGCAGGCCCACATTCAGCCGCTCGCGTTCGGACAGATTTTCCTCGATCGATCCCTGGGCCGCGACCTTGGACACGCGCTCGTCATAGCGCTTGAGCACCGCCCGAACGGTGGTCGGTTCGATCTCGAAGCGCCGCCCAACCTCCTGCACACCGTCACGCACATCGGCCAGCGCCAGGGCGAAGACCTGGTTCCGCAGGCCCTGGTCCACCGGCGACAGGCGATCCAGCCCCAGCTTGCGGATCACAAGGCGCAAGGTGGTGCCGTTGACGAACAGGGTGAACAGCACGAAGCCGGTGGCCGTCACCGCGACGAAACGCTTGATGTCGGGGGACAGGACGGTGCTTTCGGTCACTGCCAGCGCCAGCGCCAGGGTCACCGCGCCCCGCAGCCCGCCCCACAGGATGGCCCCCTTATAGGCATGACTGACCTTTTCCGACAGACGCGCCAGACTGAGGAAGGGCAGCAGCAGGAAGATGACCGCTGCCCGCGCCAGCAGGGCCAGGACCACCACCGCCAGCACCATCGAGACATCGAGCCAGCTCACCGCGCCCAGCAGACGCGGCACCAGGATCGAGGCCAGCAGGAAGACCAGAGACCCGGCCCAGAAGGCGACCTGCTCCCACACATTGTGCAGGTGGTTCCAATTGTCCGGGCTGACGCAGGAACGTCCGAAGGCGCTGACGGTCAGGCCGACGACCACCACCGCCACCACGCCCGACACCCCCAGGACCTGATCCCCCAGGATGAAGACCAGATAGGGCACGGCCAGGGTCAGCGTCGCCTCGGCCGCCTTGCTGCCGCCCAGGCGCGGCAGGGCCAGCAGCAGAATCTTGCCCCCCACCGCCCCCAGGGCGATGCCGCCCAGGAAGCTGACCGAGAAGCTGACCGCCCCCTCGATCGGATCCAGGCTGCCGCCCGAGACCAGAATGCCCAGCAGCAGCGTGAACAGGGCGATGGCGGCGGCATCGTTGAGCAGGCTTTCGCCCTCGACCAGCCGGGTCAGGCGGGCCGGGGCGCCGATATCGCGGAAAATGGCGACCACGGCGCCCGGATCGGTGGTGGCGACGATGGAACCCAGCAGCAGACAGGCGATCAGCGAAACGCCGAACATCCACCACAGTCCGAAGCCGATCACCCCGGTCGCGACGATCACGGCCACGACGGCCAGCAGCAGGATCGGGGCGGCATCTTCCATCATCCGCCGCACATCGATGGTCAGCGAGGCCTGGAAGAGCAGAAGCGGCAGGAAGACGTAGATGAAGGTCGCCGAGCGCAAGGGCAGATCGACGAAGGGCGCGACAAGGCTGTTGAAGGCGTCGGTGAGAGGCGTGTGATAGAGGAAACCCGCCACGAAACCGATGGCCACGCCGACCGCGGCCAGCAGCACGCTCGGCGGCAATCGCATACCCGCGGCCACAGGCTGGATGAAGGCGACCACCGCCAGCAAGCCAGCGATCACCAGGGTAATCATCGCAATGTCGGGCAAGGGCCTCTTCCGCGGTCAGCCATGAGCCAGGACCGCAATGTGGCACAGTCGGCGGTTCTTTTCACGGGGAATCAGCAGCGGAAAAAAGAGGAGCCGCAGCCCCTCCTTCAGGAAGAAGGCGGCATCAAATGGATACCTTCGGAGAGCAGAGAAACGGTCACGTCCACCCCCGGCGCAAGGCCGTTGCGCTGCGCCACATGCAGCGGCACGGAGAAGACCAGAGGCAGGGATTCCCCCGGCACGGAAACGGTCAGGCGCACCGCTTCGCCCAGTACCAGAACGTCCGACAGGAGGCCCGTCACGGGATTCTCCTTCTCTCCCCGCGACGGCCGGTCCCGCCGATGCAGCAGGATATGCGAAACCGGCACGCACCAGGGCAGCCGGGTGTCCGGCGCGATATCGGTCCGCAAGGGGATTTCCAGCCTGTGGCCGCACCAGTCCAGGATGCTCCGTCCCCGCTCCGGTTCGTGGCCCAGCAGGCGGCCCTCGAACAGGTTCCGCATGTCCGTTAGGCGGGCGACCTCGGGACTGGCCGGGCGGGTCTTGACCTCCAGGGGCGAGGCGCATTGCAAGGTCCGCCCACGATGCAGAATGCAGAGATAGTCGGCCAGGACGGAGGCCTCGTCCAGGTCGTGGGTCACCAGCAGGATCGGCATTCCCAGCGAGCGGCGAAGTTCCGCCAGTTCCACATACAGCCGCTCGCGCGTGGCGCGGTCCACCGCCGAGAACGGCTCGTCGAGCAGCAGCACCTTGGGATCGCGGGCCAAAGCACGGGCCACCGCCACGCGCTGCTGCTGGCCGCCCGACAATTGCCAGGGACGGCGCTGCTCCAGCCCCTCCAGATGCACCGCCGCCAGCAATTCGCGGGCGCGCTGGGCCCGTTCCGCCGCCGGGCGATGCTCCATCGCCGCCATGATGTTGGCCAGGGCGGTCATATGCGGAAACAGGGCGTAATTCTGAAAGACCATGCCGATGGCCCGGCGGCGCGGCGCCAGACACAGACCGGCCCGGCTATCCAGCCAGACCTCGCCGCCCACCGCGATGCGTCCTTCCTGCGGGCGATAGAGACCGGCGACGGAACGGAGCGTGGTCGACTTGCCGCTGCCCGACGGCCCGACCAGGGCCAGCACCTGCCCCGCCGGGCAGTCCAGCGCCACGTCCAGCGGGATCGGGCCAAGCTGGCGCAGGCGGACGGACAGGCCGGGTCCGGGCTCACCCATGACGCCGCCTCGCCGCCGCCCGGTTGCCCAGGACGTAGCTGATACCGATGGTCACCAGGGAAATCAGCAGCAGCAGCGCCGACATGCGCCCCGCCGCCTCGTCGTCGAAGGCCTGCACCCGGTCATAGATGGCAATGGCGACCGTCTTGGTCTCTCCGGGGATGCTGCCGCCGACCATCAGCACGACGCCGAATTCCCCCAGCGTATGCGCGAAACTCAGCACCATGGCGGTCAGGATGCCCGGCCAGGCCAGCGGCAGTTCGATCCGCGTCAGCACCCGCCAGGGCGCCATGCCGCAGCAGGCGGCGGCTTCACGCACCTCCGGCGGAATGGCCTCGAAGGCCCGCTGCATGGGCTGGACGGCGAAAGGCAGGTTGACCAGCACCGAGGCCAGCACCAGCCCCTGGAAGGTGAAGACCAGGCCATGGCCGAACAGGGACTGGTAGAACTGGCCCAAGGCGGATTGCTGGCCGAAGCCCACCAGCAGGTAATAGCCGATCACCGTGGGCGGCAGGACCAGCGGCAGGGCCAGCAGGGCCTCGACCACGCCCTTGCCCCGGAACTGCCTCCAGGCCAGGAAGCGGCCCAGGAAAATGCCGATGGGCAGCAGGATCGCGACCGTCCAGGCCGCCAGTTCCAGCGACAGGCGAAGGGCGACCCAATCCATCGGCGTCTAATCCGCCTCGGGCAAGGTGAAGCCGTAGCGGTCCAGCACCTCGCGCCCCGTCGGCGACTGGACATAGGCGTAGAAGGCTTCGGCCACCGGCCCGGCCTTGTTGGTCAGCACCATGCGCTGGCGCAGGGGTTCATGAAGCTCTTCCGGAATCAGGGCGTATTGGCTGCGGCCCGCCAGTTGCGGCCCCAGGGCCAGGGAATAGGCCGCCATACCGCCCTGGGTCGAGCCGGACAGGGCGTATTGCCCGGCCTGGGAGACATTCTCGCCCAGCACCAGCAGGGGTTCCATCCGTTCCCACAGACCCTTGGCCTGCAAGGCCTCGCGGGCCGCCTTGCCGTAGGGGGCATGATCAGGATTGGCGATGGCGAAGCGCTTCAGCCGCCCGTCCTCCAGCGCCGCCGCCAGATCCTCCAGGCTGCCATCCGCCGCCAAAGGCGAATTCGGGGGCAGCAGCAGGACTAGGCGGCCGATGGCGTAAAGCACGCCCTCGTCCCGCGTCAGGCCCTGGCGCGCCAGTTCCAGCACATAGCTTTCATCGGCCGAGAGGAACATCTCGAACGGCGCGCCCTGGGCGATCTGGCGCTGGAAGTTTCCAGACGAGCCGAAGGAGAGCCGCACCGCCTGCCCGGTTTCGCGCTGGAAAGCCTCGGACAATTCCGTCAGCGCGAATTGCAGGTCCGAGGCCGCCGCCACGACCGGCGCCTGTTGCGCCGCCGCCGGGGCCGACAGCCCGACCGAACACAGGAATGCCAGCAGCAAAGACCGGGCCTTCCCCCACATCGTCCCCTCCAGCGCTATATTCACCGATGCACGACGCTACAAGCTATACAGGCTTTCCGGCCTGCGCACCAGAAGATGAATACCCTGCCCGGCCGCAATTCCCCCTGCGCACAAAGCGGCAATTTGCAGAAAAAGAGAGATTAAGGGGTTCTCCCTCGCATCGCATCATGCTAACGATAATTAATCTTACTATCCGTCCCGAGAGGCCTTCCAGCCAATTTCCCGGTGGAGCACCCATGTCGTTCAGAAAGTCCTTTCTCGCAGCCTTTGCCCTTTCGGCCGTCTGCCTCAACCCCCTCCCCGCCGCCGCCGACATCACCATCACCGACATCGTCGGCCGCACCGTCACCTTGGAAAAACCGGCTGAACGCATCCTGCTGGGCGAAGGCCGGCAGTTGATCGCCCTGTCACCCATCGAACCGGATATCGGCAACAAGATCGTCGGCTGGCTGGGCGACCTGCAACGGCTGGACCCCGCCTCCTATCAGCTTTACCGCGAGAAATACCCGAACCTGGACAAGGTCCCGCAGGTGGGCGTGACCAGCGAGGAAACCTTCTCGGTGGAGAAGGCCCTGTCGGTCCGTCCCGACATCGCCATCCTGAGCGGCGGCCACGGCCCCTCTTCCGATTCCACCGAAACCATCCGCCAGTTGGAAGCCGCCGGCATTCCGGTGATCTTCGTCGACTTCCGCAACAAGCCGCTGGAAAACACCATCCCCAGCCTGAAGATCATGGCCCAGGCCCTGGGCCGCGAGGCGGAAAGCCAGGCCTTCATCGAATTCTATGAAAACCGCATGAAGCGGATTTCCGACCGTCTGGCGGCCCATCCCGACCTGCAGCGCCCGAAGGTGCTGATGGAAATGTTCGCCGGCAGCGAGGATTGCTGCGGTTCGCCCGGCCGGGGGAATCTGGGCGAGTTCATCGACTTCGTCGGCGGCCACAATATCGGCGCGGATGTCCTTCAGGCGCCGCTGGGCCCGATCAGCCTCGAATACATCGTCAGCCAGAATCCCGAGGTCTATATCGGCACGGGCTCCTCGCAGGCCGCGCGCGGCGTGGTCCTGGTCGGCGCCGGGGTCGAGGAAGAGGCCACCCAGGAAAGCCTGAAGAAGGCCATCGCCCTGTAGCGCGGCGGCTAATTTTGGACTGACAGACACTTGATTTTGGACTCTCTCGGAGCCGTTAGAACAGGGGTTTGAAGCCCTCTTCTAACGGCATTTTTTGTGCCGCCGCCGCTGCCCTCTTGACGGTTTGGACGCAGTAGAACATTAAGGGAACATCTTGTTCTGTTGCGGAGCATCGCCATGGCCAGGAAGACCCTCTATATCTGCCAGCCCTATCTCCTGGAGATGGGCAAGTCCGAGAAGCTAAAGCCCGGAGTGGCGATTACGCCATCGACCAAGG
>NZ_SBHN01000021.1 GCF_006980715.1 Telmatospirillum sp. J64-1
AACGAGGACACGGCCATCGCCGTCAATGTCTCGATCGCCCTGACCGATCTCGACGGCTCCGAGCAGCTCGACCCCGACGCGCCGATCCGCATCATCGCCGACAACGACGCCATGGCGGCGGGAACGCTCAGCCTCAACGGCACGCCCCTGACGCTCAAGGTCGAAGACGGCCAGTCCTTCTGGGAGATTCCCGCCTCCGCCTTCAAGGTCGCCACCACCACCGAGGCCGGACATCCCGCCACCTACGGCATCGACGGCCTGACCTTCACCCCGGCCGAGCATTCCGATGTCGATGCCGGCTTCACCGTCGAGGCCACCGTCCTCGACAACGGCATCTCCCGCCTCACCTCACAAGGCAGCGGAACCATCACCGTCGCCCCGGTCGCCGACGAGATAATCATCACCGCCGGCGGCAGCGGCAACGAGGACACGGCCATCGCCGTCAATGTCTCGATCGCCCTGACCGATCTCGACGGCTCCGAGCAGCTCGACCCCGACGCGCCGATCCGCATCATCGCCGACAATGACGTCATGGCGGCCGGAACGCTCAGCCTCAACGGCACGCCCCTGACGCTCAAGGTCGAAGACGGCCAGTCCTTCTGGGAGATCCCCGCCTCCGCCTTCAAGGTCGCCACCACCACCGAGGCCGGACATCCCGCCACCTACGGCATCGACGGCCTGACCTTCACTCCGGCTGAGCATTCCGATGTCGATGCCGGCTTCACCGTCGAAGCCACCGTCCTCGACAACGGCATCTCCCGCCTCACCTCACAAGGCAGCGGAACCATCACCGTCAGCGCCGTCGCCGATGCGCCCGACCTGGACGTCAAGGACAGCGGGGGCTATGAGCATGACGGCGCGGGCACAGGTATTCCCATCGCCATCACCGATCTGAGCCTTGTCGATACCGACGGCTCGGAATTCCTGACCGTCTATGTCCAGGGCGTGCCCGAAGGGGCCAGCCTCAGCATGGGCGAGAAGGTCGACGGGGTAACGCTATCGGGGCAGCAGGGCAGCCAGGCCCTGGCCGGTCCGCTGTGGAAGATCACGGTGAGCGATCCGAAGCAGTTGGAAGACCTGAAGGTCATCCCCAAGGCCGGCAGTTCGGCCGATATGGACCTCAAGATCATCGCCGTCTCGGAAGAGCGGAATGGCGGCGACCAAGCCTGGACCATCGGCGAAGTGCATGTCGATATCGGCGTGCTTGCACCGGAAGTCACGGTCACACCCGGCGCCGCCGGCGATGAGGACAGCTGGATTTCCGTCACCGGCCTGAACGCCCGCTACCCGGCGCCCGGCGACGACGATACCGTGACGATCACCGTGCGCGATCTGCACGAGGATGCCGCCCTCCGCCATGTTGCGGAAGACGGCACGGTCACGGAACTGCCCCGGGGGCCGGACGGCAGCTACGACGTCACCAAATATTGGGACCCCGTCACCGGAACGATCAGCGGGCTGGAAGTCCGCTGGAAGGAAGGCTCGGGCCACGAGAATTCCGCCGACAGTATCACCTTCACGCTCCGCGCCTATGTGGTCGACAGCGATTACGGGACGGAGAATTTCACCGCCGCCGGCCCCGATCAGGATCGTCCCTATGCCGACGAAGCCTGGCATGATGCCCAGGTGACGGTCGAGGTGATTCCGGTCGCCGATCCGGCCCGCGTGGTCGCTTCCGGTGTCGGCGTCGAGGACGAGCATGTCCCGCTGAACCTGCAGGTCGAGGTCACCGACAGTTCGGAAATCGTCAATTCCATCATCCTAACCGGCCTGAATGGCGCCTCCTTGTACAAGGACGGAATCCTGCAGCAGGAAATCGAGGAGGGGTCGGGCCGCTACGCCATCTCTCCCGACGATTTGACGGGCTGGACCATCCTGCCGGTCAAGGATTGGAGCGGCACCCTCGACCTCACCCTGACGGTCGAGACCAAGGAACCCGCCAACGGCGCGACCCTGACCGAGGACCATCACTTCAGCCTGCGGGTGTTCGGCGACGCCGACGCGCCGCAGGGCTTGGCCGATGGCAGCCATTTCATCGATGAGGACAGCTTCCATCAGCTGGTCTGGGGCAGTGCCGAACAGGTCCAAGGGGGGCTGGCCGATGTCTTCGCCACGCTGACCGACCTGGACGAGTCCGAGACCCTCTCCTTCCGCATCGAAGCCGACCTACCCGGCGCGCGCCTGCTGGTGAACGGCGAGGAGCGCTTGCCCGAGAACGGCAAGTGGACCGTCACCCTGGAGGAGCTCTCCAGCGGCGCGGTGAAGATCGGCGGACCGGCGGATTGGGGCAGCAGTACGGCGGAACCCCATATCCGCTTCAAGATCACGGCCGTCTCGCGCGAGGCGGATGCCGCGGACGACGATTCCGCTCTCGACGGCACGGGGCTCAGCCGCCAGGGCGAAGCCCATACCCCGATCGGCTCGATCACGCTGGAGATCGCCCCGCTGGCCGACGAATTGACCATCGTCGCCAGCAATCGCGGCATCGAGGATCAGACGGGCGGCATTCCCGTGACGCCGACCATCACCCTGCAGGATACCGACGGTTCGGAAAGCCTGCACGGCACGGTCTATCTGGTCACCGACAACAGCCATATGCTGGCGGGCAAGCTGACGCTGAACGGCACAGAGCTGGAAGCGCGCCCCGTCTTCGGCTTCGACGATCTGGGCAATCCCGTCTTCACCGGCGAGCCCGGAGCCGAACCGGTCGGTCATGCCTATGCCATCCCCGCCGATGCCTTCGGCTTCGACACCACGACGCATACCTATTCGATCGGCGGCTTGGTCTTCCATCCGGTCAAGGATTCCGACGTCGATGTGGATTACACGATCTATGCCACCTCGCGGGAAGAGGCCAACGGCCACCAGAAGGTGACCTCGGCCCCGGGCAGCATCATCATCGAGGCCGTTGCCGACAAGGTGGACCTGGACCTCCAGGGCACCACGGGGATGGAAAACGAGCGTATCCCCCTCTTCGATGACAGCGGATCGTTCATTTCCACCGCCCTGAAGGATACCGACGGCTCGGAAACCCTGACCGTCTATGTCACCGGCCTGCCGGCGGGTGCGAAGCTGTACCGGAACCAGGACGGGACGGAGATCGAGCTGGCCCGCACGACCGCCCCCGTTACCCTGGAAAACGGCAAGACCATTCCGGCTGGCGCCATCGCCATCGTCATCACCGCAGATGACGATCCATCGCAAATCCTGGGCGGCCTGAGCCTTCAGCCGGCCCCGAACAGCAGCGCGGATATCACGCTGAACATCGTTGCGGTGACGGAAGAAGCCGCCAACGGCCATCAGGCCGTGACCGAAGGCAGCCTGTTCATCGATATCGGAACCCTGGCGCCGACCCTGACGGTGGGTGACGTGGTCCTGCAGGAACAGACCAGTTGGAGCAACGGCTGGCAGACGATCGGGCTGGACAAGCTTTCCGCCACGGTCAATGCCGCCGACGGCACGGAAAAACTGGTCGTCTACCTGACGGAAGTGCCTTCCAGCATCGAGATCCGCGTCCCCAAATCAGGCGGTGGCTGGACGATCCTCAAACCCGACGACCAGGGGCGCTACGTCCTGAACGCCGAGGACCTGGGCAAGGTGCAGATGCGTGGCACCCTGGGCTATGACGAGGATTTCACTTTCAAGGCCCAGGCTGTCGTCTATGACATCGATGTCGGAACGGCCAACGAATCCGCCATCGATTCCGCCGCCAGCGAAATCCAGTCCATCGATGTCACCATCCAGGCCCGCGCCGACAATGCCCGGATGTCCGGCTCCGCTGTCGGGCTGGAAGACCATTGGTTCGGGCTGAAGCTGTCGGCCGAGACCCGCGACGATTCGGAAGAGATCACCAGCCTGCACCTGAAAGGCATCCCCGAAGGCGCGAAACTGCGACTGGCCGATGGCACTGAGGTCGAGATCAAGAACGGCGTGGCCGATCTGAGCGGTTTCAGCAAGGAGCAACTGGCCGGCTTGCAGATGAAGGCCCCGGCGGATTCCAATCTCGACTTCTCGATGACACTGAAGGCCACGACGACGGAATATGGCTCGGGCAGCGATCCCTCCGTCTCGGTGACAACGCGTAACAGCAGCCATACCGTCCATGTCACCGTCTATGGCGACGCGGACACGCCCATCGTGACGGTGGACCAGAGCGTCAAGACCATCGACGAGGACCAGCTCTACAAGCTGTCCGACGTCATCACCAACCCGGCCCTGACCGATACGGATGGGTCGGAAACCCTGACCATCCGCATCAAACCGCATCAGGCGGGCGTGTCGCGGCTGGGCGTGGAAAATGCCGAGGGCGAGATCGAATTCCGCCCGCTGTCCAGCGACGGCTATTGGGAATTGTCCCCGGCGGAACTGGCCAAGGCCTATATCGGCGGCGTTCCCAATTGGGCGAGCGGCAATGGTACGGATCACCTGAAATTCGACGTGGTCGCCGTGGCCACCGAGAACGATACCCATCTGCCCTCGACCGGCCTTGCGCCGGACCTGGCCGATCTCCGCCAGGGACAGGCCTTCAGCGAGACCCAGACCATCACGCTGACGATCAATCCCGTCGCCGACGAGGTAACCATCGTCGCCACCAACCAGGGAATTGAAGACCAGGAAAACGGCATTCCCGTCACCCCGGTCATCACCCTGCAGGACACCGACGGCTCCGAAAAGCTGATCGGCATGGTCGTGATTTCATCGAGCGATCCGGCCATGCTGGCCGGGAAGCTGACGCTGAACGGCGTGGAGCTGACGCCCAATATCGTCGACGGCGTCGCGACCTGGGAGATCCCGGCCTCGGCCTTCGGCGTCACCGAGACCACGGCGGCGGGCCATCCCTTGAGCTACGGCATCAACGGCCTGCGCTTCATCCCGAAGGAACATTCCGCCGAAAATGTCAGCTATTCCATCACCGCGACGGTGCAGGATACGAATGGCCCGACCCTGGAGACGACCGGCACGGGCAGCATCCGCATCGACGCGGTGGCCGACGCCCCGGATGTGGATATCGCCGGCTCCTTCACCGGCCAGGAAGACACGCCCATCGCCCTGGGCATCGACGCCCAACTGGTCGATACGGACGGGTCGGAATATCTGTCCTCGGCCATGATCACCAATGTGCCCGAAGGCTGGCAGGTCGGCTATGTCTCCAGCGACGGCCGCTGGTCACTGGCGACCGAACAACCCGTCGGCAGCGGCCGCTGGCACCTGGATCCCGACAAACTGGATCAGGTGGCGGTGCTGCCGCCGCCGAACCAACACATCCCGGCCGGAGAAGCCCCGACCTTCACCCTGCACGTCACCGCGACCGAAAAGGGCGATGACGGGCAGATCGCCGTCGAGCACGCCACCACCACCAAGGACTTCACCATCAGGGTCGAGGCGGTGGCCGATGAGCCTTCCCTGGTAGTCAATCCGGCACGAACCGACGAGGACAAAGCCGTCCAGCTGCGCATCTCGCCGGCCCTGAACGACACCGACGGCTCGGAAGTCCTGACGATCTATATCGCCGGTGACCTGAAAGGTGGCTCCTTCGTCAACCGGAATGGCGAACCGGTCGGCACCTGGGTGGAAGAAGACGGCGGCCGCTGGATGTTCACTCCGGACGACCTGGCCGATCTGTGGTTCATGCCGAAGGCCGATTCCAACGAGGATCTGTCGCTGACGGTGATCGCCCGCGCCACCGAAACCAGCAACGGCGATTACGCGGAGCGGACGCAAAACCTGACCATCACCGTCAAGGGCGTGGTGGACGGCGTGGCGCCGGGCGACCTGCTGGTCCAGGTCCAGGAAGCCAAGGACAGCCAGGGTGCCCCGATCGACCTGAAACTGGGTGACCTGACTTCCCTGGACGCCGACGGGTCGGAAAGCATTTCCGTCGTCATCAAGAACATCCCGGACGGCGTCGAGATCTTCATGGAAGCCGGCTTCGAAGCCGGGATGAAATATATCGGCAACGGCCGTTGGTCCATCGAGGCCGGTTATCTCGACAAGCTGCGGGCCACCGTCCACAAGGATTTCTCCGGCCGTCACGACATCGCCATCGACGTCGTGGTGACCGAGAATGACGGCGCCAGCGCAACCTTCCCGAAGACGCTGACCATCGACGTCGATGCCGTGGCCGACACGCCCAGCATCAGCATCGGCGGCGGCGCGGACGAGGATGCCGGGGCGGTTCCGGTCAAGATCACGGTCAAGCCGACCGACACCCTGCCCGGCATCGACGGCCCGGAACAGATCACCGAGATCACCATCTCGATCGACCCGTCCAAACTCGGGCTGGGCGACGGCACCCTGTCGCTGCAACTGGGCGGGACTACCTATCCGGTGACCGCCGGCGGCATCGAGATCACCCTGTCCGGCGAGATGCTGGCCGCCCATTACGATCCCCGAACGGGCGAGATCAACGGCCTGACCCTGCACGGCCTGCCCGAGCATTGGTCTCATAATATCCCCATCACCGTCACCGCGACCTCGAGCGAGGGCAATGGCAGCACCGCCAGCCGCGTCCTGGAGGGGCAGATCAACATCCAGGCCAAGGCGGATGGCGCCGAACTGACGGTCGAACCGTCGGCCGAGACTTCCCCGTCGGGCACTCCCATCGACCTGGGCATCGGCCTCGCTTTCCCCGACCCGTCCGAGACCGCCTTCCTGGTCGTCAGCGACGTCCCCGACGGCATGCGCCTCAACCAGGGCATCAATACCGGCAACGGCATCTGGATCGTTCCCCATGACAAGGCCGACGCGGACTGGAAACTGACAATCGACGGCTTGCCCGGTACCTCGGCCAATCTGACGGTCAAGGTCGTGGTCACCGATATCGATCCCGATGACGGCATCGCCGATCACTGGGACAGCCTGGCCGATGCTGGTATCTCCTTCACCGTGCCGGTGGCGTTCGAGGGCGAGGGTTCCGGCGGGGAACCGCCCCTGCCGCCGAGCCTGGACGTCAGCCTGGTGCCGGCCGAGGAGGATCAGACCTTCAAGCTGTCGGTCGTCACGGATGGCGATGCGCTCATCATCCACGGTCTTCCCGAGGGTATGACGATCACTTCCGCGCTGACCCTGGAAGAGAAGCTGGCGGGCGTCGTGGCCTTCTATCAACTGGGCGAAAGCTACGTCATCCCGACGAACATGATCGACCGCGTGCTTCTGAGGCCCGCGCAAGACTATTCCGGCCCCATCCATCTCGACCTGGAAGCGACCATCTCCGGCAACTATTCCCAGGCCAGCTCGGGCGTGCAGAACCATCACGTTGCCGAAATCGCCCCGGTAACCGATGGCGCGCAGATCGCGATCAGCGTGGATGCGGGGGCCGACACCAGGGAAGATACCGCGGGTGTTCCGCTGACCATCACCATCAAGGCGCTGGATACGGATTTCTCGGAAACCTTGGTCGACGGCAAGCTGACCATTTCCACCGACCTGCCGGAAGGCGGCGAGTTGTGGCTGAACGGCAGCAAGCTGGAGCTGGTGGACGGGAAATATACGCTCGACCTGCAAGCGCTGGGCCTCGATCCGGCGGATTTCCAGACGAAAGACGGCCTCACCCTCGGCGGCTTCACCCTGAAACCCCCGGCCAATTATCACGGCGCCCTGGGGCTGAAGGCCTCGCTCGCGGTGCAGGACCAGGACGCTGCGCCGGTGACGTCCACCGGCAGCCAGACGGTCACGATCACGCCGGTGACGGACGCCACCCAGCTTGACGTCCAGGATGCCAGCGGCCTGGAAGACACCGCCATCGCCCTGACCCTGTCCGCCTTCAACCCGGACATGAAGGCCGAGGGCAATGCTTACGGCTCGGAATACGTGTCGGTGGTGATCAAGGGCGTGCCCGAAGGGGCGCTGCTCACCAATGCCACCAATAACGGCTCCTATCTCGGAGAGGACGGCAAGACCTATACCTCCTGGACCATCAAGGGCAACGCCATCGACCCGGCAACGGGGAAAATCTCGGGCGTCAACCTGATCCCGCCGCTCGATTTCGCCGGAGACATCAAGCTCACGGTCGAGGCCCACAGCTTCGAGGAATCCAACAAGAAAGACATCGTCACCACCCAGGATTCCTTCACCGTCACCGTGATCCCGGTTTCGGACATGCCGTCCATCAGCCCCAACGACGTCTCGGGCCTGGAAGATATCGGCGTGAAGCTGGACCTGAACGCGCTGCTGACCGACACGCAGGAAGTGCTGACGGTGACCCTGACCGGTGTCCCGGAAGGAGCCTTCTTCACCGATGCGCCGGAGGACGGCCAGGCGCTGGGCGTCGATCACGGCAACGGCACCTGGACCTTCACGGCCGAGGAACTGGCTAACCTGCATTTCGTCGGCCCGCATAACGCATCCGGCATCTTCCAGCTGCAAGCCTCCGCGACCTCCGCCCATGGCGATGCCGCCCCCGTCAGCACGGCGCCGGTGCGCTTCACCGTCACCCTGGCCGGCGTGGCCGACGACCCAGTCCTGGAACTGACCCAGGACCGGGTCGAAGGGAAGGAAGACCAGGCCCGGCCGGATGGCGTGGTGGACGGCACGAAGGGCATCCTGCTCGGCATCAGCGCCAGCCTGACCGATGACTTGGAAACCCTGTCGCTGCTCATCACCGGCGCGCCGGAAGGCACCATCTTCTATAGCGGCCTGGGCCAACTGATCGGCGCGGTCGATGTCGACGGCGTGCCGACCTGGGTGGTCAGCGCCGAGGATATTCCCGGCCTGCGCATGGTCACCCCGCTCGACTGGTTCGGCGAGGTCGATCTGACCGTCACCGCCCGCTCGGTCGACGGCACCTCCGTCGCCGAGGTCGAGAAGACCCTGACGGTCGCGGTGGAAGCCGTCAACGACGCCCCGACGGTGACGACAACCCTCAGCGGCCAAGCCCTGGCCGGCACGCTCAACCGTCCCATCACCGTGGTGCCGGGGGCCATCGGCGACGGCAGCCAGATTACCTTCGCCGATGTGGACGACACCAAGCTGTCGCGCCTTGAAGTGCGGATCGGCAGCGGCGCCATGCCCGGCGACAGTCTGGGCATCGCCGCCAACGAAGATATCCATATCGGTTATGAACTGGATGGCCGGGTGATCCTGACCATCGAGGATACCAGCTTCGAGGTCTTCTATGATGCCGAGCGCCATTGCCTGACCATCCTCGGCGAAGGCAGCCACGATCTTTATGCCAAGCTGGCGGAATCGGTGGTCCTGACCAGCGGCGATGGCATCCTGAGCGCCGGAGCCCGCACCATCACCCTGACGGGCTTCGACCCCGAGGGGGCGCAGGGCTCCGTCTCGGTCATCACCACGCTGGGCGATAGCGAGGACAATCCCGTCGTCCTGACCGATGCCGCGCGCGGCGACCTGTTCTGGAGCGGTTCGGGCAGCGCCACCCTGGCCGGCGGCGACGGCAACGACCTGTTCATCCTGACCATGGGCGACCCGATCGAAAGGATCTCGGGCGGTGACGGAATCAACGAATTGTTCATCCTGGACAGCGCGGGCGTGCCCGGCGACTGGATCTTCCAGATCAGCCAGGACAATCCGGCCGTGATCCAGGCCCTGTCGCAGACCGACGACTCGTCCTTCCTAATCAACCTGAATGCCGGAACCGCCATAGTCGATCCCCATGAGGCGGGACGCCTGATCATCGAAGGCGGCGAGGATGGCAAGGCCTCGGGCGTCATCGTCTTCGACGGGGATACGCAGCTTACCTTCGAGGACCTGGATCGCATCATCACCTAGCCGTAAAAGAAGCAGCCCTCATGCGTCACCCCCGCGAAAGCGGGGGTCCACGTCAAGTTTCCGGGCCTCCATACCCTTCGCGATGGACAAAGCGGCGGCATGGAGGCCCCCTTGCGTGGGCCTGACGGGAGAGGGGACTCACCTCAACGCTTCAAAGCACTGAGCCTTCTTCCCTGCCGAAAAGCTGTGCACAAAATGAAAATAAATTATGCATAATTCGCAAGGCGGGCAGGAAGTCTGACGGCGCAAGCCGCAAGACGCGGCCCTTTGTCCGGTTGGCATTCCCCTTGCTGAAGACGTCCCATCCCTGTTTCGAGGAAAGGTGGTGAGACGTGACCCAGCCGATGCCCCAGCCATGCAGGCTTATGATCCGCAATGCGGTGATCCTGACGATGGACGAAGACGATGCCGTGATCGGCGGCGGGGCGGTGGCCATCGGCAAGGACCGCATCCTCGCCGTCGGGCCGCAGGAGGAGATCGCCGCCACTTATGACGCGGCCGAGGTGATCGATGCCGGTGGCGCCCTCCTGCTGCCGGGGCTGGTCAACACTCACAACCATTCGCCCCTGATGGCCGTGCGCGGCATGATCGAGGATCTGGGCTTCGCGCCGGCCTACACGCCGGGCATCCCCCAGACCGCCAGCGTCAGCGACGAGGAGATGCTGGCCCTGGCGCGGCTGGGGCAATACGAGATGCTGCGCGCCGGCGCCACCTCGGTGGTGGATTTCTACCGCCGCCCCGCCGTCCTGGCCCTGGCCGCCGAGGAGATCGGCCTGCGCGCCATCATCGGCGGGCGCATCATGGATGCCGATCCGCAGGCCCTGGCCGAGGGGCGCTGGGCCTATGACCGCGCCCTGGGTGAGAAGCTGCTCGCCGAGAACCTGGAGGCGATCGCGCGCTTCGACGCCGCCGCCGGGGGGCGCATCCGCTGCGGCCTCGCCCCCCATGCCGCCGACACCTGCTCGCTGGACCTGCTGCGCCTCGTCGCCGCCGAGGCCGCGCGCCGGGGCGGCCCGGTGCATACCCATCTGGCGCAAAGCCGCAAGGAGATCGACTGCGTCCGGGCCCGCGACGGCCTGCGCCCGGTCGAGGTCTTCGCCGAAGCCGGGCTGCTCGACAGCCGCCTGATCGCCGCCCATTGCATCTACATGGACGAGGACTCCATCCGTCTGGCCGGGCAGGCCGGTATGGTCGTCGCCCATTCCCCCATCGGCAATGTGACCAGCGGCATGGTCGCCCCCATCCTGGCCCTCGAAGAGGCGGGCGCCACCATCACCCTGGCCGGCGACACCAAGACCGCCGATCTGTTCGAATCGATGCGCATGGCTTCGGCCCTGGCGCGGATCCAGGGGGCGCAATTCCAGCCCGACGCCAGACGCCTGCTGCGCTGGACCATCACCAACGGCGCCAAGGCCATGGGCCTGGCGGGTGAGATCGGCGCGGTAGCGCCGGGCCGCAAGGCCGACCTGATCCTGCTCGATCCCCGCCAGCCCTGCCTGGCGCCCGTCATCGACGGCCACGGCATCGTCGTCCGCAGCGCCTCGGCCCTTGCCGTCGATACCTTGCTGATCGACGGCGAGATCCGCCTGCGCCACGGCAGGCCCGTCGGTTTCGACGGCGATGCCATCGTCGCCGAAGGCCAGAAGGTGGCCGAACGGATGTGGGCCGCCAGCGGACGTAAGCCGGTCACCCGGGGGGCACTGGCGGCATGACCTCCCCCCTGCTGGAAAACTGCCTCGCCCGCATCGCCGAGCGGGAACCTGTCCTGCGAGCCTGGGCCTGTCTGGATGCCGAGGGCGCAAGACGTCAGGCGCAAGCCGCCCCCGCCGGGCCCTTGGCCGGCATCCCCATCGGAGTGAAGGACACCTTCGACACCGCCGGCCTGCCCACCTGCTTCGGCACACCGATCCATGCCGACCGCATCCCCCAACGGGACGCCGCCTGCATCACCCGGCTGCGCCAGGCCGGTGCCATCATCCTGGGCAAGACCGTCACCACCGAATATGCCCTGGCGGCGGCGGGGCCGACCACCAATCCCCATGATCCCGCCCATACGCCGGGCGGCTCCTCCAGCGGTTCGGCGGCAGCGGTGGCGGCGGGCATGGTGCCGATGGCGCTGGGCACCCAGACCAATGCCTCGATCATCCGCCCGGCTTCCTATTGCGGTGTGGTGGGCTTCAAGCCGGAACGCGGCAGCATCCCGACCCAGGGCCTGCTGCCCGCCGCACCCAGCCTGGACAATGTGGGCGTCTTCGCCCGCACGGTGGAAGACGCCGCCCTGCTGGCCCAGGTCCTTCAGGGAAAGGGTGTCGCCCCCCTGCCCCCCGCCGGAGGGATGCGGCTGGGCTTCATCCGCAGCCCCGTCTGGCATCACGCCGACACAGACGTGCGGGACGGCCTGAGCGGCCTTGCCGCAGCGCTCGGCGCGGAAGAGGTGGAGCTGCCGCCCGCCTTCGACGACGCCATCGCCCTTCACGCCATCATCATGGAAAAGGAAGTGGCCCAGGTCCTGGCCGCCGATCACGCCGCCCATGGCGACAGGATGAGCGAAGCCTTGCGGGCGATGATCGCCCGTGGCGCCGCCTGCACGCCCCAGGCCTATGCGGCGGCGCTGGACAGGGCGAAGGACCTGGCCGCGCGGCTGGACGATATCCTCGGCACTTTCGATGCCGTCCTCACCCCTGCGGCCACCGGCGAGGCACCCCTTTTCGGCCCGACCACCGGCAGCCCCGTCTTCAGCTCCCTGTGGAGCCTCTGCGGCGTCCCCGCCCTCAGCCTGCCGCTGCTGAAAGGCCGGAAGGGCCTGCCCATCGGCGTGCAGGTGGTCGCCGCCCGCGGCCGGGAAGACAGGATGCTGTCCTGCGCCGCCGCCCTGATGGCCGCCAGGCAAGCGGAGACATGAACATGCCTATCCGGTGGGAACGCCGAGGATCATCTGCAATCCCAGCACCAGGCCCAGCAACAGGATTCCCGCCATCACGGTGAAGGGGCCGTTCCAGTCGCGCCCGATGGTCGAGGCGTTTTTACCGGTCAGGCGCGCCAGGATCAGCACGGCGGCGATGGCATAGCTGGACCCGGCCGCCAGCGCCCAGCTGGTCAGCAGGGCCATGGCCAGGGCCAGGGGATGCAGGCCCAGGGCTTCGGGGATCGGGAAAAGGGCCGACAGCACCGTCACCGAAACGATGGGATTGAAGCCCGCCTGCCCGAGCAGAAGAACGGTCACGAACAATCCGGCCAGGATCAGATAGGGGCTGGCGGCAGATTCCGAGACCAGCTCGCGCAGTTCCGCCAAGGGCAGCAGGGCCGCCAGCACGACGCCCATGAAACCGGCGGAACTGACGATCAGCACCTCGACCTGCGAACGGGACAGGTCCGCGAGAAGGAAATGCCGCACGCGCCGCCCCGTCCGCGCGGCCCGCTCGATGAGGCCGAGGGCCGGGGTCTGGACGAAGATCCAGCCGCAGCCGAACAGCGGCACCGCCACCATCACGCCCAGGACCAGGCTGGTCTCCAGCAGGATTTCCACCAGGATGGCCGCCGCGATGATCCCGGCGACGATGCCCAGCAAAGGCAGCGCCGCCGACCATCCATGCGCGGAGGACGCCACGCTTCCCGGAGGCGGGGCGGGCATGGTCAGGCGGTCGAACAGCCAGCCGAGCGCCAGGAAGACCAGGGCGAAGGCAAAGCCCATTGGCAGCAGAAGCTGCCAGCCCAGCTGCGGAAAGGCCGAAAGGATGAGGGCGAAACCGACGCTCAAGGGGGACAGCATGATCGAGGCGGAGAAGGAGCGCAGCAGGGCCAGGATCATGCGCTTCTCGCGGATGCTGCGCACTCTTTCGTCGCCACCGGCCTTTTCCAGGGTATTGGTCGCCTTGACCATGGCCCCCAACAGGTTCATGGCGCCGAAATTGAGGATGACGCAGAACAGGCTGCCGCCCCCCGACAAGGCCGCGTAGCGCTGCCCCGGCGGCCGGGAGACCAGCATTTCCCCGCATTGATGCACGGCGGCCGAATGCCGCGCGGCCTCGCGCAACATGGACAGGGCGGCGAACAACGTCGCCAGGAAGGCGGCGCGGGACAGCCCCAGCCCCATCAGCACCAGCCAGTCCTCGCGCAGCAGGAAAGCCGCCAGGGCGGTGGCGCCGCACATCGCCATCAGGAACCAGGCGCTGCGCGGCACCGCCGGCAGGGACAGCAGGACGAACAGCAGGAAGGCCGCCAATTGCAGCTCGAAGGCGCCGGGCAGGCCCCAGACATGGCCGCCGATGGTCGAGGCCCAGACGACGACAAGGCTGATCCCGACGACCCCAGAGACGAGACTCCCGGCCAGGCGGTAAAGCGGCGACTGCGCGGGGAGACTCACGTCCGTTCTGTTCCGTTCAGAGTGCGGGGGCCTTGATCAAGCCGCGAAGCTTTACTCCTGTATCGGCCAAGATATCGGAATCGACAAGTCTTGCTTGCGCGATCAGGCTCTTTCCCACCCGCGCATCGGCCATGCTGTTGACCGAAAACAGCGATTCCACCCTGCCCGCCCGTATCCCGAAGAGGGTGAAGCGGCCCGTTTCGGGATCGCCGCGCAGCACCATCCGCTGCCCCTCTCCCGGCAGGCCGGCCATATGCATCATATGGCCGTGCTGGGACGACCAGAACCACGGGACATCCGGCTCCGGCACGGAGAGGCCGAGCATCGTACGGGCGGCCGCAGCGCCTTGCTGCTGGGCCGATTGCCAGGATTCCAGGCGCAGGGCGCGGCCATAACGCGGGTCGAACAGCCGCGCCACATCTCCGGCGGCGAAGATATCGGGCAGGGAAGTCCTTCCTTCGGCATCGACCAGGATCCCCTCGTCCCAGGCCAGCCCGGCGCTGCGCGCAAGGCCGCTCTCGGGATGGATGCCGATGGCTTCGACACAGAGGTCGCACCCGATCCGCCGCCCATCGGCCAAGGTGACGGCCTCGAGCCCCGTCTCGCCGACATAGCCGGCAACCTGCGCGCCCGTTTCGATTCTCACGCCCTGGCGGCGATGCATCTCCAGGAGCCAAGCCCCGACCGCAGGCGCGACACGCTCCCGCAGCAATTCTCCCGCCGCCTCCAGCACCACCACCTCCAGGCCCAGGGCCTGGGCGGAGGCAGCCACTTCGAGACCGAGGAAGCCCCCGCCGATAACCACCAGGCACCGCCCCGGCAGCATCTCGTCCTTCAGGGCCAGGGCATCGCCCAGGCCGCGCAGGGCATGGACGCCGCGCAGGCCCGGCCTGCCCAGGGAAAGACGCCGGGCACTTCCGCCGGTGGCGATCATCAGGCGGTCATAGGACAGGCCCCGACCATCGGACAGCACGACCCGGCGGGCCTGTGGGTCGATGCCTTCCGCCCTCAGGCCGAGTTCCAGCTCGATCTCCTTGTCGCGGTAGAAATCGGAGGGATGAAGCAGGCAGGCGGCCGCATCCATCTCGCCCGACAGCACCTGCTTGGACAGCGGCGGCCGGTCGTAGGGGGCCACATCCTCGTCCCCCACCAGGACGATCCTGCCCTCATATCCCGCCTCGCGCAGGCCGGCACAGGTGCTGACCGCCGCCAAGCCGCCGCCGAGGACGAGAATGGTCCCGGGAATGCTCATGCCTGGTCCTTGTCAGGCAGATCTATCACCACCTGGTCGCCCTCGACACGGCAGGGATAGGTGCGGATGGCTTCCGTCACGACGCCGCCCATTGCCTTGCCCGAGGGGATGTGGAAGCGTCCCTGATGGAGCGGGCATTCGATATATTCCCCGTCGACGAAGCCGTCCGACAGCAAGGCATATTGATGCGAACAGACATTGTCGGTGGCATAGAGGAAATCGCCCAGCTTGAAGACGGCGATTTCCCGTCCCTCGACCCGGACGCCCAGAGGTTCGTCCTCCTCGATCTGCCCGACCGATGCAATAGTCTTCCAAGTCATGCCATTCTCCTCGGATGTCAGATCGGCAGGGCCAGCAGAGAATCGACGCGGGTCGAGTCGCAGACGACGATGCGTTCCTTGAACAGAAGCTGCCCCTCCTTCTCGACGATCACGTCGCGATAGACGCCGGTGGTGAAAAGCGAGAATTCGCCCGATTCCATGATGCGTGCGACGAAGAAATTGGTGTCGGCGCGGATTTCCCCGCCTTCGGCGCCGCGGATCACCGTGGCGCTGACCATGTGGCGATAGCGGTGCGGCTCGAAGATATTGGCGCGGTTCAGCGAGGACATGCGGTCATGGATCATGCCCTTGCCGTCGCATTCCATGATGCCGACCAGATGGCCCTGTTCGTAATTGCGCCGGGGGATGATGCGGTAGAGAGCGTCGTCGGTGAAGAAATCGGGGATCTCGGCAAGCCGGTAATCGTCGACGCAATGGACGTAGCGGGAAATCAGGTTTTCCACGCGCGGCAGCAGCATCATCGTAATCTCGTTCATTCCCTTGGTCTCCATCACAGGTCCATATGCGTCCGATAGGCTTTCCAGAAGCCCCGGACCGAAGCCTCGCTGACGCGCGACTTCTGGTTCTCGACACTGTGGCCGCCCATTTCCAGGACGGTGGATTTGTCACTGTCGCAATCGATGGCACGCTGCACTAGGCTGCCGATGATGCCGTCTTCCATCGAGACCAGCCCCGCCGGCCCGATTAGGTTGCTCTGCTTCAGGCGCATGTCGGTCTGGTCGGGGGTGTCGTCCTCGTAGCCGAGAATGGTCCAGAACAATTCGCATTCGCCCGGACCGCGCGGTACCAACTGGCGCACGGCCAAGGAATTCTGGATCTGCTGGACCACCATGGTCGGGAAGATGCCCTGGATGGCATGGGTAATGCCGTCCTCGAATTCCGGAAAGGTGCGCAGCAGGCGGCGGTCGGCCAGGGTGAAGTCGTCCTGCTGAGCGCGCAGCTGGCCGGTTTCATATTCCGTGTCCTGGCTGGAATCGGTCTTCACCTTGGAATAGCTGATGTGATGCCCGCCGCTGTCGTCGAGCAAGAGCCCCCCTTCCATGGACAAGCGGTTCAGCCGGAAGGTGGTGAAGAACAGGTGAAGGAGACTCGCATGATAGGAGTCCTTCACGTTCTCCATATAGAGCTTCCAGTTGTTGTGCATGTATTGGGAATAGGTGCCCAGGATCTTCATCGGCCGATTGAAGATGCGGTTCATGTGCGAAACCATGGTCTCGCCCAGGAATTCCTCGATCGGCGGCGTCTCGTCCGAGAAGGTGGCGAAGACTAGGTTCCGCACCTGGGCGACGCGCAGCCGCGTCAGGCCGTGATCCTTGAAGCAGAAATCCTTGGGCAGGCCACCCTGCTTGCGGATGCCGTGCTGGAAGGCGACGCTTTGCAGGTTGCCCTGAAGGTCGAAGCACCAATTGTGATAGACGCAGGACAGGACCGGCTTGTTGCCATAGGCCTCGAAGCAGAGCGTGGTGCCGCGATGGGCGCAGCGGTTGACGAAGGCGTTGAGCGCACCGGTCTCGTCCCGGATGAGAAGGATGGGGGTGTCGCCGATCCAGGTCGTCTTGAAGTCCCCCGGATTGGGGACTTCCATGTCCAGCCCGACGAATTGCCAGACCGGCCCGCGAAACAGACGCTTCTGCTCTTCCTCGTAGATGCCGCCGTCGGAATAGATCTGGTAGGGCACGTGGTGGTATTCGTTCGGTTCCCAATAAATCTTGGGCTTTTCGGCAACGGTCGAAATATTGTTCATTCCTGATATCTCCTTGCCCACACGGGACTTGCGGCAGGGCGTCTGTTCTGTCTGGTCTACTTCATCGATTGCTGGTCAAAGGCCTTGGCCGAGGCGATGACGGCTTCGCGGTCGTAGGTGTTGATGGCTTCGATGAAGTCATTGGTGAAGATGCGCGAGGTCGGGACTTCCTCGGTCATCAGGCCCTCGTCCATCATGAAGCGGACCAGCTGCGCCCAGTCCTTGTCCTGGAAATAGCCGTGCATGCCCTCGGGGCCGGTGGGCTTCCAGATATTCATGCGGCGCTCGATGACCTTGACGCCGCCCGCCGTGGCATCGGCATCGCTCATGCCCTGCGGCTTGGCTTCCGGGAACATCTTCCAGCTGATGGCGACGGCGGCTTCGGGATTGTTGATGGTGAAGTCGTATCCCTTGGCGACGGCGCGAGCGAAACCTTCGATCATCTGGGGGTCGTTCTTGATGGTCTCGGGGCGCGCCAGCAAGGAGACGTCCGGCAGGGAGGCAAGGATCGGATCGACCGGCAATTCGCGCATCTCCATGCCGACCACCTCGAACTTCGCCAGGGCGGCATCCCAGAAAGCCAGGGCGTCCACCGCCTTCTGGCGCACCGCCGTCACCGCCTGGGCACCATTGCCGATGGACAGGAAGGAGACGTCGCGTTCGGCATTGAGGCCGGCACGGGAGACGAAGGCCTTGCCGAAGGTGACGCCGGCACTGCCCATCGAGGCCACGCCGATCTTCTTGCCCTGCAACTCGCTGATCGACTGAATCGGGCTGTCCGGCGGCACCGAGATCGACCAGATGTTGCCGTAATTCATGTTGTAGAAATACTGGATCGCCATGTTGGTGGCCGATTGCATGCCGATCAGCGCCTGGGCGGGCGAGGCCGCGCCGATATCGCCGTTGCCGGCGGAAATCTGGATCGCCGCCTCGTTCGAGCCCCCGACCGCCTGCAGGGTCACGTCCAGGCCTTCCTCTTCGAAATAGCCCAGATACTTGGCGACATTGATGGGCGAATAGGATTCGTCGATGATGCGCACGGGGATCAGGGCGCGGACCGGCTTCAGGTCTGCAGCCTCGGCCAGGCCAGGGGCGATACCGGCACCGAAAAGGACAACCAATGAAGCCGCGGCGGCTTTAACATTCCTGGTCATGTCGATTGCTCCAGACTTAGTGAGAAAGGACAGCGCTCTTTTCGTCCGCGCGCCGCCAGAAGACCATGCGACGGCCGAGGTAACGAGCGAGAGCATGCACCGAGAGGCCGATGGCCGAGAGAATGATCAAGGTGGCGAAGACGCCGGCCACGTCCATGTTGAAGTTGAGCGTGGTAATCAGATAGCCCAGTCCTTCCTGTGCCCCGACGAATTCTCCGACGATCGCGCCGATGACGGCCAGGATCGAGGCGATTTCAATGCCGGCGAAAATAGTCGGCAGGGCCGCGTAAAGACGCAGATGCAAGAAGGATTGCCAGCGCGAGGCGCCGAAGACCCGCATCATGTCCATCTGGTCCCTTTCCGCCGCCCGCAGGCCGCTGATCACCGAGACCAGGACGGGGAAGAAGCTGATCAGCGCGGAAATGACGATCTTCGAGGTGATGCCGTAGCCGAACCACAGCACGAAAAGCGGCGCGATGGCGATCTTCGGCACGGTCTGCATCGCCACGAGATAGGGGTAGATCAGCCGTTCGGCGGGGGGCACGACGCCGATCAAGGCGCCGAAGGCGAGCCCCGCGACGATCCCCAGGGCGAGGCCGGACAGGATCGTCAGGCCGGTGGTGATTAGATGGGGCCAGATCAGTCCGCTTTGGAACAGATCGGCCAGCCGGGACAGGATCAGGCTCGGCGCCGGGATGATGTAGGAAGGGACCTCCAGGAACCGGACGACGATCTCCCAAATAATCACGAAGACGACGAAAAGGCTCAGGACCTCAAAACGAGACCGCCATCTTGACATTGCTGTTCTCCTGGTTCGTGGCGCCAGACCCTTGGGTGTCGAAGATTTCCCTGATCTCGTCGCAAATTCGGTTGAAGACGGGATTGGCGAAGGACGAGCGGTCCCGCGGTCGGGGGATGTTCACGTCGATGATGCGAGAGATGCGGCCCGGGCGCGGGGTCATCACCAGGACCCGGTCGCCCAGGAAGACGGCCTCGGGAATACTGTGGGTGATGAAGATCACCGCCTTCTTCTGCGCCGACCAGATACGCATCAGCTCGAGATTCATCGTCTCGCGCGTCATCGCGTCCAGGGCGCCGAAGGGCTCGTCCATCAGCAGGATCTTGGGGTCGCAGATCAGCGCCCGGCAGATCGAGGCCCGCTGCTGCATCCCGCCGGAAAGCTCGGAGGGATATTTGTTCTCGAATTCCGACAGGCCGGCCATGTCCAGCAGGGCGCGGGCGCGCTCCACCACCTGGGGGCTCATGGTCTTCTGCAGTTGGCGCGGCAGAAGGACATTCTGCAGCACCGTGCGCCAGGGCAGCAGCGTCGCCTGCTGAAAGACCATGCTGATATCGGGGCGGGGGCCGGACGGCACCGTGCCATCGATCAGCAGGGTTCCTTCGGTATGGCTTTCCAGCCCCGACAGTATCCGCAGAAGGGTGGTCTTGCCGCAACCGCTGGGGCCAACCACAGTCAGGAACTCGGTCTTTCCGATATCGAGATTCACATCCGTCAGCGCCAAGACCGTTTCCTTGGCCCGCGTCTCGTAACGCTTCGTCATGCTGCGAATTTGGATGAGCGCGTCAGATCTCATGACTTCCGTTCCTCATTGCTTTCTGACCTGCGCCGGTCGGACAAGGCGCCTTTCTCAGATGATCGTATTTCGTATACGCATTTCATCAGAAAATTTTTACCTGACTAATGTCAAGAATTTTCCGCACACACGCAGATAAGTTACTCAATAACTATGTAATCTAAAAATTTTATAGGGATTTTTAAAAGACAAAATCCGCCCCGGCGGGAGATTTATATCTTCTGCACTCTTTCCAGAGAAAAAAAATATACTCGGAGTATGGAATAATTCCGGCCATAAGGTAAAGTTCATTTAGACTTTTCTGGGAACGCCCTCCACGCATTCACACAGCATCGCTCCCGATAAGCCTGACGCAATGGCTGTGCCATTTTCAGAAACCTTTGCATTCCAACCGGAAAAACCGGAATTGCCGCGTTCCACGCCACCCGATCTGCACAGATTTTATACAGGTCACGTGTGTTTGGCTATTTTTTATGCGTTTTTGGCTTTTCCCGCCTTTCCTCCTGGGTCTTACAGCCTTCCGTACGCCCCGCAACGGCTCTCCATGGGCGCCGTCACGCCTCTCACTACGCTTTTTCCGAAAAGCCTCGCAATTCCCCGCTCCGCCTGACGGAAAAGGGGAGAACCAGAGGAAGGGGAACCCCGAAAAAGAGAGCCATCGGCACCCCCGTACCCGTCAGCACAAAATTTGATCTTATAAATATTATGGTTATTCATGCCGCAAAATCCCCCTTGCTTCCGCCCTTTCCGCCCCATACAGTAATTAAATAATCAGCAAATTAATGCCTGACCCAGGCCAGCCTCCCGGTGCGGCAGGAGCTGCAGCCTCTCGGCGGATCGCCGCACTCCTAAAATTAATTGATCGTATAATTTATTTTACCGAGGAACCTTCCGGCTGCGGGCCTGTCGCAGGCCCGACACTCGCGTCACTGAAAAAGGAAGCAGGACCAATGAGTCGAAAATTACGGGTGGGCATCATCGGCGGCGGCATCGGCGGGGCGGCTCTTTCCGGCGCCCTGACGCAACGCGGCTTTGAGACCAGGATCTTCGAGCGGGCCGACGCCTTCGGGGAAGTCGGCGCCGGCATCCAGATGACGCCCAACGCGGTCAAGGTGCTGCGCGCCCTGGGCCTGATGGACAAGCTGTCCCAGGCAGGTTTCCTGCCCCACGCCATCGTCGGGCGCAATTGGCGCACCGCGCGGGAAAACTTCCGCACGCCGCTGATCGAGGATTGCCCGCGCCTCTATGGCGCCCCCTTCGTCCATATCCACCGCGCCGATCTTCATTCCATGCTGGTCTCGCTGGTGCCGGAAAGCAGCGCCACCCTCTCGACGGCCTGTACCGGCATCCGCCAGGACGGCAAGACCGCCGTCGCCAGTTTCGCCGATGGCAGCGAGTTTGAGGCCGATGTGATCGTTGGCGCGGACGGCGTGCGCTCGACCGTGCGCAACGCCCTGTTCGGTGACGAGGAACCGCGCTTCACCGGCAATATGTGCTACCGCGCCGTGGTTCCCGTGGATGGCGTGGTCGATTTCGTTAGTCCCGATTCCTCCTTCTGGCTGGGCCCGCACGGCCATGTCGTCACCTATTACGTGCGCGGCGGCAAGGCGGTGAACATCGTGGCCGTCAGCGAGACCGCCAATTGGGTCGAGGAATCCTGGAACGCACCGAGCAGCCGCGACGAAATGCTGGCCGCCTATCAGGGCTGGCATTCCAACATCATCCGCCTGTTCGAGCGCGTGGAGCATGTCTTCAAATGGGGGCTATTCGACCGCGACCCCATGACCACCTGGTCGTCGGGCCGGGTCACGCTGCTGGGCGATGCCGCCCATCCCATGCTGCCTTTCCTGTCGCAGGGTGCAGCCATGGCCATCGAGGACGCCTATGTGCTGGCCACAACACTGGATGCCCATGGCCCGGATTACGCCACGGCCCTGCAGGATTACGAGGCCGAGCGCCTGCCGCGCACCAGCCGCGTGCAGCTGGAAGCGCGCGAGCGCGGCAAGACCTATCACCTACCTTCGCCCCTCGCCCAGGCCAAGCGCGACTTGGTCTATTGGATCAAGGGCAAGCTCAACCCGCAGAAGACCGGGCTTCAGGCCAACTGGGTCTACGACTACGACGCCACTGCCTTCCAACCCCAGCCAGCGCTGAAGAGCGTGGCCTGACCCAGAGGGAAACATGGGCAAGACCTACCGAATCGGCCAGATCGTGCCGAGTTCCAACACCACCATGGAAACCGAGATCCCGGCCATGCTGGCGGCGCGCAGCATGGTCAGCGGCGAACGTTTCACCTTCCATTCAAGCCGTATGCGCATGAAGACGGTGCAGAAGGACGAACTGGCGGCGATGGACGCGGAATCAGACCGCTGCGCCATCGAGCTGAGCGACGCCCGCGTCGATGTCCTGGGCTATGCCTGCCTGGTCGCCATCATGGCCATGGGCAAGGGATATCATCGCGTCGCGGAACAGCGCCTGAAGGGACGCACCGTGGAAAACGGCGCGCCTTCCCCCGTCATCACCAGTGCCGGGGCGCTGATCGACGCCCTGCACCAGATGAAGGCCAAGCGCATCGCCCTGGTCGCCCCCTACATGAAGCCGCTGACCGAACTGGTGGTCGAGTATATCCGCGCCGAAGGCTTCGAAGTGGTGGATTGGCGTGCCCTGGAAATTCCAGACAATATCGAGGTTGGCCGCCACGATCCCCAGCGCCTGCCCGAGATCGTCGCCGGGATGAACACCGCCGAGGCCGATGTCATCGTACTGTCGGCCTGCGTGCAGATGCCGTCCCTGCCCGCCGTGCCGCGGGTCGAGGCGATGACCGGCAAGCCCGTCCTGACGGCCGCCATCGCCACCACCTATGCTCTGCTCAAATCCCTCGACCTTGGAACGGAAGTGCCGGGCGGCGGCGCCCTTCTGTCGGGCGCCTATTAATACGTATTAATGTAAGGAAAAGGAATCGGAAGACATGGGCAGCACCTATCTCTATGGGGGCAACATTCACGCCAATTCCATCCGCCAGCACTACCTGCGCTATGGCGGCCAGGGGCGGCCGGTCATCATCATCCCCGGCATCACCAGCCCGGCGGTGACCTGGAGCTTCGTCGCCGAACGCTTCGGCCGCAACTTCGATACCTATGTCCTGGATGTACGCGGACGCGGCCTGTCGGAAAGCGGCGCGCATCTGGATTACGGCCTGGATGCCTGCGCCGCCGATGTCGCCGCCTTCGCCGATGCCCTGGGCTTGGCCGATTATGCCCTGGTCGGCCATTCCATGGGCGCGCGGATCGGCTTGCGGGCCGTCAGCCGCCACGGCGCCGCCCCGACGGCGCTGGTCCTGGTCGATCCGCCGGTGTCCGGCCCCGGCAGGCGGGACTATCCCAGCAAGCTGCCCTGGTATATCGATTCGATACGCGACTGCCGCCAGGGCTGCGATGTCGAGACCATGCGCAAATACTGCCCCAGTTGGACCGAGGAGCAGCTTCGCCTGCGCGCCGAATGGCTGCATACCTGCGACGAGCGGGCGGTGATCGCCACCTATCACAGCTTCCATGAAGATGACATCCATGCCGATTTCCCGCGCGTGGCCATGGCCTCAATGCTGATGGTCGCGGGCAAGGGTGGCGTTATCCTGCCCGAGGACGAGGCGGAAATCCGCAACCTGCTGCCCGGCATCGTCCTCAGCCGTGTCGAAACCGCCGGCCATATGATCCCCTGGGACGACGAGGAAGGCTTCTACCGGGCCTTCGGCGACTTCCTCGGCCGTCCGGTCTGATCCTTTTCCTCTCTACTATATCGACTGGAGGCTCCGATGCCCGTCAGTGATGCCGAGATGATCCAGGCCTGGACCGAGGTCCTGACGCTTTCCCGCCTGAAGCGGGATGACGTGGTGACCATCCTGACCAGCCAGAACACCCATCCCCAGACCCTGTCCACCGCCCTGATCGCCGCCAGCAGCCTGGGCGCGCGGGTCAACCGCCTGGACCTGCCGCCGGTCAATGGCGAAAAGGCCCATAGCCGCGACAGCCTCGCCTATCTGGGCATCACGCCGCTGACCGGCAATCGCGCCGCCATCGCCGCCCTGAAGGAAAGCGATCTGGTCCTCGATCTGATGACCCTGCTGTTCTCGCCCGAACAGCACGAGATCCTGAAGACCGGCACAAAGATCCTGCTGGCGGTCGAGCCGCCCGAAGTGCTGGCCCGCATGGTCCCCACGCCTGAAGACAAGGCGCGTGTCGCGCGGGCCGCCGCCCTGCTGGAACAGGCCCGCGAGATGCATGTCACCTCGCCCGCCGGCACCGATCTGCGCTGCCCGCTGGGGCAATATCCCGCCGTGCAGGAATATGGCTTCGTGGACGAGCCGGGACGGTGGGACCACTGGCCCAGCGGCTTCATCCTGACTTGGCCCAACGAGGGCCAAGCCCAGGGCCGCATCGTCCTCGACCGGGGCGACATCCTGCTGCCGATGAAAAGCTATCTCGCCGCCCCCGTCGAGATGACCGTCGAGAACGGCTATGTCACCGCCATCGAGGGCAGGCTGGATGCCGACCTGCTGAAGGATTACATGGCCGCCTTCGACGATCCGGAAGCCTATGCCCTGTCCCATATCGGCTGGGGGCTGCAAAAGCGCGCCCGCTGGTCCACTTTGGGCCTTTACGACCGCGAAGCCACCATCGGCATGGATGCCCGCGCCTTCGAGGGTAATTTCCTGTGGTCCCTCGGCCCCAATAACGAAGTCGGCGGCGACCGCGTCACCGCCTGCCATATCGACATCCCCATGCGCCATTGCACGATCCGCCTCGACGGCGCCGACGTGGTGCGCGATGGGGTGGTTCTCGACACTCTTCCCATGCTTCAGCAGGAGCCCGCAGAATGAACCAGGATCAGGATGTCTATCAGCGCCAGGGTTTCGGCCGGCGCCTGGGATTGAAGGGACGCATCGGCCTGCTGATCGTCGATTTCGTCAACGGCTTCGCCGATCCCGAGGTCTTCGGCGGCGGCAATATCCCCGAAGCCATCGCGGCGACCAAGGATCTGCTGGACCATGCCCGGCGGCAGGGCTGGCCGGTGGCCCATAGCCGCATCGTCTATGCGGACGACGATGCCGACGCCACCGTCTTTTCACTGAAAGTGCCGGGAATGCTGACGCTAAAGGAAGATGCCGCCATCAGCGCCATCGTGCCCGACCTGACACCGGCGCCCGGTGAACTGGTGGTGCGGAAGAACGTGCCCTCGGCCTTTTTCGGCACCGGGCTGGCGCCCTGGCTGACCCAGCGCGGGGTGGAAACCCTGCTCGTCGCCGGCTGCACCACCAGCGGCTGCGTGCGGGCCAGCGTGGTCGATGCCATGTCCTTCGGCTTCCGCCCGGTGGTGCTGTCCGATTGCGTCGGCGACCGCGCCCTGGCGCCGCACGAGGCCAGCCTGTTCGACATCGAGCAGAAATATGGCGACGTCATTCCCTCCTCCGAGGTCATGGCCGCCTTTGCCGCATGATTTCCCCCTCTGCCGATTCTCTATATAAGGAGGCAAAGACGGACATGCCGGAAACCTGGGTGGAATGAAAGAAGCAAACGCCGCGACGAACCGTACCGGACGCCCCGCCCGCCCCCGCCGCATCGGCCCGGGGCGGCCGGAAGGGCTGAACAATGTGCGCGAGGAAATCCTCGATGCGGCGGAAGTGGAATTCGCCGATCTGGGCTATGCCGGCACCACCTTACGCGGCGTGGCCGACCGGGCCAAGGTCACCCAAGCCCTGATCAATTACTATTTCGGCTCGAAGCATGGCCTGTTCGAGGAAGTCTTTCTACGCCGGGGACGCAAGATTTCCGACGAAAGGCTGGAACGGCTGGAGAATCTCAGGAAAAGCGGCGCCCCCTTGCGGATTGAGGATGTCGTCCTCGGCTTCCTGAAGCCGACCCTGGCCCTGCGCGCCACGCCGGAAGGCCGCGCCTTCATGCGCCTACAGGCCCGCCTGCATACCGAGCCGCCGGAAATTTCCTACAAGCTGCGCAACGAGGCCTATGACGTCTCGACCCGCGCCTATGTCGAGGCCATCCGCGAAGCCCTGCCGCATCTGGGCGAGAAGGACGCCTATTGGCGCCTGACCCTGATGATCGGCGCCTATATGTATGCCTTTTCCGACACCCACCGCCTGGAGGAACTGGCGGAAGGCATCTGCGACCCCACCGATACCAACGAAATTCTCGAACAGATCACCAATTTCGTCGTCGGCGGCCTGACCGCCCCCACCCGCCCGGTCGGCGCCCCGCCGAAGCGCCCCGCACGGAAAAAAACCAAAGCCTGAGCCGGCAGAAGGGGAGCGACGCCCCTTTTCCGGCAGAAGAATCGCGTATATCGTATTCATTCCATGGGTTTTGCGTTAGCATTCCTTCCCTCTTCTGTCGCTGAAACCCGCCTTTGGCGAAGCTGCAAGACATTTTCATGCAATCCATGCCCTCCAAGAATCGCTCGGCCATGGTTCACAAGGAGCCCATCCACGAGCAGATCCTGCCCCATATCCGGCAGGATATCGTGCTGAACCGATGGAAGCCCGGCGACCGCCTGCCCGAACCCCATCTGTGCCAGGAATTCGGCGTCTCGCGCACGCCCTTGCGCGACGTCCTCAAGATCCTGGAAATGGAAGGGCTGGTGCGGCTGGTGCCCCATGTGGGCGCCGTGGTCACCGAACTGGACCCGCCCGATTTGGTGGAAAAATTCGAGGTGCTGGTCGGCCTGGAACAGCTTGCCGCCATGAAGGTGGCGCGCACCCGCACCTCCTCGGTCCTGCGGCAGATCGAGACCCTGAACGTCGCCATGGCCGCTGCGGCCGCGGCCAATCAGGTGAAGGAATATTACCGGCTGAACGACGACTTCCACCGCGCCATTGTTCTGGGGGCCAACAACACCACCCTGGCCCATATCCACGAAACGATGATGTGGCATGTCTACCGGGCCCGCCATTGCGTCAATGAATACGAGCCCTTGACCAAGGGTGCGGCGCAGCATCACTCGGCGATCATCACCTCCATCCTGGAGGGTGATGCCGAAGCGGCCGGCGCGGCGATGCGCGAGCATGTGGAAGACGTCATGCATGCCGTCATGTCGAAAATCCGGGCCGCCGCGCAGGACATCCCGGCGCTGTGACCCCTCAGAACAGCAGGTCGTCGATATCGACCTCCTGCCCGGCGGCGGCATCTTCCGGGCCGCGCCCATGATGGACATGGCGCTCGCTTTCCATGGTATAGCGCCCTTCCAGGAGGGCGAAGACCTCCTGCCGCGCCGCCTGGAGGTCCGAGGGCGGCAGGCGGGGATCGGTGGCGCCTGCCAAGCGCTCCAGGGCGCCTGCCGCCTGACGGACGGCGGTGGCATGGGCGTGGCGGATGTCGAGACGCTGGGCGGCCTCTTCCAAGGCGGCGCAGATGGTGACGCCGCGCCGCTGCAAGTCCTGGAAGACCCAGGCCGTCTCGCCGCCCAACTGGCGCAGATGGGCCACCGAATGGTGCAGCGAATCCCGCAATTCGGCCAGTTCGCTGAGGTCGTTATGGGCCGAGAGCTTGGCCGCCGCCGCTTCCGCATCGGACAGCAGGCGGGTCACGCTTGCCGCCAGATTGCGGGTTTCCCCGGCACAGACGCGCAATTCCTGCGCCACCACGTCGAGGGCCTGGCCGCCGCTGCGCAGCCGCCCGCATTTGATCGAGGCATTGAGCCCCAGGATGTTCAGGTCGGCATCGACATCGGCGATGGCCGCGATGGCGCCCGACATGGACTGGGCGGCCTCCGCCGCCGTTTGCAGCAATTCCTTCACGCTGCGCCCGGCTTCGGCATAGCCGTCCACGATCCGCGCCACCAATTCGATATCAGCGTCCACTTCCAGCAGAAAGGTCTCGCTGCCATTGCCGGAATGGATCGCCTCGGCACGCTTGCCGATGGCCGCCAGCACGGAGGAAAGGCTGGCGAGATTACCGGCGATGGCGGCGGTCCTGCCGCTGAATTCCGCCTCGACCGCCACCAGCTGGCGCGCCTGGAGATCGCAGACGGCATTGACCAGCAGGGCCCGCCGGTCCTGATCCAGTTCTTCCCGTTCCGCCGCCCGGACCAGGTCCGACAGGGCCTCCTGCACATGCTCCAGGCGCTGGCGGGTGATGTCGCCGATCTGCAGATCGGCCACCAGCAATCCGATGCGGTGATGTACCTGCTCGATATCCCGGGGCAGGTGTTCGATCTCCGCCGTCGCCTTGCGCGCCCGCCCATGCAGGGCGGAAATGGAGGAGGCAAGCCGGGAGCTGACCATGGTCAGCCGGGACTCGTATTCCCGCGTGAAATCCTGCCGCACGGCAGAGGCCACCATCACCGTCTGTTCCAGGCGCTGGAGATCGGCCAGGGCCTGCTGCACGGCATTCCGCCCGCGCAAGGCGAGGTCGCAGACGGAATGGGTGAAGACGGTGAAATCCTCGCCCTTCTCGGCCATGCGCGCCGCCTCGATGCGGGCATTGACGCCGAGCACCAGGATATGGGCCATGATCTTCGCCAGTCCCGCCAGTGCGCGCCGCACGCCCCGCGCATCCTGACCCAGCCTGACCAGCGGGGCCTCCTGGGACTGGAGATGCGTCTGCAGGTGGTCGACGATATCCAGCGAATGGCTGAGCCCGTCCAGGGTCTCGCGGAATTCCGGCTCTTCCAGCCGGGCCGCGAGCCCGGCGGCCAGGGCGGCCATGTGACGGGCCGAGGAATGGGCCTGGGCGAGGCTTTCGCCGATCAGCAGGATCACCTCTTCGGCAGGCGCATGAACGGCCCCGACCTGTCCGGCGACGGCACGGGCTTCGGCAAGCCAGGAAGCGGCGGGGCTGGACTGGTCGAAGGGCATCTCATCGGCTCCTTTGCAGCACGGCGTAGCCTTTCAGGATTTCCGATGCCAGGTGCTCCAGCGCCGCGACGCGCTGCGCGGCACCGATGCGGATGGCTTCGCGCGGCATCCCGAAGACGATGCAGCTTTCCTCGTCCTGGGCGAGGGTCAGGGCTCCCGCCTGGCGCATCTCCAGCAGGCCGTGGGCCCCGTCGTCACCCATGCCGGTCATGATCACCCCCATCGCATTGGCCCCAGCATGGCGGGCGGCGGAGCGGAACAGCACATCCACCGAGGGGCGGTGGCGGCTGACCAGGGGACCTTCGCGCAGCTCGACCTGATAACGGGCACCGTTGCGCTTGATCAGCATATGCCGGTTGCCCGGCGCGATCAGGGCATGGCCGCGCAGCAGCGCTTCGCCGTTCGCCGCCTCCTTGACACGGATGGTGCATAGCCCGTCCAGGCGCCGGGCGAAGGCCGCCGTGAAATGTTCCGGCATGTGCTGGACCACGGCGATGGGCGGGCAATCGGCCGGCAAAGCACGCAGGACGGTCAGCAGCGCGTCCGTCCCGCCGGTGGAGGCGCCGATGCAGACGATCTTGTCGGTGGTCCTGCCGATCGCCTCGCCGGATGCGGGCGGCGCCAGGACTGCATCGGCGCTCAGTTTCCCTTCCGGAGGCCGGGCAGGCGGTCGGGGACGCAGATTGGCCTGTGCCGCCGCCTTGACCGCGTCGATGATGCGGATGCGCGATTCCAGCAGGAATTGCCGCGTGCCCAGGCTCGGCTTGGTGATCACCTCGACCGCCCCGGCCTCCAGCGCCTGGAACAGGGTATCCGAGCCCGCTTCGGTCAGCGACGAACAGATCACCGCCGGGATCGGACGCTGCGCCATGATGCGGCGCAGGAAGCTGATGCCGTCCATGCGCGGCATCTCGACATCCAGCGTCAGGACGTCGGGCACCTGCTGGCGGATATGGGCCGCCGCCACGAAGGGGTCAGAGACAGCGCCGATGACCTCGATATCCGGATCGCTGCCCAGGATTTCCTTCATCGTCTCGCGGACGGAAGCGGAATCATCGACGATCAGGACACGGATCTTGCGGGCGGGAACGGTCATGATGCCCCCGTCACAGACGTTGATAGACCGCAGGCGCCACATTGGCCACCGGCAGGGGCATGCCCGCCAAGGTCTCGGAATGCCCGAGGAAGAGGAAGCCGCCCCGGCGCAGGCAGGCGCACAGCTTCTGCAGCACCGCCAATTGCGTCTGGCGGGAGAAATAGATCAGCACGTTGCGGCAGAAGATCATGTCCATGGGCCGGTCCCAGGGATAGCGGGCATCCAGCAGATTGAGGCGGGCGAAGCGCACATGGCGGCGGATTTCCGGGGCGATGCGGAATTCCCCGTCCGGGCGCTCGCGCGAGCGCAGCAGGTAGCGCTTGCGCACCTCCAGCGGGATCGGCTCGATCATGTCCCTGCCATAGATGGCCCGTTCCGCCTCGCGCAGGATCTCGACCGAGATATCCGTACCGTGGACGACGAAATCCAGCTCCGTCCGGATGCGCGCCAGGTCGCTCAGCACGAAGGCCAGGGTATAGGGTTCCGGGCCGCTGGAACTCGCCGCGCTCCAGACCTGGAGCGGCCGCCCGGCCAAGCCGCCCGCCAGCATTTCGGGAACGGCGCGGTCGGCCAGGAAGGCGAAATGCGCGGGCTCGCGGTAGAAATCGGTCTTGTTGGTGGTGACCGCATCGATGAGATGGGGCAGTTCCTCGGCCAACCCGCCCTGCTCGAACAGGAAGCGGCAATAATGTTCGAGGCCGGGAAGGCCCAGCAGGGCGACTCGCTTGCGCAGCCGCCCTTCCAGCATCAGCGCCTTGGCCGGCGGCAAGCGGATACCCGTCCTCTCCTCGATCAAGACCGCCAGACGGTCGAAATCCGCCTTGCGCAGGTGATCGCTCTTGTCCAGGTGATCTCTCGGCACGGCATGACGGTCAGCCGCCATGGCTACACCGCTTCTTCCAGCGCCAGGACGCCGTCGGCAGCGAAGACCGCCGCGAGATCCAGGATCACGACGAAGGCCCCCTTGCGGCGCGCCATGCCGCGGATGAAGCCGGAGTCCCAGGGAATGCCGATCTCGGGCGGCGGCTCCACGTCGTGCTCGTCCAGCGCGGCCACCTCGTAGACCCGGTCGGCCAGCGCACCGAGCACGATCCGCCGTCCCGCCGTCTCCACCTCCAGCACCACGATGCGGCTATGAGCGGTCTGCGCGCCCGCCGGCAGGCCGAGCTTGAGCCGCAGATCGACCACCGGAATGCCCACGCCCCGCACCTCGATGACGCCGCACATGAAGGGCGGCATATTGGGAATGCGGGTAATGGGGCAAAGGTCCAGCACCTCCCGCACATTCTCCACCGGCGCGGCGAAGATCTCGTCGCCGACGCCCAGGGTGACATAGTGGCTGTCGCTGTTCATGGCTGCGTCTTCCTGCGGCCGCCGGGACCTTCGGAGGAGAAGATGGCGGCAATGTCCATGACGATGACGAAATCGCCGTCGCGCTTGCCGATGGCGCGGATGAAATCGGGCTGCCAAGTCATGCCCACACGCGGCACGTCCTCCAGCGTCGCCTGGGGCAATTCGGTGACTTCCAGCACCCGGTCGGTCAGCACGCCGACCATGCTGTCCTCGCCGTTCCGGCTGACCTCGATGACGACGATCCGCGAGTCCTCGGTCGGGGGAAGGGCGGGCATGTCGAATTTGGTCTTGAGGTCGACCACCGGCACGACCTTGCCCCGCACATTGACCAGCCCCTTGACGAAGGAACGGGCACCGGGCACTTCCGTCAGCTCGACCATGTCCAGCACCTCGCGCACCTGCGCGCTTTCCAGGGCGAAGATCTCGCCACCCAGGCCCAGCGTCAGCACCTGAAGGGCGCACCCGTCCGTCCGGCCGTCAGTAACGTTCGAATCGGGCATCTTCGTCATCCCTGCCATCCTCCATCACCAGGGCGAAGCCTTGGGCAGAGCCGTTCTTGCGGGCAGGCGGAATCCCCAGGAAGGCCGGTTCCAGGGATTTCACCCCCTTGGACGGCCGCGCAGCGCGGCCGGGGCGCGACGAGGCAACCGGCCTTGCCTGCGGCTCGCCTCGGGGAAGGGCCGGGGCGGACCAGGCCTTGTCTTCTTCGGTGCGGAAGAAGGCGATGGCAGCCTGCAATTGCTCAGCCTGGGCCGCCAGTTCCTCGGAGGTCGCCGACATCTGCTCGCCCGCCGAGGCGTTCTGCTGGGTCACCTGGTCCAGTTGCTGGATGGCGGTGTTGATCTGCTCGGCCCCGATCGTCTGTTCCCGCGAGGCCGCGCTGATCTCTTCGACAAGCTGCGCGGTGCGGCGGATGTCCGGCACCAGCTTGCTCAGCATCTGGCCTGCCTGTTCCGAAACGGTGACGCTGTCGCCGGTCAGGGTGATGATCTCGGCGGCGGCGGCCTGGCTGCGCTCGGCCAGCTTGCGCACCTCGGAGGCGACGACCGCGAAGCCCTTGCCGTGTTCGCCCGCCCGCGCCGCCTCGATGGCGGCGTTCAACGCCAGCAGGTCGGTCTGGCGGGCGATCTCCTGCACGATGGTGATCTTGTCGGCGATGCTCTTCATGGCGTTGACCGCCTCGGTCACGGCCTTGCCGCTTTGTTCCGCGTCGTCCGCCGACCGGGCAGCGATCTTCTCGGTCTCGGCGGCATTCTCGGCGCTCTGGCGGATATTGGCCGACATTTCCTCCATCGACGAGGATGCCTCCTCGGCGGCGGAGGCCTGTTCGGTGGCGCCGTTGGAAAGCTGCTGGGCGCTGGCGCTGAGCTGCTGGCTGCCCGCCGCCACATTGCTCGAGGCCGACAGCACCTCGCCCACCACGTCGCGCAGCCGCAGGACCATGGTGTTGAGATGCCCCATCAGCTCGCCGATTTCGTCGGCATTGCGGTACTCCGCCCGCGCCGTCAGATCCCCTTCCGCGACACGCTGCGCCAATCCCGCCGCCTGGTTCAGGCCGCGCGCGATGCCCAGCGACACCCACAGGGCGACCGCAAGCCCGATCAGGGCGGTAGCCGCCATGAAGGCCAGCATCACCGACCAGGCCGTCGACAAGGCGCGGTCATTGGCCGCCACCTTGGCTGCGAGATTGGCTTCCTCCAGCGCGATCAATTGGCGCAATTGCTCGTTCAGCGCCGTCCGCACCGGCCGGACCTCGTCGACGATGATCTGGAAGGCGCGGTTGGCGCCGTTCTGCTGGGTCATGGCGAAGGCCCGCGCCTCGGCATCGCGCTGCGCCGCCTGCCGGGCCTTTTCGGCCCCGCGTGCATATTCGGCCAAGTTGCGCTCGATCCCCTCGATCAGGGCTTGCTCCTGGGCCGTGGCATTGCCGCGCAGCTTGGTCAGGCTGGCCGACAGGATGCCCATCTGTTCCTCGACCGCCGCCCAATAGCCGTTCCGTTCCGTGCTGTCCGTCGCCAGGATCAGGTTGAGGAGGTGCCGTCCCGCGGCTTCCGAGGCCGCATCGGCCTGCCCCACCGTCTGGACCTTGACCATGTCATTTTCCACCATGTCGCGGATCATGTCGTTGGACTGCGACAGCGAGCGCAGCCCGATTGCGGCGGCGCCGACCGCCAGCACCACCACGAGACCGAATCCGACGGCCAGCTTAGCCTTGATCGTGAAACGCATCTTTTCCCCCTGTTGCTGAGGCGCACCGCGCAGGGTCACGACGCCTGGGTCACGACATGTCCCGCCTGCGCCTTTTTCAGCAGATGCGGAATGTCGAGGATGAGAGAGACGGAACCGTCGCCCAGGATGGTGGCACCGGAAAAATGCTCGACATCGTCGAGCAACCAGTTCAGCGACTTGATGACCGTCTGGTACTGGCCGATCACATGATCGACCACCAGCCCGACCCGCAGACCGCCGGAGGTCACGATGACGACCTTCTGGTAGCCCTCGGCGCGGCCGGGAACGTCGAAGATGCCGCGCAGGCGCACGAAGGGCACCAACGCGCCGCGCAGATTGAGGAAGCTGCGTCCCCCCGTCTCGTCGGTGACGCCCTGGGCATCGTCCTCGGGGGAAAGATCGACGCATTCCTCGACCGCCGACAGGGGCAGGACGTAACGCCCCGCACCCACCCTCACCAGCAGCCCGTCGATGATCGCCAGGGTCAGGGGCAGCTTGAGCGTGATCCGCGAACCGGCACCGGCCTCGCTGGCAACCTCGATGGAACCGCGCAGGGAATTGATGGCCTGACGTACCACATCCATGCCCACGCCCCGGCCCGAGACGTTGCTGACCTGACCGGCGGTCGAGAAGCCGGGATGGAAGATGAAGGAGAACAACTCCGAATCGGAGAGATCGGCCCCCGGGCGGATCAGGCCGCGTTCCTCGGCCTTGCGGCGGATGGCGGCGCGGTCCATGCCCTTGCCGTCGTCGGAAACGGTGATCAGCACCTGGGCCCCAGCATGTTCCGCCGACAGGACGATCCTTCCCTCGGCCGGTTTGCCGGCGGCCAGACGCTCTTCCGGCGATTCGATGCCATGGTCCACGGCATTGCGGATGAGATGCACCAAAGGATCGTTCAGGCTTTCAATGACGGTCTTGTCCAGTTCCGTCTCCTCGCCCGTCGTGATCAACGCGACGGATTTGTCCAGGGCCTGGGACAGGTCGCGCACCACCCGGCGGAAGCGCCCGAACAGGGTGCCGATCTGCAGCATGCGGATGCCCATGGTGGTATCGCGCAGATCGGCGGCCAGCCGTTCCACATCCTCGGCGATGGAGCGCAGGGCAAGGTCGTCGCTGGCTGCCGCGATCTGCGTCAGGCGGGCCTGGGCGATGACCAATTCCCCCACCTGATCCATCAAGCTGTCCAGGCGTTCGGCCTGCACGCGCACACTGGGACGGGACTCCCCGCGCGCCGGAGGGGCGGATGGAACCGGCGGGGAAGCGGGGGCCGCGGACGGAGTCTCCTTCCCTGCCGCCACGGCGAGGGGCACGGCCTCCTCCACCGCGATCTGCGCGTCATCGGCCACGAAGATGAAGACGTCGTCGATGGCGGTGCGCGGCTGATCGGTGGTCAGCACCACCTTCCAACCCAGATAGCAGCCGGCGGGGTCCATCTCGTCCAGGCCGGGCAGGCGGTCGTCCAGCGCGGTGACGGCGCATTCCCCCAGCGCCCGTAATTCCTCGAGCAGCAGCAGCGGATTGGTGCCGCAATACATGGCGTTCTCGGCCAAGCGGAAGGTCACCGTCCAGGTCTTCCGCTCCCCCGGCGGAGAGGGGATAAGAGCCGGTGGAGCGGAGCCCGCGCCCGAAGCCGCGCCGCCCACGATATCGGCGAGCGCGGCCAGCAGGGCGGCGCCGCGTTCCTCGATTTCGGGGCGTGCCGCATCCTCGGGCGCATCGATCAGTCCCCGGATATGGTCGAGGGACGATAAGGTCAGGCTGATCAGGGCGGGCGTGACGCCGAAACGGCCGCTGCGGACGGATTCGAAGGCCGTCTCCACGTGATGGGTGAAGGCGGCCACAGCCTCGAAGCCGAACATCGACCCCGACCCCTTGATGGTATGCAGGGCGCGGAAGGCCTTGCCGATCAGCTCCTGGTCGTCGGGGCTGGATTCCAGGTCGAGCAGGGTCTCCTCGAGCTGGGCCAGCAATTCCGCCGCTTCCTGGCGATAGGTCGCCGCGGGGTCGGCCGTGGTGACGGTCATGGCCGCCTCCTCAGCCCAATACCTTGCGGACCACCGCCAGCAATTGCTCCTGCTGGAACGGCTTGACGATCCAGCCCGTGGCCCCGGCGGCCTTGCCTTCGGTTTTCTTCTCCGCCTGGGACTCAGTGGTGAGCAAGACGATGGGCACGAAGCGAAAGGCCGGCTGGGCGCGCAATTCCCTTACCAGGGTGATGCCGTCCATGTTGGGCATGTTGAGATCCGCCACCACCATGTCGACGGGCCGCGCCTTCAACTGGATCAGGGCATCCAGCCCGTCGATAGCGGTCATCACCTCGTAGCCGGCATTCCGCAGCGTCATGGCGACCAGTTGGCGCACGCTGGCGGAATCGTCGACGCTCATGATCGTCTTAGGCATCGCCGCCATCTCCTTCCCGACGTGGAGCCCAGAGGGGAGCGACCGCAGCGGCGGCGAACACCGCCTCGAGCGGGCTGTCGGCAGCGGGCGGAGGAATAATGATCCGCCGCCCGGAGGCGGCAGCCGTCCGGCAGGCGGCCATAAGCACCTGCACCAGGCTCAGATCCGCTTCCGTCAGCCCGGAACAATCGACCACCAGCTCTTCCTCGGCCAGGGAAAGGGCCTCCAACAGCTCGGCCCGGGTCCGGTCGGCTTCATCGATGGTGCGCCGACCCGACAGTTCGATCGATTGCATATCCACCCTCCCCTGATTGCCCTCAATCGCCGCCGACATTCGACATAGCGTTCAGATCAGACAACAAGGTGAAGCATCCTGCCAAGGTAGAGACGGCTCATTAAAACTGCGGAGGCTTCTCCACCTTTTGGTGGAGTTGACATTGTCGAGGCATATCCTGTTGCTTGCGGGATATGAGTGAAGTCTGTCTCTTACCTCGCCAAGGTCTTGTCTTTTGGACAAGAGTACGGGAATTTATCGGACCAACGGCATACAAGATATCGCTGTGCGGGAATATTGCGCCTGCGTTACGATAATAGGGCGAGAGAATGTAGGGATAATCGTCAGGCGGCCCTTCCGCCGGAAACCCGAAGGATCACCGCCTCCGACCGGGGCCAGAAGAAGCGGTCCACGGGCCGGCTGGTTCACGCATCTCTCGACAGGACGAGCGGAGAGGCGCAGGTGAGGCCATTTCTCTCAAAGAAGAGCCAGAGATTGCTCCCGCCGATCCTCTTGTCCGCCTTCCTGCTGGCCGTGGGCTGCACGGCGGGATGCGCGGTCGCCCTGTATGACGATTTCGCCCAGGGCCACCTGGACGATCGGCGGCACCAGGTCGCCCTGCTGCTGCAGGACCATCTGGATCGCCTGCATACCGACCTGGACATCCTGCGCTTCCTGCCCGACGAGGAGAAAGCCGCCTTCGTGGCCGCGCATAGGCAGCGCTTCCTCTCGGTCAAGCGGCTGGAAATCCGCCGCCCCGAAGACTCCGCCCTGCTCCTGCCGATCCCGGAATCGATCGCCTTCACCTCCCGGCCCGCCACGGCTGCGCAGACCGGCTCGAAGACCTTCGAGATTCCCGGCGGGGACACCGCCGCGCTGCATCTCGCCTATCCCATCCACGGCCCGGCACCCCAGTCCCTGGTCGCGCTGTTGGACCTCCAGCCGGTGCTGCGCGACATCCTGGGCGGGCAATCCCTGCGCAAGGAAGCGGTGGCGATCCTCGACGACTACAGCCACATGATCCTGGCGGCGGCGGTGCCACCTGGGATGGCCGAAGTCATTGCCGACCTCACCCCTGCCAAGCGGCAGCCGCTTTCGCTGGGCCCGCGCAAGCTTTGGCTGCTGCATTTCCCGCAGACGCCCCATCCCCTGACGACGCTGGCGACGCCCTGGCTGATCGGCGGCGCGACCTCGCTTTCCCTGCTGCTGCTGTTCCTCCGGCGCCACAGGCCCCTGCCCGCGCCCATGGCCGAGGCCCCGCCGCCCCGCCCCTCTCCCCCGGCCCATTGCCCGCCCGGCGCGCCACGCTTCTGCATCTTCAACGTGGCGCTCGAACATCTTCCGATCCTGCTGCTCCATCTCTCGCCCCAGGGCACCATCCTGGCCGCCACCGGTCGCCTCGCCACCCAGCCGCCCTGGCGGGACGCGGCGAAACGCAACCTGCTCGGCCTGTTCGGCGGCGATCCCCGACTGCGCCACGCCTTGCGGCGGGCGGCGGCGGGCGAGGAGACCATGTTCCAGGCCCTGCTCGGCCAGAACGTGTTCGAGGGCTGGATCCTGCCGTCCATCGGCAAGGAAAACGGGCAGCTGACCGGCCTGTTCATGGATGTCAGCGAGACCCAGCGGGCGCAAAGCTATTTCCAGGCCGTCTTCAACCACGGCACGGTGGGAATCGCCCTGGTCGATCCGGAAACCTGGATCGTGCTGGAAGCCAATCCCAGCTTCCGCAAGCTGGTGAGCGGCAGCGACCAGCCCTTGACCGGGCAGGAGCTTCCGGCCCTGCTGGGCCCCGGCTTCGATCCGAACAGCGACTGGAACGGGCTGGACCTGCGGCTGGAACGGCCCGACGGGGAAGAATGCTGGATCCGCCTGCAGCGCGGCGAGGCAGGATCGAACATCACCCTCGTCTTCGCCAAGGACGTGACCACCCGCCGTAACATAGAAACCCGCCTCGCCCATTCCGCGCGGCTGGCCACGCTGGGAGAGCTCGCCGCCTCGCTGGCCCATGATTTCGGCCAGCCCCTGATGGTCATCCGCTCCGCCGCCGAAACCTGCCTGGACGGCCTGCGCGACGGCAACCTTCCCGCCGCCCGCCACCGGCGCAATCTCGAAATGGTCCTCGACCAGACGCAGCGCCTGGACGAGACCATCAAGCATGTCCTGCGCTTCGCCCGCCCCGACCTTGCCCCGCCTAGCCCCATCGACCCGGTGGCGGCGGTAAGGGCGGCCCTGAAACTGGTCATCAAGCGGATGCGCCAGGACGGCATCCAGCTGTCATGGCATCCGCCGGTGGAATGCGCACCCGTACTGGGCCATTCCGTCCGGCTCGAACAAGTGCTCATCAACCTGCTGACCAATGCCTGCGATGCCGTCTGCGCCGCGCAGATGATCCATGCCCTCGATCAGGACTGGCACCCCATGGTGACCATCACCTGCCACGAACAGGCGGGCGAAGTGGTGATCCGGGTCGGCGACAACGGGCCGGGTTTCAATCCCCGGATGCTCGATACCCTGTTCCAGCCCTTCACCACTTCCAAGCCGCCGGGCAAGGGCACCGGCCTCGGCCTGTCCATCTGCCTGGGCATCGTCGCCGAAATGGGAGGAGGCATCGACATCGAGAACACCGATCCGGGCGCCCTGGTGACCATCTGGCTGCCAGCCCTGCGCCCGCTGCCGGATCATGGCGATCCGGATTTTGCCGCAAAAGAAGACGACGAAAAACGGAGGCAAGAGCTATGCGTGTAATATTTGCCGACGATCATGCGATGATCCGGGAAAGCCTGCGCCCCTTCGTCCAAGCCATCGCCGAGGATGTCGAGATCGTGGAGGCGGGAAGCGGCCATGAGGTCTGCCGCCTGCTGGAAGCCGATCCGCGATACGACCTCGCCCTGCTGGATCTCAGGATGCCCGGAATGAACGGCCTGACCGGCCTGGAACATCTGCGCCAGCGCTTCCCCGACCTGCGCATCGTGGTGCTGTCGGCGGTTGTCGACCGGGACCAGGTCAACGAGATTCTCGAACTGGGCGTGGCCGGCTACGTGCCGAAGCATCTCAGCACTGCGCAGATGAAGGTCGCCCTGCAACTGGTGCTCACCGGCGAGCGTTTCATTCCTTCGCTGGTCTTCGAGACGCCCGATCAGCAGCAGACGCGGACGGATTCCTCCTTCCCGCCGGCCGGGCTCCTGACCCCCCGCGAGCGCGAAGTCGCCCGCATGCTGCGCGACGGCCTGCCCAACAAGCTGATCGCCGCCCGCATGGGCGTCGCCGAGGTCACGGTGAAGACCCATGTGATCAGCATCTTCCGCAAGCTCGGCGTGCAGAACCGCAGCCAGGCGGTGCGCCGCTATTTCAGCGCCTGTTTCGAACATTAGCAGGCTGCGGATGGGGGCTTGTGGAGATGCGGACCGCTCAAGACCGATGCTGCGGCAGCATGATTTCCCGCTTTCGCGGGAGTGACGATGGAAACAGGAGCTTTTCCGCAACCTATTAGAGCGGCAAGACAATCCAAAAGCGGGGGAAGACCGCCTCTCTGGTCTTCCCCCGTTCTTTTCCATTGCACCGCCGCCGGAACGTCTATAAAAGCCCCGGCATCTTCAGCAGCGGAATATGCTGCTTTCACTTCCCGCACATGAACGCAAGTTCCTGGCGGAGGGTGACCGAAAACGCGACAGGCTTGGATGCCTGCAGCGTTCGCCGGGCACCCTTCCGAAACAGGAACGGTGCTTGGCAACGGACCGGCTGATCCTTGATCAGGCGGCCCGAAAGCTTTGTCTTGGGCTTCTTCCGCCGGAAGGCCTCCTGGGACGTTCGTGACGCAAATGTGCTGCCTGGGCTGAAAACGCGGCCCTGGCGGGAAGAAAAGGACTTCTGTTGATGACATATCGCCTTTCCCGGCTGAGGACCGAATGGTTCTCGAACGTCCGGGGCGATCTGCTGGCCGGCATGGTGGTGGCGCTTGCCCTGATTCCTGAGGCCATCGCTTTTTCCATTATCGCGGGCGTCGATCCCAAGGTCGGGCTTTACGCTTCTTTCTGCATCGCCGTGGTCATCGCTTTCGTCGGCGGACGGCCGGGCATGATCTCGGCGGCTACCGGCGCCATGGCACTGGTCATGGTGACGCTGGTCAGGGATCACGGCCTGGAATATCTGCTGGCCGCGACCCTGCTGACCGGCGTGTTGCAGATCATCGCCGGGGTGCTGAAGCTCGGCCAGTACATGAAATTCGTCTCACGCTCGGTCATGACCGGCTTCGTCAACGCCCTGGCGATCCTGATCTTCATGGCGCAATTGCCGGAATTCGTCGGCGCGGGCTGGCAGATGTATGCCATGGTCGCCGCCGGGCTGGGCATCATCTACCTCTTCCCCTATGTGACCAAGGCCGTACCCTCGCCGCTGGTGGCCATCGTGGTGCTGAGCATCGTCGCCGTGACCTTGGGGCTGGACCTGCGCACGGTGGGCGACATGGGCGACTTCCCCGACACCCTGCCCGTGTTCCTGCTGCCCGACGTGCCGCTGACCCTGGAAACGCTGTGGATCATCCTGCCCTATTCGCTGACCCTGACCGTGGTGGGGCTGCTGGAATCGCTGATGACGGCGCAGATCGTGGACGAACTGACCGATACCGGCAGCGACAAGAACCGCGAATGCGTCGGCCAGGGCACGGCCAATATCGTTGCCGGTTTCTTCGGCGGCATGGCGGGCTGCGCCATGATCGGCCAGTCTGTGATCAACGTGAAATCCGGCGGTCGCGGCCGCCTGTCCACCTTCTTCGCGGGCAGCTTCCTGCTGTTCCTGATCCTGGTCCTGGGCGACTTGGTGCGCCAGATTCCCATGGCTGCTTTGGTCGCCGTGATGATCATGGTCTCCATCGGCACCTTCAGCTGGGCCTCGGTCAAGAATCTGCGCACCCATCCCAAAAGTTCGAGCATCGTCATGCTGACGACCGTGGCCGTGACCGTGATAACGCACAACCTGGCCCAGGGCGTACTGGTCGGCGTGCTGCTGAGTGCCCTGTTCTTCGCCCGCAAGGTCTCGCAGATCCTGCGCGTGACCTCGGCCCAGGAAGGCGGCAGCCTGCGTGTCTATACCGTGCAGGGGCAGGTCTTCTTCGCCTCGGCCGAGAGCTTCCTGAATGCCTTCGACTTCAAGGAAGCCATTGAAAAAGTGCGCATCGACGTCTCCCGTGCCCATTTCTGGGACCTGTCCGCCGTTTCCGCCCTGGACAAGGTGGTGCTGAAATTCCGCCGCGAAGGCACCGAGGTCGAGGTCGTCGGCCTGAACGAAGCCAGCGCGACCATCGTCGACAAACTGGCCGTCCACGACAAGCCCGGCGCCATGGAACGCCTGATGGGCCATTGAGGAGGAAACCGCCATGACGAGAATTCTTGCCTGCTCCGATGGCTCCGTCTATGCGTCCAGCGTCTATGACCATGCCGCCTGGGCTGCCAAGCGCATGTCTGCGGGCGTCGAGGTGCTGCATGTGCTGGACCATCACCGCGAACAAGCCGCCACCGCCGATTTCACCGGCAATATCGGCGTCGATGCCCGCGACGAATTGCTGGCTCAACTGGCCGAACTGGACGAGGCCAAGGGCAAGCTGGCCCAGCAGAAGGCCAAGCTGATCCTGCAGGATGCCGGAAAGCGCCTGCTGGAAGACGGCATCACCGACGTCACCCTGACCCGCCGCCACGGTTCGCTGGTCGAAACGCTGGAGGAATTCGAGGAACGGGCCGATCTGGTGGTGATCGGCAAGCGCGGCGAAGCGGCCGATTTCGACCGCCTTCATCTGGGGGCCAATCTGGAACGGGTGGTGCGTGCCAGCCGCCGCCCGGTCCTGGTCGCCTCGCGCGCCTTCAAGCCCGTCGAGCGCCTGCTGATCGCCTTCGACGGCAGCGCCAGTACCCGCAAGGCGGTGGACTATGCCGCCCGGCAACCGCTCTTGCGGGGTCTGGACTGCCATCTTCTGACCGTCGGCCAGCCGGGCGGCGAGGCGGAAGAACGCCTGAACCAGGCCCGCGACCAGTTGGTTAGCGGCGGACTGACCGTCCAATCCGCCATCCTGCCCGGCGAGCCGGAAGAGGTGATCGCCAAATATGTCGAGGACAAGCAGATCAACCTGCTGGTCATCGGCGCCTATGGCCATTCACGCATCCGCCACCTGATCGTCGGCAGCACGACCACGGTCATGATCCGCACCTGCCATGTGCCGATTCTGATGTTTCGGTAAGAAAATTTTAACAGGCCGTCCTTCCTCCTGATGAAGACCACCATTCGCAGGGGGAAGGACTAACATTCGTAACAGGAAGCCGGTTTGTGCTGTCCCCGGCTCAGACTGCTGCATGTAAGAAGCTGGCTTCCCTGGTGAGGCGCAATTCCTGCGTCTTTTTCAGTGGCGCCGCCGACAAGAGATAACCTTAGAAACGCAAAAAAATATCAGGAAACCAAAATGCCCTCTCCGGGAAAATTATCAGTGATACAGCACAGAAGGAAGAAGATGGCAGCAGCAATGATAGCCTTGCTTCTTGTTCTTTCTCTTTTTGTTCAGCCCATATGGACCAATGACCACCCAGCCTATATATACATAAAGGTATTTGGCGTCATTCTGATCATGCTCTGCATTGCCGGCAGGTGCTGGTCAACGATGTATATCGGAGGAAGAAAGAAACAGGACCTGGTGACGTTTGGGCCATACAGTCTCTCTCGAAACCCGCTCTACGTATTTTCTGTGGTTGGGGCCGTAGGGATTGGCCTTCTTTCGTCCAGCATTGCTGTCGGATTGATTTTCGGCCTTGCCACCTTCCTTCTTTTTGATTGGGTAATTCGGCAGGAAGAGAGATATCTGACAGAAGAGTTTGATACCGAATACAGATCCTATATCAGCTCGACGCCGCGTTGGGTTCCTCAACTCGGCAACTGGCGTGATGCCGATAAAATCGTCACGACACCGCCCCTGGTCCTCAAGACCGCCTTTGACGGCTTAGCCTTCTTCATTCCCTGGCCTATTTATGAGCTTGTGGGCGAGCTACAGCAGCACGGCTTCATGCCTGTTCTCCTTTATCTGCCGTAAAGCGCATCCGTCAGCGACGGGGATTATCTGAGGCTGGTGTCGGTGGATAGTGGCGTTTGCGGCGGCATGAATTCTTCGCTACACTTCTTGCCCTTTAATAATCAGAACCTCGAAAGGGTTGCGCCATGGATGCCGTCGTTGCCGACGTCTCTGCCGTCATGATCGATTTGGGCGAGAAGGCCCGCGCCGCCGGGCGCGTGCTGGCCCAGTCGCCAACGGCGCAGCGCAACACCGCCCTGACCGAATCCGCCGCCGCTCTGCGCGAGCGTGCCGCCGAGATCGGCGCCGAGAATGCCAAGGACATGGAGGCCGGGCGCGCCAAGGGATTGAGCGGTGCCCTGCTCGACCGCCTGGAGCTGACTCCCGGCCGCATCGAGGCCATGGCCAAGGGACTGGACGAGATCGCCGCCCTGCCCGATCCGCTGGGCCAGGTCATCGCCGCCTGGGACCGCCCCAACGGCCTGCATATCGAGCGGGTGCGCGTGCCGCTGGGCGTGATCGGCATCATCTATGAGAGCCGTCCCAACGTCACCGCCGATGCCGGGGCGCTGTGCCTGAAATCGGGCAACGCGGCCATCCTGCGCGGCGGCTCGGAAAGCTTCCATTCCTCGCAGGCCATCCTCGCCTGCCTGCAGGAAGGCCTGCGCCGCGCCGGCCTGCCCGAGACCTCGGTGCAGATGGTCCCCACCCGCGACCGCGCCGCCGTGGGCGAGATGCTGCGGATGAACAAATATATCGACGTGATCGTGCCGCGCGGCGGCAAGTCGCTGATCGAGCGCGTCATCAACGAAAGCCGCATCCCGCTGTTCCAGCATCTGGAAGGCCTCTGCCACACCTATGTGGACGGTGCCGCCGACCTGGAGATGGCCCGCGCGGTGGTGATGAATGCCAAGATGCGCCGCACCGGCGTCTGCGGCTCCACCGAAACCCTGCTGGTGGACCGCCGCGTCGCCGGAACCCATCTGCCGGTCCTGGTCCAGGACCTGCTGGAAGCGGGCTGCGAGGTGCGCGGCGACGAGATGGTCCAGAAGGTCGATCCCCGCGTGCTGCCCGCCAGCGAGGAGGATTGGAACACGGAATATCTGGACGCCATCATCTCGGTGAAGGTGGTCGACGGAGTCGAGGCGGCGATCGAGCATATCGCCCGGCATTCGTCCTCGCATACCGATTCGATCATCACCTCCGATCCGAAGGCGGCGGAGATGTTCCTCAACAACGTGGACAGCGCCATCGTCATGCACAACGCCTCGACGCAATTCGCCGATGGCGGCGAATTCGGCATGGGCGCCGAGATCGGCATCTCGACCGGCAAGATGCATGCGCGCGGGCCGGTCGGCGTGGAGCAGCTGACCAGCTTCAAATACGTGGTGCGCGGCTCGGGCCAGACCCGGCCGAAATGATGCGGGAGGGGAGAATGCCCCTTCGCCGTCATTCCCGCGAAAGCGGGAATCCATGGGGAGGCGGGCTTTCTCCCTGGCCGGCTGCAATCTTCCTGCCTGAAACATGGACCCCCGCTTTGGCGGGGGTGACGGAGCAGCAAGCGTGTCCATGAAACCCGCCCTTCCCCCCTCCCCCTGGGGCGACAGCAGACGGCTGCGGGTGGGGCTTCTGGGCGGGTCGTTCAATCCCGCCCATGACGGCCATCGCTACATCTCGGAGATGGCGCTGAAACGTCTGGGGCTGGACGAGATATGGTGGCTGGTCTCGCCCCAGAACCCGCTGAAGGCCCGCACCGGCATGGCGTCGCTGGAAACGCGGCTGGACCAGGCCCGCCGGGTCGCGGCGCATCCGCGAATTCGGATTAGCGGCATGGAAAAGGCCCTGGGCACGCGCTATACCGCAGACACCCTGGCAAAACTGCGCCAGCGCTTCCCTTTCGTGCGATTCGTTTGGCTGATCGGCGACGACAATCTGGCGCAATTCCCCCGCTGGAAAAACTGGCACGATATCTTTAGCGGCGTCGGGATTGCGGTTTTTGCCCGCGGACAATATTCTTTTAGTGTATTGGCCGGCAAGGCGGCGAAGAGATACGCTAGGGCGCGTATCGAAGCGGCGCGGGCCCCGGCCGTGGCGGTGAAACCGCCGCCGGTCTGGGTCTATCTGCCGATCCGCCGCCATCCGGCCTCGGCGACGCAGATTCGCGCAGGCCTGCCCGGTCGGGATTGGTCCGTCCGGCAATTCAAGGAGCCATAACCATAGAACCTCTGAGTAGAACTCCGCACGATCCGGAGAATCTGGTTGAAACCGTCGTCAACTCCATCGACGACGACAAAGGCGAAGACATCATCGTGATCGATCTTCGCGGCAAGTCCAGCATCGCCGACCACATGGTGGTGGCCTCGGGCCGCTCGCAGCGCCAGGTCGGGGCGATGGCGCAGCATCTTCTGGAAAAGCTGAAGGCCAAGGGGCTGAAGGTGGCCGCCGAGGGCATCCAACAGGGCGACTGGGTCCTGCTGGACGCGGGCGACATCATCGTCCATCTGTTCCGGCCCGAAGTGCGCGCCTTCTATGCGCTGGAGAAGATGTGGGGCCTGCAAACCCCGCAGCCGGCCATGCAGCAGCAAATGGGCGCCTGAGCCGGACATCATGCGGTATCTGCTGGCGGCGGTGGGGCGCTGCAAGCCCGGCCCCGAACGGGAGCTGTACGAGCAATACGCCCGCCGCCTGACGCTTCCCCTCGCCTTGCGCGAGGTGGAAGAGAAACGCCCGCTCGCCGTGCCCGACCGCATGGCGCGCGAAGCGGAATTGCTGCTCTCCTGCGTGCCTTCGGGGGCGCGGGTGGTGGCCCTGGACGAACGCGGCAAGGCGCTTTCCTCGCCCGCCTTCTCCGACATCCTGGGACGCTGGCAGGATGACGGCGTGGCCGACGTGGCCTTCCTGATCGGCGGCGCCGACGGCCATGGCGAAGCGGTGCGGGCACGGGCCGATTTGCTGCTGTCCTTCGGCGCCCTGACCTGGCCCCACATGCTGGTGCGCGCCATGCTGGCCGAACAGCTCTACCGTGCCCAGAGCATCCGCCAGGGCCATCCCTATCATCGCGCCTGAAACCTGCAGAAAAGCGACCTCCCCCGCCGAAAGGGTTGTAACGGCGCGCGGAACCCGCGACAATTGCGTATGGGGAGGGCTTAACGCGAACATGAGCGAATCCGCGAGGCTTCAGGACATTTCACCGGAACAGCATCAGGCCTATCTTGTCTGGCGCGAGCGTGTGGCCGGCACCAACATTTCGTCCCAGACTCTGCTGGCAACGGACTATCTCAACCATTTCAACGAGATCGTCATGTTGCTGGAAATGCTGGCCGACATGCCCGACATGCTGGACGAGGCCAAGGCCTGGCAGCCGAAAAGCTATCAGGAACATTTCCGCGACTCCGCCTTTCACGACCGTGACCTGGCGATCGAGGCCTATGATCATGTGCCCGAGGCCTATCGGCGCTCCTTCGAGGACGTGATCGGCCACCTGAACGAGCATGTCTCGCAATCCATCGCCCGCATCGAAGCGGCGATCCTGGCGGGCACCGAGACGGCGCATCTGCACCATCTCTGCGGCGAATGCTCGCGCACTATCCAGAAGCTGATGGATTTCGCCAATGCCGTCATCCACGGCAGCACCAAGGTCCTGGACCAGGAAGAGGTCGACCGCCTGCTGGGGCCGTGACGGCGCCCACTCCCTCGCATTCGCACAGGAAGAACGCCCCCGGCCTGTGCTAGGGTTTATCCCATGATTTCCATTCCTGTTGTCGAAGGCAGCGTGCCCCAGATCATGGCGGCGCGACTTGAGGCCGCCCGCACCCTTCTCGATGCCGGACGACGGCGCTACGGCAGGCCGATGCTGACCCTGGCCGACCGCCATGCGCGCGGCTGGCTGGCGCGGGCCGAAAATCCCCTGCTGCCCGAATTGGACGAGATGGCGGAGACCCTGGGACAGCCGGGCGTGCATATGCTCAATCTCAGCGTCGAATGGGGCTGCACCACGGCGGCCCTGCCCGCCCCCGACGGCCTGGGCAACCGCATGCTGCGCACGCTGGACTGGAATTTCCGCGGCCTGGGCGAGAATCTGCTGGTCCATCGCACCGAGGGACCGGCGGGGGCTTACTATTCCGTCACCTGGCCGGGTTTCGCCGGGGTGCTGACGGCGATGGCGCCGGGACGCTTCTCGGTGGCGATCAACCAGCCGCGCCACCGCTATCCGGAAATGCCGCTGCTCGGCGAATGGGCACAGCAGAAGCGCCATTTCCTGGCCTCGCGCGCCCTGCCCGGCGCCCATCTTCTGCGCCGGGTTTGCGAACAGGCCCGCGATTTCGACGAGGCGGTGGCGATGCTGCGCGACACCCCCATCCCCGTTCCGATCTTCTTCACCGTCAGCGGCCTGCATCCCGATCAGGGCTGCATCATCGAGCGCATGCCCGACACCGCGGCCCTGCATTACGGCGAGGTGATCTGCGCCAATCACTGGCAGAGCCTGGACGACAAGGCCCGGCGCCGGGCCGCGCGCCGCCCCTTCGTCCAGCACAGCACAGCCCGGCGCGAGGCCCTGGCGGCGATGGCGGCGCTGCCCGACGGCTTCGACTGGCTGCAGCCGCCGGTCCTGTGCACGCGCACCCGCGTCGCCGTGGTCGCCAACGCAGCGCGCGGAAAGTTGATGGTGCTGGGACTGGACGGCAGCGCTCCGGTCACCCAAGTGCTGGAAGTCCAGCACGGCCGCTGCGCCGAGAAAATGCCAGCGACGGCTTGACATTCCGCACCTGCGGGAATGGTATAGCCCCTCAACCCGGCCTATATAGACGCGCATGATGACTGACACTGACAAGAACCGCCGCCCTCGCCCTGTCGTTCTCTGCATCCTCGATGGCTGGGGCCATCGGGAGGAGCGCGACAACAACGCCATCGCCCTGGCCGACACACCCAATTGGGACCGGCTGATGCGCGATTGCCCGCGTTCCTTCATCGAAACCTCGGGGCTTCAGGTCGGACTGCCCGAGGGGCAGATGGGCAATTCGGAAGTCGGACACATGAATCTGGGCGCCGGTCGCGTGGTCATGCAGGACCTGCCGCGCATCGACCAGGCCGTGGCCGACGGCTCGCTGGCCGCCAACCAGACGCTGATCGACATGATCGGCACCCTGCGAGACACCGGCGGCGTCTGTCATCTGATGGGCCTGATGTCGCCCGGCGGGGTGCATAGCCACCAGGACCACCTGGCCGCCCTGGCGCGCATCGTCGCCGGCGCCGGCGTCAAGGTGATGGTCCACGCCTTCCTCGACGGCCGCGATACTCCGCCCTCCTCGGCCAAGGATTACGTGGCGAAATTCCTCGCCGACGTGGACGGCTTCGACGTCGCCATCGCCACCGTCTCGGGCCGCTATTACGCCATGGACCGCGACAAGCGCTGGGACCGCGTGCAGCTTGCCTATGACGCCATGACCCTGGCCAAGGGCGAGCGCGCCGCCGACGCGCTCGGCGCCATCGTCCAATCCTACGAGGCGGGCAAGACCGACGAATTCATGCTGCCCACCGTGATCGGCGATTTCACCGGCATGAAGGACGGCGACGGCCTGCTGATGGGCAATTTCCGCGCCGACCGCGCCCGCGAGATCCTGGCCGCGCTGGTCGATCCGGCCTTCGACGGCTTCGAGCGCGCCGCCCGCCCGGACTTCTCCGTCCGCGTCGGCATGGTCGAATATTCGCGCGAACTCAATGCCTTCCTGCCCGCCCTGTTCCCCGCCGAGCAGCTGACGGAAATCCTGGGCGAGGTGATCTGCGAGCACGGCCTGACCCAGCTGCGCATCGCCGAAACCGAGAAATACGCCCACGTCACCTTCTTCTTCAACGGCGGGCGCGAGCAGGTCTTCCCAGGCGAGGACCGCATCCTGGTGCCCAGCCCCAAGGTGGCGACCTACGACCTGCAGCCGGAGATGTCGGCCCCGGAAGTGACCGACAAGCTGGTCGAGGCCATCGACAGCGGCAAATACGACCTGATCGTGGTCAACTACGCCAATGGCGACATGGTCGGCCATAGCGGCATCCTGAGCGCCGCCATCAAGGCCGCCGAGGCGGTGGATGGCTGCCTGGGCCGTCTGGAACAGGCCGTGATCCGGGCCGGGGGCGTGATGCTGATCACCGCCGACCACGGCAATGCGGAACAGATGGCCGACGCCTCCACCGGCCAGCCGCATACCGCCCATACCACCGGCGCGGTGCCGCTGCTGCTGATCAATGCTCCGCGCCATGTAACGGGCCTGCGCAACGGCCGCCTCGCCGATATCGCGCCGACCGTGCTGTCGCTGATGGGCCTTCCCCAGCCGGCGGAGATGACCGGCCATCCCTTGCTGGCGACAGCGGCCGAACCTAGATCAGCAGGAAATCGTGCGACGGCTTGACAGGCGATTGACCGATGGGGCCGCCGCCCTGTTTCTGGCGGCCCTTCTGATGGCGGGCGAGACGGGTTCTGCCCTGGCGCAGAACCCGCCGCCCGACCGACGCCTGAAGGAACTGGAACGCGCCCTGGAGAAGGGCCGCGCCGAACAGGAAGCGTTGCGGCGCCAGGCCCAGGCCCTGACCGAGGAACTGAACAAGCTGCGCGCCGAGATGATCGAGGCGGCCAAGGTCGTCCAGGGCCATGAAGAGACCTTGTCCCGGCTGGAGGAACAGCTTCAGGAACTGACGCGCGAGGAGGCCACCAAGGCCCGCGCCCTGGAGCGTCGGCGCGAGCAGATGACCAATGTGCTGACGGCGCTGCAACGCCTGGCCTGGCGCCCCTCCGAGGCGCTGATCGCCCAGCCGACCTCGCCCGCCGATACCGTGCGCAGCGCCATCCTGCTGCGCTCGGCGGTGCCGCAGATCGAGGAATCGGCCAAGGACCTGGCCGACGAACTGGACAGCCTGCGGGAATTGCGCGCCGATATCGGCAAGCAGCGCCTGCGCATCTCGGCGGTGACGGGGCAGATCGACAGCGAGCACCGGCGCATCAAGACGCTGGTCGAGCGCAAGGCGCAGCTCCAGCAGCGCACCGAGGCGCAGACCCAGGAGACCGCGAAGCGGGTCCAGCGCATGGCCGCCGAGGCGCAGGATCTGCGCGAATTGATGGTCAAGCTGGAGGAGGAGCGCCAGCGCCGCCAAGCCGAGGCCCGGGCCAGGGCCGCCGCCGAGAAGGCCGCCCGCGAAGCCGCCGAACGCGAAGCCCAGGCGGCCGCCCTCAAGGCCGGACGGCAACCGCCGCCGCCCAAGGCCGAGCCGCCCCCGGCGCCGGCCCAGGCGGTCGCGGCGGGACGTCCGTTTACGGCGGCGCGGGGCCAGATGCCCTATCCCGTCAGCGGCAGCATCAAGGCGCGCTACGGAGATCGCAGTGAAACGGGCTCTACCCACAAAGGTCTCTTGATTGAGACGAGAAATGGCGCACAAGTGGTGGCGCCACATGACGGTCTGGTGGTGTTTGCCGGACCCTTCAGGGGTTATGGACAACTCTTGATCATCGAGCACGGCGAGGGATATCATACCCTCCTCGCTGGCCTTGGCCAGATCGACGGCACAGTGGGCCAGCGCCTCGTGGCCGGGGAACCGGTCGGACGTATGGGGCAGGGCGAGGGGAGGCCGACCCTCTATGTGGAAATGCGTCACAATGGTCAGCCCGTCAATCCAATGTCTTGGCTGGCGGCACGCAAGGATAAGGTCACCGGATGAATCGTGCATTCCTGATCGCGGCGAGCACTACGGCTCTGCTGGCGTTTCAAACTGTGTCTGCTCCCGCAGTCGCAGCCAATGCCAATAATGCTGATACCTACCGACTGCTGAATCTCTTCGGCGACGTGTTCGAGCGCGTGCGGAGCGAGTATGTCGAGGAAGTTACGGACCAGGAGCTGATCGAAGCGGCCATCAACGGCATGCTGACCTCCCTGGATCCCCATTCGTCCTATCTGGACACCCGGGGCTTCCGCGACATGCAGGTTCAGACCAAGGGCGAATTCGGTGGCCTTGGCATTGAAGTCTCGATGGAAAACGGCGTGGTCAAGGTGGTCTCGCCGATCGACGACACCCCGGCCTTCCGCGCCGGCATCCAGCCGGGCGACCTGATCACCCATCTGGATGGCGAGCAGATCATGGGCCTGACGCTGTCGGACGCCGTCGAGCGCATGCGCGGCCCGGTGAACACGGACATCCGCCTGACCATCCGCCGCAACGGCGCCGAACCCTTCGACGTCACCCTGACCCGCGCCATCGTGCGCGTCCAGGCGGTGCGCCACCGCGTCGAGGGCGATATCGGCTACATCCGGATCAATACCTTCAACGAACATACCGAACAGGGCGTGCGCGCGGCCATCTCCGACATCCGCAAGCAGCTGAACGGCAAGCCCGCCGGCTATGTGCTCGACCTGCGCAACAATCCGGGCGGCCTGCTCGACCAGGCCATCGCCGTGTCCGACGCCTTCCTCGAGCGCGGCGAGATCGTCTCCACCCGTTCGCGCCGCGAGGAAGACACCCAGCGCTTCAACGCCCGTCCCGGCGATCTGGCCGAAGGCCTGCCGATCGTGGTGCTGATCAATGACGGTTCCGCCTCGGCCTCGGAAATCGTCGCCGGTGCGCTGCAGGATCACCGCCGCGCCATCGTCCTGGGCACCAAGTCCTTCGGCAAGGGCTCGGTCCAGACCATCATCCCGCTGCCCGGCCAGGGTGCGATGCGCCTGACCACCGCGCGCTACTACACGCCGTCGGGCCGTTCGATCCAGGCCGTCGGCATCGAGCCCGACATCCTGGTGCAGCAGGCCCGCATCGAGACGCTGGCCAACGACCGGCGTTCGGAAGCCGATCTGCGCGGCGCCCTGATGAACGAGCAGAACAACGGCCAGACCACCGTGCCGCCGTCGCCCGCCCCGCTGCAAGGCGAAGGCGAGCCGCAGTCCCAGGTGGTGCCGGAAGGCGAAGCCACCCCCGGCGAGGTCGCCCGTCCGGGCGAGGACCCGTCCCAGGACTACCAGTTGGCGCGAGCCCTTGACTTGCTGCGCGGTTTGGCTCTGTATCAGGGTCACGTGACGACGACGCAGAACCAGACGCAGCAGTAACGTCAACAACACTCTGGGCGGCAGGACTGTGGCCACACCGAAATCGACACCGGGCGGTCGGAAGAGAGATGTCTCTTCCGGCCGTGGCTTCCTCCGCCCGGTTGCACTGGGGGCGCTTGCGCTGGCCGGCGCGGGCGTTCTCGCCTATGGCAGCTATCACCTGACCCTGGGCGGCTTTGCCGCCTTCAGCGGCAGCGGCTCCAGCTCCATTTCCATTTCCATGCCCATGCCGCCGCGCGGCGGGCCGGAAGATATCCGCACCTCGCTCCTGACCCCGCCGGGTGCCGTTGCCCCCCGGCAGGACAGGCTTGACGAGCGCTCGCTGGAGCGGCGGCCCTGGCTGAACGACGAACAGGCCGCCTCCGCGGAACCGGCCCCGGCGGAAGAGCCCGCCGACGGCGAAATCCTTGCGGAAGAGGCTCCGGGGGAAGAAGCCGAGCCCTCTCCGCCGCCGGTTGCCGAGATGGCGCTGCCGCCGGAGGCCGCACCCGAGACTCCCGCCCCCTCCACGGACACCGCCGCGGCGCCGCAGGCCGAAGAACCCTCTGACGCCGCCGAAGCCGCGGCCCCTGCCGAGGCTGCCCAGCCCCCGGCCTTGAGCATCGTCGAGCCGGTGGTGGCCCGGCTGCGCGAGGATGCGGAACCGCCCCGCTTCGCCGACCTGCTCGACTGGGGTCCCACCGCCCCCCTGCCCGAAGGCCCCCATGTCGCCATGCTGGCGGCATCGCGCTACGGCCAAGTGCCGGTCATCGGCCGCGAAGGCCATCAAAGCTGGCAGGTCTATGCGCGGCCCTTCGCCGTTGAAGACCCCACGCCGCGCGTCGCCGTGGTCATGTCCGATCTGGGCATGCGGCGCGAGGCGACGGAAGCGGTGATCGAGAAGCTGCCGCCCGAAGTCACCCTGTCCTTCAGCCCCTATGCCAGCATGCTGGACCAGTGGATGCGCCGCGCCCGGATGGCCGGGCACGAGGTAATGCTGGACCTGCCCATGGAGACGCCGGGCTTCCCCGCCCGCGATCCCGGCCCCTATGCCCTGCTTTCCAGCCTCAGCACCGACCGCAACCGCGACCGGCTGGAACAGGTGCTCAGCCGTGGCGCCTCCTATGTCGGCCTCAACGCGCCGCTGGTCACCCGCCTCGCCGATGCGCCGCAAATGCCCGAGATCCTGGGCGAGGTGAAGGAACGCGGCCTGTTGTGGCTGGGCGATCTGCCCGCCGACATTCCGGACTCGCGGCGTCCCGCCCTGGCCCCGCGTCCGGTTCTGGCCGACGAGCAGCCCTTCGCCGATTTTATCGACGCCCGTCTCGCCTTGGCCGAGGCCACCGCCCGCGATACCGGCCGCGCCGTCGTCGTGCTGCGCCCCACGCCGGTCAGCCTGCAACGCCTGCTGCATTGGGAGGCCACGCTGAAGTCGCGCGGCGTCGTTCTCGCCCCGCTGTCGGCGCTGGCCGAACCGCCACCCGTCCCCCCCACCGGAGCCCTGTGATGGCGGATGTCGCGTCCCTGCCCTATCGCCTGGGCGTGGGCATCGTCCTGTTTAACGACCAGGGGCTGGTCCTGGCCGCCAAGCGCATCGACACTCCCGGCGACGCTTGGCAGATGCCCCAGGGCGGCATCGACGAGGGCGAGGATCCGCGCAGTGCCGCCTTGCGCGAACTGGAAGAGGAAGTGGGCACCGCCAAGGCCGAGATCATCGCCGAAAGCGCGGGCTGGCTGAGCTACGACCTGCCCGAGGACATCCGCGCCAAGGTGTGGAAGGGGCGCTATCGCGGCCAGAAGCAGAAATGGTTCGCCATGCGCTTCCTGGGCCGGGATACCGATATCGACATCGCCACCACCCATCCCGAATTCAGCGACTGGAAATGGCTGCCGCTGGACAGCCTGCCGGGCCTGATCGTTCCCTTCAAGCGTCCGCTTTACGATCAGGTCGTGGCGGAATTCCTGCCTCTGGCCCGCCGCCTGGCGGGGCATCCTTCGTAACGCAACATAACGCTTGAGGCGCGCCCACAAGACAGTATGATCCCTAGGGCTTTTCCCGGATGGGTGGGAAACGCGAAAGGGACAAGGGGTCATGCAGGAACGGGCGAATTCTATTCGCGAGACTTATCGCGACCTTCTGATCCGCTTCCACGAATCCGCCGACGAAAAGCTGCTGGGCGTGGCCCAATCGGTGATCGATCCGGTCGCCGACACCATCGCCGACACCTTCTATGCGGAATTGCTGAGCCACAAAGGCACCGAGCATCTGCTCAACCACGAGATCGTCAGCCGCCATCTGCGCTTTTCCATGGCGGCCTGGCTGCGGGACATGTTCCGCCCGCGCGGCCCCGCCGATCTGGCCGCCCATATCCAGCGGCAGCTCGATGTCGGCACCGTCCATGCCCGCATCAACGTGCCCGCCCATCTGGTCAGCTTCGGCACCCGCATCCTGAAGCGGGAAATCTTCCGCCGCCTGCTCGCCGCCCCCATCGACCGCGAGGATGCCGCCAATCTGGTGATCCTGGTGGACGAGATGATGGATACCGCCGGATCGCTGATGCAGGAAAGCTATGTCAGCGACCTGGTGACCAACGAACGCCGCGCCCAGTCGTTGAAGATGAATGCCGTCAGCAGCAACCTCGCCATCGAATGCGAGCGCCTGCGTTCGGGCCTGCTGGACTGGCTGCGCAAGGTGCTGACCACGCTTTATCAGAGCCCCTCCCCCCTGGCGGCGCAGAACCTGTCGGTGCGCCAGTCGGATTTCGGCCTATGGCTGACCCACAAGGCCGACCTGCTGCTGCAGGAAGGCATCGAGGTGCGCAACCTCAAGGGTCAGATGGAACGGATCGAAGTCGCCATGCTGCGCGCCGTCGCCGCGCGTCCCAAGGGCTTGAGCGGGGATTTCAACGATGCCGTCCTGGATCTCAACGACGCCGTCACCCAGGCCAACTGGCTGCTGTCCTCCCTGATCGAGCGCACGCTGGAGATGGAGGCCGGGCGCGACCCCCTGACCAAGCTGTTCAATCGCCGCTATCTGCCGACCATCATCCAGCGGGAGACCGAGCTGTCCAATCGTCACGGCATCGCCTACGGCCTGCTGCTGATCGACCTGGATTCCTTCGCGCCGCTCAACGACCGCTTCGGCCAGGACAAGGGCGATGCCGCCTTGTGCCAGGCGGCCGAACTGATCAGCAACACCGTCCGCGCCGGGGACTTCGTCTTCCGCTATGGCGGCGACGAATTCCTGGTCCTGCTGTCCGACGTCAATGCCGAGCAGGCCCTGCGCATCGCTGAAGAACTGCGTCAGCGCATCGCCGCCCATTCTTTCCGTCTCAGCGGCGGCGAAGGCATCCATCTGAATGCCAGCATCGGCATCGCCGTCCATGACGGCCATCCCGATTATTCCCGCATGATCACCCGCGCCGATGCCGCCCTGCGCAAGGCCAAGCAGGGCGGCAAGGGACGCTGCGTGCTGGCGGGAGTGGAGTAAGCCTTGATATTCCCCGGCTCCGTCCAAGCCTGCCAGAAGCTGCCGGCTTCTGGACCTCATGGGACTTTCATCGTCATTCCCGCGAAAGCGGGAATCCACGCGCAGCATCGGACTTGAGCGGTTCGCCTCTCCACCAGCCCCCACATGGCCCCCCGCTTTCGCGGGGGTGACGATTGGGTGCAGGCGGAACCGGCTTTATCAGCAGCCCCGCCTTGCAGGGCCGTTCCCCCGGCTCAGCGCGCCACGCGCGGGCCGGGTTCGCGGGTGATCACGGTCCAGATCGCCATCAGAATGCGAGTCATCATCGCCTCCGTTCCTGTCTACCCTGCCGTTCTACCGCCCGTTCTGGGCAAGGTGAGGACGGGATTGGGGCGGAAAAAAGGTAATTTCCTGTCTTCCTCCTTTGCGCATGTTTCCTGTCCGGCAGCACCTCTTGCCGTGACAAAACCTTTGCGCGATGTCATCTAGGAAGCATGCATGGGATCAGGGACATCATGGCTGACCGGTTCAAGGCGGTGCTGCTGGCCGCCACGATCAGCTATGTCCTCGTCGTCCACGGGCTGATCACCGCCTATGCCCATGCGGCCATGGCCGTTCCACAATCCGGCCTGCCCTTCATCCTGTGCTCCTTCCAGGGCAATACCGCTCCCGACACCGCCCATCCGCTGCAGGATCTTGCCCATACGTCCTGCTCGGCCGTCTGCCAGGCGGCCTGCGCCGCCGCCCCCATGGTTTCCGCCGAGGCCCATGCCGTCGTCTTCGACCTGGGAGCCGAGACCAGGATCGCCCGCTCCGACCAGATCAGCCGGGCGCCGCCCGCCGATCCCGGCAGGGTCCCGGAAGCCCGGGCGCCGCCCTCCTTCTCCTTCTGACGCCTGAACCGGAAGCCGATGCGCCTGCGCTCGGCTCGTTTTTGCGCCTATGGAGAAGACTCATGATCAACACGACACCGCCGCGCAGCGGCGAAACCGCCGGTCCTTCCGCCGGGGTGGAATTCAAGGCATTCATCACGCGGCTGCATTTCTATATCGGGCTTTTCGTCGGCCCCTTCGTCCTGATCGCGGCGGTCACGGGCACGCTTTACGTCCTGACGCCGCAGATCGAAGACCATCTCTACCGCGAGCAATTGCGCACATCCTCCGCCGGAGAAAGCCAGCCCCTGGCGGCCCAGGCCGAAGCGGCGCGACGCTTCATCGGGGATGAGCCCACCTTCTTCACCGTCAGGCCAGCGCCTGGGCCGGGATGGACCACGCGCGTCATGTTCAGCGAAGCGGGCCTCGGCCCCTCGGAAAGCCGCGCCATCTTCGTCGATCCGGTGACACTGGACATCAGGGGCGACCTGATCGTCTACGGCACCAGCGGCATCCTGCCCTTCCGCACCCGGATCGACTACCTGCACCGCAATCTCATGCTGGGGGATTTCGGGCGTCATTACAGCGAGCTTGCGGCGTCCTGGCTGTGGATCGCCACGCTCGGCGGGGTGATGCTGTGGTGGTGGCGCCGCGACATCCACAAGGCCGGACGGCGAAAAAGCAATCCCGCCCTGCGCACCCGCCGTCTTCACGCCCTGGTCGGCATATGGGTGGCGCTGGGCGCGGTCTTTGTGTCGGCCACCGGCATCACCTGGTCGCAATGGGCCGGCGGCCGCGTCGACCAATTCCGGGCGGCCGTCGGATGGATCACGCCGTCCGTCTCGCTCGCCCTGGACGAAGGAAACGCCGCCAGCGGCCATGCCCACCACGATCATGAGCCCTCGGCGGCAGAAGCCGGAGCCGGTCCGGCGGCGGCCCATATCGCGCAACTGGATCGCATCCATGCCGTCTCGCGCGCGGCGGGGCTGGATTCGGCCATGCTCGAAATCCGCCCTCCCCGCTCCAGCGGTCAGGCCTGGCTGGTGCGGGAATATGATCGCTCCTGGCCGACGCAGGTGGATACCATCGCCATCGACCCGCGCAGCATGACGGTCACCAGCCGCGCCGATTTCGAGACCTTCCCCCTGGTCGCCAAGCTGATCCGCTGGGGGATCGACCTGCATATGGGCATCCTGTTCGGTGTCCCCAGCCAGATCCTCATGGCGGCGCTCGGCACCGCGCTCAGTGTCACGATCCTCTATGGCTACCGCATCTGGTGGCAGAGACGCCCCGCCCCCGGCGCGCCGCCGCAGACCCTGATCCAGAGATGGTCCCGGCTGTCGCTGCCGCTGAAATCGCTGACGGTGCTGGTCTCCCTCGCCCTGGGATGGGCCCTGCCCCTGGTCGGCGGCAGCCTCGCTCTGTTCCTGCTGATCGATCTCGCGCGCTGGCGCATGGCCGTCCGTCAGCCTGAGAAAGGAGGCTCCTAGAGCATCAGGCCCCTTTTAAGACCGTGATGCAGTTTTTCCACGTCAGGCTGTAACCTCAGCGTCACCCCCGCGAAAGCGGGGGTCCATGCTGGAGCTCATGGAGATGTCAGCCGCCAGATATGGATGAAGCGGCTCCATGGGCTCCCGCTTTCGCGGGAGTGACGAGGAAAATTGGCCGCAGCCTCAACGGCCACAAGTCTCAGAATGCGTCACATTTGACGCACGCTGCCTTATTCCTTGGCCCGGGCGCGGGGATGGGCCTCGTCGTAGACGGCGGTCAGCTTGGCGGCATCCACCTCGGTATAGCGCTGCGTCGTGCTGAGCGAGGCATGGCCGAGCAATTCCTGGATGGTGCGCAAGTCACCGCCGCCGGCCAGGAGATGGGTGGCGAAGCTGTGGCGCAGGGCGTGGGGCGTGGCGGTTTCCGGCAGGCCCAGCAGGTCGCGCAGGCGGCGCATCTGGCGCTGGACCACGCCGGGATTGAGGCGGGCGCCGCGCGCGCCGAGGAAAAGCGGGCTGTCGTCATCGCCGGGAAAGGGACAGAGGCGCAGATAATCCTCGACCGCCTCGCGCACCACCGGCAGGACCGGCACCACGCGCTGCTTCCGCCCCTTGCCGGTGATGATCATGCTTTGCGCGGTGGGACGAGTGCCGCGCGTCAGGTCCAGCGCCTCGCCGATACGCAGGCCGCAGCCATAGAGCAGGGTGAACAGGGCGACGTCGCGGGCGGCCAGCCAGGGCTCGTCATGCAGCTCGCCGACCGTGTGCAGCGCCTCCAGCGCCTCGTCCTCCTTCAGCGGCTTGGGCACGGAACGCGGCGGGCGCGGCGCGCGCACGGCCTCGACCGCCGGATTATGGACCTTGCCCAGCCGGTCGAGGAACCGGAAGAAGCTGCGCAGGGTGGACATGCCGCGCGCCACGGAACTGCGCGAGATCCCCTCGCCCGAGCGGCGGGCGAGGAAGGCGCGGAAGTCGGCGGGCGTCAGGGCGGACAGGTCTTCCAGGCGCGGCGTCTCGCCCAGATGCTCGGCCAGGAATGTCAGGAAGGCCGCCAGGTCACGGCCATAGCCGTCGAGCGTATGGGACGAGGCGCGGCGCTCGTCGGCCAGCCAGGTCCGCCAGGACTCGACAGCCTCCAGCAGCGCCCCGTCGGCGACGAAATGGATCACTCCCCGTTCTCGAGCCATCGTCCCAAAGTCCGTTCGACGATCCGTGCCAGGAAGCACAGCAATTCCGAGCCCTGCCCGGCATGGAAGCTGCCCTCCTCGCGCGAGCCCAGGGCCAGCAGCCCCACCGGGGCCCGGCTGCAGGGCGCCAGCCGGACGAAGGCCGCCGAGGCCACGGTTGCCGCCGCTTCGCCGAAGACGTCGCCGTCGCCGCCGCCATCGGGCAGCAGCAGGACGGAACGCCCCGGCAGTCCCATGATGCGGTCCACCGCCCCCACGGGCAGCAGCTTCAGCCCCGGCACGGCCAGTTCGGGAATGGCCCGCTCGCCCACTTCCACGGCCAGCGACACCATGTCCACGTCCAGCAGCTGGGGCAAGTCGTGGCCCAGCATCTCGGCCACCTGTTCCAGCCCTTCGGCGGCCAGTACCGCCAGGGCCGCCCGGTGGATGCGCGACAGGCTGGCCATGCTGTCCCGCGTCGTGGCGATCAGCCCCTCGGCGCAGCCGCGCATCTCGTCGAGCTGGTCGCGCAGCCGCTCGATCATGAAGGCCTGCATGTCGGCCACGCCCTCGCCCTGCGGGCGGCTGGGCGCCGCCAACAGGGACAAGAGCTGCGGATGACGTTGCAGAAAATCCGGGTGCCGGCTCAGATAGTCCAGCACCTCGTCCTCGGACGGCCCGCCGTTCAGGTCCGAACGGCGGTCGCCAGCATCATGCTTCATACGGATCAGGACCCCAGGATCGACTGGCCGGTCTTTTCCCAATCGGCGATGAACGCGGCCAGACCTTTGTCGGTCAGCGGATGTTCATACATCTGACGGACCACCTTGGGCGGCATGGTGACGACGTCCGCGCCCAGCTTGGCGGCCTGGACCACATGGACCGGATGGCGCACGGACGCGACCAGCACTTCGGTGGTGAAATGCGGATAGTTGTTGTAGATCTGGACGATATCGGCGATCAGCGCCATGCCCTCGGTGGAGATGTCGTCGAAACGCCCGACGAAGGGCGAAACGAAGGTGGCCCCCGCCTTGGCCGCCAGGATCGCCTGACCGGCCGAGAAGCACAGCGTGACGTTGACCTGTGTGCCTTCCTTCGACAGCTCGCGGCAGACGCGTAGGCCCGCCGGCGTCAGCGGCACCTTGACGCAGACATTGTCGGCCAGCTTGGCCAGCAGGCGGCCTTCCTTGAGCATCGTCTCGTAATCGGTGGCGGCGACCTCGGCGCTGATCGGGCCGGGGACGAGGTCGCAGATCTCGCGCACCACGTCCAGGAAGTTACGGCCGGTCTTGGCGATGATGGAGGGATTGGTGGTGACGCCATCCACCATGCCGGCTTCGGCCAGGCTGCGGATTTCCCCAAGGTCGGCCGTATCGACGAAGAATTTCATGGAGCAAGTCTTCCAAACGTTTCCAATTGGGAGGTTGACGCAGCAAAGCGCACGGGCCCGCTGGCCTGCGGCGCGCGCGGCGGCTAGAGTGTAGCCCATGCCTTCACACCTTGCCAGTTCAGAGCCCCTCTACCTCCCCTTCGTATCGGGCGAACGGGTTGCCGTTCTGCTGCCTTTGCCGCTGTCCGCACCTTATGACTATACCGTTCCGCCGGGCATGAATCTGGGCTATGGCGATTTCGTCGTCGTCCCCCTGAGCGGACGCGAGGTGGTGGGCGTGGTCTGGGCGCCCGGCGAGGGCTCCATCGACGCCAAGCGCCTGAAGCCGGTACGCCGCCGCCTGGACGTGCCACCGATGCCCGAGCCCCTGCGCAAGCTGGTGGATTGGGTCGCCGCCTATACCCTGGCGCTGCCCGGCACGGTGCTGAAGATGGCGATGAGCGTGCCCGCCGCCCTGGAACCGGCGCGTCCCGTCCTCGGCGTCAAACCGGCGGCGGAACCGGCCAGCCTGGGCCTGCGCATGACGCCCGCACGCATGAAGGTGCTGGAAGCCGCCGCCCGCTCCGCCCCCATCGCCGCCTCGGAACTGGCCAAGCAGGCCGGGGTGGGACCAGCGGTGGTCCGCGGGCTGGTCGAGGCCGGGGCGCTGGAACAGGTGCCGCTGGACCCGGTCGCCGAGTCGCAGCCCGACTGGCACCGTCCCGGCCCCACCCTGTCCGCCGCCCAGCGTGAAGCGGCGGCCGACATGGTGGCGCGGGTGCAGGGGCGCAGCTTCTCGGCGGTGGTGCTGGAAGGCGTCACCGGCTCGGGCAAGACCGAGGTCTATTTCGAGGCCATGGCCGCCGCCCTGGAACAGGGCCAGCAGGTGCTGGTCCTGCTGCCGGAAATCGCCCTGGGGGCGCAATGGCTGGAACGCTTCGCCCGCCGCTTCGGCGCACCGCCGCTGCAATGGCATTCCGATCTGGGCCAGGCCCAGCGCCGCGAGACCTGGCGGGCGGTCGCCGAGGGACGCGGCAAGGTGGTCGTCGGCGCCCGCTCGGCGCTGTTCCTGCCCTTCCCCGATTTGGGCCTGATCATCGTCGACGAAGAACATGAATCCTCCTTCAAGCAGGAGGAAGGCGTCATCTATCATGCCCGCGACATGGCGGTGGTGCGTGGCCATCTGGGCGGCCATCCGGTGGTCCTGGCTTCGGCCACGCCGTCGCTGGAGACACTTTATAATGTGCGGGCGGGAAAATACCGCCATCTGCACCTGCCCGAACGCCATGGCGGGGCGGGCATGCCGGACCTGTCCATCATCGACATGCGCAAGCATCCGCCGCCGCGCGGGCAGTGGATCTCGCCGGTCCTGGCCGAGGCGGTGGAACAGACCCTGGCGGCGGGCGAGCAGGCCATGCTGTTCCTGAACCGGCGCGGCTATGCCCCGCTGACCCTGTGCCGCACCTGCGGCCACCGCCTGCAATGCCCCAATTGCACCGCCTGGCTGGTCGAACACCGGCTGCTGGGACGGCTGCAATGCCACCATTGCGGCCACAGCCAGCCCTCGCCCAAGGAATGCCCGTCCTGCGGGGATGAAGACAGCATGGTCCCCTGCGGCCCGGGCGTCGAACGTCTGGCCGAGGAAGTGGCGCACCGCTTCCCCGACACACGCTGGGCGGTGATGGCCAGCGACACGATCACCAGCCCGGCCCAGGGGGCGGAGCTGGTACGGCAGGTCACCGAGCACGAGATCGACCTGCTGATCGGCACCCAGATCGTCGCCAAGGGCTATCACTTTCCCATGCTGACCCTGGTCGGCGTGGTGGACGGCGATCTCGGCCTGTCGGGGGGCGACCTGCGCGCCGCCGAACGCACCTATCAGCTGCTGTCCCAGGTGGCGGGCCGCGCGGGCCGCGCCGAACGTCCGGGCCGGGTGCTGCTGCAAAGCTTCGAGCCCGATCATCCGGTGATGCAGGCCCTGGCGCGCGGCGACCACGAAGGCTTCATCCGCGAGGAGACCGAGCAGCGCCGCGCCGCCGGCATGCCGCCCTTCGGCCGCCTCGCCGCCCTGATCGTCTCGGGCGCCGACGAAGCGCGGGTCGAACGCATGGCCCGCGCCCTGGGCCGGGCCGCGCCCCACGGGCCGGGTCTGGACGTTCTCGGCCCCGCTCCGGCGCCCATGGCGCTGCTGCGCGGACGCCACCGCCGCCGCCTGCTGCTCAAGACGTCCCGCGACGTCGCCATCCAGACCGTGCTGCGGCGCTGGCTGGCCGGGGTGGAGCAGGACCCGGCGGTGCGCGTGCAAGTGGATGTCGACCCTTTTTCCTTCCTCTAAAGTCGAGGTCACTCACCCAAATGGGTGGGGTGCGGATAACCCCTCGACCTGGGCTCTGGCCTATGGCATATGCGCGGTGGAAGCAGCCTTCTCCCAGGCCCTTGACAAGGGTCAAATGACTAGGCGTCTTGCGAAATTTGGCACCGGCCCTGCTTGCAACCTCTACCCCGATATGCTAGTTAACCCACGCGCCAAGGGGGGCGGCCTGCCGCCGGCGCCGAAAACGCGTGTAATAACAAAATCTTCTGTTATTACCGCTGAAGCTCGTTACGGCTACTTCTGAGGGACCGTCCCGGTGTCATCCGAACCGACAGGCGCTATCGCCGAACGCTACGCCGCCGCGCTTTTCGAATTGGCCGAGACCCAAGGGTCGCTCGACCAGATCGCGGCAGACCTCAAGGCTCTCAAGGCCATGCTCGCCAGCAGCGCGGACCTGCGCCGCGCTCTCACCAGCCCGGTCATCAGCCGGGCCGATCAGGAAAAGGCTATCGCCGCCCTGGCCGCCAAGGCCGGCTTCCAGGATCTGACGCAGCGTTTCCTCGGCCTCGTCGCCAAGAATCGCCGTCTTTCCGCCCTGGAAGGCATGATCCGGGCCTATCTCGACCGACTCTCCGCCCGCCGCGGCGAGGTCGTCGCTCAAGTGGCCTCGGCCACCGAACTTAACGAATCCCAACGGACCGCCCTCGCCGCCTCTTTGAAGAAGGTTGTCGGTGGCAACGTCTCGCTCGATGTCAGTGTCGACCCGGCCCTGCTCGGCGGCATGGTGGTCAAGGTTGGCTCCCGTATGGTTGACAGCTCGCTTCGCACGAAGCTGCAACGGCTTCAGCTCGCTATGAAAGGGGTTGGGTGATGGAAATCCGCGCCGCGGAAATCTCCGCTATCCTTAAGGAACAGATCGCCAATTTCGGCACCGAGGCGGAAGTCGCCGAGGTCGGCCAGGTTCTCTCGGTCGGCGACGGCATCGCCCGTATCCATGGTCTGGACAAGGTCCAGGCCGGCGAGATGGTCGAGTTTCCCGGCGGCATCAAGGGCATGGCGCTGAACCTCGAAACCGACAATGTCGGTGTCGTGATCTTCGGCAGCGACCAGGGCATCAAGGAAGGCGACACCGTCAAGCGGACCGGCGCCATCGTTGAAGTGCCGGTCGGTCCGGAACTGCTCGGCCGCGTCGTCGACGCGCTGGGCAATCCCATCGACGGCAAGGGTCCGCTGAACGCGACCCGCACCTCGCGCGTCGAAGTCAAGGCCCCGGGCATCATCCCGCGCAAGTCGGTGCACGAGCCCATGCAGACCGGCATCAAGGCCATCGACGCCCTGATCCCGATCGGCCGCGGCCAGCGCGAACTGGTGATCGGTGACCGTCAGACCGGCAAGACCGCCGTCCTGGTCGACACCATCATCAACCAGAAGAATTTCAACGACCAGACCACCGACGAGAAGCAGAAGATGTTCTGCATCTACGTCGCCGTCGGTCAGAAGCGTTCGACCGTCGCCCAGATCGTCAAGCAGCTGGAAGACTACGGCGCGATGGAATACTCCATCGTCGTGGCCGCCACCGCCTCCGAGCCGGCCCCGCTGCAGTTCCTGGCGCCCTATGCCGGTGCCGCCATGGGCGAATACTTCCGCGACAACGGCATGCATGCCGTCATCATCTATGACGATCTGTCGAAGCAGGCCGTGGCTTATCGCCAGATGTCGCTGCTGCTCCGCCGTCCGCCGGGCCGTGAAGCCTATCCGGGCGACGTGTTCTACCTGCACTCCCGCCTGCTGGAACGCGCGGCCAAGATGAACGACGAGCATGGCGCCGGTTCGCTGACCGCCCTGCCGGTCATCGAAACCCAGGCCAACGACGTCTCGGCCTACATTCCGACCAACGTGATCTCGATCACCGACGGCCAGATCTTCCTGGAAACCGACCTGTTCTATAAGGGCATCCGCCCCGCCGTGAACGTCGGCCTGTCGGTGTCGCGCGTCGGCTCCGCCGCCCAGATCAAGGCGATGAAGCAGGTCGCCGGCTCGATTAAGCTGGAACTGGCCCAGTATCGCGAAATGGCCGCCTTCGCGCAGTTCGCCTCCGACCTCGACCCCTCGACCCAGCGCCTGCTGGCTCGCGGCACCCGTCTGACCGAGCTGCTGAAGCAGAAGCAGTTCGCGCCAATGCCGGTCGAAGAGCAGGTCGTGTCGATCTATAGCGGCGTGAAGGGCTATCTCGACAAGCTGCCGGTCAACCAGATCCAGCGCTTCGAATCCTCGCTGCTGTCGGACATGAAGTCCCGCCAGCCGGAAATTCTCGAAGGGATCCGCAGCGCCAAGGCGCTGACCCCCGAGATCGAGGAAAAGCTCAAGGCCTTCCTCGACGGCTTCGTCAAGACCTTCGCCTAAGGCCGCCGGCCCACGACCGAGAGTTAACGCATGCCCAGCCTCAAGGACCTAAGGCTACGGATCACGAGCGTCAAATCGACGCGCAAGATCACGTCGGCCATGAAAATGGTCGCAGCGTCGAAGCTGCGGCGCGCGCAGATGGCTGCCGAGGCCGCCCGGCCTTACGCCGAGCGCATGGAGCGCATGCTTGGTGCCCTGGCCGGCTCGCTTGCCGGCCAGCAAGGCGCGCCGAGGATGCTCGCCGGGACCGGTCAGGACGACGTCCATCTGGTGGTCGTCGTCTCTTCCGACCGCGGCCTGTGCGGTGGTTTCAACAGCTCCATCGTCCGTGATGTGCGCCGGCTGATCGCCGACCTGCAGCGCCAGGGCAAGACCGTCAAGGTCCTGACCGTGGGCCGCAAGGGACGCGACAACCTGCGCCGCGATCATGCCAAGCTGATCACGGAATCGGTCGAGGGCATCGGCCGCAAGGGCGTGTCCTTTGCCGATGCCGACCAGATCGCCGCCAAGATCACGTCGATGTTCGAAGCCGGCGAATTCGACGTCTGCACCATCGTCTACAACCGCTTCCGCTCCGCGATTTCGCAGGAAGTTACCCGGCAGCAGCTGGTTCCGTTCCCGGTTCCGGCCGTCTCCGAGGAGAAGGGCGGCGAGGTCAAGGCGCTCTACGAGTTCGAACCTTCCGAGGAAGGCATTCTCGACGAGCTTCTGCCCCGCAACATGGCCGTGCAGGTGTTCCGCGCCCTGCTGGAAAGCAGCGCCAGCGAACAGGGCGCCCGCATGACCGCCATGGATAACGCCACCCGCAACGCGGGCGAAATGATCGACCGTCTGACCATCCAGTACAACCGTTCGCGTCAGGCGCAGATCACCAAGGAACTGATCGAAATCATCTCCGGCGCCGAAGCGCTGTGACGGGTAACTAGGAGCACGCCATGAGCAACAACAACGTCGGCACGATTACCCAGGTTCTGGGCGCTGTCGTAGACGTGCGCTTCGATGCCGGTCTGCCGGCCATCCTTTCCGCCCTGCACACCCAGAACCAGGGCAAGACCCTCGTTCTCGAAGTGGCGCAGCATCTGGGCGAGAACACCGTCCGCACCATCGCCATGGACTCGACGGACGGCCTGACCCGCGGCCAGGAAGTGGTCGACACCGGCGCGCCGATCCAGGTGCCGGTCGGCCCCGAGACCCTGGGCCGCATCCTGAACGTCATCGGCGAGCCGATCGACGAGCGCGGCCCGATCAATGCCAAGCAGACGGCTTCGATCCACGCCGATGCGCCGGAATTCACCGAGCAGTCCACCGAAGCCGAGATCCTGGTCACCGGCATCAAGGTCATCGACCTGCTGGCTCCCTACGTGAAGGGCGGTAAGATCGGCCTGTTCGGCGGCGCCGGCGTCGGCAAGACCGTGACCATTCAGGAACTGATCAACAACATCGCCAAGGCCCATGGCGGCGTGTCCGTCTTCGCCGGCGTCGGCGAGCGTACCCGCGAGGGCAACGACCTTTACCACGAGATGATCGATTCCGGCGTCATCAAGCTGGACGGCGAAGGCTCGAAGGTCGCCCTGATCTACGGCCAGATGAACGAACCGCCGGGCGCCCGTGCCCGCGTCGCCCTGACCGGCCTGACCGTCGCCGAATACTTCCGCGACCAGGAAGGCCAGGACGTGCTGTTCTTCGTCGACAACATCTTCCGCTTCACCCAGGCGGGTTCGGAAGTGTCGGCGCTGCTGGGCCGTATCCCCTCGGCCGTGGGCTATCAGCCGACCCTGTCGACCGACATGGGCGCGATGCAGGAACGCATCACCTCGACCAAGAAGGGTTCGATCACCTCGGTGCAGGCCATCTACGTCCCCGCCGACGACTTGACCGACCCCGCTCCGGCCACCTCCTTCGCCCACTTGGACGCCACCACGGTGCTCAACCGTGCCATCGCCGAGCAGGCCATCTTCCCGGCGGTCGACCCGCTCGACTCCACCAGCCGTGCGCTTGATCCGCGCATCGTCGGTGAAGAGCACTACACCGTCGCCCGCCGCGTCCAGGAAGTGCTGCAGACCTACAAGTCGCTGCAGGACATCATCGCCATCCTGGGCATGGACGAACTGTCGGAAGAAGACAAGCTGATCGTGGCCCGCGCCCGCAAGATCCAGCGCTTCCTGTCCCAGCCCTTCCACGTCGCCGAAGTCTTCACCGGCACGCCGGGCAAGCTGGTTTCCCTGGAAGACACCATCAAGGGCTTCAAGGGCATCGTCGACGGCGAATACGACCATCTCCCCGAAGCCGCCTTCTACATGGTCGGCACCATCGAGGAAGCGGTCGAGAAGGCCAAGAAGCTGGCCGAGGCCGCCTGAGAAAGGCACTGAACCATGGCTGAGACGCTCCAGTTCGAATTGGTATCGCCGGAAAAGCTCCTGGTGTCGGAACCGGCCGAAATGGTCACCGTTCCCGGCAGCGAGGGCGATTTCGGCGCCCTGCCCCGTCACTCGCCGATGATCGCCACGCTGCGGCCCGGCATCATCGACATCTACGAAGGCGGTAATATCCGCAACCGCATCTTCGTCGCGGGCGGTTTCGCCGAAGTGAACGAAGAGCGCTGCACCGTCCTCGCCGAAGAAGCCGTGCCGGTTTCCGAGCTGAAGGCCGAAGACGCCGCAGCTCGCCTGAAGGCCGCCGAAGAGGCGCTTCAGGCCGCCGAAACCGACCAGGCCCGCGCCCAGGCGAAGCGGGCCCACGATGTCGCCGTCGCCATGCAGGCCGCCCTCTCGGGCGGTCAGCCCGCAGCACACTGACATCACGGTGATGTGCTGAAAAAGCAGGGCCGGTTCCGCAAGGAACCGGCCCTGTTGCTTTATACCGTGCCCCCTATGGGACAGCCCCTTCCCCCCCGCATCAAAAGCCTTTGTGTCTTAGTGTCTTGGTGGCCCTCTGCGGCTGAAGAAACCACCAAGGCACCAAGGACGCCAAGAAGCCGAATCCGATCAGGATAAAGCTATTTCAATAGCTTGGGCCGAAGCCCCCCTCGCCATCATTCCTTGTTGCGCAGATAGCTGTTCTGCGCGATCTCGTCGAGGAATTGCTGTTCCCGCTGGTCTTCCTCGCGGCGGCGGTGCTCGTCGCGGGATTTCTGGGCCAGCTCATAGGTCTTCTGCTGGCGGTAGGCTTCGGCCAGGGCTTCCTGGGCCTCGGCGATTTGGCGGGAGAGTTCCTCCATCGCCTGCTCGGCCTCGCTGCGGCGCTGGCGCCAATGCTGGAGGTAATGGGTGAAGGTCGGACCGGCGGCGAGCACGTCCTGCGCCGCCTGCTTCCGCTCCTGCACGACTTCCTCGTCCAGGGCGGCGATATAGGCCTGGATCTCCTCTTCGCGGCTGAGCAAGGCTCCCAGGGCGCGGCGCGCCTCGTCCACTTCCCAGCGGGAGAGGCGAAGCAGCGAATGGAGGTCCTTCCGCGCCACCGCTTACATTCCCAGGATCTGGGCCAGCTGGATGTAGCAGCTGGCGAGATCGGCGCCATCCTCGTCCTTGCGCTGGGCCAGGAAGGCCTCGATCTGGGGATAGTAGTGGATCGCCTCGTCCACCGCCGGATCGCTGCCCCGGCGATAGGCGCCCAGGCGGATCAGTTCGGCCATGTCCTCGTAGGTCGAGATCAGTTGGCGGGCGCGGCTGACGATCCGGTTTTCCTCGTCGCTGTTGCAGCCCGGCATGGTGCGCGAGACGCTGCGCAGGATGTTGACGGCGGGATAGCGGCCACGCTCGGCGATGGCGCGGTCCAGAACGATATGGCCGTCCAGGATTGAGCGCACGGCATCGGCGATGGGTTCGTTATGGTCGTCGCCATCGACCAGCACCGTGAACAGGCCGGTGATGTTGCCCTTGCCGCCCGGCCCCGGCCCGGCGCGTTCCAGCAGGCGGGGCAGTTCGGCAAAGACGGTCGGCGTATAGCCCTTGCTGGCCGGCGGTTCCCCCACCGACAGGCTGATCTCGCGCTGGGCCATGGCGAAGCGGGTCACGCTGTCCATCATGCACAGCACGTTCAGGCCGAGATCACGGAAATATTCGGCCACGGTCAGGGTGACATAGGCCGCCTGGCGGCGCATCAGCGGCGATTCGTCGGAGGTGGAGACCACCACCACGCTCTTCGCCATGCCTTCGGGGCCGAGATCGTCCTCGATGAATTCGCGCGCCTCGCGGCCGCGCTCGCCGATCAGGCCGATGACATTGACGTCCGCCGAGGTCTGGCGCGCCATCATCGACAGCAGCGAGGATTTTCCCACGCCGGACCCGGCGAAGATGCCCATGCGCTGGCCCTGGCAGCAGGTCAGGAAGGCATTGACCGCCCGCACGCCCAGATCCACCTTGCCTGCCACGCGGCCACGGCCATGGGCCGGCGGCGGCTGGTTGCGTACCGGATAGGCGCGGGGACCCGTCTCCAGCAGCCCCTGCCCGTCGATCGGCTCGCCCATGGCGTCGATGACCCGGCCCAGCCAGGAGCGTTCGGGATAGAGCACCGCTTCGCCGTCGCAGACCTCGGTGCGGCAACCCAGGCCGATGCCGTCGATCGAGGAATAGGGCATCAGCAGCGCCCGTCCGTCGCGGAAGCCCACCACCTCGCAGGTCACCCGCCGCTCGCCGCGCGCCACGATCTGGCAGCGATCCCCCACCGACAGGCTGCGTTGCACGCCACCGGCCTCGACCAGCATGCCCTGCACGCCGCTGACGCGGCCGAACACCCGATGCCCGGGAAGCCGGTCGATCTCGTTGAGGAGGTTACGAATCTGAATGCTCATCCCTGCCCCTCAGCCAAGTCATTCCCGCCGCCCATCCAGAACAAGTCTGGAACATCAAAGGAACAGCCTGGAACTTATCCTTAATTGTGTGTGAACCAAGCGCTTCACGGGTTGCGACCAAGAGCATACCCACATATGGTTACCACGACGTCAATACTTACTCCTGCACTAGTTACCACGTCGTCAATAGAACGGGTATCTCCTATGCGAATTCTCATGGTCGAGGACGATCAGATGGTCGCCAAAGGCGTCGAGCTGATGCTGCGGAATGAGGGCATGGTCGTCGATTCCACCAGCCTCGGCGAAGACGGGCTGGAAATCGGCAAGATCTATGACTACGACCTCATCCTCCTCGACCTCATGCTGCCCGATATTGACGGCTACGAGGTCCTGCGCCGCCTGCGCGCCTCGCGCGTCGATACGCCGGTGCTGATCCTTTCCGGCCTCACCGAGCCGGAAAAGAAGGTCAAGGGACTGGGCTTCGGGGCCGACGACTACCTGACCAAGCCCTTCGACCGCGCCGAGCTGGTGGCCCGCATCCAGGCCATCGTCCGCCGCTCCAAGGGCCATGCCCATTCGGTCATCCGCACCGGCAGCCTGACGGTCAACCTGGACAACCGCGCCGTGGACGTGGCCGGCGTGCCGCTGCACCTGACCGCCAAGGAATACGGCATCATCGAATTGCTGTCCCTGCGCAAGGGCCAGACCCTGACTAAGGAACAATTCCTCAACCACCTCTATGGCGGCATCGACGAGCCGGAGCTGAAGATCATCGACGTCTTCATCTGCAAGCTGCGCAAGAAGCTCGCCAACGCCACCGGCGGCGAGAATTATATCGAGACGGTCTGGGGCCGCGGCTATGTGCTGCGCGATCCCGAAAACGACGTGAACTGACCCACCCTCCTTCACCCAAAGAAAAAGGCGGCCCCGAAAGCCGCCTTTTTCTTTATCCGCCTCGCCCCGGTCAGCGCCCGGCGGGGGCCGCGGGCTTGTAGGGCGCGGCGGTCGCCGTCGCCAGCCCTTGCGGGGCCTTGCCGATGCCGGCTCGGTTGACGGCATAGATGCCGCGCTGGTTGGGGATGGGCTTGAAGGCCTCGGAGACGCCCAGCACCGTCTCGGCGCCGCCCAGATAGAGGATGCCGTCATCGGGCATCTGGCGGGCGATATTGTCGAGAACGCGGGTCTTGGTCGGCTGGTCGAAATAGATCAGCACGTTGCGGCAGAAGACGATGTCGAACTGCCCCAGCCCCTTGAGGTCGTTGAGCAGGTTCCATTCGCGGAACTGCACCATGGCGCGGATCGAGGCATCGATCTGCCAGCTTTCCTCGCGCTTCTGGAAATATTTCACCAGAAGCTGGATGGGCAGGCCGCGCTGCACCTCGAACTGGGAATACAGACCGGCCTTGGCCTTCTCCAGCATCTCGGTGGAGATGTCGGTGGCGACGATCTCGATCCGCCACCCCGCCAGCTTGGCCGATTGTTCCTTCAGGATCATGGCCAGGGAATAGGGTTCCTGGCCGCTGGAGGACGCCGCCGACCAGATGCGCAGGCTCTTCTTCGCCGCCCGCGCCTGCATCATCTGCGGCAGGACGATATCGCGGAACTGGTCGAAGGGCTTGATGTCGCGGAAGAAGAACGACTCGTTGGTCGTCATCGCTTCCGTCACCTCGCGCGCCAGGACCTCGTCGCGGTTGCGCAGGACGCCGATCAGCTCGGTCAGATCCTTCATGCCGCGCTTGCGCGCGATCGGCATCAGGCGCGAATCCAGCAGATAGGCCTTGTCGGGAGTCACGATCAGGCCGGAACGCTCCTTGAGCATCTTGGCGATGTAGTCGAAATCTTCCGGACGCATGATTCTAGCGCCTCATCGCCAGCTTTTGGATGTAAGGAGCAATCTCGGGCAAGGGCAGCACCGCGCTGCAGATGCCGGCGGTGGCCACGGCACCGGGCATGCCCCAGACCACACTGGTGGCTTCGTCCTGGGCGACGACGGTTCCGCCGGCGGCGACGATGGCCTGGCCGCCTTTCAGGCCGTCATGCCCCATGCCGGTCAGCACCAGGGACAGGACGCGCCGCCCCCAGGCGGCGGACACGCTGCGGAACATGGGATCGACCGAGGGACGGCAGAAATTTTCCGGCGGATTCTGGTTCAGCCGCAGGATCTTGTCCGTCCCCTTGGACTCGACGACCATGTGATAATCCCCGGGCGCCACATAGATGCGGCCGCCCTGGATCTTCTCCCCATCCTTGCCTTCGGCGGCGGGAATGCCGGAAATCCGGCTGATATGCTCGGCCAGGATGGTGGTGAAGGTGGCCGGCATGTGCTGGGTGATCAGGATCGGCTGGCGCAGGCCCTTCAGGCCCGACAGTACGGCGAACAGTGCCTGCGGGCCGCCGGTGGAACTGCCGATGGCCAGCACGTCCGGCGCATCGGAAGAGGGCTGGCGCAGGCTGATCGGGCCGGGGGGATGAATCGCCACCTTGCCCGGCGCGGCAGTGGTCGGGCGCGGCGCGGCCGGACGGGCGGCGGGCGCGGCACCGGACGGCGCGGAACGTTCGGCAACGGGCTGTCCAGCGGATGGGGCGGCGCGGTTGCCGCCCGTCGCCGTGCGATAGCGCTGGGCCAGGGCCTTGACCTTGCCGATCAGCTCCTGCTTGAAGTCCATGCCCCCGCCGGTCATCTCACGGGTGGAAGTTGGCTTGGGAATATAGTCCGCAGCCCCGGCCTCGAGCGCCCGCATGCTGATATCGGCATTCTTCAGGGTCAGGGTCGAGGCCATGATGATCTGCAGGTTGCGATTCACCTGCAACAGCTTGGGCAAGGCCGTCATGCCGTCCATGATCGGCATTTCGATATCGAGGAGAACCACCTCGACGCTGTGCCGCTCCAGCGCATTGAGCGCCATCTGGCCGTTGCCGACCGAAGCGACCACCGAAATGCCGGGGTCTTCTTCAAGCATGCGGGTAATCAATCCGCGCACCACGGCGGAATCGTCAACCACCATGACGCGGACAGGATCAGAGGAGGCCATTTTTACCGTGCCGGTGCCAATCATTCGCCTAGAGCAGTCCGACCTGAGCGAATTTCGTCTGCAGGATCTCGCTGTCGAAGGGCTTCATGATGTATTCGTTGGCCCCGGCCGAAATGGCTTCTTGAATATGTTCGATATCGTTTTCCGTGGTGCAGAAGACCACGACGGGCTTGCCGCCCTCGGGCAGCTTGCGCAGCTCGCGCAGGAAGTCGATGCCGTTCATCACCGGCATGTTCCAATCCAGCAGAACCGCATCGGGCATCGCCTTCTTGCAGGCATCCAGCGCTACCTGGCCGTCTTCCGCCTCGACGGTCGCAAAGCTCAGCTCAGTGAGGATTTTCTTGGCCACCATACGGATGACCTTGGAATCGTCTACGATCAGACAGGACTTCATGCCGACACTTCGCTCGCTTCGGATGGATGGGCGAGAAAGGCGGGCGCCGTTTTGCCGGGCCCGCCAGACATCGTTTCTCAGGCTTCCTGCCTGGTAAATTCCAAAAGCCGCATCACGTCAAGCACGACGAGCAGCTTGCCCTGAAGGCGGAAGATACCGGCCGAGAATTCCCGCCACAGCGGATCGAGGGTCGGCGGATTGCGCTCGAAACCGGCGGAAGGCAGGCTCAGCACCTCGCCCACGGAATCGACCATCAGGCTGTAGAGCTCGCCACCCAGTTCCACCACCACGCTCATCGGCTGCTCGCCCTCGGGACGGGGGGCGAGGCCGAGGCGCAGGCGCACGTCGATGGCGGTGACGATGCGGCCGCGCAGGTTGAGCGATCCGGCAACCTCCCGCGGCGCGAGCGGAATGCGGGTGATCTTCTGGGCGCCGAGGACATCCTGGACGGTCAGCACCGGAATACCGAAAAGCTGACCCTCGATAAACATGGTCACGTAATCCTGGGTCTCGGCGGCCAGGACTTCCTGGGAATCACGTCCACGGGCAACGATCTGGTTCATGCGGCACCTTCAGCGGCAGCAAGCGTCTGCATCAGCGTCTCGAGCAGGGCGTCACGGTCGAACTTGGCGACATAGTCGTTGAAGCCGACCTGACGGCCCCGTTCGAAATCCCGTTCCGTGGCGTGCGAGGACAGCGCCACCATCGGCACCTGCCGCCAGGGGCCTTCGCTGCGGACGGCGGTCGCGAAGTCGAAGCCGCTCAGGCCCGGCATTTCGATATCGCTGATGATGATATCGAATTCCCGGCCGGTATCGCGCAGGGCCAGGGCCTTGTCGGCGCTGTCCACGGCGGTGACGTCATAACCGGCGACCGACAGAAGCGGCGTCAGCAGGTTGCGGAAGAACGGGCTGTCGTCGACCAGCAGCACCCGGCGCTGGGACCCGTCCTCGTTGTCGAAGGAGGGCTCTTCCTGCGTGCCGAACCAGTCGCCGAAAGCCTGGGTCAGGTAGTAGCCGGCATCGATCAGATCGGTGGCCTTGCCCGAGATGACGGCGGTGCCGATCAGGCCCGGCTGGTCCACCGCCAGTTCGACCTTCAGATGCTCCTCGACGATATCGACGATTTCCTCGACCACCAGACCCATGCTGCGGTCGCGGTCGGAGAAGACCAGGACCGGCTGGCGGCCTTCCTTGCCGAGATCCATATGCGGGTCGATGGCGACCAGCGGCATGAGATGGCCGCGATACTGCACCACCGGCTTGCCGTGGGAATGCTCGATCTGCGCCAGGTCGATCTCTTCCAGGCGGGCCACCAGGGCCAGCGGCACGGCCTTGAGGTCGTCGCCGGTGCCGTCGCGGAAGACCAGCAGCGAGGTACGCTCGTTGGCATCCACGCGGGCGGCCTTGGAATCGGCGGCCTGGGTGGCGCCGGCCATGCCCGCCTCGCCCGTCGCCGAGGCGATGCCATTGGGATCGAGGATCATGATCACCGAGCCGTCGCCCAGGATCGTGTTGCCCGAGAACATGGTGATGTGGCGCAGGATCGGCGCCACCGGCTTGACCACGATTTCCTCGGTATCGAAGACGCGGTCGACGATGATGCCGAAGGTGTAGGTGCCGACCTGGGTGATGACGATGAAGGTCTCGGACCGTTCGTCCTCGCCCTCTTCCAGGCGCAGCAGCTTCTTGAGCGACACCAGCGGCAGCAGGCGGTCGCGCAGGCGCAGGACCGGGGCGCTGTTGATGACCTCGATCTTGTGTTCGGAATTGGGCGTGACGCGCACCAGTTCCAGCACGCTGATCTGCGGAATGGCGAAGCGTTCGTTCGAGCATTCCACGATCAGGGCCGAGACGATGGCGAGCGTCAGCGGGATCTTGATGGTGAAGGTCGAACCCTTGCCCAGGGCCGTCTTCAGCTCGATGGTGCCGCCGATCTTCTCGATATTCGAGCGCACCACGTCCATGCCGACGCCGCGCCCAGAGACCGAGGTGACCTTTTCGGCGGTGGACAGGCCGGCGCGGAAGATGAACTGGGCGATCTGCTGCTCGGTCATCGCGTCGGCCTCGGCCTCGCTGACCAGGCCATTGGCGATGGCCTTGGCGCGGATCTTGGCGAGGTTCAGACCGCGTCCGTCATCGGAAATCTCGATGATGATGTGACCGCCCTCGTGATAGGCGTTCAGCACGACCTTGCCGACTTCGGGCTTGCCTGCGGCGCGCCGTTCCTCCGGCCCTTCCAGGCCATGGTCGGCGGAGTTGCGCACCATATGGGTCAGCGGGTCCTTGATCAGTTCCAGCACCTGACGGTCGAGTTCGGTCTCGGCGCCGATCATCTGGAGGTCGATCTTCTTGCCCATTTCCAGCGACAGGTCGCGGACGATACGCGGCAGCTTGGCCCAGGCATTGCCGATGGGCTGCATGCGCGTCTTCATCACGCCTTCCTGCAGGTCGGTGGTGATGTGGCTCAGGCGCTGCAGCGGCGTGGCGAATTCGCTGTCATCCTTGCCGCGCACCATCTGCAGAAGCTGGTTGCGGGTCAGCACCAGTTCCGAAACCAGCGTCATCAGGTTTTCGAGCAGCTCGACATTGACGCGGATGGACTGGTTGGCGACCGATTCCTTGGCTTCGCCGACCGGAGCGGCGGAGGCGGCCGGAGCCTTGGCCTCGGCCTTCGGCGCAGCGGGAACGGCGGCGGGCTTTTCCTCGACCGGCTGGACGGCGGTGGCCGGGGCAGGCGCCGGAGTGGAGGGGACGGAAGCGGGCACGGACGGCGCGGCGGGCTTGTCGTTCTTGCCCAGCAGCTCGGCGAATTCCGCTTCCAGCTCGGCGGCGACCGGCCAAGACGGCGCGTCGTCGGCGGGATTGTCCGCCTCGCCGGGACCGGGCGGAGCCGGGGGCGCATCGCTTTCGCCGGAGGAAGCCGCCGGGGCGGCCCGGCCCTCGGCCATGGCGTTCAGGCGCTCGATCAGGTCGGCGTCATTGCCCTCGGGCTCGGCTTCGGTCTGTTCGAGATGGCCCAGGATCTCCTTGATGCGGTCGATCGAATTGAGGATCAACGTCACCGCATCCGGGGTCACCTCAAGGTCACCATCGCGGAACTTGCCCAACACGTTCTCGGCTGCGTGGGCAACCGTTTCCAGACGCGGCAACCCGAGAAAACCGCAGGTTCCCTTGATGGTATGCACCAAGCGGAAGATGTTCTGCAGAATTTTCGGGTCGTTGGGATTCTGCTCGAGATTGACGAGTTCCACGTCGAGAGTCGCCAAACTCTCGGCGGTCTCTGTCAAAAATTCGCTCAGCAAGTCGTCCATCTCGACGCTCCAGTTTGACCCGCACAATGAAACCGGCCTGAGGCCAGCCTATCTTAGAATAGCTTACCTAATTGATAGCACGTCCCCACGCCCATCGGAAGTAGTGCCCTACGCAAATGATCATAGATCTTTAGTCCTGATCGTCAGGGTCAGGCGATCCGGCTCGGAAACGGCGGCCAGTTTCCTCCCCAGCCGCGCGGCCAGCAGCGCCGTCAGGCGGCCTTGCGCAGCGCGGGCGCTCTCGACCTTGGCTTCCCCGGCGGCGGCGATCGCCTCGCCCACGCGCAGGTTGGGGCCTTCCACCAGCATCTCGAAATCCCCGGAAACATCGCCCGACAGCGAGACCCGTCCGCCGCGCGGCAGGCAATCGCGGGCCAGGACGCCGAGATTGAGGATCAGCCGCCCGAGATCGGCGGGCACCTCCTGATCGGGCCGCAGGTCCGGCCAGTCCAGGACGATGCCGCCCGCGCCGGAACCATCCCCCAGCCAGCCGCGCAGCTTGCCGGCCAGCGTTCCGCAGCCCGCGGGCTGGGTTCCGGGGCCGAAGGCATCCCGCAGATATTTCAGGCGCAGCGCCGCCGACCGGGCGCTGGCGGCCAGAAGCTCCAGGCTTTCCGCATCCCCCTCGCCGCCTTCGCCCAGCAGTTCGGCACCGGCGGAGACCGCCCCCAGCGGGCCGGACAGGTCGTGGCAAAGCCTAGCGCAGAGCAATTCGGCCAGGTTGAGGATGTCGTCCGCATCGGACATGGCTGTGTTTTCCCTGGATGCTTTCTGCTTTTCCCCCCAAGTTACAGGCATCACACAGATGGGGGAAACCCTTTTCGCCCGATGCTTTGCCATCGGGCCAAGGCATTCCACCCTAACGTTGCAGGAGTCCCCGTCATGCTGCACGACCTCGTCCCGGGAACCATCGTCCGTCATCCCGCCCAGCCGGATTGGGGGCTGGGCCAGGTGCAATCGGCCATCGGCAATCGCGTCACCGTCAATTTCGAACATGCCGGCAAGCAGACCATCAATATCGAGGTGGTCAGCCTGGACGTGGTCGAGGAAGCGCGTCCGCCCGCCTCCTTCTGACCTTCGGCCTTTCCCGCCCCTTCTTTCCCGGCATTGACAAGCCCTCCGCCTCGCCGCCTTTATGGGGGAACGGCATCAAGCAGGACGACCTTTGAGTGAAGAGCGACGCCAAACCCATGATCCGGCTGCTGATCGGCGAAGTAACCGCGCTCGGTCCGGGCAAGGCGGCGCTGCTGGAAGCCATCGGCCGTAGCGGCTCGATCTCCGGGGCGGCGCGCGAGATGGGCATGAGCTATCGCCGGGCCTGGCTGCTGGTGGACCGCATCAACGCCGCCTTCCGCGACCCCATGGTCGAGACGGCGGCGGGCGGCAAGGGCGGCGGCGGCGCCACCCTCACCCCCCATGGCCGCGAAGTCCTGGCCCGCTACCGCGCCCTGGAAGAAAAGGCCCGCCGCGCCATCGACGAGGACCTGCGCGACTTCGCGCAATTCCTGCGCCCCGACCCGCCGACCTGCGACGCGCCGGAAAGCGAGGAATGCGACTGAGGCCGGTCAGGACGGGGCACGGCCCGACGGCGGAGCGTCGTCCCGCTTGCGGATATGATAGACCGGCTGGCGCCCGTAATTCTTAGCGAGGGACAGCGATCCCAGATATTCGCAGGTAAAGCGCCGGGCATAGCTCCGCCCGGTCGAATCGGCGAAATGGCGGGCCGAGTTCTCCTCGCTTTTCAGCATGCCGACGAATTGCTGCGAGGCATAGATATGGCCCGGCAGGGAAATCGGCTCGATCCGCGCGGCGCGGCTGACATGGCTGCCATAAACGATGGTCCGGCCCGAAAGCGGATGAACCCCCTCGAAGACCGGCCCGGCATGAAGCCCGACCCGCAATTGGATTCGCCGCGACAGGCCGCTCTCCCCCGGCTCCATCGCCTCGATGGCCTCCAGCAGGGCGAAGGCGTAATCCAGCATGTCCTGGCTGCTATCCATCACCGCATAGAGCGCGTCGCCCCAGGATTCGAGCAGGCGCAGCGGTTTGTGGCGCCCCTCCATCTTGGCCCGCACGCCCTCCAGCCCCCGCCACAGCGCAGGCAGATCGGCCTCCGACAGCTTGCTGTAGCCGACGATATCGGCGAACAGCATGGTACGGATCACCCGCTCGGGTTCCAGCGCCTGCGGCTTCGGCGGCGGACGGACGGAAGGCTGGAACAAGGCCGGGGCGGATGGCGGCGCCGAGGCCCGTGCCTCGCGCAATTCCTCCAAGTCGATCACATGCAGCCGCGTGATGTCGGGCCAGGCATCCATGAAGTCGGCCACCGTTCCGGCGCCGCTTTCCGCCAGATAGTCCAGCGTCACCATCAGATGCGGCTCCGACAGATGGAACTCGCCCTGCAACTGCGCCATCCCTTCGATCAGGTAATTGTTGAAGCGGAACAGCACGTCATGACCGAGATAGCGCTCTTCCGTGGCGAAACTGACGGAAGTGGCAAGACGCAGGGCGTTGCGGAACCGCCTTTCCCAGCGCGGTCCCGCATAGGCGACGCGATGGGCGACGAAATCCTCCACGGCGAAGGGCAGGGAAATATGCACCTCCGCCCCCCGGTTCAGCATCGCCTCGATGAACAGCAAGTCCGATCCGGCGCCGGCGGAGCAATAGCCGACCTCGGCATCCAGGTCGTCCAGGCGCTGCGCGATGACGGATGCCAGATCGGCCTCGATTTCCGGCGGGAAGCACGGTTCCGTCATGCCCGGATGATCGAGCGATTGTCCGCCGAAGATCACGGTGCGGGGCGGGCGCAGCAAAGAGCGCACGGGAGCGGGAATCGCATATCCCGCCTGCGCCAGCGTTTCCAGATGACGCAGGATGCGGACGATGCTGGGATAATGGCGGGGATGAAGGGTGACGGCGCGGCGGAAGGCATCCTCGCTCAGGCCCGCATCGCCCAGCAGGATCGCCGCCTGCCCCAGGATCAGCAGCCGCTCGCGGTCCATGTCTTCGCCGCCTTGGCACAAAGCGGCGACCTCCGCCGCCCGTTTCCGCGCCTGCTCCCCTTCGCCGCGCAGCGCCGCCAGCGATGCGGCGGCCAAGCCGTCGTCGGCCCGTCCGCTCAGCGCGAAGGCCTCGTCCGCCAGATCATAGGCATGGGCGAGGATCGTTTCGCCGCCGACACGCGCCCAGATTTCCGTATGAAGCTGGACCGCAAGGCGCAAAGTTTCCTGATCATCGAGCTGACCCAGGTCGCCGCGCACCCCCTGACGGATCTCGGCCAGCAAGGCATCGGCGGCTTCGGTCTTGCCGGCAACGACGGCCTGGATGGCCTGGACCAGCCTGCGGGAACGGATCGTCCGCGTGGCAAGGCGCCCTTCCAGCGGATCGAGCAGGCGCAGGGCCTCCTCCACCGCTCCGCCTCGCAGCAGCGCCAGGACGCCCAGGAGAGACAGAGGCAAACTGTCGGGATAGGTGGCGATGGCCTCGCGATAGCTGTCGAAGGCAAGGAAATACTGGCCCTCGGCGATCTGCTCGCGCAGTTCCGCGACCCAGCCCTCCTCATTGCCCGGGCGATCCGGCACGCGGCTGCGAAAAGGCATTTTCATGGAAGGGCAGGCTCCGCCGGTTGACCGAAAGAAGGCATCCTCGGCGAAAACGCCATCCCGATCAATTCCGGCAGGACACAGCGAATTTCCGGTATTCGCCATGCGACCATGGTACGAGGCTTTTTCAGGACGATTCTTAGCCCAAATATGGTATCAATCGCTATATTCACGAAGAAACAACGATGCCCAGAGAGGGAGCAGGACCAGACATGATCGATCCTTTCGGCCGAAGCGTCACCTATCTGCGCGTCTCGGTGACCGATCGCTGCGATCTGCGCTGCGTCTATTGCATGGCCGAGGACATGACCTTCCTGCCCAAGGCCGACATCCTCAGCCTGGAAGAGCTGGAAAGGCTGTGCAACGCCTTCATCCGGCTGGGTGTCCGGAAGCTGCGTCTGACCGGGGGCGAACCGCTGGTCCGGCGCAATATCATGAGCCTGATCCGCAATCTGGGCGCCCAGATCGGCAAGGGCGGGCTGGAAGAGCTGACGCTGACCACCAACGGCACGCAACTCGCCAAATATGCCGACGAGCTGTTCGCGGCCGGAGTGCGCCGGATCAACGTCTCGCTGGATACGCTGGACCCGGCCAAGTTCAAGTCCATCACCCGCTGGGGCGACATCGCCAAGGTGATGGACGGCCTGATGGCGGCCAAGGCGGCGGGGCTGAAGGTCAAGCTGAACACCGTGGCGCTGAAGGGCGTCAACGAGGACGAATACGACCGGCTGCTGGAGTTCTGCGGCGAGCACGGCTTCGACCTGACGCTGATCGAGACCATGCCGCTGGGCGACATCGACGGCGACCGCACCGACCAGTACCTGCCGCTGTCCCAGGTCCGCGCCCAGTTGGAGCAACGCTGGACCCTGCGCGAGTCCAGCCACCGCACCGGCGGCCCGGCGCGCTATGTCGAGGTGGCCGAAACCGGCCAGCGCCTGGGCTTCATCACGCCCATGACGCATAACTTCTGCGAAAGCTGCAACCGCGTGCGCGTCACCTGCACCGGCACGCTTTACATGTGCCTGGGCCAGGAGGATGCCGCCGACCTGCGCGCGCCCCTGCGCGCCAGCGAAAGCGACGAGCTGATCACCCAGGCGGTGCTCGACGCCATCGCCCGCAAGCCCAAGGGTCACGACTTCGTCATCGACCGCACCCTCAACAAACCCGCGGTGGCGCGCCATATGAGTGTCACCGGCGGTTAAGGCGCCGAAAGCCGCCACCTCCTCCCGGGGGGACTGGCGCGGCTGCCGGGCTGTGTTATCCTCACCGGCCTCCGTCACCTCGAGTGGGTCATGAAATTCGAGACCGTCGCCTTCGTCGCCGCCGATGGCCAACCCGCCCAGACCGCCCTCAACCGCCTGCGCCATCGCTATGGCCACACGCCGCCGGAAAAGGCCGACGTGATCGTGGCGCTGGGCGGCGACGGCTTCATGCTGGAATGCCTGCATCGCCATATCGACCGCAAGGTGCCCATCTACGGCATGAACCGGGGCACGGTGGGCTTCCTGATGAACGTCTATTCCGAGGAAGGGCTGATGGAACGGCTGGAGCGCGCCGAGGCGGTGCAACTGCATCCTTTGCGCATGCAGACCCTCACCATGAACGGCGAGGAGCACGAGGCGCTTGCCATCAACGAGGTCTCGCTGCTGCGTGAAACCCGCCAGGCCGCCAAGATCCGCATCAGCATCGACGGCAAGATGCGGATGGAGGAACTGGTCTGCGACGGCGTGCTGGTGGCGACGCCGGCCGGCTCGACCGCCTACAACCTGTCCGCCCACGGCCCCATCGTCCCCATGGGGGCGGGCGTCCTGGCGCTGACCCCGATTTCCGCCTTCCGCCCCCGCCGCTGGCGCGGTGCGCTGCTGTCCCACAAGGTGACGGTGGAATTCTCCATCCTGGAAGGGGCCAAGCGCCCGGTTTCGGCGGTGGCCGATTACACCGAAGTCCGCGACGTCGCGCGGGTGACCGTGCGCGAGGCGCGCGACAAGGCCCTGTCCCTGCTCTTCGACCCCGAGCATAACCTGGAGGAGCGAATCATCGCTGAGCAATTCCTGCCATGACCATGGAAAAATTACGTCTTTGGTCCTTCACCCTCGTCCTTGGCGGGATCGGCGGTTTCCTCTTCCATCTGGCGACCATGCCCCTGGCCTGGATGATGGGGGCCATGTGCATCACCACCGCTGCTGCCCTGGGCGGGCTGAAGGTCGCCGTCTCGCCGCGCCTGCGCATGGTGATGATCAGCGTGCTGGGCCTGATGCTGGGGTCGACCTTCACCCCCGAGATCGCCGAGCAGGCCGGGCAGTGGATCCTGTCGCTCTCGGGCCTGGTCCTCTACGTGCTCGTCTCGACCGGGCTGGTGATGCTCTATCTGCACCGGGTCGCGGGATGGGGGCCGGTGACCTCCTATTTCTCGGCGGCGCCGGGCGGCCTGAACGAGATGGTGCTGACCGGTGGGGCCATGGGCGGCGACGACCGTACCATCGCCCTCAACCATGCCCTACGAATCCTGCTGATCGTCTTCCTGGTGCCCATCGGCTTCCGCCTGTTCGGCGGCTATGAAGGCGGCCAGATGACCCAGGCGATGGGCAGCATCTTCGGCCTGTCCTGGCAGGATGCCGCCTTCCTGGGCGTCAGCGCCGTGATCGGCGTGACGGCGGCGCAGATCGTACGCCTGCCTGCGGCGGCGCTGACCGGGCCGATGATCCTTTCGGCTGCCTTCCACATCGCCGGACTGACCGATTCCCATCCGCCTGCCGAAATGGTCGCCATCGCCCAGGTGGTGACGGGGGCGGCGATCGGCAGCCGTTTCGCGGGCGTGAAATTCTCCCAGATCCTCGACACCTTCCGCATCGCCACCGGCGCCACGACGATCCTGCTGGTCCTCAGCTTCCTCTTCACCGCTCTGCTGGTCTGGCTGGGCGAACTGCCCTTCATCGCCCTGCTGCTGGCCTTCGTGCCCGGCGGGCTGGCGGAAATGTGCCTGATTTCCCTGGCGCTGGGGGCCGACGTCGCCTTCGTCTCGACCCACCACTTCGCCCGCATCGTCCTGGTGGTACTCCTCGCGCCGACCCTGTTCCGCCTGCTGGGACCCCGGCTGGGGATGGTGGAGAAGGGATAGGGGCACCTGTATGTCGGCGCATGCTTCGAGACGCCGCTGACGCGGCTCCTCAGCATGAGGTTTATCAAGTTATTGAAATAGCCTCATCTTGAGGAGGCCGCGAAGCGGCCGTCTCGAAAGGTGAAGGCGGGCCAAAGGGTGCTCACGCAAGCCCTCCGCCCCCGCCCCCCTACCAGACGAAGGCAGGCAGGGCGCCGGTCGGCGTCTGGCCGTGGCGGGCGGCGGCTTCGCAGAGGCGGACGGGCTCGACCATCTGGCCGAAGGTGACGCCCAGTTCCTCGCCATGGATGCCGCCGGTGACCAGCAGGGAATCGATGCCGGACGCGTTGGCCCCGGCGATATCGGTATGGAAGGCATCGCCCACCGCCAGGATGCGCGAGCGATCCTCGATCCCCAGCATTTCCAGGCACAGGTCATAGATCGCCGGATCGGGCTTGCCGCGCCAGACGACGTCCCCGCCCATATCCTCATAGGCCTTCGCCAGGGCACCGGCGCAGATGACGCGCCGCCCCTCGCGGATCACCACGAGGTCGGGATTGGCGCAGATCATCGGCAGCTTGCGCGCGATGCCCCGGCGCATCACCGGCATGTAATCCTCGACCGTGTCCTCCAGCCCCCAGGGGCCGGTATTGAGCAGGAAGTCCGCACTTTCCACGTCCACCTGCTGCAGGTCCAGGCCGTCGAAGATGCTCCTGTCGCGCTCCGGGCCGATATGGTGGCAGCGCTGGCCCAGCCCGGCGAAGAAGGGATCGCGGCGGCGGATCAGTTCCATATGCACCGCCTCGCCCGAGGACATGACATCGTCGTAGGAGGAACGCGGAATGCCCATCGCCTCCATGGCCGCCGTCAGCGCATAGCCGCGCCGGGGCGCGTTGGACAGCAGCACAACCTTCTTGCCCGCCTGCTTCAGCGCCAACAGGGTTTCCGGCGCGCCCGGATAGGGCTTGGCGCCGTCATGGATCACCCCCCACAAATCGAGGATGAAGCCGTCATAGTCGCGGGCGACGGCCGACAGGCCGTTCAGAACGGGAATGGTCACCTTGCTATCCTTCAGCGATGATCGGCGCCGATGGCCTGGGAAATCGTCTCGAAGCCATCGCGTTTCAGGGCCTGGGCCAGTTCGGCCTTGATGCGCGTCACCAGGCCCGGCCCGGCATAGACCAGGGCGGAATAGAGCTGCACCAGGCTGGCGCCTGCGCGGATCTTGGCATAAGCCTCGGCCCCCGAAGAGATGCCCCCGACCCCGACCATGGTCAAGCGCCCGTCGGTCAGGCGGTACATGTCGCCCAGCACCTGGGTGGACAGGGCGAAGAGCGGCCTGCCGCTCAAGCCCCCCGTCTCCTTGGCCAAAGGCGAGGAAACATTGGGGCGGGTGATGGTGGTGTTGCTGACGATCATGCCGTCCAGACGGCCTTCCAGCGCCACCTGGGCGATGTCGCGCTTGTCTTCCTCGGTCAGGTCGGGGGCGATCTTCAGCAGCAGCGGCGGCGTGTTCTCGCGCACCGCCGCGTCCAGGGCGCGCCGCACCCGGCCGATCAGTTCGGCCAGCGGCTCGCGGCCCTGCAAGGCCCGCAGGCCGGGCGTGTTGGGCGAAGAGACATTGACGACGATGTAATCGGCCAGGGGCGCCAGGGCGGCAACGCCCTTTTCGTAATCCGAGGCGGCGTCCTCGGTTTCCTTGTTCTTGCCCAGATTGGCCCCGACGATGCCCACCCGCTTGCGCGCCTTCAGCCGCGCGGCCACCGCATCCAGGCCTTCATTGTTGAAGCCCATACGGTTGAGCACCGCCCCGTCCTCGCTCAGGCGGAACAGGCGCGGCTTGGGGTTGCCGGGCTGGGGCCGGGGCGTCACCGAGCCGATCTCGACGAAGCCGAAGCCCTGGGCCAACATGGCATCCGGCACTTCGGCATTCTTGTCGAAACCGGCGGCCAAGCCCACCGGATTGGCGAAATCGCGCCCCCACAGGCGCTGCGCCAGGACCGGGTCGTCCCCTTTCGGCTGGCCGGGCACCAGGCCCATCTTCAGGGCACGCAAGGTCAGGCCGTGAGCGGCCTCGGGATCCAGCATCCGCACCAGCGGGCCGGCCAGTCGAAAATAATCCACCGCCAGGTTACTCCACGTCGAAGGGGAAGACGTGGCGTCCATCCTCGTCCAGCGGCAGATCCTCCACCGCCGTCACCATCTCGATGGGCAAGGGTCCATAGAGATGGGGAAACAACTGGCCGCCACGCGCCTCTTCCCAGCGCAAAGCCTCGCCCAGGTCGTTGGCATCCACCGTCAGCAGAACCAGATCCCCCTGCCCGGCGCGGTGCTTGGCCGCGCTGCCAGCGATCTGCTCTTCCGTCGAGAAATGGATGAATCCCTCGGTGTCCTGGGACGAGCCGTTATAGACGCCCGCGCGCGCGGCAGCCTGCCACTCCTCGCGCCGGCACATGTGATAGATGAGTCGCGGCGCTTGCCGCTCTCTGCGATCCGCTTCTGCCATGGCGCGGACCCTAGCCCAAGCGGGGGAAAAAATACAGGGGGAGGATAAGGCGGGACGGCTTCCCCTCACGCTCAAGGGGCGCTAATGTGAAACTATGAAACCAAGGATTGTCATTGCTGTCTTGTTCCTGCTTTTCGCTCCCCCCGCGTGGGGAGACGAGGACGCGCAGGCACAGGTCTTTGCAGAGGCGAGGGAACTGTACAGCAACCTTCATTATGAGCAGGCGCTTCAACTGCTTTGGCCCCTGGCGGAAGCAGGCTATCCGCCTGCACAACAATTGATCGGCTATACCTACATTTTCGGAAACGGGAACGTCCCGAGCGATCAATGCCTGGCCGTGGAATGGATGGAAAAAGCGGCCCGGGCAGGCGATGCCCGCGCCCAATGGTATATCGCCAGTTTCTACAAAATCGGCGCCCCCGTCTGGCCTGATAAAGGGCTGCACTATTTATGGCTTCTGGAATCGGCGAAAAACGGATACGAGGAGTCGATCAGAACACTGGATCAGGCCGCAGCACAGCTTCCAGAATTCCAACGGAAGAAAATGGAGGAATATGCCAAATCCTGGAACCCACAGACAGACTCCCCCATAACCATCCTGCGCATGCCCTATATTCCTGTTATCAGTCATATTTTCTTTGTCTTTACAGGCGCCGTCCCTTGTTCGGGGCTATAAATTTCTTCGGCGTTTCCTCTCATCCTCTCTCCGAAACCCCTGCCATTTCCTCAGTCCCAATTCCCCCATTCCGGCCATCCCGGAAGCCACCGAGCCGACGATTCCCATCTGGCGCGTAATTTGAGGCCCCTTTATGCCGGCGGCTCCGGAAAGCGCTCCGCCGACCGTGATGCTGTCCCCAACGCCCTGATGACCAAGCGCGGCGGCGAGTTCCGCATCCGACATCAGTTCCGGCGCCCAATCGGGATTGGTCCGGTAATCGATCAGCTTCTGCTTCACGGCCTTGGCCATTTCCGGCGCTTCTTTTTCCAGTCCTTGCGCCGCCTGCCAAGCCGCATCCCATGCCTTCTTCTTCTCTTCCGAAGGCGCGTCACGCAGGCTGCGCATGGATTCGAGCGTCACTTCCCCAACTTTTCCAGCCCCAGCCAAGACCGAAGGCGGTATCTTGAATTCCGCGCCTAATTTCTCGTCAGGATCATCAGGACTCAAAGGACGGGGCGGCATCGGCATCGAGATCTTCGAGCTTCCGTCCTGCTGTGCGGCCATCGCCGAAACAAGTGTCTTTCCCGATGCCTCCCGCGCCTCGGCCGAGACCGGCGGCATGGGCGAGGACAAGACTCTAGCGATCTTCTCTTCCGTGGGGCCGCCGGGGCGCATCAGCCCATCGACCTTGAGGCCCTGCTTTTTCTGAAAATCCTTGATGGCCTTGAACATGTCATTGTCCGGCCAAGGCGTCAGCCCCCATTCCAGCGGCTGGTAGTGCCCCAGCCGGGTCAAGGCATTCTTGGCCGCCAGAACATCGTCAGGCTCGACATTATAGGAGGTGCCGATGGTCCTGCGCAGGCGGAAGCCATTGGATGCGTCACTCATGATCTCTGCTCCTCCTATTTCAGCAGCGTCTTGTCCTGGCTGCGCTTGACCACGGAAATGCCCAGCACGCCCAGGGCGATGCCCCAGATGGGCGAGGTATTGACCAGGGCTGTGATGATGGAAGGCGCCTGGGCGGGATCGGCGATGATGGCCCAGGCGATGGCGGTCATGGTCACCGTCCAGGTCAGGGCCATGGCATAGCCGAAGGTGGGGCGCCAGCGCCGGACGTAAGGGTCGTTCACCCCCAGTTCCGTGCGGAAGGTGGCGTTGATCTCGGCCAAGACGGTGCTGTCCAGTTCGGTGAGGCGCTCCAGATGGCGGTTGGCCTCGGCCAGTTGGGCGGGCGTGATGTCCTTCCTGTCCAGCGCCGCCTGCACCTCCCTGACCGCCTCGGCGGCCCCCTTGGCCGTCGGATTGTCGATCCCCGCAAGCGCGCCACCCACGAATTTCAGCAGCAGGGGCAGGCCGATCTGGGCCAGAAGGACCGGGATCATGGGCGTTACTCCACGTCGTTATAGAAAAAGTGATTGCCGATCTCGGCGCAGGGGGCCTTGCCGCGCGCCCAGGCGGGAGAGACCGATTTGGCGTGGTAATGGGTCGCGCCCCGGGTCGGGTCTTCCAGCCCGCCATGCACGGCACGGGTGGCGATGCGCAGGCAGGTGCGGAACTGGGCGTTTTCCTCGCCCACCGCCTCCAGCTTGGGGCGGTTGGGGTCGTTGGCGTTCCAGCAGGAGAATTGCCAGGCCTTCAGGCAGACCTCGCTGACCGTCCGGCCCCACCAATAGCCGCCCCGGCGCTGGGCGCGGGCCACGCGGTTCAGCACCACAGCGGCCACGGCCTCCTTGCCGCGCACAGATTCGCCGCGCGCCTCGCCCCAAAGGGTGCGGGCCAGGATGTCGATCTCGCGGCCGTTTTCGGCGGAAAAAGGGGGAAGCATCTGCATCGTCATGCCCGCCCCCCGGCGCCCGCCGCGTCCAGCTTGGATTCGATACGCACCAGATGTTCGGTCAGGCGCCGTTCGACATCCTTGAGGTAAGCCATCGAGGGATAGCTCTGCGCCACTTCCAGCTTGTAGGCGGCCAACGCCTCGCGGGTCTTGTTCAGGCCGCTTTCGGCGAAACGGCGGGTTTCCTCCATGGCCTTGTCCTGGTCCTGGCGGCCGCGCCAGTTCATCCAGAACAGACCGGCCAGGGCCGGCAGCTCGACGGCGGTGATCCACCACATCAGGTCGAGACTCCAATGACCTTGCATGTCATGCCTCCCATACAAAACGTGAACAAATTGGTCAGAGGTCGAATTCCGTTTCCGCCCTCAGCACGCCACCGCCCGGCCGCCAGTCCTTGCGGGCCGCCGTCACCGCGACGCGGTTCAGGCGGACGGGTTCGGACAACAGGCAGCCGGAGACGGCGTCCAGCCCGTCATCGCGGCATTTGCCGCCCGGCTGCCATTCGCGCATCTCGCCGATGAAGGGCGTGGCCCAGACGCTGCGATGGGCGGCGATGGCATTGGCCGCCAAGGGGGCGTCGAAGGCCTTGATGATGCGCAGGTCCTTGGCCTGTCTCGAATGCGCCTCGATCACCGTACAGGGGGTGGCCGTCGCGGCCAGTTCGCGGCGCAGCAGGCCGGGCAGGAAGCGCCCGATGCCGTTGGTTTCCACCGTCACGGCGGGCAGGTGGAACTCGCGCAGGAAAGCGGCGACCTGGCGGCAGAGCTGGGTCGCCTCGTCCTCCGCCAGGGCCGGGTCGTGGGCGAGATAGCGGATGCGATGCAGCCAATAGCCGCCGTCCTGGTCGGTGAACAGCGCGGCGATGACGCTGGAATCGCCCTTGCCCGGCGCGCCATAGGCCGGGTCCCACCAGCAGGAGGCCGAGACCAGCCTCCGCCCGTCGAGGAACATCACCGGGCGGCCATTGCCTTCGCGGTAATCCAGTTCGGCGTCGTAGAGCCTCAGCCGGTCGGGGTCCAGCCGCCCTTCGGCGATATTGACCGGACGCAGCATCATCTGGCTGTCGAACTTGTTCGGCCCGGTGCGGCGTCGGATCGCTTCGATGCGCGCATCGGGAAAGCGCTCGGGCCATGCGCTGCGCCCGTCCGGCCCCAGAAGCGGCAGTTCCAGCCGCTCGAAACCGTCGAGGAAGGGACGTTCCTCGCCCGCCTCCAGCCGCGCCTCTCGGGCATAGAGGGTATAGAAGCTGTGCGGCGTGCCGACATAGAGCTGCAAACCGCCCGGCACCAGCACATACTCGATCTCGCCCAGCCGCGCCCGCAGGTCCGCGCGCTTGGGCGCGGTGTCGCAGGTATTGGGCACTTCCACGTCGTCGCAGATCACCACATCGGCGCGCGAGCCGGTGACATTGGCGCCGATGCCTTTCGCCAGCATCGAGGGATCGCGCAATTCGCTGGGGCGGTTGACGGTGAACTGGTCCGACGCCCAATGATCCCGCCGCGCCGGTTTCAGTGCCTTGGTCAAAGGATGGCGCTCGATCACGCGCTTGACGTTGCGCACCATCTTCTTGGCCAGGGCGAAATCGGCGGCCAGAACCATGATGCGCAGATCCGGGATGCATAGCAGCAGCCAGGCGCAGAACAGGCCGACGATGGTGGACTTGCCGCTGCTGCGGAACGCCATCAGCAGCAAGTCCCGCCGCCCCGCGCGCCAGCTCTCCTCGAGCCAGCGGGCGATACGGCGGTGATGGCGGGGGGTGGTCAGGTTCTGGGTCCGGTTCCAGACCCACAGGAATTCGGCAAAGCTCGGCGCGGTCATGGCTCCTCTTCTTCCAGATCGAGGGCGGCGCGGGCCTGGGCCAGCAGGCTTTCGGCCTCACTCTCCCCGCCGCCCCCGGCCGCCTCGCCGCCGGAAAGGGCGGCCCAGCGGGCCAGCTTGACCAGCAGGTCGAGATGGGCCAGGGCCGCACGGCAGGCGGCGTGATGGGCGGCGAAGCCCTTGGCGTCCAAAGGGGCCTCCTGGGCGGCGAAATCGTCATAGCTGGCGGCGGCCTGTTCGAGGCGCCGGGCGAGATGCGGGCGCAGATGGGCCTTCAGCCCTTCCAGATCGGCGGTCATGGCGGGACCTCAGCGCATCAGGCCGCCGGTCAGGCTCATCAGCCCCCGCTCGCGCGCCTGGGACAGGTCCAGCAGGTTGCGCTGGCGGGCCAGGGCCGCCTGGGTCTGCGACCGCCGGGCAGCCTGGGAAAAGCCCTGGGCGGCCAGTTCCTCTTCCTCCTCGGCCTCTTCGAGCAGGCTGCGCAGGACGTTGTAGGAAGAGCCGCTATCCGAGCCGATCCCCATGGCGCCGAAACGGGCCCGCTGACGCGCCGTCTCAGCGGCCAGGGCCTGCATCCGGGCCTTGCTGTCGGCTTGGCGCTGCGCCTCGATCTGCTGCATCTGGGCGTCCTGCTGCGCCTGGACGGCGCGGTTCTGGGCCTTCACCTGCTGTTGCTGCTGCTGGAGTTGCAGGGCCATGGTGGCCGCTGCGATCGCGACTTGGGCCATCAGCTCACCTTCATCTGGGTTGTCACGGACAGGATGGTGCAGGGCAAGGGCGTGTCCTGGCCGACACGCCACAAGGGCGCCACGGCCTGGCGCTGCCAGCCCAGGGCACGGACGGGCACGTCGCCGGTGATGCGCGGCAACGGCCCGTCCAGCAGCCCTTCCTCGCCCATGCGACGCAGCGGCAGTTCGGTCGCGCCGCGCCCGGTATCGACGGTCAGGGCCGAGGTTTCGAGCAGGCGGAAGACCACCTGGACCAGCCGAAGCTGGGTGGGACGGCCCGGCCCCCCGGCGGACTCGACGGCGGGCGGCAGGGGCCAGACCTCGTGGCGGAAGGGCAGGCCGATCTCGACCTCCCGCACCGGCTGGTCCAGGGTGATGGCGCCGCCCGAGACCACCGCCTCGCCCATGTCCGAGCCGTCGCCGACCACCCGCACCCGCCGCCCTTCCAGATGCTCCAGCCCCTGCCAGCGGTCGGTCGGCACGGCGACGCGGCCGGTCAGGGCGGAATCGGTGTTCAGCGCGGCCTCGAAACGCTCGACCAGGAAAACCGGCAGGCCATAGCGCCCCACCCGTTCGACCAGCAGATAGACCTCTTCCGCCAGGCAGGCGATGGAACGCACGCCGCCATCGGTCTGAAGCAGGCTCCAGGCGGTCACCGCCTCTGCGCGGTAATTGGTGACGGTGGCGATCGCCCCGTCCTCGCGCACCACATGCAGCAGGCGGCTGGGGGCGTCGTAATCGATCTCGACGGGGCGCAGCATCAAATGACGCGCCAGCATGGACAGGTCGGTCGCCTGATAGGCCTGCTCGACATCGGTATAGAGGAATTCCCGCAACTCCCCGCCCGCCCGCGAGACGAAGATCGTCGCGCCGTCCACGTCGCAAGGCGGCACCGTGCGGTCCAAGGGCGAGCCGACCCGCGTCTGGCGGCGCAATTGCAGATTCATCGGCGTCAGGGGCTCGCCGCTGACCGTCCATTCCGCCCCCGAGGTGAAGACCTGCAGGTGGCGCCCGGAAAAGACGGCGCGGATGGCGTTGACCTGATCCGAGAGAATGGGGAACTCGATGGCTTCGTCATCCAGCCCCGTGCCCTGGTCGAAATTGAACAGATCGGCCGATTTCGACAGCCACAGCCGGTTGGGCAGGGAATGGGAGCCGCCGATCACCAGCCGGTCCTGATGGAAGCACACGGAAACCGGCCAGCCCCGCCGCTCGGAAAAGGCCTGTTCCTCCCAATCCGTTGTCGCCTCGGTGCCGGACAATTCTTCCTGGGCCGTCACCATGGCCTCGCGCGCGGAGAGCAGGCTGTCGATGACCACCTGCTTGCCGCCGATCCGCAGCCGCGTCCCCACCATCGCCTCGGTGAAGACATCCGCCGAGGCCTCGACCTTGAAACTGCCCGTCGTCGCGGCCGGAGTCAGCGTCGCCTCTTCTGCGGCGAATTTGTGGAAAGGCTGGTGGCTTACCCCGTCCCTGGCGGCAAATTGCCAGGGAAGGATGCTCCAGTCGCTATGCGAGGTGCGGGTGATCTTCTGCGGCGGGACCTGCGGATGGACCACCAGCAGCGTGTCGGCGCTCTGCGTCCAGTTAATCTGGCCCAGCTGCGCCGCCGACCAGGGCGTATCGAACTCGGCCCGAACCGCACCGCCCGCCAGCACCTCCGCCTTGCCCTCGGTCAGCACCAGCAGATAGGTCTGTTCGGTATTGAATTCGAAGGCGATCAGCCGCCCCGGCCCCTTGGCGGTATGGATGTAGCGCAAGCCGGAACGGCGGGTGACGCCGCCGGTGGGATGGATGAAGACGTTGCGCAGGCGCTGCGCCCCATTCTGCCAGGCGCGCAGATCGGCCCGCCCCAGCATCTCCGGCGCCAGTTCGCCAGCGGTGAAGTTGGTCTTGACCTGATCGACGCGACTCATGACCGCACCTCGACCAGCGGAAAGGAATTCAGCCGCGCCGGTTCGTCCTGCTGGGAATCCACCAGCCGGGCGCGACGCAATTCCTCCTCGGCCAGCTTGTGCAGCATCTCCGCCCGCGCCGTGCTCTCGGTCAGCGGAATGCAGAATTCGGCCGCCAGCCGGGTGATCAGCGCTTGGCTGAAGAATGGCGGGAAATCCTCTTCCTTGGGGCGGAACAGATAAGTCAGGACCACCGCATCGGCATTGCAATGCAGGCGTTGCTCGGCCAGGCGATAGCTCAACCCCTGCCCGCGCCCGCCGATCCCCGCCGACAGGGCGCGCAGGAAATCGGGCGGCAACTGGAAGGCGTTCCGGAAATCGGCCAAAGGCGGTGCCGCCAGCCGCGCCAGGCTGGTCAGGGCGGTGGCGAAGCGCCAGGGATGGGAAGACAGCAGCGCATCCCGGGTGGAGGGATAGAGATTGGCGGCGATCTCGGCCTCGGCGGTCCCCTCGCCGAAGGACGTGATGGTGCCGGCGCCGATCTTCAGAAGCGCCCGCGCGCAAAGGGCGATGCTCGACAAGGCCATGGAGGTCTCCAAGAAGTCTGAAGGTTCTTTTGGGCTCCGCCCAAACCCGCCAAGGACCTCGGCCCTTGGCCCCCTTTCCCTTTCTCGTCACTCCCGCGACAGCGGGAGGCCATGTCGGCCCCGGAAGGCGCAGCGACAGGCATGACGAATAGAAGGAAGGAGGTCCAGGGGCCCGAGGCTCCTGGCGGGTGCAGGGCGGCGCCCTGTCTTCACGGACTCAGCGGCTGTTGGTGGCGCCGATGACGCTCATATCGGCCACGTCGACCACGCCGCCCGCATTGGCCGAGACCACCAGCAGGCCGATGCCCGGCGCCGTTGCCGTGGCGGTATTGGCCATGATCAGGTCGCCCGCGCGCAGCATGTCGGCGGCCTCGTTGAAATAGCCGCTGGCATCGACGGCATCGGCGCTGTCGGTGGTGGTGTAATGCCACAGGGTGAAGCCGTTGGCATAGGCCAACACGCTCAGATCCCGGCTCTTGTAAGCCATTGCTCGATCTCCTTTTGTTCTCAGAATTCCTTGGCAAATCAGGCTTCCAGGCAGCGCAGGGCGACCACGCCCGCCGGGTCGATCAGCACCGCGCCTTGCGACATCATGTTGTTGACGAAATGGCTGGCGCGGTCGCCGTGCCAGCTGATATCCGACTGCACATCGGCGCCCGAAGCATGGCCCAGGGCGGTCTTGTGGTACCAATAGCAATGGCGCACGCCGCCGCTCTTGGTCAGGCCGGAATGGGGCATGAACAGGGTGCCCAGCCAACGCTTGGCCTGGCTGCCCTTCCAGGGCAGATCGTCCTCGCCGACATAATCGGCATTGGCGAATTCCTCGATCTGCATCAGCTCGGACCATTGCTTCCAGCCGACCACGGCATAGCGTTCGCCGTCATCGGGCACGTCGGCGTCGCCCAGCATCTCGAAGGCGGTCAGGATCTTGGCCTTGGTCAGGCCGTCCGTGGCCGCGCCCGCGTAATTGGTGGAGGTGTCGAGCTGGTTGATGATCAACTCGTCGGTCTTGCGGCCCAGCGCATAGGCTCCGGCCTTGACCACCACGGCGCGTTCGTCGTGGTTGGTCTTGATCTCGTCCAGCCGGTCGATCCAGTCGCCGGCATAATAATCGTAAAGCTGGCACTCCACCGGGCTGTGGTCGAGGTTCATGACGGGCACCTTGCCGTGGCGCGACTTGGTGCTGGCGGTGCCCTTGCCGACCTTCTGGAAGGTGGTCGAGGCGCCGATGACGTTGTTCTTCGAACGCACCGTGTTGCGCAGCTTCGACCCCGTCTGCTGGTAGGCGAGGTGAACGTCGGCCTGGAAATGCTTGATGAAGGACTGGTCGATGCTCGTCGACATGCTGGCTCTCTTTCCTGTGGTTGAATGCGAAAAAGGCCGCTGCCGCAGGGGCTGCGGCGCGGCCGGAGAGGAAGGAGGGCAGGAGACGCCGGGGGCTCCCACCCCTTCGGGATAAGCCGAAGGTTGAGGAGGAATGCAAAAATCTGCTGCCCTCCCCGCCGAAAGTTCCTATGATCACCGCCCGGCCCCGACCGGGGCCACAGGTGAGTCAAGCGGTGAAGCGATGACAGAGACGACCATCAGCAAGAGGCAGGCTTCGGCGACCGCCGGTCGAATCGAAGTGGCGGCGGGAGCGCTTTTTGCCGATTGCCTTGGGGCCTTCCATGCCTTCGGAGAATTGCCGGAACTGGCGGAAAACCTGCGCATCCTGTCCCTGAATGCGGAACTGGCGGCCGGGCGCGCGGGCGAGAAGGGGCGCGCCGTGCGGGCGCTGACCCAATACACCCGCGAACTGGTCAACCGCCTGGCCCATATCCAGAGCGAGATGTCGCGCCTCGAAGCCACCACCTATGGCCAAAGCGCCGCCACCTTGCGCGAACTCTACCGCCTGCGCCTGCTGGAAAGCACCGCCCGCGCCGTGGCCGAGACCCAGGGCGAGTATTATCAATCGGGCCGGGAAGCGGTCGAAAAGGCGCGGCGCCAGACCATCACCTATCTCGCCGAAACGCTGAGCGAGATGAACGGCAGCGTCGAACGCCTCGCCTCGCGCACCCGCGTGGTCGCCGAAGTGGTGGCCCAGTCCGACAGCATCGCCACCAATATCGCCATCGAAGCGGCGGCGGCGGGCGTCCATGAAAAGGAATTCCGCACCGTTGCCGACACCATGCGCACTTATGTCGAAGACCTGCGCCACATGATCGAAGCCGCGGGCCAATCCGTGGCCGATGCCGCCAACAAGGGGCACCAGCTTCAGCGCATGGGCTTCGGCGCCCTCTCCGCCTGACCGACTATTCCGGGGACGTTTTTTCCATGAAGTGTACCACGCTGTTCCACCGCGAGGACTATCGTTGGCTGGCCTTCGGCCAGGACCCCAGCCGCCCGGACAATGTGATCGACACCAATCAGGTCGTTGTCGTGTCCGGCAATTCGGTCATGCTGCTAGACCCGGGCGGGATGGAAGTCTTCCCACCCATGATGGCCGCCCTGACCCGCGAAGTGCGGATCGACCAGATCAAGCACGTCTTCTTCTCGCACCAGGACCCCGACGTCTGTTCGTCCCTGCCCCTGTGGCGCCAGGTCTGCCCCGGCGACATGAAGGTCTACGTGCCCTGGATGTGGGCCGGTTTCGTCAGCCATTTCGACCGCGACGCCCGTCTGGAAAAGATTCCCGACGAAGGCATGGACGTCACGATGGGCGATGCCCGGCTGCGCATCCTGCCCGCCCATTACCTGCATTCGCCGGGCAATTACCATGTCTACGACCCGGCGGCGAAGGTGCTGTTCTCGGGCGATGTCGGCGCCGCCCTGGTGCCGCCGCAATCGCGCCGCGACAGCCTGTTCGTCCACGACTTCAGCAGCCACGTCCAGTTCATGGAAGCCTTCCACAAGCGCTGGATGGGCTCGGCCCGCGCCCGCGATGCCTGGATCGACATGGTGTCGCGCCTGGAAATCGACGTGCTGGCTCCCCAGCATGGCCTGATCTTCCGCGGCGACGATGTGAAACGCTTCCTCGAATGGTTCAGCGCGCTCGACATCGGCTCCGGCCTTGCCGCCATGCGTCGGGGCCGCTAAGGCCGCCGCACCCGTTCCCATGCCGTCACCCCCGCGCAAGCGGGGGTCCTTCTTGGGGAAAATCCCGGATTCCCGGGCACGTCCCGGACTACTTCCCCGGATAGAGGCGCTTGAACCCCGCTTCGATCCGGGCGATGACCGCCGGGTCGCGATCCCGCCAATAGCGCGGGTCCTTCATGGCCTGCTTCAGTTCCGCCTCGCTCAGCGCCTCCTCGCGCGGCGCTCCGGTCCGGCCCAGAGACGGCTCTCCGCCCGCCTGCATCAGCTTGTGCAGGGTCATCACGCCGTCATAGCTGACGGCCAGGGCATCCACCACCGGATCGGGCAGGTTGGCCCGCGCCCAGCTGCGGATCTGACGCACCGTCTCATTCCACTTGGCCTCGCCGCCGAAATGCTCGACCAGACGCTGGCGATGCTGCTCGCCTTCCGCCCGCGCCCGCATCTCGCCGACCACCGGCCCCAGATATTCCTCGGCCAGGTCATAGACCAGCTGCGCCTGTTCCGGCGAGAATCCCGCCTCCTGCAGGCGCCGCTCCACCTCCGGGTCCGGCTCCAGCCATTCCGCGCGCGGCGCGGCGGCTTGCGGCTCCGGCACTGCATTCTCTTCCTGCGGCTGGGACGTCTCGTTCTCATCCATGACAGTCTCTCCTTTGTCCAATTTCCGAAGGCTTTCCCTTGTGCTCCGCCCAAACCCGTAAAGGGGCGCGGCCCCTTTGATCCCATTTCTTGTTCCGTCACTCCCGCGAAAGCGGGAGTCCATCTCGACCCAGAAAGACGCTGCGGCGGCATGGATTCCCGCTTTCGCGGGAATGACGAGAAATCAGTGGGTTCCAAGGGCCCAGGCTCTTTGCGGATCCCCTAGCCCCGCCCCCGCTGGACGAGGGCGATGATATGGGCGGCCAAGTGCCTCTGGCCTTCCAGGTGCCGCAAGGCGGCGTCGCTGGCATCGGGGCCCAGGCAACGGTCCAGGGTCATGGCCCGCAGATGGGCCAGGGTGCGCTCGCCATCCGTTCCGGCGAAGCAGCGGGCGAAGACGGACTCGATATCGCCGGGGGCGACGGCCTGCGGGCCGTCGTCGGGAGCGGCGGGGGCGGAGAACCAGTCCCAGCCGGTGTCATTCCGTCGCATGCAGGATCTCCTCCTCGACCATCCCGGCCAGGGCGGCGAGGCCCTCCTCCACCGCCTCGGGCGTCAGTCCGCCCGGGACATCCAGGGCCGGATCGGGCGCCATGCGGATGACCTCTTCGGGCACGCCGAATGCCCGGCCCAGCCAGCGGGCCGCGGCGGGGATATCGACGGCGGACTGGCCTTCCGGCCCCATGGCCGCGACGGCGCTCAGCCAGGACAGGGTGTTCTGCGCATCGCGCTGGGCCTGCTGGCGGGCCAGGGGCGAGCGGTATTGCAGCTCGACCAGGCGGCCATCGACGGCGATATCGGGAATTTCGCCCCGGCGGCGCAGAATGGCGATGGCGCGCATGACCAGCGGGGTGAGCAATTCCGATTGCAGGCGGCCATAGGTCGCCCCCAGCACGCGGGCCATCTCGGCGGCGCGTTCCAGCACCTCGGTCGCCGTCATGCGCGGCGCCGTCACCTGCCCCAGCCGGTCCACCAGCAAGGCATGGCGGATGCGGGCGCGCAGGTCGTCGAGCACCAGCTGCGACACGTCGAAACGCCCCGGCGCCTCCAGCGGCTTCAGCCCCGCCGAGCCCACCGCCTTGGGGATGATGGTGCCGGGCAGCAGCTTGACATTGGCCGGATTCAGCACGCCGTCGTCATCGGCCTGCCAGATGCCGGTAACGGCGATGGTGGCGTTCTTCAGCACCAGTTCCACCACCTTGTTGGCGGTCTTGATGTCGGGCAGCGCCTTCATCACCGGCGAGCGTCCATAGGCCTCGCCGGGGGCCTTCAGCCAGCGAAAATTGATGAAGGGCGGCTGGGCGAAGCGGCCCTCTGCCAGCACCTTTCCCTCGTCCTCGGCCTCCAGCACGGCGCGCCAGACATAAAAGCCGCCCTCGGGAATCACCGCCTCGACCACGGGCAGGCGGAAATCCGGCTCCTCGGCGCCACGGCGCAGGATCTCGGGCGACAAGGCGGCATCGGGAAAGCGGGCCTTCAGTCCCTCCAGGTCGTATTCGCTGCGCCGGTAGGTCACGCCCAACCGGCCGTCATTGTCTTCCTCCAGCACCACCTGGGCCAGCGGCACGGCGGTGAAGCGGAAGGCGCTGGCCTCGCCCGGCGGCGCTTCCTCGAACAGCAGGCAGGCGGTACCGGCGGTGACCACGTCCAGATAGCATTGATGCATTTCGACGGCGAAATTCGAGCGGTCGAAATGGGATTGCAGGATCAGCGCCGCCTTCTCCAGCGGCTCGGCCACCATCTGGCGCTCTGCCGGCGTCAGGTCGGGACCGGGCGTCAGGCCGAACCATTGCGCCCAGGGCGGCGTCAGTTCGGCCAGCAGGCTTGCCGCCAGCTGGTCCACCGCATCGGGCGCGGTGCCGTCGAACAGGCGGTCCGCCTTCTTCTCGCCGGGAGTGGAATTGCGCAACACGCCGTCGCGAAGCGGCAGGGCATAGTCGTAGCATTCCTGCCAATGGCTTTCCCAGGTCGCGCGGCGCTGCTTGGCGCGGCGGTAGCGGGCCAGCAGGCGCGGCCCGGCATCCCCCTCGCCCCGGCCGCCATCATCGGGCGAAATCACCATGCTCATTCTCCCAGCAGGTTCTTGCCGCCCAGCGGGGCCAGCGGATCGGTCACGCCGCGCGCCGAGGTGGCGATGGTGGACAGCCGCCCGCGTCGGCGGCGGGCCATTTCCTCCAGGCGGCGCTGACGCTCTTCCTCCTGGCTGGTATCGGCGGGGGGCGGCGCGACGACGACCGGCGCCGACGGCTTCGGCGTTCTGAAAACAGAGCCCATGAACACGCGTCTCCTCACTCTGGTCCGCCGGACAAAGAAAAACCCGCCGGGGGAAACCCCTCCGGCGGGTTGCGGACGCAAATCTGGCGTTGATGTCTCCTATCTATCAGCCCCGCCCTCGTGAGTCAATGATTTTTTTCCTATTATTGAGGAGAAAAGAGCTTCACACCCTGCTTTCCTTCCTCCCCCGGTACAATCGGCAGTGGCGGCGCAAAGATGGCGATAGAGCTGCCAGGGCGTCAGCACCAGGGGCGCCTGGATGCCCAGCACCCTCTTAACCGCCTCGACGCAGCTATAGATCCCCAGCCTCGGGCGGCGCGAATCCGCCGGGAACAGACGGGTTTCCACCACCACATGCCCGCGCTCCTCGTACCAGCGCCGCAGGTCGAAGGCGGGCGGGATGTCCAGACGCAGGATTTCCGTGCGATGGACCAGCGGCTCATAGGCCAGCCATCCCGACTCGTCCTCCAGCAGCAGGAAGCAATGGCGGAAGCCGGGCCGCAGCCAGCGCAGCCAGACCAGCCCCGTCTCGCCGGAAAACACCACCAGCGCCCGGCACCAGGACGTGTTCATTGCACGATCCCCTTGCCGCGCAGCACGGTCGCCAGCCGGTCCAACGCCTCGCCCCACAGCCGCGCGGCCGTTTCCTCGTCTCCCGCCCAGGGATCGGGCGGCGACTGGCGGCTGCCGAAACGGCCCAGCACCCCCAGATGCCCCCGGTCCAGCATGTTGCGACGATAGAGGCCGTCGACGGCGCGGTAGATGTCGTCCGGTTCGCAGGGGCGTCCCACATTCCCGGCATCGGCGGTGTAGCGCGCGCCCTCCAGCCGGGCGATCTGGCAGCGCGCATACCACAGCCAAGCCTCTTCGGCGCTGGCGAAGGGCTCCGCCGGGCGATCGCTGAACCGGGGCGGAAAACGGCGTTCCTGGGACATCGGCACCCCCGCGAATGTGAACAAATGAAGAACAATTTATTGCCACAACCGCAAGGTGACGGTCAACAGAAAATGACTTTGTTCCTAGTGCGCCTTGCGCCGGAATGGAAGACAATGTTCCCATGATGCTCAAACACGGGGAAATCTGGGCAGCCATCGACCGGCTGGCCCAAGAGAACGGGCTGACCGCTTCCGGTCTGGCCCGAAGGGCCGGGCTCGACCCCACCACCTTCAACCGCAGCAAGCGCGTCACCCGTGAAGGCAAGGCCCGCTGGCCCAGCACCGAGAGCATCGCCAAGATCCTGGACGCCACCGGCACCACCTTCCCCGTCTTCGTTTCCTTCATCGGCGTGGAACCGGGGCAGAGGCCGCACCGCACGGTGCCGCTGATCGGCCTGGCCCAGGCCGGTGACCGGGGTTTCTTCGACGATGCCGGCTATCCCGTCGGCCAGGGCTGGGATGAAATCCCCCTGCCCGATGTCGCCGACCCCCATGCCTATGCCCTGGAGATCGCAGGCAATTCCATGGAGCCGGTCTATCGCGACGGCGACATCATCATCGTTTCGCCCGCCGCCTCGCTGCGCAGGGGCGACCGTGTGGTGCTGCGCACCCGCGAGGGCGAGGTAATGGCCAAGCAGCTCCTGCGCCGCACCGCCAAGCGGGTCGAACTGCAATCGCTCAACAGCGAACACCCCGACCGCAGCTTCGCCGCCGAAGAGGTGGAGTGGATCGCCCGCATCATCTGGGCGAGCCAGTAAGGCGCAAGGCGCTGTCCGAGGATTTTATTCTCCACAGCGATTCCGGATTATAGTCCCATCTCTTGAGCGCTTATTCATGCTTCGAGACGCCCCTGCGGGGCTCCTCAGCATGAGGTTTGTCTTTTTGAAATATAAAGGAAATTAGCCTCACCCTGAGGAGCCGCGAAGCGGCATCTCGAAGGGCGAGACGGGCCGGAAGTCTTCGAAGAGAACGATGGTCCGGGCAAAACCCAAGGAAACCGCCTCTTCTTACATCCGGCTTCCGCCGGTCAGCTGACGCCATGCCGTCCAGCCGCAGACGATTCCCGCGAACTCGCCATAGCCGAAACGCCGAGGATGAAAGCCGTCATCCTCCCGCGCCTCGCGCAGCCAGCTCGGGGCTTGAGATAAAGGGGTATGGACATCCAGAAAAGGAATGTCCAGGCTGCGGCAGACCTCGCCATATCCCGCCGACAGCGCCGCGACACGATGGTCGCGGAAAGCATCGGGAACGGGCGGCGGGCCGACCATCAGGACGGTGGTCTCGCGCTGGACGCGGCGCAATATCTGCCGGGTATTGTCCAGGCTTTCGCCATGCGAGATGGGCTGATGGCCACTCTCCTCCTGGCGGGTATCGTTGACGCCGAAGCTGAAGACCACCGCCTTGCGCCACGGCCCGGCCAGGCGCAGGCCGATCTCGCCTTCGCAGCGGCGCAGCAATTGGCGGGTGGTCTCGCCGCGAATGCCCAGGTTATAGCCGGTCAGGTCGACGCCGCGCGAGCGGGTAGCGGCGCAGACGCGCCCCACCCAGCCCAGATTTTCCTCGTCGCCCACGCCCAGGACATAGGAATCGCCCAGGAAGCAGACGCGGATGTCCTCAGGCGGCAAGGTCTTCGCCGGCAATCGCCCGCTTCAGCAGGTCGATGGTCTCGTTCACCCCGTACAGGGCGATGAACGACCCCATGCGCGGCCCCTGCTCCTGGCCCAGCAGCACCTCGTAGAGGGTCTTGAACCAGGTCTTCAGGTCCTCGAAGGGATGGCGCTTGCCGACTTCGAAAACGATGTCCTGCAGGGCTTCCGCCGTCGCCTCGCCCGAGAAGTTCTCCAATTCCCCGGCGAGATCGGCCAGGGCGGCGACCTCCATCTCGGTGGCCTTGCGGTACTTCTTGTTGGGCCGCACGAAATCCCGGTAATAGGCGATGGCATAGCCCACCAGCTTGTCCAGAATCGGCGCCTTCTCGGGCGTCGCGCCGGGGGCGTAGCGGCTGATGAAATGCCACAGCACCGCCTTGTCCTCGGTATGGCAGACGCTGACCAGGTTCAGCAGGATCGAGAAGCTGAGATGGGCTTCCTCGCGCGGCGGCTTGCCGTTATGGATGTGCCAGGCCGGGTTGTTGAGCTGGTCCTTCGGCTCCTGGTTCGGGAACTTCTCGATATAGGTCAGCCAGTCGTCCACATTGCGCGGGATGACGTCGAAATACAGCCGCTTGGCGCGCTTGGGCTGCTGATACATGAACAGCGCCAAGCTTTCCGGCGGGGCATAGCGCAGCCAGTCCTCGACCGACAGGCCGTTGCCCTTGGACTTGGAAATCTTCTGGCCCTGGTCGTCCAAGAACAGTTCGTAGGACAAGTTCTGCGGCGGCGTGCCGCCCAGGATGCGGCAGATCTTGCCCGACAGCTGGACCGAGGGGATCAGGTCCTTGCCGGACATCTCGTAATCCACGCCCAGGGCATACCAGCGCATGGCCCAGTCGGCCTTCCATTGCAGCTTCACATGGCCGCCGGTGACCGGCGTCTCGACTAGGCTGCCGTCCTCGTCGCGATAGACGATGGTGCCCGCATCCAGCTTGCGCTCGACCACCGGCACCTGCAGCACCCGCCCGGTCTTGGCGCAGACCGGCAGGAAGGGGCTGTAAGTCTGCTGGCGCTCCTCGCCCAGGGTCGGCAGCATCACCGCCATGATCTCGTCATAGCATTCCAGGATGCGCAGCGCCGCCTGGTCGAAGCCGCCGGACTTGTAGACCTCGGTCGCGCTCTTGAACTCGTAGTCGAAGCCGAAGCTGTCGAGGAAGGCGCGCAGCCGGGCATTGTTGTGATGGCCGAAGCTTTCATGGGTGCCGAAAGGATCGGGCACCTGGGTCAGCGGCTTGCCCAGATGCTGGGCCACCAGATCCTTGTTGGGGATGTTGTCCGGCACCTTGCGCAGCCCGTCCATGTCGTCCGAGAAGCAGAACATGCGCGTCGGGATATCGGGCGCCAGCAACTCGAAGGCGCGCCGCACCATGGTCGTGCGCACCACTTCGCCGAAGGTGCCGATATGCGGCAGGCCGGACGGGCCGTAGCCCGTCTCGAACAGCACATAGCCTTTCTCCGGTTTCTCGCCTTTCAACCGCTCATCCAGCAACTGACGGGCTTCCTGGAAGGGCCAAGCGGAAGAGGTACGGGCAAGGTCGCGAAGATCGGACATGGGAACACGAATCCTATAGGATGCGGGAAAGCGGCAACCCTATTCGCCGCGCCCTCCGGCGTCAACTAGCGCTCAGGGCTGAAGGCCGCATCCGTCCCCCGTTCCGCCCGCCAGGAAAGGCCCCGCACGGGCTTTGCGCGGGGCTTCGCAAGAATTACCGGCAATCCCGCCTTGCCACCGGCACCGGCAGCGACCCACCATTGGACGGCACCATCACCTGGCAGGGCTGGGCGGGAGCGCGGCGGGCGGTATCCTGGACCGGGGCGGGGGACGGGCGGTCGCGCCGTTCCACCGTACGCGGCGCGGCGAATTCGGGACGCAATTCGGTGAGCGCGATCTGGCCGTTGCCGGTCCGGTCCCAGATCGCCATCGTCCCGGGCGGCAGATTGACCGGGAATTCCTCCATGGTCAGCACCTCGTCTCCGTTGAGGTCCCAGGCCTGGAAATAGGACAAGGCAGTCTCGCCCCCATGCGGCGCGAATTCCTGGAAGGTCAACTGCCCGTCGCCATTGCGGTCGAGCAGCAGGAACATGGTCGCGCCGACGCCGGTATTGGTCAGATCACCCAAGGTGATATAGCCGTTCCCGGCAGCATCGATGCGATTGAAATGGCGCAAGGCGACCTGTCCCTGGCCCGAGGGTTCGAGCAATCCGTCGCCGCCACGCGCATAGGGGACCGAAGGCTCGATCCCGCCCTGCTGCGGCGACCGTTCCTGCGCCTGGACCCCGAACGGCAAGGCCGCCATCAACAGAACCGCGGCAATCGGCACAACACGCATGGAAACCTCCGTACAGACTTTCCTATATATCTAAGGAGGAGGCGATCTTTTGCCCCTGCAAAAACGGCCAAATCCGTACGAAGAAGTCTAGTTCTTCCGGCGCGGCCACAGCATCTCTATACTGCGCCGCCATGACCCAGCCCCCTGCCCCGTCGCCTTCGCAGACCAGCCGCATCCTCCTTCCCCACGCTCCTGCTTTGGTGGTGGCGGCACGGCGGGCCGTGCTCATCACCACGGACGGCGAGATCGAAGAGCTTTCCCCGAAAGAAGCCTTTGCGCGCGTGACGCTGGAGCCCCCCCTGCTGGTCCACGCCCCTGCCGTCACGGCACGGCTGGACACCACGCCCTTTCCGGCCTTCGACCTGCTCGAACTCTTCGCCTTCGTCCGCCCGGCCAGCTTCTGCCTGCCCACCCCGCGCGGTCTGGCCGAGGCCATGGGGATCAGTGTCGCCCCGGGTCACGAGGCCGAGGCGGAAAGCCTGTTCGACATCACCCGCCTGCTGCTCGAGGAACTGGCCCGGTCCCAGACATTGATGAGTGCCCCGCGCCGCAACGATGTGCGCGGCATTGCCTGGACCATGGCACGGGCCGACTGGTCCTGGGGGCCGTCGGTGCTGGCGGCGCTGGGCGTGGAGGGCAATACCAAGGGCAATGCCGCGCTGAAGGTCTGGGAACGCCTGCCGGAATGGTCGGAACATGCCCCCGAGCCGCCGGCCGGCAACATCCCCGTCGATCCCGCCGAGGCCCGCCGCCGCCTGTCCGAGATCCTGGGCCATGCGGCCGAGCAGCGCCCCCAGCAGGCCGATTACGCCTCCGCCGTGGCGGCCGCCTTCGCCCCCCGCGATGCGGCGGGCGCGCCCAACATGGTGCTGGCCGAGGCCGGAACCGGCACCGGCAAGACGCTGGGCTATGTCGCCCCGGCCAGCCTGTGGGCGGAAAAGAACGGCGCCCCGGTCTGGATCAGCACCTATACCCGCAACCTTCAGCGCCAGCTCGATGCCGAACTCGACCGCCTGTTTCCCGATGCCGCCGAGAAGGCGCGCAAGGTGGTCATCCGCAAGGGCCGCGAGAATTATCTCTGCCTGCTGAATTACGAAGAAGCGGTGATGCGCAATCGCGGCCAGGATGCCGTCGCGCTGGGGCTGATGGCGCGCTGGACGCTGGCGACGCGGGATGGCGACCTCACCGGCGGCGACCTGCCCGGCTGGCTGCCCGATCTGCTGGGCCGGGCGCGCAGCCTGGGGCTCGCCGACCGGCGCGGCGAATGCATCTATTCCGCCTGTCCCCATTACACCAAATGCTTCATCGAGCGCGCGGTGCGCCGCGCCCGCCGGGCCGAGATCGTGGTCGCCAACCATGCCCTGGTCATGGTCCAGGCGGCGCTGGGCGGGCTGGACGATGCCACCACCCCCACCCGCTATGTCTTCGATGAAGGCCACCACGTCTTCGACGCCGCCGACAGCGCCTTCTCGGCCCATCTCACCGGCGCCGAGACCGCCGAATTGCGCCGCTGGCTGCTGGGTGCGGAAGGCGACGGCTCGCGTTCCCGCGCCCGCGGCCTGAAGCGCCGGGCCGAGGATATCGTCGGCCATTCCGACGAAGCCGCCGAGGCCCTGGACGCCGCCCTGCATGCCGCGCGCTGCCTGCCCGGCCCGTCCTGGCATCTGCGCGTCACCGAGGGCGATCCCGTCGGACCGGCCGAGCGTTTCCTCGCCCTGGTACGCCAGCAGGTCTATGCCCGCGCGCCCAGCCAGGACGGCCCCTACAGTATCGAGACCGACGTCCAGCCGCCCATTCCCGGCTTGGAGGAAGCCGCGCTGGAACTGGACGAAGCGCTGAACCGCCTCGTCCAGCCGCTGTTCACCCTGGGGCGCAGCCTGACGGACCTGCTCGACGACGAGGCCTCGGAACTGGACAGCGCCACCCGCCAGCGCATCGAAGGCGTCTGCCGCTCCATCGAACGCCGCGCCATCATTCCCCTGAAGGGCTGGCGCGCCATGCTCGGCCATGTCACCGGCACGGCGAACGAGGACTTCGTGGACTGGTTCAGCGTCGAACGCATCGGCGGGCGGGACGCCGACATGGGGATGCACCGCCACTGGGTCGACCCCACCCGCCCCTTCGCCCAGGCCGTCTGCGAACCCGCCCACGGCCTGCTCGTCACCTCGGCCACGCTCCGCGACGGTTCGGGCGATGTGGAACGCGACTGGTGGGCCGCCGAACGCCGCAGCGGCGCCAGCCACCTGCCCGTCCCGGCCCTGCGCGCCACCGTCCCCTCGCCCTTCGACTATCCCAGCACGACCCGCGTCTTCGTCGTCGCGGATGTGCGCAAGGACGACATGGCCCAGGTCGCGGCGGCCTATCGCGAGCTTTTCCTGGCTTCCGGCGGCGGCGGTCTGGGGCTTTTCACCGCGATCTCGCGGCTGCGCGCCGTCCATGGCCGGATCAGTGCCCCGCTCGACGATGCGGGCCTGCCGCTCTATGCCCAGCATGTGGACAACATGGACGTCTCGACCATGGTGGACATCTTCCGCGCCGAGGAAAATGCCTGCCTGCTGGGCACCGACGCAGTGCGCGACGGCGTGGACGTGCCAGGCCGTTCCTTGCGCCTGATCGTCTTCGACCGCGTTCCCTGGCCCCGCCCCGACATCCTGCACAAGGCCCGCCGCGCGGCCTTCGGCGGCAAGGCCTATGACGACATGATCACCCGCCTGCGCCTGAAACAGGCCTTCGGGCGGCTGGTCCGCCGGGCGGGCGATGCGGGCGTCTTCGTCCTGCTCGACCCCATGATGCCCACGCGCCTGATGGGCGCCTTCCCCGAAGGCGTCCAGGTGCGCCGGGTCGGGCTGGCCGAGGCCGTCGCCGAAACGAAAGCCTTCCTCGGGCGGGAGGAATGACGGGGAGGCTGCGCCTCTTCATGCTTCGAGACGACCCTGCGGGGCTCCTCACCCTGGAGACCTTTGCGCGGGGGAGGATCGGCCTTTTAGGTGGCAAATCGAGGCTGCTTTGCCCTTAACAAAACCGCCGCCAGAGCTTGATCTCTGGCGGCGGTCTACGTTTTG
>NZ_SBHN01000022.1 GCF_006980715.1 Telmatospirillum sp. J64-1
GTCTTCACTTGTCAAAGAACGTGGCGCTCAAAGCGCCGCCCCCGGAACCGGGAGCCTTTCGAAAACTCTGGCCCGCCGTACCAACCGGTCACCCGGTCCGTCCGGCGAGGTGGCTATGTAGTCCTTCCCACCGCCCCCTGTCAACCGCCTAATTCAAAAAGTCATCACATTTACGCTAGAAGCGTACCGACAGGCTGACGGACCCGAAACGGTCGTCTTCCTGCTGATGCTTGAATTCCTTGGTGCGGAGGACGTGGGTGTAGGTAAGCCGGGCCGTCCCCAGCGTCAAGACCATGCCCATCTGCAAATCGCCCACCAAAGGAACCTTGTCGGTCCGGGCGCTGTCCTGCCAGGTATTGCCGTCGAGGAAGATGTTGCGGGCGACCGCCCTGCCCTCGACCCCGGCGAAATAATAGAGGCCGATTCCCTCGCGTCTCTTGAAGAATCCCGAGCCGGGCATGCTGGGCTGGATGCGCGGCGCCCCGTAATCGTTGGAAAGGTTCCAGCCCACCCGCAGCGTCGCGCCGGTATTGGCATAGGTGAAGACATTGCCGAGCGCAGCCCCGAAATGCGGCGTCACATCGAAGCCGAGCCCGCCCAGGATCGTATCGGAGCGATAGGCCTTCCAGCTTCTCTGATAGGTCAGCACGACGCCCGGCTCGTTACGCAATTGCGACCGCCAGCCTTGCGGCTCTCCCGAATCCGTCCAGCGATGGATCAGCTTCTGGGCCTGTTCGGCGAAGGAAGCCGGGCCGACGACTCCGACCTGAAGCTGCAGCTGATCGAGATAATGCTCGCCGTCGGCGATCAGGGCGACCGCACCGTAGAGCCATCCCGCATAGGGACGGTCCTCGGCGGAAGGAACATCGCTTTCGAGGTCGCTGGGCGTATACATGTTCTGGCCAAGCGCGTAGCTCTTGCGGATTTCCCCTGTGCTGGAAAAGAAGGGCAGCCACTGGGCCATCCGCACCGGCCAGCCTTCCGTCTGCGGTGAGGACGTCCAGCGGAACTGCAGACCATTGGTGTAGCCCCGGTCATTTTCATAGAAAAAATCGTTCTCAAGGATGAAACTGAAGGTGCCCTTTTCCGGCTCGGCGGCCGAGGCGGATGAAAAGGCGAAACAAACAGGAATGAGACAACTGACCAGGGCCAAAAGCCCTTTGCAAGGCGCATGTGCCATTTGGACGTCCTTGGGAGTCGATGAACACGACCTGGCGCGGGAGATTTTCAGGAAGAGGTGAATCCTTTTCCTTTATTTAATCCGGCCTTGCCCGAAACAAGGGGATCTGTCTCCTTTTGAAGGGATGCATTACCAAAGTCTTGGCTCGCCCGTCGGGAGATCTATGAAATCCGCACGTCATCATTCCCTGGAAACCGTCCTGCACCGGCTTTTTCCCCGCATTGCCGAACAGGATGCCAGGGCCATCGCCGACCAGGCTGCGTCCTCGAAAGGATTGCGCCATGCCAGCCCCGAGGCCGCCGCCTGGCTCTCGGCCCTGTCCTATATCCGCCATAACTTCACCGATTACGACGACCTGCTGGCGGAAGGATATGACGTGGACTCCGCGCGCCATTTCGTGGCCGAGCAGATGAACCTCGTCCTGGCGGAATGGGGAAGCCGGCGGCGGGTCGGCGGCGAGGAGTGAGGAAAGATCCCGGCAGGACAAGACAAACCCAAAAGCATCACAAGCTTCTGAAAGAGTTCGTCTTTCCCCAATGGCGCATTGCTGGCAGAGAGGTCTTTGTCTAGGCTGCAGTCATCCACATCGAGGAGAGGGCATTTCCATGCGCGTCCCGAAGACCATCTTCAAAACCCGTGTCCGCAACGAGGCCCTGGGCGGTCCCAATCCTTTCGAATGGAAGGATGTCAGCACCGAGGACCTGTTCAAGGGCAAGAATGTCGTTCTCTTCGCTCTGCCCGGTGCCTTCACCCCCACCTGCTCGTCCACCCACCTGCCCCGCTATGAAGAGCTTTACGACGAGTTCAAGGCGCTGGGCGTGGACGAGGTCATCTGCCTGTCCGTCAACGATGCCTTCGTGATGTTCCAATGGGCCAAGTCCCAAGGCATCAGCAAGGTCAGGATGCTGCCGGACGGCAATGCCGAATTCACCCGCAAGATGGGCATGCTGGTGGACAAGTCCAATCTGGGCTTCGGCATGCGCAGCTGGCGCTATTCCATGTATGTGGAGGATGGCGAGATCCGGAAGCTGTTCGTCGAGCCCGATTTCGACGACAACTGCCCGACCGATCCCTTCGAAGTCTCCGATGCGGATACCATGATCGGCTGGCTGCGGCAGATGAAGAGCCTGTAAGACCGCTCCGTCAGACGCGGCGCCCGTCCCGGCCTTCGCCCAATGTCAGGGACAGGCGCCACAGGCTCACCGCCGAGGCCAGAAACAAGAGCAGCATCTGCGTCCTGAGCGCCCGCCCGGTTTCCGCGCGATGGCTCATGATGGACATTTCCGCCACCCAATCCCGGGGGCGGAAGGCGAAATCGGTCAGCCACATCGATCCCACCACGACCAGCCAGAGCAAGGCCAGCCAGGGCATCTCCATATGCCGGGGCAAAGGCGGGCCGGGCTGGTCGAAGACCGCCGCCGTGCATGCCAGCAAACCGGCGATGGCCAGCAGGACCAGGGCCGGCGACCATGTCAGCCCCTTGACCAGGATGAACAGCGCCCCGCCCGCCAGCAGGACCAAGGCGACCGCCCAGCTGGCACGCTTGCGCTGCCCCAGCCCCTGGATGAGCAGAAGCAGAAGGATCGCGCAGATTCCCGCCGCCAGATGCGCGGCCTCGACCAGGGACAGCGGCAGATAGGCTTCCAGCCGGTTGAGGCTGACCCGCGCGCTGGGCGTCGCCAGGGACAGCACCAGGGTCAGGACCGCCCCCAGGACCAGCACTGAAGCCAGCGGCGGCGCCATCGCCTCGGCCACTTTCCGCAAGGAATGAACGGCATTGGCCCTGGCCTTCGCCTCCCGCACTTCATAGGCCGCCAGCAGGAAGGGCGCGGCAAGCAGCGGCAGCAGGTTGTATCCGGCGCGGAAGACCAGCAGGCTGGCCAGCAGTGCCCCCGGCGAGGCTTCGGGCACCAGCAGGATCACCACCGTCTCGAAGACCCCCAGCCCGCCCGGCACATGGCTGACGGCCCCCGCGACATTGGCGATAACATAGATGCCGACGAAGGTCGGAAAGGCGATCTCGGCGCCTGCGGGCAGCAGGATGTAGAGCGCGGCCGAGGCGAGGACCAGATCGACGACCGCCATGGACAATTGTGCCAGCCCCAATTTGGGCCCCGGTACCGGAATGCGCCATTTCCAGATCTGCAAGGGGCGCTCGGCCAGCCATCCCCAGATGAAATAGCCGCCCACCAGCCCCAACCCCAGCAGCCCCAGCAGGGTGACCAGGAACGGGGGGAAGCCGAGGACGCGCGCCAGGAAGACCGGCTCGGTCAGCATCGCCTGACTGGAAAGAGCAAGGGCGCCGAGGGAAAAGGTCAGACCGGCGAAGGCGATGAGCCCGCCGACATCGAGCAGCGTGAGACCCGCTCCGGAATAGATGCGGTAGCGGATGGAGCCGCCGGTCAGGGCGGCAAAGCCGGTATTGTGCGAGATCGCATGAGCCAGGAAGGAGCCGAAGAGAATGCGCCGCCAGCTGAGCGGCCGCTTCATGTAGCGGCTTCCCAGCCAGTCGAAACCGGCCAGGGCCACATAGCTGGCGAGGCTCAGCAGCACCGATGCCAGGATCAGCGTCAAGGGCATGGAGCGGATCACCCCCAGGATATCGGCCGCCCGATATTCCTGCAGGGAACGGCTGAGCGCCCAAAGCGCCAGGGCAAAGATGCCGACGCTCAGGGTGGCCGCCAGCCGGGTCGCCACCTTCTTGCGGTTCATTGAAATGTGCACCCGGTGCAATTTTGTAAGCCGCATTCCAAAGAAAAAGGGGCTCCCGAAGGAGCCCTTTTGACTATTCCGCAGCAGCGGGATGCGCCGGAAGCGCCTCCGCCCCCTTCTCCTCCCTCACCAGAAGGCTATAGGCCACCGGCACCACGAAGAGGGTGAAGAGGGTCCCCAGCGTCATGCCGCCGACGATGACCCAGCCGATCTGCTGGCGGCTTTCGGCCCCCGCGCCCGAGGCAAGGGCCAGCGGCACCGCCCCCAGGACCATGGCGCCGGTGGTCATCAGCACCGGACGCAGGCGCAGCACCGAGGATTCGATCACCGCCTCGATCCGCGCCCTGCCCTTTTCCTGGAGCTGGTTGGCGAACTCGACGATCAGGATACCATGCTTGGTGATCAGGCCGATCAGCGTCACCAGGCCGATCTGGCTGTAGACGTTGAGTGTCCCGCCGGTCAGATAGAGCGCCAGCAAGGCCCCGGCCATGGAGAGCGGCACGGTCAGCATGATGATGAAGGGACTGATGAAGCTTTCGAACTGCGCCGCCAGCACCAGATAGATGAAGAACAGCGCCAGGGCGAAGGTCACCATCATCCCCGCCGAGGAGGTCTTGTATTCGCGCGACGGGCCGTCCCAATCCACCTGCGCGCCGAGCGGCAGCATGCGGGCCGCCGTCTCCTCCAGATAGGCCACCGCCTCGCCCAGCGAATAGCCGGGCGCCAGATTGGCGGTGATGGTGACCGCGCGCATCTGGTTGAAGTGGTTCAGCTCGCGCGGGGCCACGGTCTCCTCGACCCGCAGCAGGTTGGAAAGCTGGACCATGCGGCCGTCCGCCCCGCGCACATAGATGGCGGTGACGTCGTCGGGATTGCTGCGGTCCACGCCCTCGACCTGGACGATGGCGTCATATTGCTCGCCGTCGCGCTTGAAGCGGGTGACCTTGCGCCCGCCCAACATGGTTTCCAGGGTACGGCCCACCATCTCGACCGAACTGCCGATATCGGCCACCTTCTCGCGGTCCATGCGGACGCGGATCTGCGGCTTGTTAAGCTTCAGGTCGGTGTCCACGTTGACCAGGCCGGGATTCCTGGCGATCTCGGCGGTCAGTTCGTCGATCACCTTCTGCAATTCGGAATATTCGGCGCTGGACTGCACCACCATCTGCACCGGCTTGCTGTTCGGCCGCTGGCCCAGCGAGGGCGGATTGACGGCGAAGGCCATCAGGCCGGGCACGCCCATCAGCTGGGGCATCAATCCCGCCGCCACATCCTGCTGGCGCACCTCGCGGTTTTCCCAATCTTCCAGACGCACGAAGGACAGCATCTGGTTGACCACCGGCACGCCCGAAATCACGAAATAGCTCGAGAGCGCCGGGGTGCGGGAATAGATCTCCTCGATCTGGCGAGCATATTGGTCGGTATAGCCGATGGTCGCGCCCTCGGGGCCGATACCGATGCCGATGATGGTGCCCCGGTCCTCGGTCGGAGAGAGTTCCGACTTCAGGCTGTTGAACAGCAGGACGGAAGAACCCGCGATCATCAGTCCCGCCAGCACCACCACCCAGCGGTGATGTAGCGAGGCGACAAGCAGGCGGCGATAGCCGTTGGTCAGCCCCACCAGGAAGGCTTCGATCAGGTTGTAGATACGGGAATGCTTGCGCTCGTGACGCAACAGGCGCGAGCACATCATCGGCGACAGGGTCAGGGCGACGAAGCCCGAAACCATCACCGCCGCCGCCAGGGTGATGGCGAATTCGGTGAAGAGCTTGCCGGTGCGGCCTTCCATGAAGCCGATGGGCACATAGACCGCCGCCAGGGTCAGCGTCATCGCCACCACGGCGAAGGCGATTTCCTTCGAGCCCCGGATCGCCGCCTGCATGGGCGGCATCCCTTCCTCGATATGGCGGTAGATGTTTTCCAGCACGACGATGGCGTCGTCGACCACCAGGCCGATAGCCAGCACCATGGACAGCAGCGTCAGCGTATTGATGCTGAAGCCCAGGAAATACATCAGCGCGAAGGCCCCGATCAGCGAGACCGGAATGGTCACCAGCGGGATCAGCGTGGCGCGCAGGTTGCGCAGGAAGAAGAAGATCACCAGCACCACCAGGACCACGGCCTCGGCGATGGTGGTGTAGACCGACTGGATCGAGCGCTCGATGAAGATCGAGGAATCATAGCCGATCTCGACGCTCATGCCTTCCGGCAGGCTTTCGCCGATCTCAGGCAGCAAGGCGCGCACCCCGGCGGACACGTCCAGCGGATTGGCGACCGATTGCTTGATCACGCCCAGCGCCACCGCGCTGCGGCCGTTCAGGCGCACGATGCGGCGTTCGTCCTCGGTGCCCAGTTCCACCCGGCCGAGGTCCTTGATGCGGACGAAATAGCCGTTGCGGTCGGCGACGATGACATTGCCGAATTCCTCGGGCGTGCGCAGGTCGGTTTCGCTCAGCACCGTGAATTCGCGCTGCTGGCTTTCGATGCGGCCCGCCGGCACCTCGATATTCTGCAGGCGCAAGGCGGTTTCCACATCCTGTGGCGTCAGGTTGTAGGCCGCCAGGCGGGCCCGGTCGAGCCAGATGCGCATGGCGAAGCGGCGGTCGCCGAAAAGGCGCACATCGGCTGCGCCATCAATGGTTTGCAGCCGGTTCTTCACATAGCGGTCGGCATATTCCGTGACTTCCGCCGGGGTGTGGCGGTCGCTGGAGAAGGCCAGATAGATGATGGGCTGGGCGTCGGCCTCGACCTTGGCGATGACCGGTTCGTCTACGTCGTCGGGCAATTGGCCGCGCACGCGGCTGACGCGGTCGCGCACATCGTTGGCGGCGGCATCGGCATCGCGGTTGAGCTTGAAGCGCACCGTGATCTGGCTGGTCTCGGCACGGCTGATCGAGGTGATGACGTCGATCCCTTCGATCCCCGCGATCGAATCCTCCAGCGGCTTGCTGACCTGGGTCTCGATGATCTCCGCCGAGGCGCCGGGATACTTGGTCTCGACGGTGACCGCCGGTTCGTCGATATTGGGATATTCGCGCACCGGCAGCCGGTCATAAGCGATCAGACCGACCAGCAGCACCAGGATGCTCATCACCGTCGCGAAGACGGGACGCTGGATGCAGATTTCAGGGAGCCTCATGTCAGACTCCCGGCGTGGCGCCGACCACCGCCACGGGGGCGTCGGGGCGCAGCTTCATCTGACCGGCCGTGACGACCACATCGCCCGGCGCCAGCCCCTCCAACACCTGGACCATGCCGTTGCCGCGCCGTCCCAGCGTGACCGGCACCATCTGCGCCCTGCCCTCGACCACGCGGATGACCATCGAGGCATTGCCCTGCGGCACGACGGCCTGCTCGGGGACGGAAATGGCGTCCAGCACCTCGTCCACCGCCAGGGTCAGGCGGACGAACAGGCCGGGGCGCAGGGCGTGATCCTCATTGGGCAGGACCGCCCGCACCACCACATTGCGTCCGGCTTGGTCGATCTGCGGATCGATGGCATAGATGCTGCCCGAGAATTCCCGGCCGGGATAGGCGTCGCCGGTGACCGTCAGCGGCTGTCCCACCGCCAGCGCGCCCAGATGCACTTCCGGGATGCGGAATTCCACCTTGATGGGATCGATGTTTTCCAGGTTCACCACATCCTGGCCCGGTGCCACATAGGCCCCGACGCTGACCTTGCGCAGGCCGACGATGCCGTCGAAGGGCGCATGGATGCGGGTCTTTTCCAGCTGTGCCCGGGCCAGTTCCAGCTGCGCCTGATCCACCCGCAGGGTCGCTTCCGCCTCGTCGCGGGACCGGCTGGCGGCGGCGCCGCGCTCGTGCAATTGCTGGGTGCGGTCGCGGTTGCTGCGCGCCAAGGCGAGATTTGCCTCGGCCTGCGCGACCGCCGCCTGGTCGATCGTGTCGTCCAGGCGGAGCAGAAGCTGGCCCTGGCGGACCCTTTCGCCCTCCTGGAACAGGATTTCCGACACCCGGCCTGCGATTTCCGGCCTGATGATCACGGATTCGTTGGAGATCACCGTCCCGACCGCGGTCAGTTCACGGGCCATGCGCCCGACGGTCACGACTGCGGCTTCGACCGGCACCGCCGGCGGCGCTCCTCCGAGCGCGGCAGGACCGGCGGCCTGCGCCGGTGGTGTATTGGGCAGGAAGCCGCCCATTTGCCAATACCAACCCGCAGCTCCCGCCACCGCGATCGCGGCGACCGCCAACAATGCCTTGCGCATTTCCGTTTCCCTAAGAAACCATAGGCTTTACTCAATAACTAAACTGGACGGTTCAGTCAAACCTCCTTCTGCTGCGGCTGAAGCTCTTTTCCTTTCTTCCTTGTCTCTACCTCGACGCGCAGATCCGTACTATGATGAAAGCAAATGGATCGCGCGAGGAAAGCCCGTCGATGATACATCTGGCCAATGTGCTGATCGCCACCGCAGATACGGCCTTGGCCGAGGATCTTTCCGCCAAGCTGCGCCGCAACTTCTACCACGGGCAAATAGCCGGGACCGGAGCGCAGGCGCTGGCCGAAGCGCGCGAGCACCATCCCGATATCGTGCTGATCGGCCCGCTGCTGGAAGACATGGAGCCGGCGGAGTTGCTGTCCCGCTTGGCATCCGATCCGCAGACCGAGGACATTCCCACTTTCCTGATGGTGCCGGACGAAAAAGCCGGAGCGGTCGCGCAACGCGCCCTGGCGGCCGGAGCGGACGACCTGCTGCGCCTGCCCGGCGAGGAAGCGGAGCTTCTGGCCCGCCTGTATCCGCTGCTCCGTCTGGCTACCATGCATGGAGAACTGCGCCTGCGCGCCGAGCTCGCCGAACGCTTCGGCGTTAGCGCCGGGCGGCGCGTCGACGGCCAGGACAAGGGTGGCAAGGCACGCCTGCTGCTGGTCGGCGAGGGGGTCGGCGATCTCGCTTTCCCCGAAGGCTATGCCGAGATCACCACCACGGCCAATCTGTATGAAGCCGAGGATCTGGTGGCGCGGCAGAATTTCGATGCCGCCCTGCTGGTCGCGGGCGGGCGGACCGAGGCTCATCTCGATCTCTGCTCCCAGATCCGCCACAATCCCCGACTGTTCAACCTGCCGGTCCTGCTGATCCTGGACGGCCCCGCGAAAGCGGATGTCGCCGAAGCCTATCGGCGCGGCGCCACGCGGGTCATGCCCCGCCCGCTGGACATGGCCCTGCTCCATGGCGCGATCGAGATGCTGGTGCGCCGCCAGCGCCTGCGCTGGCGCATCCGCGAAGCACTGATGCAAACCCTGACGCCACACAGCAGCGACGCCCAGACCGGGGTCTACAGCCGCGCCTTCCTGGAAAGCTATCTTGCCGCCAGGCTGGAAAAAGCGAAGACCCAGAACCGGCCGCTCTCCGTTCTGTACTTCTACATTCCCAATGTGGACGGGGTCCGCACGCAATTCGGCGAGGACGCCGCCGGTCATCTGCTGCAGCAACTGGCGCAATGGATTTCCAGCCTGCTGCGCGCCGAGGATCTGACCGCCCATTACCAGGGCAACGAATTCTGCGTCGTCCTGCCCGATACCCCGCGCGAGGAGGCCGAAGTGGTGATGCACCGCATTGCCGGCATCCTCGCCTATACCGATTTCGCCGTGCGCGATGTCTTCCAGCCGGTCAAGGTCTGGGTCCAGGCGGGTTGCGCCGATCTACGCGCCGAAGACGACCCGGCCGCGCTGATCGGGCGGGCGCGGCTCAACCTAGACTGAGCAGGATATTTCGTGAAATCAACGGGATCTGGCGACAACACCCTCGCCTCAACCGGGACGGGTCTGCTAGAATAGCCTCATTGTGAGACTGGACATCATTTTCGACACGGTCTGCCCCTGGTGCTATATCGGCAAGCGGCGCTTCGAGCGGGCTTTGGCCGAACGCCCAGCCTTGCGCCCGGATATCCGCTGGCGGCCCTTCCTGCTCAATCCCGACCTGCCGCCCCAGGGGGTGGACCGCCAAGCCTATATGGAACGGAAGTTCGGCGGCGCGCCGCGCCTGCAGCGCATTCAGGAAGCCATCGAGGCCGCCGGTCGGGCGGCGGGTATTTCCTTCCGCCTGGACCTGGTCCGCCGCGTCCCCAACAGCCTTCACTCGCACCGCCTGATCGCCCTCGCCGCGCAGATCGGGCGCGAGGCCGAAATGGTCGAGACGCTCTTCTCCGCCTATTTCACGCAGGGGCTGGATATCGGCGACCACGAGATCCTGGCCGATCTGGGCGAGAGCATCGGGCTGGATCGCCGGACCGTGCTGATCCTGCTGGCCTCCGATATCGGCGTGCAGCCGGTCCGCAACGAGAATGCGCGCGCCCAGCGCCTTGGCGTCAACGGCGTCCCCTGCTTCATCGTCGAGGAAACCTATGCCATCGCCGGCGCGCAGGAATACGACATCCTGCTGCGCCTGCTCGACCTGGGGCGGATGGACGGGGCGCTGCTGGGTCAGCCGGACGTCGCCAGCTTGACCAGCGTGCCCATCAAGGCCTGAACCCCCTTCACCCGTTCCTTGGCATCCTCCCAATTACGCTTGTAGACCAGCTTGTGGTCCGGGCGCAGCTTCACCGTGCCGACCTGCTGGGCGATGAACTGCACCAGACCGGCGGGATTGGCGAAGCTGTTGTTGCGGAAGGTGACCACCGCCCCCTTCGGCCCGGCGTCGATCTTCTCGACCCCGGCGAGGCGGCATTTCGCCTTGATCGCAACGATCTCCAGCAGGTTCTCGACCTCGGGCGGCAGCTTGCCGAAACGGTCGATCAGCTCGACGGCCAATTGCTCGATCTCGGCCTGATCGGCCAAGCCGGCGATGCGGCGATACAGTGCGAGACGGACGCTGAGATCGGTGACATAGCTTTCGGGGATCAGGACCGGCGTACCGACGGTGATCTGCGGCGACCAGTCGCCCCCCGGCCCCTCCTCGCCGATACCGCCGCGCGCCGCCGCCACCGCCTCTTCCAGCAGATGCTGATAAAGCTCGATGCCGACTTCCTTGATATGGCCCGATTGCTCGTCGCCCAGCAGGTTGCCCGCGCCGCGGATATCCAGATCGTGGCTGGCCAGGGTGAAGCCCGCCCCCAGGCTGTCGAGGGTCTGCATCACCTGCAAACGCTTCTCGGCGGTCTTGGACAGCACCCGGTCGGGCGGCAGGGTCAGATAGGCATAGCCGCGCAGCTTGCCGCGCCCGACACGGCCGCGCAGCTGATAGAGCTGGCCCAGCCCGAACATGTCGGCGCGATGGATGATCATGGTGTTGACGCTGGGCATGTCGATGCCCGACTCGATGATGTTGGTCGCCAGCAGGACGTCGTATTTGCCCTCGCTGAAGGCCGTCATGGTCTCTTCCAGCTCGCTCGCCGCCATGCGGCCATGGGCCATCACGAACTTGACCTCCGGAACCAGCTTGCGCAGGCGGTCGGCCACCTTGTCCATGTCGGCAAGACGTGGGCAGACATAGAAGACCTGCCCGCCGCGATAACGCTCGCGCAGGATCGCCTCGCGGATGATCACCCCGTCGAAGGGCAGCACGAAGGTCCGCACGGCCAGACGGTCCACCGGCGGAGTGGCGATGATGCTCATCTCGCGCACGCCGGTCAGGGCCAGTTGCAGGGTGCGCGGAATCGGCGTGGCGGTCAGCGTCAGCACATGCACGTCGGCCTTCATCTGCTTCAGGCGCTCCTTATGCGCCACGCCGAAATGCTGTTCCTCGTCGATGATCAGCAGGCCGAGATTGGGGATGTTCACGTTCTTCGACACCACCGCATGGGTGCCGACGATGATATCCACCTTGCCTTCCGCCAGTTCCTTCTTGATCTGCGTGGCGCGCTTGGGCGTCACCAGGCGCGACAATTGCTCGACCCGGATCGGCAGGCCGGCGAAACGCTCGGCAAAGATCTTGTAATGCTGGCGGGCCAGCAGCGTGGTCGGCACAACCACCGCCACCTGCATGCCGCTCATGGCGGCGACGAAAGCGGCGCGCAGGGCCACCTCGGTCTTGCCGAAGCCGACATCGCCGCAGATCAGCCGGTCCATCGGCTTGCCCGAGGACATGTCGGCCAAGGTGTCGTGAATGGCGCGCGTCTGGTCGTCGGTCTCGGCGTAGGGGAAGCGGGCGCAGAACTCGTCCCACAGCCCTTCCGGCGGCGTCATGCTTTCGGCGCGGCGCAGTTCGCGCTGGGCGGCGATGGCGATCAACTGGTCGGCCATGTCGCGAATGCGCTGCTTCAGCTTGGCCTTGCGCGACTGCCAGGCGACGCCGCCCAACTTGTCGAGCTGCACGCCCGCCTCTTCCGAGCCGTAGCGCGACAGAACCTCGATATTCTCGACCGGCACGAACAGCTTGTCGCCGCCTTCATAGATCACCCGCAGGCAATCATGAGGCGCGCCCGCCACTTCCAGCGCCACCAGACCGTCATAGCGGCCGATGCCGTGATCGACATGGACCACCAGGTCGCCTTCGCTCAGCGCCGAGGCTTCCTGGATGAACTTCTCGGCCCGGCGCTTCTTGCGCGGCGGACGGGCCAGGCGGTCGCCCAGGATGTCCTGTTCGGTGATCAGGCTGAGATCCGGCCCCTGGAAACCGCTTTCGATCCCCACCGCCACCAGGGCCGTATGGCCGGGCGGCAAGGCCTGCACTTCCTGCCAGAAATCCACCACATGCAGGTTCGGCACCCCATGGTCGCGCATCAGCCCGCCCAAGCGGTCGCGCGAGCCGACGGAATAGGCGGCCACGACCACCCGCCGCCCGGCCTTGCCCTCGGCAATGATATGCTGGCGCAGGGCGTCGTAGACGTTCACGTCGGGCTGGGCGCGAGCATCGGCGAAATCGCGGCCCGGCCGTCCCCCGGCATCGACGGTCGCCGCCGCGCCTTCGGTCGCGGCGAAGGGCGAGAAGGCACCGACGGGATAGAAGGACAGGTGACGGTCCCATTCCTCGCGGTCCAGATAGAGCCGGGGCGGCGGAATGGGATGATAGACGCTGCCGGCTTCCTGGACGCCCGCCCCGGCTAGGCTGCGGCGCGCCTCGAAATATTCGAAGACCTGCTCCTCGCGGGCGGCGCGGGCTTCCTCGACCTGGTAATCCAGCGTCACCACCGCTTCGGGCAGATAGGCGAACAACGTGTCCATGCCGTCATGGAACAGCGGCAGCCATTGCTCGATACCGGGATATTTGTGGCCCGCCGAGACCGCTTCGTAAAGCGGGTCCTGGGTCCCGACAGCACCGAACATCTCGCGATAGGCGCTGCGGAAGCGGGCGATAGAGGCATCGTCCAGCATCACCTCGCTCATCGGCTTGAGTTCGATGCGCTTGTGCCTTGTGGTCGAAACCTGGGTCATGGGATCGAAAGAGCGGATGCCCTCGATCTCGTCGCCGAACAGATCGAGCCGGATCGGCTCTTCCGTGCCCGGCGGGAACAGATCGACGATGCCGCCGCGCACGGCATATTCGCCCGGCTCCATCACCGTGTCGGAACGGGTGTAGCCATTGCGTGAAAGGAATTGCAGCAGATCATCCAGGGCCACGCGCCCGCCCACTTCGGCCACGAAGACCGCATCGGCGAAGACATGGCGCGGCGGCACGCGCTGGGTCACGGCGGCCACGGTAGTCAGGACGATCCGGCTCTTGCCGGAATCGGCCACCAGCCGGGTCAGCGTGTCGATGCGCTGGGCGACGATGTCCACATGGGGCGAGACACGGTCATAGGGCACGCAATCCCAGGCCGGGAACAGCAGCACCTCGACATCGGGCGCGACGAAGGTCAGGGCTTCGGCCAGCCGGGCGACACGCGCATCGTCGCGGGCCACATGAAGCAGGGCCACGCCCCGCTCCGCCGTGATACCCGCCAGGATCAGCGCATCGAAGCCTTCGGGGGCTCCGGCGATGACATGCCGGCCAGGGGCCGACAGGATTTCCGCGATCTGCTTCAAAACTTATCGGTCACCGGCTTGTGGGCGATCAGCATCTGCATGACGTCGTGGTTCAGATCGGCCGGCGGCGGACGCTTGCCCGTCACCCAGTCGAACAGATCGGCATCATTCTCTTTCAGCAAAGCCTCGAAACGGTCCAACTGCTCGGGCGTGAAATCCGCCAGATAGCGGTCGGCGAAGCTGCCGAAGATGATGTCGTTCTCGGTCGAGCCCATGTGATGGGCGCGAAACATGAGGCGTTTGAGCTGTGCGGTCATTCTTACGCGTTGCGTGTTCGTTCAGGAGCCCTAGGATATAGAGCCTTCCACGCGCCCTGTCAGCTTTGCAAATCGCCGAATTCGTCATCATGCGTCCTCAATCGCTTTTTCCTCTCTTCTGTCCCGTCGACAGCCTGCCCGGGATCGGCCCGCGTTTGGCCAAGCTGTTCGAGAAACTGACCGGGCCGCATGTGGCGGACCTGTTGTGGCACCTGCCGTCCGGCCTGGTGGACCGCAGCTTCCGTCCCACCGTGGCCGAGGCCCCCAGCGGGCGCATCGCCACCTTGGTGGTGACCGTGGAAAGCCACGAACCCTCGACCGCACCCCGGCGCCCCTACCGCATCCGCTGCCGCGACCATACCGGCTTCCTGACCCTGGTCTTCTTCCATGCAAGGCAGGACTGGCTGGAACGGGCCTTTCCGGTGGGAGAGGTGCGGGTCGTCAGCGGCACGGTCGAGCATTTCAACGGCGAAGCCCAGATGACCCATCCCGACCGCCACGGCACGCTGGAGGAATTGGAGGGAATCGAAGGCATCGAAGCGGTCTATCCGCTGACCGCCGGGCTGACGCCCAAGGTCGTGGCGCGGGCGGTGAGCCGGGCGCTCGAACGGGCGCCGGACCTGCCGGAATGGATCGAGCCCTCAGTCTTCCGCCAGCGCCGCTGGCCGTCCTGGAAGGAAGCGCTGACCATCGTCCACAGCCCGGAAAGCGAGGCCGATCTTCACCTCGACCGCCCGGCCCGCCAGCGCCTGGCCTATGACGAGATGCTGGCCAACCAACTGGCCCTGTCGCTGGTGCGGGCCAGCATGCGCAAGCTGAAGGGCCGCTCGGTGGCCGGGGACGGCTCCTTGCGCGCCAGGATCATGCCCAGCCTGCCCTTCGCCCTGACCGGGGCGCAGGAACGCTCGCTCAAGGAAATCACCGCCGACATGGCCGAACCGGCCCGCATGCTGCGGCTGTTGCAGGGCGATGTCGGCAGCGGCAAGACCATCGTCGCCCTGCTGGCCATGCTGAATGCCGTCGAGACCGGCGCCCAGGCTGCGATCATGGCGCCGACGGAAATCCTCGCCCGCCAGCATTTCGCCAGCATCGAGCCCCTGCTGGCCTCGATCGGCATCCGGGCCGGGCTGTTGACCGGGCGCGACAAGGGCAAATCGCGCAAGGCGGTGCTGGAAGACCTCGCCGCCGGGGAGATCAAGATCATCGTCGGCACCCATGCCCTGTTCCAGGAGGACGTGGTCTTCCAGGACCTGGCGCTGGCGGTGATCGACGAGCAGCACCGCTTCGGCGTGCATCAGCGCCTGGAACTGGCGGCCAAGGGGCGGGCCGTGGACGTGCTGGTGATGACGGCCACGCCGATCCCGCGCACCCTGACCCTGACCGCCTATGGCGACATGGACGTCTCGCGCCTGGACGAGAAGCCGCCGGGGCGCCAGCCGGTTGATACCCGTGTTCTGCCCCTGGCCCGCATGGAAGACGTGGTGATGGGCGTCGAGCGCGCCATGCGAGGCGGCGCCAAGGTCTACTGGATCTGCCCGCTGGTGGCCGAATCCGAAACCTCGGACCTGGCGGCGGCCGAGGAGCGCCATCTGCATCTGTCGCAGATCTTCGGCGAGCGCGTGGGGCTGGTCCACGGCAAGATGAAGGCCGCCCAGAAGGACGCGGTGATGGAGGGCTTTGCCGAAGGCAATATCGACCTGCTGGTCTCGACCACCGTGGTCGAGGTCGGGGTTAACGTGCCGGAGGCGACCGTCATGGTCATCGAACATGCCGAACGTTTCGGCCTCGCCCAGCTTCACCAGCTGCGCGGCCGCGTCGGGCGCGGCAGCGGTGCCTCGACCTGCCTGCTGCTCTATGGTTCGCCCTTGTCGGAAACCGCGCGCGCAAGGCTGGAGATCATGCGCCAGACCGAAGACGGCTTCCGCATCGCCGAGGAAGACCTGCGCCTGCGCGGGGCGGGCGAGTTGCTGGGCACGCGCCAGAGCGGCCTGCCGGAATTCCGCGTCGCCGACCTGACCGCCCATGCCGACCTGTTGCCGGTCGCCCGCGACGATGCCCGCCTGATCCTGGAAACCGATCCCGAACTGCAAAGCAAGCGCGGCGAAGCCCTGCGCACCCTGCTCTATCTCTTCGAGCGGGACGCACAGGTCAGGACGCTGCGTTCGGGATAAAAAACGCCCTTCGAGGCGGCCCTGCGGGGCTCCTCAGGTCGAGGCCTCCCTTACGACGCCTCGCGCCGGGCCAGGGCTTCCTCTTCCTCGCCCGCGGGGCCGGTCATGAAGACCGGTTTTTCCTGCTCTTCGGCGGGGCGGCGGTCGGGCGGTGTGATGATGCCGCCGGACATGATCATCTTGATGCCTTCCTCGACCGTCATCTCCAGCACATGCACGTCGCGCTTGGGCAGGAACAGCAGATAGCCAGAGGTCGGGTTGGGCGTGGTCGGCAGGAAGACGTTCAGCACCGTGTCCTCGGTGACGTTCTGCACCTCGCCCACCGTTTCGCCGGTGATGAAGGCCAGACACCAGCAGCCCCGGCGCGGATATTCGATCAGCACCACATTGCGGAAGGCGGTGGATTGCTGGGCCAGCACCGTCTCGAAGATCTGCTTGATGGCGCTGTAGATGCTGCGGATCACCGGCATCCGCTCAAGGATGCTCTCGCTGACCTTGACCAGGGTACGGCCGACGAAACCGGCGGTCATGAAGCCGATCAGCGTCAGCCCCACCGCGACGATCACCAGGCCGATCCCCGGCACACCGCCAAGTTCCTGCAGATTGTAGCGCGCGGGCAGCAGCGGCGTGACCTGGCTGTCGACGAAGTCGATGAACAGCCATGCCAGGTAGAAGGTGATCGAGATCGGCGCGGTGATCAGCACGCCGGCGAAGAAATAGGCCCGCAACCGCCCCATGAAGGTCATCGCCGGTTTCGGATGGGGCGCATCCCCGCTTCCGCTGTCAGGCGTTGGTGTTTCGGAAGAAGGAGGACGTGTCATCTTGGATGAACCACCTGCACGATATCAGCCGAGAAGATGATGCGAGACGCGTCGCGCCGCAACATGATTCAGTGGAATTTCTCCGTCAAAATTCGCCCTGCCCATTGTCGTGGCCCTATGACCTCCCCAAGCCGGTCCTGCGTCCCAATATGGGACAAAGGAAGATAGACCAGAGGTTTCGCAGGATGATGCAGACCACGCCCCGATTGCTGTCGCTCGCGACTGCCGTGCCGCCTTACGAGGTGGGGCGTGAAGATGCGATCCGCCTCGCCCACCGGGTCTTCGGGGGACGTTCCTCACATTTGGAACATCTGATGCCGGTTTTCACCAATTCCGGCATAGAAAAACGCTATTCCTGCGTGCCGCCGCCCTGGTACGAGCGCGCCCATAGCTGGTCGGAACGCAATCGCCTGTTCATCGCCAATGCCCTGACGCTGATGGAGCGGGCGACGCTGGACTGCCTGAAGCAGGCCGGGCTGGGAGTCGAGAATATCGACGCCATCGTCGCCGTCTCCACCTCGGGCATCGTTACCCCCAGCCTCGATGCACAGCTTCTCAACCGCATCGGCCTCCGCCCGGACGTGCAGCGCCTGCCCGTCTTCGGGCTGGGCTGCGCCGGCGGCGCGCTGGGGCTGGGCCGCGCCGCCGCCCTGGCGAAGGCGCAGCCGACAGCCAACGTCCTGCTGGTCGTGGTGGAATGCTGCGGCCTGACCTTCCGCGCCTCCGATTGTTCAAACAGCAACATCATCGCCACCGCCCTGTTCGGCGATGGTGCCGCCGCCGCCCTCCTCTCCTGCACGGGCGAAGGCCCCGCCGTCACCGCCTGGGGCGAGCATACTTGGCCCGACAGCCTGGACGTCATGGGCTGGCGGGTCGAGGATGACGGGCTGGGCGTGGTCTTCTCGGCCAGCATTCCCGCCCTCGTCCGCCGCGATTTCCGCCATGCCCTGGACGCGTTCCTGGCCCGCCACGACCTGTCCCTGCCCGACATCCGGAGCTTCCTTCTCCATCCCGGCGGGCCGAAAGTCTTGGCGGCCCTGGAGGATGCGCTGGAATTGCGGAACGGCACGCTGGACCACGAACGCATCATCCTGCGCGATTACGGCAACATGTCCGCGGCAACCGTCCTGTTCGTCCTGCACCGGGGGCTGAAGGAAATGGTGCCGGGCCGCTCGCTGGTGGCGGCCATGGGGCCGGGCTTCACCGCCGGTTTCGTCGTCCTGGAGGCATCATGAGCCTGCTCTATGTCATCCTCGCCCTGGTCGTCGTCCAGCGTCTGGGCGAATTGGTCCTGGCAAGGCGTAACACCAACCGCCTGCTGTCGCGCGGCGGCCAGGAATTCGGCGCCGGGCACTACCCTCTCTTCGTGCTGCTGCACAGCCTGTGGCTGCTGTCCATGGCCCTGCTGATCCCGCCCCAGGCTCCGGCCAATCCCTTCCTGCTGGTGCTGTTCGCCCTGCTGATGGCGGCGCGCCTCTGGGTCATCTCCTCGCTGGGCCCCTATTGGACCACCCGCATCATCACGGTGCATAACGAGCCCCTGGTCCGGCGCGGCCCCTACCGCCTGATGCGCCATCCCAATTACGCGGTGGTGGTGGGCGAGATCGCGGTCTTGCCCCTGGCCTTCGGGGCATGGCAGATTGCCCTGGTCTTTTCGCTGCTGAACGGGGCCCTGCTGGCCTGGCGCATCCATGTGGAGAACCAGGTCCTGGCGGTGCGCCGCAACCATGTCAGGATTTGAGTGTCTTCCAGCCGTCTTTATCCCAGCGCCCCCATCCCCGGCGTCGGCGCCGTCGTCTGGCGCGGCGGGCAAGTCCTGCTGGTGCGCCGCGCCAATCCGCCCCGCCAGGGCAGCTGGACCCTGCCCGGCGGAGCGCAGGACCTGGGCGAAACGGTCTTCGAGGCGGCGCGCCGCGAAGTCCTGGAAGAAACCGGCGTGGAGTGCGAGGTCACCGATTTGGCCGCCGTCGTCGACATCATCGACCGCGACGAGGACGGCCAGGTGCGCTACCACTACACCATCATCGATGTCACCGCCGAATGGCGCGGCGGCGAGGCCGTGGCCGGCGACGATGCCAGCGACGTGGCCTGGGCCAGCCCCGAGGAATTCGACGCCTATGGCCTGGACGACAAGACACGCCGCGTCATCGCCCTGGCAAGCGTCAAGCGCCGCACCATTTAGCTACTGGCGGAGCGTCGCGCCTTCGCCCTATCATTCCCTTTCCCCCGATGACCGAGGTTGAGCCTTGTCCGTCCAGATCGCTGCCCGCACCCTGGCCACCTATCCCATGCTGGAAAAGCTGGTGGCTTTCGACACCACGAGCTGGAAGTCCAATCTCGAACTGATCGCCTTCGTCCAGGACTATCTGGAGGGGCTGGGATTCCAGACGCAACTCACCTATGACGACGACCGGCGCAAGGCCAACATGCTGGCGAGCATCGGCCCGCTGGATCGTCCGGGCGTGATCCTCTCGGGGCATACGGATGTGGTTCCTGTGGACGGTCAAGCCTGGGACAGCGATCCCTTCCAGGTGACCGAGCGCGACGGGCTGCTGTTCGGACGCGGCACCAGCGACATGAAGACCTTCCTGGCCGCCAGCCTCGCCCTGGCACCCGAATTCATCCAGCGCGGCCTGGAACGTCCGCTCTATCTGGCCCTGTCCTATGACGAGGAAGTGGGCTGCATCGGGGTACGCCGCCTGATCGCCGAACTGCCCGCCTTGCCCGCCAAGCCCTTCCTGTGCATCGTCGGCGAACCCACCGAGATGCGGATCATCATCGGCCACAAGGGCAAGAAGAGCATGCGCTGCCGCGTCCATGGCCTGGAATGCCATTCGGCCCTGGCGAACCAGGGCGTGAACGCAGTCGAGGCCGCCGCCGAGCTGGTGGCCTATATGAAGACCATGCAGCGCCGCCTGCGCGACCACGGGCCGCACGACCACGAATACGATCCGCCCTATACCACCATTCATACCGGCGTGATCCAGGGCGGCACGGCCCTGAATATCGTGCCGCGCGAATGCCTGATCGAATTCGAGATCCGCAACCTGCCCGACGACGACCCGGAGGCGCTTTTCGCGGAAATCCGCGATTACGCCCTGACCCGCCTGGAGCCGGAAATGAAGGCCGTCCACCCGGAAGCGGGCTTCACCTTCGAGGAAGTCAACTTCACTCCCGGCCTGCACATGGCGGCCGAGGACGAGGCCACCGCCTTCGTCGCCGCCCTGACCGGCGCCAACAACACGTCGGGCCGCGTCAGCTTCGGTACCGAGGCCGGTTTGTTCCAGGATGCCGGCATTCCCACCATCATCTGCGGCCCCGGCAGCATCGAACAAGCGCATAAACCCAACGAATTCATCGCCATCGAGCAGATCGCCCAATGCGAGAGCTTCCTGCGCCGCCTGATGGACCGCATTTGCCGTCCCGCCTCCGCTTGACGCCTTCCCCGGCGCCTTTTCTCCACAATGCAGGATAGATGACGTACAGACGTTTTTCCGGTAGAGTTCCAAAGGAGGGGGAATTCGTTCAAGGGGAAGACGCCGTGGAATATTCTCTGCACGAAAACGGGCAGGTGATGGAAGTCGCCATCAGCGGGCGGCTCACCTTTGCCGATCATGGCTCCTTCCGGGAAGTGGTGTCCCGGCTTTCCTCCTGTAGCGGAGGGGAGATGGTGCTGGATCTGTCGCGGGTCGAATTCATCGATTCCGCCGGGCTGGGCATGCTGCTGCTGGCCCGCGAAGGTGCCGAGAATGACCGCGTCAAGCTGACCTTGCGCGGTGCCCAGGGCCAGGTCAAGCGCATGCTCGACGTGGCCCGCTTCGACAGCCTATTCATCCTCGAGGACTAGCCCCCTTGGCCTCCCACGACCGCTCTGCGGCAAACTGGGACGAGGGATTAAGCCTGTCGGTGAACAGCCCCACCGCCTATGAAAGCGATCTCGCCCGCCAGCTTTGCCAGGCCGTCGCCACGCGCATCACGCTGGATGACGGCAAGCGCATGGTGATGGAAACCGCCCTGCATGAAGCCATCGCCAATGCGGTGCAGCACGGCAATCTGGAGGTCGGGAGCCTGTTGCGCCAGAATTTCGAAGATTATTTCGCCTATTGCGCCCAACTGGAATCCCGTCTGGCCGATCCCCGCTACGCCAATCGTCGCGTGCATGTCCAGGCAGGATGGAGCGACAGCCATGTGACGTTCCGGGTCCGGGACGAAGGGCCGGGCTTTAATCCCAAGGCCGTTCCGCCCCACAGGCCGGACCGCAAATCCGGACGCGGCCTCACTCTCATCCTCGAGATTGCCGACAGGGTGGAGTTTTCCGAGAACGGACGCTGCATCACCATGGTTTTCCGGAGATGACCTCACCCTTTCCGGAGCTTTCCTTCAGCCATGCCCGCGTGCTGGTGGTCGAGGATAGCGAGGTCAACCGCCGCCTGCTCGAAGCCCTGCTGCGCTCGGCCGGGGTCGGCCACATCCTCTGTGCCGCCGATGGCCGCGAAGGGCTGAAATTGGCTGCCATCTTCCTGCCGGACCTGATCGTGCTGGATCTGATGATGCCGCATATGGACGGCTTCGAGATGTGCCGCCGCCTGCGTGCGGACCCGGCTTTCGCCGAAGTACCGGTCCTGATCCAGACGGCGCTCGATTCCGCCGACAAGCGCGGCGACATCTTCGCAATCGGCGCCACCGATCTGGTGACCAAGCCCCTGCATGCCCGTGAATTGGTGGCGCGGGTCAGGCTGCACCTGCACAACCGTTTCCTGATCCGTCGCCTGCGCGAGGACCAGGCGCGTCTGGAACAGGAACTGGCCTTGGCGCGGCAAATGCAGCAAGACCTCCTGCCCAGTCCGGCCCGTATCGCGGCATTGCAGGACGAGACCGGCGTGGTGATCGAAAGCCTGTTCGAGACCTCGTCCGAACTCGGCGGCGACCTCTGGGGCATGGAACGCCTGCCGCAAGGCCGCATCGCCCTGTTCACGGTGGATTTCTGCGGCCATGGCACCACGGCGGCCCTGAACGTCTTCCGCCTGCACACGCTGATGGCGCAGATCGAGCCCGAAGGCATGGATGCCGCCGGTCATCTGGGGCGCTTGAACAGCGCCCTGGCCGGGCTGCTGCCGGTGGGACAATATGCGACCATGCTCTATGCCATCCTCGACCCGGCCGAGGACAGGCTGGTCTATGCCGCCGCTGCCGCCCCCTCGCCCATCCTGGGCGGTCCGGAAGGCTGGCAGCCTCTCGACGGCAGCGGCCTGCCGCTGGGCGTCCTCAAGTCGGCGGCCTGGGAGAACCGCAGCCATTCCTTTCCCCAGGGGTCGGCGCTTTTCCTCTACAGCGACGCCCTGACCGAAAGCCCGATGGGCGAAAGCGGCGCCATGCTGGGCGAGGAGCGCATCCTCACGCTCCTGCCCGCGACGGGCGGCGAGGCCCGGCTGGACAGCATCCTCGGCCCCGTTCTCTCCAGCATCCACCGTCCCCTGCCCGACGACCTGACGGCCGTCCTGCTGTGCCGCCCCTGATCCCTAGATATCCTCTGCGTCCTCCAGGCCCAGCAGGGCGGGATTGCCGCCCGAAGCAGCGATATTGACCGTGACGCTGCGTTCGCAGGCGAAACGCGTCAGGTAATGCGGCCCGCCCGCTTTCGGCCCCGTTCCCGACAGGCCCTCGCCGCCGAAAGGCTGGGTGCCGACGACGGCGCCGATCATGCTGCGGTTGACATAGATATTGCCCACGCGCATGCGGCGGCAGATATGGTCGATGGTGGAATTGACGCGGGAATGCACCCCCAGCGTCAGGCCGTAGCCGGTGGCGGACAAGTCGTCGAGCAGATTGTCCAACTGGCTGCTGTGCCAGCGGACGACATGCAGGATGGGGCCGAAGACCTCCCGTTCCAAGACGCGGACATTGTCGATATACCACGCGCCGGGGGCGATGAAGGTGCCGTGGCCGGTCTCTCCGGCGTGGAGCGGCGCCCGGCCGATCAGCCGGCCCAGACGGTCGAGTTGGCGGACATGCTTTTCCAGCACCGCCAGCGACGGGGCATCGATCACCGGGCCGATCTCGGTGGACAGGTGCCAGGGGTCGCCCACCGACAATTCCTCCATGGCCCCGGCCAGCATGTCCAAGATCCGGTCGGCGATTTCCTCCTGCACACAGAGAATGCGCAGGGCCGAACAGCGTTGTCCGGCGCTGTGGAAGGCCGAAGTCACCACATCGCCCACCACCTGTTCCGGCAGGGCCGAGGAATCCACGATCATGGCATTCTGCCCGCCGGTCTCGGCGATCAGCGGCACGATGGCGCCGCCGCGCCCGGCAAGGCTGCGGTTGATGGCGGCCGCCGCCTCGGTCGAGCCGGTGAAGGCCACGCCGTTGACCCGCCGGTCGCGTACCAAAGCGGCACCGACCGTATCGCCCTCGCCCGGCAGCAGATGCAGCACCTCCGGGGGCACACCGGCCTCCAGCAGGATGCGCAGGGCCTCGGCCGCGATCAGGGGGGTCTGCTCGGCGGGCTTGGCGACCACGGCATTGCCCGCCGCCAAGGCCGCCGTCACCTGCCCGGTGAAGATGGCCAGCGGAAAATTCCACGGGCTGATACAGGCGAAGACGCCGCGCCCATGCAAGGAAAGCCGGTTGCTCTCGCCCGTCGGGCCGGGCATCGCGCGGGCGGGGCCGAAAAGCTCGCGCGCACGGGCACCGTAATAGCGGCAGAAATCCACCGCCTCGCGCACCTCCGCCACGGCATCGGGAATGGTCTTGCCCGCCTCGCGCACGCACATGGCGGCCAGTTGCGGCATGGCCCGTTCCATCTGGTCGGCGGCGCGGGCCAGGATGTCCGCCCGCTGTTCGGCGTGCATCTTTTCCCAGGATGGCGCGGCGCGGCTCGCCACCTCCAGCGCCTGGTCCACATCCTCGAAGCTGGCGGAAGCGGCATGGCCCACCATGCGGCGGCGGTCGGAGGGGTCGAAAACCGGCTGCCCCCTGGCATCGTCCTCCCGCCCGGCGATGATCGAACCGGCCCGCCAATCGCCCAGCGCCTCGGCCATGGCCCCGACGAATCCGGCGACCGTATCCGGATTAGGCAGATCGATCCCGGTGGAATTGCGCCGCTCCGGCCGGTAGAGGTCGCGGGGCAGCGGAATGCGCGGATGAGGCTTGGAACGGAAGCCCTGGACCCGCGCCACCGGATCGGCCACCACCTCGTCCACCGGCACCTTCTCGTCGGCGATCGAATGGACGAAGGAGGTGTTGGCCCCGTTCTCCATCAGGCGGCGCACCAGATAGGGCAGCAATTCCTCGTGATTGCCCACGGGGGCGTAGATGCGGCAGGCGACCTCCCAGCCCTCGGGCCCGATCACCCGGTCATAGAGGGCCTCGCCCATGCCGTGCAGGCGCTGGAACTCGAAATCCCGCCGCGCCCCCGCGATCTGCAACACGCTCGCCACCGTATGGGCGTTATGGGTGGCGAACATGGGATAGAAAGCCCGGCGTTCGTGGAACAGGCGCTGGACGCAGGCCAGGTAGGACAGATCCGTCGCTGCCTTGCGCGTGAAGACGGGATAGCCCGGCAGGCCGCGTTCCTGCGCCCATTTGATCTCGCTGTCCCAATAGGCGCCCTTGACCAACCGCAGCATCAGCCGCCGGTTGGTCCGCCGCGCCAGATCGGCCAGCCAGTCAAGGACGTAGATCGCCCGCTTCTGATAGGCCTGAACCACCACGCCGAATCCGTCCCAGCCGCGCAGACGATCGTCCATCATCACGGCTTCGATGACCGACAGCGACAGGTCCAGGCGGTCGGCTTCCTCGGCGTCCACCGTCAGGCCGATATCCTGGCCCCGCGCCATCGCCGCCAACTGTGCCAGACGCGGCACCAGTTCCGCCAGCACCCGGTCGCGCTGAGCATATTCGTAGCGGGGATGCAGGGCCGACAGCTTGACCGAGACGCCCGGCCCCTCCACCGGGCCCCGGCCCTCGGCCACTCGCCCGATGGCGGCGATCGCGCCCGCATAGGCGCCCATGTGGCGTTCGGCATCGGCGGCGGTACGGGCGCCCTCGCCCAGCATGTCGAAGGAATGGCGATAGCCGCGCTTCTCGTCCGCGCGGGCACGGGACAAGGCCTCGCCGATGGTGCGGCCCATGACAAATTGCCGCCCCATGATGCGCATGGCCTGCATGATCGCCTGGCGCAGCATCGGTTCGCCGCTGCGCGCCAGCAGGCGGCGCAAGGGGTCGCGCCAGCCTTCGCCCTCGGGCGTGGCCACCATGCGCCCCGTCAGCATCAGCGCCCAGGTCGAGGCGTTGACGAAGGCGGAATCGCTCTGTCCCAGATGGCGGGCCCAATCGGCCGCCGCCAGCCGGTCGCGGATCAGGCGATTAGCGGTCTGGGAATCGGGAATGCGCAGCAAGGCCTCGGCCAGGCACATCAGCACCACGCCTTCCTCGCTGGTCAGGCGGTATTCCCGAAGAAAGGCCTCGATCCCCGGCTGCCCCCGCTTACGGACCGCAAGGCGCACATCCTCGACCAACTGGCGGGCGACGGTCTCGATCCGGCTGCGCGCTTCGGGGGAAAGATGGACTTCCTGCAGAAGCCGGGCCACCGCCTGAGACTCGTTTCCGAGGGCCGCCTGCCGCATCTGGTGGCGCAAGGGCTGAGATCCGATGGGGTCGCGTATGATGCGCATTCCTCTCCCCCGTCCACAGGAAATCCTGACTCCTATGTGACGGGGAAAGAAGGCCGCTGCAAGACAGGCCCAAAAGACTATGGCGTGATGCCGGAAATCCGCATCACGCCATCGCTTGATCCTTCAGCTTGTTTCTTGCCCGCGAGGGCGCGGCCTCCGCTTAGGCCGCGCGGGCGGCCTGCTTGACGGCGGCCTCCAGCTTCTGCATGGCGCGGACCTCGATCTGGCGCACACGCTCGCGGGAGATGCCGTAATCCTGGCCGATTTCCTCCAGCGTCACCGGGTCGTCGCGCAGGCGGCGGCGTTCGATGATGTCGCGTTCGCGCGCATCCAGCTTTTCCATGGCCTGGGAGATCAGGCGATGCCCGCGCGCGGCTTCCTGGCGCTGGGCCAGGACGGTTTCCTGGTTATCCGAGTCATCGGGCAGGAAATCCATTACCTCGGCCGATCCGTCCAGGGTGACGGGCGCGTTGAGCGAGGAATCGCGCGCCTGGAGACGGCGGTTCATCTCGACCACTTCCTTGGCGTCCACATCCAGTTCGGTGGCGATCTTGCGGACCTGATCCTCGGTCATCTCGCCGCTATCGACGATGCGCAGATGGGCCTTCAGGCGGCGCAGGTTGAAGAACAGCTTGCGATGAACCGCATTGCTGCCGATCCGCACCATGGACCAGGACGACAGGACGTATTCGTGCAAGGCGGCCTTGATCCACCACATGGCATAGGTCGCCAGGCGGAAGCCGCGTTCAGGTTCGAATTTCTTGACCGCGCGCATCAGGCCCAGATTACCCTCGGCAATCAGGTCGGCCATGGGCAGGCCGTAATGACGATAGCCGGCGGCCATCTTGGCGACCAGCCGCAGATGGCTGGTGACGAGGCGATGCGCTGCTGCGAGATCCTCATGTTCACGCCAGCGCTTGGCCAGCATATATTCCTCTTCCGCTTCCAGCACGGGAAAGCGGCGGATGTCGCGCAGGTATTTAGCAAGCCCCCCTTCGGGCGTCGGAACGGCAAGAGCGTTCATGACGTCATATCCTCCCACAGAAGCAACATGACACGACCCACCGACATGGTCGGGCCGAAATAAGGCCAACCCCGGATGGGCGCCGACCTTACTCATATTCTACACAAGCCAATATCCGACGGCAAGCCTGCGGCTTACAGGGGAAGGGTCAGAAGGAACCGAAAAGGGTGCCCAGGGCGATCAGAACCACCAGCGACAGGACCGGCGCCACCACCGCGACCATGAACAGGTCGCCATAGGCTTCGCGGTGGGTCAGGCCGCAGATCCCCAGCAGGGTGATCACCGCGCCGTTATGGGGCAAGCTGTCCAGGCCGCCCGTCGCCACAGTCGTCACCCGATGCATCACTTCCAGAGAAATACCCTGCGCCTGGGCCATGTCCACATAGGTCGGTCCCAAATTCTGCAAGGCGATGGTCATGCCGCCCGAAGCCGAGCCGGTGATGCCCGCCAGCACGCCCACGGCAACCGCCAGGGAAATCAGCGGATTGTCCGCCCCGATCCCCAGCACCGCCCCTCGGATCACCTCGAAGGCCGGCAAGGCGGCGATCACCGCGCCGAAGCCGACAAGGCTGGCAGTGTTGAAGATGGGCAGGACCGAGGCATTGGCACCGTCATCCACCGTGCGCTTGACGCTTTGCAGCCGCGTCCAGTTCAGGGCCAGAAGCGCCAGGATGGTCAGGACCAGCGCCGCCGTGATGGCCCAGACGCCGCGCACCGCCCCCTCGGTCGTCCCGCCATATTCGGGCAGGGCCAGATAGCCGGTATCCATGGCGGGAATGACCACGGCCACGAACAGCAGGTTCAGCGCCACCACCAGCACCACCGGCAGGATCGCCAGCCAGACCGGCGGCAGGTCGTGCCGTTCCTGGCCGCGCGGCTCCAGTTCCATCAGGTCGAAGGCTTCCTCCTGGGCATGTTCGCGCAAATCCTTGTCGGGCAAGGGCGGCGCGTCGTCGTGATTGCCGTAGCCCTCGCCCGCCAGCAGCGCCCGCTTGGCCCGCCAGGACAGCCAGGCCGTACCCAGCAGGAACATCACCAGCCCGGTGATCACCCCCAGCCCCGGCGCGGCAAAGGGCGACGTGCCGAAGAAGGGCATGGGAATGGCGTTCTGGATGGCCGGCGTTCCGGGCAAGGCCGTCATGGTGAAGGTGAAGGAGCCCAGGGCGATGGTGCCGGGAATCAGGCGCTTGGGAATCTGCGCCGCACGGAACAAGGCGGCGGCGATGGGGAAGACGGCGAAGGCGACCACGAACAGCGACACTCCGCCATAAGTCAACAACGCGCAGGACAGCACCACCGCCAGGATGGAACGCTGCCGCCCCAGCACGTCCACCGCCCAGTTGGCAATAGCCTGGGCCGAGCCGCTGGCATCCATCAGCTTGCCGAAGATGGCACCCAGCAGGAAAAGCGGGAAATAGGTGATGATGAAATCGCCCGCCGCCGGCATGAAGATCTGGGTATAGGAGGCCAGCAGGGGCATCGCCCCCGACAGGACCACCGCCAGCAAGGCGGCCAGGGGGGCCAGGATCAGGACGCTGATGCCGCGATAGGCGAAATACATCAGCAGGGCCAAGGCGAGGAGGATGCCGAGGAGTCCCATCAGCTTTTCTTTTCCGCCTGTTTCGGCCCTACCTGTTTCGGCTGGACGGAAGGGGATTTCCCCTGCCTTTTCCCCCGCGAAAGATCGAGGGGACGGAAGCTGTCGTCGAACAGGATATCCAGGTCGAAGGTGGACTCCCGGCCCAGCTTGTCGAAATTCCGGTCCAGCCAGTCCTCGGTGGTGCGCCAGCCGATATCGTGCAGATAGCGCAGGAAATCCCATTCCGCGTTCAGCTTGCTCGATACCCGCAGATGTTCCAGATCGTCAGCGGCATGGATGCGGTGGATCAGCATGTCGCGGTAGCGTTCATGCTCCAGCCCCTCGGCCTCGATCAATTGCTTGAACAGGGCGATCATCCGCAATTCCTTGATCAGGCTGGAATTGAAGGTGATCTCGTTCAGCCGGTTGGTGATGTCCGGCGCGCTGCGGGGCGGTCCCTTGCGGAAGAAGGGATTGATCTGCACGATGATCAGGTCGCGGGCATCGCATTCATCCACCAGCGGATAGAGGGCCGGATTGCCCATATAGCCGCCATCCCAGTAATAGCCCCCGTCGATCTCGACCGCCTTGTAGAGGAAGGGCAGGCAGGCCGAGGCCATGATCGTGTCCACGCTCAGCTCCGGCTGGCGGAAGATGCGGGCCTTGCCCGTCTCGACATTGGTGGCGGTGACGAAGACCTTGGCAGAACGGCAGCGGTTGACCCGGTCGAAATCCACCTGCGCGGCGACGATGTCGCGCAAGGGATTGGCGTCGAGCGGATTCATCTCGTAGGGCGAGACCATCCGCGTCAGCATGTCCATCATCATGTAGCCGGGGGAATAGTCCAGGCTCCAGCGGCCCATGAACACGTCCAACGGCGTGCGCTGCACCGGGCTGAAACGTGCGGCGTCGCTGACCGCCCGCCAGAAGGAGGCCAGCGCCTTGCTGCCCCCTTCCCGTCCGCCGCGTTCCAGGCCGTCGGCCAGCACCACGGCATTCATGGCGCCCGCGCTGGTGCCGCTCAGCCCCTCGATGCGGATACGTTCATCCGCCAGCAAACGGTCGAGCACGCCCCAGGTGAAGGCGCCATGGGCGCCCCCACCCTGCAAGGCCAGTTCGATGGTTTTCTGCTCCGCCATGCCCGCCATATGGGCGTTCGCGGCGTCACGACAACCGGAACGGGCGAGGAACGGCCGCGCCCGAACCTCATGCGGGCACGGGCGCCAGCTTGCTGCGCGCCCGCATGCCGGTCATGCGGATATGGCCGCCCGCGGGCCGCGCCTGGGGATCGAACACCACCATGCTGCTGCGCCGCCCCTCGCCGTCCTCGGTATCGGTGCGGATACCGTTGATGCAGGTCGGAAAGAACTCCCAGTCGTTGCGGTAATAGGGCGAGTGGATCAGGCCGATCAGCTGGAAATTCCCCTTGATCTCCTTCATCGCCTCCAGCGATTCCGCGATCAGGCTGGGATCGCTGAGGTCGCTGAACAGGCCGTCCACCAGGATGATGGATTGCGAGGCCGCCAGGGTCCGCCGCCGCCTTGCCCCCGACAGATGGGCCGCCTCGCGCGCCATCGAGAAAGCCGCCAGCTTGATCGCCCAAAGCAGGTTCAGGGCTGTCGCCTGTCCGCCCGAGATACCCTCGCGCACCAGATAAAATTCATTGCCGCCGCGCATCATCGGATGCCGCACCTTGATGCGGGCATGGGGGAAAAGGCGGCTGTGCAGCATGTCGCGGATATCGGCGCGGAAGCTTTCCGAATAGGGTTCCTGCGCCTGGGCCACGCCTTGGGCCAGGTCCTCGGCATAGCGCCGCTTCTGGTGCTCGACCCGGCTGACGATGCTGCCGACCAGTTCCGATATCTCCGCCTCGCTCGCGACGTCGCAATGTTCGAGGATGAAGGTCGCCCCGCCGCCCCGGTTCAGCACATTCTGCATGGTCACCACCTGCTGGGCGGCCAGGGCGGTATGATTAGCCAGCGTCCTTTCCAGGACGGCGCGGCTGCGGCTTTCGGCCTGCCGCGTCAGGTCGAGATTGTCCTGGCTCGATTTCAGCGCCTGGGCCTGTTCGGCATGCAGGCGGATGACCTTGGCATGATCCTCGCGCGCTTCCTTCAGGCGTTCGAGAACCGAGCCGAAGCCCGGCGGCGCCGTCTGCTCCCAGCTGTCCAGCACATCCTGGCGCCTGTCGTTGAAGGCGCGCCGCTTCTTCGCGAAGACCTCCGACGCCTGGGCCAGGGCCTCGGCGGCCTGGGCGACGTCCAGTTCCTCCACCTGGACGGCCAGTTCCTCCATGGCGCGGGCCATGTCTTCCAGACGTCCCTCTTCGGCCGCCGCCTTGACCAGCGCCGACTGGCGCAGGACCGCATGCCGGTCGAGCCCGGCATGATCGCGCATCGTCTCGTCCAGCAGCGCCTTCAAGGAAGCCTCCCGCCAGACCAGGGCGGCCTGGGGCCAGATGCGCAGGATGGCGCGCAGGGATTCCTCGTAGCGGCGCAGCAGGTCCTGGGCCCTTTCCGCCGCCGCCTGGGCTTCGGGGACCCTGCGCGTCAATTCCTCGCGCAGCGTCTGCGCCTGTTCGGCCGAACGCTTCAGTTCAGCCAGAAGCCGCTGCTTCTCGCTCAGGCTGGCGACCCCGGCGCGCAGGAAGGCCTCGGCGGCTTCATAGGGCAGTTTCTCGCGTTCGAGGCTCCGCGCCCGCCGCTGTTCCAGTTCCTGTTTCCGCGCGGCATAGGTTTCGAGGAAATCCGGTCCGCCGTCGCGTTCGAAACGCAGCGCCTTGTCCAGCTTCTCGCCCCATTGGTCGAAAATGCTGCGCGCCTCTGCCGCCTTGCGCCCGCTCTCCTTCGCCGCGTCCTCGGCCCGTTCGATGGCCTGCCCCAGGCGCTGCGACAGATCGCGCCAGCGCAGCAGCCTGTCTTCCGCCTCCTTCCGGCGTGCCCGCAGCGCGGTCATCTTGTTCAGGCCTCCGGCCGCCATGAACTCCTCAGCCTTGCCGCAGACGTCCGTCCAGGCCAGCAGGTCGAAACGGGCCTTTTCCTGAACCACGCGCAGTTCGGCCTCGCCTTCTTCCAGTTCGGTCAGGGATTGCGCGGCCTCGGCAAGCTTCTGCGCCCCTTCTTCCAGGGCCAGGGCGTCTTCCTCCAACGCCCCGCGCAGCTCCGCCTGCTGCTCGATCCCGCCACGATGCAGGAAGCTGGCGGCGCGGGACGCCAGCGTCAGGATATCGGCGGTCAGCAAGGCTTCGGCCCCTTCCAGCGCCTCTTCCGCCTCCGCACGCGCCCGTTCAGCCTGGGCCAGCTTGGCGGGGGCTTCCTCGCCCGCCGCCTGCGCCGCCCGGCGGGCCCGCATCATGTCGGGGTGATCCTCCGCCAAAGCTGCAAGGGCCTGTTCGGCCTCGGACAGCTTGCGGGCCAGGTCCCGTTCCTGGGTTTCCAGCTGGGCGATCCGCCCCTGCACCGCCTCGGGATCAAGGATCAGTTCCACCGTCGACGTCGCCACACCGGCCAGCACGGCCCGGTAGAGCCCGTCCCGCCCTTCCGGCAAGGGAGATCCGGCAAGGCTGCGGATATCCTCTTCCAACAGCACCGGAACCGGCAGGTCCTGCTCGGCCAGCAAGGCAGCGGCCTGCGCGGCCTCGGCGGCGGAAGCGAAGACGGGGGCATGCAGGATGGCCGACAGGGCCGCAAGCAGATGCTGGCGATGCGCCTTGTCCAGGTCCAGGCCCGCCAGGATTTCATGCAAGGGACGATGGGGCAGCCCGGACAAGACCTCGTCGGCCTGCAAATTGACCGAGGTCGGGGCGACGCTGGTAGCCCGCAGCTTGTCCAGCTTGCGCCGAACCGTCCGGCGCTGGTCCTCGAGACGAGGACGTTCGGCCAGCAGGTCGGCCCGGCGCCGCGCGGCCTCGGCCAGCCAGTCCTGCGGCTCCCGTGAGGTGGAGTCGCGGAATTCCTCCAGCACGGCGGCTAGGCCGCGCCAGCGTGCGATCTCCTCTTCCGCCTGGGCCAGGGCGAGCCGGGCGGCGTCGCGCCGTCCTTCCTGGCGCTGGCGATGGCCTTCCGGGTCTTCCTGGGGCAAGCGCCGACGGAATTCGTCATAGGCCCGCCCCAGTTCCTCGAGCTCGGCCAACGCCGTCTTCCGCTGCTCCATCCCGGCGGACAGGCGGGTCTGCCGCTTCACCAATTCCGCCTGAAGGGCGCGCATTTCGCCTTGCGCGGTCTTGTTGCTGCCCAGCGCCATCGCGGCGGCTTCCGCCTTGATGTCCAGGGTCTGGCGGACCGAAGCGGGATCGGCAGTTTCGCCGAATTCCGCACGCAGCCGATCCAGGGCCGCGCCGCCTTCGGCCAACAGCCTTTCCTCGGCCTCCAGGGCGGCGATGGCCTGACGCAAGACCGGCTCCAACCTGTCCAGCCGTTCCGCCCGTTTCTTCAGATCGCGGTGACGGGCCTCGCGCTGCTTGGCAGCGGCGGCACTCCTGTCGCGTTCTCCGCTCAGGCGCTCCACCACACCGGCCAGATCCAGCGAGCCATAGCGTTCGCGAACCCGGAGGTAATCCTTCCTGCGCTCGCTGAAACTGCCATGAAGGCTTTGCAGCGCCTCGATCTCCCGGGCCGCCTCCTGCGCCTCCGCCGCGACCTTGTCTTTCAGCTCGCGCAAGCCATCCAGGCTGTCGAGCAAGGCCCGTTCCGCATCCTCGACCACGGGCGAGCCGAGGATCTGCTTGTACGCGCCTTCATTGGCTTCCAGCATTTCCACTTCGCCGGCCAGGCTCTTGACCTGCAGCAGGTCTTCGGTCAGACGGAGGTCGTTTTCCTTCTGCCGGGCCGCCAGTTCTTCGAAGGCCCTTACCGTCTCGTCCCGGGCACGGCGCAGGGGATGGGCGGCGAAGCGCCAAGCCGCGTCCTCCATGGCATCCAGCCAAGCGCGGGCGCGGTCCTTCTGGTCTTCATCAAGGCGGCTGGCCTGGACCGCCCGGCGCACATCCGCGACGGCGACATATTTGCGGCGGTCCTTCTGGGAATGCGAACCGCGATAGATATGCGAGACGGCCAGCGCGATCACGTCCTGGTCGTCCTTGACCGGAATTCCGCTCCAGTCGACCGCCATGGCGTTGAGGTGCAGCCCTGCCGAGGCCAGGGCTTCCCTGTCCACCAGCAGGGCACCCGCCGGCGACAGGGCGCAGCATTGGGCCTTCTGGAAGCCCTCCAGCCCCAGGCCCCGGCTCTCGTGGATGGGCGCGCCGGGCAATTGCTCGTCCTCGATCAGGCGGCGCAGCACCTGGATCGACGCCCCTTCCGCACGGAAGACGTCACGCATGGCGGCATGGGCCTGCCCGGCGGCATCGGCGGCTGCCTTCACCCGGTCCACAAGGTCGTAGACCCGTGCCATGACATCCAGGCGGGCCTGCGCCTCCTCGGTGCTCAGCTTGGCCTCGATCACTTGGTCGGCCTGGCGCACCAATTCCTCTTCCAGCGAGATCACGCCCTGTTCGTCGGCCTCGGCCATGGGGGCGGACAGGATGGCCGGAGCCACCACCTGCCGGAAGAAGGCCTGGTCGTATTCCTCCTTCGGGCGCGGCTTCACGTCGTAGAAATTGGCCGATTTGTCGCCCGATCCCCGGCACTGGTAGGAGACCAGGTTGTCCAGCTGCTCGATGGAGATGAAGCGGCGCAGATAATCCACCTGGTCGCGCTTGGGCCGGAAAATCACCGCCCCTTCGTGTTCGCGCAAGGTTTTCAGGAACTGGTCGTTGGGGATCAACTGCTTGTCGATCCGCCCGTTCTCGCCCTGCGACGACAGGCAGACCGGCACGTCCTCCAGCCTGCCCGGATAATAATACAGGTCGTAATCAATGCTGCCCGAGGCATCCCGGTTGCCGAACATGCCGAAGACGTGATGCTCGCCCTTGCCGAAGGCCTCGCCCAGGTCGGCCAGGACCAGCTGGCCGCTTTCATCGGGCACCAGGAATTCGACACGGACATGGGTATAGCCGTATTTCACCGGCGCGAGGCGGGCCTTGGTGCGTTCCATCAAGGTCCGGTTCTGCGACAGGGTGAACAGGACGGCATCGGCCATGCTGGTCTTGCCGGTGCCGTTGGCCATGACCAGGGCGGCCGACGCCCCACCCAAATCGGCCACCTCGCCCAGGAAGTCCGGGTCCCAGCCGCCGCTCTTGCGCGAATCCAGGAAATTGCTGAATTCCCAGCGGTTAAGCAGCGCCATCGATATCCTCCTGAGACTCGTCCTGAACCGGCTTGTCGCTATGCACCAACTCGCCCACCGCATCGGCCAAGCCCGCCGAATCCTCGGCCAGCAAGGCGGAATCGGGCAGGAAGGCGACCAGGTCGCGGGAGAACAGTTCGTCGATCTGCATGGCGCAGAGCAGGGACTGCTGGTAGTTCTCCTCCGTTCCCTCGCGCGTCACGTCGAGCATCCCCATCTGCTGCATCACGGCCAGGAAGCGGCCGACACGCCGCCGCACCTGGGCCGATTGCACGCTCGCCTCGTCCTCTTCGCCTTCCAGCAGGGACCACGCCACCGGGTCCTTCAGCCGGTCCTTGCCCCGGCCCTCGCGGCGCAGGGCTTCCAGATGGTCGAACACCTTCTCCTCCAGCTCCTCGCGGCGGAAATTGGGTTCAATATGGCGCGACACCTCGGACACGCCGCGCCCGATGCGGTCGTAGAAGAACGACATGGTCAGGAACCACAGCAGGGTGAACCAATAGACCGTCACCGGCTTGGTCTCGCTCTGCTTCAGCTTCAGCCTTTCCCAGGCCTTGGTCATGGACAGCAGCGCCGGGCCGTCGAAATCGGGACGGCGCACCAGCGCCCAGACCTGCCCGCCGCGCGGAATGCCGGGAAAGGTCTGGTCCTCGCGCCGCAGGCGATAGCCCTTGGCCGCCAGCAGGCGGTCGAGGATATCCTCTTCCTCGGGCCGCAGCTTCTGCAGACCGGCGGCGATCTCCTGCTCGACCGTGCTGGTCTTGCGGCTCTCGGTGGACAGGGAATAGACGATGCGCTGCCGCAGAAGCTGGGCCTCCAACCGGCTGATACGCTCGTAATCAATCTCCGCCACGTCTCTGCTCCTTCGAAGGCCGGTCGATCAGCCTGATTTCCATATCGTTGCCGCTGACCCGCCAGCCGTCCGGCAGGTCCCAGACCCTGACGGGCAAAGGCCGGACGGAGACCATCTTGCCGGGCATGTCGGCGATGCCCAGGGTCAGCGGCGCGGTGAAGATGCCGATTCCGTCGATGATCTTGTCCAGGCCGGTCATATCCATCTCGCCATATTCCCCCGCCCCGGCCAGGAAATCGGACAGGCGCAGCGGCCCCTTCTCGAGCAGGCCGAACAGGATCGGGCGGTTGGCGGCGATGAAGCTTTCCAGAGCCGGCAGCTTCTTCTCGGTGATGCCCGTGGCCTTCTTGACCATGCTGACCGGAGACGGCTTCTCGCGCGGCGCCTCGACCACCTGATGCAGGTCCAGCGGCGAGAAATGCTCGAGGTCCAGCCCCACCGGGCCGAGACGGTCGAACATCCGGGCAAGAGTGTCCTCGTCGCTCAGTAGCGAGGGCGGGCGGCGGCAGAATTCGGCGGCCATCTCCTCGAAACGCACGCTCTGGATCAGTGGGCGGGCGCGGTCGTGGACCTCGATGATCAGGCGCGAGAAGCGGCGCTGGAGGGACATGGCCGCGGCACTGATCTCACGGGTGAGGAAGAGGAAGTGGTCCACGTCCACGCCCTCCTCGTCCTCTTCCATCCATGCCGCGATGGCCGCCGCCATCTCGGGGCGGCGCAGCAGCATCTGGCATTCGCCGATGACGGCGCCGATCTCCTCCAGCGTCTGGAGATAACGGTCGTGATGCGTGATGAAATCCTGCCGCAGGGCATCGGCCTCGGGCTGTTCCAGCACCTTGATGATCTCGGCGGCTTGGTCGCGGATCTGCAGCCAGATGCGCCGGGCGACGTTGAGGAAGGAGCGGAAATTCCGCATTTCCAGGTCGATGCGCAGCTTGCGGCTTTCCACCCCGGCATGGACCCAATGCATGTAGCCCGCCGAGAATTGCAGCGCCTCGCGGCCCTTGCGGGTCAGGCGGCAGCGATAGCCGCGGCGCTGCTTGTCGATCAGCGGGGTGATGCGCCGAGCCCCGCGCGGCTGGCGCGTGGCGGCATCCAGATAGTCGAATTGCGTAGGCGTCGCCAGGATCAGGGCGATCTGCTTCACATCCTCTTCGCTGACGCCGTATTCCACGGCGGCCTGGCGGGCGAAGGGAGTGATGTCGATGAAATCGAACTTGCCGCTGATTTCCTGGTCGCGCAATTCCTCCAGAAGCCGCCAGGCGATGCTGACGTAAAGCCCCTGGGACTGCCCACGCCTCTCTTCCGGCGGCGGCACGAGAACACGGCTGCCGGGTTGCATCTGGCTGTCATGCAGATCGATCAGACGCATGGCCGAAGCCAGAAAATGCACCCAACTGGGATGATCCGCCGAAACCGTCTTCGAACCCTGCTCCACCAAGCGCCCACCTCATCGGTCGATTTCGAGGGCGCCCGATATATCGCAGAATTCCGCGCTTGTGGGGGGAAATCTCTGCCTGCCGTATAAAAGACATCGGGGCGCCCGGAACGCCCCGATGTCCCGTCCCTCAGCTCGCCTCCTTCAATACGCCGCGCCGGATCTGGTCGAGTTCGATGGATTCGAACAAGGCGCGGAAATTACCCTCGCCGAAACCTTCGTTGCCGCGCCGTTCGATCAGTTCGAAGAAGATCGGCCCGATGACGTTCTCGGTGAAGATCTGCAGCAGCAGCCCCTGCCCTTCGGTCGGCGCGCCGTCCACCAGGATGCAGTTGTGCTGCAAGGGCGCGACGTCCAGGCCATGCCCCGGCAAACGGGTTTCGAGCAATTCGTAATAGCTGTCGGGGGTGTCGAGAAATTTCAGGCCGGCGGCTTTCAGACGCTCCACGGCGGAGACCAGCGAACCGGTGCCCAGGGCGACATGCTGCACGCCCTCGCCCTTGTATTCCCGCAGATATTCCTCGATCTGCGACTTATCGTCCGCGCTTTCATTGATCGGAATGCGGATCTTGCCGCAGGGGCTGGTCATGGCGCGGCTTTTCAAGCCGGTCAGCTTGCCCTCGATGTCGAAATAGCGGATTTCGCGGAAATTGAAGAGGCGGCTGTAGAAATCCGCCCAATGATCCATCCGGCCCTGATGCACGTTATGGGTGAGGTGGTCGATATAGGTCAGCCCCGCGCCCTGGGGATAGGCCTCGCCGGTGAAGTCGTATTCGGCGGCGAAAGCGGCATCCGGGTCGTCCAGCAGATAGAGCAGCGAGCCGCCGATGCCCTCGATGACGGGCTGGTCCAGGCAGTCGCCCCGCCCCGCCTGCGCACCCTTGCGCAAGGCCTCGTCGCGGGCCTTGGCGCCATCGGCGACGCGAAAGCCGATGGCGGTGATGGAGGAGCCGTGTTCGGCGGCGAAACGGGCGGCATGGCCGTCCTTCACGGCATTCAGCACGAAGGTGATGGCGCCCTGACGCCACAAGGTGATGGCATGACGGCGATGCCGCGCCACCTGCGCGAATCCCATGCGGGTGAACAGGTCTTCCAGCAGGGCCGGATCGGGCGCGGCATATTCGACCAGTGCAAAGCCGTCCGTGCCCATCGGGTTTTCCCAGAGTTCCATGACGGATTCCTTTTTGTGAAGCCGTCACCAGTCTAGCGGAAGCGCGGTGCCGTTTGGTTGCATTCGCAACTTCCTTCAGGCAGGCTGATGCATCAAACGCGCATCAGACGCGAAGAAAGGGAGGGATTCATGCAGGGACGTATCCTGGACGATTACGACTGCCGCATCCTCGACTGCCTGCAACGCAATGGGCGGTTGACCAATGTCGAGCTGTCCACACAGGTTTTCCTGTCCCCGTCGCAATGTCAGCGGCGGGTCAAGCGTCTGGAGGAAGAGGGCATCATCCAGGGCTATTCCGCCCTGCTCTCGCCCGAGGCGGTGGGTCTGGGGGTGCTGGCCTTCGTCAGCGTCTCGCTGGCCATGCACGGGGAAAATCCCGCCCGCGCCTTCACCGAAGCCATCCGGGACATTCCCGAAATCCTGGAATGCCATGCCGTCACCGGCGAGGCCGATTACCTGCTGCGGGTGGCGGCGCCGGATCTGAAGTCCTTTTCCGACTTCCTGCTGCATCGCCTGATGCGCGTCCCCGGCGTCACCAATGTCCGCTCGACCATCGCCCTGGAGGAGTTGAAGCGCACGATCGCCCTCCCCCTCCGGAAAACGGCGAAGCCTTAGCCCTTGAAGCCGTAGAGGCGGCGGGGCGACAGATCGAGGATCTGATGACGGGCGGCGTCATCGGGCACCCATTCGGCCAGCCAGCCCAGGGTCTGGGCATAGTCGTGGCGGTCCTCGAAACGGGTCCAGGGCCAGTCGCTGCCCCAGACCAGACGTTCCGGGCCGATTGCCTCCAGCAGCGCCTTGGCATAACCCGCATCGGCTGCGGCCTGCGAGCGATAGGGCGCGGACAGCTTGACCCACAGCCGTTCCTCGGCGGCGGCATCGAGCAAGGTGCGGAAGCCTTCGTCCTCGGCCGGGCCGTTGCCTGCAGGCAGGCCCAGGTGATCGACCACCACGGTCAGGCCGGTTTCCAGAAGGGCCGGCAGCAGGGCCGGAAGACGCGGCCCTTCCAGCTGGATCTGCAGATGCCAGCCCAGGGCCTTCATCTGCGCGATCTGGCTTTTCCAGGGCTCGGCCTTGGGGTCGGGCAGGTTGGGATTCTGGACCAGGTTCCAGCGCAGCCCCACCACCCCGGCCTCGGCCAGGGCTTCCAGGTCTTCGACCGGTCCGGCCGGATCGGCCATGGCGATGCCCCGGTAGTTTTCCCCCGCCTGACGCAGGGCTTCCACCAATTGGCTGTTGTCGTAGCCCAGGAAGCTGACCTGCACAATGACACCGCCCCGGAGTCGGTTTTCCCGCAGATTCCGCTGCCAGGCATCCAGCGGCGCAGCCTGTGCAGGACGATAGCGCGCACCGCTAACGACGGGGCTATCCGCCGAGAAAACATGGACATGGCAATCGAAACCGGACATCGGCGAACCCTCCCCATCAATGACAATGTGTCACTTTTAATTCTATAGAGAACTACTTGACAAGGGCGGAGCCGCCATGGCTAGCTTCCCTCAACAGACATAAGAGGCCCTAACCAAAAGAGCCTAGCGAACGAGGGAGCGATAACGACGTGAAAGCGAGCAGCGCCTTGGCCAGTGCGGATCCACGCCTGCCGATCTATGCCCGGCTGCGCGACCTTCTGGCTGCCCGCATCGTTTCCGGCGAATGGCCTGCCGACAGCCTGATCCCATCGGAAAACAAGCTGTCTGAAGAATATGGCGTGGCCGTGGGCACCATCCGGCGCGCCATCGAACAACTGGTCGCCGAAGGATTGCTCGAACGTCATCGCGGCACCGGCACCTTCGTCCGCCGTCCCGCCTTCAATGCCGATCTGTTCCGTTTCTTCCAGATCAGGACCTCCGAGGCCGAAGGCCAGGTGATCCCGGAAAGCCGCATCCTGCATCGTGAAATCGTCCCGATTCCCGAGCATGTGGCCTGCCTTTTCGGCCCTGAGTCGCCGCCCGTTTCCCTGAAGCTGGACCGTGTCCGCCGGTGGGGCGGTGAACCCCTGCTGGCCGAGGAAATCCATCTGCGCCTGCCGCTGTTCGAAGACATGCAATCCTTGCCCGACAAGGAAAGCGGTCCGCTACTTTACCCCATCTTCGAACAACGTTTTGGTGTAATCATTGCGTCTGCCACGGATGAGCTATCCATCGGCATCGCCGACGAAGTGCGCGCCCGCCTGCTGCGCATCTCTCCCGGTGCCCCCGTGGCTGTGATCGAACGTGTGGCCCGCGATCCCTCGGGTCGCGTTGTCGAGTGGCGCCGCGCCTATGGGCGTAGCGATCGTTTCCGTTATCGCGTCTCCATCAGCTGATGGAAAGGCGACAGCAACTTTTTCCCGGAGGAAGAGGAATGAAGAGGACCCTTCTCGCTGCCAGCTTGGCCGTCACCGCCGGCGTCGCTCCGGCGATGGCGCAGGAATTCCCTGCCCGCCCGATCGAAATGATCGTTCCCGCCCCGGCCGGCGGCGGCACCGACGTGGCCGCCCGTATGCTGGCGAGCCAGCTTTCGCCGGTCCTGTCCCAGCCGGTCGCCGTGCTGAACGTGGCCGGCGGCGGCGGTTCGGTGGGCGTGACCCAGTTCATGCGCGCCCAGCCCGACGGCTACACCCTGCTGGCGACCTGGAACAGCCCCATCACCAGCGTGCCCCATGTGCAGCCGGTGCAGTACAAGCTCGACAGCTTCACCCCCATCGTCAGCACCTCGGAAACCGCCTACACCCTGTGCGTGAAGCCGGACTTCCCGGCCGATGACGGCCCGTCCTTCATCGAGGAAATCCGCAACCGCCCCGACCACTACACCTATGGCAATGACGGCATCGGCGGCATGATGCAGCTGGCGGTCGAGCGTCTTTCCGGCGCCATGGACCTGAAGCTGCGTCCCATTCCCTTCCGCGGCGCCGGTGAAACCCTGCAGAACTTCCTGGGCGGCCACGTCGACATCTACGGCGGCACCATCTCCCCGGTCGTGCCCTATGTGCAAAGCGGCGAGGCCAAGTGCCTGATCGTCACCTCCGCCGATCCGGTCGAGGCCCTGCCCGGTGCCAGCAGCTTCGGCCAGCTGGGCCATCCGGAACTCGAGACGGTCCTGTGGCGCTTCGTCCTGGGTCCGAAGGACCTGCCGGAAGAGCGCCGCGCCATCCTCGCCGATGCCATCGAAAAGGCCGTGCACACCCCGGAATATCTCGAATTCCTGGCCAAGCTCGGTGAATCGCCCCGCATCCTGAAGGGCGAGGAACTGACCCAGCGCATCAATGCCGAATATGAAGGCCTGGGCGAAGCCCTGCGCAATCTCGGCCTGGCGAAGAACTGATCATCGCCCAACCCACTCGAACCCCCGAAGGAACCGCAATGATGCAGTCGCGTGACGTCACCGCCGGCATCGTCTTTCTGGGGCTGGGTGTCGGAGCGGCCATGATGGGCAAGGATTATGTCGGCGGCGCTGGCGCGCTGCCGACGGCCATCGGCTCCATCATGGCCCTGCTGGGCGCAATTCTCGCCTTGCGGGGATTGCGCAGCCGTCCGGCGGGCGATGCCCCGGCAAAGCCGCTCTTCACCAGCCTGCCGCTCTTTGCCGTCACCGCCGCGATCTGCGTGGTCTATGTGATGGCCTTGCCCAGCCTGGGCTTCTTCACCAGCAGCGCGCTGTTCGTTCCGGTGCTGGCGCTGGCGCTGGGCTTCCGCCGCCCCCTTTATCTCGCCGGGGCGACGGTGATCTTCCTGGTGCTGCTCTACGCCGTGTTCATCCTGTTGCTGCGCCGCCCGCTTCCGGCCGAGTTCTTCATGGCCTTCTAGGCCCACGGCCCCCTTTCGCCTCGCGGTCAAGGATCGTCCTTCATGCTTGACGCCTTTCTCCACGCCATTCCCGCCGCACTGCATTGGACATCGGTGCTGGGCATGGTGGTGGGCACCATCGCCGGCATCCTGATCGGCGCCCTGCCGGGCCTCAACCCGGTGATGGCAATCGCCCTGCTGTTGCCCCTGACCTATGGGATGGACCCGCTGACGGCGCTCGCCCTGGTGGCCGGCATCTATAACGGCTCCATGTATGGCGGTGCCATTCCGGCGATCCTGCTGCGCATTCCCGGCACGCCAGCAGCCATCGCCACCACCTTCGACGGCCATCCCATGGCCCGCCGGGGCGATGCCGGCCATGCCCTGTCGGTCGCCTGCTGGTCCTCGGCCATCGGCGGCATGGCCAGCGCCATCGCCCTGCTGACCCTGGCGCCCCTGCTGTCGCTCGTCACCCTGGCCTTCGGACCGGCGGAATATTTCTGGGTCGCCGTCTTCGGCCTTGCCAGCATCGCCGTGCTGGTCGGGGGCGATCCCCTGAAGGGCCTGATCAGCGCCGCGCTGGGCCTGCTGATCGGCATGGTCGGGGTGGACCAGGTCAGCGGCCAGGCCCGCTATACCTTCGACAGCCTGTACCTGCTGAGCGGCTTCGAACTGATCGTCGTGCTGGTGGGCCTGTACGCCCTGCCGCCGGTGATGGAAATGGCCGAAGCCAGGGGTGGCGACCTGCTGCGCGGCGCCTCGCTGAAATTCAAGAGCGCCATCTCCTTTCTGTCCGCCCTGCGCAGCCATTGGAAAACCTGGACCCGCTCCTCACTCATCGGCATCGCCGTCGGCATCCTGCCCGGTGCCGGGGGGAATATCGCGGCCCTGCTCAGCTATAACGAAGCGAAGCGGAGCTCGAAGGATCCCGAAAGCTACGGCAAGGGCAATCCGGACGGCGTGGCCGCGGCCGAATGCGGCAACAATGCCGACAATGCCTCGGCCATGATTCCCGCCCTGACGCTGGGCATTCCCGGCAACCTGATCGCCGCCCTGATCCTGGGCGCGCTGATGATCCACGGCCTGCAGCCGGGGCCTCGTCTGTTTCATGACGCCCCGGACGTGGTCTACGGCTTCATGATCCAGCTCTTCGTGACATCGGCGCTGCTGCTACTGCTCGGCGGCCTGCTGGCGACCCGCCTGTTCGCCCAGGTGCTGCGCCTGCCCTCGCAGGTCCTGGTGCCCCTGGTCCTGGTTCTGATGGCCATCGGCGTCTACACCGTCAACGGCCGCGTCTCGGACCTCTATGTCATGCTGGGTTTCGGTCTGCTGGGCTATATCCTGGAGAAGCTCGACTTCCCCCTGGCGCCGATCATCCTGGGCCTGCTGCTCGGCCCCATGGCGGAACAGAATTTCCGCCTCGCCATGATGATCTCGCGCGACGACTGGACGGTCTTCCTGACCCGCCCGATCTCGCTGGGCATCGCCATCCTGACCGCCCTGGTCCTGCTGATGCCGCTGCTGCGGCGGATCAATCCCTTGCGCCGGAAGAAGCAAGCTTCCGCCGACTGATTGCGTTGCCTCCCAACTTGGGGCCGGTTCGCCGGCCCCGTTTTTTTATCTCAGACGCCGACCTTGAGGAGCCGTTCCAGATCGCGGGAGCGGCAAACGGCATCGGCCAGACTGTAACGGTCGAGGACCGCCAGGAAAGCCGCCAGGGCTTCGTTGACGATGCCGGTCAGCCCGCATCCCCCGGCGATCGGACAGGTATTGGCGGTGCTATCCAGGCATTCCACAAGGGCCAGGTCGTCCTCGGTGGCCCGCACCACGGCACCCAGCGAAATCTCTTCCGGCGGGCGCGCCAGTTTCAGCCCGCCGCCCCGCCCGCGCACCGTCTGCACGACCCCGATCTGGCCCAGCTTGTGGACCACCTTCATCAGATGATTCTCGGAAATGCCGTAGCACTCGGCGATCGCGCGGATCGTCACCACTTCATCGGGACGCACCGCCAGATAGAGCAGCACCCTCAAGGCATAATCGGTATAGCGGGTGATGCGCACATCGCCTCCCTGGACTTTGGAAAAGAAGACTCCGGACGTTCCAAACCGCTAGAGCCCCAGATGGAGGTGCATTACATATGAAACTTTACTCATGAGGCAAGTTCGTCGCTTTTCATCATGACAAAAGATTGATCCCGTCTCGAAAAACTCGCCCCGCACATTACGTGCCCAGGGTGGACGCCAGTGTAGAGATTGCCTAATCTACCGCCAGTTGGAGGATCCCCTCGTCTATGACAGCGAAGACACAGAATACGCCGGTTCAGACCGCTCACCGGATTTCCACCGGATGTGCCGGCCTGGATACCATTCTCCTGGGCGGTTTCCTGCGTGGGTCTGTTTTCATCCTCGAAGGCTCGCCTGGGGCAGGCAAGACGGTGCTGGCGAATCAGGTCTGCTTCCATCAGGCCCAGGCGGGCGAACGCTCGGTCTATGTCACCCTGCTTGCCGAATCCCATGACCGGCTGCTCAAGAACCTGTCGAGCATGAGCTTCTTCGATGCCGACCTCTGGCCCATGAGCATCGATTACATCAGCGGCTTCCATATCCTGACCACCAAGGGCCTGAACGGCATTCTTGAACTGATCATGAAGGAATGCCGTGCGCGCAACGCCTCGATGTTGGTCCTGGACGGGCTGTTCGTGCTGGAAGAGAATGTCCAGTCAGAGCGGGAGTTCCGCAAGTTCGTCAACGACGTCACCAACCTGGCCGCGCTGATGGATTGCACCGTTCTGCTGCTGACCAACAGCCGGCAGCAGCCCCAGCCCCGCCCGGAACATACGATGGTCGATGGCTGGATCGAGATGAACACCCATCAACTGGCCTACCGGGCCTACCGCGACCTCAGCATCCGCAAATACCGGGGCAGCGATTTCATACCCGGCCGTCACAGCTTCACCATCAGCGACGAAGGCGTGCGGGTCTTCCCCCGCCTGGAGACGGTGACGCGCCGTGAAATCCCTGAAGCGCCGCTCGAAGGGCGGGTTTCCAGCGGCCTCCCCGCGCTGGACAAGATGGTCAGCGGCGGCTTCCCCGCCGCCACCACCAGCCTGCTCTTCGGTCCCACCGGGGCGGGAAAGACCACGCTCGCCCTGCAATTCGCCGCCGCCGCGACCGCAGAGGAACCGGCGTTGTTCTATAGCTTGTACGAGGCCGAGGTGAGGCTTCGCATGAAATCGGAACGACTCGGGCTAAATGTGGGCGAGATGATGGATCGCGGGCTGATCCATTTCATCTGGACCCCGCCCAGCGAGAACCTGCTGGACGAGCTTGGCAACAAGCTTCTCCGTGCCATCAAGAAGCACAAGATCAAGCGGCTGGTGCTGGATGGGGTGGACGCCTTCGACGATTCGGCCGTTCATCCCGAAAGGTTGCCCGGCTTCCTGAACGCCCTGAACAGCGAATTGCGCCGCATGGAGGTAAGCAGTCTCTTCACCACACGCACCGAAATCCTTCCGCCGCCCACTTTCAGCGTCAACCTCGGGAATCTCTCGGCCGTAGCGGAAAACATCCTGCTGTTGCGCTACGAGGAAGAAGGCAAGCATCTGCGCCGCTATCTTTCGGTTCTCAAGGTCCGCGATAGCGCCTTCGACCCTCTATGGCGGGAATATACGATCAGCCAAGGCGGCATCCTTTTCACGGACGGCCCCCGGGATCCCGCGTCAGGCACTGGATAATGGCCATCACTAATCCTCCGCTCATCTTGATCGTGGAAGACGAATCCGGCATTCAGCTTGCTTTGTCCCTCCTTCTGGAATTGGAGGGCTACCGCGTCATGCAGGCCGGGGATGGCGAAGAAGGCCTGACGTGCCTGGCCGAGACGGTTCCTGACCTGATCATCACCGATTACATGATGCCGAACCGCAACGGCCTGTCCATGCTGCGGGAAATGCGTCAGGACCCGCGCCTGGCCGCAATTCCGGTACTGATGCTGAGCGCGGTCATCCCCCCCGAGGAGGATGCCTATGAACTGGTCGACCAGTTCCTGTCCAAACCGGTCATGGCCGGGGACATCCTGACCGCCATCACGTCCTTGCTGAAAAACGGGCGGGGGGCCTCTTGACGGCCCCCATAATCACGGCCCGTTATAGCGCACATTTCCCAGCCCCGTGACGTCATAGCCTGCAAGGGCCCTGGCCTTTTCGGCGAAGGCCGCACTTTTCGCGAAGGCCAGAAGCTTCTGGAAGGGCGGTTCGAAATAATCCCGGCGGCGCAGCACCAGATCGTAACGTTCCTCCACCAGCGGCAGGAAATCCAGCTTCAGCGATCCCGCCACCGCCTCGATGGCCGGTCCGGCATCGGCCGAGCCTTCCAGCACCGCCAGCCCCAGATCGGTCTCGCTCCGCACCGGATGCGGATTGATCGTCAACTCCGACAGGCTGAGGCCTTCCTTCTCCAACAGGGCTTCGAACAGGCGCTGGCTGCCGGCCTCGCTCTGGCGGACGGCGATGCGGGCGCCGCTAGCGGCAAGATCGGAAAGCTTGGCGATGCCCAGCGGGTTACCCGCCGCCAGCACCAGGCCCTGGCGCCGCCGCGCCCATTCGATCGCCACCACATCGGCCCGCCCCAGGCGTTCGCGGATCTGCGGCAGGTTCCATTCGCCCGTTTCGGGATCGAAGAGATGGACGCCCGCCATCAGGGCTTCGCCCGAAGCCATCTTCTCCAGCCCGTCGGCGCTGCCGCCTGAGAGCAGGGCCAAACCGCAGCCCGCCTCGCGCAGGGCCCAATCCAGCAAGGGATCGTTGCTGCCCGCCACCACCGGCGGCGGCTGGCCGACCAGCCCCCCAAGGTCACCGGCGAATTCCGTGTTGCTCATCAGCCAGCGGTCGATGACGCTGCGCACGAACAGCCATTTTCCGGTGGCGCGCGTGCAAGGGATCTTGCGCTCGCTCACCAGCTCGTAGACCTTGCGCTCCTTGATCCGCAGATAGGCGGCCACTTCCTTGGTGCCCATCAATTCGGGCACGGCAGATTCGTCAGACATCGGGCTCCCTTTCTTCGCGCCAAAAGTGCCGCCGCGGACGGCTCTTGGCAAGGCCTTGTCGGCGGACAACTTTTTTTGTGGATACCCACGTCCCGCGCGGCCATGATAACGGGCCGCAAGCAAGCTCGAATCATGATGGCACAAGACCTTAACGACTGCTTCAAAGCTCCCGAGACGCTGCTGACCCTGGACCAGGCGCTGGCCTATCTGGACGAGCGCCTGATCCCCGTGGTCGGCACCGAGACCGTTCCGCTGGCCGAGGCCGGAGGGCGCGTCCTGGCCGAGGATCTGGTGGCCGAGCTGACCCAGCCGCCCTTCGCCAATGCCGCCATGGACGGCTTCTGCTTCCGCGCGGAGGATGTCGGCGCGGACGGCGCGCGGCTGAGGATCGTCGCCCGCATCGCCGCCGGTCATGTCTGGGACGGAACCCTCGGCCCCGGCGAGGCGGCCCGCATCTTCACCGGCGCGCCGATGCCCGCAGAGGCCGACACCATGGCGATGCAGGAGGATTGCCAGACGGAAGACGGCGATTGGGTACGCATCCCCGGCGGCCTGACGAAGGGCAATTTCGTCCGCCAGGCCGGAGACGACTTCATGGCGGGCAGCGTCGTCCTGCCCAAGGGCAAGCGCCTGCGCCCGCACGATTTGTCCATGGCCGCCGCCAATGGCCGGCCCAGCCTGACCGTCTACCGCCGCCTGCGCGTCGGTGTCTTCTCGACCGGCGACGAGATCGTCGAGCCTGGCAATCCCCTGCCCCCCGGCGCCATCTATTGCTCCAACCGCTTCGGTATCGTCGCCGCCATCCGCGCCCTGGGCTGCGACGTCCACGACCTGGGCAATATCCCCGACCGGCCCGAACTGCTCCGCCGCCGCCTGGACGAGGCCTCGCGGCAGCACGACCTGCTGATCACCGCCGGCGGCGTGTCGGTGGGTGGCGAGGACCATGTGCGCGGCGCCGTGGAATCCCTGGGCGCCATCCATCTCTGGCGCATGGCCATCAAGCCGGGCAAGCCCACCGCCCTGGGCACGATCGGCGATGCGGCTTTCCTGGGCCTGCCGGGCTATCCGGTGTCCAGCCTCGTCATCCTGATGCTGATCGGCCGTCCGGTGATCCTGCGCCTGTCGGGCGCGATGGCCGAACCCATGGCGCCGCCGCGCCTGCGCGTGAAGGCCAACTTCTCCTTCCGCAAGCGGCATCCGCGCCGCCAGTTCCTGCGCTGTTCGCTGGTGCCGGGACCGGACGGCAGCTTGGTGGCCGAGGCCTATCCCACCCAGGAATCCAATGTCCTGTCCTCGCTGGTCCGGACCCAAGGGCTGGTGGACCTGGCCGAGGATGCCGGCGACGTCGCGCCGGGCGATCTGGTGGATTTCCTGTTCTACGAACAAGTCCTGGGCTGAGTCCATGGCGGCCATCGGCGTCATCCTCCATCCCAGCGGCAGCCATACCGAGGAATTGCTCGGCGCCTTCGCCGAGGAATTGCGGGACCGGGGGGTGCGCGTCGGCGGCCTGTATCAGCGCAGCGGCACGGACCCCAATGGCAAGAGCCGTATGGAACTGGTCGACATCGCCGAAGGAAAAGTCTATCTGATCTCGCAGAATCTGGGCCGCTTCTCGCAGGCCTGTTGCGTCGATCCGGGCGGGCTGGCCGATGCCAGCATGGTCCTGCGCCGGGACATGGAGCGCGGCCTGGATCTGCTGATCATCAACAAATTCGCCCGCCACGAATCTCTGGGGCGCGGCCTGACCGCCGAATTGTTCGAAGCCGTAAGCCGCGGCATCCCCGTCCTGACCGCCGTCTCGCACCGCTACAAGGCGGCCTGGGACGAATTGACGGATTGTGCGGGCGACATCCTGGCGGCCGATCCGGACGCCCTGCGGTCCTGGTGGGCGAAAGTACAGAAGGAGGCCCCTCGGCCATGAAGGTTTTCGGTCTGGCGGGCTGGAGCGGCAGCGGCAAGACGACGCTGCTCATCGAGCTCCTGCCCCGGATCATTGCGCGCGGCTTCACGGTATCGACGATGAAGCATAGCCATCACCGTTTCGACATGGACCAGCCGGGCAAGGATTCCTTCCGTCACCGCGAGGCCGGGGCCAGCGAGGTGCTGGTCGCATCCTCCTCGCGCTGGGCGCTGCTGCATGAATTGCGCGACGAGGAAGAACCTTCGGTCACCGAACTGATCGGCCGCATGTCGCCGGTGGACCTGCTGCTGATCGAAGGCTTCAAGAGCCATCCCCACGACAAGCTGGAAATCCACCGTCCCTCGGTCGGCAAGCCGCCGCTCTGGCCCCATGATCCCCATGTGGTCGCCGTGGCCTCGGACGAAGGGCTTGACGGGCTGGGCGTACCGCTGTTCGATCTCAACGATGTGGATGCCATCGCCGATTTCATCCTGAAACGCACGGGGCTTGTGCCATGACCTCCTGCACCCCGCCCGACGCCTTCGCCCCCGGCAAGGACATGCTGCGGACCCATGATGCCTTGCAGGCGCTGCTTTCCGCCGTCGCGCCGGTCGCCGAGACCGAGACGGTCGGCCTGTTCGAGGCGGCCGGACGGGTGCTGGCGCAGGATGTGGTCTCGGACCGCGCCGTGCCGCCCCATGACAATTCCGCCGTGGATGGCTGGGCCGTCTTCCATTCCGACCTGAAGGAAGAAGGCGGAACCCGCCTGCCCGTCGGCGGCCGCATCCCGGCGGGCCATGTGCTGGACCGCCCCGCCCGGCCGGGCGAAACCTTCCGCATCTTCACCGGCGCCCCGGTTCCCGCAGGCTGCGACACCATCCTGCCCCAGGAAGTCTGCGCCGAGGAAAACGGCGTCGTCACCCTGCCCTTCACCAAGAAAGGCGCCAATCTGCGCAAGGCGGGAGAGGATATCCAGGCGGGCAGCGTCATCCTGCGCGCGGGTACCATCCTGCGCCCCCAGGAGATCGGCCTCGCCGCCTCGATCGGGCGCGGCTCGCTATCCGTCTTCCGCCGCCTGAAGGTCGCCATCTTCTCGACCGGCGACGAGGTGCGCGATCCCGGCCAGGAGGCGGAGCCCGGCGCCATCTACGATTCCAACCGCTATGTGCTGTGGAGCCTGCTGCGCGGCATGGGCTGCGAGGTCACCGACCTGGGCATCGTCAAGGACCGCCCGGAACTGGTGCGCGAGGCCCTGACGCAAGCCATGACGGGTTTCGACGCGGTGCTGACCTCTGGCGGCGTGTCCACCGGCGAGGAAGACCATGTGAAGGCCGTGGTCGAGGATCTGGGCTCGCTGCATTTCTGGCGCATCGCCATCCGTCCCGGGCGCCCGCTGGCCTTCGGCCAAGTGGGGGCGACACCCTTCATCGGCCTGCCGGGCAACCCGGTCGCCACCATGCTGACCTTCCTGATCTTCGCCCGCCCGTTGCTGCGCCGCATGATGGGCATGCCGGACAGCCTGCCCCGTACCTATCCGGCCATCGCCGATTTCAGCTTCAAGAAGCGCGTGGGGCGGCGGGAATGGCTGCGCGGCAGCCTGTACCGCGCCGAGGACGGCCGCGTGATGCTGCGCCGCTTCCCCTCGGAGGGGTCGGGCATCCTCACCTCGATGGTGGCCTCGGACGGCCTGATCGTGCTGCCGGAGGACCTGCCCGCCGTCGAGCCGGGCACCCTGCTCGACTTCCTGCCCTTCTCGGAAGTGCTGGGCTGATCAGAACAGCCCGGCCACGGCGCAGCCGCAAGTCGGGCAGGTCAGCGAAAGCTCGGACAGGATCAAGCGCTTTTCCTCGGGCGTCAGGCGGCGGCCGGCTTCCTTTTCCAGCATCTCATCGACCTCGGCCAGCAAGGCCACATGGTCGTCATCGGGACCGCCGCAGGCCGATTGGCGCAGGGCCTGGAGATGGGGCGGCGCGTCCTGGATGGACAGGGCGTGGACCGGACGGGTCGCGGCCAGGGCGCCCAAGGCCCCGGCCAGGCCGATGATCCTGCGGCGGGTATAGTCGGCCATTCCGCTTCTCCTCAATTCTCGTGGGGCAACCAGGGCAGAGTGACGAAATCCACCCCCTCTTCCGCCAGTTCGCGGCTTTCCTCGGGCGTGGCCTGGCCGTAGATGGCGCGCGGGTCGGTCTCGCCGTAATGGATGCGGCGGGCCTCGTCGGCGAAACGATCCCCCACATTGTCAGCCTTTTCCTCGATCTGACGGCGCAATTCCACCAACGCCTTGCGCATCTCGGCAGCGGCACGGGCAGCCTTGTCCTCCTCGCCCTTGCGCGCCTTCTCGGCATTGCGGCTGGACACCACATTGGGCGCCATCGGCGCCTTCACGACATCCCGATTGCCGCAGGACGGGCAGGAGACTTCGCCCGCCGCAGCCTGAGCCTCGTAACTGGCCCCGTCACGGAACCAGGCTTCGAAAACATGGCCACCGCCACATCTCAGATTGAAGACGATCATATTTCCTAGCCACCGAATCAGCCATCCAGGTCCTTTACAGGAGCATGAAGAAGGTTACAAGGTGAAGGATATAGGAGCGAAAGGAGCTTTTTGCATGCATGCCGTCCCTGCCCCGCCCTCCCCCTGGGTCACCCGCTTCGCGCCGCTGATCCGTCCCGGCGGGCCGGTGCTGGACCTGGCCGCCGGACTGGGGCGCCATGGCAGGATGTTCCTGGATCGTGGCCATCCTGTGACCATGGTCGACCGCGATATCGCCGGATTGTCCGATGCGGCCGGGGCCGAGGTGATCGCCGCCGACCTGGAGGACGGTTCGCCCTGGCCGCTGGTGGGCCGCCGCTTCGCCGGCATCGTCGTCACCAATTACCTGCACCGCCCCCTCTTCCCGCTGCTGGCCGAAAGCCTGGAGAAGGACGGCGTGCTGATCTACGAGACCTTCGCGCTGGGCAACGAGCAATACGGCCGCCCGCGCAATCCCGACCACCTGCTGAAGACAAGCGAGTTGATCGACCTGCTGCATGGCCGCCTGACCATCCTTGCCTTCGAACAGGGGCGCACGCCCAAACCAAGCGTGGTGCAGCGAATCTGCGCGATTCGCGGGGACGGACCGGCGCCGCTGGCATAAAGAATATAATCCCATTGCACTGTCTCGGGCGGAAGCGTATTTCCGCGCCGCATGGGGGTGCCGCCTTCGGTCCGGCGGCCATGTCTTTCGAGGCAGTGACACATCTTGCAGCACGACAAATTCGACTTGCCGCTGGCCGGCACGGGTCTTTCCGCGCGGGATGACGCTCTCCGTCCCGATCCCTGCGAAGAGGCCCTGGCGGCGGGCTGGGCGATGCGCGAGGCCGGCACCTTCGCCGCCGCGCTCGCCCGTTTCGAAGCCGCCATCGCCCTCGACCCGCAGCGGGCCGAGGCGCGCGGCGCCTATGCCGAGATGCTGATGGAATTGGGCCGCCCGGCCGAGGCGGCGGAAGCGTTCGGCGCGGCCTTCGCGCTCGATCCCTCCTGTTCGCTATGGCTGACCGGGCAGGCCGAGGCCTTGTCCCAGGCGGGACGGCGCGGTGAGGCCATCGCCGCCTGGGAACTGGCGCTGCGCCTGCGCCCGGACAGCCCGCGCGCCCATCTCTGCCTTGCGCGGCTGCTGCGCGAGGAAGGCCGCAAGGACGAGGCCCTGGACCATTACCGCGAAACGCTGCATTTGCAACCCCGCGACGCCGAGGCCCGGCTGGAACTGGCGACCCTGCTGTCCGAACTGGGCGACCTGCCGCAGGCCGCAGCGCTGCTGCAACGCCTGCTGCGCGACGATCCCGAAGCCGCCGCCGCCCATTTCCATCTCGGCCGCGTGCTGCTGGACATGCTGGAAGTCGAGAAGGCGGCGCAATCCTTCGCCCGCTATCTGGGTCTGGAACCGCAAGACCCGCGCGGCGCCTGCGCCTTGCTGGCCGAAGCGGAAAGCCGCATGCCCACCGCCCTGCCGCGTTCCTATGTGCGCTGCCTCTTCGACCAGTATGCCGACCGCTTCGATGCCAATCTGACCGGCAACCTGAACTATCGCGGCCATATCCTGGTGGCCGAGGCGCTGCAGCCCTTGCTGACGGAACCCCGCGACATCCTCGATATCGGCTGCGGCACCGGCCTTGCCGCGACCACCCTGCGCCCCCTGGCGCGGCGCCTGCACGGCATCGACCTGTCGCCGCGCATGGTCGAGAAAGCCGCCGAGCGCGGCCTCTACGATCATCTGGCCGTGGGCGAGGTGGTCGAGGCCCTGTCGCCCCTGGACAGGGAATGGGAGGTGATCGTCGCCGCCGACGTGCTGGCTTATCTGGGCGACCTGGCGCCGCTGCTGCGCGCCGCCCATGGCGCCCTGAAGCCCGGCGGCCTGTTCGTCGCCACGGTGGAAAGCTGCGAGGACCAGGACGTCTTCCTGAAGCCGACCCGCCGCTATGCCCATAACGCCGCCTATATCCGCCGCCTCGCCGAAAGCTGCGGGCTGGAGACCGTCTCCATGGACGCGGTGGTGGCCCGGACGGAAAAGAATCAGCCGGTGCCCAGCCTTCTTTTCGTGTTGCGGAGGGTTTAGAGCCGGTCGCGGAACATGGCTACAGGTTGAATGACATTGCGAACGAATTGCACTTGCGCCAAGTGAGGCTCCTTGGCTATGCTTCCTTCAGCCGCTGCAAGGAGCCTCACTCGTGATCGTCTGCGTCTGCAACAACCTGAACGAAAAGAAGGTCAACCAAGCTATTGGCGCAGGCGCCTGCTCCGCAGCACAAGTCTTCAAGCATACCGGCACCCGTCCGCAATGCGGCCGCTGCCTGACGCATATGCGTGACATGCTGGTGCGCGAGAATGAAGCGCGCATGCTCGAGATGAAGATGGCGGCCGAATAAAGGCCCCCAACTGCCGAACAACCCGGCAGACAGACGGCCCGGCGCTGGCTATTATTCCTTCATGCGCCCTCTTCCCACTCTCCGACAGCTCCGTTATCTGGTCACCGTCGTCGAACTGCGCCATTTCGGCCAGGCGGCGGAAGCCTGTTTCGTCACCCAATCGACCCTGAGCGCCGGCATCCAGGAACTGGAAGACATCCTGGGCGTGGTGCTGATCGAACGGACAAGACGCAAGGTCCTGCCGACGCCGCTGGGCCTGGAACTGGCCGAACGCGCCCGCCGCGTCCTGCGCGAGGTCGAGGACATGGCAGAACTGGCCCAGGCCTCCCGCCAGCCTTTGACCGGCGAAATCCGCCTGGGCGTCATTCCGACCGTCGGCCCCTTCCTGCTGCCCAAGGTCCTGCCCGCCCTGCGCGAAACCTATCCGCAGCTAAAACTGTTCCTGCGCGAGGAACAGACGGCCCGCCTGCTCGACCAGCTATCGGCCGGGGACATCGACCTGGCGCTACTGGCCCTGCCCTACGATGCCCCCGATGCCGAATTCATGACAGTCGGCCATGACCGTTTCCTGGTCGCCCTGCCCAAGACCCATCCCTTGGCGCGGGCCGGGCATATCGCGCCCGAAGACCTGGACGTGCAGGACATGCTGCTGCTGGAAGAAGGCCATTGCCTGCGCGAGCATGCCCTGAGCGCCTGCCATCTGGTGGCCGACCGCAATGCCCAGGCGATCCAGGGGACCAGCCTCTATACCCTGGTGCAGATGGTCGCCAGCGGCCTGGGGATCACCTTCCTGCCGGAAATGGCCCTGGACTCCGACATTCTGAAAGGCGTCGACGTCGCCCTGCGCCCCTTGAGCGACGAGCATGCCGGACGCGGGATCGGCCTGGCCTGGCGCCGCTCGTCGGGCCGCAAGGCCGAATTCCGCCTGCTGGGAGAATTCCTGAGAACGCAGCTGGATTACAGGAACGCCAAGGTGATCACGCCGTAGCGGGCGGCCTTGCCGATCGTGACCAGCAGCAGGAACAGGCGGAAATCCACGCGCAGGATGCCCGCCACCACGGTCAGCGGGTCGCCGATGATCGGCATCCAGGACAACAGCAGGGACCAGCTTCCCCAGCGCTGGAACTGAGCCGTGGCGCGGTCCAGCGCCTTGCCCTTGACCGGGAACCAGCGGCGGTCCCGGAAGTGGACGATATAGCGCCCCAGCAGCCAGTTCACGACCGCCCCCAGCACATTGCCGATGGTGGCGACGGTGACCAGCAGCACGGGATCGAAGCCGCCCGCCGCCAGCAATCCCGCCAGCAGGGCTTCTGATTGGGCAGGCAGCAGGGTCGCGGCGATGAAAGAGGACAGAAAAAGGCCGCCATAAGCGGCAAAGGCAGTCATGACTCGGCTTCTTATCCCCCACGCCCCGAAACTGTCGAGGAATTAGGGAGTCGCCAAGCCCTTTTCGATCAGATACGAGCGGAAACTCAGATCGCCCTTGACCACGTCGTCGATGATCAGCCCTGCCAGCTCCTCCAGGCCGTCGCGGATCTCGAAGATGTCGGCGCCATCCAGGAAATGGCCGAGAAAGCCCCGCACCCGCCCCAGAAGCTGGCGATGAAACTGCGCATGCTCCTCGGCGCCGGGGAAACGTGCGCTGTTGAGGACCATTTCTTCGGCGGCGAAATGTAACTCGCAGACCTCGCTGAAGACGATCATCAATTCCCGGCAGCGTGCGGTATTTCCTGCCTCGGCGGCCAGACTGATATCGTTCAGGATATCGATGATGATGCGATGGCTGTCGTCGATCTGGGAATGCCCTGTCCGCAATCCATCGAGGAAACGAATGCTGACCATGTTCCGCCCTTCACACTGTATAGCCTTAGTGTGAAGGCAACCCACATTCGTGGGAAGACATGCGGAAGTCGTTTATACGAAGGGATAGAGCCCTTCATCCATAATCTCATGAAAAATAACAGTTCACATCTGCTTCTTGAACTGAAGCTTCCCCTGCCCCAGGTCTGGATAAATATCCGTTCTCCTCCGTGGTAAAACTTCCGTCGGGGCGCTCTTATGCCCCGACGTTTTGTCATATGCTTGTAAGGTCTTTCCCCTATACAGTCACGCTTTCCTTGTTTCGGCGGGCATCTGGACCAGCCCCCCCAGGCCCAGGAAGGCGGGATAGGGATGGGTGATGACGAAGACCGGAATCTGCGCCAGATAGTCCTGGAAGCGCCCCTTGGCTTCGAAGCGCGCACGGAAATCCGACGCCAGGAAGGCCGTCATCAATTGCGGGATGATGCCGCCCGCCACATAGACTCCGCCCCGCGCCCCGACCGACAAGGCCATGTTGCCCGCCACCGTGCCGAACATGGCGAAGAAGATCTGCAGGGCCTCCATGCAGATCGGATCGGTCTCGTCGAGCGCACGTTCCGAGACCATGCCCGGCGAGAGATGCTTGCGCGGCTTGTTCTCCAGCGTGCACAGGGCGTGATAGATGTTGGTCAGGCCGGGGCCCGAGATCATCCGCTCGGCCGAAACATGGCCGAATTCCCGCGACAGCACCTCGATCACCGCCGCCTCCCGTGCCGTCAGGGCGGGCATGGTGACATGGCCGCCCTCGGTGGGCAGGGCAATCCAATCCGCGCCGTGGGGGACCAGCACCGAAACACCCAGCCCGGTACCGGGGCCCAGCACGGCGATGGGGGCGTCGGCGACGGCATGTTCCGCCATGCCGACGCGGACGCGCTGCTTCTTGGTCAGATGCGGGACGCAAAGCGCGATGGCGGTGAAGTCGTTGACCACCCGCAGATGATCCAGGCCCAGATGATCCCGGACGCCGCTGATGGAGAAGCTCCAGGGATGATTGGTCAGGTCCACCCGGTCCTCCGTGACCGGCGAGGCCACGGCAAAGGCCGCCCGCACCGGCCGCAAGGGCGGCTTCACCTCGTCCAGGTAAACCGCGGCGGCCACCTCGGGGCCTTGATGTTCGTTACAGCGGAACACCTTGATGTCGGAAACCTCTCCCCCCGGCCAGGCCAGGGCGAAGCGGGCATTGGTGCCGCCGATATCGGCGATCAGACCGGGAACCACATCGTCGCGCATGTCATCCCTCTTCCACAGAATAGGGGGCCTGGCGCAGGGCGGACAGGAAGCTTTCCCGCCAGCGGTCGAGCGAGGAATTGCGCACCGCCCGCATCATGTCCGACCAGCGTTCCCGCCTCTCGTCGTGGTGCATGGACAAGGCCGCATTGATGGCCTCGGCCACGCCTGCTTCGTCGTAAGGATTGACCAGCAGCGCGGCATGAAGCTCGCGCGCCGCTCCGGCGAAGCGTGATAGAACCAACACGCCAGGATCGTCGGGGTTCTGCGACGCCACGTATTCCTTGGCGACGAGGTTCATCCCGTCACGCAAGGGGGTGATCAGGCAAGCTTGGCTGTTGCGGTAGAACCCGGCCAGCACATTGCGCTCGAAGCTGGAGTTCAAATAATGCAGCGGCGTCCAGCCGACCTGGGCGAAACGGCCGTTGATATGCCCGGCCAGGGCTTCGAGATTGCGCCGGATACGCAGATATTCCGGCACGTCGCTGCGCGATGGCGGGGCGATCTGCATCAGGCTGACCTTGCCGCGCCATTGCGGGTAATGTTCCAGAAGATTGCCGAAGGCCTTGAAACGCTCGGCCAGGCCCTTGGAATAATCCAGCCGGTCCACGCCGATGATCAGGCGGCAGTCGCGCAGGCGGCGCTTCAGGGCCTGCACATCCTCGATCTCGTCGGAATTCTCGGCGGCATCGACGATGATGTCCACGTCGATGCCGATGGGAAAGACCTCGGCCTTCAAGGTACGGCCGAAAGCCTGGACCATGCCGTTGGACAGCACTTCCCCGCGCGCTTCCAGGGTGATGTAGTCGTGGAAGGCGCGCAGGTCGTTCTCGGTCTGGAACCCGACCACGTCATAGGCGCAAAGCGAGCGCGCGATGCGGTCATGGCCGGGCAAGGCCAGCAGGATTTCCATGGCCGGAAAAGGGGTGTGCAGGAAGAACCCCATGCGCTGCCGGACCCCCAGGCGGCGCAATTCCTCGCCCATGGGGATCAGGTGATAGTCGTGTACCCAGATATCGTCATCCTCGCGCAGCAGCGGGAAAAGCTGGTGCGCGAACAGGGTGTTGACACGAAGATAGCCGGTGTAATTCTCGCGGTTGAAATCGGCCAGACCCAACCTATAGTGAAAAATAGGCCAGAGGGTGCGGTTGGCGTAACCGTTATAGTATTCCGCATGATCGCGTCGGCTGAGGTCGAGCGTGGCGAAGGTCACAGGACCTTCCTCAAGTATTTGCGGCGCCGAAGGAGTCTGGGCGCTGATCTTGCCGCTCCAACCGAACCAAATGCCGCCATTCTGCTGCAAGGCTTCTTGCAGCGCGACCGCAAGGCCGCCGGCACGGGTGGTCCCGTCAGGCACGGCAACGCGGTTGGAAACGACCACCAATCGTTTCACCTGGGCCTCCTTTCAGGATGGCATGCTTACGCACTTCCCCTTCAAGATAGGATAGGAGTCAAGGCTTTTCTACCCGCCCACTAAGGGCGAAGGGATTGATAAAGCTCGAAATAACGCTGCGCGGAGTGGTTCCAGCCGAAATCCTGGGCGAAGGCGGCATCGACCATCCGGCTCCATTGATCGGGCTGGCGGTACAGCGCCAGGGCCCGCTCGAGCGTCCATTCCAGCGCCGGCATGGTCGCCTCGTCGCAGACGAATCCGGTCGCGCTGCCGTCGCTCAGGCTGTCGAAAGCCGCATCCGTCACCGTATCGGCCAACCCGCCGGTGCGATTGACCAGCGGCAAGGTGCCGTAGCGGAAGGCATAGATCTGGGTCAGGCCGCAGGGTTCCGAACGGGACGGCATCAGCAGCAGGTCGCCCCCCGCCTGCATGCGATGGGCCAGTGCCTCGGAATAGCCGATGCGGGCGGCAACCTGTTCCGGATGACGGAGGGCGGCGTCTCGGAAGCCTTCTTCCAGCCCGCGTTCGCCGGTTCCCAGAACCGCGAGTTGAGCACCTCCGGCCACAAGCCTGGGCAGGGCCTCCAGCACCAGATCCATCCCCTTATGCCAGTTCAGGCGGCTGATGATGACGAAAAGCGGCGCATCGGGCGTCTCGGGCAGGCCCAGTTCCCTCTGGAGCGCGGCCTTGTTCGCCGCCTTGCCCCGACGATCGCCGGGGGCGAAAGGATGCAGCAGATGGGGATCTGTTTCCGGCGTCCAGACACTGTAATCGGCGCCGTTGAGGATGCCCACCAGATCGGCCGAACGGTGGGACAGCAGGCCCTCGAAACCGCAGCCATGGGGGGCGGACTGGATCTCGCGGGCATAGGTCGGGCTGACCGTTGTCAGCTTGTCGGAAAAGACCAGCCCCGCCTTCAGGAAGGAGAGATTCTGCCAGAACTCGAAGCCTTCCGGCGTGTAGAGCGACCAGGGCAGGTCCAGTTGCGGCACCCGCTCCGCCGGAAAGATGCCCGCATAGGCCATGTTGTGGATGGTGGTGACGCTGGCGGTATGGGTCTCGCCCCAATATTCCAGGTAAGCCGGAGCCAGACCCGCCTGCCAGTCGTGACAATGCAGGATGTCGGCGCGCCAGCCGATGGGAGAATTTTCCTGGGACAGCCGTGCCGCCACCCAACCCAGCAGGCCGAAGCGCAGATGGTTGTCGGCCCAATCCGACCCGTCCGGCGCCTGATAGGGGCCGCCGTCCCGGTGATAGAGGGCCGGGCAGTCGATCAGCAGCACCAGGCACCCGCTGTCCGGCATCCGCCCTTCCACCAGCCGCACCTGCCCGATGGGAAAGGGATGGGACAGATCGGCCAGCACCCGGGCATCCTCCACCCCCTCCAGGGCGGCGGGATAGCCCGGCAGCAGGATGCGCGTTTCCACGCCCAACGCATTGAGGGCGGGAGGCAGGGCGCCACTCACATCGGCCAGGCCGCCCGTCTTGATCAGCGGATAGGCTTCGGAAGTGACGAACAGGACACGCATCGGGTTGATCTCCTTGCCGAAAAGGGCGTCAACCCTAGCCCAAGGACGGGGCTTTCGGAAGGCCCCTTACCATATGTCAGAAGGGCATTTGGCAGAGGGTCGCGCGCTTGACTTCTTGGGCGGGTATGGCACCGTCAGGACGACTTTTGGCAAGGGAGCGAGGGATGTTTCAAGGCGACAGGTCCGGTTCCATCGACACCGAAATCAACCAACGCACCCGCCGCACCTTAGCCCTGATCCTTGCCGGTGGCAGAGGGTCGCGGCTGAAGGCGCTGACCGATTGGCATTCCAAGCCGGCCATCCCTTTCGCCGGCAAGTTCCGCATCATCGACTTCACCCTGTCGAACTGCATCAATTCCGGCATCCGCCGCATCGGCGTGCTGACCCAATACAAGGCCCATAGCCTGATCCAGCACGTGCAGCGCGGCTGGGGCTTCCTGCGCGGCGAGTTCAACGAATTCGTCGAACTGCTGCCCGCCCAGCAGCGGACCACCGGCGAGAACTGGTACAAGGGCACCGCCGATGCGGTCTTCCAGAATCTCGACATCATCCATGCCCATGACCCGGAATTCGTCCTCGTCCTGGCCGGCGACCATGTCTACAAGATGGATTACGGCCGCATGCTGGCCGCACATGTCGCCCGTGGCGCCGACGTCACCGTCGGCTGCCTGGAAGTCCCGGTGGCCGACGCCACCAGCTTCGGCGTCATGGCGGTGGATGACGAAGACGTCGTGATCGAATTCGAGGAAAAGCCCGAGAATCCGAAATCCATCCCCGGCCGCCCGGGCATCGCCCTGGCCAGCATGGGCATCTATATCTTCAATGCCCAATTCCTCTACGACCACCTCGCCAAGGATGCCGATTTGACCGAATCGGCCCATGACTTCGGCAAGGACGTCATTCCTTCGCTGGTCGGGCGCTACAAGGTGGTCGCCCACCGCTTCCAGGATTCCTGCGTGGTGGAAGAGGACAAGGAACCCTATTGGCGCGACGTGGGAACGGTGGACGCCTATTGGGAAGCCAATATCGACCTGACCACCGTCACCCCGGCCTTGAACCTCTACGACACCGATTGGCCCATCTGGACCTATCAGGCGCAACTGCCCCCGGCGAAATTCGTCTTCGACGCCGACAACCGGCGCGGCATGGCGGTGGATTCCATGGTGTCCGGCGGCTGCGTGGTTTCCGGCGCCACGGTGCGCCGTTCCATGCTCTTTTCCAATGTGCGGGTGAATTCCTATTCGGTGGTCGAGGATTCGGTCCTACTGCCCGATGTGGATGTCAGCCGCCATTGCCGCCTGCATCGCTGCGTCGTCGATTCCGGCTGCCATATCCCGGCGGGCCTGGTGGTCGGCGAGGATCCGGAAGAAGACGCCCGCCGCTTCTACCGCACCGACAAGGGCATCACCCTGATCACCCAGAGCATGCTCGACGCGTTGGAATAAACGAAACGGCCTTTGGCCCGCCACGTCCTTCGAGACGCCGCTTTCGCGGCTCCTCAGGACGAGGCTAATTTCCTATCAAGAAGCATGGGGCGGCGCTCAGCTATTCTTCCCCCGCCAGGGGCGCCGTCCGCGCCCGCTCTGCTGGGTCATGAATTTCTGTCCGCCCGGCTTCCTGGCGGCAGGGGCAGCGGGTACCCCGGCGCCCCGTCCACTGCCGCTGGGCTGCCAGGCGGGGATGAGCTGATGCTCGCCCGGGCCGATCAGGTCGCCGCGCCCCATGCGCTTGAGGGCATCGCGCAGCATCGGCCAGTTCTCCGGATCGTGATAGCGCAGGAAGGCCTTGTGCAGGCGGCGCTGCCGCAAGCCCTTGGCCGAGGACACGATCTCGGTGCCCTGGCGGCGGATCGGCTTCAGGGGATTGCGTTCGCTGTGATACATCGCCGTTGCCATCGCCATGGGCGACGGCAGGAAAGTCTGCACCTGATCGGCCTTGAAGCCGTTGCGCTTCAGCCAGAGCGCCAGGTTCATCATGTCTTCGTCGCTGGTGCCGGGATGGGCGGCGATGAAGTATGGAATCAGGTACAGCTTCTTGCCCGCTTCCTTGGCGGCCTTGTCGAACATGGCCTTGAAGCTGTCATAGGTACCGATACCCGGCTTCATCATCTTCGAAAGCGGCCCGGCTTCCGTATGCTCGGGGGCAATCTTCAGATAGCCGCCGACATGATGGGTGACCAGTTCCTTGACATAAGCCGGACTGCGCACCGCCAGGTCGTAACGCAGGCCCGAAGCGATGGAGATCTTCTTCACGCCCGGCAGTTCGCGCGCCTTGCGGTAAAGGCGGATCAGCGGATCGTGGTCGGTGTTCAGGTTCTTGCAGATATCGGGATAGACGCAGGACAGGCGGCGGCAGACTTTTTCCGTCTCCTTGTCCTTGCAGGCCAGGCGGTACATGTTGGCGGTCGGACCGCCCAGATCGGAAATGGCGCCGGTGAAGCCCTTGGTCTTGTCGCGGATATGCTCGATCTCGCGCAGGATCGACTTCTCGGAACGGCTTTGGATGATGCGGCCCTCATGCTCGGTGATGGAGCAGAAGGAACAGCCGCCGAAGCAGCCGCGCATGATGTTGACCGAGAAACGGATCATCTCCCAGGCCGGGATACGGGAATCGCCATAGATGGGATGCGGCGCGCGGGCATAGGGCAGGTCGAAGACACCGTCCATCTCGGGCGTGGTCAGCGGGATGGGCGGCGGCGTCAGCCAGACCTCGCGGTCGCCATGACGCTGCACCAGGGCCCTGGCATTGCCGGGATTGCTTTCCAGATGCAGCACGCGCGAGGCATGGCCGTAGAGGATCTTGTCGTCCTTCACCTGCTCATAGCTGGGCAGGCGCACCACCACCTTGTCGCGCGGCACGTCGCGGGGCGCCGGGGTGGGCGTGGTGTCCACGTCGCTCCAATCCACCACGATGACATCCTCGGGCACCTCGTTGCGCATGAAGGCGATGCCGCGCACGTCGTTGATCTCGCGCGCCTTCTCGCCGGCGGCGATGCGATGCGCCACCTCGACCAGGGCCCGTTCGGCATTGCCGTAAAGCAGCAGGTCGGCCTTGCTGTCGGGCAAGACCGAGCGCCGCACCTTTTCCGACCAATGGTCGTATTGGGCGATGCGGCGCAGGGAAGCCTCGATCCCACCCAGGATGATCGGCACGTCCTTGTAGGCCTCGCGGCAGCGCTGGGAATAGACGATCACCGCCCGGTCGGGCCGCTTGCCCCCCTCGTCATTGGGGGTGTAGCTGTCATTGTGGCGCAGGCGGCGGTCGGCCGTGTAACGGTTGACCATGGAATCCATGTTGCCCGCCGTGACGCCGAAGAACAGCCGGGGCTTGCCCAACACCTTGAACGGCGCGGCATCGTTCCAGTCCGGCTGGGCGATGATGCCGACCCGGAAGCCCTGGGCTTCCAGCAATCGGCCGATGATCGCCATGCCGAAGCTGGGATGGTCCACATAGGCATCGCCGGTCACCAGGATGACGTCGCAAGCATCCCATCCCAGCCGGTCCATCTCGGCACGCGACATGGGCAGGAACGGCGCCGGACGCAGGTCCGGGCGGTATTTGGGGTAGGAAAAGAGATTCTTGGCGTCGAGCATGGCAATCCTGGCAAGGCGATAGGCGGCGGATCATAAAGGCATAATGACCGACTCCGCAGCACAGAAATGTCCTGGGGCGGCATCCTTCCTAAAAAGAGCGCGGCACCAGCCTTTTTCCGGCCTCCTGCGGGCCGAAAGAGGCAGCTATTGAAGCTGCTGCTGCAGGCTTGTATGCTCCTGCCCCTACACCACCATTACTGTAAAAGCGCTTCATGGACACTTCCCCCGGTAAAAAGTCGCTGCCGCAATTCCAATCGCAAAATCCCCTGCTCTGCATCGCTTCTTTTCCGCTTACCAGCTATTTCATCGTCACCAGCATCCTCTGCCTGGCCTCGTATTTCTTCTGGGACCGGGAAGTGGTGATGTTCATGCGGCACCACCAGCCGAAGGAAGTTCATACTTTCTTCTCTTATGTCACGGTCCTCGGGGAAGGCGGTCTGTGGTACGGCCTCGCCTTTCTCATGCTGATCGCGGGCTGGCTCGGCCTGCGCCATGGCCGTGCCGCCAAAGCGGCTTCCTTTGCCGCCCTGAAGCGGGCGGGGGCCTTCTTCGTCCTGTCCATGTGCAGTTCCGGTCTTGTGGTGGTATTGGCGAAAGGATTGATCGGCCGGATGCGGCCGCGCCTGCTGTGGCGCGAAGACCTGTACGGCCTGTATCCCTTCACCTTCGATTATAGCATCGTCAGCTTCCCCTCGGGCCATACCCAGACCATCTTCGCGGCGATGACCGTCTTTGCCGTCTTCTTTCCCCGTTTCCGCATTCCCTTCTTCGCCTTCGCTATCCTGGTCGGTGCCAGCCGCATCTTCACCAACGCCCATTTCGTCGGCGATGTCCTGATGGGTGCCTTTGTCGGCATCTGCTGCACGATCCTCTGGAAAAGATATTTCGAACAGCACGGGCAGCCGATCCGCCTGCCCCTGGAGTTTTTCCGCAGATGATGAAATCCCTGTTCCGGGAGCTGCGTGCCGCTCCCCCCTTGAACGCCTCCCGCGAGAATGCCCTGTCCGGCGGGATCTGGCTGTGGCTGCCGCTCGGTGCCTTGGCGATCACCCTGATCCTGCGCGCCTGGGACGAGGCCGTCTATGTCTGGTGGATTAATGACGAACTGGGGCCGGGCGAGAACCTGACCGCCGCCCTGTTCTTCATTTCCGCCCTGCTTGCCGGGGTGATGGCGCGGACCCTCTACCGCGCGCGCATGCCCATCATCGGCGGCGGCTTCATCCTGCTGGCCGTGGCGGCCTTTTTCGTCTGCGGCGAGGAAATGAGCTGGGGACAGCACCTGTTCCAGTGGAGCACGCCGGAATGGGTCGGCGAACTGAACAAGCAGAACGAGACAAATCTCCACAACATGGCCGAGCGGGCCCTGGACCAGAAGCCGCGCGCCGTGATGGCCATTCTCGCTCTGCTTTTCGGCGCGATCGTGCCCTTCCTGCTCAAGAAAGGGCGCCTGCAAAGCCTGCGGAAGCTGCCCATGATCTATTGGCTGGTGCCGTCCACCGCCCTGATCCCGGCGGCCCTTTGCGTCTTCGTGCCGCGCCTGTTCGACCGCGCCACGGTCCTGCTGGGCGCCTCCCTGCCCCATCCCTTCAACCTGTCCACCCGCCATCACCAGGAATTGCAGGAATTGATGATCTCGATCTTCCTGTTCCTTTACCTGCTCGACCTGGTGCGCCGTGTCGCGGCCCGGCGCAAGGCAAGCGAAAGCCTGACGGCGGCTTGATCCTCGTTCCTTTCCCGGGCGGTACAAAACCGTCCGGGAAAGAGGACTTTCCTGCCCCCTGAAAAACAAAAAACCCCTGTCTTTACAGACCAGGGGAACAGAAAACCGGATACTATGTCAGCTGGAAGCGGCTGTTACGCCGGAAGGGAAGATCCTGCCCGCCTCCCCCTGCCCCGCTCCTGATCGTGCAGGCGGGGCAGCGGAAGAGGCATGGCGGAAATCAGACCAGACCGCCCTTCTTCATATCTTCGAAGGTGATCGCCTCGCCACGTTCGGCGCGGGCGCTCAGAACAGACGCAGCCTGGAACAAGACCAGGTAGTGAGCGACCTGGGACAGGAGCTTGTAGGGCAGACGGAAGAAGCTGCGAAGAGGCGAAGGAGACTGGAAGGCAATGCTGCTCATGACGGAAATCCTCCAAACATCTGCAAACAAAGATATTCCTCCCTTCGCAAATGCGGAATCGCAGTTTATGCGCAGCAGCCATCACATTTCTGCAACACCCAACCGGTTAATCCGAGGGCTGGAAAGACGGAGTCTTAACCTTTTTCAGGGTGAGCTTGACAAAGCCGCGACGCCTCTCTGAAGAATGCCCCCCGTTCCTCCCCCTCCCTCCATGCGCAGGTGCCCAGATGCCGCCACAGCCCCGCAGCGAACAAGCCGAAGCCATCGCCCTGCATGCCCTGGCCTACATCCTGTCCGACGAGGACCTGCTGACTCGCTTCCTCGCCCTGACCGGCTGCGACGGCGATTCCCTGCGCCGCAATGCCTCGGATCCCGCCTTCCTGGGAGCGGTGCTGGATTTCGTGCTGGAGGACGACCGCCATGTCGTCGCCGTGGCACAGGCCGCCGAGATCAACCCGGAAATGGTTATCGTCGCGCGGTCCGCCCTTCCCGGTGCCGCCAATAGCTGGTGAAAGCATGGAACTAGACAAGCTGAAAGCACGCCTGCAGGCCCTGCGGGCCAAGACGGTGGCCAATGGCTGCACGGAAGAGGAAGCCCTGGCGGCGGCGGCCAAGGTCGCCGAATTGCTGGAGCGGCACGACCTGTCCCTCTCGGACCTGGAACTGGCCCAGGAGCAATGCCGCCGCGCCGTGGCGCCCACCAACCGCAAGCAGCGCCAGCCCATTTCCGCCTGTATCGGGGCCATCGCCCATTTCTGCGACTGCAAGGCGTGGATGGAAAAGGACGAAACCGGCAAGATCAGCCATGTCTTCTTCGGCCTACCGGGCAGCGTGGAGATGGCGCTTTATATCCACGACGTGGTGGCGGGGGCCATGAACGCGGAATGGCAGCGCTACAAGCGGTCCCAGCGCTTCATCCGCTATTCCGACGATGCCAGAACCTCCTTCCTGTTCGGCATGGCCGTTTCCATCGCCGACAAGCTGACGGAGATGAAGACACGGCGCAACGAAGCCAGCCGTGCCGGAAGCGGGCGCGACCTCGTCCTGGTCAAGAACGCCATCGTCGAGGCGGAACTGGCCAGAATGAACCTGACCTTCAGGAAAACCCGCGCCTCGGGCAGGAAGGTCTCCGTCGATGCCTACGAAGCCGGACAGGCCGCCGGGCAAGGCGTGACGATTCGCCCGGCCGTCGGGGACGAATAAAGCCCTATTCCCACCCGCATTGCCGCAAGGCCGCTTCCATGTGAACGGGCGGCGGCGCGATGGCAGTGACCGGCGGACGATCTTCCCAATAGGGAACGGCCACCTTGCGCGAGAGCAGATGCATCATCGGCCCGGCCCGGCCATAGACCGGGTCGCCCAGCAGCGGCATTCCCAGGGCGGCGCAATGAATGCGGATCTGATGGGTACGCCCGGTACGGGGATGGAGTTCCAGCCAGGACAGACCATCCCCCGTCCCGCGCAGAACATAATCCGTGACGGCGGCCTGACCGGCGGGATCGGTGACCATGCGCCAACCCTCCCGGCCGGTCACCTTGCGCAAGGACAGGTCGATACGTCCCTCTTCCTCGGGCGGGCGCCCTTCGACCACGGCCCAATAGGTCTTTTCCACGGCACCGGCGGCAAACAGCCGCCCCAGGCGGCGCACCGCCTTGTGATGGCGCGCGAGCACCAGGCATCCCGCCGTGTCGCGGTCGAGGCGATGGACCAAAGCGGGCGGCTGCCGAAGGCCGAAATCCAATGCGCCCAGCATGGCCTCGAGATGGACAGGCGTCCTGGGACCGGCATGGACGGCCAGACCGGCCGGCTTGTCCAGGATCAGCAGGTTGGAATCCTTGTGCAGGATGCGCGCGCGCAATTCGTCAGGGCTCATGGCCCCTTATAACAGGCTGCTCAGTCCTTCTCCAGCGGCCCGCCCAGGGTATCCTCCACCCACATCTTGCGCACCATCGCCACCGCCACCACGGCCAGCGGCGTGGCGAAGAGGACACCCAGGATGCCGAACAACAGGCCGAAGGCCACCACCGCCAGCAGCCCCACGCCGGGCGCCAGGGCCACGGCCCAGCGCTGGGCGACAGGCATGATCAGGTTGCTTTCCAGTTGCTGGACGGCGATGTAGAGGCCCAGCACCCACAGGCCGGTCGTCCCGCCCATACCGAAGCCCAGCAGCACGGCGGGCACGGCGGCGGCGATGGGGCCGATGATGGGCACGAATTCGAAAATTCCCGCCACCACGGCCAGGGCGAAGGCATAGGGAATATCCAGCAGCCACAATCCCAGCCCGGTCAAAAGCCCGACCGAGACCATGGCGATGGCCTGGCCCACCAGCCAGGACCGCAGGTCGCCGCCGGCCTCGGCTATGGCGTCCAGCACCCGCTGCCGTCCCGCCTTGGGGAAGAGATTGACGACGCCGCGGATGTAAAGGGAGGGATTGATCGCGAGATAGACGCTGAGGAAGAAGATCAGCGCCAGGGTGGTGGCGGCCCCCAGGGCGCCGGTGGCGATCTGCCGCAGATTGCCCAAGGCACCCGGCGCATCCTCGATCATGTCCTGCAAAGCATCGAGCAGGTTGCGCCCCATGCCGGTCGCTTCCAGCTGCTCGCGCAGATCCTCGATGGCTTCGGGCAAGGATTCGATGAGGGCCCGCGCCTCGCCGATCAACTGGTTGCCGAACAGCCAGCCCGAGGCCAGCACCCCCGCCACCAAAACGAGAACGACGAGCAATACCGCCCAACCTTCGGGCAAGGGGGTACGCCGGGAGATCGGCAAGGCCAGGGCGCGGAAGACGGCGGCCATGACCACCGCGCCGAAAGCCAGAATGAAGACCTCGCTTAATTGCCAGGCCAGGAACAAACCGGCGGCTGCCGCTGCCGCCAGCAGCACCGCCCGTGCGTCACCCCGTCTCTCTTGCACGGCTCCCCCTCCATCTCTTGCTTCTCCCGAAGCAAGAGATGGGAGAAAAAACACTTTTTTCCTCTATTCTGTGGGAAGCGGTGCAACTTCTAAGGCATATCCCACCCCACGGACGGTACGGATGGGATCACCGCCGACCTCCGTCAGGGCCTTGCGCAGGCGGCGGATATGCACGTCGATGGTGCGCAATTCCACATGGATGCCGGTGCCCCAGACCGAGGACAGCAGGTCCTGGCGGGTGAAGGCGCAGCCGGGGCTTTCCATGAAATGGCGCAGCAACCGGAACTCGGTGGGCCCGAGATGGATGTAGCGTCCGTCGCGCAGCACGCGGCGTCCGGTCAGGTCCATCTCGATATCACCGGCCATCAGGGTTTCCCTGCGGCGCCCGACGCGGGAGCGGCGCAGCAAGCCATGGACACGCGCCGCCAGTTCCCGCAAGGAAAAGGGCTTGGTCATGTAATCGTCGGCGCCCAGCGTGAAGGCGTGAACCTTGTCGCTTTCCTCGTCCCGGGCGGTCAGCATCAGGACCGGGACTTCCCGCAATTCATCGCGGCGGCGCAATTGACGGCAGACCTCGACGCCCGACAGCGCGGGCAGCATCCAGTCGAGGATGCAGAGATCGGGACGCCGTTCCGAAGCCAGCTTGAGGGCAGTTTCACCATCCCCAGCCTCCGCCACCTCGTAACCCTCGGCTTCCAGATTGTAACGCAGCATACCGGCCAAGGCCGCTTCGTCCTCGGCCAGCAGGATGAGGGGCTTCATGATATGTTACTCCTCCGCACCATCCAGGGCCGCGGGCACGGCACTGGAGGTCAGATCGCTTTTGGGACGCTCGCCTTCGAACTGACGGCCGGTCGCCAGATAATAGGCGTGCTCGGCGATATTGGTGGCGCGGTCGCCAACCCGCTCCAGGTTCTTGGCGATGAACAACAGATGCGTGCAGGCCGTCACGGACTGGCTGTCTTCGGCCATGTAGGTCAGGATGTCGCGGAAGATGGCGGTATAGGCCGCATCCAGCGCGGCATCGTTCTTCCACACTTCACCGGCCAAGCCGGGATCGCGGGTGACGAAGGCGCCGACCGCCTTGCGCAGATTGCCGACGGCCAATTCCATCAGATAGGGGATATCGCGCATCGGCCCGACCGGCCGCAGGCTGGCGATCGTCTCGATGCGCTTGGCGATGTTCTTGGCGTAATCCCCCGCCCGCTCCACCTCGCTGCAAGCCTTTATCGTGGAGACGGTCAGGCGCAGGTCATCGGCATGCGGCTGGCGCAGGGCCAGGATGCGGATGCAGGCGCCCTCGGCCTCGGCGACCAGAGCATCCAGGTTCTTATCCTGGGCGATGATGCGCTGGGCGTCGGTAACGTCGCCGGTTACAAGCGCAGAGACCGCATTCTCGATCTGACGGGCTGCCGCCTCGCCCAGCTTCGAGACGCCTTCCTCCAGCCCGCGCAGCTCGTTCTCGTAGGCCGTGACGACATGGGGAATGTATTCACCAGACATGGGTTGTTCCTCTGCTGCGCGCCTCAGCCGAATCGGCCGGTGACGTAATCCAGCGTGCGTTGGTTGTGGGGAGCGGTAAAGACGGCCTCGGTATGGCCGTATTCCACCAGCCGCCCGAGATACATGAAGGCAGTGTTGTGCGAGACGCGCGCCGCCTGCTGCATGGAGTGAGTGACGATGACGATGCTGTAATGGCCCTTCAGCGAGTCGATCAGTTCCTCGATCTTCGAGGTCGCGATCGGATCGAGGGCCGAGCAGGGCTCGTCCATCAGCAGCACTTCCGGTTCGGCGCAGATGGCGCGCGCGATGCACAGGCGCTGCTGCTGCCCGCCCGACAGGCCCAGGGCGTTCTCGTGCAGGCGGTCCTTGACCTCCTTCCACAAGGCCGCCCCTTGCAGCGCCCGTTCACAGGCCTCTTCCAGGTAGGTCCGGTCGGTGACGCCGTCGACGCGCAACGGATAGATCACATTCTCGAAAATGCTCTTGGGGAAGGGATTGGGCTTCTGGAAGACCATTCCCATGCGCTTGCGCAGGGCGATGACGTCGACGCCCGAGCGGTAGATATCCTCGCCGTCGATGGTCACCCGGCCCGCGATCTTCAGGCCGTCGATCAGGTCGTTCATGCGGTTGAGCGACCGCAGAAGCGTCGACTTGCCGCAGCCCGACGGGCCGATCAGGGCGGTCACCAGGCCCTTCTGGATCTTCAGATTGACATCGAAGATGGCCTGGGACTTGCCGTACCACAGATTGAAGTCGGCGATGTCGATGATGGTGCCCTCCGGAGCCTCCTGGAAATGGTAGGCCACCTTGTCCTGGGCAGGAGCATCGGGGTTGAGAGCGATTTCGGCCATGAGGGCAGGCTCCTAGAAATGGGCGTTGACGAACTTCTTCTTCAGGCGATTGCGGATGTAGATCGCCGAGGAGTTCATCATGACAATGAGGGCGAGCAGCAGCAGCGTGGTCACGAAGACCATGGGCTTGCCGGCTTCGGAATTGCGCGACTGGAAGCCCACGTCGAAGATGTGGAAGCCCAGATGCATGAAGCTGCGTTCAAGGTGGACGTAGGGGAAGAAGCCGTCGATCGGCAGTTCCGGCGCCAGCTTGACCACGCCCACCAGCATCAGGGGCGCCACCTCGCCGGCGCCGCGCGCCATGGCCAGGATCAGGCCGGTCATGATACCGGGCATGGCGTGGGGAAGGACCACATGCTTGATGGTCTGCCATTTCGACGCGCCGCAGGCCAGCGAGCCTTCGCGCATGGAACGGGGCACCGCCGCCAAGGCTTCTTCGGAAGCGACGATCACCACCGGCACGGTCAGCAGCGCCAGGGTCAGCGCCGACCACAGGATGCCGCCCGTGCCGAAGGTCGGACTGGGCAGGCGTTCGGGATAGAAGATGGCGTCGATGGAGCCGCCGACGGTATAGGCGAAGAAGCCGACGCCGAAGACGCCATAGACGATGGAGGGCACACCGGCCAGGTTGTTGACCGAGATGCGGACGATCGAGACCAGGCGGCCCTGCTTGGCGTATTCACGCAGGTAGAGGGCGGTAATGACGCCGAAGGGGGCGACGATCACCACCATCAGCAGGGTCATGACCACGGTGCCGAAGATGGCGGGCAGGATGCCGCCTTCGGTATTGGCCTCGCGCGGCTCGTCACCCAGGAACTCGCCCCAGCGGGAGAAATAGACGCCGGCCTTCTGGAGCAGGCCCATGTCGTTGGCGGGATAGAAGCGCACGATCTGCGAAAGCGGCACTTCCTTCTCGCGCCCGCCCACTTCGGCCAGGGTGATGGAGAACTTGGCGTCTTCAGCGCGGATGGCGGCGGCCTGTTCGGCCAGCCGGGCGTAATCCTGCTGCAGGACGGCCATGCGGGCCTCGGCCTGCAGGCGGGCCTCATGCAATTCCGGACTGTCGGCACCCTGCCGCAATTCGATGCGGCGCAGCCTCAGGCGGATCTGCTCCATCTCATGGTTGATCACACCGATATCGGAACGCTCGATCTTGCGGATCTGGCGCCAGCGCTCGCGCGCCCTCTCCTGCTCGGAGGTTATCCCGGCAAAGCCCAGAGCGGCGGGATCGGTTTCCTGGCCATTCACCGTCACCTTCTGGATGGTGCCGATGAAGGGGCCCCATTCCTGGCGCTCGAAGAAGAAGAAGTCCCTGGGCGTTTCGACCTTCTCCACCACGAAGTCCGGGACCCAGCGGAAATCCTCGTTATAGAGGTCGTAATTGCCGATGCGGTACATCACCCGGTGGGCATAACCGTCCTTGGCGGCGATCTGCGCACGGACATCCTCCGGCAAGGTCACCAGAACCTCGGCACCGACGCGATAGAGATCGTCGCGCCGCGGCTCGCCCGCGACCAAGGAGCCATCGGTCAGCGTCACCACCTTGATCGGCTTGGGCCAGAAGGTGGTCACGCCATTCCAGAAGATCAGGGTCAGGAAGCCCAGGATCAGCAGGATCCCCAAGGCCAGGGCGCCGCCCAATCCCCACAGGAAGGGCTCGCCCGACGCCGCCAGGTCGGTGCCGTAATGGCGCAGCTTGCGCGGCTTGGCCGTGACCTCCGGGACGGGAACCCCGGTGAGGCTCTTTTCCTCGACAGAGATGCTCATTCCTCTTCCCCCGGATCAGAGCTGAAAGGCGCGCTTGCGGAAGCGCTGGCGGATCACCTCCGCCACGGTGTTGATGCAGAAGGTCATGATGAACAGGGACAGGGCTGCCAGGAACAGCATGCGGTAGAGCGTGCCGTCCTTGACCGACTCGGGCAGTTCCACGGCGATATTGGCCGAGAGGGTGCGCAAGCCGTTGAAGATGTTCCAGTCCAGCACCGGCGTGTTGCCAGCCGCCATGACCACGATCATGGTCTCGCCCACGGCGCGGCCCATGCCGATCATCACGGCGGCGAAGACGCCCGACATGGCGGTCGGCAGGATCACCCAGACGGCCGTCTGCCAGGGGGTGGCACCCGAGGCCAGGCTGGCGGCGCGCAGCGAGGACGGCACCGCGTTCAGCGCATCCTCGGCCAGGGTGTAGATGTTGGGGATGACGGCGAAGCCCATGACGAAGCCGACCACCAGGGCGTTGCGCTGGACATAGCTGTCCACCACCCCGCCGCGCGGGTCATAGCCAACCATTGCCAGCAGACTGGCGAAGGCGTAGCTGACCAGCCCCGCCGCCGCCAGCATGGCCAGCCAGCGCAGGGCATCGACGACCCCGGCCTTGCTCTTGTCCATCTCGCGCAGGCGCTGGCGGAAAGCATGGCCGATGCTGCGGTTGAAGACGAAGGTCAGTGCGGCGAAAGACAGCGGCAGCAGCAGCAGGAACATGAAGGGCGTACCCGAGCCGATATTGCCCGTGGTCCAGGCTTTCAGGTCGCCGGCGAAGAAGGCGGATTCGAAGGCCGGTCCGGCCATATAGGCCAGCCAGCAGGAGAACAGCACCACCGCGCCCATGAACAGGAATTTCGGCACGCCCTGCAGGCGCAGCACCGTCGACTGGGGCAGGATCTGCCAGAGATAGGCGGCCGCGATCAGCGACAGCGGCAGCGCCACGAAAACCAGCATGATGGCGCCGATCCAGGTCTCGACCAGCGGGGCCAGGATCAGGGCGGCGATGAACCCCAGGACGACGGTCGGCAGGCTTTCCATCATCTCCATCACCGGCTTGACCGCACCGCGCAGGCGGGGATGGAGGAATTCTGAGGTATAGATGGCGCCCATCAGGGCGATCGGCACGGCGAAGAGCAGCGAATAGAAGGTCGCCTTCATGGTGCCGAAGATCAGCGGAATCAGCGAGAACTTGGGCTCGAAGGTATCGTTGCCCGAGGAGGACTGCCAGGTGTAGCCCGGCTCGGGATAGCCTTCGTACCAGACCTTGCCGAAGATGGTGCGCCAGGTGGTCTCGGGATGGGGAACGCGGATATTCCAGATATCGGCGCCGTCCCGGCCCAGCAGGATCATCGCGTCGTCGCGCGGGGACAGCATCAGCAGGTCCTCCGCCGAAGCCCCGTCGCGCTTGACCTGCAACAGCACCTGCTCGCTGGTGGCATGGCGGAACCAGACATTGCCGGCGGCATCGCTGGTCACCAGGCTCTTGCGCCGCATGCTGGAATCGAAACCGGTCACCGGCGCCTCGTGCGGCGTCAGTTCGCGGGTCAGCACCATCTTGTAGCCGTCCAGCGTCGCCGCCCCTTCGATCTGCAGGCGGAACCAGATATTGGCCGAACCGTCCGCGCCGCCGATGAACAACGCCTGCTCGCCATTGAGGAAGGCCATCACGGTGAGATCCACGCCCTGGGGCGTCAGGCGCACGGTTTCCGCCAGGGTGGGTTCGGCCACGTTACGGGTGTCGAAGCGATAGACCGTGCCGTTGCGCTCGGCGACATAGACCTGATCGGCCTGGGTGGTCATGGCCACGGCCGAGGCCTGGATGCCTTCCGGCAGGGCCGGCAGGGTGCTGGTGCGGATATTGGTGGTGGCCGCGCGCGTCATCAGATTGATGCGCGTCTCGGCACGGCTGAGACGGGCGATGCCGTCGGCATCCACCGTGACGAAGGACCGCGTGGGCCGCTCCACTGATCCGCCCATGCGGTAATCGATGGCGACGATGGCCGCGCCGCTCTCGGACACGACCTGCGGTTCGTCCAGGACAAGGTCCAGATAGACCTTGCGGAATTGATTGCCCGGAATGGAGGTATAGACCGCCTCGCCATCGGTGAGGTCGGTTTCGCTCAGGGGACGCAGGCCCTGCGGCAGCATCTGTTCGGTCAGGACTTCGGCGCGCAGGGCCACCTGCCCGAAGCGCACGGTCCCGTCATCGAAGCCGAAAGCCACGTCGTTGCGCTGCACGGTCGCCCCGACCGCCGTCGCCTTGTGTCCGTCGAAATCCAGTTGAGTAGCCACTAGCGGCGTGCCGGTCGCCAGATGGAAGCTCTCCACCCGGCCGTCAGCGGAAACGCGAACCGACATCGTGCGGTATTCGTCGGTATTGACGAAAACGGCGTCGTCCATGGCCGTCAGTTGGTAGGAACGATGCCCCTCCACCTTGCCCCCGCCGAACAGCGGGCCGACCACTTCGGCCAGAAAGAACATGATGCCGAGAACGGCAAAAATGACGAGCAGGCCGCCGACCGTGATGGTCCAGTCGGCCATCTTGTCGGCAATCAGGACGGAACGGCGGGTGCCGCGTTGGCGCAGCCGCTGATTGGTCATGGAGCGCTCCAGTACGGGAGACGAAAAGGCGGCGGGCCGCAAGCGCCCGCCGCCTCCCCGGAAAGGCTGCTTACTTCAGGCCGAAGATCTTCAGATCGTCATTGGCCAGTTCGTGGGACACGGGGAAGTAACCGTCCTTCACAACCGCTTCCTGGCCCTGCTTCGAGTAGACATACTTGATGAACTCGCCGCGCAGCGGGTCGAGGGCTTCGTTCGGGTTCTTGTTGACGTAGATGTAGAGGAAGCGGGCGATCGGGTAATCGCCGGAAACGGCGTTGACGTCGGTGGCGTCATAGCAGGGCTCGCCGGGGGCGGCGGCCAGCGGAACGCTGCGCACGTCGGCGGTCTTGTAGCCAACGCCCGAATAGCCGATGCCGTACTTGTCCGAGGCGATGCCCTGGATCACGGTCGAGGAACCGGGCTGTTCCTTCACGCTGTCCTTGTAGTCACCGTTGAACAGGGCGACTTCCTTGAAGTAGCCATAGGTGCCCGAAGCCGAGTTACGGCCATACATCGAGATCGGCTGGCTGGCCCATTCGCCGGTCATGCCCAGGTCGCCCCAGGTGGTGATGTCCTGGTCGAGGCCGCCCTGGCGGGTCTTCGAGAAGATGGCGTCGAGCTGCTGCAGGGTCAGGCACTCGATCGGGTTGTCCTTGTGGACGAAGACGGCCAGAGCGTCGATGGCGCTGCGGATCGGGGTCGGCTTATAGCCGTACTTCTTTTCGAAGTCGTCGATCTCGTTCGACTTCATCGGACGCGACATCGGGCCGAACTGGGCGGTACCGGCGATCAGGGCCGGCGGAGCGGTGCCCGAACCCTTGCCTTCGATTTCGATCTTCACGTTGGGATAAACGGCGCTATAGCCTTCGGCCCAGAGCGCCATCAGGTTGTTCAGCGAATCCGAACCAATCGACTTCAGGTTGCCCGACACACCGCTGACCGGCTGGTAGTCCGGCAGCGCCGGGTCGATGGAGGCGGCCTGAGCGACGGCGCCCAGAGACACGCTGGCAAGCAGAGCCGCGGCGAGAGTCTTCTTCAACATCTGGTCATATCTCCCAACATTCGCCCCTCTTTGGGCGGGATCGCTTCGGCGAGACCCGACGGCTCGCCACGCGGCTCTTATACTTATGGGGTATGACAGCTTGACGACGGTTCTGTGAAACTACTGTTACATAGCAACCCTAGGGCGCACATGGGCAATCCGGAAGCGACTTTTCGGAATCGTCGGCATGCGTGACAGATCGATGCTCAAATCCTGCTGTGGCACGTCATAATCCATATCCCTGACCAACAGGCGGATCATGCGCTTCATCAGGTCGATGGTGAACCATTCCCCGGGGCAGCGATGGCCTGAATAATGATCCCCGCCTCCTTGCGGAATGAGGGAAAAGGCGCTTCCGTTCCAGTCACGAAAACGGTCGGGCTGGAACAGGTCGGGCTCGGACCAGACGCGCGGATCGTGATGGGTCCCGTAGATATCCAGGATGACCCAACGGTCCTTGACGAAATGATACCCCCTCCAGTCGAAGGCTTCCCGCGCCCGTCCGGCGATGAACGGAAAGAAGGGATAGAAGCGGCGGACCTCCTGCACGAAATGTTCGAGGTCCTGTTCGTCCCCCTCGGCGAGCCGGGTCCGCCAGCCGGGATGGTCATGCAATGCCAAGGCGGCGAAGACGACGAAGCGCGCCACGGCCACCGTCGGCCGCAACAGGTTGAGCAACTCGACCGCCGCCGCGGCGACGTCCAGCAGCCGCCCCTGCCGGTCCCGATGCGCGGCGATGACGGCGGCCGGGCTGTCCTCGGTGACCCTGACCTTGCCCGCGCGTATTCCCTCGATCCGCCCCCGCGCCCAACGCTCCGTCCGGTTGCGCAACCGCATGCCTTTCCAGTTGCGCGGCCCGACGGCACCGGCCCCGTCGATCATGGCGCCGAATTCGCGGGCCTTTTCCCTGCTCTCGGGCAGGCTCATCGACAGCCCCGCCCAGCGGCAGACGGCGCGGCACAAGATGTCCTGCATCTCCTCGTGCAGGACGACCTCGCCCTTCCTTTCCCACTCCTTCAGGGACAGTCGTGCTTCCTCGCTCGCCAGCTCTCCCAGCCGCCGGATGGAATCCGGCGTCATCAGCGACATGAACATGCGCTTGCGCCAGCGATGATCCTCTCCGTCCAGCATCTGGACGCTGCCCAGATCCTGCAGCAGCATCAGGGTCGTCGGCGGCATGGCGCGCTGCCGGGTGAACCGGTCGCCGTCATAGAAGACCCGCGCGGCGTCCTCGCCGCTCATGCAAACGGCCTTTTGCAGCATCAGGCGGGTTTCGAACAGGTCACTTCGATAGCGGCGGCAGCGGTTCGGAATGAACCGATAGGCTTCGCTCAGCAAGGCCAAGGTACTGTCGAACGCCGTATCCCTGGGAATCTGTGACACCAGCCCTTCCCCATGAATGAGGTCACCCTACTGGCGTCAGAAGTGGGAGGAAAGGCGGCGGCGCTGCAACCGCTCTTCTCCTTTTGCCCTAAGGCAACCGGCGTCAGCGGCGGCTGTTCATCATCGCGATCATGCGCACCGCCTGCTCGATCTGCTCGGGGCTGAGATTGCGCAATTGCAGCCCCGACCAGCCGTCGGGCAGGTCGAACAGATCGGCCTGGACACTCCCCTTGCGCAGATTGGTCAGGCCGGTCTCGAAGGTCTTGACCCGCCCGTCCACGGTGACGCTGCCCGCCGCCTGAAGCAGGATGCCTTCCTCGCTCAGCCACAGATCGCCGGTGAAGCGGCCCTGGGGCCCCTCGCCGGTCGCCTCGTAGCGGGTCGCGGGCACGCCGTCCACTTCGTCGGGGCCGATGGCGCGGCGGGTGATGGTCATGGTCTCCAGCCCTCCGGCCAGTTGCGCCGCCGCCTCGTAGCCCAGGCCGAGATACCATCTCTGATTGGGCATCAGCAGATAGGCCTGGCCCTCGTCGCGGCGCACCAGCAGCACCTGACGGCTGCCGTCGCGCATCGTCACCTCGCGCCGCTCGCGGCCCGGTACGTGATGGACGACGCCCCTCTGGCGGTTACCGGCACCGTCGGAGAACCAGAAATCGGCGGTGTAGCTGATCTGCGGATCGAGAATCTCGATGGCCGGCTGGGTGACCTTGTCGACGGGCTGCGCCATGGCCAGACCGGCCCCGGCCAGACACAATCCGCCCGCCAGGAGCAACGCCTTGCCTGCCGTCTTCATCCGTCCCCACATCGCCATCACCTTGTCCCTTCGCCTGAACACACCTGAACAATGCCCGCCGATTATGGAGGAAAGGTGGCGGAAATCGCCCGACTGAGCTAGCTATATTCCCGCAGTGCCAATGCGGATACCAGGACAATGATTCTCACGCCCATTTCCACCAACGAACTGCCTCTTTTGATTGCCCGTTTCCAGGCGACCCTCGGCGGAATCGAGCCTGCCGCCTCGATCTTCGCCCGCATCGCGGGGACGGTCGGGCTGGAACAGGAAAGCAGCGAGGCGCAGCGTCATGCCGAGGCGGTGGAGCTGTGCCGCCGCTTCGGCCTGCCCATGGTGGACGAGGAACCGGCCCAGGCCTATAGCTGGGACGGCAAGGCCGTGCGCATCCGCACCGAGCCGAGCGTGCTGATCCATGAAGTGGCCCATTACCAGCTTGCCGCCCCCGGCCGCCGCTCGCTTCCCGATTTCGGCCTGGGCGCGGGGCCGGAAAGCGGCCTGATCGAGGAAGCCAATGCCTGCCAGCGCCTGGACGGCGTCGAACGCGACATCGAAGAGGCCCTGTCCTCGCTGCTGGGCATCCTGTGGGAGGCCGAGCTGGGGCATCCTGCCATCCTCGCCTATATGGAACAGAATTGGTTCGAGGGCGGCGACCGGCCCGAGAACCGCACGCATTTCCTGCGCATGGTGGCGCTGCTGCAGGCCCTGGGCCTGATTGACGAAGACGGACGTCCCTTGACGGCGCTCCGCGACATCGACGATCACGATTTCTTCAACAATATCGTTCCTAATACCAGAGTATAAGCAAGTCCTATGCCGGTGGCGCCGAAGCAACGCGATAGTCTAGATTACATTTTCGAGATGCTGGGCCGTGTCTCGCTGGGGCGGTTCAAGGGGAATGATGATCAAGACGGAAGCCTGCCCGGCGGATCAGCCGGACGCCCTCATGCGCAATGTGCTGGAAGAGGTTGCCGAAGAAGTCTTCCTGCTGGACGGCGCCAGCCTGTGCGTCACCTGGGCCAACCGCACCGCCATCCGGCGCAGCGGCTACGATCTGAAGGAATTATGCGGGCTTAATCTCGCCGACCTGCTGCCCCCGTCGCAGGAAATGGACCACCTGTTCCGCTCCCTGCGCCAGGGCGAGCGCGAGGAAATCCTCCATTACGGCAAGCGGCGTCGACGTGACGGCTCCCGCTATTCGGCGACGTTCCGCCTGCGATGTTTCGACAACGCGCTGGCCCTGTTCGTTTCCGACGATTCGGAAGCGGTGACGCTGGAACAGGCCCTGGGCCGCAGCGCCCGGCGGTTCGGGGATTTCGAACGGGAATTGCTGCGCGTCAACCGCGCCATGACCGCCCTGACCCGCGTGTCCGAAGCCCTGGTGCGGGCCAAGGACGAGGCTTCGCTGCTCGACGAGGTCTGCCGCCTCGCCCATGACATCGCCGGCTATCCCCTCGTCTGGGTCGGCTATGCCCGCCATACGCCGGGCCAGCCGGTCGAAGCCATGGCGGTCGCCGGCAGGGATGAAAGCTATATCCACGAAGCCGACATCACCTGGTCGGAGAACGATCCCAGGGGCCGGGGTCCGGCAGGCCGGGCGATCCGCAGCGGCCGCATGCAGATCGCCCGCAACATCGCCACCGAGACATCCTTCGCCCCCTGGCGCCAGGCCGCCCTGCGCCATGGCTTCCGCTCGACCATCGCCCTGCCGCTGATCGTCCAGGGTCTGCCGATCGGCGCCATGATCCTCTATGCCACCGATATCGATGCCTTCGACGACAAGGAAGTTCGGCTGCTGGGCGATCTGGCCCAGAATCTTTCCTACGGCATTCATACCTGCCGGGTCGAGGCCGAGCGGGCGCGCGCCGAGCGGCGTCTCAAGGAAAGCGAGGCCCGCTACCGCTCGCTGGTGGAATTGCTGCCCGACGCCGTGCTCGTCCACCGCCACGGCAATATCCTGTTCGCCAATGCCAAGGCCGAGCAATTGCTGCATCTGCCTCCCTGCGACCGCTTGGTCGGGCGGCATCTCGCCAGCTTCCTCCACCCGCGCCATCACCCCCAGATCCTGCCCCTGATCGAACGCGGCGCCTATGCCCAGGTACCGCGCGAGATGTCCTTCGTGCGTCATGGCGGCCAGGAATTCCCCGTCGAGGTGGTGGGAACGGAGATCCATTTCCATGGCGAGTGCGCCCGCCTGATCGTCGCCCGCGACATCACCGAACGCAGGCAGGTCCAGGCCCAGCTGGTGCAGACGGCCAAGCTGGCGACTTTGGGCGAGATGGCGGCGGGCATGGCCCATGAACTGAGCCAACCCATCAATGTCATTCGCATGGCGGCGGAAGCGACCTTGATGTTCATGGACCGGGGCAAGGCCAATCACGACTTCCAGCGCACGCAATTCTCGATGATCGAGGCCCAGGCCGGACGCATGGCCGAGATCATCGACCATATCCGCATCTTCAGCCGCAAGGACACCGCCCCCGTCGAGGTCTTCGACGCTATCCTCGTCCTGCAATCCGCCGTGCAGCTGATGGCCCATCAGGCCGAAAGCCACGACATCGCCGTCCAACTGGCCTTCCCCTCAGCCCCCTGGCCGGTCAGCGGGCGGCCGGTGCAGCTGGAACAGGTGATCCTCAACCTGCTGGCCAATGCGGTGGATGCCATCCGCCAGCGCCGCGAGGAACAACCCGGCCATCGCGGCTTCATCTCGCTGAAGGCCGCCGCCGGGGCCGACGGCATGTTGCGGGTCGAGGTCTGCGACAACGGCATCGGCATCCCGCCGGACGTGCTGGACCGCCTGTTCGAGCCCTTCTTCACCACCAAGCCGGTGGGCCATGGTACCGGGCTCGGCCTGTCCGTCAGCTTCGGCATCGCCACCTCCATGGGCGGGCGTCTGGAAGCCCTGCCCGGCCGTTCCGGATCGTGCTTCGTGCTCACCCTGCCGCGCGCCGCCGATTGCGGGCTGCTTGCCGCCGATTGCGCCACCCAGCCCCTTCCCTCCGCCGGGACCGAAGCCACCCATGTACTGCTGGTCGATGACGAACCCCTGGCCGTCGAAACCATGGCTCACTTCCTGGGCGAACTGGGCTACCGCATCTCGATCGCGCATAACGGGCGCGAGGCCTGGGAGGTCTACCGGAACGACCCCGCCGATGTGGTCGTGACCGATCTCAGAATGCCCGACATGGATGGTGAGATGTTAATCGATCATCTTCGCGATATCGACCCTTTACAGCCAATAGTTGTGGTCACCGGGCATATGGGAGCAACCGAGCAATTGGGCCGTCATGGCGAGGATGACCGGCTGACTCTATTGAAAAAACCGGTCAGCCTGGCGGCCCTGGCCCAAGAGGTGGAACGCCTGAGTCGCCCGCCTGCATAATACTTATTTTTGCTAAGGGAACTATCCCCGGGTTGCGTGCCCTTCGAGGCGCGGCTTATACTTTAGGAGAGGCTGATCGACCTTCCATAAGGCTAGGAGAAGAACGGGTGAGCGGCATGCAGATCCTGATTGCGGACGACCATAATCTTGTCCGCGAGGGCTTGAAGCCGTTCTTGCATGAATTAAGCGGCGATGCCGAAGTGCTGGAGGCCGCCACGCTGGACGAGGCCCTGGAAGTCGCCGCCGGCGCCACGGCCTTGCGCCTGGTCCTGCTGGACCTCAAGATGCCGGGCATGAAGGGCCTGGACGGCGTGGTCCGGCTGTGCCGGGAAGTGCCCGGCGTGCCGGTGGTCATCCTGACCGGCCATATCCACCGCGACGACGTCCTGGCCGCCATCCGCGCCGGCGCGGCCGGCTACATCCCCAAGACCATCAGCGGCGCGGGCATGATCAATGCCCTGCGCCTGGTCCTGTCGGGCGAGAAATTCCTGCCCTCCTCCGTCTTCTCCGACGACGAGATTTCCGACAGCCCTCCCATCCTGACCTCTGCCGCGGCCAATGGCCGCCGTGCCGAGGGCGAATCGCCCCTGTCCGCGCTCAGCAACCGCGAGGCGGAGATCCTGGGCTATCTGATCCAGGGCCATACCAACAAGGAAATCGCCCGGGTACTCGACCTGCAGGAGATCACCATCAAGATCCACCTGCGCAACGTCTACCGCAAGATCGGCGCCGCCAACCGCGCCCAGGCGGTACGGATCGCCCTGTCCTCGGGCTGGGAACTGCATCCCCTCCAGGCCTGATTTCCCGGCCGGACCCTCCGGTTGACCCACGTCATGGGCGACCAAAGTACTATTTCGTTCAGCCTTCCCGACTCTCATCATGGGGCATCGTCTGATGACAGATGACCCTGATTCCGCCTGAATCGAGACCGCGGGGAGGAACCAATGCAAAAAGCGCTGCTTATCGATCCCGGAAAATGTACCGGATGCCGCCAATGCGAAATGGCATGCTCCTTCGAGAAGGAAGGCGTCTTCAACCCGGCGAAATCCCGCATCCGGGTATTCGACTTCCACACGGAAGCGCGGTTCGTGCCCTATACCTGCACCCAATGCGAACAGGCATGGTGTAAGACCGCCTGCCCCGTTGGGGCCATCACGCTGGACGCCAGGACCGGCGCCAAGATCGTTCATGACAACCACTGCGTCGGCTGCAAGGTCTGTACCATCGCCTGTCCCTTCGGCACGGTGAACTACAATGTCGATACCGGCAAGGTCGTGAAATGCGACCTGTGCGGCGGCAATCCCGCCTGCGCCACGGCATGCCCCACCAACGCCATCACCTATATCGACGCCGAGCAAACCGGCTACGAGAGGATGAGGGCCTGGGCCGCCAAGACCGACAACGCCCCCGTGGTTGCCTGAGAGAGGGCCTGAGAGATGAGCTGGACTGGCAAAATTCTGCGCGTCAACCTGACCGAAGGCACCTGCAAGAGCGAGCCCCTCAACATGAAATGGGCGCGCGAATATCTCGGCCAGCGCGGGCTGGCCACGAAATACCTGGCCGAGGAAACCGATCCCAAGGTCGATCCGCTGTCGCCCGACAACAAGATGATCATGGCCACCGGCCCGCTGACCGGCACCATGGCCTCGACCGGCGGCCGCTATTCCATCATCACCAAGGGGCCGCTGACCAATGCCATCGCCTGTTCCAATTCCGGCGGCCATTTCGGCAACGAGATGAAGAATGCCGGCTGGGACATGATCATCTTTGAAGGCCGCGCGCCCAAGCCGGTCTATCTGCTGGTCGAGAACGAGACGGCGAAGCTGATGGATGCCTCGGAATTCTGGGGCAAGTCGGTGTGGGAAACCGACGAGGGCCTGAAGGCCAAGCACCAGGACCCGATGCTGCGTGTCGCCACGATCGGTGTCTCGGGCGAGCGCGGCGTGATGTATGCCTGCGTCGTCAATGATCTGCACCGCGCCGCCGGACGGTCCGGCGTGGGCACGGTGATGGGTTCGAAGAACCTGAAGGCGGTGGCCATCCGCGGCACGCGCGGCGTCAGGGTCAAGGACCCGCTGCGCTTCATGCAGGTCACCACCGAGCAGAAGCGGGTGCTGGCGGAGAATGCTGTCACCGGCCAGGGCCTGCCGGCCCATGGCACGCAGGTGCTGATGAACGTCATCAACGAGACCGGCGCCCTGCCGACGCGCAATTTCCGCGACGTGCAGTTCGAAGGCGCCCACGACATCTCGGCCGAAGCGATGGCGACGCCGCGCAAGACCGACGGCCAGACCAACCTCAAGACCAACCAGGGCTGCTTCGCCTGCACCATCGCCTGCGGCCGCGTCTCGCAATTGGACCAGACCCATTACACCGTCATCAACCGGCCGGAATACTGGGGCGCCTCGGGCGGCCTGGAATACGAGGCGGCCTGGGCGCTGGGCGCGGCGACCGGGGTCAGCGACCTGGAAGCCCTGACCTTCGCCAATTTCGTCTGCAACGAGCAATCCCTCGACCCGATCACCTTCGGCGCCACCCTGGCGGCGGCGATGGAGCTTTACGACCTGGGGCTGATCACCAAGGAACAGACCGGCGGCGTCGAGCTGACCTTCGGCTCCGCCGAGGCCCTGACCACCATGGTCGAGCTGACCGGCAGGGCCGAGGGCTTCGGCCGCGAACTGGGCCTGGGCAGCAAGCGCCTGTGCGAGAAATACGGCCGCCCCGATCTGTCCATGACCGTCAAGGGCCAGGAATTCCCGGCCTACGATCCGCGCGGCATCCAGGGCATGGGCCTGACCTACGCCACCTCGAATCGCGGCGCCTGCCATCTGCGCAGCTATACCGTCTCGTCGGAAATCCTGGGCATCCCGGTCAAGACCGATCCGCTGCAGACCGACGGCAAGGCGGCCCTGGTCAAGGCCTTCCAGGATGCCACGGCGGCGGTGGATTCCAGCGGCCTGTGCGTCTTCTCGACCTTCGCCTGGACGCTCGACAACATCGCCCCGCAGATCGACGCCGCCTGCGAGGGCGAATGGACGGCGGAATACCTGCTGGAGGTGGGCGAGCGCATCTGGAACCTGGAACGCCAGTACAACCTCGCCGCCGGCCTGACCGCCGCCGACGACACGCTGCCCAAGCGCCTGCTCAAGGACGCGGCCAAGACCGGCCCGGCCAAGGGCTTGGTCGCCGGGCTGGACAAGATGCTGCCGGAATATTACGAGCTGCGCGGCTGGACGCCCGACGGCGTGCCGACCACGCAGACCCTGCAGCGCCTGTCGATGGCCTGATCCCCTCCGGCCGCCCGGTTGCGACAGCCGGGCGGCCTTCCTCCTGTCCATGAACCCTATATCCGGAGGCGGACAATGCGCTACGTGATCGTCGGAGCCGGCCCGGCCGGCGTGGTCGCAGCGGAAACCATCCGCAAGCTCGACGCGGACGGCACCATCACCCTGATCGGCGACGAGCCCGAGCCCCCCTATTCGCGCATGGCAATCCCCTACTACCTGGTCGGCAAGATCGGCGAGGAAGGCACCCATCTGCGCCATGACCCGGATCATTTCCGCAACCTGCGCATCGACCATGTGCAGCGCCGCGTCACCCGCGTCGATCCCAATTCCAATACCGTCGTCCTCGATGACGGACGGCATCTGCAATACAACCAGCTTCTGATCGCCACGGGCGCCAGCCCCATCCGCCCGCCCATTCCCGGCCTGGACCTGCCCGGCGTCCATACCTGCTGGACGCTGGCGGACGCCCGCCGCATCGCCGAACTGGCGACGCCCGGCTCGCATGTCGTGCTGATGGGCGCGGGCTTCGTCGGTACCATCGTGCTGGAAGCCCTGGCCATGCGCGACGTGGAATTGACCGTGGTGGAGATGGGCGACCGCATGGTGCCCCGCATGATGGACGAGACCGCCGGCAACATGCTGCGCAACTGGTGCGAGGCCAAGGGCGTGCATGTCCGCACCGGCACCCGTATCACCAGCATCCACCCGGCGGGAAACAAGGAAGAAGAGGACAAGCCCGGCATCCTCTCGCGCCTGATCGATGCCGTGACTCCCGCCGGTACTGAAGATGGGGCCAAGCCCGAAGACGGGCTGAGGGTCGAATTGTCCAACGGCGAAACCCTGGCCGCCCATCTGGTCGTCGTCTCGGCGGGGGTGAAGCCCAATATCGGCTTCCTCGAAGGCTCGGGCCTCGCCGTCGACCAGGGCATCCTGGTGGACGACCATCTGCGCACCAACCATCCCGGCATCTATGCCGCCGGCGACGTCTGCCAGGGCCGGGACATCATGAGCCGCGAATTCCACGTCCATGCCATCCAGCCCACCGCAACCGAGCATGGCCGCGTCGCCGCCTATAACATGACCGGCCACGAGATGGCCTTCGTCGGCAGCCTGAACATGAACGTCCTCGACACGCTGGGCCTGATCTCCAGTTCCTTCGGCGTGTGGGAGGGCAAGGGCGGCCAATCCGTGCGGCTGGTGGACGAGGAACGCTGGCGCTATCTACGGCTGGAATTCGAGGAAGACCGCCTTGTCGGCGCCCAATCCGTGGGCATGACCGAGAATATCGGCGCCCTGCGCGGGCTGATCCAGACCGGCGTGCCGCTGGGCGAATGGAAGGACGTGCTGCTGGCCCAGCCCCAGCGCTTCATGGAGGCCTATGTGGGCAGGATCCAGGGATGACGGCCATGGCCCAGGCAACCCTGAAGCTCTATTCCGTGCTGGCCAAGTTCCTGCCGCCCGAGGCCCATCAGAACAAGATGGCGATTGAGGTGGACGAGACCACGACGGTCGGGTCTATTATCCGGACCATGAACCTGCCCGCCAAGTCGTGTCACCTGGTCCTGCTCAACGGCATCTTCGTCCATCCCGAGGCCCGCGCCGAAACGCCGGTCAAGGAAGGCGACAGCCTTGCCATCTGGCCCCCCGTGGCCGGCGGCTGAGACAGGGCTGGACGGACCGACGGTGACGGCGCCTGTCCTGCGGGACATGTCGATCAGCCTGGGCGCGTTCATGCGGCATCTGCCCCTGGCCCTGCGCCACCTGCCCCACCGCCTGCAAGCGGACGGAGCGGTGGTCGAGCAGGCGGACGGGCGGCGGCTGGTCATCCGGGCCGAACCGGCGCCGCCCCGGCGCCTGTCGGCCACGCTGGCCCTGCCCCGCTGCCTCGTCACCCTGGCCTTCGACGGCTGGGACGCGCCGGACCGCGATGCCTTCGTCAGGGAATTCGACCGCGTGTTCCAGCGCGGCGGAGGATAAGGCCTTAGAGATGAACGACGAGCAATTCCACCGCTATGCCCGCAACATGATCCTGGACGAGGTGGGCGAAGAGGGGCAGGAAAAGCTGCTGGCTTCCAGTGCCTTGATCATCGGCATGGGCGGTCTCGGCTCTCCCGTCGCCCTCTATCTGGCCGCCGCCGGTGTCGGGCGGCTGGGGCTGGTGGATGACGATGTGGTGGACCTGACCAACCTGCAACGCCAGATCGCCCATACCACCGAACGCCTGGGCCAGCCCAAGGTGGCGAGTGCCGCCACCGCCTTGGCGGCGCTCAATCCCGGCATCACGGTAGAAACCCACCCTACCCGCCTGACGCCCGAAAACGCCGCCGCCCTGGTCGGCGCCTATGACATCGTCGTCGACGGCAGCGACAATTTCGACACCCGCTACCTGCTCAACGATATCTGCCTGGAGCAAGGCAAGACGCTGGTCTCGGGCGCGCTGCTGCGGTTCGACGGCCAATTGACCACCCTGCGCCCTGGGCGGCATCTGGATGACGGCAGGCGCGCACCCTGCTACCGCTGCATCTTTCCCACCCCTCCCGATCCCGATACCGTGCCCCGCTGCGCCCAGGCGGGCATCTTCGGCGCCGTCGCGGGAGTGATCGGCACCCTGCAGGCGGTCGAGGTTTTGAAGGAATTGCTGGGCCTGGGCGAGTCCATGGCCGGGCGCCTGCTCCTTTATGAGGGCAAGGAAGCCAGCTTCAACACCATCAAGTTGGGATGGAACCCCGCCTGCCCGGCTTGCGGCGAGGGCAAGTAAGGTGATGAACTGCTCCATCCCCCCCTCCGGTTTGCTGCGGCTGGAGGATTTCCTGCGCGACGCCGCCGCCGAGGCCCCCGCCGTCAATGGAACCGAAACCCTGCCCCTGCGCCAGGCGGTGGGGCGCGTGCTGGCCGAGGATGTAATCTCGCCCATCGCTTCGCCCGATAGCGCGACCTCCATGCGCGACGGCTTCGCCTTCCGCCGCGCCGATCTGGCCGCCGACGGCCCCACCCGTCTGCCCGTCTTCGCCCGCATCGCCGCCGGTCATCCCCTGAAGGACAGCGTTCCCGCCGGATGCGCCGTGGAAATCTTCACCGGCGCAGCCGTGCCGACGGGTCTGGACTGCGTCGCCATGACGGAAGTCTGCACACTCGAGCAGGAGGACGGCAGCCGCGTCGTCACCCTGCCGCCCGACCTGCCGCGCGAAAGCTTCGTCCGTCCCGCCGGACATTACATGAAGCCGGGCGAAGTGCTGCTGACCAAAGGGCACAAGCTGCGTCCCCAGGACATCGCCGTCGCCGCTGCCGCCGGGCGGAACAGCCTGGACGTCTGCCGCCGCCTGCGCGTCGCCGTCTTCTCCACCGGCGATGAACTGGTCGAGCCGGGACATCCCCTGTCCCCCGGACAGGTCTGGAGCAGCAACCGTCCGGCCCTGGTCGCCCTGCTCGACATGCTGGGGCACGAGGTCGCAGATCTGGGTCATCTGCCCGACAAGGCCGATGTCATCCGCCAGGCCTTCGGCGAAGCCGCCAGCCGTTACGACGCCGTCCTCACCACCGGCGGCGTGGCCGAGGGAGGCGAGGATCATGTGCGCCCCAGCATCAAGGCCCTGGGCCGCCTGGAAAGCCGCCGTCTCGCCCTGAAGCCCGGACGGCCGCTGGCCTATGGCCGCATCGGCGCGGCCAGTTTCTTCGGCCTGCCGGGCCATCCGGTCGCCGCCCTCGCCACGGCCCTGGTGGTCGCCCGTCCCCTTCTCGCCCATATGGCCGGATCGGCCGCACCGGCCCTGCCCAAGGCCCTTGGCCTGCCTGCCGGTTTCCAGATGCGCCGCAAGGATATCCGCCGTCAGTTCCTGCCCGCGCGCATCGAGGACGGCCGCGTTGTCATCGACAAGAGCCCAGGTGGCATGATCGCCTCGCTGTCCAGCATGGACGGATTGGTCGATATCGCCGAAGACCGTGCGGTGGATGAGGGCGATTCCGTGCCGTTCCTGCCCCTCGATGCCCTGTTGCGCTGAGCAAGGGGCAGGCCCATCCTCATGTCATGCGTGTACTGGCCCTCGTCCTGCTGCTTCTTGTTACCGGCTGCTCCCCCCAGCGGGGAGTCGAGGCCTGGATGGTGCTGGACGACCTTGCCGCCGGGGATGAAACCAGCAGGCTGAAGCGATCGACGCCGCCGCCCCAGCGTAGCGAGATCACGATGAGCGGACAGGCCGGCACGCGCCCCGCCCATCTCTACCAGCCGGGCGAGGCGCCGCTCGGCGCCATCGTGGTGGTGCCGGGGGTGGCGCCCCAGGGCCGCTATGATCCCCGCCTCGTCTCCTTCGCCGAGACGCTGGCCCGCGCCCGCTTCCTGGTCCTGGTGCCGGAACTGGAAAACCTGCGGGAATTGCAGGTGGAGGCGGCAGATGCCGTTCCCATCGCCGATGCCGCCCAGCATCTGGCGGAGGTGTGGCGGGCGCAGGGGGGCAGCCAGGTCGGCCTCTTCGCCCTGTCCTATGCCGTCGGCCCCAGCATCATCGCCGTGCAGGAGCATGGCGCGGCGGATGCGGTGGGCTTGCTGCTAAGCGTCGGCGGCTATTACGACCTGACCGCCGTGATCACCTATTTCACTACCGGCTGGTTCCAGGACGGCGCGGAATGGCGCCAGGGCCAGCCCAACGAATACGGCAAATGGGTCTTCGTCCTGTCCAACGCCCCGCGCCTGCAGGACCGGCGGGACGCCAACCTGCTGGCCGACATGGCGCGCATGAAATTGCAGGATTTGCGCTATGACGTTTCCTTCCTGACCCGTGAACTGGGACCGGAAGGAAGCGCGGTCATGGCGCTGATGGACAATACCGATCCCGCCGCCGTTCCTCGGCTGATCGCCGCCCTGCCCGCCCCGGTGCGCGCCGAGATCGAAGCCCTGGACCTCGCCCGGCGCGACCTGTCGGGGCTGGACCTGCCGGCGATCCTGATCCACGGCCGCGATGATTCCATCATCCCCTTCACCGAAAGCCGCGCCTTGGCCCAGGTGCTGGGCGAGGATCCCTATCTGGTGGACAATCTCGATCATGTGGACCCGACACCGCCCGGCATGGGCGATGCCGTGGTCATGTGGCGCGCCGTGCTGCGCCTGCTGAACGACCGCGACAACCGGCTGTAAGACTATTCCGGCAGGTCCGAGGCCAGCCAGATTCCCAAGGCCTTGGTCGAGCGGGGCAGGCCTTCCGAGAGCAGCAGGCGCGGCTTCGGCAGGTTGAAGGGCGCCGCCGTCAGGTCCATGGGATACCAGCCGCCACTGCGGATCCAGTAATTCCGCCCGGTCTGGTGGGTGGTCAGGATGATGTAGCGCGAGCCGCTTTGGCGGAAACGCTTCAGCGCCATCAGCGCCGCGTCATGGGGCAGATGGGTCAGGCAGTCGCGGCACAGGATGGCGTCGCTTTTGGGCAGGGTCTCCATCACCACGTCACGGGTGGCAAAGAAGCAATTCGTTCGGTCGCGGAAGAGCTTGCCCATTTCCTCGGCGACCATGGGAACGATGTCGAAGCCGAGATAGAGGTCCAGCCGCTCGGTCATCTGGCGCATCCAGTTGACGTCGCCGCATCCGGCATCGGCCAAAACCTTCACGCCCAGGAATTCCAGCAGGTTCGGCAGATGGGCACGCAGCATCTGGGTTTCGGCCAGCGAGGACCCGCCGCCCGAGCGTGTTTCCGGATGCCCCCAGCCGTTATTGGCCCAGATATCGGTAAAGACGGACTGGCGGCGGGCGATCTGGGTGGGCTGATCGGCGGCCTGTTCGGGCAACAGCCCCGGCTTGCCGCCGATCAGCCGCCCCTTGAAGTCGAGCCGCGCGAAGGCCTCGTACTCGCTCAAGGGACGCTGCTTGCCCAGGCCATAGCGGTCCAGCTCCGCCAGCACAGCCGGATCGGTGGAAACCTCCATGCCCAGAAGGTGGCGGATGCGCTGTTCGGAACGCTGGTTCAGCTTGCTCCAGTCGGTCTGGTCCTGCCAGTGGCGGGGCCGTTCGGGACGCTTGCCGTAATCGTGATAGGCGACGACCCGGTTTGGGCTGAAGATGTCCCAGCCGCTGGTCCAGAGCCGGGCCGCCAGCGTGATTTCCTCACCCTGGAAATAGAGATGGGGGTCGTAGGGAACCTCCCGCACCAATTGCCCCGGCCCGAAGACCATCCCGGCGCCGATGAAGGCCGACGGCGTCGGGCGCTCGGGGGCGAGGTCCAGACCGCTCAGCGTCGAGCGTTGCAGCAGCACGCCGTTATCGTCGAAGCCCTTGGGATGGATGGTGACCAGCCCGTCGGGCGCCAGTTCGTCGGGCGGCGTGAAGCCCAGCGGATAGGTGGACAGGACGGCCTTGGGGCTGGGACAGTTCTCCAGCATGGCGATCAGCCGCTCGTCCCAGCCGGGCACGAAGCGCATATGGCTGTCGATCTGGAAATAGAAATCCTCGCCCTGCCACAATTCCTGTACGCGATGCCGCGCCCAGCAGGCCCCCCGGCTTTGCGAAGCATGAACCTCGATGGTGCGCACCTGCTCGGGCCGGGTGGACAGGACGAAACAATCGTCATCCTCGCCGGGAACGAACTGCCAGCAGATCCCGACGAACACCCGGTCGGGATGGGTCGCCTTCCTGAACAGGTCGCGCACCGTGTTCTGGCAATCGGGATCGCGATAACTGGCGATGGAAATGAAGATGGTCCGCTGGCGGGTGTCGCTCATGCCCTCAACCGCTTGACTGGCTACTCTCTTTGTTGCCCAACCTAGCAACCCACCTTGTGATTGTCGCCCGTGCCGTCACCCACCCGCACCGTTTTTTTCCATCGCCCGGCCAACGCGGGAGGCATTGGCGCGGCCCAGCCGGGCGCTGATCCAGGCTCCCGTTTCCGCCAGGACGCGCAGGTCGATGCCGGTTTCGATGCCCAGGCCGTGCAGCAGATAGACCACATCCTCGGTCGCCACATTGCCCGTCGCCCCGGCGGCATAGGGACAGCCGCCAAGCCCGGCGACGGAGGAGTCGAAAGTCGCGATCCCCTCTTCCAGGCTGACCAGGATATTGGCGACAGCCTGACCATAGGTGTCGTGGAAATGCATGGCGAGACGATCCTTCGCCACACTCTGCGCCGCGATCAGGCGGCGCACCTGATCGGCGGTGCCAACGCCGATCGTGTCGCCCAGCGAGATTTCGCCGCAGCCCATTTCCGCCAGTTGCGCCGCCAGTCCGGCCACTTTCTTCGGGTCGATGGCGCCTTCATAGGGACAGCCCAGCACGCAGGACAGATAGCCGCGCACCCGCAAGCCCTTCTCCCGCGCCGCCGCCACCACCGGCGCGAAGCGGTCCAGGCTTTCGGCGATGGAGCAATTGATGTTCCTGCGGGAAAAGCTTTCCGAGGCGGCGGCGAAGACCGCCACTTCTTCGGCCCCGGCGGCCAAGGCGGCCTCCAGCCCGCGCATGTTGGGCACCAGAACGGAATAGGAGACACCGGGCCGGTGTTCCAGCCCGGCCAGCACCTCGGCGGTCCCGGCCATCTGCGGCACCCATTTCGGACTGACGAAGCTGCCCGCCTCGATGTTGCGCAGACCGGCAGCAGCCAGGCGTTCAATCAGTTCGATCCGGGTGGGAACAGAAATCGGCTGGGCTTCGTTCTGCAGGCCGTCGCGCGGCCCCACCTCGACGATCTTGACCCTTTGCGGTCTCATGGCGCGGCTTCCTCGGGTTCGAAGGACAACAATTCCACACCATCGGCCACGGCATCGCCAACCTGAAAGAAGATTTCTCCGACGATGCCCCTGGCCGGGGCGGTGATGGTATGCTCCATCTTCATGGCCTCGACCACGATCAAAGGCTGGCCGCGCTCGACGCTCAGCCCTGCCGAGGCCAGGATCTGAGCCACCGTGCCGGTCATGGGCGCCACCAGCTTGCCGCCCCCCATCACCTGCTCCTCCGCCCGCATCGCCGGATCGTCGAGACGCAGCCGCCAGGACTGGCCGTCCAGCAGGATCGTGACGTCCAGCCCGTCGGCCACCACCACGCCCGTTTTGCGCAGGCCGTCCACCTCCAGCACCAGCCGGGCGCCCTGGCGCTGGACCAAACGCACCTCCCGCCCTCCGCCCGGCAGGTCCATCCGCCAGCCGCCGCGCTGGAAGATCACCGCCACCCGCCGCCTGTCCTCCCCTTCCAGGAAGATCAAAGGCGTCGGCTGGACGAGATTCATCCGCCAGCCGGACAGTGTATTCCAAGGGGAATGAGGATCGGCACTTTCCTTCGCGGCCTCGTCCTGCTGCCGCAGCAGGACACCCGCCGCCGCGAAGGCCAGGGCCAGGTCGGACACCGGCTCGGGCGGAGGCAACAAGGCGGCGTGATGGCGGTCGATGAAGCCGGTATCCACCTCGAAGGCGGCAAAGGCCGGATGGGCGGCGATGGCGGCCAGAAATGATAGGTTGGTGACCAGTCCCGCCACTTCATATTCAGCCAGCGCCCGGCGCAGGCGGCGCAAGGCGCTGTCGCGGTCTTCGTCCCAGACGATCAGCTTGGCGATCATCGGGTCGTAATGCACCGTCACCGCATCGCCCTCACCCACCCCGGTATCGACACGGACATGGGCATCCCCGGCGGGCGGGCGCAGATGGATCAGGCGGCCGGTCGCGGGCAGGAAATCCTTGGCCGGGTCCTCGGCATAGATGCGGGCCTCGAAGGCGTGGCCGCGCCGGGTCAGTTGCTCCTGCGCCAAAGGCAAGGGTTGGCCCGCCGCCACGCGCAACTGCCATTCCACCAGGTCCTGGCCGGTGATCATCTCGGTCACCGGGTGCTCGACCTGAAGGCGGGTGTTCATCTCGATGAAGTAGAATTGCCCGTCCTGATAGAGGAACTCCACCGTCCCGGCGCCGCGATAGCCCACCGCCTTGGCCGCCGCGACGGCAGCTTCCCCCATGGCGCGGCGGATGCCGTCGGGCAAGGCGGGCGCCGGGGCTTCCTCGATCACCTTCTGATGGCGGCGCTGGATCGAGCAATCGCGCTCGAACAGATAGACGGCATTGCCCAGGCTGTCGGCGAAGACCTGGATTTCCACATGGCGCGGATGATCCAGATAGCGTTCCAGCAGCAGGGTCTCGTCGCCGAAGGCGGCCTTGGCCTCGCGCCGCGCCGAAGCGATGGCGGTGCTCAGGTCGCTTGCCTGCCGCACCACCCGCATTCCCTTGCCGCCGCCGCCCGCCGAGGCCTTGACCAGCAACGGATAGCCGATGATTTCGGCCTGCTGCGCCAAGTCTCCATCCGACTGCCCTTCCCCGTGATAGCCCGGCACCAGCGGCACACCGGCCTGTTCCATCAGCCGCTTGGACTCCGATTTCGAGCCCATGGCGCGGATGGCTTCGACAGGCGGGCCGATGAAGACGATGCCTTCCCGCCCGCAGGCTTCGGCAAAGGCGGCATTCTCGGACAGGAAGCCATAGCCGGGATGAATGGCCTGGGCGCCGGTCGCCTTCGCGGCCACCAGCACCCGCGCGATATTCAGATAGCTTTCGGCGGCCGGGGCCGGTCCCAACAGCACGGCTTCATCGGCCTGGGCCACATGCATGGACGTGGCATCGGCTTCGGAATAGACGGCCACCGTGCGAATGCCCAGGCGTCTTGCGGTGCGGATGACGCGGCAGGCGATCTCGCCGCGATTGGCGATCAGGATCGTGTCGAACATGATCAAGCCCCTCCGTCCAGCCAAGCGGGCTTGCGCTTCTCAAGGAAAGCCGCCAGCCCCTCCTGCCCTTCGCTCGACGCCCGGATCTCGGCGATGCGCCGGGCCGTCCAGGCCATGGTCTCTTCCCCGCCCGGGCGATCCCAGGCCTGATGCAGCATCTCCTTGGCGGCGGCCTGGGCAGCGGGACCGCCGGCCTTCAGCGCGGCAATGATGTCTTCGGCCCGGCGCCACAAAGCATCCTCTTCCACCACCTCATGAACCAGTCCCAAGCGTTGCGCCTCGGCGGCATCGAAGCGTTCGGCACTCAGCACATAGCGCCGTGCCGCCCGGTGACCGATGGCACGCAGCACATAGGGCATGATGGTCGCCGGAATCAGCCCCAGCTTAACTTCCGACAGGCAGAAGGTCGCCTTGGCGGCGGCAATCACGATATCGCAGCAGACCGCCAGCCCGACGCCACCACCATAGGCCGGGCCCTGAACCAGTCCCAGGACCGGCTTGGGGCAGGAATCGATCACCTCCATCAATCGGGCCAGGGCCATGGCGTCGCGCAGATTCTCTTCCTCGGAATTGGCCGCGATGCGCTTCATCCAGGCCAGATCGCCACCCGCCGAGAAGCTGGGGCCGTTGGCCGCCAGCACGACCACGCGGACCTGCGGATCACCGCCCAGATTCAGAAAGCGTTCCGTCAGTTCGGCGATCAGGCGGTCGTCGAAGGCGTTATGGACCTCCGGGCGGTTCAGGGTCAGCGTGGCGATGCCGTCGAGAAGGCTGAGCGTGGTCTGCATGGATCTGCTCCTCACATCCGGAAGACGCCGAAGCGCGTGGTCTCGATGGGGGCATTCAGTGCCGCCGACAGGCCCAGCCCCAGTACCAGCCGCGTCTCGGCGGGATCGACGATGCCGTCATCCCAAAGCCGCGCGCTGGCGTAATAGGGATGGCCCTGGGTTTCATATTGCTGGCGGATCGGCGCCTTGAAGGCTTCTTCCTCATCGAGGCTCCAGCTTTGGCCGCGCGCTTCCAAATTGTCTCGACGGACCTGGGCCAGCACATTGGCCGCCTGTTCGCCGCCCATCACCGAAATCCGCGCATTGGGCCACATCCACAGGAAACGCGGCCCAAAGGCCCGGCCGCACATGCCGTAATTGCCCGCGCCGAAACTGCCGCCGATGATCACGGTGAATTTCGGCACCTTAGCGCAGGAGACGGCGGTGACCATCTTGGCACCGTCCTTGGCGATGCCGCCCGCTTCGTATTTCGACCCCACCATGAAGCCGGTGATATTCTGCAAGAAGACCAGCGGAATGCCGCGCTGGGCGCAGAGCTCCACGAAATGAGCGCCCTTCTGGGCCGATTCGGAAAACAGGATGCCGTTATTGGCGACGATGCCCACCGGATAGCCGTGGATATGGGCAAAGCCGCAAACCAGCGTCGTGCCGTACAGCGCCTTGAACTCGTCCAGGCGGGAGCCATCGGTGATGCGGGCGATCACCTCGCGCACGTCATAGGGCTTGCGCGGATCGGCAGGCAGGATGCCGTAGATTTCCCGCGGGTCGTAAAGGGGCTCTTCCGGGCTGCGCAGCTCCAGGCCGGGCGCCTTGACCCGGTTCAGGGTGCCGACGATGCGCCGGGCGATGGACAAGGCATGGGCGTCGTCCTGGGCGTAATGGTCGGTAACGCCCGAGATGCGGCAATGAACATCCGCCCCGCCCAGATCTTCCGCCGAGACCACCTCACCCGTAGCCGCCTTCACCAAGGGCGGCCCGCCCAGGAAGATGGTGCCCTGGTTGCGCACGATGACGCTTTCGTCCGACATCGCCGGCACATAGGCCCCGCCCGCCGTGCACGAGCCCATCACGATGGCGATCTGCGGAATACCCGCCGCCGACATATTGGCTTGGTTGTAGAAGATGCGGCCGAAATGGTCACGGTCGGGGAAGACCTCGTCCTGATTGGGCAGGTTGGCCCCGCCGGAATCGACCAGATAAAGACAGGGCAGATTGTTCTCGCGCGCGATCTCCTGGGCACGCAGATGCTTCTTGACCGTGATGGGGTAATAGGTGCCGCCCTTTACCGTGGCATCATTGACCACCAGCACGCATTCCCACCCGGCCACCCGGCCGATACCGGTGATGATGCCCGCCGCCGGAATATCCTCGCCATACATGCCGTAAGCTGCGAATTGCGAGAATTCGAGGAAGGGCGAGCCCCGGTCCAGCAAATGGAGAATACGGTCGCGCGGCAGCAGCTTGCCCCGCGACAGATGACGCTCGCGCGCCGCTTCGCCGCCGCCCTGGGCGATCCTGGCCGCCTTCTCGCGCAGATCCTCGACCAGCGCGCGGGTGGCGGCGGCATTGCGCTGGAACTCTTCCGAACGGGTGTTGAGGGCAGATTTGATGACGGTCATGGCTTGGCCTCTGTTGTCCCGACTGCCATAAACGATCATACGTTTTTATAACAGGACAACAAGAGGGGCGGCCCGCGCCATCGGGCATAGAGGCCAAAGCCATAAGGGGGATCAGGCCCGCAGCAGGCCTTTCAGGATCATGTCGGAATAGAGATCGACCACCTGTTGCGGCGACAGGCGGCCCTGGGGGTCGAACCAGGTGCAGACGCCCGTCAGCATGGACAGGATGCCATAGGCGGCGACGCGGGCATCTCCGCCCCGGAAGAGTCCCTGTTCCGCCCCCTGCTCCAACATGGCGACCAGCCGGTCTTCATAGGCCCGGCGCAGCGCGACGATCTCCTCGTAATGGCCGGGTTCCAGGCTGCGCAGTTCGGAATAGGCGATGAAGACCTCGCGCTTGCGCTCGATATGATAGGTGACATGGAAGGCGATGAAGGCCCGCAAGCCCTCTTCCGGCCCCTCGATCCCCGCCAGCGCCTCGTCCAGGGCGCTGAACAGGTGGTCCATATGGGACTTGATCAGGCCGAAGAGCAGATCCTGCTTGGTGCTGATATGGTTATAGAGCGACCCTACCTGCAGCCCGACCTCGGCCGCCAATTGCCGCAGGCTCATGGCTTCGTAGCCATGTTCGTAGATCAGCTTCAATCCTGCCTTGCGGATGGCTTCCTGCGTCCTGGCGCCATCGGAGCCGATCGTGCGGACCATGCCTTCTCCTGTCTTGCCTTACTCGTGCGGGCTGCCGGACACTATAGCTCCGCCTCCCGGAAACAGCCATTGCCCTGCGCCCCTCTTCCTGGCTAAAACCGGCCCGCCACAAGACAGGAGACCGGGCGTGGGGCATGAGTGTTTCGACGCCGCCAGACAGGCCGTTGCCGCCGGGCGTTTCCAGGCGGCGCTGAAGATGCTGGAGGAAGTCCAGGCGGAATCCCCGGACAAGCATCGCCTTCTCGGCGCTGCCCATATCGGGCGGCGGAACTATGCAATGGCGCTCGCCCATCTCCGCCAGGCCCTGGACGCCCTGCCGGACGATCCCGAGACCCTGCTGCTGACGGCCCGGGCGCTGACCCAGGCCAGCCAGCCCCATGCCGCCATCGCCATTCTGGAAGGCCTCGCCGCCTCGGCCCCAAGTCATCCCGGCGTGTTGGATGCCTTGGCGACGGCCTATCGCCGCGATGCCCGCTATGAGGACGTGCTGGGCGTGGCCGACCGGGCCCTGGCGCTGGGCCTGCCGCCGGAACAGCCGCTTTACGAGAAGGCCATGAGCCTGACCCAGCTCAGCCGCGCGGAAGAGGCCCTGGCCTGTTTCGACGCGGTACTGAAGGTCCGCGCCACCCATGCCGCCGGCCTGTTCAACAGCCACGGCCCGGCGTTGGAGGTCCACGGTCCCGAGGAAGCCCTGTTGCGCCTGCATCGCGCCGTGCGATGCGAAGGGGCCAACGGCAAGTACTGGGCCTATCTGTGGAGCTACAACGCCCTGCTCGGCAGGACCGAGGAAGCCGCAAGGATCGCGCAGGAAAAGCTGGACGGCCATTCCCGGCGGCGCTACTTGGCCGATGCGGTGGGCGCGCTTCTGCCTGCGCTGAGGCCGGACATCCGGCTGTTCGGCCTCAGCGCGCCCTTGCTGCGCCATGCCCTGTCCCTGGCCGATACCGACGGCATGGTGCTGGAATTCGGGGTGCGGCGCGGCCATTCCATCAACCATATCGCCGCCCAGGCCGGACAGAAGGTGCATGGTTTCGATTCCTTCGAGGGCCTGCCCGAAGCCTGGGGCAGCGAACCGCAAGGGGTGCTGTCCACCGGCGCTCAACTACCCCCGGTGGCCGAGAATGTGGTGCTGCATCCGGGCTGGTTCAGCGACACCCTGCCCCGCTTCCTTGCGGAGCATCCGGGGCCGGTGCGCTTCGTGAACATCGATTCCGACATCTATTCCTCGGCCAAGACCGTGCTGACGGCCCTGGCGCCAAGGATGCAGCCCGGCACCATCCTGGTCTTCGACGAATTCATCGGAAATCGAAGCTGGCGGGAAGACGAATACAAGGCCTTCCACGAATTCGCCGCCGAATACCGGGCGCGCTTCGAGTATGTGGCGCTTAGCCCCTATACCAAGCAGGTAGCGATCCGGCTGACGGCTCTGGGAAAATGAAAAAGGCCGGGGGAATGTCCCCCGCTCCTTCCTCCATCCTCCGTCACCCCCGCGAAAGCGGGGGTCCATGTTACAGCCTGCCAAGCTTTCAGCGGAAAATATAGAAGCTGCCGAGCCATGGATTCCCGCTTTCGCGGGAATGACGCAAGGGTAAGGGCGTTATCAGCACATAAGAAGAAGGCCGGGGAAAAATCCCCGGCCTTTCTGCTTCGATCAGACCAGAACGGCCCGCATCAGGAAGAACAGCAGCGCCGACAAGCCTGCCGCCAGCGGCACCGTCACCAGCCAAGCGGCGACGATGGTCATCAGATGCGAACGCCGCACCAGACGCCGCTTCTGCGCCTTCTGCAGCTTGCGTTCCAGCTTGTCCTCCGGCTGACCGGCGGTGTCGATCAGGTCGGCCAAGGTCTCGTCCGGTTGGGCGCGTTTCCGGTTGGTATGGAATTCACGATAGAAGCCCACGCCGAAGATACCGCCCACGGCGATATGAGTCGAGCTGACCGGCAGCCCCAGGGCCGAGGCGATGATCACCGTGATCGCCGCCGCCAAGGCGACGCAGAAGGCGCGCATGGGGTCGAGGCGGGTGATCTCCTCGCCCACCGAGCGGATGACGCGCGGACCGAACAGGGCCAGACCGGCGGAAATGCCGATGGCACCCACCAGCAGGACCCAGCCCGGCACGGCCACCTGTCCACCGGCCACATCGCCCGTCCCCACCGCCGCCACCACGGCGGCCAGCGGACCGACCGCATTGGCGACGTCGTTGGCGCCATGGGCGAAAGACAGCAGCGCCGCCGAGGCGATCAGAGGGATGGTGAACAGCTGATTGATGGATTTGCGGCGGTTCTCCAGGGCCTGCGACCGCCAAGCCACGGCCGGACGTGCGGCCGCCCAGACAGCGGCGGCGATCGCCGCGCCGATGACCAGGACCTGCCACATCGGCGGCTTCCAGATCCGGCTGAGCCCCTTGCTCGCCATATAGACGGCGAAGGCCCCGGCCATCACCGCAACCAGGATCGGCACCCAGACGCGGGCCGCGGCCACCTTGTCGGGCTGGCGCAGGATGGCGACGTTGATCAGCAGGTAGAACAGCGCGGCGACCAGGCCACCCAAAGCGGGCGAGACCACCCAGCTTGCGACGATGCCGCCCATGACCGGCCAGTTCACCGCCGACAGGCCTGCCGCGGCGATACCCGCCCCGACCACGCCGCCGACGATGGAATGAGTGGTCGAAACCGGCGCGCCCAGATAGGTCGCCAGATTGATCCACAAGGCCCCGGCGAACAATGCCGATGTCATCGCCAGGATGAACGTGGTGGAATCGGCGATCTGGGCGGGATCGACGATCCCGCGCGAGATGGTGTTGACCACCTGCCCCCCGGCCAGGATCGCCCCGGCCGCTTCGCAGATTGCCGCGATGATCAGGGCCCCGACCATGGTCAGGGCCTTCGAACCGACCGCCGGTCCGACATTGTTGGCGACGTCGTTGGCCCCGATATTCAGGGCCATGTAGCCGCCGACGACGCCGGCGATGATGATGAAGAAGCCGTGCTCCACCCCCCTGGTATAGGCGGCGGTGAAAGCCCAGACGCCCAGCAGGAACAGGAACGACAAAGCCAGACCCGCATGACGGCGGGCCAGGGCCTGAGTCGTCGTCTCCAGCAGGACGATCTTCTTGAGGTCCTTGTCGACGGCCTTCTTCCGGATCTGAGACGGGTTCGGCCGGTTCATATCTGATTGATGCATTTTGGGCAGGGAGCTATTACGCCGTTGTCATATGACAATAGTGTGACAGCGGACGTTGTCGCCCTTTATGGAGCCGATGTCGAGACTTGATTTGGGGGGGAAGGTCTACACCACCGAATTGTGCCGTCCCTCGGGGCGGCTACGGGCAGGAAGCGGAAAGGCCTCAGCGCGTGGGCGTGCGGGAGATGGACTTGATCCGCGGACGCGGATTGCCGGACATCTCGCCAATCTTGGCGTCCTGCTCTTCGATGATGCGGCGGGCCGGTTCGTCGCCGTCCAATCCGCCCAATTCGCTGCCGGGCACCCGGCGGTTGGAACTGCGCGAGCCGTCCTCGTAAAGAACATCGAACAGGACGAATTCGGTCTCGGCTTTGCTTTTCTTGCGGGCCATGAAAATTTCCTCGTCAGGCCCGGAGATGGACCACTTAAAAACCTAAACGCATCACTTTCCCTCCGCCTTCCTCTCCTTAACGGCGATTGGCGGATTCAAGCGACGCGGCACCTTACAGGAGTTTTCCCCTGAATGGAAACCGCTCCAATAAAGTTCGGGCGGCCGTGATCACCACGACCGCCCGAGAAGCTTCGGACAAAGAGGCTTACAACGCCTTCAGATTGGCCGCCGCCGTCTTGCCCTTGCGCGGATCGCGCTCTTCCTCATAAGACAGCTTCTGGCCTTCCCTGAGGTCGCCCATGCCGGCGCGTTCCACTGCCGAGATATGGACAAAGACATCGGCCGAGCCGTCGTCGGGTTGAATGAAGCCGTAGCCTTTGGTGCTGTTGAACCATTTCACGGTGCCGGTGGGCATCCTGTCCTCCGTCGTACTGCGCGGTGCGTGGATCCTATGCAGACCCTGCCGGAAAGTCGGCAAGGATTTAGGATCACGAAGTTGATAGTGGGAAGCGGTTGGAGGTTTGGCAAGACGCCTAACCGTCCTGCCTACCCTGACTTTCCGCCTGCCTCTCTCAGCGGAAGTATGGCTTGCGCGCAGGAGCCGGTGCCGCTTCGGCCAAGGCCACGGCTTCCGGCAGGGTATCGACCACCAAAGGATGGTCCTCGTCGAACTTCACCGAAGCCGGTTGGACCGGCGGGCATTTCAGCCGTTTGGTCTTGCCGGGGATCAGGCGGCCATCGGCGAGCATGCGCTCGGCCATGTCTCGGTCGGCGGCCAGAATATGATCCGCCTGGGTGAAAGCCGTCTCGAAAGAACGCGCCTCGGGCTCCGAAAGCTGCACGGCATGGCATTCGCCGTCCTGGGTCACCAGGACCAGCCCGCCGGACCGTTCCTGGATCTGGTCACCCGGCTCGGCCAAGGCGGTCAGGAAGACGCGGTCCCACAGACGGTTGCCGGTCGAGCAATCTTCCGTCGGCTCGTGATGTTCGTTGACGTAGACGGCGCTGGGCCGCCGTCCGATGACTCGGTAAAGCGTGATCGGCATGACCACGTCATAACCGCTATGGGCGGGCGGGGACCAACGCATGAGCATCTCCGGGTCTGATATTCCACCCTTATACAAGTGGGCATCCTCCCGCCCTTTCTCAAGGCGAAAGGCCCGCCCCCGCCCGTCCGGGCCCCCTTTCAGCGCTCGGGATAGGTGATCGAGATCACCTCCAGGCTCTCCCGCCCCGACGGCGCCCGCAACTCCACCACGTCGCCCTCGCGGGCCTTCAGAAGCGCCCGTGCGATGGGCGAGATCCAGCTGACCTTCCCCGCTTCCATATCCGCCTCGTCCACCCCCACGATGGTGACGGTCTTTTCCTCGCCGCGCGAATTCTCGTAGGTCACGGTGGCGCCGAAGAAGACCTGGTCGCGGTTGGTCTGCTCGGCGGGGTCCACCACCTGGGCGATCTCCAGGCGCTTGTTCAGGAAGCGGATGCGCCGGTCGATCTCGCGCAGGCGCTTCTTGCCGTAGAGGTAGTCGCCGTTCTCGGACCGGTCGCCGTTGCCCGCGGCCCAGGACACGATCTCGACCACCTTGGGCCGCTCGACCCGGGCGAGATGCTTCAACTCCTCCTGAAGCCGCTCCAACCCGGCCCGGGTGATATAATTCTTGGTGCCGCGCGGCAGGGCCGGACCCTCATCCTCGTCGGCATCCTCGCGATTGGTAAGGAAGCTCTGGCTCATGTCTCACGCCGATGATTGCTGTCCGTCAGTGAATATGGCCTGAAAGCCCGGGACGCAAGCGCCGCCGCGACAGGCGGCGGATTCGCGTGCCCTTGTCCAGTCCCTGGGAGGACCTGCGTGAAAGCCGCAGTTATCCTGGCGAAATGGCGGCTGACTATTTCCTTCCGCATGGCACGCTCTGGCCGGCGACCATAGGCCTGGCCTTGGTCAGAGGTGGGGGGCGTCAACTAGACTTTGGTTATCTGGTCAGAAGGAGAAGGCGCATCAAAGGGATTCCCAATTGGGGACGATCCGTGTTTTATCTGCCTCGTGGATAGCCCCACCGGTTTGTGACACTGCTCTTACAGGACATGCGTGACATGGCGGAAACCCTAACCTCTATCGCTCGCAGTATTGCCGCGACTGCCCAGGATGCCTTCCAGGCACGACTCATGTGCGTCGAAGCCAGCCTCAGCCATTCCCTCGACCCCTATCGCATGGTCGAGATCGTCGACCAGGTCGAGGAAATGACCGGCTGGCGCGTCCATACCGGCGCCCTCGGCTACGAGTCCCAGGAAGTCTCCTGACCCTTCCCCCTGTCCGCTGAATTCCGCCTTCAGCGCCGACAGTAGGGGAAGCGGCCTTCTCCCTTCCCCTTCATTATTCATAGAGTGTTTCGAGAGATGCATGGCAGCCCCTTTCCCTTGGGGCTGGTCTTGTCGCCGTCGGCCGGTATGATGCCGCGTTTTCCTTGGAGCATCCCATGGCCCGGTCTCAGTCCCTTTCCGGCGGCGACAAAGCCCGCCTCCTGCGCGCCTTCGCCTTCCATATCCACCGCAAGGAACCGGCGGAAGACGTGCTGCGCACGCATATCGAGGAACAGCTGCGCGCCGGCCGCCGCCGCGAATATCTGCCCGTCGAAGCCGCACTGAACGAATCGGGTTTCGCCGCGGCGCTGAAAGCCATGACCGTGATCGGAGAGGAAACCGCCGTCATCCTGGCCGCCGTGGTCGACGCCAAGGACCACCGCCTGCTGGCGGCCTGCCTGAACGATCTGGCGGATTTCGTCGAAGGAATGTAGGGGCGGGAAATCCAGCCCCAGGAAATGGCGTCCCCACGGGGATTCGAACCCCGGTCGCCGCCGTGAAAGGGCGGTGTCCTAGGCCTCTAGACGATGGGGACGTCGAGGCGGGAGGCGGTATTTAGCCGATTGCCCCCTGCCTCGCAAGCCCTATTTTCCCATGAGGGATACAGGCAGGAAACGGCTGCCGGAAGGATCGAGGCGGTGGGCCTTGGGCGTGCCGGCACGGCCTTGCGCCACCGGCACGATCAGCCAGATCAGATCCGGGTCGTTGGCCCGGGCCAGATCCTCGGCGGAGGGCTCGGCCGGGGCGTCGGGATGGGAATGGTAATGGCCGATGATGGACAGCTCCGTGCCGCGTAATTCCCGCAGCAGGCGGATATGCACGGCGGGGTCCAGCTCGAAACGGTCGCGGGTGTGGGCCATCAGATTGGCCGCCGGTTCGACGCGCGTCACCACCGCCTCCCCTGCCCCGTCGTGGCGCCCCACCAGCAGGCCGCAGCATTCATGCGGCCAGGCAGCTTCGGCCTCGGCGGCGATCAGGCGCAGATGATCGGGCGAGAGGCGCAGGATCATGGCATCACGGCAGACGGAACAGGCCGTTCACAGTGCCGGTGCGCGGATCGACGACCACCACGCGCTCGCCGTCCGGAGTCTCGACGCGCAGCACCACCAATTCGCCGGCCAAGGTCATCTCGGCCAGACGTCCCCCCGCCGGGACGGGCAGTTCGACCTCGCCGAAGACCCGGGACGACACGGCGGAAGCACGCTGGGCCGGGGCCCGTTCCGGCAATTCCGCCGCCCCCGGCGCGGTATCCTCTGCGAGGATCTGCGTGCTCCTGCTATAAAGCGTGTAGCCCAACAATCCCAGGACCACCAGGATCAGAAGGCCCAGGACAAGAACCAGCGTCTTGATGGCTTTGATGGCTTGCATGCTTTTTCAGGTCCGTTTTTTCATTCCGTGGATGCCCGACCGATGACACGCCCCCTTTTCGAGCCCTTTGAAGACGACTCCCTGGACGAGGATATCGACCCCGCGGAAGTGGAGCCGGGAATTTCCCTGGCTGCCACGGTCGGCGCCGAAGAGGCGGGAACAAGGCTGGACAAATGGCTGTCGGGCGCCCTGCCCGACTTGTCGCGCACCCGGATCAAGGCGCTGATCGAGGAAGGCATGGTCACGGCAGACGGCGCGACCATATCCGACGCCTCTTTCCGCGTCAAATCGGGTCAGTCCTTCGCCCTGGTCATTCCGGAAAGTATCCCGGCCATCCCCCAGCCCCAGCCGATGGACCTGGACATCGTGTATGAGGACGAGGACCTGATCGTTGTCAATAAGCCTGCCGGACTGGTCGTTCATCCGGCCCCGGGTAGCCCGGATTGCACTTTGGTAAATGGCCTCCTGCACCATTGCTCCTCGACCCTGTCCGGAATAGGAGGAGTCAAACGCCCCGGCATCGTGCATCGTTTGGACAAGGAAACGAGCGGCCTGATTGTGGCGGCGAAAAATGACGCCGCGCACAACGGGCTTGCTGTCCAATTCGCGGACCACAGCATCACGCGGGCCTATCGCTGCGTGGTGTGGGGTGTGCCCGCGCAAAAAAGTGGAGAAATCGAGGGCAATATCGGCCGAAGCCCGACCAATAGGAAGAAAATGGCCATCGTGAACAAAGGCGGCAAACATGCGTTGACCCGATACAGGGTCTTGAAGATGTTCGGGACCTCCGCAAGCCAGGTGGAATGCCGGTTGGCGACGGGCCGGACACATCAGATCCGGGTGCATATGACCGCGTTGGGCCACCCCCTCGTGGGGGATAGTACCTATGGCCGGGTCCGTTCGGCGCAGAAGTTGCGCGATTTGGCCCCAGCGGCACGGGAAGCATTGATCGGCTTTCCGCGCCAGGCATTACATGCCTTCCTGCTTGGGTTTATCCACCCGCGAACAGGGGAGATGCTGCGGTTCGAAAAAGAAGAGCCTAATGACCTAAGGCAATTAGTCCAGAAGTTAGAGAACGTTTAGCCACTCTATACCCGAGCCTTGCAGTTAGGTAATCTCGCAGCAGAGAGAGGTAGACAATGAAATGGCGGCGCCAGCCCAGGCGCCCAAAACGGAACCAGGCTCGACACGAGACATCTCGGGACGAGACGAAAGGAGAGATCGGATGACCGCTTTTTCCACCGGAGTGTCGGTTGCTCCCGAAGGCAATCTGTCACGCTATCTGCAGGAAATCCGAAAGTTCCCCATGCTGGGACCGGATGAGGAATATTCGCTCGCCCGCTCCTATCGGGAAGACGGCGACATGGAAGCGGCCCATCGGCTGGTGACCAGCCACTTGCGCCTCGTGGCGAAAATTGCAATGGGGTATCGCGGCTATGGCCTTCCCATGGGCGAGCTGATCTCGGAAGGAAATGTGGGGATGATGCAGGCCGTCCGCCGCTTCGATCCCGACCGGGGCTTCCGCCTCGCCACTTATGCCATGTGGTGGATTCGCGCCGCCATCCAGGAATACATCCTGCATTCCTGGTCTTTGGTGAAGATGGGAACGACCGCCGCTCAGAAAAAGCTTTTCTTTAACCTGCGCAAGCTGAAAGGCCAGATGCAGGCCATCGAGGAAGGCGACCTGTCGCCCGAGAACGTGGCCAATATCGCCCAGAAGCTGGACGTTTCCGAAGCCGACGTGGTCAGCATGAACCGTCGCCTGGCCAGCCCCGACCACAGCCTGAATGCCCCCGTCCGCACCGACGGCGAGGGCGAGTGGCAGGACTGGTTGATGGACGAGCGCGAGGACCAGGAAACCGAACTGGCCGAACGCGAGGAAATGGGCAACCGCCGGGTCCTGCTGGGCGACGCCCTGAAGAACCTGAACGAGCGCGAGCGCCACATCCTCACCGAACGCCGCCTGCGCGACAATCCGCTGACGCTGGAAGACCTGAGCCAGCAATACGGCATTTCGCGCGAACGCGTGCGCCAGATCGAGGTGCGCGCCTTCGAGAAGCTGCAGAAAGCCATGCGCAACGCGGTCATCGAACAGACCGTCAACGCCTGACGGACTGCCGTCCCGGCAATGATTGCAGGGCCCCTCTCGCAGGGGCCCTTTTTCTGCCCGAATCGCCGTTCCAAAGGGTGCGGTGAACCACCCAAAAAATTTTTTCGTCCTCCCATTGACAGCCCTCTGCCCTGGATTATCTCGCTGTCGCCCGGTGCGAGAAGCGCGGGCACAACAAGTCATTTGCTGAGATTAGGAATGACGGAGACAACGAAAATGAACTTCCGGCCCCTTCATGACCGTGTGCTGGTCAAGCGCGTCGAGCAGGAGCAGAAGACTGCCGGCGGCATCATCATCCCCGACACCGCCAAGGAAAAGCCCCAGGAAGGCGAAGTCATCGCCGTCGGCCCGGGCGCCCGTGGCGAAGACGGCAAGCTGGTCGCGCTGGATGTGAAGGTCGGCGACCGCGTTCTGTTCGGCAAGTGGTCGGGCACCGAGGTCAAGATCGATGGCCAGGAGCTGCTGATCATGAAGGAAAGCGACATCATGGGCGTCATCGAAGGCGCCGCCGCTGATCGCAAGGCCGCTTAAGGGGAGTATCGAGGAATGGCTGCTAAGGAAGTCAAGTTCAGTGCCGATGCCCGCGCCCGCATGCTGCGCGGCGTCGACATCCTGGCCGACGCGGTCAAGGTGACCCTGGGTCCGAAGGGCCGCAACGTGGTCATCGAGAAGTCCTTCGGCGCCCCGCGCAT